>CAWJRT010000017.1:0-142832 GCA_963845325.1 uncultured Spirochaetota bacterium
GCCACGGGATTCGCAGCCTGCCGCATCCGGCTGCAACCGGACGTATCTTCCCGAAGTCGTATTCGGGCTCGGGAAGATCGGCTTCGCGGAGTACGGGACCCCGACAACCGACGAGATTCCCAACGCCGTGGTCAAGGAAATCCCGGACTGCGAGGCACTCCTCCTCTCCAACCACGGTGCCCTGACGGTCGGACCTGACGTCATGCAGGCCTACTATCGGATGGAAGTGCTCGAGATGTACGCGCGCGTACGGCTCGTGACCGGATCCTTGGTGAGCCCAAGGCGCTCACCTCGGATGAAGTGGGTGAGCTGCACAAGATCCGCGAGCGGCAGGGGTGGGGCCGTCAGGCCGGGCATCGGGGACCTGGACCCGGCCACCCTGGCCACCATCACGGAGATCGTGCTGAAGGTGCTCGAGGCGCGGGGGATCACGGGCGGACTGTAGGCTGGTCTCCCTTCGCGAGGATGGACGCGTAGGTCTTCTCGTCCAGCGGATAGAACTGGATGAGGACCAGGGCGCCGAAGAGAAAAAGGGCTGAAGCGGTCCGACAAGGAAGCGGATGGCCAGCCTGGCTGCGCCTGCCTGTGCCGCGTTTGCAACGTCGTGGCCGAGAGCCAGGACGAGCCCAGTTGCCAGCCATGCGAGCGCTTGGCCGATCTTGGATGTGAACAGCCAGATACCGTAAAAAGCGCCTTCGTTGCGTTTCCCGCTGCGGATAACGTCCACCTCGATCGTGTCCGGCACCAGTACCGGGGGCGACATAGCCGAAACCCACGCCGATGCCCGAGTACACCATCATCCCGAGGAAGAAATTCGGCCCGAAAACGTGCCCCAGGAAAAACAACGCAAGGCTCGAGGTGCCGAGGATGAAAAGGCAGATCTGGAACGTCAGTTTCTTCCCGATCCGTCTCGAAACGACCACGGATACGGGGATGAAGATCATCGCAACCACCAGGAGGATTCCCAGCGCGAGAGTCTGCATCCCTTCGTTTCCATAGATGTACGTGAAGTAGTACGTGATGGCGCTCTGGAGGAACGTGAGACCAACCAGGTACAGCGCGTAGGCTATGAGCACGATGAGGTAGGCCCCGTTTCGGAACACGGTCAGGTAGGTCCGGATGAATCCTTTTTCTGCCTTCGTTCCGCTGGCCCGCGGCGGCTCGCGGACCGTCACACCGGTGATCATGGCCGTGACGAGCATCAGCCCGCCGAAGATCAGGCCGACCATCGAGAATCCCAGGCTCTTGTCTCCTCCCGCGCCGCCGAACAGGCGGATGACCGGGTCCACTGCCACGCCTCCGATGAGGGTGCCAACGACGGCAAACATGAACCGGTAGCCGTTGAGGTTGGATCTCTCATGGTAGTCGGTGGTCAGCTCCGGCGTGAGTGATGAATAGGGGATGTTGACCACCGAGTAGCTCATGTTCAGCAGGATGAAAGCCGCGAGCCCCCACGCCACCGCGAAGGCGGGGTCGGCTATGCGCGGGTTGGTGAAGAACCACCACATTGCCAGGGCAAGGGGAATGGATCCGAACAGCAGGTAGGGACGCCGGCGACCCCACCGCGACCGGGTGTGATCCGAAAGGAATCCTAGAACGGGATCCCAGAACGCATCCACGATCTTGCCGACCATGAGCAGGATCCCGGCCACGGCGGCGGCTATGCCCACGGTGTCGGTGAGATACTTCAGGGCGTAAAATCCGAGCACTGTGAAGAAGAGATTCCCCCCGAGGTCGCACACCCCGAAGCCCAGCTTGGTGCCCAGGGAAAGCCGCACGGGTGCAGCATCAGTCGGCATTGACGAACTCCTTGATTGCGGTTGTATACGCGCGCGCAAGGTCCGCCTCGGCCCGATTGAGGGTCCCGGGCGGTCCATTCGGTAGTCCGCCACGCGCGATCGCAGCTCCAGCGGGGGCTCCGTGACGAGAACCATCCGCCTGTCCAGGGCCCTCGGGCGATGCGAAAAGTCGCCGCCCGTGAGCCGCGAGGCCAGGTCCACCAGGTTGAAAGTGGTCTCGGCGAGCCTGCCGATGGACGGCGAGCGGCCCCGGTTGAGACCATCCTCCAGGTAGGCCGTGTCCAGGTAAAAACCGAGATCAACGAGCTCCATGTGGCGCATGGCGTACCAGGCTTCCCCCGCCCTTCGGTGCGCAAGGTCGCGCTGCAGCGGAGAGAGGTTGTCCGGGTCTCTTTCGGGAAAAATGCGGCTCCAGCCCTCATGCCGGATGGCATAAACCCTGGTGATCATGTCTCCGGCAGCCCGGATGCCGAGCATGGCCTCACCCCGGCGCAGGGCCTCCTCCAGAAGCGCGAGACGCCGTGACTCGCGGAAGGCCACGAACGCGGGTTTGATGTCGCCTTTCGCATCATGGTACGGGGCCCGGCTTCCTCCCTTCACGGAGCCAAGGCCGTAGTAGGCTTCAGCCAGGCCCAGCAACGCGAGATCGATCTTCCTGAGCCTGAGCCCGAGCGCGCGGCGCCGGCCGGGAATGTCGGCCCGCGGAGGCCTGCCGTCATTCCCGGCCGGCAGGGCGGCCCGGGATTCCAGATCACGCGCGAGCCCTTCCAGGATCCCCAGGTCCGACTCAGTGCACAGCGCGTGCATGGAGACAGGCAGGATGAGGACGCGTTCACTCCGCCTGGCTTTCTCCAGCTCCTCCGCGCACCAGAAGCCGAACTGGAGGGCACCCCGCTCGAGCCGCGGGAGAGTTTCGCTGCGGTACGAGACCTGGCCCTCGGGCGCGAGTGCGAGCGGATGCTCGCCGTCGCGGAGAGCATCTCGTATTCTCCTGAGCCCGGCCCCGTCGGCGCGGACGTGGTAGACAGGCAGGGCCCCCGTGCGCGGCAGGATCCATCGGACCAGGGGACCCGACCAGAGGGGCACCTCGTAACCGTGCAGGAAGCTGCAGTGGGGGCGGCATGACAGCGGCGTCCCCAGCCGCTTCGCCTCGCGAGGGACACCGTGGTGCATGGCATAGGTCAGGACCTGGGGCTCGTCCCCATAGGGATGACGGAAAGCGATGATGAGCCGCGACTTCCCGTCGTAGAACTCCCGCACCGCCTCGATGAAGCGCTCTCCGCCGACGAAGCTCAGTGATTGGAGCCTCAACGCAAAACGGGCATACGCCGGGCCCAGAATTTCCACCAGGCGGATCGCGGCAGGTTCCATGGACGGCAAGGCCAGCTTCGGTCGAAGGCGTGCTCTGGCGACTGCTGACTTCATGTCCGTACACACTATGTCGGCTTGTGCCGCCGCGCAAGCCAGCGCGGAGGTCCATGCGTGCCCGCGCCGCCGTTTGCGCCCCTGCTCACGGATCGAAGATCTTTCCAGGATTGAGGATGCCGTCCGGATCGAGGGCCGTCTTGATGGCTCTCATGGCGGCCATGTGCGCCGGTCCGAGATTCATGGGGAGGAATTCCTTCTTTAAAAGACCGATGCCGTGCTCGCCCGAGATCACCCCGTTCCGTCGTACGACGTCCTCGTAGAGCGCCTGCCGGATTGCCGCGCTCTTTTCCCGCCATCCGGGGATTTCCGCGCCGAACGCTCCGCTCTCAAGGGATCGTCGAAGCGAGTGACTGTGCACGTTGCCGTCCGCCGCGTGGCCGTACGTCGGAATGGCGGCGCCCAACTTCTGTTCGAGCGCGTGGACAAAACCGACATGGCCCGCGATCTCGGACCGCGGGACGCAGATGTCGAAGGCCTCGGCCGTGCCGGGCCTTATCGCTTCATAGAGCATGCTGCGGATCTCCAGCATCTCCGCCTGCCGCCCTCTCTGGCCGGTCAGGAGAACGTCCAGCGACCCCGCTTCTTCGAGGGCGGCGCCGACATTTTCCGCCTGGGAGAGAGTGTCCCTTTCGTCCCTGCCGTCAAGGATCAACATGAGTGATGCCGCCCCTTCGTGCGTCGGCCAGCTCTTGTTCAAAAGCCGCTCGGCCAGGAGGATGACTGGATGCTCAATGAACTCCATTGCACAGGGAAGGATCCCGGCCCCGAGCACACGGGGGACGGCGCCGATGGCCGCTTCGATTGTTTGAAACGGCGCAAGGACGGTCTGCACGGAGCCCACCGGCGGCAGCAGGGAGAGGGTGACCCGCGTGATGACTCCCAGGGTCCCTTCCGAGCCGATCATGAGGTCGGCCAGGTGGTAGCCGGTGCTGCTCTTGATGTACTTGCCGCCGAGATCCAGGATCTCCCCGGAAGCCAGCACGACCTGGAGCCCGACGACGAAGCGCCGCACGGTGCCGTATTTCACCGCTCGCGCACCGCCTGCGTTCGCGGCCACGGCCCCTCCCACGAAGGCCCCTTCGTCGCCGGGGTGGGGCGGGAAGTACAGTGACATCTTCTCCACTGCCTCGTAGAGCTTCCTCAACGGGACTCCCGCCTGCACGGTGATCGTCAGGTTGGCGGGATCCGCGTCGATGACCTTGTCCATCAGCTCCGTGGAGAGAACGATTGCACCGCGGCCGGGCACGCAGCCACCGGCAAGGCCCGTTCCCGCGCCGCGCACCGTGACGGGGACCTTCTCGCCGCGGCAGAGCTTCAGGATGGCGGCGACTTCTCCCTCGTCGATCGGCCGGACGACGGCTTGCGGAACAAGGCGGAACTCCTCCGGGGCCGATTCGTCGCGGCCATACGGCTCCAGCAGCGACGGATCGGACACGATCCTCCCGCCGACGATGTCACGGGCCTTCTTCCACCAGGCAGGGCTCAGCGCCACGGTCCAACCTCCCGTTGAAAAGCGGGTGAGTATAGCATAGACAATCCCGAGCGGCACCGCTACATTCGGACCACCGGCAAGGAAGTGGAAACAACCGACAAGAACCAGGCTGCGGATCCCGCAGGTGGAAGACGCGGGAAAGTGCGCGTGAACTTCAGCCTCAGGCTGAAGATCATTCTCACTTTCCTGCTGGTCGGCTCGGTTGTGAGCGGCCTGCTCTCCTTCAGCGTCTACCGGATCCTGGATGCCGGCCTCCTGCGCCAGATGCAGGGACGTGTCCAGGATCTTGCAAAGCTCGGGGCACAGGTGGTGGACACGGAGGCGCTTGCCCGGCTCGAAGGCCGGCCTCCGCGGCAACCTGACGGACAAGGCGGTAAACCGCGCCGAGTCGTCAGCGGATTTCCGGTCGGTCTCGAATGCCTTGAACCGTGTGCGCGGCGTTGAAAGCCGGCTCGTCCATTTCATCTACACCTTCTATCCGACCTCGGATCCGAACAAGGCGCTGTACATCGTGGACGGGGACGTCCTGACCAGCAAGGCCGCCCAGGCGGCGAACAAGCCGGGACTCACCGGACATCTCCCACTTCGGCTCGGAGCTCGACGTGTCCGACTTCCCGGTGGCGCGCCGCGCCATGGTGGAGAAGTCAGCCATGGTGGAAGACGCCTGGACCTATGATCCTGATTTCAAGGTGAACTCAATCAGCGGGTACGCTCCCCTGTTCGCCCGCAACGGGGTCTTCGTCGGAATGCTCGGCATCGACATGGTGGACACTGACGTGCACGCCATTCTCTCCAATGCCACAACGGTGACGCTGGCGGTGATCGCCGGCGCGCTGGCCCTCACGGTGGCAAGCTCCATCCTGCTGGGAACGCTGTTCACGCACGGTATCGTCACACTGGAACGCGTGGTGCGCACGTTCGACAAGGACAACCTTTCAATCCGCGTACCGGTCAGTTCCCGGGACGAGGTGGGCAGGCTCAGCATCAGCTTCAACGACATGGCCCAGACCATCCAGGACTACAGCGCGCGGCAGGAGGCACTCCTGGAGGCCTATGGCCGGTTTGTTCCGCACGAGCTTCTCCGGCTCCTGGACCGGGGAAGCATCCTGGACGTGAAGCTGGGGGACCAGATCCAGCGGGAAATGACGGTGCTTTTCTCGGACATCCGCTCCTTCACGCGGATGTCCGAGACGATGACCCCGTTCGAGAATTTCAATTTCCTCAATTCCTATCTCCGCAGGATGGGACCCAAGATCCGGGACAACAGCGGAATCATCGACAAGTACATCGGGGACGCTATCATGGCTTTGTTTCCCCGGAAGCCTGACGACGCGCTGGCCGCGGCGGTGGCGATGCGCCAGGCTCTCACAGAATACAACGCGCATCGGGCCCACAGCGGCTATCCTCCGATCTCGATCGGTGTCGGCGTGAACGCGGGAATGCTGATGCTCGGGACGGTCGGAGAGCACGAGCGGATGGACGGGTCCGTGATTGCTGACGCGGTGAACCTGGGGTCCCGCCTTCAGACCCTCACCCGGTTCTACGGATCCGGAATCCTCACATCCGGGAAGACACTGAAGTCCCTGGAAGCGCCGGGCCGCTTTCCCTGCCGCTTCATTGACCGGGTTCGCGTGAGGGGACGACAGGAAGCCGTGCTCGTCTTCGAGGTGCTGGACGGCGAGTCGGACGTGCAGAAAGAACGGCGGATTTCCTACCGCACACAGCTCGCCGCCGCCCAGCGGGCGTACTTCAACCGCAGGTTCGGCGAGGCGCTTGGCGTTGTTTCCGACCTCCAGCGCGGCAACCCTGAAGACACGGTCCTGGAGATCTACCGCACCCGGTGCGAGAATCTTGTTCGTCAAGGAATCCCGCCCGGCTGGGAGGGGGTGGAGGAAATCGACCTGCACTAGCCAGCGCCGCGGTCACGGTACCCCGTGACATTGGCGCGGGGCGCCCGGCACCGGCCGCCGGGCGGCTATCGTCGGTCCAGCATCCCCTCCGTGCGGAACCAGTCCAGGGTGTCGCGCATGGTTTCTTCGAAGGGACGGGGCCGATAGCCGAGCTCCCGGGTGGCTTTTTCATGGCTGATCACGCGGTGGCTCCGGATTGCCGTGATGGCCGCGGGAGTGAACTTGGGAGCCTTCCCCCGCATCCTGCCCCAGCCCAGTGAGAACCAGGAGGCCGCATACCCAAGCCAGATCGGCGCGGCGCGCCAGCGTCGTGGAGCGGCCGGTCAGCCGGCCGATGAGCCGGGACACCTCGCGAATGTGGACCCAGTGCCCGGTCAGCAGGTAGCTCTCTCCCGTCCTGCCCTTCTGCTCCGCGAGCACTGCCCCCCGTGAAACGTCGCGCGCGTCCACCCAGTTGTAGCCGCCGTTGATCAGCATGGGCAGCCTTCCGTGGCAGATGTCAAGGAACACGGAGCCCATCCGCGACACCTTGTAGTCGAACGGCCCCACGACGGCGCCGGGGTTGACGATGACGGCATCGAGTCCCTGCCGTGCCGCTTCCAGGACCACTGTCTGGCCTTCGGCCTTCGAACGATCATAGGGGGCATGACCGGGACCGAGTGCGAGCTCGCGGGTTTCGTCGATCGGTCGGTCATTCGGCCTGGTGCTGAACGCATGGATCGAGCTGAAGTGGACAAGGCGCTTCACCCTTGAGTCCCGGCAGGCCTGGACGATGTTCCGCACGCCGCCGACATTCGTCTTCTCCACGAGGCCGCCCTCGGCCCCGACGATGGAGATCCTGCCGGCACAGTGGAACACCGTGTCTGCGCCGTCCATGAGCGCGCGCAGGGCACGCGGATCGGAAATATCGCCTTCGACGACCTGTACGTCGAGGCCTTCGAGGGAGCGACGATCGGAGCGCACGAGAGCGCGCACCGTCCGACCCTCCGACAGGAGGGTCCTGACGAGATTCCCGCCCACGTGACCCGAAGCACCGGTGACAGCGGAGATCATTTCAGTCCGCCGTACATGCGGGCCGTGCTCTTCTCCAGAAGTGTTACTGCCGCGCTGCGCGAAACGAACCTGCCCATGAAAAACCGTGCAAGCCGGTTCAGCGCCCCGGGCACGACGAGATGCCTTCTTCCAAGAGCCCCCAGCGCCGCAAGGGCCACGTTCCGCGGGGTCATCTCCAGCGCGGAGGGGCCCGAATTCGCGGGCTTGCTCGACAGGTAGTTCGGCGTGAGGACCGGGCCTGCCGCGCAGACCGTCACGTCAACACCCAGCGCCCCGAGCTCCTTCCACAGCGCCTCGGAGAGGTTCAGGAGAAATGCCTTCGTGGCGCCGTAGACCGCCACGTACGGAGAACCCCAGAACGCGGACAGGCTGGACATCACCACGATTCCTCCCCGGCCCCGCTGGGCCATCAGCCCGCCGAAGCGGTGGATCAGGGAGAGCGGCGCGCGGCAGTTGGTGTCCAGGATGCGGAGAGAAGACTCCAGGTCCGCGTCAAGGAATTTGCCCGTGTGCGCCTGCGCAGCGTCGCAGACCAGCAGCCCGATCTCCAGCCCGGCCGACGCGGCTTCCACTTTGTCCAGGAACCCGGGTCCCGCCAGGTCGATCGACGCCGTCCTGACCTGGACGCGGCGGCCTGCGCGTATCGATTCCGCCGTTTCCTCCAGGGGCCCCTGCTTTCGTGCAATGAGGAGAAGGTTCAGCCCCCTCATCGCCAGCTCGTCGGCAAACGAGGCTCCCAGCCCCTGCGAACCGCCGGCCACCATTGCCCACGGTCCGTAGCGGCTGAGAAATGCATTTTTCATCCCGTCACTATACCGGGGAATGACGCTCCTGCCAATCGAGCACGAGCTGTTGCGCCGGCTCGATTACCTGACGGATATGCTGCACGGGACACCGGCGAGCCATCAAGCAAATCAATCGGGGAGCAGCCTCTCCACTTCCTCGGCGATGGCCAGGCAGGAAGTGAGACCCGGTGATTCCATCCCGACAAGGTTCACGAGTCCCGGAAGCCCGCGGCCGCTTTCCTCCCGGATCACGAAGTCCCGGAAAGGCTCTCCCAGCCGATAGAGCTTCGGCCGAATTCCCGCCATGTCCGGGGAGAGATCCCCCGGCGCCAGGAAAGGCAGGAACCTCGAAGCCTTTGCCAGGAAGTCCCCGGCATGCGAAGGGTCCACGCTGTAGTCACCCCTCTCGGCGCTGAAAGAGCTGGGCCCGATCTTCAGCCCGTTGTCCAGCCCGAGGACGGCGTGCGCCCCGAGATGGACCGGGGACGGAACGGGATAAACGAGGCGGCGCAGCTTCCCCGTGTGCCGGGAGGCGACGCGGAAGTATTCTCCCTTTGCGGGGTGAATGCGGTAGCCGGCCTCTTCCGGGTCGATGCCCGCGGTTTCCGCTATCCGGTCCGCGTCCAGCCCCGCCGAATTGATCACGATTCCTGCCCGCAGTGAAAGCGGGCTGCCGTCGGCATCAGTCATCTCGACGATGAACCCGGCCGACGTCGCCGTAACGCTGCGCACGGTGCAGGAATAGCCGAATGTCACTCCTCGCGAGGCTGCGCCGTGCTGGAGGAATGCCATCAGCGCGTGACTGTCCACGATTCCGCTCTCGGGACTCAGCAGTCCCCTGACTCCCCTGACGGAAGGTTCGAGCGCCTCCAGCTTTCGAACATCGACAATCTCCAGGCCGGGGACTCCGTTCTTTCGGCCCTGGGCGACGATTGTTTCAAGAACTCCCGCTTCTGCTTCGTCAGCCGCCACCACGATTTTCCCGGTCTTCCGGAAGGGGATGCCCGCGGTCCTGCACAGCTCGTAGAGGAGCGGATTCCCGCGCACGCACAACCGGGTCTTCAGCAGATCCTCGGAATAGTACATGCCGCAGTGGATGACTTCGCTGTTCCGTGAAGAGGTTTCCCGTCCAAAGCTTTCGTTCCTTTCCACTACGACCATCCGGTCACGGGACCGCGCCAGACGCTCGGCAACGGCCAGTCCAATGACCCCCGCGCCAATCACGAGGATGCCGATATCGTCCACCAGGGCAACCCCGCCTCACCTACTGCGGAAGAGCGGAACCGGGGAAGCCGCGGCAGGGATGGATTTCGTATTCGAATACTCCCGCCTTCACGCCGGGATCATCGTCCATGATCTTCTTCGTCTCCTCGACGGATGTCGTGAAGATCCCAACCCCGCTGAGATCGGTCCCGTCGTTCACGGGGCACACGATGGGCAGCACGCCGTCGGCGCGAAGCCCGAAGTTCCGACGTCCATGTTCCCAGATGATCTTTTCCACGCCCGGCTCCTGGCGCCGCGCCGTCTTTCTCAGGATGACCACGCAAAACCCCTTCGACGCTGCGATTCCTTCGCGCATCTGCTCATCCGTGAAGATCGTCATTCCTTCCGCTCCTTCAGGTTCAGCTCGATCCTTCGATCCGGGTCAATGCCACCGGCTGCGGTGGCCGCGAACAGCCCCATCAGCGCAAGGCTGGACGCTTCCCGGCGCGATTTTTCATGCGGGTAAAGTACCGCGGTTTTCCGGCGGAGTCCAACCCGGGTTCGTCACGTTGGTCACTGCCTGACTTTCAGCGAGCCCACCGCTGCTCCCGCAACGATCAGCCCCATTGCAATTCCTGAAAGGAGGCTCATCGTTCGGCCCCCGATGAGGGTCAGGGCGAGCGTCGAAAGCAGCGGCGTCATGTACGAGAGGGAGCCGATTATCCTGGTGTCACCCCGTTTCAATGCGGCATCCCAGAGAAAGAACGCCGCCCCCATCGGCCCGATGCCGAGGAGGAGAAGAAACGGCCAGTCGGATCCACGGATCACGTCAAAGCCGCTGCCGCCTGCCTGCACAAAGTACAGCGCGAGGGAAAGCAGCCCCGCGGCAAGGCAGAATGCTCCGACCGCGCCGCTGCCGAACGCCGGAGCGCGCTTCGTGAGGAGGGAATACAACGCCCATGTGAGGGCGGCAGCCGCGGCCAGCAGGTAGCCGGGGAGAGCAGAGAGGTCAGGATGGATCGAGCCCCCCGTTGCAATGAGCGCGGCGCCGGCCATGCCCATGACGGCACCCAGCACGTTGTGCATTTTCAATCCGAAACCCGGCAGGACGGCCGGCGTGAGAAGGACAATGAGAAGCGGCCACAGGTAGTTGACGAGGTTGGCTTCGACGATCGGGGACATCCGGAATGCCGTAAAGAGCATGACGTGGTACCCGAAGATGCCCCCGATCCCCAGCAGCAGGGTCGGGATCGGAACGAGCCAGTCTTTCAGCCGCACTATCCCGAGCACACCGCCGATGGTAAGGGCCATTCCCGTCATGAGAATCGCCGGCAGGTGTCCCAGCTGGGAGCTGATCAGAGCAAGCGAGCTCCAAAGAAGGATTGCGCCGCCGGCAAGAAGGAAGGCTGTCGAGCTCATCGGTTACCGTGCGACCCAGGGAAGAACCGCGGCTCAGTGGTTCATCGCGTCGAACAGACCTTCGCGCTTCGCCCTCATCCCTTCGGCCTGCCCGACCGCGGCCTCGGGGAGATCCGCCTCAAGGGCCTTCACCATTGCCTCGACGAACTCGGCGACGGGCATTCCTCCGTGGGAGGACTGGCCCGGCTGCCAGCGTTCGCGCCCAAGCTCGGAATCGACGCCGGGGGGTGCGATCTCGTAGACCCTGATGCCGAGGTCCCTGAGCTGGCGGCGCATGCTGAGGCTCATCGAGTGAACGGCGGCCTTGGTTGCGCAGTAGACCGGCATGAACGCGAGCGGTGAAAACGCAAGTCCCGAGCTGATATTCACGATGGCGGCCCCCGGTTTCTTTGCGATCAGCGGAGCCATGAGGGAGGCGAAGTGCAGCGGCGCCACGAAATTGATCTCCACCTCGCTGCGCACTCTGCCGACGTCCACGGGCCTGGTCAGGTCAGTCACGAGCTGGACGCCGGCGTTGTTGACCAGAACATTGACATCAGGATTGCCGGCGCTGATCCACTCGACGAAAGCCACGCGCTGCGCCTCGTCTGCCGCGTCGCAGGAGAACACGGACACGCCGGGGAAGCGGGACCGCAGGTCATCGAGCCTGTCCTTTCGCCTGCCGCAGGTCACCACCTTGTTGCCCATCCCGATAAACTTCTCCACGAGCGCCCTTCCGATCCCCGAAGTGCCGCCCGTGACGACAATGGTATTGCCTGTCAGCTTCATCGTGTCCTCCCTGGGTCTTACTATTGCAGGAAGGGCTGCTGCGCAGCAAGAAGGGACTCCTGCGCTGCAAGAAGGGCGGCTTCGCGGCACGTGGTGCTGATCACGCGGATTCCTCGCCCCTGGTCAGGGCTGCCTCCCAGCCAAGGATGGCCTTCTTTCTCTGAGGTCCCTCTCCGTAGTTGCCGAACTCTCCCATCTTTCGAATCACGCGGTGACAGGGAATGAGAAAGGGGATCGGATTGCTTCCCACGGCGTTTCCGACCGCCCGGGGAGCGTTCGGCATTCCGATGTGGCGCGCAACGTCCTCGTACGTGACTGCCTTGCCGAACGGGATGCGAATCAACGCCTCCCAGACCTGGATCTGAAAGTTTGTTCCCCGGATGAACAAGTGCAGGGGACCGGGCTCGCTCTGCGCCTCGAAAGAGAAGATCCGGTGCGCAATCCCCGACGTCGATTCGGGGCTGAGACTGACGCGCGCACCCGGCCATCGCGCGCAAAGATTGTGAACGAGCGTCTCTTCCGGTCCCTCCTGGACGAACGAAAGCCCGCAGATTCCCCTTTCGGTGACGGCCAGCATGCACCTGCCGAAGGGCGATGGATGAAACCCGTATTCAATGGTGAGGCCCTCACCACGGGACTTCACCTCTCCCGGGGTGACCGCCTCACAGGTGACGAACAGCTCGTGCAGGCGGCCGGGGCTGGACAGTCCAGCGTCATAGGTTACGCTCAGCACGTCCCGGGATTCTTCCAGCAGCCGGCGCGCGTACGCCTTGGTCAGGAACTGCAGGAAACGTTTCGGACTGATTCCCACCCAGCGGCTGAATAGGCGCTGAAAATGAAACTCGCTGAGACCTGCCGCGTTCGCAATCTCCGCCAGGGATGGCTGGCGCAGGGCCTCATCCTCAATGAAGCGGATCGCTCTCTCCACCCGGTGGTAGTCTTCCTCGAGCTGTTCCATGGTCATCATGCTTTTGTCCTGATGTTATTGTACTGCACGGCAGACTCGAAGCAACCCGATTCTTGCTGCACGCGGCAGCCCATCTGCTGCGCCGTCAGCCCCTCTCATTGTGGCGCAGCCCTTCCCCCTGAAGTGAAAAGCGCCGCTCCACCGTCCAATCGGGCAAAGGAGAAAACAATGGCATATCGAAATTCGGGCTTGTCCATCCTGCAGCGCATCAGCGTTGCCGCGATTCCCATCGGGATTGCCCTGGCCGCGCCCCTCTTTGCACAAGAAGCGGGCGGCGGCGCCGGCCCGCAGCCCGCGGGGAAAGACTCTCCCACCCGCCCCTGGTATGACCTGCAGATGATGCCCGATCCGATCCTGGACCAGGTCCTTCTCTTCTACCTGAGCGAAGCCCGACACGGCATGACCGACATTGGTGAAGTCCTGGACACGGCCGGCCGCGTCAGCGCAGATGACGAGATGAGCTGGACGCGGCAGTGGTTCGCCACCGCGGAGCGTGTCCGCGGGATGGCGGATGCGGATGCCCGGGCAGGACACTCGCTGGGCGCCGGCTCCGCATACCTGCGGGCGTCTGCCTACTACAGGGCTGCCCTGCACCGCCATCCCGTACCCTTGGCGCCCGAGATTCGACAAATGGCGGAAAAGGAGGTCAGCTCGTACGTGAGGGCCATTGGCCTCCTCTCCCTTCCTGCGCGGCAGGTCCGGATTCCCTACGAGGGCACGACGCTGCCGGGCTATTTCTTCCGGGCGCCCCAGGCGGCAGGCACGGCGCCCCTTCTCATCGTCCATGAGGGTCGAGACGCATGGGCGGAAGATGTCACGTACATCGCACAGGAAGCGAATGCCCGGGGCTGGCACTGCCTCCTTGTCGACGGGCCCGGCATGGGACAGACCCTGCGCCTCCAGGGGCTTGCGTTCAGGCCCGATTGGGAGAAGGTCATCACGCCGGTCGTGGACTTCGCCCTCCGCCAGCCGGGCGTTGACGCGCGGCGCATCGCCCTCATGGGACTCTCCATGGGAGGCGCGCTTGTGCCCCGGGCCGCTGCATTCGAAAAGCGGCTGAAGCTGCTGGTGGTCAATCCCGGCGTGTACGAGTGGTCAAGGATCGTCACCGGGTTCATCTCTGAGAGGCTCCCGGAGATCGCCGACCTCCCCGAGAAAGATCCCGACACTTTCAACACGATCGTGAACAAGGTGATCGAGGAAAACCCCTTCATGCGCTGGGGCATGCGCGACACGATGTGGAAGCACGGGTGCTTCACGCCTGCACAGCTCATGGTGGAAATGAAAAAGTACACCAACAGGGGATACGCGGAGAAGATCACGGCGAAGACCCTCGTCATTGACGGCGAGGCGGAGGAGTTCGGGCAGGCCAGGGAACTGTACGATGCACTGAGGTGCCCAAAGGATTACCTCCTGTTCACCGCCCGCGAAACAGCACAGCTTCACGTCCAGACAGGGGCGACCGCTGTTTCCAACGAGCGCATCTTCGCGTGGCTTGAGGACAACCTGTAGGACCGGGGGAACAGCAGCCCCGGCCCCTGGTGCAGCGCGAGCAGACCTGGTGCAGCACCTGCAGCCCTCCTTGTCACAACGACCGTTCGATGGGTACCTTGGAAGCCGAGGTACCCATCGACGAGCAGGTGAGGGAGGAGCCGATGATCCGCTATATTTTCGACCCCGAGGTAATCCACGAGTGTGCCATGGCCGGTCTTGGCAGGCGGAAACCGCAGATGTTCGACGTCATCGCCCGCGGGATCGAGCGGCGCTACCCCGGCCATATCGATCATTCCCAGCCGTGGATCTACAGCATCGCCGGTGGCGCGATGATCCAGATGAAGCTGTACTTCGCCTCCCTCTGGGAGTACGTCATGATCTGGGGAACGCCCATAGGCTCCGAAGGCCATTCGGGCCGGCACCGCGTGTCGTTCTGGGACACGGTCATTGATGGTGAGACCTGGTACTTCGCCGAAGGCCAGTTCGAGAAGAGGATTTACCGGCCGGGAGACCGCATCTTCGTGGGCAAGGGGCAGGCCTGCGGCATGAACTTCACCGACGGTGTGTGGGCGGTGGAATACGCACGAGGGCCGCTCATGCTGAGCATGCCATTCGGCATCGCCGATGAGCTGTTCAGCGCCCTGGACCTGTCCACCGCGGTCCAGACTCTGTCCATGTACACCAGCCTCATCGGCAGGCACTGGGCCAACAGGGCAAACCGCGACTATCCGCTCCTGCTGCCCTTCAAGAAGACCGCCGCGCTGTTCATGAACCTCATCGGCCCCGCCGTCACGAAGGCCCTCACCCCTCCGCCCCCCATCGAGATCAATCAGCCGAAGCCGGTTCGCGCGGTCTCCGTGCGGAGGGGACGGGGCCGCTCTCCTGTCCGGACCGGGACAACGCGCCGGGCATGACTGCGTTCGGGCCGCCGGTGTGAGGAATCAGCCCAAAAGGGAAGCGAGAGCCTTGCGCCGGTAGTGACGGAAGACGCGCACGAGGTCCTGCAGCGGCTCTTCCTGCTGTCCGTCGTGCGCGCCCTCCAGGGTGAATACGTTCAGGTTGTCCATCGCGCGCGTCATGGCGACGTACAGGAGATTTCGCACGATGCCCTGCCCGGCGCGTTCGTCGAATTCTCCGCGCGGCGGAAGTGCCGGCAGGTACAGCAGGACCACCGCGAAATCCAGGCCCTTGCTCGAGTGCAGCGTTGAGAGCCGAATTGTCCCTGTCTCCTTGAAGGAAAACTCTTCGTCGCGGATATTCGCGTAGCGGTACCCTGCATGACCGAGGGCATCCCCAATGGTGGCCAGGTCCGTCTTTGTCGGCGCCAAAATGGCAATGTTCTCGGGGTCGTATCCCAGGGTGTCGATGAACAGCGCCGTCTTTCTCAACAGCAGGTGCGTAAGCTCGGCGCGCGTGCCCGCGGTGTACAGCTCGGGAGCAGGGCCGTCGCGAAACGCCACGGCGCCTGCACCCTCCTCTTCCTCCAGCCCGGACAGCGCCCGGTACGCATCGGCTATCTCCTGGATGGGCACCGTGTTGCGGAAGCTGGAGTGCAGCACCCTCGTGCGGCCGGCAATTTCCACGCCTGCGCGGCGATACGGCGAGCTCACGCCGTAGATGCTCTGGCCGGTGTCTCCGGCCATGATCAACCCGCGCCGGCTCATCATCTTCAGCGCCCTGAGGTCCGCAGCAGTGAGGTCCTGGGACTCGTCCACGAAGGCGAAGTCCACTTCCTTGAGCGGCGAATCCTCCGGCTCCTTTTCGAGGCGGTCGATGAGAACAGAGCGTGAATAATTCCGGCTCAGAACGCCGTCGTGCTCCATTGCCTCGACAACCTTCTGCCGCAGTCCCCAAATCACCTCGCGCTGCCCCGTGGACAGCGGCTGCCGCATCCCCCTCCGCGGGATGCGTTCCTCCACGTATTCCCTGCGGGTCACCAGGTTCGCAAACAGGAAGTCCTCGATCTCCACGGCCAGCTCCTGCGCCGAGAAGAACCCCGTCGTGTTGAGCGTGGCGGAAAGCCGGCTCACGACCCCGAAGTCGACCTTCTGCTGCCGCCCGAGCAGCCTCAGGCGGTCCTGGAAAAAGCTGTCTGCCGTATAAATCACCTTGTCCGCGTCACTTTCGCGGAGGATCTCGGCAACGTACCGGTCGTACTTCACGAGCGTGTTCGTGTAGGTGAGAAAAAGAATCCGAGCGCCGGGGCGAAGCGACAGCTCGCCCTGCAATTCGCGGACAATCGAGCCGAGCGCGTGCAGCAGGACGATTGTCTTCCCTGTCCCGGCTCCACCGCGGATGAGGAAGTCCCGTCCCGGACGAACGGCGTCCACCGCTTCAGCCTGCTCCGCGGTGAGCTGCATCACGCCGCGCTCGTAGTCCATGCGGGTGCGCGTGTACAGGGAATAGCGCCTGACATTCTGGACGTACTCGTCCAGGTCCCGGTAGGTGTCCAGGCGCGCGCTGATCGCGGCTTTCTGCCGATCACATTCTTCGAGCTCGCCGTCAACAGCTGCCGTCCGTTCCGTTCCTGCCGCGCCGCGCTCGACGGCCCTCTGGCGTTCTGCCCTCAAGCGCAGCACCTCTCCGTCCAGCTCAGCCAGCCGTTTCCTGTCATGGGCCCACTCGACGGATCTCGCCAGGAGCGCGGCGTTCTCTTCCTGGGAGTCCAGGATGGCGTACTGCAGCCGTGCCCGTGCGTCTCCGCGCTCCGGCGAGGCGCGTCGTTCCTTCCATTGAAGGAGGGCCGGGGAAAGCGCCTCGTGCACTCCGGCTTCGATGCCGCACAGCTCGCAGAACCTGAGGAAATTGTGCCTTGCCGCTCGTGTTTCCTCCGGGTCAGAGCGTTCCCGCTCCGGTGCCGTGGCGGCGCAGGACCTCGTGTTCCTGGAGAAGACGCGAAACAGCGCGTAGATCCTCAGGCCTGCGGCCGCGAGGTCCAAGCCGTCGGGAGAAAGCGCGAAGAAGATCCGCGAAGTCGCTGCCCTCCCCGAGCTCGGGAAGTTTCTCACGCAAATATGCTTCGATGAAATCGTGAAAATCCGAAATCAGGAGCGGGTCCCCGTCCACCCTGCCTCCGAGGAGGGAGAGACGAAGGTCGAGGGACCGGGACAGCCGGTTCGATGATGGGCGATCTTCTCCAGGCACAGCAGCTCCGCAGGCCCGAGTGTAGCACGCCGGGAGTTCCCGTGTTCGGGCTTGCACAGGAGTCACCGGAATTGTACGTTCTGGTCGGGTCCCGGGAATGAGTGAAGAGCAGGCACGTCTGGCGCTGGAGAATCAGGTCGAGGCATCTCTTCTCGATCTCATGCTCAAGGAAGACGGCGTGCCGCACTTCGTGCATTCGTTTCATGACAGGGCTTACGACGGTCTGTGGCAGTTCCAGGAAGGATGGGGATACGTGGAGACGCCGGTCCGGTTTGCAAGCGGCGTCCGGGCGCTGCTTGACCTGATCCGTCACAACAAGATCTCCGATCCCGCGAGCTGAAACCGTTTCTCACGAACGTCACGCCGACGGTTGAAATCTTCAAAATGTTGCCTGCACCCCGGTGATTGCCTATACTACTCTACGGAGACGGGCATGAGCAGCGAGGATCTCCTCGGGCAGTTGCAGGCTTTTGCGCTCAGCACGAAAAGCGCTACCATAGACATGAACCTTTTCCTGCGCACCATTCCGCCGGAGCGGCTCGATGCAGCCGTGATAGAATCGGGCGTGAAAGAGCTCGCCTTCAAGGGAGCATTCACACTGGAGGCGGAAAACGGGCGACTCCTCTCCGTTTCATTGCCCGGACTTTCCCGTGTTCGCTCTCGTGGATGAATACCGAAAGCTGACCCGGGACCCCATCCGGCCTTTCCCTCGGGAGGAGACGGCGCCAGTGCCCATACCGGCCGGCCAGATCCTTGCGGTGGATGCAAAGGCCCAGCTCCGCGAGCTGTTCAGCGAGGCGGAACCGGGCTCCCCGCAGGTCGTCAAGCTGATCTTCCCGGAAGGCGTCCCCTCGATCATTGTCCCTCGAACGTGCTCTCGCACCGAGCTCATCGATGCAGCCGTGGCGAGGATCAGCCGCTACCTCCAGGACATGAAGAATGCTGCCTATGCGGAGTCGAAGCTCACCACTGTGCTCAGGGGAAGCGAAGTCTCCGCCCGGCAGGCCCTGGAGGACATAACCCTGCGGCCTCGCAAGGCAGCCGCCACGATCCTGGTTCCCACGGAGTTCAGCTTCCGCTTCTGGAGCTCGCTCTCAGGTGTCATGGCGCAGGACACGGGCCGAAAGGCCGAGCGCACCGAGCTGGACACGGGGATACTCCAGTCGGCCTATCTCGTCTCATTCATGGTCTTCTACATGAAGGGGGAGGCGCAGCGGGAGCAGGAACGAGCCGCGGATCGCAGGGCCCTGGAACAGCAGGTGAGGCGGGCGCCCTTCGTATTCGGGTACCAGGACCTGTACCAGCTTAACGACGAGAAGGGAACCGCGTACGCCGCAAAGCACTCCCGGGAGTTCATCCACGAGTTCCTCAGCGAGAACCTCCAGAAAAGGGATGACGCGGCCCTCCCCTGGCTCTTGAGGCTCCACCACGCACCGACAAGACGGGACTCCTTTGTTCAGAGAGACCTGCTTGCGCCGGTCTTCCTGAAGACGATGACGGATGCCGCGGACGCCCTGCGCGTCCAGTACGTGAAAAACTGGGTGGAGCCGGATGCGGCAGGACCGGATCCCGCCCATCACGCAGAGCGACCCCGCATTTCGCAGGGATCTGGAACTGCGCGTCCGCGACGGTTTCCCCGTGCTGGCAGCGCTGGCCAACGGGCCCATCCTGCTTGCACTGCTGCGCAGCTCCCTCCTGGCCGAGGAGACCGAACAGGAGTTGTCCCGGTGTTTCACCCCGCAGGGCGTGCTGAGACCCATGACGGCGCTTCTCGGACTCTCGCGTGCCCGCCTCCTCCGGGAAGCCCGCTCGTATCTTCCGTTCTGGCAGACGCTGCCCGTGATCCGGGGAATCGCCCGGTTTCTCAGGATGCTGTTCCGAGGAAGGGAACAACAGAAGGAAGCGCTGTTGCTGCCCCCAGCTGCACGGACCCGCGCGGAGCCGGCCCGGGGCATGGCCGCGGCGCCGGTCACCACCACGAACGGCCGCGGCAAAAGCGGCACGGTGGCGAGTGCCGCGCGAGTTGCGAATGCCGCGGGCGGCACAGACGCCGCTGCAGAACGGCTTGCGTTGCAGCGCTTTCAGAAAAGCATCCGTGCCCTTCTCTCCACCTTCGTTCCTCCGGAGGAGAAGCTGGACACTGTGCTTGCAGAGCTTGTTGAAAAGTGGAATCCCATCCTGGAGGCCGCTCCGAAGCAGGACCTTGTCCGCGACGTGAACGCGCTCGTCCAGGATTTCGTCCATCCCATCCGCCGCGATTTCGTTGCACGCCCACCGGACCTGGCCCGTATCACTTCCCTTGCCGAACAGCTTTCCGCGAGCAGGAGCCTGGCGAAAATCGGGAACCGCGATCCGCTTGTGCGCTACATCCAGTTGTACATGCTTCGAACGCTCCAGGGGTAGGGGCCCCACCTTCCGGACTTGTGCTCGCGGAGGTTCTGGATTTCCGGTGCTACACTTTGAGGTGCAGGAACCCCGCAGGTCTCCCAGGGAATACACAGGAGGTGCAGGATGCCGTATCGACTCGTCAAGGGAATATATGCCGTGCGCTGCAGGCACGCGCAATGTCCGTTTCATGATCAAATGAAAATAGAGCAGAACATCGCAGGCGTAACAGAAAAGGATGTGCGCTCAGAAGCAATGAAAATTGCGCGGGACCAGGCAACGGTCAAGCACGATTCCATCTATGGCCGCCGGCACGGGCTGGAAGCCCCTGAGGTCCGCATGGTTTCGGGAATGATTCAGAAGCTCGGGGTGGCCGCTTCTGCTGAAGAGGGCGGCCAGACCAGCGTTGTCGTCCGCCGTTTCGGAAAGGGAGACATGATCCTGAGAAAGGGAGAGGCGGCCGCCACCGTGTGCGAGATCCTGGAGGGAGCCGCATACCCGCTGGCCAACAGGTCCCATCGTTACGTCGCGGGAGACTGTTTCGGAGTTGCCGCGCTCGTGCCGAACAAGACACGGCTCTCCGACGTGATAGCGCACAGTGACGGGACCACCGTGGCGTTCTACGACATGGGCGACCTGCGGCAGAACGAGCCCGGCAGGGCAAACCGCCTGGTCTCTGGGATCATGGAAGACACGCTGCGCGTCGTCGACGAGCTGGGCAAGGCCGTGGGCCGCCTCCGCAAGGGGAAGCATAAGTTGGCCTCCTGATAAAGAAAGCGGGCCCCACAAAGTCGGATTCAAGCAGCACTCCAGCTCGGAGCGGCTGGTGGAAAGGGCCAAGTTCTTCATGGGTCGCGCTGGAGCTCGTTCGGCAACCAGTAAGCCGGACTCAAAAACTATACGAGCCGTTCAACGACGCCAGGAAGGGATATGCGGGGGCCCCGTTCAAATCGTACTCTCCCACGACCAGGGACCCTTGCAGCGCGAACCCTTTCCAGAGGGCGGCGCTCAGGGACAGGGTGCCGTCGTGGCGAAGCCCGCGAAAACCGAAAGACAGGGCGTACTCGGTGGAAAGCGTGAACGGGACACCGGGGCCGCTCAGCGTCAGCCCCAGGGCATTGCGATAGTTGCTGTCCGCGGCGGCAGCCCCGGCAAAGGGCTGACTGTCCCATTCCCAGTCAAAGCGGTAGCGGGATGACAGGAAGGGGAGCACGGGCACCGAGACCCCGGCACCGGCCTTGGAAACGATGGTGTTCGGGCTCGCCTCGAGGTCCAGCGCAAGGATATCGTCGGCGGTGAAAGTGACAACCCTGTCGCCGAACCTTGGTGCAACGGTGAGCTTTGCCTGCGAGGACTGGATCAGCGTGGACTGGATGTCGGGGCCCAGGGAGTCGGAGAGATCGCCGCCAGCGCGTAGGAGATCTTCCGGCGTGACCTGGTGGGAGATGTTCGCGTGCGCGGTGTTGGTGAGGGAAACCTGGGAAATGCCGTCGGCGCTTCCGACATACGTCGCACCGCCCGCCAGGGCGCCCTGGTCACCGAACTGCACTGACGCCTTCCACGATGCACGGTTGTCGACAACGGCACCGGAATCGTCCACGGAGACCGAGTCACTCCCCCCGGCGGCGAGCTCCTTCACGGGATCGTTCTTCTGGCCATGCCAGGAGACGTTGGCATCCAGCGAATTGATATAGGGCCCGCCCACCGTCTTTCCGAAGCCGTAGTTCGACGATGCGCTGATGCCCTCCTGCTGCTTCAACTCGACACCCGCGGTTGCCTTCCATGTCACGCTGTAGGGCAGGACCGTGGGATCCGTGTTTGCTGATACTCCCGACTGCGCGGACCATGGTCGATCCTGGCAGCGCCGACCCTGAAGGAAAAGGTTTCGGAGAGAGGGAAGATGAGGCCGGCATCGCTTTCCAGGCTCGTGTTCGCAGAGCTGTTGCCCGTCTGCGAGTAGGTGGTGGCGTCATAGCGGGGGATGAGGGTGGCATAGACCTTCACGAACGAGGCCACGGGGACACTGAGGCCGACGTTGCCGCCGAACCCGGTTGTCTGGCTGTTTTGCGCGTAGTCGGTCACGCTGGAAAAGTTCGCCCCCGTGTCCACACCCACCGTCCCCAGGGAGCCGGTGGCCTTGAGCTGGGCCTGGTGCTGGGCCGCGTCCCGTGTCTGGGAGGATGCACCCGTGGAGTCCGATTGTGACTGGGTGAGCCGCTCGTAGGAATACATGGCGCTGATCGGCAGAGTCGGAATGATCCCCAATGTGACAGCCGCGTGAGCGTCTCCCGTGGAATCCGCCGACGATGTGCCGGGCTGGTTGTTCTCGTGATCCACCCAGCCTCCCCCCACCTCGGCCTGCCACGTGTCGAACGTGAGCTTGAGTCCGCCCTTGTAGGCCTGGTCCAGGCCGTCCAGCCGGGGCGCGCGGCTGGCATCGGCGGTGATCAGGAATCCCGACGTACCTCCCCCTGGAACCAGGAGAGAGAGGTTGGACGCCAGGAGCGTGTCGAACGTCTGTGCGCCGGTATCGTTGATGCCTCCGCTCGCGCCGATGCTGATCCGTCCGCCGAATTGAAGTCCCCTTCCCGGAGCAGGGGCCTCCGCGGACGGCAGCGGCGGATGCCAGTCCGGCTGGACCTGGTTTTCCCCCGTCTGGGGGAGCTCACGGATGATCTGCACCTGGCTCCACGACCGGAAGGGAACGACAGCCGCCAGAAGCATGCCCAGGGTTACTCCCGTACGCAGCGCTCTTCCCGTCATTCGGCTTGTTTTCTGCTCCGGCACCGTCACGGCTGCCGTGATCCTTCGTCCTTCGTTCCCTGACACGTCTACTGCGGCCACGGCGTAGAAGTTGTCCTTCCCGCCTTTCGCGTCCATCCAGGTGGTGTCGGGCACCGGGGCCGGGGTGACGCGCATGAACTGGGCTCCTTTGTATGGGGCCCGGTACACAAGGTAACCAGTCGTGTCCGGGGACGGCGAGGGTGCCCACTTCAGCGTGACACCCTTCGGAGTAAGCGCCGCGGAGAAGGAAACGGGCGGGTCCGGCGAGATGTTTGACGTCACCGTCGGCCGGGCCAGCGGGGAAGGCGCGCTTTCCACCCCGATGCCGTTCACCTCGATGACCCGGTACGTATAGGTCTTTCCCTTTGCAGCCGCAGGATCGATCCAGGTAACAATTGCCGCGGGCAACTCCGCAACGGTGGCGAAGTCCCCGCCTGATTTTCTCTGCACGCGGTGAAGAGCAAGACTGCGGGACGCCGTGGGCTGCCATGCCAGGGAGGCGCGGCCGTCCGCCGTGGATCGCGCGGAAAGCGCGAGCGCAGGGCCCGGCGGCGCAGTGTCCGGAATGGGCACCTCCACGAACACCGGCGCGCCTTCATTCAGGGACGTGTCGATTGCCGCGAAGGCATAGAGGAGGGTCTTCCCGGACGGCAGACCTCCTCCCTGCCAGCCGGTGTCCTGCCAGGAGGGACTGGGGGAAGACGGCAGCGGCCGGGGAGTCAGGCGCACGAGGCTGTTCCTGCCATCCCCCCGGAAGACCAGGTATCCTTTCACGTCGGGCTCCGCCACCGGGTTCCAGGTGAAGGACACGGTCCTCTTTTTTGAATCCACGACGAACTGCAGCCCCGTCACGGCTCCCGGAGGCGTGGTCTTGTGCGGGATGATGGGGGCCGCGGCCGACATGGCACTGGGCACTCCGCCCTTGCTCACCACGGTGACCTTGTAGTACCACACCACTCCGCGGACGGGTGTCGGGTCGAGGAAACGCGGCTGGGACACGGGGATCGGCGCGGCGCTGATCGGCTGGTAGCCGGAATCTTCAGAGCCGCTCTTATACACAAGGTAATGATCCGCCTTGGCCTCCGGTGAGATCTTCCATACCAGGAGAACCCCGTCCTTCTGGTCCACGGCCGTGACGCCCTGGGGGGCCATCGGCGGCGTGGTGTCCTTTACTGTCACTTCCGGCGTGCTCACGGGATCGCTCAGCGTCCCGATGATGTCCACGGCCTGCACGGAGTAGGTCACCGGAGTCCCGAGCAAGGCAGCGTCATCAATGAATTGCAGCTGTCCCTCGATCCTGAGCACGGGTGACGGGGTGAGGAGGAGCGGAGCCGCTCCGCGCTCCTGCCGGGAGACGAGGAAGCCGACGGCGAGGTCATCGTCTCCGCCCTTGAACATCGGATAGTCCCATTTCACCGTGGCATCGGTCGGGCTGGTCTGGGCGGCTGCCTTTGCAGGCGCAGGGGGCTTGCGGGGTGAGCCAACCGTGACTTGTTTTTCGACCCGCGCCGCTTCCCTTCCCACGGAGTTGAGGAGGATGATCCGGTACTGGTAAGTCTGCCCGGGGGTCACTGCCAGGTCAAAGTACGTCCTCCCCAGGGCCATCCGCAGACCGTTGCTCAGGAAGGAGAGCACCACGCCCAGTTCGGGCCGTGAGCGGATCCGCCTCCATGCCGCATCCGGGTCCACGGTCTCCACTCTTCGGCTGATCCACTCGAAATCTCCGCCCATCAACTGGCGCGCAAGGAAAGGATCGTCCACGGCGCGGACCGGCTCGGCCGTGAGCGGCTGAAAATCCGCGTCACCGGGCCCCTTGCGAAGGACGGTGAAGCCGCCCAGGGTCCGTGGGACGTCTCCGAGGATGATGACAACCTTGTCCCCCGCTGAGAGCACATAGGCTGGAGGCTGGTGTGCCTGCGCGGATGCCCCTGTCGTGGCAAGACCGAGGAAGGCTGCAAGCGCAAGGGCGACGGCGCGCGGCTTTTTTCATTCGCTACTTCCTGAACCGGGGGGCAAACCGGTAATTCGAGGCGACTGGCACGATCTTGATCACCGCCGCCGTGCTCTCCGCCGAGACGCCCGATCCGCTTGCCACCTCAACGGTCACGCGATAATATTTCCCGACTTCCAGGCCGGGCGATGGGAAGCCCGTGATGATCACCTGGATGTCGACCGCAGTCGGCGGTGCCGCGTTGGTGATGGGCTGCCAGTCCGTGGTGTACCAGGCCTGGCCTACGGGAGGATTCGCGAGCTGGATTCTCCTGCTTTGCATGCTTCCCTGGAAGGTGCCCTGCGAGCTCCATCCCATGACGGGGACCGCGATGGCCGATTGTTCTTCCGTTTCGGAAACAGGGCCTTTCATCTGCCAGACGTTTGCCCGGTAGCGGGCCACTCCGGAAACGGGATCCTGCGCGTTCACGTCCACCGCGATCCTGTCCGTCCCGGGGCTCTCCGCTTTTGGCGTGAGCGTCACCTCGGGCGGCGCGAGGTCCACGACCACCGCGGAGGAGGCCCCGATGGAGGTCACACCGCTGCCGTTCGTGGCGCGCACAAGCGCGTAGTACAGGCCCTTGTCCTTCAGGCTTACTGACGCAGATGCCTTCAGGTCCGGGCCCCCCTGCCCGCCCTGCGGACCCTGCCCAAGGATGTACGGCGTCGAGCTTCCCGCCGCCGCGGTCCAGCCCAGCACGTCCGGCGTCGAAGGAGAGGTGCCAACACCGTATTCATACCCCACGATTCCCGAGTCCAGGTCAACGGCGGGAGACCAGGTAAAGTCCAGCTCGGAGGTGGTTGACGTGAAGTTCTGCGGACTGGTCACGACTGAGGGCGGCACAGGAGGCTTGGCACCCGCGTATGCCACGGTGATCGTCTTTGTTGTGGTGGACTCGACCCCGGCGCCGCTGGCCGCCTTCACCTGGAGGGTCACCTGCAAGCCCTTGGACAACGGAAGATTCACTATGGTGGCGGAGGTTCCTTGCGCAACGGTCCAGGGCCACGCCTTCTGATCCTTGTCGGAAAAGCCCAGCGCGAACGAGTGCCCGCTGATGCCGCTCACGGTGTCGGTCCCGGGGGTGAAGGTGAAGGACAATGAGTTGGCGTGGCCGTCCGCCGAGGTCTGCTGGAACGCGGTGATCTGCGGCGGGTTGGGGGGAAGCGCGTCCACGATGACCGGATCGGACCGGCCGATGCTCGCCCGGCCCACGCCGTTTGTCGCCATGACCCACACGACGTAGCTCTTTCCCTGCTCCAGGGAAAGACCACGGATGTTGGCCTCTGTACGGCCCTGAGCGTCGACCCACTTGTGGGATGCGGCTTCCTGCGCGGAGACGAAGGGGCCGGACTGGAAGAACTGAGCCGTGGTGGTGGTTGCTGACGGTGAGACGAGGAGCTTGCTCACCAGCTTTCCACCGCCTGGCGCCGGGGGCGTGCCCTGGACCGCGCCCGTTCCCGCCTTCGCGGTCTGATCCGTGTACTCCTCTACCGCGTACTGGTAGCCCTGGATTCCGGAATACTGGTCATCCGCGCTCCACTTCGCGTACAGGGTCTCCTTGTTCGAAGTCGCGGCGCCGCTCAGCGTCACCACCGGCGTCGTGGGAGGAGTGTTGTCGCTCGTATCCATTCCGCTGGTCACCGGCACCTTCTGCCCCGGCGTTGCATAGCCGACCTTGAACCGTCCCTCGCGGATGATGGTCTTGCCCCCGGCGCCTCGGACCTTCACGAAGAGTGCGTAGGTTCCTGCGTCCTGGATCTGGGGAATGAACAGGAAGTTGACATCGTGGAGGTCTCCCACCGACAGCCACGGCGTGGTGCTGAGGATGATTGCCTTCAGCGCGGGGGACATGACCATGGAGGCGCCTCCCGCACCCCCCTTGCCCTGGTTCAGGACCTGAGAGATGGAGGCAGACTTGCCGCCGAGCTTGACGGACGGGGATACGCTGTACAGAGAAGACGATGATGACATGACTGAGACTTGCGCCTTTTTGGCCGAGGGATTCGAGAAGCCGGTGGGGAGAACGCTCGCGGCGCTGGTATGGAAGAAGCTCTTGTACAAGCTCTCGGCTCCCGTCCCAGTGTCCGTGGAGATCGGCTCGATCCTGTATTCGTATTCCACAACCCCTACGGGGTGAGTGGCGTTGAAGCTTGCATGCAGGAGAGATTCCAGCTCGCTGGAGCTGGATGCGCTGCCGTTCATCAGCGTCACCTGGGGGATCACCAGGTAGGGAGCGATCTCGGAGCGCTTCGTGGCAAAGTATGTCATCACGGGAACCCACGCTACGGGCGCGGTAATGGCGGAAGGGATGCTGGCAATGGACCTGTCCAGGACTCCCCTGGATGGCATCCCAGAAGGCACTTCCTTGAGCTGAATGCTTGTGGAGGAGAGGCTGAAGCCGGCGCCAATCTCGGGAAGCGGAACCAGCTCCATGGCATGAGGCGCCGGGATGGCCGGCCCGCTGTTCGGGTTCGGCGGCTTGATCTGCTTCAGCGGCCTGTTCGGCCCGAACGTGGGGGAGCTGGGAGCGCTCATCACGCGGGGCAGCGGCACGGATTTCGAGCTCACCGCCTTGGACAGCGCGCTGGCCCGGAAGGACAGGCCAGCCGCGGCAATGCCCTTGAATCCCGCCGCATTGCCGTCCCCGGCAACGCCGATATTGCCGGACCCGTAGACCGCGAGCTGGTCGTAGATCTCATAGAGCAGGCCGTACAGGTCCGCCTTGCGCTGAAAGACCTGGTCGGTGAAGTCGGTCGTGTCCCCCCAGTTCTTGAGAAGAGTTGCGGAGGACTTGGAAAAGGACTTGATGAGGTCCGGCATGTTTTTTTGGGACGCGTCAATCGATGCGGCAAAGCCGGCATCCGGCATGTGGAACCACAGCTCGTATCCGGTCACGTCAAAAAGCGCCTTGGCCGCGACACTGGTGTCGGGGGCATAGGGGGAACCGGAGGGATCGCCTGCCTGCACGAGCTGGGTGATCAGGCTGATCCTGCTGGTGTTCCAGCTCGTCAGCGCGCTCGCACCTGCCGCCTGGGCCTTGGCGTCCAGAGCGTTCTGGACGTCGCCCTCCAACCCGTCAATGGTCTGCTTGCCGCTGGTGGCGTAGGCAATGCTCTGGCCCTGGAACTGCACGAAGTCGTCGGTGAACTTGCTGAGCTCCGAGTGGATCTGCCCGAACCTCTGGTTGAGCGCCGTCAGGTTGGAGTCCCCCTGGAAGAGGATCTCGTCCAGCTTCTGCAGCCGGGCGTCGATTCCACCGGCCGCCTCGATGAACGCCTCCTGGTACTGGGCAAAGCTTTCCCGCGCGGTGGAAAGCGTCGTCTTCTGCGTGTCCGCCTTGGCGGAATCCAGCACGAACCCCGCGGTCACCGTCTTTGTCTTTCCGCCCACGGTCACCGTCTTCTGCTGCATCCCCTGGAAGGGGTTGCCCAGCTTTCCCACGTCCTGGATGCTGGGGAGCTTCTCCACAAGGATGTCCTGGTAGTCCGAGAGGCGCTTGGACACGTCCTTGCGAAGAGTGTCCAGGTCAGTGAGCAGGCCGTCCAGATCGGACTTCGTCTTCAGGAGCTGGGCTCGGGCCTGCACAAGGGCTTTCGCCTGCGGCCCGAAGAGGACGCCGTGGATGGTGACGAATGGCTGGGGCAGCGAGCCCCACTTGCCGCTTTCGTATTGGTCGAACGCTGTGTCCACCGGGAGGTTGCCAAACACCGCTTTCTGCTGCTCTGTCAGGACCAGGCCTGCCAGCCCGGCCTGCTCGTCGGTGAGCTGGGCCAGCTGAAGCTTGGCCGCATCGAGGCTTGCATTCAGCGCATCCTTTGCGGCTGTAAGCTGGTTGGCCATGTCCTTGGCCTGCGCGATCAGGGAATCGTACTGGGAGTTCCTGCCCGTGCCCCCGTCCAGGCCGTCGCCGCTCACGCTGAACCAGAGGCTCCCGTCGAACACGGTGACCCCCAACACGTCGACGGACAGCGACCCGACGCTGTAGAGCAGGAAGCTGGGCGTGACTATGAGCGCCCCTTCGAGCCCGGCTTCAGCGGAGAACAGCCCTGCAAGGAAGCTGCCCTTCAGGTCCACCGAGGCATACGCGCCAAGCGTGCCCGTCGGCCCGTAGTACCAGAACATTCCGGTGCAGGAAACCGACCCGGACACGATCCCCAGGTCGATGCCGGCGCCGACGGTCGCGTTCACCATGAAGCCGGGCGTCCCCACGAACATCTCGCCTTGCGCGATATTGATGCCCAGCACCTTCACGTTCATGTTGCCGTCAATGCCCCAGACTCCCGGATAAAAGTAGAAGTCAAGGTCTCCCGTGCCGCTCACGAGTGCGTCGTCACTCGTCGGGTAGGACATCTCCGCGGTTATCTTCCCCTCCGCGTACGCGGGGTTCCAGGAAACGGCAAGGTACACCTTCCCGTCGGCAAGCCCGTCGACTATTTTCACTTCCGCGTCCAGGTTGAAGTAGCTGGAGGTGATGGTCATGAGCGCACGGCCGCTCACGAGGTCCTTCTCCGCCACGGCAAACCCGGCCACCACCATGAGTGCAAAGGACTGGCTGTTGCTCGCTCCGCCGGGCCTCCTGGCGGAGATGGCGTCACCCATGTCAGGGCGCTGGAAATTGGCGATCTTGCGCACAAGGGCGATGTCATCGTCCGCGGGATTGACGAAGAACCCGCCGCCCAGCTCGTCCAGGAAGACACCGGGTCCGATGGGTATCCCCGGGCCGAAGCTCTGCAAGAACGAAAAGGCCGAACGATGGTTTCCCGTTCAGGGTCCCGACTTTCCCCACGGCCTCCGCATTCACTCCAACGCTGGGCAGGCTGAGGGAGCCGGCGAACAGGAAGCTCAGCGGAGACGGCGAATACTCCATGTCGACCGTCACGTCCAGCGCGTCCGACACGGAGAGCTTGGCGTTGCGGACTACAAAGCCGGTGCCGCCCCCGTCCTTCTTCGTCAAGGTGTAGACAGTGAGCTCGTCGAACCCGCCGCTCATGATCGAGTCAGAGCCGGACCCCAGCGTGATGCTGGCTCCCTTCATGGAGAAGTAGCTGTCGACGCTGATGGTGTTCGACTGCTTGTTCGGGGTCATGTTCTCCCCCGAACCGGTGCTGGCATTCGTGTTGAGGGTGATCGTGGTGGGGCTGCTGCTCCATCCGATGGAGTCCACCTCGATGGAAACGGCATCCATGACAGACAGCTTGCCGCCGCCCCCGGCGGCCACGGCCGCCGCGATGTCCGAGATGGTCCCGTCCAGGCCGATCTTGAGGTTGTCGAAGCTGATTCCCCCCGAGATCCCGTCCAGGTCCACGGCGATGGACCCGGTGATGACCAGGGCAAAGGGGTTCGGATTGATCGAAACCTTGTCAAAGGCAAGCTGGACTGGCCCGAAGGCCAGGCGCTCGTCCTTGAGCACTTCGATGTTGCCGGGCGTCGGCCAGGTGACATTGCCCGAGAAGTCGAAAACGATCCCGTTCTGGAGCTTCCCGCTTTTATCCAGGTCTCCAAAGCTGATGCGCCGGTTGTCGTCGCTGGGGCTGCCCCCGCCCTTGGTGGAAAGCTTGAGGTACAGGTCGACGGCCAGCGAAACCTCGCTGTGATCCAGGTCGAGTGTGCCCCCCGTCATCGACAGGTCGAGGGAGAGGTATGTGAGGTTCAGCGTTGCCAGCCCCAGGTCCCACGCGGTGGGATCGGACTTGTCCGGGAGGGTGTGTCCCGTGCCTCCTGCTTTCAGCTTGTTGATTGCGGCAACGCTCAGGGAGCCGTTGCCGCCGGTGTCGATGCTGAATGACACCGGGGAGGTCCCCGGTCTTGTCCAGCGGGGCCGGGCAGGTTCTTCAGCGTCCCGGAAAGCTTCATGCCGAGCTTGTTGGAGGACTCGCTGATCCCGATGGTGTCGAAGAGGAGGCTTTTTGGAATCAGCTCGAAGGGCTGGGAGAGCTTGATGTTCCCGTCCAGGCTCCCGTCGGTATAGAAGCGCAGGTCGGTATTGCTGAAGCTGACGAGGTCCTTCGGCGTCGTGCTGGTGCCCTGCTTCTCCTCCATGCTGATGCCGCCCGAGATGCCGATGTAGTACTTGGTGCCGTCCTTCGTCTTTCCGAAGGCGATGGCCTTCTTGTCGTCCGTACTTCCCCCATCGATATCATGGACGGAGAAGGTCATCCCGAAGAGGGTGAAGGAAAGCGCGTGTGACGTATCCAGGGAAAGGACGACATTGGAGATCCCCGTCGAATCGAGGACCATGTCCTTGGCCGTGAATAGCTCCTGGGCGGCGGCGGGGAGCGTGATCGATGCGTCCACGCTGAGGTGGCTCGCCGACTTGCCGAAATCGAACGAGATCTTCTTTATCTTGAGATAGCCCCCGGCAAAGTCCGTGAGCGACGAATCGCCGCTGGCATCGATCTCCGCCGAGCCGCCCATGATCTGCGGGGGGCTCAGGTTGTCGAACATGCGCACGACGATACTGGTGACCGTGAGGCCGGGAAGGTTGAGGCTGCCCAGGCTGGGCAGAGTCAGCGTAGCGCTGCCGGTCCAGGTGTAGTCGGTGTACCCCGCGCCGGAGACCGCGGTTGCTTTGCCGGTGAGTCCCGTGAGCTGCGCCACATCCTTGACAAGGTCCAGCGACGACGGCGGGAACGATGGCGCGGTGGAGCTCACCGAGTAGGCGGTTTTCGCGGAGAGGCTGGCGGGCGAGGAGAGGTCCACCTCGACGGTGTGGCTGCCTACTCCCGAGGTCGGGATGTTCCCCAGGACGTCGAAGACGGAGTTCCCCGAAATCGAAACGGAAAATGCCGGGGTGCCGGACCACGACGTGGAGCCGTCGACGAGCACCTGCCCGATCACGGTCCCGCTGCCCGTAGCGGTGATGTGCACGCGGGCATTTTTCACCGTGTCCCCGAGATTGTAGGGCGATGCGGGCAGCTCCACGGATACAGCGGTCACGGTGAGGGTGGAAGGGGGGGCACTGGCCACGTTTACGGGAACAGCGACGGAACCTAGCACGTCGTTGCCGCCGCCGTCCTTGCCCCTGACGGTGAGAATGAGATCGAAGCTCCCGCTGGACCCGCCGTTCAGCGCCTTGCTGCGCTGGAGCACGGAAAGCAGGACCGAGCGCGCGGTGGTCTGGTCAGTTCCGCTGGACAGGCTCATGGGCAGGCTTTCCCACCCGCCGTCCTCCTCCGGCCACGCTGAGTACGTCCGGCTCTCGCGGATGTCCGTGACGTTTACCGAGCCTCCCCGTGCGCCGATATCAAGCGAGAGCGGCAACAGGCCGTCCGACCCGCTGAAGCTCAGGCTCGATGGGGACGCGGTGAGCGACAGCGAGGCGCCCAGGACGTTGATTGCCACGCTGGTCGTGGCAGTACCAGTGAGCCCTGCCGCATCCGTGGCAGTCACCTGGAAGACATACGTCGAGCCGTTGTTGCCCGTGAAGCTCGCGGAGGCAAGATTCGTCTTGGAGAGCCAGGGGTGGAGAGGACCGCCGTTGATGCGGTACGCCACGTCGTAGTGGTCGATGGGAACGGCGAACGTGGATGACCAGGAAACCGTGAAGGTCGCCTTCGTGCTGACCGGGCCGCTCGGAGAGGTGAATACGACGGTTGGCCCAGAGTCGGCGATGAAGGGTCTGGAGTGCGTCGGAGGCGAAGAAAGTCCCGTTTGCGCGTTGACCGCGGTGACCCAGAAATAGTAAGTGTTGCCGTTCGTGAAGCCCGGAGAAATGGCGAGCGTCACGGAGGTCGCAGGCGCAGGGGCACCCGGTGTCGAGCCGATAGCCACAATGCCAGCGGCTTCATCCGTGGGGCTTTGATTCAACACGTACGAATACGAGTTCCCCGAATGTAAGGCCATAGAAATTCGATGCCCCCCAGTTCGCCTGAAATTGTGTGGGATTGGTCCAATAAGCCTGGTTCGCGCCTGGCCCGATGTTGATAAACGAAGGAACGGTCGGAGTCTGCGCCATGGCGGGCGCGGCAACCACGACCAGGAATGCCAGGAAAGGCAAGAGCCGCGAGAGCGGAGCGTTCGGCGTTCGGCGTTTGTCGCCAAACGCCTTGCCAGTATTCATTGCGCTAGAATACGGACACTCGGGAAACAAGGAAAGATATTTCAGATTGTGAAGAAGGCTACTTCCCCGACTCGATCTGCACGGCCCGCGCCGAATGAACCGCGGCATCCTCCGCGAGGCCGAGAGAGCTCTCCAAGCCTGCCAGCTCCCGAAAGAGAAGAGCGTTCCGCGTGTCGCGGTAGCTGCGATCAAGCAGGACCTGGTGCAGCTCCTCCTCCCTTCCCGCATACAACCGCCTGAGGGCCGCGTAGAGGTCGGCAGACCGCGGGCTCGCTTCAAGTGCCCTGCGGTAGGCCATGATCGCCTGCTCAGGCTGGCCCAGCTTCTCCATCGCCAGCCCCGCCCCCTCCTGCGCTTCGGCATCAAGCGCGTGGTCGCGAAGGATCCACTCCCAGGCCGCAAGGCTGTCGTTCCACTTCTCTTTCTCCCGGTACAACCTTCCGAGCGCGGCAGAAAGGTCCACGCTTCCGGGGTACCACGAATGGAACCTCGCCAGGTCTTCCTCGAAGAGGGGATCACCGTCGATCTCCCGCAACAAGGCAAGAGATGACGCAAGCGTCGCCCTGACCTCTTCCACCCTGGTTGTGAGAAGTTTCGCTCCCTTCAGGTCTTCAGCCTTCCGGGCCTTGCCGAGGGCCTGGGATGCCTGGACCTGGAACGTTGCGATGAGCTGCACTGATTTCCCGATGGCATCATGGAGAATGTATCGGTCACGCTGGGCAGAGCCGACCCTCAGGTACGGAAGGGGGTCCTGGCTGCCTCTCTCGATTGCCCGGTCGTATTCCTCCAATGCGCCCGTCTGGTTGCCCTGCATTTCAAGCAGCCGCCCCTTCATCGCGTGCACCTCGGGGTCCCCGGGTTCCAGGGCAATGAGCCGGTCCAGGATCGGCAGCATTGCAACGGGATCCCCCTGGCGGTTCCTGCAGAGGAACAGGAGCTTGAGCAGCTCCACGTCGTTGGGCGATGCGGCGAGGGCCTGCTCGAGATACCCTGCCGCGGCACCGGGATCCCCTTTTTCCAGCTCGAGAATGCCCATGTTCCGCAGGGCAGGCACCGAGCCCGGGTCGAGCTTCAGCGCCTCCTGGAAATATCTCCGCGCCTCCTCCGCCCTGCCCTGGCCAAAGAGCTCGATCCCGGCGTTGGCCAGTGATGCCACCATGCCCTTGACGGCGTTCGTTTCCTGCGGGTCGAGCCGGTGCGCCTCCCGAAAGAGCGAAAGCGCATCTTCATAGCGCTTGCGCGCGAAGGCCAGGTTCGCCCTCGCGTCCAGGAGCGGCACGCTCGAGGGCGTCATGAGGGCTGCGGCGTCCAGGACCGCGGCCGCCTTCTCCAACTCCTTGAGCTCGGTGTAGCAGATCCCCAGGAGGATGAGATCCGCGGGTGGCGCTTCCCCGCTGCGCTGGATTCTTTCGAGGACCAAGGCGGCTTCCGCGTACTTGTGCTGGTCAAAAAGCACCCGCGCCTGGGCCGCATCGCCTGCAAGGGACTGCGCGGCCAGGATGGAGAGGGGGAGCAGGAACAGGAACGCCGCGGCGGCGGGCTTCACCGGCTTAAAATACACGCACCGGGGCGGGGCAGCAAGCTCGGACCCGGCAGGGGTGGTTCGTCCAGGTCACGGTATTTGTCGATGGCATTTGTCTATGGTAGGTTTCCCAACGTGCTCGTGTACTTTGCCAAGCGGCTGCTCCTCATTGTTCCCACGTTTCTCGGCATCACCATGGTGCTCTTCCTGATCACGCGCATAGTTCCGGGCGGTCCCGTGGAAGAGGCAATCAATGCTCATGTCTTCAACGCGGGCCGCGGGGGAGAAACGGGCGGCCGCTCACAGGAAAACAGGCAAAGTGCGCAGAACCTGAGCAATGAGCAGCTTGCGGGCCTGAAGGTGTTCTACGGGCTGGACAAGCCGCTTGTGCCGGCCTACCTGGCGTGGCTGGGCAAGGTTGCCAGGCTCGACTTCGGAAAATCCACGAAATACGGGGATCCCGTGCTGCCCACCATCATGGAGAGGGTCCCCGTCTCCCTGTACTTCGGGCTCATCTCCCTGGTCCTGGCGTACCTGGTGTCCATCCCTCTGGGGATTGCAAAGGCGCTGCGGCACAAAAGGCTTTTCGACAACATGAGCTCGACGGTGGTCTTCATCGGATACGCCCTGCCCGGGTACGTCGTCGGGATTCTCCTTCTGTCCCTCTTCGCGTTCCGTCTCAACTGGCTGCCGCTCGGAGGAATGCAGTCACCGTTCTTCGACAGCCTCGGCCTCGGGGACAGGATCCTCGACCGGCTCGGCCACCTGGTCCTGCCGATCGTGTCATACGTCATCGGGGACTTTGCCATGCTCACGATGATGACCAAGAACAATCTCATGGAGCAGATGGCGGCGGACTACGTCCGCACGGCCGTGGCCAAGGGCCTGGCTTTCCGGTCGGCCATGTGGCGCCACGCCCTGCGCAACAGCCTGATCCCCATTGTCTCGGGGTTCGGCGGCATCGTCACCGTGTTCCTGGCGGGATCCTTCCTGATCGAGAACATCTTCAACATCCGGGGCATGGGCATGCTGGGCTACACGGCGCTGCTGGATCACGACTATCCCGTGGTGCTGGGGGTCGTTGCCATCAGCTCGTTCGCCTCGCTCGTGGGCAATATCCTGGGAGACTTTTTCGTGGCACTCGTGGACCCCCGTGTGCGGTTCGGGGCGCGCGCATGAGTTTTCGGCTGGACCCGCTGACCCGCGAGAGATTCCGCCGGTTTCGCTCAATACGGCGCGCCTGGGCATCATTGTGGATCCTGATCGTCCTCGTGGCACTTTCCCTCGTCGCGGAGATCCTCGTCAACTCGCGCCCCATCGCGGTCTGGTACCAGGGCAGGCTGTCCCTGCCCACCTACGGCCGGGTCCGGTTCGGAGACGAGTTCGGCCTGGGCTATCACTACGAGGCAAACTACCGCGAGCTTGCACAGAAGCTCGCCCGGGAAGGCACCGGATGGGTCCTGATGCCCCCGGTGCCGTACAATCCGCTCGAACAGGAGTTCCGTGACGGATCGTATCCGCCTTACCCGCCCTCGGCCTCGCTGCGGCATTTCCTGGGAACGGACAGGATCGGGCGGGACGTTTTGGCGCGCCTCCTGTACGGCTTCAGGATCTCCATCCTCTTCTCCCTTGCTTTCGTGCTGGTGACGTTCGTCGTCGGGACGCTCGTGGGAATCCTCATGGGATACGTGGGCGGCAGGTTCGACCTCGTGGTCCAGCGGCTCATCGAGATCTGGGAGCAGATCCCCTTCCTGTACGTTGTCATGCTCGTGGTGTCGATATTCCAGCCGGAGTTCTTCCTGTTCCTGGCGATCTTCATCATCTTCGGGTGGACCTCCCGGACGTGGGGCGTGCGCGCCCTGACATACCGCGAGCGCGAGCGGGATTACGTGCTTGCCGCCCGCACGATGGGCGCCGGCACGTGGCGCATCATCAGCGTGCACATCCTTCCCAATGTCCTTGTCGTCGTGCTGACAAGCCTGCCCTTCGCAGTGGAAGGAGGGATCAGCTCGCTGACCGCGCTCGACTATCTCGGGTTCGGCCTGCGACCGCCGACTCCCAGCTGGGGAGAGCTCATCAGCCAGGGAATCTCCGCCTACCAGGCGGCCCCCTGGATCATCGCGTCGGTGGTTTCAGCGCTGACCTTCGTGCTGGTGCTCGTTGCCTTCGTCGGGGAAGGGCTCCGCGATGCCTTCGATCCCAGACGCTACACGGTTTATCAGTAGATTATCAGTGGGAGGACAGGGATGACGACAATGCACCGACTGCGGCGAATCATGCTCGTGTCCCTGGCCGCAGTTCTGGTCGGCTCAGGCGCGTGGTCGCAGGGATTCACGTCGAAGGCCGTCGATGCTGATGAGAAGGCGATGGCGGCGGAAAAGCGGCCCGGATTTGCGAGCCCCGCCGTTCAAGACAAGGGCCTTGTCGTCCCCGGTCTGCCGGAAAAACTCGCCTGGTTCACCAGCCGGCCGGGCATCTTCGGCTCACCGCGCGCAAAGCAGGGAGGCACCTTCCGAGGGTACATCGCGGAGTTCCCGGACACGTTCCGCACTGTCGGCCCCAACGCCAACGGGGCCTACCGGCCGTATTTCACAACGAGCCCCGGCCTGGTTGACAACAACTCGGAGACCAAGGAATGGATGCCCGCCATGGCAACCGACTGGGCCTTCGGCGCCGATGGCCGGAGCGTCTACTTCAAGCTCAACGAAAAGGCGCGCTGGACGGACGGGACGCCCGTCACATCGGCGGACTATACCTTCATGTTCGCAATGATGCGAAGCCCCGACATCCAGGATCCATGGTACAACGAGTACTACACGAAGCAGGTCGTCGACGTGAAAGCATTCGGCGACTTCGTCATCAGGATCCAGGCCGGTGTTCCCATGGCGCGGGACGATCTCCTGATGAATGTGAACCTTTCACCGCGGCCGAGGCACTTCTACGGCGGAGTCATCAAGAAGGACTGGGTTGACGCATACCAGTGGACCTTCGAGCCCACCGCCGGGCCATACTACCTTGACACCTTCAAGAAGGGCGAGTCGATGATCTTCCGAAAAGTGAAGGACTGGTGGGGCTACCAGTACGACAACAACCGCTACCGTTTCAACGTCGAAACGCTCGAGTTCCGCGTGATCACGGGCGGAAACGACATCGTGCGGAACTACTTCTACAACGGAGAAATAGACTCCTACCCGCTCATCGTTCCCCAGGAGTGGGCTGATGCCGAGAGCCATGACCCGGTCAAGAGAGGACTCGTCGACCGCCAGTACAATTTTTACGTGCCTCTCACCGGCGTTTCCGGCATCGTCCTCAACGTCAAGGATCCCCTTTTTGCCGACATCAATGTCCGCAAGGGGTTGTACTACACAATCAACATGCAGAAGATGATCGACACGGCGCTGCGGGGCGAGTACAGCAGGTATCACAACATCGGCCTTGCGCATGTTTTTGCCGGCATTTCCTTCGACGATGACAGCATCAGGAAGCCCGAGTTCGACCCGGCAAAGGCCGGGGAGCTCTTTGCGGCTGCAGGGTACTCCGGCTTCGGCCCTGACGGGATCCGCCGCAATGCAAAGGGAGACCGTCTTTCCTTTGAGCTGCTCTACCAGTCGCCCAACCACACGGAGCGGCTCTCGGTTCTGAAGGAAGAGGCAAAGAAGTCGGGACTGGAGATCCAGCTCAAGCTCATGCAGCAGGGATCGTTCACCGCGGTCCGGGAGAAGAAGTTCCAGGCGTGGTGGGGCGGAATGTCCACGAGCCTCTACGACGACTACTGGGAGTATTTCCACTCAAAAAACGCCGCGGAGACGCAGACCAACAATTTCTGGGGCTACGCGGACAAGGACATGGACAAGCTCCTGGACTCCTTCAGGAGCGAGAGCAGCCTCGAGAGGAAGGCGGCGCTTGACCGGCAGATCCAGCGAAAAGTGGACCAGGCTGCGCTCGTCATCCCGAACTACTACGTGCCCTACTGGCGCGGTGCGGCATGGAAGTGGATCCGATTCCCGTCGTGGCTTTCCCTGAAATACTTCGACGACTTCTACGACCCCTTCTCCGGCACCACGGGCTACACGGGCTACTTCTGGGTGGATAATGACATCAGGAAAGAAGTCATCGATGCGCAGCGCGGCGGCAAGTCATACGCGCCTCGCATCTTCAAGGACGAGACGAACAGGAAGTAGAGGGGATGCAGGGCCCGGTTGCGTCCGGAGACAGTCCGCTTCTCGAGGTGCAGGACCTGTCCGTGGGATTCGCCGGTGAGACCGGGACCGTCGAGGTGACATCCGGGGTCTCTTTCGCTCTTGCCGCCGGCCAGACCCTGTCGCTCGTGGGCGAGTCCGGTTGCGGCAAAAGCGTCACGGCCGGCGCAATCATGCAGCTCCTGCCCCGCGGCGGGAAGGGTGCTCTCAGGCGCCGTCCGCCTGGAGGGCCGCGCAGTACTGGACCTGCCTCCCCGAGAGCTCTACCGGCTGCGGGGAGCGAGATGGCCATGATCTTCCAGGAGCCCATGACTTCGCTGAACCCGGTCCACACCGCTTTGGACCAGGTGGAGGAAGTCCTGAAGCTCCATCGTCCCGAGATCCTGCGCAGCGAACGCCGCGCCCATGCGGTGCGCCTGCTGGAGGAGGTGGAAATCCCCGCCGCCGCCCGCCGCGGCGCGAGCTACCCGTTTCAGCTTTCCGGCGGCATGCGCCAGCGCGTGATGATCGCCATGGCGCTGGCCGGAAGGCCGCGCCTCCTCATTGCCGACGAGCCGACCACGGCGCTTGATGTCACGGTCCAGGCGCAGATCCTCGAGCTCTTGAAGCGCGTCCGGTCCGAGTACGGGATGGGGATGCTGTACATCACGCACGACATGGCCGTCGTGGCCGAGATCGCCGACCAGGTGGTGGTGATGTATGCCGGCCAGGTCATGGAGTCCGGAGCCGCCCGACAGGTTTTCAGGCACCCGCTCCATCCTTACACGAAAGGACTTCTCGAGTGCGCCCCGCGGCTGGATTCGAAGCCGCGCACACGCCTGCAGACGATACCAGGCGCAGTCCCCGCACCGCAGGAATATCCCTCTCATTGCCCGGTTCGCGGATCGCTGCGCCCTTGCAGATGCAGGCTGCCGGGCAGGCCCGATCCAGCTTCGTGCCATAGGTGACCGGCAGGTCCGCTGCATCAAGGTGAAGGCATGATTCCGAATGCCCTGGTTGAAACCAGCGGTCTTTCCGTGCGTTTTGCCCAGGCAAGATTCAGCGGCCGCTCGATTGTGCATGCATTGAAGGACGTGAGCCTGGCGGTCTCTCCGGGGGAAACGCTGGGCGTCGTCGGGGAAACCGGCTGCGGCAAAAGTACCCTCTGCCGATGTGTCGTCCGTCTGTACCGGCCAAGCAGCGGAAAGGTGTTCTTCAATGGAATGGATATCAGCGCGGTCCGGAGCGGAAGCTGGGCGGCCTGCGCCGCGCCGTGCAGATGATCTTCCAGGACCCCGCCGACTCCCTGAACCCGCGCCTGCCGGTGGGATCCATCATCGAGGAGCCTCTGCTCATCCAGCGCACGTTCGGGGCAGCCGAGCGCCGCCGGCGGACAGCCTCCCTGCTCGACGAGGTTGGTCTCCCCCGAAGCGCCGCGGAAAGGTACCCGCACGAGTTCTCCGGCGGCCAGCGCCAGAGGATCGCGATTGCCCGAGCCCTCGCGCTTAAGCCGTCGCTCCTGGTGTGCGACGAGCCGGTCAGCGCGCTGGACGTCTCCATCCAGGCCCAGATCCTGAACCTGCTCCTGGACCTTCAGCAGGAGTACGGGCTGGCCATGATCTTCGTCTCCCACGACCTTTCGATTGTCCGGCACATGTCCGATCGAGTAGCGGTGATGTACAGGGGCGAGGTCGTCGAGCTTGCCCCATCGGAAGAGATCTACAGAAATCCGCAGCATGATTATACGCGCGCGCTGCTTGCTTCCATCCCGGGATCCGGATAAAAAAGGCTCTTTCACCAGGATTGCTTCCAGTGCACGATATGTGTTACACTTTCTAAATGAAATTACATTTCGTGGTTGATAATGGCTGACTTTTCGACAAGACTGCGACAGCTTCGAAAAGAGAGCGGGCTTCGACAAAAGGACCTGGCGGATGCCTTCGGCACCGCCCAGACTACCATCGCGAACTACGAGAACAAGCTGCGATTTCCCGACGAGCCGATGCTCGGCAGGTTTGCCGAGTACTTCGACGTATCCCTTGATTACCTGCTGGGGCGAAGTGACGCAAAGCGCAAAACGCGGGAGTGGGTGCCGGAAAACAGGGAGCCGCCGGAGACGCCGCTTCCGTCGTCAAGCGATGCCGCGCGGTACCTCGACCTGGTTCGTCAGGGCGGCAGCGACGAGGCAGCGCAGCTCATCGAGAGTCTTTCCCGGGGCGCGCTGGGGATCCGAAGGACGTACCTTGAAGTCCTCGAGCCAGCGTTGAAGGAAGTAGGCCGGTTGTGGGCTCACGGAAAAATCTCGGTGGGTGAGGAGCACATGGTCAGCCAGGCCACCGAACGAATCATGTCCCGGATCTATTCACAGGAAGGAACGCCTCGCGCAGCATCCGGCGAGGCCAGCTGCTGCGTCATGGCGGTTTCCAGCGAGCAGCACCTGATCGGTCCACGCATGGTGTCTGATTTCCTGCGACTTGACGGCTGGAGCGTCCAGTTCCTCGGCGGAAACCTGGGGATCAGGCACCTCCTGGAGGTGCTGGCGGCACGGCCCGTGAACCTCCTGGCAGTTTCCGTCACTTCTCGGAACAACGTCACGGAGGCGGCTGATCTCATCGCGTCCGTCAGGGAGAAGGACTTCCTGAAAGAGACCCGCGTCATCGCGGGAGGCCAGGCCCTCCAATCCAGGCCCGACTTGTGGGAGGAGATCGGAGCGGACGGGACCGGCCGTGACGCGGAATCAGCGGTAGTGACCGCAGACGAGCTCATTCGAAAGCGGCTCCCCCTCCACTGAGATGAGCCTGCGAGAGGCCGATTTATTGGCAATCACATTATGTGTACAAAAGTAGTTGATACCGGGCCGGAGATTAATATTTTCAGTATATTTATTGACTTTTAAGAGACAATCCATGATCATAACACATATCGTGATGCAAGGGGTTATGAAATGAGCGTCGTGGAAATTGTCGATGTGAAGAAACATTACATGCTTGGCGATACCCGGGTGGACGCCCTCCGCGGGGTATCCCTGAAAATCGAGAAGGGAGAGTTCGTTGCAATTGCCGGCCCCTCGGGCTCGGGCAAGAGCACGATCCTCAACATGATCGGCTGCATCGACAGCCCGTCGGACGGGCTGGTGATGATCGAAGGCACCGAGGTGGAACACCTCAGCGACACCGAGCTCACACGCTACCGCCGGAACAAGATCGGGTTCATCTTCCAGTCCTTCAACCTGATCCCCGTGCTGAATGTATACGAGAACATCGAGTTCCCGCTCCTGCTCAGGCGAAACCTCTCCCGCAAGGAACGGGAAAAGATCGTCACGCGCTTCGTGGAGGAGGTCGAGCTCTCCGACCGGCTGAAGAACAAGCCCAACGAGCTTTCCGGAGGCCAGCGGCAGCGTGTGGCAATCGCGCGGGCGCTCGTGACCAACCCCCTGATCATCCTCGCTGACGAGCCCACGGCGAACCTTGACAGCGCCACGGGGCACAGGATCATCGAGCTGATGAAGACGATCAACGAGGTGGAGAAGACGACCTTGATCTTCTCCACGCACGACACTCACATCATGGAGCACGCCCGTCGCGTGGTGAACCTCCGGGACGGGCTGGTCACCGGCGTCGAGTCCCGGGGGTAAGCGATGATCACGGTAAAGATCGCACTCCGGTCACTCGCCCGGCGCAAGGGCCGCATGGCCCTCATCGCGCTCCTTGTAGCCTTCGGGACCCTCCTGCTGGTGTACGGCACTACGCTCACGCGCTCCGCGGCCACTGCTTCGCGCAACTCGATCATCCGCAACTTCACGGGAGACTTCATCGTCTACGCCGCGAAGTCGCGCGAAATTCCCTCGCCGTTCGCCTTCAACACGCCCCTGCCGGTCGTGCCGAACCTGGACAAGCTGACGGCGTACCTGTCGGCGCAGCCCGAGGTGCAGACCGTGGTTCCCTACGCACAGAACTACGCTCTTCTTTCCCTGGACCTGAAGGGCTCCAAGGTGGACGTGCCGTTCGTCTTCTACGCCGTGCCGCCGGCGGAGTACGCGAAGACCTTTCCCAACGTGAAGATGGTGGAGGGAGATTTTCTCACAAGCGGCGGCGGGATCCTCATCAGCCGCTACCAGAACGACCACTACGAAAAGCGCTACGGCGTGCGGCTTTCCGTCGGCCAGGAGGTCACGGTCCTGGGGTTGAGCGACGGCGGCGGCGTGAACGCGTACCCCACGAAGGTGCGGGGGATCTTCGAGCCCCTCTACTACAAGAACGTCTTCGATTACATCAACTTCATGGACATGGCCTCCTACTCCCAGGTCTTCAACTTCACCGGGGTGGCCCGCGGCTCGCTTCCGGAGGCCCTGGACAAGGGGCTGGAGGCCGCGCAGCAGAGCGAGGACAACATCTTCGCGCTGGCAGGGCCGGCCGGCGCCGCCATTGACACCTCGAAGCTGAAGTCGGAGTCCATCTCGGGATATACCATGGTCGCCGTGCTCCTGAAAGACCGCGCCGCGGCCCCCGCGCTCCGCGCACGGCTCGCCGCCCAGGGCCTGGAGGTGAAGACCTCGCCCTGGGACGAGGCCTCGGGGTTCTTCGCGCGCGTCGCCTCCGCCCTGCAGGCATTCATCTGGTTCGCCACCGGCCTGATCTTCCTCGTTGTGGCCTTCATCTTCATGAATACGCTCATCATCAGCATCATCGAGCGCACCGCCGAGATCGGCACCATGCGGGCTCTTGGCGGCGAGAAGAGCTTCATCCGGCGGATCTTTCTCTCAGAGACCCTCATCTTGAACCTTGCCGCCTGCCTGGTCGGCATGGCCGTCGGGCTCGTGCTCGTGCTGGTGACTCGCGTCCGGCCTGCCGCTGCCGGACACGATCTCGCAGTACCTTATCGGCGGCGGTCCGCTTCCCCTGGTCCTGAGCCTGGGCCCGTTCGTGACGGCCCTCGTCGTGGTGACCGCCGTTTCGGCGATCGCCACCATCCTCCCGATTCGCCTTGCCACGCGCATCACGCCGCTGGCCGCCATGAACGATCGATAGGAGCACGGCAATGTGGTTCTACTTCTCCGTCGCCCTGAAAAACGTCTTCCGTCAGAAAAGGCGGTCTTTCACCCTCGGCATCAACTACGCGGTGGTCACCTTCATCCTGGTGCTGCTGTTCTCCTTCTCCCAGGGGGCGATCAGGAACATCTCCACCAACCTCGTGCGGTCCACGGCAGGTCACATCACCATCTCCGGCTCGTACACCGCTTCGGGGCGCGTGTTCCTCGGGGTCCGCCGCTCTGCCGAGATTGCCGCCGCGGTCCGGCAGGTCTTCGGAGGGACGGTGAAGATCATCCCGCGGTACGTCGTGCGGTCCGCGCTGTACTACAAGGGCATCTCGAAAAGACTGGATTTCACGGGCATCAACACCACGCTGGACTCCGCCTTGAAGGGGCAGCTGCAGTTCGTGAAGGGCGGCTGGGAGGAGTTTGCCGCCGCTTCCAACGGGGTCATCCTGCCGAAGGACGTGGCGGACTACTTCAGCCTCTCCCTGGACGATGAGATCGTGGTGGCCGCCCGCGCGCGGCTCGGCGCGTTCAACACGGGCACGCTGAAGGTGAAGGCGATCTACGAATCGGTGAACTTTTTTGCCCAGGGTCTCGTCCTCTGCCAGCTGCCCTTCACCCGGGCCCTCGACCTGGGGGAGACAGGACACCTCCTCGGCCCTGTACCTGTACTTCCCCGACACCGGCAACCTGAACCTCAAGCGCAGCCAGCTTTCGGCGGAGCTGGTGCGGCGGGGTTTCGAGGTGAACAAGCCCGCTGACGCCTCCGCGGCAATTGATGCGGTCACATCGGCCTCCCCCACGTACAAGGCGGACAGCTCGGGTGCGGATTCCAACCGGCTTACTCTCTCCACGATCGACGAGGCGGTGAGCATCGTGACGATCATCTCCTCCGTCGTGAACGCGGTCGGCGCAGTTGTCGCGCTCATCATGCTGTTCATCATCGCCGTGTCGATATTCATCAACCTCCGTATGACCATCAACGAGCGGCTGCGGGAGATCGGCACGATGCGCACTATCGGCCTGGGATCGGGCGGGATCACGCTGCTGTTCATGATCGAGAGTGTCCTCCTCGCGCTGCTCTTCAGCCTCATCGGTGTGGCCGCTGCGCTCGTGGTGGCGGGGATCCTGGTCACGCTGGTTCCAGTGCCGGCAATCGGGGCCATGGCGCTGTTCCTGGACAAGGGCCACGTGGTGCTCATCCCGCGGGCGGGCGACGTGGCGGGAGTCGTGCTGTTGATCGCCGTCTTCTCCGCTGTGTTCTCGTTCTTCCCCGCCCGTCGAGGAGGGAAGATCAGGCCGGTGGACGCGCTGACGCGGATATTCTGAAAAAGGGAGTCGCAACCATGAGGAGCTCTGTTCGAAGGACGATGGTTCTCCTGTTCCTGGCGGCGGCCGCAGCGCTGGCGTTTTCGGCCGCGCCCCCCGCCGACCCGGCGGCCGAGAGGATTGCCCGGGGTGGGAATCGCAGCTGAACACGGAGGGGCTTGATGTCACCGCGACATTCACCCTCGTGCAGAAAAAGCCGGGGAGACTGACCGCGTGCTGCGCGTGCAGACTTACCGTCGCGACAGCGCGGACATGTATACGATCATCTTCCAGTATCCCGACAGCGAGAAGGGAAAGGGGTACCTGCGACGGGGCGACGACTTGTACTTTTACCTTCCTTCGACCCGGGAGTTCGTGTACAAGAACCGCAAGGACAACATCGGGTCCACGGATGCTCGCACGGACCTTTTCGGCCGCCAGAAAGTCCTGGAACAATACACCGCCTCCTCCGCCGGCGCGGCACAGGTCTCCAAGTGGGAGTGTTCAGGTAGTGAGGCTGGACGCGAAGGTGCCGGATGTCTCTTATCCGGTCCAGAAATGGTATGTACGCAAAACCGACGGGCTGCCCGTGAAGGTGGAAAACTTCTCTGCTTCCGAAACGCTCCTCGTGACCTACTACTTCATAGAGTACAAGAGCCTGGGAAACGGCAAGTCCCTTTTTACCAAGCTCCTTGCGGTCAACAACCTGGAACTGGGCCAGCAGACGTTCCTGACCAACGACAACATTTCCACGGCCTTCATTCCCGATTACACCTTTACCAAGGCGTACCTCGAGGAGAAATCCCGATGAGGCGCGTTGTGCCTGCCGCAGGCGCGGCGCTCGGCACCTCGATCGCCTTCGCGCTGGGGCTCCTGCTCACGACCATCCCCACCGCTCATGCGCAGGATTCGGGACAGGACATGTTCGACACCTCGGCGTTCGACCAGAACGTTCAACAGAGCAAGCAGCAGGAGCAGAAAACAAGGCTGGAAACGCAGTTCGGGGGAAACCTCCTGTGGGATACGTCGGTGACGACGACCACGGATTTCAGCGGCTACGGCGGAGGGGGTTCGTTCTCCGGAAAGGCCTTCGTCAAGGTGAGCGTTCCCGATTTCGGTGCCGCCTACCTCGCCTACAACTATTCCAAGAGTCTCTACCAGGGCGCCGCCGGCACGATCCCCGGCGCCCCGTTCGGTCCCGGCGGCTCCCTCCTCGCGCAGTCCGCTGGAGACCTGTTCGGAGCAAGCTATGAGCTCTGGCGGAGTTCTACACGAGCCTTGACATCGCGCAGAAAGTGTTCTTCCGCATCGGCAACCAGCTCCTGGCGTGGGGGCCATCCGTGATCTGGACCCCCGTGGACTTCGTCAACCTCCAGCGGGTGAACCCTCTTGCCGCCCTGGACCTGCGCGTGGGCAAGCCGGGCGTGCGGATCACCGTGCCGATGGGCGTCAGCAACCTTTTCATCTTCGCCGACTTGTCAGGCACGGTGACATCAGGCACGGTCAACGACCCTGTACGGTCGACGAACCTCGCCGAGCGCTGGGACCTCACGGTCCTCGGAGTGGAGCTCGCCGTCACGGGCATCACCGGCTTCGGGATCCAGAGCCAGGCCGGCTTCGACTTCTCCGGCAGGCTGCTTGGCTTCGACCTGTACGGCGAGCTCACCGCGGGCATTCCGACCGGCAACGCGGCGTTCACCTGGGCATCGTCCCTGGGCTTCCAGAGGTCCTTCGGGGATCTGAGCTACTGGAGCGTTGCAGGGGAGCTCTTCTACAACGACGCCGGAACCGCGGACATCTCCGGCTATCCTGCCCTGGCCGCGGCGCAGGCGTTCACTCCTTTCTACGTGGGCAAGGTGTATTCTTACGCCGCGCTGACACGAAGCCACCTGCTCATCGACGGTGTGAGCGCGACGATCGCAGGCTTCGTCGACCTTTCGGACGTGTCGTTCCTCAGCCGGCTGTCAGCCTCGATCAACGTGCCCAAGGTCCCGCCGTTCACGTTCAGCCTCAGCTGGGCAGGAGGAGGCTCAAACAGGGCCTTCACGTACGTGACAGGCAACAATTCCCTGACCGCGGAGCTGCAGGTACGAGTGGAGTTCTGATGCGGGGCGGTGTCACGGCGCGGTGATCACGATGACGCCTCAACCGCCCCGAACGCCGCCTCGAGGATGCTGTCCACGTCGATGTGCATGGATCGATAGAGGTCCTGGCGGCTGCCGGACTGCCCGAAAGCCTCCACGCCGAGCGGCGTCAGCGGCTGGCCAAAAACGCTGCCCAGCCAGGCAAGCGCACCCGCTGCGCCGTCTATCACGGTCACGATCGGCGCCGCTCGCTGATGAGGGGTGATAAGTCGGCCCAGCAGCCGGCCGCCGCCGGCGCCATGGGTGCGCCAGTCCCGGTAGGCGCGCCGCGGGCTGCAGAGATGGATGAGGTTTGCGCCGATCCCTTCATGCTCCAGGAACTCGGCGGCCTCGATGGCTTCCGGAACCATCGCGCCGCACGAGACAAGATGGACCAGGGGTTCCTGGCGCGCTTCGCGCAGCAGGTAGCCTCCCTCCAGGAAGTCCCTGCACAGCGCCTCGCCGCCCCGCCGCGCGAGTGCAGGCGCCATGAGGGATTGGTCCACGGGCTTCGTGGACAGGCGCAGGTAGGTGCTGCGGCCGCTGCTTCGATTGCAGCACTGCCGAAGACCTTCCAGGAGAGCCCATTCCACTTCGGCGGCAAAGCATGGTTCGTAATAGTCGAGCGCCGGGCAGCTCCATCCCGAGGGAGGCAGTGACCGAAGACTGGTGCGCCCCACCTTCAGGGGAAAGGGAGACGCCGCTTGGCGTGCCGACAAAGATGAAACGCGAACCGCTGTATAATCCGAAGATCAGGGCATCCAGGCCCCGGCAGACGAACGGGTCGTAGAGTGTTCCGACGGGAAAGAGGAGCTGCCCGTTCATCTCGTGTGACAACCCCAGCTGCCCAAGGAGGGAGAAGAGGTTCATTTCCGATATGCCCAGCTCGATGTGCCGCCCTCCGGGGGAAGCTTTCCAATTCACCAGGCAGGGGCGGCCCTGCTCGAAGTCGGCAACGTCATGAAGCGAAAACTGTCCCACCTTGTTGATCCAGCCGGCAAGACCCGTGGAGACGGAGACGTCGGGAGACGATGTGACGATCCTTTCCCCGATCCCCGGCATGTCAGCCAGGCGCAGGAGTGCCCTGCCAAAGGCCTCCTGCGTAGACGTCACGTTCATCGGCTGATCCGATGCGCCGGGAAGCTCGAGAGGGATGTCCACCGCCCTCACGGGAACAGCGCGGAGATGTCGGCGCGGTCCGTGAGCGGGAGCGGTCGAATCGGCGGGAAGGAGCCCGAGCCGCTCGGCAGAAAGGCGGCACCACCGCCCCTCCTCGCTTTCGGGATCAAAGCTCGCCCATGGGTCGTGGGGGTCCGCCTGGAGGCGCACGGCAAGAGACTCCATGCGGGACGGGCTGAGCAGCACCGAATGATTGAATGGATCCGCAGCGATGGGGAGCCTCCAACCCTTGATCGTATAGGCAAAAATGACTGTCGGCCGGCCCGTGTCCGCTTCGGCCTGCGCAAACGCGCGCAGGAGTGCACGAAGGTCATGGCCCCCGAGATTGCTGAGGAGCCACGGAAGCGCAGCATCCGGCTGCTCGGAGAGACAGAGGGCAATGTCGGTTCCCCCGGGTCTGTTCCGAAGTCTCCCTCGAATCTCGGAACCACTCATGCGGATCAGGCTCTGGTACTCCTCATTGCACATCTCGTCGATGCACACCCGCAGCGCCTGGCCACCCTCCCGCGCGAAGGCTGCTTCGAGGGCGGTGCCGTACTTCGACTCGATGACCTGCCAGCCGCTGTCGGCGAACAAGGCCTTCAGCTGGGCCGCCCGGACGCCCGGGACGACACGGTCCAGGCTCTGGCGGTTCAGATCGATGACCCACAGGGAATTGCCCAGCTGCTGAAGCGAGCCGTCGATGATCGCCTCCCAAACGTTGCCCTCGTCCAGCTCCGCGTCGCCGCTGACCGCGATGAATCTCTTCGACGTTGTGTCTCCGAAATGCGCCTGCGCATATCTCTGGACCAGGGCCGCGAACGAAGGCGCGACTGCGCCCAGTCCCACGGACCCCGTGGAAAAGTCCACGGCGTCCCCGTCCTTCGTGCGGCTGGGATACGCCTGGAGTCCGCCGTACTCTCGCAGCGTCGTCAACCTCTGGCGAGGCAGCACACCCAGGAGGTACATTGCGGCGTGCATCACGGGCGAAGCGTGCGGCTTGACCGCGATCCTGTCAGCGGCGGTCATGGAACGGAAATACAGGGCAGTCAGGATGGACACGGCAGATGCGCACGACGCAGGATGTCCCCCGATCTTGGTCTTCTCCAGGTTCGGACGCCCATGATTTGCGTGGTCGATGATCTTCATGGAAAGCCACAGGAGGCGGTCCTGGATCTTTTCCAGGATGCGGACTTCCGGCTCGAGATCGGCCTCCGAGTGTGCGCGGGTCGCTGTCTGGGGCATTCCGGCAAGGATAGAAGCCGCCGATCACCCCGTCAAGTCTGGACTGCTTTCAACGCGTCTTTGACCGTGCGCCAACCCAGGCGTGGCCGCGGGGCCGAAGTCATCGGCGAAGGGGCCGTCGAAAACCGTCGGTTTCCCGCGCCCTTCGAGCTGGCCCGGAGTCCTTCGCCGCCCGCGCTCAGCCCTTTGGATTGTCCATATCGACGCTGAGCACCATCGCCCCGCCGTACACGAAGAGACCGCCGGTGTTGACGTCGATGCTTCCATGGAGCGTCTCGTTCTGGTTGATGCTGAAATCCGGCGTCGACTGGGTGGCCGGGTAGGTGCCGTTTCCCTGGACGTCAACGCCCACCTTCAGGTTCACGCCGGTGAGATCGATCTTGCCGAGGTTCCTGACGGTGTAGTCGACGCGCGTATACATCCCATTCGGGCTCATTGCGTCGATGCTCCAGGCCACGTTGATGGCCTGGTACAGCTCGCAGCCCGTCAGCGCGGCAACCACGATCAAAACAACGATTGAAAACCTCACCCTGTTCTTCATCCGTGTTGCTCTCCTGAAAGATGCAACACATTCCGCAGGGGAATTCGCACCACACTTTCGAGCCAGTTGAATCTACCCCATGATCGCTGCCGCGCCGATGAACGCGCCATACCGGCGGGCTGCCGCCTGGATTGCGCGCAGGTCGCGTTCGTTCTGATGGGAAAAGAAGCGCGGCACAACGGTCACCGCATCCCTCCCCCGGGTCCGGGTCCACGTTCCGACGATCCTGCCCTGGACCGCGATCGTCGGGCTGAGCAGGTTCCCAAGATGCCGCGCGTGGGCCGGATCCAGGGAAGCACCACGGTCTCGGTAGGCAACAAGAAGCTCGTCGAAGGGCGGAAGAAGCAGGGCAGCGGGCTTCAGCGGCGAGGTCAGGGGTGCGGCCAGGGGCCCCCAGAAGCTGCGACCGTCGAAAACATCATGACCGAGCATGCCCGCCGCCGCCTCAAGGCCCGACCCGGCCTCTTTGAGAGTCAGTCCGGTCCACCAGGCGAAATCCTTGACCGTGGCCGGTCCGTGACTTCGAAAATACCGGAGTGCAAGCTCCGCGAGGGCCTCGTCGCGGGCGCGCGGCTTTGCGGCACCAGCCCATTCGTCAAGGAGCACAAAGGTCTGTTGCTTTCCCACTCGGGGGCCGAAACACAGCACCCCGTCCTGCGCGAGGCGCTGCAGGATGTGGATGCCCCTCTGGCCTTCGGGTGTGATGCCAGAAGAACGGAGCAGCCGGTACGCCTGGTCGCGGGTCAGTTGTCCACCGCCGCGCAGCGCCTTTTCGAGCGCCTTCCCGGCTCGGAGGAATGCATTGGGCTCGAGCTCGAGCTGCCTGTAGCGGCCGGCGAGGCTCGCGATCACGCGCGGTGCAAGGAGATGGAGCATCCAGCGGGCGTCTTCAGCGGCAACGAAGTGGAGAGTGCCCCGCATAGGCCACGTTCGAAGGATCGAGGCATCCGCGAGGGCTTTCTCCACCGTCGACTCAAGGGCACCCGCGGAGCGCAGCCCCACGGCCCACAGCGCGCCACGGTAATCCTGGGCCTGGACGGCGCCGAGATGGAGCACGACGTCGCGGGGGGTGAGCAGCGCTTCGCCGCAGGCGTGCTGGTTGAAGAGGCGCTGCCGGGCAACGCCCTGAGCCCTACCTCCAGACAGCGAAAACCACCCCGAGGCCGGCAAACAGGACCAGCTCGTACAGGGTGAAAAGTGCCCACAGGCTCTTGGGCCGGCTCTCGAAGATGCTGTTGGTGAGCTGTGTCGCCGAGCCGACCCCGACCCAGATGATGGCGCCGGTGATGAGACCCCTCCACCACTCGGTAATGCCAAGGCTGCGGATGAGAACGGCCAGCACGTAGGATGCGACCAGGGAGCACACAAGGGTCAGCAGGTACATGCCGGGGGACGGCTGCATCTGTCCCCTCTTCCATCCCGTTTTTTCCATCATCGCCATCCAGGGCTTTCCGAACAGCGGCCCGTACCAGAGCGTGCCGACACCCATGAAGGCAAGGGCGCCGAGCACCCAGGCGATCCAGTTGATCTGACCGAACTGCATAGAGCCTCCTTCGATTGCCCCCAATGTACGGAGCCGCCGAACGCCGAACAAGTGAAATCGGGAGAACGCGGCACTTGCGGACGGCGGAGACCGTGCGTACATTGCAGCCATGAGCCGCGCCCCGGTGGTGATGCTCGCAAGCGGGACCCGCGGAGATGTCCAGCCCTTTCTCGCCCTCGCCCTGGGCCTGCAGCGCGCCGCCATACCCGTGGTGATCGCGGCGGCACCACGGTTCCGGGCGCTCGTTGAAGCGAGGGATGTCGGCTTTTCTCCCCTGGAAGGCAACCCGAGCGACCTCATGGCCGGCGCGTCAGGTTCCATGGCCGCATCCGTCAGCGGCGGAGCAGCACGTGGAATGACTTCGACGTTTCGTTTCCTCCGCGAAGGCCAGCCCGAGTTCCGCCGCATGCTCGAGTCTGCCGCGGCCGCCTGCCGGCCGGCGCGCGCGTTGATTGCCGGCCTGTCCTCGACATGGGGCATGTCGATAGCGGAAGCCCTGGGCATCCCCTGCGTCCTGGGCATGCTGCAGCCCTTCGGCCGCACCGGGGCTTTCCCATCGGCGCTGATGCCGTTTCGGTCTTCCGCGGGACGCCGGTACAACGCCCTGAGCTATCGGGTCATCGAGCAGGCGATGTGGCAACCGTGGCGGCGGACGACAAACGAGTGGCGGCGCTCCACCCTAGGGCTGCCGCGCCTTCCCGCGGGCGGCCCGTGGAGAGCTTTATATGCAGCAAGTTTTCTCTGCCTCTACGGATTCAGCCCTTCCGTTGTGCAGCCTCCCGCAGACTGGCCGGCTGCCCACATCGTCACCGGCTATTGGTTCCTCGAAGACTCTCTGGACTGGACGCCGCGGCGCGGCCTCGAGGACTTCATGTCCTCGGGAGACCCGCCGTTGTATGTCGGGTTCGGGAGCATGGTCACAGGGTTCGGAAGGAACATTTTCCGGGTTCTGCAGAGCGCACTCGAATTGAGCGGACTGCGCGCTGTCGTGTCTGCCGGTGGCCAGCCCGGCCTGCTCCTGCCTTCACAGGCTTCACGGAGGACGTTTTTCGTGGAGGATGCTTCCCATGAATGGCTCTTCCCGCGGGTGACTGCCGTCGTGCATCATGGCGGTGCCGGCACGACGGCGCAGGGCCTGCGTGCGGGTGTCCCGTCGGTCATCTTCCCACGGGCAGTGGACCAGTATTTCTGGGCCGAGCGTGTTGCCCTGCTCGGGGCAGGGCCGCGCCCCGTTGGCAGGCATGACTTCAACCCCCGCACTCTTGCACACCTCTTTCATCTCGCGGCAACGGACAACGGAATGCGGGAGCGGGCAAGGCTCATCGGCCAGCGCATCCGGGCGGAAAACGGAGTTGAAAAAGCGGTTGAGGCGCTGCTTCCGATACTGGCCTGATCCCCGGCAGCCTACACGCTGCCATTCCGCGGCTGCCCTTTCCAGGGCGCGAGGACCAGGGAAGCGGCCAGCGCGAAACAACCGCCCATCCAGTACGGCGCAGGCGGGCCAAAGACCTGGTGCGCCGCACCGGCCAGGGCCGGTCCCGCAATCATGCACCCGCTCAGTACTGATTGCACTCCCCCCATGACGCGTCCGACCCCGGCCTCTGGTGCGCCGTGCACCACGAGGCTCATCAAAGACGGGATTGCAAGGCCGGTGCCGACGGCAACTGCGCCAAGAGCAGGATAGAGCATCCAACCGACACGCGCAGCGGCCGCCAGCGGGAACGCGGCCAGAACCATCGCCGCACCCGCCAGGGCCAGCCGTGCTTCACCTGCCCGCGGCGCCATGCGGCCCACCAGAAGGCCCTGCGTGAGCACTGCGCACGTCCCGATGAACGCGAAGAACAGCCCGTTGCCGGACGGGGTCCAGCCGAACCGCGACTGGCTGAAGAGAGCAAAAGTCGACGGAAGTCCGGAGAAGGAAAGGTTGAGCGCCGCAAGTGTCAGAAGAAACGTTCTGAGCTGAGGGTGACCGAAGATATCGACCAATCCGCGGACCGGATTGATGCGGATTGTCTGCCGGCCGACAACAGTCCTGTCCGGTTTGTGGAAATCACGGATGGCCGCCAGTCCGAACAGCGCGTTCCCCAGCGCGACGCCGCTTGCGGCAAACGCAGGTATCCGCAGCCCCCGGGCCCCGAGGAGTCCCCCCACCAGCGAGCCGGCAGCGACCCCCAGCCCGACCGCTGCTCCCGCAAGACCCATCCACCGGGTGCGATCGGATGGGCGCGCGCCGTCGGCGATGTATGCCTGAGCAGTGACATAGCTTCCTCCGATCAAGCCGCCGAAGGCCACGACGGCGAAAAGTGCGGCCAGTGACCCGGCAAAAGCAAGACCCAGGTAGGCGACAATGCTGCCGAGCAGGCAGACAACGAGGACCAGCCGCCTGCCGTACCGGTCGGCAAGTGATCCGATGACGGGAGCGCTGAGCGCCTGCATGAGGGCGTAGACCGAGCCGAGAGCGCCGGCCACCAGGGCGCCTCCGGCGCTGCGCTGGACGTACAGCGGCAGCAACGGAACCACCATTCCAAAACCGGTCATGTCCAGGAAGATCGTAACGAGGATGAACGCCAGGTGGGGCCGGCGCATCTTCTGCTGCACGTCAGGACTCCGCATCCTCCCCATAAGTACATCGTCTTGCACCTATTCGCAACCGCCGGCACAATCGTGTCGTGAAAACCGAAGGTGATCACTCGGGCACGAACACTGCCGCTGCGGTCCGGGCGTACTACGACAGCAACACTCCCCTTTTCCTATGGATGGGGATCGGGCGGCGGACCCTGGCCATTCGGCGTGCCGTCTGGGCAAGGGGAGTCAGGACCCTCGAGGAAGCCGTGAATTACGTGAACGGTCTCATTGCCTCCGAGGCACAGGTTGTCGCCGCCGCACAGAAGAAGGACTTTCTGCGCATTCTCGATATCGGGTGCGGAGTCGGAGGCAGTCTGTTGTTCCTGGCGAGCGTTCTCAAGACAGGGTTCCGTGGGGTCGGAATCACGATCAGCCCGCGGCAGTCCCGGATAGCGAGCCGGCAGGCCGCGATTCGGGGGCTTTCTGCCACGTGCTCGTTCCTTGCGGGGGACTTCACGCTTGTATCCGGGCTGCGCCCTTTTGATCTCTCGTTCGCCATCGAGTCGTTCGTTCATTTCACCTCGCCGGCTGCGTTCTTTGCACCTGCCGCCGGTCTGTCTCGAGCCGGGGGGACGGTTGCTCGTTGCAGACGATTTCCTGTCAAGGAAAAGGTTTTCCCGCCCGGAAGGAAGAATGGTCGAGGCGTTCCGTCATGGGTGGATCCTGTCCTCCCTCGGCACGGTCGAGCATGCCGTGCATGTCGCCGGGGCGTTCGGACTGCGGCTGGTCGAGGACCGGGAGCTCAGCGCGTTTTTGTCACAACTTCCCGTGGGCGCTCGCATGGGACGATGGGTGGTGAGGCTCATGCGCGCCATTCCCAGCCCGTGGCCGTACTGGCGAAGCTCGGTCGGCAGCCTTGCGCAGGCGGCCTGCAGGCGGGCGGGGCTGGTGGAATATCACTTTCTTGTGTTCGAGAAGAAACGAACAGGATCAGGCCCGGCCAAACGCCCCCGTCCAGAGGATCAACCCGAAGACCACCGAGGCGATTCCGCCGAAGATGTAGTACAGCGTGTGCTGGGTGAACCGCCCGACGAAGAATGAGCTCAGTCCGTTCAACAGAGAACGGGACTCGACTACCCCGACAATGATCAAGACCACGCCGGCAATGAACAGAAGTGCCCCCAGGACCCTGGAAATACTCATGGATGGAATCCTCCCCTTCTGAATGACTGCGGTCTCAAACATCGCGGATTTTCCGGGCGGCTTCCGTTCGGTAGCGCACAGTATTCGTCATGCTGCGGCGTTACCTTGTCCTGAGGAGACCAATATGAAAAAGATGCTTCTTTTTGCCGCATTCGTTCTGGCCGTTTCAGTTTCCGCATCATTCGGTACGGCGCAGATCGAGCTCATTCACCGCCCGTACGATCAGCACAGGGATCAACAGTGGCAGCAATCGCAGCAGAATCAGCAGAGGGAGGATCAGCGGCGGACGGATTGGCAGCGGGAACAATGGCAGCTGCAACAGCGTCAGCGCCATGACCGGCACCAGGAGCCACAGGACTATGACATGTGGCTGCTTCTGCATAGGCACGACTACGACAGCAGGCGCTGAGCCGGACCCCGTCATGGCGGCATCGCTGCCATGACTGCAGGACGTCTCCTGACCGCTGTCAACCGCCAAGAAGCGGGCGTTTCCTCAGTAAGCGCGCGACATCAGCCGTCCTGCCCAGTTTCTTCCAGATCCGCAGAGCCTGTGCGTATTCACCCCGCCACTCCCATGCGCGGGCAACCATCGCCTGGTCGCCGGACGCTTGTGCGCACCGAAGCGCCCCGTCCTTGTCCCGGGCGTCCCGGTAGTACCTGACCGCGTCCTTCAAGGAGCCGCGCTTCTCCGCCCAGGAACCGGCAAGGCCCGGATCGTGGTTGATTCTGCAGTACATTTCCGCATCCTCTACGGCCCCATGGGCCATCAACAGGTCCACCGCTTCGCGGTAGCGCTGACTGCTGCGGCCGAGGATTGCCGCGGTGTCCCTTTGGAGGGGAAGCAGCGCAGCGGCTGCTTCAAAGCCCGCTCGCGGCGCCCTGAAAGTGCGCATGTCCCGGAAATACGCGTGGCAGGCCATGAGCCGCAGGTCCCTGGATTCAGCGGACGCCTGCGCCAGCCGCTCACCGAACTCCAGGATCGGCCGGGTCGGTTCACCCCGGATCTGAAGCTCGAAATCCAGGAAGTTCATTATGGCGGCAGATGCCCGCGCCTCAAGCAGAAGGGAAAAGCCCTCACTCGTTATCAGGTCGGCCGATGCGAACCGCCCGTAGGCCCTTTCGAAGAAAGTTTCAACCTTCTCCGTGAGCTCATGGGCGGGCAATCCTGGTGCTGATACGGCCAGAAGGCAAAAGAGCGTCTCGTGAAGCTCCGACCAGGAATCGACACTCCGCCGGCGATTCACCAGGTGCTTTCCTGTGAGGCGGTCGTACGATTCGATTGAGAAAGGGAAGCCACCCTTACGGGCATACCGGAGGGCCGCGGCGGTATCGGAAGAAAGCATCCAGTCAATTGCTTCTTCGTGCCATCCCAGCCGGCGCGAGATGTCGGCCACCTCTTCGACCTTCCCGCACAGGCGGAATCGCGCCAGGGCGGCGACAAGGTTTCCCTGCTCCACCTGCCGCTCTGCCTCCCGGAGCAAGGCAGCCGCCTCCCGCTCCCCGTTGCCGTGCAGGCGGGCTGTATCCAGGTGGTGGAAAAGCAGGCGCTGGATCTCCGCCGCCCGGCGCGGCTCCCCCTCCTCCATGGAAGGTGACAGGCCCAACTCACGCGCGGCCTCCAGCCACTGCCCGGCGAGTTCGTGGCATCGTGCCAGACCCCCGTGGTCCCCCACGCGCTCGTAGCGTCGGGCGGCCGCTTCCGCTTCCCCGGCGCGGACGAACAGGGGCGCTGCTTCAGCGTCGCGCCCCAGCGCGGCGAGCCGGATGGCCGCCTTGAGCGCCGAGCGTTTCGTCTTTGCGGCCGGGATCTCTGATTCGAGTCGCTGCCGGGCCTCCGGGGATTCCAAAGCGGCAGCGGCAAATGACTGCACCGCCTTCTCCATGTCCCCCCGTCTCTCGAAAAGCAGCGCTGCTTCGCGATGGTTTCCCAGATGCCGCAGGCATCTCAGCAGCTTCTCCGTGCTTCCGCTGCGACGAAACAGGCGGGCAGCCTCTGCATGAGATCCGACGCGCAGCCACAGGTCCCCGGCATGTTCGAGATCGCCGGCGCGCTCCCATTCAGCGGCGGCCTCGCGGCTCATGCGGGCCCGTTCGAAGAGCTCGGCGGATTTCGCATGCTCTCCGCTGGCCTGCGCCGACCGGGCAAGCCGGTCGAAAGCTCCCGCCCGCCGCCACAGCGAATCCGCCTTCGCGGTCTCACCCAGCGCTTCCCAGGCGAGCGCCGCCGCCTCCAGCTTGCCGCGTGACTCCGCGAGATGCGCGCCGCAGGTCTGCGCCCGCCGCAGGTCGCCGGCCGAAAGCCACGAGCGCTCCGCGTGTTCCCAGGCGCCCGCGCGCTCCCAGCAGGCGGCGGCCAGCGCCGTTTCCCCTCGCTGCTCGTAGAGCGGCGCTGCTGCGGCATGGTCCCCCTCGGCCTCCAGCGCGTGGGCGGTGGCAAGCTGCAGCTTTGCCTCGGTGCCGGCGTTGCGATAACACTCCTGCGCCGCGTGCCCAGCGTTCCCGCTCGAAGAAATAGTCCCCTTCGGCCTCCCACTCGGCGGGGGAGGAAGCGGTCTTCCACAGCTCGGAGAGCCTGTCCAGGTCCGCGGTCCTGAAGACCAGCGGGGCAATGCCCGGCCGTGTCCCAGACAGGAGCCGTGCGCTCCCCATCCCAGGCCAGCAGTGTGCTCCGCGTGCGCGTCACTGCCACATACAGCAGCGCCAGCTCATAGCGCACGTGCGGCAGCCGCTCCTCATCGACCCCGTCTCCTGACGCAATGGCGCGCCAGACCGCTTCCGCGCCCCCGGCATCGGCAAATCGCCACAGCAGCACGGTGTCGAACTCCAGCCCCTTTGCCTCGGCGATGGTGAAGACCAGCTCGGTTCCCAGACGCTTTCGCAGCCGCCGGGCCTCGTCGGCACGGCGGGTGAGAATGACCTGGCCCGCGCCCCGCTCGGCCAGCCTGGAGAGGAGCGCCTCCTCGCCCACGTCCTCGAGCACGACAGGAGGGCGGCCGCCGAACTTCCACTCCTCGCGCATCTCGGTGTCCGCCAGTCCGACAAGCGAGGCCTTGAGATCCAGCAGCGCGTTGGCCAGGCGAACGATCGGGCCAACGCACCGGAAATTGAGGCTGAGCCGCCGGACCTCGGGAGCCGCGAGGCCCCGCTCCCTGAAGCGGTACTTCACTTCCTCCCATCGAAATCCCGTCGGGATTTATTATCTGCCGGGGATCCCCCGTCAGGACGACGGATCTCGGGTCAGCCGCAAGTCGAAACAACAGCGCTATCTGCACATCGGCGAGATCCTGTACTTCGTCACAGACGACAAGGTCCCAGAGCGGTTCGATCGCGGACCCTTCCAGCCGCCGGAGAGCTGCCCGGGCAAGGTCGATCTCGTCCCATCGACCCGACCGCTCCAGGCGCTCCTGGTAGAAGACGGCCACCGCGTGCACCGCCGAGCGGTCGTGGCGGAAGTTGGGGGCCCGCTTGCGGCCGAGGGAAAGGTAGTCTTCCAGCGCGAGAAGCGGGCGGGTGAAATCCGCCGGGTGCCTGGAGACGAGGTCGGTGATCGTCCGCAGGGCGGTGACGACGGCCGCGGAGTTTCTCATCGCCCGGCCTGGCCAGGATGGAGAGAAACTCGTCCCAGTCCCTGAAAAGCGAACGGCGCTCCAGGGCTGCCTCCGCCCTGCGGCCGATGCCGAGATTCCGGAGCCCCGCCATGTATTCGATGACCTCGCGCCGCTCCGCGGAGGAGGCCGCCCCTCCCGCGTAGCGCTCGACCAGAAGCGAGCATCTCCGGGGATCCAGCGGTACCGTGGCCCCCTTGATGATGGAGCGGATCTCCTCCCACGCGAGCTCGGCGTCAATGCGGTTCCTGTCTCGGTGGTCATGCAGGATGGCCGCGAACTCGCGAAGCCCCACCTCCGCCTCCGGCGCAAAGGCTGATGCCGGGCCCCCGGCGGCCTCGAGGGCGATCTCGCGAAACAGCGCAAAGCGGGGCGGCACGGCTCCCGTGGACCTCCACGCGTTTTTCCACGAGCCCCGCGTAGATGCGCTCAGCCATGCGCTTGAGAAGAGGATTGTATGTCAGGAACAGCCGCCTGCCGTCGTGGCGCGCGCCGCGGAGGAGGTAGTAGACTGACAGGGTCGTCTTGCCGCTTCCCGCAGTCCCGGATACGAGCACGGGTGGCGAAGTGGCAAGCAAAGCCTCCTGCTCCCCGGTGAGGTGCAGGTACCCCTCGAAAGACGCGGGGTCGGGAGAAGCAAGCAGGCGTCCCCACTCTTCGTCATCGAAGACCAGCCATCGCTGGGGGCCGTAGTCATCCGGCACCCGCTCTTCCACGCTTTCCTGCGTGAAGTACGGCGCGGGCAGCGCGTCGAGGGCCAGCTCAGGGAGGTCCTCGTGCTCGAGCTCTTCGAAAGCCAGGAACGGCGCATTGGACGGCTCGATGCGACGCGCCTCCGCGGAGATCGAATCATGATCCACAAGGCCCCAGAGGTAGATCGCTACAGCGTCATGGTGATGACCGAGCGTGAAGAGGAGCCGGTCACCCTTGCTCATCCTGGCTTCGAAGACTACCCGGGGAGTGCCCCGTAGTTTCTTCACTCGGACCCCCGCATCCCAAACGCCGTTTTCGAGAAACTCCAGCTTCTCCCGCAGTTGTTTTCTGCGTCCCTCAGGAAGCCGGGTCGAGATGAGATTTCAGCGCGTCGTTGACGAGCAGCAGGTAGCGTGGGTCTGCCATGGAGTAGTGGGGCCGAGCGTAACAGACGCCATGGCATGGTGCAACTGCTTGCCTGAGGCGGGCTGAGGCGGCGGCGGTGGAGGAGGCTCGCCCATTTTGGCGGTCCGCGGCTGTAGCCTTGTGACCCTGTGTTCGCGGCACCAGTGGAATCGCAGCATTGTGGAAATCGACAGAATTTACGACTGGGCTGCAAAAAATGTCGAAAACCACAATGCTGGGCACACCAGACCGGCAGATAGGAGAGCAGGCGGGTGCGCATAGCCGCGCAGCAACCGGGCTTGCGAAGATGAGCTCTTTGGGCGTCCACATGCTCCGGAAGTTCCTTCGTCAGCCTGCAACCATACAGGACGGTCCGCAACCGAGGTTGCAGACGAGGAATGCGTCAAAGTACCTGCACCTTTTCCCGTAGTTCTTGGTGGGGAAGGAAATACGCGAAAGATCTGGCCTGGCATAGCCATTGCATGCTTCCCGGAAGTGAAGGAGCGTCAAATGAAAGGCAGAAAACCAGTTCTCATATCCACCGCGGGCTTACTTCTTGCCGCACTTGTCTTTCTCGGCGGCTGCGTAACGGTACCCAACTATTCGCCGACGAAGGAAAGCAGCGAAGAATACACCGTCAGCTATACCGACGAGGAACCCCAATGAAAGCTTTGGCGCTGCTGGCTCCCCTGGCGATCCTGTGCACCTCCTGCACCACCACCACGACCTACTGGGTGCCGGTTTACACCATGCAGACAAGTGAGACCCAGGAACGCTCGGGGTTTGACCCGGCCACCAGAACCATCACCAACCCGGAGGAAGGGGCCACCTTTGCCTGCTACGAGGGAGAGCACAAGCAGGCTATCGTTTACAGCGACCGCTGCTCACTGTCCCTGGCCAGGAAGATCGTGGCCCAGGACGCGGGGTTCAATGCCGCGGAATCCACCGCGGAGGCAATCAGCAACCTCGTGCTCACAAAGTCTTTCCTCACCGGCGGCACGGATGGTACCGGGGTCAAACTCCCGGAGGACCCCGAAGGGACGCTCAAGTCGGCGGGCATTGACTACCGTGGAGGATTCTTGAGCCCGGCAGAGGTCTACAGGAGGAATCTCTACCTTGAAAAAAGCGAAAACCTCCTGGTCTTCGACGAGAGGCTCCTGCAAGACGGGCAGGAACTGTCCTACGTCATATCGGGAAGAAACGCCGGAACCGACAACCTCGCGGAAATTGTGGTTCTCGATGTCCTTCCTCCGGGGTTCGACCCGGTAGAAACCCGCTGCTGGTTCTCCAACGAGGCGGACGCGGTGCTTGCCCCGGAGCTCGCCAGTTTCTTTCAGCACAGCAAGGTGGCAAGCGGCGGCAGGACGTCGCTCGTTTTCAAGTCAACCCTGGGGACGCCCTTCAAGCCGGGGGACGAGTTTCGCATCAAGGTGACGGTCCGGCTCGACCGCAGCAGTCTGACCAGAGAGTTCGTCCGTTAGGTGGACATCATGAAGAAGACACGAACCGCAATCCTTTTGGCGTGCGCTGCGGCTGTGGCCAGCGGATGCGCCACCATCAAGCCACCGGAGAAGCCGTTCTACGTTCCCGTTCTCACCGCGGAAACCGAACCGGGTCCGTGGGCACTCTAGCGTTCGATCCGGTGGCTCGAGGTTTCACGGGAATCACAGGCTCGCCCACCGTGGCGTTCTACACCGGGGAAAAAATACCGCCCCCAGGAAAGTTGGAGCCGGCGGTGCGCTTCGGGTGGCATCCGCGCGCAAGGAGGCCGTCGGTCCCCGGCCGTCAACGGAAGATATCCTGGTCATCAAGACGGCATTCACCCCCGGGTGGGACGCCACGATCCTCTTCTCGATGCTCATCGTGACGGTCTTGACCGAAACCTCCCAACCCGACCGATATCAAAAGGACCTGGTCTTCGACATCGACAAGGTCCAGGGGGACTTCATCGAGAGCGAGTACATGCTGGCCGCTGTCAACCGCGGCAATCGCGCGGTTAAAGACCTGTACCTGGTCGATGTGCTGGCCTCGCCGGTCCAGTTCGTCAGCTCCCGTTTCACCACGGCCAATCTCTTCATCCCGCTGAACGTCAATCTCGCGGCGTTGGACGGGGTTGAGCAGAAGCTCGTGACCGAGGGCAACCGCAAGGTCCTTGTGTTCCACGTCCTGCCGAAAAAGGAAGGCATCAAGCCGGGAGACATGGTGCAGATCATCGTCAAGGTCCGTATCCACAAGGATGAGCTGATGAAGCCCGAATACCTGGCAAAGAACCGAAAGGAAAGCGGAGGATGAAAAGGATCGTGGTCCTGCTTTCTGTGTGCATCTGCCTGGCGGACTGCGCAATGTATGCCGGCATGGCAAGGTCGCGTTATGCGCCGTTGCGGATCGCCTTTTCCGAGGCCAGGGAAAGCTCGCAGGTTTTCCGAGAGTCAGGCTTCCGGTCGATTCTCTTCTACAAGACTTCCCGCAGCAGCAGCTTCAACGTCGACTATTTCCGGAGCATGTGGGGAGCAGACCTGGGCCCCCCTGGACCCGTGTTGTTTCCCCTCCTCTTTTCGAACGTCTCAATCGAAAGCTCCCTGGTTCGTCCGGGAGAGAGCTTCGTCAGCCTGGCAAACCTTTTCCCTGACGCAATGACGGAGGAGAACGGCGAGGTCAGCCTGGTTTTCTACTTGATCGAGAAAGAGCAGCTCCTTTCCAGGAAGCTCACCCTGACCATTTCCCTCGACAAGTCCCTCCTCTTTTCCCGGGGGACGCACCGCAGCGATGACACCAACCCCACTATCCGCATGGAGCTGAAGGATCGCACCGGCAAGATCAAGTACTCGACCGCCATGGGCAGCGACTGTTTCGTGGAGCTGGAAACCCGCCAGGTAGAGGGCGGCGTGCTCTCGGCCGCTGTTTCAGCAGCCCTGAAGAGCCGCACCGGCGATGACCACTACCGCATGTACGAAGGGGAGCTGTGGCTGAAGCTGCAGGCGCAGGGCCCTGGGCTGCAATGAAAGTTGCAGGGGGCTTCGTCCTGGAATCCTCCTGCTCTTCTTCCAATTCATAGCTGCGGCTGGAATTAGCGACATCGGTCGTTCTGGCACGCCTATTGCTTCGCTATAGGCATGAAGTCGCACGCAGTATTCCATGGGATCCTTTTCCTGCTCCTGTTGATGCAGCCAGGGACGGTCCAGGGAGAGTTTGTCTTCAGCATCGGGGGCTGGACCGTTGTGGGCGGCAACTCGGCCCACCTCGAGGGAACGCGGAATCTGTTCTACGAGCCGCACCTGGTTGAAGGCTCGTCAGACGGAAACGCGCAGAGCCTGGGACTCGATTTGGGGCTCACCTGGTGGTTTGCCAGGTTTCCAATGTTCGGAGTGGGACTGGACATCGATCCCTCGAGCGTCATGTTCGGGAATTCCCGCATGAGCATGATTTCTCTCACTCCCTGCCTGATGCTGCGCTTTCCGCTTGGGAAAAGCCGGGCGTTCAGGTATGGGAGACTCTTTCCATACGTGGGGATGGGGCTGGGCCTCGGGACCCTGGATGGGAAGGCAACAATCTTCCCCGAAACAGAAGAAGAATACCATCTCGGGTCCCCGGTATTACTGGGCAAGGTCGGCCTGGAGGCAATCATCGTCGGCGGACTCTCGGTGTTTGTCGAGGCACGCTATATGATGTACGCGTTCAAGCAGGACACTACTGACAAGACCTACTGGACGTTGATTGGTTTGTTCGTGCCCTACGAGATTGGACGCGATGAAACGCACCTCTCGGCCAGCTTCGGTCATGGGCAGATTTCCATCGGGATTGCCCTGCATCTTGGAAAGTAAGTCGACCGCCTCGCGCGCAACTTGGTCGTGCCCATGAAAAAAAGCCTGGCAACGACCTACTCTCCCACCCTCAAGGGGCAGTACCATCGGCGCGGCAGGGCTTAACTTCCGTGTTCGGGATGGGAACGGGTGGAACCCCTGCGCCATAGTCACCAGGCAATAATCTCTACTCGAGTCAGGAAGAAGAAGAGACGAAGAGCGTGTCAAGCTCGCCGGGCACCGCGCTTGCGCGTGGCCGTGCGCTCTTCCACGCTTGCCCGAGGGCAAGTGTGGGGGAAAATATGGTCAAGCCTCACGGTAAATTAGTACTGGTCAGCTGAATGCGTTGCCGCACGTATACTTCCAGCCTATCGACCTGGTTCTCTCCCAGGTACCTTCAGGGGGATTGAATCCCCAGGGTTGCCTCATCTTGAGGTGGGTTTCCCACTTAGATGCTTTCAGCGGTTATCCCTTCCGAACTTGGCTACCCAGCGCCTACCCTTGGCAGGATAACTGGCACACCAGAGGTTCGTCCATTCCGGTCCTCTCGTACTAGGAACAGCTCCTCTCAAGCAACCAACGCCCATGGCAGATAGGGACCGAACTGTCTCGCGACGTTCTGAACCCAGCTCACGTACCGCTTTAATTGGCGAACAGCCAAACCCTTGGGACCTGCTCCAGCCCCAGGATGCGATGAGCCGACATCGAGGTGCCAAACCTTGCCGTCGATGTGAACTCTTGGGCAAGATCAGCCTGTTATCCCCGGAGTACCTTTTATCCGTTAAGTGACGGCGCTTCCACTCACCACCGCCAGATCACTAAGACCCGCTTTCGCGCCTGCTCGACATGTACGTCTCACAGTCAGGCTCCCTTATGCCTTTACACTCGTACGCTGATTTCCAACCAGCGCGAGGAAACCTTCGCGCACCTCCGTTACCTTTTAGGAGGCGACCGCCCCAGTCAAACCGCCCGCCTGACACTGTCCACCACCGGGTTTCACCAGTGGAGTTAGAAACCTAATCTATCAAGGGTGGTATTTCACCAACGGCTCCGGCGAAGCTGACGCCCCGCCCTCACAGCCTCCCACCTATCCTACACATGAGAAATCAAGTCCCCATGCCAGGTTACAGTAAAGGTTCACAGGGTCTTTCCGTCTAACCATGGGTAATCGGCACCTTCCCCGATACTACAATTTCACCGAGCTCCACATCGAGACAGCGCCCAACTCGTTACACCTTTCGTGCAGGTCGGAACTTACCCGACAAGGAATTTCGCTACCTTAGGACCGTTATAGTTACGGCCGCCGTTTACTGGGGCTTCAATTCAGAGCTTCGCATCTTGCGACACTAACCCCTCCTCTTAACCTTCCAGCACCGGGCAGGTGTCAGTCCCTATACTTCTCTTTGGAGATTCGCAGAGACCTGTGTTTTTGTTAAACAGTCGTTTGGGCCCTTTCACTGCAACCCCCTCAAAGCACTTGCGTACCCCTCAAGGGCGACACTTCTCCCGAAGTTACGTGTCTAGATTGCCGAGTTCCTTGATGCGGAATCACTCGAGCGCCTGAGAATATTCTTCTCGCCCACCTGTGTCGGTTTCCAGTACGGTCCCCAACGATCACACCTTAGAGATTGTTTTTCAGCGCCTTGACGCCACCCGCTTCGCCTCGCTCCCGCTACGCTCGCCTTAAAAGCTTACCTCAGATGGGGGATTTTCCTCCCACCCTCAAAGGCTTGCTCCTTGGACAGGAACTACCATTCTCCTGCCGAGTATTGCCTCACGCGTCATCCCCTCGAAATCGTCAGAGGTACGGGAATATGAACCCGTTTCCCATCGACTACGCCTTTCGGCCTCGCCTTAGGGGCCGACTAACCCTGGGCAGATTACCTTTACCCAGGAAACCTTAGGCTTTCGGCGGACAGGTTTTTCACCTGTCTTTTCGTTACTCATACCGGCATCCTCCCTTCCGCCACCTCCAGAGCGCCTCACGGCTGCTCCTTCTTCGGCATACGGAATGCTCCCCTACCCCCCCACGCCGTACGGCGTGAGAGCCGTGGCTTCGGTTTCGGGCTTAAGCCTCGGTGTATTATCAGCGCACGACGACTCGACCAGTGAGCTGTTACGCACTCTTTCAAGGCATGGCTGCTTCTAAGCCAACCTCCTGGCTGTCTGGGCCGTCGCACTTCCTTTTCCACTTAGCCCGACTTCTGAGACCTTAGCCAACGGTCTGGGCTGTTCCCCTCTCGACCGCGAACTTTATCGCCCGCAGTCTCACTCCCGTGCACCATTTAGCGGCATTCGGAGTTTGGTTGGGTTTGGTAGCCCGTAAAGACCCCTAGTCCATCCAGTGCTCTACCTCCGCTAAACTAACACGAGGCTAACCCTAAAGCTATTTCGGGGAGTACCAGCTATCTCTGAGTTTGTTTAGCCTTTCACTCCTATCCACAGCTCATCAGTGCCCTTTTCAACGGACTACCGTTCGGCCCTCCACGCTGTGTTACCAGCGCTTCAGCCTGGCCATGGATAGATCACTCAGCTTCGGGTCTACTACATGCAACTGATATCGCCCATTTGAGACTCGGTTTCCCTGCGGCTCCGGTATTTCGATACCTTAACCTCGCTGCACATAGTAACTCGCCGGTTCATTATGCAATAGGCACACCATCAGGCTCGCTTGCGCTTGCCCTTTGATCGCTTGTAGGTCCACGGTTTCAGATTCTCTTTCACTCCCCTCTCGGGGTCCTTTTCACCTTTCCCTCACGGTACTTCTGCACTATCGGTAGCTACTTCCGTATTCAGCCTTGGAAGGTGGTCCTCCCAGATTCCCGCAGGGTTTCTCGAGCCCCACGGTACTCAGGTTCCTGCCCCACGAAGCCTCCTCCATTTCGCCTACGGGATTTTCACCCTCTGTGATCGCCCTTCCCAGTGGCGTTCGGCTATGAAAAAGGTTTTTGACTTCGCGCCAGCGCGTGAACGCCAGCCAGGCAAGTCCTGCAACCCCGACCCACACAACGGTTCACGCCTATCACGTGTGATCGGTTTAGGCTCTTCCCCGTTCGCTCGCCGCTACTTGGGGAATCTCTGATTTGATTTCTTTTCCTCCAGGTACTGAGATGGTTCAGTTCCCTGGGTGTACCTTCCAGCAGCTATGTATTCACCGCTGGATGACGCGTAGTCAAACGCGCCGGGTTACCCCATTCGGCCATCCGCGGATCTCGGGATGTGTGCTCCTCCCCGCGGCTTCTCGCAGCTTACCACGGCCTTCATCGTACAGTAGCTCCTAGGCATCCACCATGGACCCTTTTTCGCTTGACCATATTTTCCCTTGCACGCGCTCACGCATCCCTGCATCCGCACGCGCGTCTGCTCCCGCAGGTACCCTGCTCAGGCACATGCCCCACGGTCGCTCACGCTTCGTCTTTCCGGTGCCAATGGACAGACCTCGCCTCTACCGCTGCCACGGTATTCCCGTGGCATGCTTCTTCTTCCTTCCCTCGAGTTGTCAAAGAACCAAGTGTCACGCTCGGTGACCGTCACAATGCCACCAGCGGTGGCCGTCGAATGCCACCCGGTGGCAGTGGTTGCGGCGACGCGCCGCTCGTGGGCCTGGTTAGAGTTGAACTAACCACCTCACGCTTATCAGGCGTGCGCTCTAACCATCTGAGCTACAGGCCCAGGTGATGGGAAACATCGCCACGGGATGCCACGGCATTTGTCGAGCCGTGGCATTCGTTGCTCCGGAGCCGCGGTACTTCCGTGCCGCGGTCTATATACAGAAAAGGGAGGAGAGTTTGAGAGAGAGCGAGCAGTGTACCCTCCCCCGAAGGGGAAGGCAGTACTCTTAGAAAGGAGGTGATCCAGCCGCACCTTCCGGTACGGCTACCTTGTTACGACTTCACCCCCCTCACCAGGCATACCTTCGGCAGCGCCCCCCTTGCGGTTAGGCAACTGACTTCGGGTACCCCCAACTCGGGTGGTGTGACGGGCGGTGTGTACAAGGCCCGGGAACGTATTCACCGCGCCATGCTGATGCGCGATTACTAGCGATTCCAACTTCATGGAGTCGGGTTTCAGACTCCAATCCGCACTGAGACCAGCTTTCTGCGATTTGCTTGACGTCGCCGTTTTGCTTCGCTTTGTACTGGCCATTGTAGCACGTGTGTAGCCCAGGACATAAGGGCCATGATGACTTGACGTCATCCCCACCTTCCTCCGGTTTGTCACCGGCAGTTCCGTCCGAGTGCTCAGCTTCACCTGGTAGCAACAGACAGTAAGGGTTGCGCTCGTTGCGGGACTTAACCCAACATCTCACGACACGAGCTGACGACAGCCATGCAGCACCTGTGTGCGCGCCCCTTGCGGGGCTGCCCACTCTCGTGAACATTCACGCACATGTCAAGCCCTGGTAAGGTTCCTCGTGTACCATCGAATTAAACCACATGCTCCACCGCTTGTGCGGGCCCCCGTCAATTCCTTTGAGTTTCACCCTTGCGAGCATACTCCCCAGGCGGTGCACTTAACACGTTAACTACGGCACAGAACCCGTACGGGCCCCACGCCTAGTGCACATCGTTTACAGCGTGGACTACCAGGGTATCTAATCCTGTTTGCTCCCCACGCTTTCGCGCCTCAGCGTCAGTCCTCTGATAGAAGCTCGCCTTCGCCACCGGTGTTCTTCCAGATATCTACAGATTTCACCCCTACACCTGGAATTCCAGCTTCCCCTCAAGAACTCAAGCCCACCAGTTTCCAGCGCATATGCAGGGTTAAGCCCTGCGATTTCACACCAGACTTGATGAGCCGCCTACACGCCCTTTACGCCCAATAAATCCGAACAACGCTTGCCCCATACGTATTACCGCGGCTGCTGGCACGTAATTAGCCGGGGCTTATTCGCCGGCTAACGTCATCACCAGGGCTTTCCACTCCCTGGTTTATTCTTCACCGACAAAAGGATTTTACAACCTTACGGCCTTCATCATCCACGCGGCGTCGCTCCGTCAGGGTTTCCCCCATTGCGGAAGATTCTTAGCTGCTGCCTCCCGTAGGAGTCTGGACCGTGTCTCAGTTCCAGTGTGGCCGTCCACCCTCTCAGGCCGGCTATCCATCGTCGTCTTGGTGGGCCGTTACCCCGCCAACTAACTAATGGACCGCAGGCTCATCCCCAGACGATGCAATTGCACCTTTCACCTCATGGCTTCACCCACAAGGCCTCATGCGGTATTACCCCGTGTTTCCACGGGCTATCCCCCATCCAGAGGTAGATCACCTACGTGTTACTCACCCGTTCGCCACTCTAGGGGCCGTATTGCTACAGCCCTTGCCGTCCGACTTGCATGCTTAAAACGCGCCGCCAGCGTTCGTTCTGAGCCAGGATCAAACTCTCCATGATATAAGGCCTGCCCTTGCGGGCAGGTTTTATACTTCGTTACACGCACTTCCCCGGCCTCGCTGACTTTGCGACCGGTTATAGTGCGCTTTCGCCTCCACTGCAGTCTCCCGCAGCGTCGACGGACCCGCTCTCTTCATTCTCCCCTTCCCTTGACTGTCAAAGATCAGGGCCACGGTATTCCGTGGCATTCGCGCGTGCACGGTACTCCGTGCCTAGCGCACTGCGCGCGGACTCTTCAGCCCCTCACGCAGCTTGCCCCAGAGACGGCACTTTCCCCCTCGCATCTCTGTCAGAGGTAAGTACTACCCTTGAGGCGAGTGTCGTTTTATACTTGTTTCAAAATGCTGTCAATAGGCTGCGGACCGAAATCTCACACTTCTTCAACTTGACTGCCCCCGGGAACGGATACTACAATGGGGGGACATGACAATCAGAGGAGAGTGAATGGAGAAGAGCAAGATCAAGGATCCCATGCTTGCGGCGGCAGGGAAAATGCGAATCGAGTGGGCCGAATCGCGCATGCCGGTCCTCATGGCCCTGCGGGAAAAGCACGGCCGGGAGAAAACGTTGAAGGGCATGCGCGTTGCCGGGTGCCTGCACGTCACAAAGGAAACTGCCGTCCTGGTGAAGACGATACTCGCGGCTGGTGCCGATGTTTCCTGGTCCGGCTGCAACCCGCTTTCCACCCAGGACGACGTGGCGGCTGCCCTGGCCGCGGACGACATCTCCGTCTACGCCTGGCATGGCCAGACGCGGGACGAGTTTTACTGGGCCATCGACAAGACCCTGGAGTTCAAGCCGACCCTCACGCTGGATGACGGCGCCGACCTGATCTTCCGAGTTCACAGCTCGCGCACGGATCTCGCACCGGGCATCCTCGGGGGAACCGAGGAGACGACCACAGGGGTTCATCGCCTCCGGGCCATGGGAGACGCGGGAAAGCTCCTGTACCCCGTCATCGCAGTCAACGACGCGGAAACCAAGTGGGACTTCGACAACGTCTACGGCACGGGCCAGTCATCAATTGACGGGATCCTCCGTGCCACCTCCATCCTGCTGGCTGGCAAGACCTTCGTCGTTGCCGGGTACGGCCACTGCGGGCGCGGAGTCGCGGCCCGGGCAAAGGGAATGGGCGCGCGGGTGGTCGTCTGCGAGGTCGACCCGATATTTGCCCTTCGGGCGATGATGGACGGCTTCGACGTCATGCCGATGGACGAGGCAGCGGCGGTCGGGGACGTGTTCATCACGGCCACCGGCGTGAAAGACGTGATCGTGAAGCGCCACTTCGAGCGGATGAAGGATGGCGCAGTTGTCTGCAACACCGGCCACTACGACTGCGAGATCAACATCCCCGAGCTTTCCGAGCTCGCGAAATCAGTCCGCGAAGTGCGTGCGAACAACGAAGAATACACGATGAAAGACGGGCAGAGGATCTACCTGCTGGCCAAGGGCAGGCTTGTGAATCTCGCGGCCGCCGAAGGTCACCCGTCCGAGGTGATGGACATGTCGTTTGCCAACCAGTTCCTGTCCCTGGTGCGCCTGACGCGGGAGGGCAGGTCAATGGGAAAGAAGGTATACTCCATCGACCGGAAGCAGGACACGGAGATCGCGGCAGTGAAGCTTGCCACGATGGGCAGGAAGATCGACACCCTCACGCCGGCACAGGTCGCCTACCAGACCGATTTCGCGAGCGGAACGTGACCGGATACATCGTCTGCCGCACCTGCGGCAAGTACGTGCCTGCCACGGAAGTCGTGAACCGCGCCTGGTGCTCGGAGGAATGCACCAGGGCGTTCTCCAGCTGCTCGAACTGCGGGAAGTTCTTCCCGTCAGGCAAGGGCTTCGAAAAGGAATACTGTCAGAAGGAATGCACGGTGCACTACCAGATTCTGAGAAAATACGGTCCCCAGCCGGTGACCGTGGTGACAGAGGTGTAAGAGAATGAAGCTGATCTTTCTCGGCCCCCCGGGGGCTGGCAAGGGAACACTCGCAGGGCTTGTGAGCGCTGGCCACGGGATTCCCCAGATCTCGACAGGCGACATGTTCCGGGAGGCCATCAAGAAGGAAACGCCTCTGGGGAAAAAGGTGAAGGAAATCCTCGGACGGGGGGACCTCGTGCCGGACGAGCTCACCGTGGACCTGGTCAGGGAGCGGCTCTCCCAGGCCGATGCCGGGAAGGGATACATCCTGGACGGTTTTCCCCGCACTATCCCGCAAGCGGAGGCGCTGGGTAAATTCCAGACCCTCGACGCGGTGGTCAATTTCGCCATTGACGACGAGCTCGTCGTCAAAAGGCTTTCCGGCCGCGAGATCTGCAAGAACTGCGGGGCCATCTATCACGTGACGAACATGCCCTCAAAGGTAAAGGGCGTCTGTGACAAGTGCGGCGGCCCTCTGTACACCCGGCCTGACGATTCGCTTGAATCAATCACCAACCGGCTCGATGTCTATAGAAAACAGACTGAGCCGCTCATCGAGTTCTACCGGAAGAAGAAGCTCCTCAAGGACATCGACTCCTCGAAGTCCCCCGAGGACACGCACCGCCAGATCGAGAAGGTCCTCGCGCCCTTCACGTAGGACGGCCCCCCCCTTCAGCCCCGGCCTCAAGGCGTCGGCACAGCCTTGGGGGGAGGACCGGAGGCGGGCCCCGAAGTCGAGGGCTGGGGATTTCTGGCATCCGGCGAGCTGGTCGGTGACGGCGGGCTCGGCGGCGGACTTTCCTGCGATTCAGTCAGGACTCCATGATCCTTGATCGCGGCTTCCACCTTGTCGCGTTCCAGCAGGTCGCCGGAATCCAGGAGGGCTTTCACCGCTTTCGTATCCTTGAAGCCCGCTCCCAGTGCCTTGCCCAGCGCTTCCAGTCCCCGTTGGGGATCCTCCACCACCGTGAGAAGAAGCCGCGTTTCGCCGAACCAGGCGTCACCCTGCGCGGGATCGATTGCCACGATTTTCTCGAACGCCTCAAGCGCCCGCCCGTACTTTTTCTGGCGTTCCGCACCCGCTGCCACGAGGTACCACCCCTCCGTGTCATCGGGTTTCTTGGCGAGATAGCGTGCCAGCATGTCACCCGATGCGGCCGGATCGTCCATGGACAGCAGGAGCGAGCCGGCCGCATAGAGTGCGTCCGTGTCGTCCGGGGATTTCGACAGAAGCGCGGTGAACTGGTCCATGGCCTCGTGCTGCCGGTTGAGCTTCCACAGGATGATGCCGCTGTTGTACAGCGCGTTCAGATCGGCGGGGGAAAGAGAGATCACCGACATGTATTCAGCCAGTGCATCCTCATCCTTGCCTGAAAGGTGGTAGGCCCAACCCAGGGCGGAGAGAAGCTGGGTGTTCTGGGGATCCGCTGCCAGGAGCCGTTTCAGCACCGAAACGGCATCGCCCGTGCGCTTGACATGCACGTACGCGAGGGCGAGGTTGTAGTCGGCTTTGACGAAAGCAGGATCGAGATTGAGTGCGGCCTGGAATTCGCTTATGGCCTTCTCGTACTGCCCGAGCTCGGCATACGCATTGCCAAGGTCGTAGTAGTCGGACGCCACCTGGCGGTCACGGGCAGAACTGACGCACCCTCCGAGGGCGAGAGCGCACACGAGGAGAACCAGGCAGCACAGAGACAGGGGCCTCACAAGCTCATAATAGGATGAGAGGTTTGAGGTTGACAAGGGAAATCCACCTTTGTAGTCTTAAGCAGACAGACGAAACGAGATAAAGAAAAAACAATGGCTCAAAACCCGGTTCCGACGAATGCTCCGGCCACGTTGAGCAGGGAAGCCAAGATCACGGCACTCACCCTGCTGAAGAACTACTACGATGAAGGGATCTTCACTCTGCTGGTCAAGGAGATCTACAACGCGGACCTCGGTATCAGCGAGGCTGCCATAAGGGCATCCGGTTCGCTGGGCAACGAGGTCGCCGTCCAGCACCTGTACCAGATGGTGGAACGAGGCAAGCAGCCGCAGCGCGTGGCCGCGGTGCAGGCCCTCATGGCCATCAGGGCCCCCTCGTCCACGGCAATGCTGGTCAAGTATTTCAACCATTTTCCCGAGGAAGAGCTGCGCACGGAGATCCTCCGGGCCATCAACGCCATCTCCCCCACCGCCCAGCAGGTTCTCGACCTGAATCATGCCGTATTTGCCGATCCCAAGCAGAGCGAAGCGGTGAAGAGCATCGCTGCCGAGGCCCTCGTGGAGGCGGAGCGCTACGCGACACTGAAGGACACGCTTCCCCGGGCCTTGCCGGGAGTCCAGCAGGCCGCTTTTACGAAAATGCTGCAGACCGGAAGCCAGGAGGTTCTCGACCTTCCCAGCGAGTCGCTTTCCCCGGCGGCGCTCGGCGTCTCGCTGTGCGTGTACGCGCTGAAGTCAAAAAATCCCCAGGCCAACTTTATCCTGGAGACTCTGCAGGGCGCGGAGCGGCAGACCATCCTGACCTTCCTGAACTCTCTTTCGCAGTTTCAGGGCCGGCTTCGCTACCCGACGAGGATATTCCGGCTCCTCCTCGTCACCCCATACGCGGATGCGGAGACAGAGGCGCTCGTCGGAGACTTCCTGAAAAAAATCGTGGGCGAGGTAAAAAGCGCATCGCCCCACCTTCTCAGCGAGTTCTCCGTGATCACCTCAGCGCACATCGACACGGTGTTCGCCAAGATCCGCAAGAATTACATATCCCTGCAGGGGATCACCAACAAGGATGTGCTCCTGTCCACCGTGCTGGCCACGCAGCTGGAAAGATATGCCACTCCGTCAGTTCTCGCCGACGTCCAGGCCTATTTCAAGGAAGACATGTACTCGGACAGGACACCCCCCATAGCGCAGATCAGGTCTCTCCTTTCCCACGCGCCGAAGGAAGACCAGAACCGGTTTGAGGCATGCATTCCCCTGTTCGCGCTGAAGGAAAAAAAGGAAAGGACAACGGTGCTCCAGCAGGTCTCCCGCGTGGACCTGAACCGGCCGTTCTCCCTTCGGCGCCTGAACAGGCTCATCCGGGTCGCCGGCGCCCTGGAGCTCAAGAGCACCTCCAAGAAGATCCAGGAAATCCTCGATTTCGCGCGCGCAGAGCGGATCCACTACCTGGAAGAGACGAGCGTCGTCACCCTCTGCCAGCTGCTCACGCGCTCCATCATCGAACAGTCCCGCGAGTACTTCAAGGAGCCGTCGCGGAACGTCCGGTCCTTGAACGGATACATCCGGGGAGCGCGCTTCATCCCGCCGAAGATTCTCGTCGGGCCGCTCATCCACATCGCCCAGCACCCCTCTCTCACGCCCCCTTCCCGCGCTCTGGCCATCGAGACCCTGGAGAGCATGAACCTTGCGGGGCTGCAGAAGTTTCTCACCCCGCTCCTGAAGATGCTCGATCTGCGGGAAGCCGCAGACGCCCTCAAGCTGAGAATGGGGAATCTGATTGCCAAGTGGGCAGACGCGTCTCTCAGCCACATCGCGCTGGACCTCACGGCGCACGCGTCCCCGGTCGGCCGCCGGGTGGCCGTCCGCATCCTGAAGGCCCTGGCCGCGCGCGGCGCGGGCGCTGGCACGGACATCGTGACCAACAAGCTCTACCTTCTCCTGGAGGACGCGGACCGCGGCGTGCGCGTCGACTCACTGCTGGCCCTTCTCTCCATGGGCGATGACTACGCGTCCCAGATCGTCAGCGACTATATCAAGGCGGGTGACAGCGAGATCGTTGCCGAGATCCTCGACGGCATCCAGAAGCCGTTGACACGGGAGGTCTTCGCGCTGGTCATGGAAATGATCCGCATTGACAGCCTTCCCGTCCAGAAGGCGCTGCGCGTCCTTCTCCCCGAGCTGAGCCAGGGAAGCTTTGCGGAGGAGCTCCGCCAGGGGCTGCTTGCCGCCATGGCGCAGCGCCCCGGTGCAGGACACGCCTCGGACGTACCGGCTCTCCGGGAGAAGGGGGGAGCAGAAACCGAGAGCGTCGTCGGCGAAGGGAAACTGCTGTTCAAGTTCCGGCGCGAGAGCATGGCCAACCTGACCGTCTTTTTCGTCGATATAGCCGGCTCCACTGAAAAATCGACAACGATGAACGAGACGGACTATCTCAAGCTCATCAAGGCATTTGAGGATATTGTTGTTGCCGCCATAGACGAATACCAGGGCCGGATGGTCAAGAAGATGGGGGATGGCATCCTGGCCTATTTCAAGTCCCCGGTGGCAGCGGTGGTCGCGGCGCTTGCCGTTCATAAAAAGGTCGACGAATACAGCGCCATGCGGGTGGCGCAGGAAAAGTTCCTGGTGCGGATCGGGTTGAACTCCGGTTCGGTCATCAAGAAAGGCAAGGACATCTTCGGCGAGGTAGTCAACGTCGCCTCCCGGATGCAGAGCAAGGCAAGCTCCGGGGAAACCATCGTGACAGAGGCGACGTTCCAGGAGATCAAGGATTACGTTCGCTGCAATGACCTCGGCAAGCTTGAAGTAAAGGGGATCGGACGCAATGATGATGTATTCGCCCGTCGAGCTCATCGCTGACCCCGCGAAGATCATCGACGCGGCTCCAAAACCCGGCCTGGAGAGGCTGCAGGAGTCGATCTTCGTCCCGAATTTCAAGGTTCCCGCCGAGGCTGGAGAGAATCAACTTCCCGTCCTCCTGAAGGGAATATTCTCCGAAATATCACGGGCAATAGAGGAACTGGCCTCCGACTACCACGACGAGTACGAGTTCAAGAAGTACCTGCAGGAGAAGTGGAACGAGTTGATGGAGAGTCTGTAGGGACCGGTACTGCGGCACCGACCTGGCATTTGACCTTTTCCTGAACGGATGCTATAGTGCGAAAAATCCCCACTCTGCGGGAAGGAGGTATATTGGCCGAGAAGGATCTCAGGATCAATGAGGGCATTCGGGTCCGCGAGGTGCGACTGATTGACGCGGACGGGAATCAGAAGGGAATCGTGCCGACCTTCGAAGCGTTGCAGCTGGCGCGGGAGTCCGGCGCTGACCTGGTGGAGATCGCTCCGCAGGCCCAGCCACCGGTGTGCAAGATCCTCAACTACGGGAAGTACAAGTTCGAGCTGGAAAAGAAGTCCCGTGAGGCGAAGAAGCACCAGAAGCAGATCCGGATCAAGGAGATCCGGATGCAGCCGAAGATCGACGGGCACGACCTGGAGTTCAAAACCCGGCATGTCAGGGAGTTCCTTGACGAGGGCAACAAGGTCAAGGTCACCGTCCGTTTCCGCGGGCGTGAGCTTGCCCACACGGAGCTCGGCAAGGATGTCCTTGACAAGATCCTCGAGATGCTCGGAGATGCCTTTCTCGTGGAAAAGCCCGCCCAGATGGAAGGGCGGACGATGTCGATACTCCTCAATCCAAAGGGAAGCAAGGCCAAGAAAGGATAGACAATGCCCAAGATGAAAACCAAGAAGGCAGCTGCGAAGCGCTACCACGTGACCGGCACGGGCAAGGTTCGCTACAAGAAGCAGGGCCTGCGGCATATCCTCACCAAGAAGAACGCAAAGAGAAAGCGGCGCCTGCGGCTGTCCGCCACCCTGAGTCCGGTAGAGACGAAAAGGGTGAAGCAGCTCCTGCCGTACTCGGGCAGGTAGCAATCCAGAGAAGGAGATTCTGACCAATGCCGAGATCAAAAAACGGTACGCGGAGGCGGGAACGCCGCCGCAAGATAATGAAGCTTGCGAAGGGGTACTGGGGCGGCAGAAGCCGTCTCTTCAAGACCGCAAAAGAAGCGGTCATGAAGGGGCTCGCCGCGTCGTACCGGGACCGCCGGCGCAAAAAGGGCGAGTTCCGGCGCCTCTGGATTGCCCGCATATCAGCAGCGGTCCGCGCAGAGGGTGTGACATATTCGCAGTTCATGCACGGCCTGGCAACGGCGAGCGTTGAGCTTAACCGCAAGGCGCTTTCCAACATGGCAATCGAGGACCCGGTGGCGTTCAAGGCCATCGTGACGAAGGCCAAGGAAGCCCTGGCTGCGGGTGTCGGCGCTGAATGATCACCCTCGAGCAGATCCGGCTGCTGGAAAGCAAGATCACTCGAGCCCTGGAGCTCATTCGCGTTCTCAAGGATGAAAATACGACGCTCCGCAAGGGTTTGGAGTCTGCCCAACGGCGCATGAGGGAGCTGGAAACGCTCGTGGAAGGTTTCAAGACGGACCAGAAGGAAATCGAGTCCGTCATCGTGCGGACGCTCCACAACCTGGACGAGTTGGAAGAATCGGCGGCCACCACAGCCACTCCTGGTGGCATTCCGGCCGCCACTCCTGGTGGCATTCCGGCCGCCACTCCTGGTGGCATTCCGGCCGCCACTCCTGGTGGCATTCCGGCCGTCACTCCTGGTAGCATTCCGGCCGCCTCGGCAGCCCGCGGCGAGGGTGGCATCCAGCCGGGCGGTGGTCGTGCGTCCGCGGCGGCCCGCGTGGAGAATGCCGCGTCCCCCGGCGGGCTTCAGGCAGCCACCGATTCTCCTTCACCCAAGGAAGAGCTGGACATCTTTTAGGGATTCATGGAGAAGCGCCAGCTCCGGATCGACGTCCTGGGAACCTCTTTCGTCATCCAATCCGATGAAAGCCCCGAGCACCTCGCACTCCTGTCCTCATTCGTGAAGGACAGGATCGAAGAGGTAAAGGGCCGCTACTCGTTCGCGGACCCTCTCACGGTTGCCGTCCTTGCAGCGCTGAACATCGCCGATGATCTCTTCAAGGCGCGCGATGGCAGGCTGCCCGCAACGCAGGCGTCGGAGATCGAGAACGTTGCTGAAAGGCTCATCAGCAGGATTGACGATGAGCTCATGCGGCCGTGATGCGCGCCGGGGCCTACACTGAGTAGGTGCACCCCTCCACGCTGACAATCCGCGCCGCCACGGCGTTGGCAAGTCTCGCGCTCTGGATCGGTGAAATGCCGAGCAGCCTCCCGTAAAGGAATCCGGCGGCGAACGCATCTCCTGCGCCGGTTGTGTCCACCACTTTTACGGGCACGCCCGGCACGTGCTCATGTTTCCCGTCATGTCCAACCACACAGCCCTTGTCCCCCGTCTTCATCACAACAACCGGCGCGAGCCTCATGGCCTGGCCCACGCAGTCTTCGTCACAGGAGCTGCCGGTGAGCAGGGCAAGCTCATCCCGGTTTCCGAACAGCACATCGACGCGCCCCGGGATCCATGCAACGAGCTTCTCCGCGTAGCGGCGCACGGCGAAGGGATCGGCGAGATCGAAGGCAATCGTGATGCCGCGGCCCTCCGCGCGGGCAAACTCCGCGGCGCGGTCCGCGGCCCGGCGCTGGTTCTCCGTGTCCCACAGGTACCCGGTCAGGTAGAGCACCTGCGAGGCGGCCAGGCGTCCAAGGTCGAGATCGTCGACGTTGAAATCGCGGCAGGCGCCGAGGAAGGTGTTCATCTGTCCGCTCGCCGTCGGGAGTCACGAGGATGACGGAGGTGCCGGTGGGAGTATCCTTGCGGACGAGCGCCGCATGCACGCCGGCGTCCGCAATGCGGGAGGCAAACTCGTCTCCCCGCCCGTCGCGGCCGATTGCGCCGTTGAATACCGGGGCCGTCGGCGCCGCGGGAGGTTTTCCGGAACGACCGAGAACTTCATCGCGCAGCGCCTGGCCCGCCTCGCTGGACAGCCAGGCTATTCCTCGTGCGGTGTTTGCCGCGCTTCCTCCCGGCGAGGTGCGAAAGGTGCGGATTTCAGCGAGAAGCCGCGTGATCTCGGCGTACTCGACGAGATGCATCGTGCCGGGATTCTTGCCGAACTTCTTGAGGAAGGCATAGTCAACGTGGGCAATCACGTCCATGAGGGGGTTTTCGACTCCGTAGAGAGAATGCAAACCTGTCCTCCCTGATCTGAATTGACACCCGCGATTCCCACGGGTAGAGTATTGGATAGTAAGGAAGCAGCGCGCGGATGTCCATCATCACCAGCCAGCAGCTCACTCGGTACTACGAACAGTACAAATCAACGGACGTCACTTTCAACAAGCAGGTGATCAGCGCCCTCGGGCTCGTCGCAAAAGGGGTGTATCTCAAGATCCAGGACCGGCAGCTCCCCTGCATGGTATTCTCCAGCTCCATGTCCACGGCCCGGGTGATCGCCAACATGCCCGGTTCGGTGATGCTCACCCTGAAACGGGCGAACAACCGCCTGGCCCTGCGATGGTGCTTCAAGCTGCCGGACAAAGTCGAGCCTATCACTTTTTTCGTTACATGCCGTCCGGCCGGCTTCACGCATTATGCCCCGCAGGGCCCTGACATGCATTTCGTGAGCCTCGAGTTTACCCAGAGGCCGCCGGATGACCTGATCCAGATCCTCGGCTCGCTCCTGGAGGCAAATGTCAACGCCCATAGACGAAAGGACGAGCGGATTGTCCTCACTCCTGAGACCATGAAAAAGCTCGGCCTGGATTCCCGTGAAGCCGCGTTGTTGGTCGACACCCGGAGCTTCAAGTGCGTGCTCCGCGACCTCTCCTTCAGCGGCGCCAAGGTGGTGGTCTCGGGCAGAGATGAAACATTCAGGAACCAGGGCGTCAGCCTGAAGTTCTCGCGCAGCGAGGAGCTGCCCGAGATGACCATACCGGCCGCTGTGCGCCGCGTGGAGGAAATCGGTGGAAGAAAAGACATCCTTGCCGTCGGCATGGAGTATTCCTCCGATCCCCCGATGAGCTACAAGCTTCTCATCAATTCTTACGTCTCAACGGTGAGAAAAGCGGCACAGAACGCGCCGGATGAGCCGGAACCGCCTTCCTCGCTGCACGCCGCTGCCTCTTCCGAACCGGTGGATGGACCAGCCGGCCAAGATCCTTCGAATGCCTGAGTATTCCCGGCTTGCGAACGTCGTCTACGTTTCCATTGCGCAGACCACCCAGCGGAAGATCGGCGAGTTCACGCTGGACCCCGGCATCCTCCTGCCGGTCGAGCTGCCGCCGGGTGTTTCCTCGCTGGACGCCGGTGAGCTGAGCTGGGAGGCCATCGTGGCCGGCACCCTCAAGGTGCTTGCCTGGGACCAGACCAACGCGAACACTGAGTATTACCGCAGGTTTGTCATGGCGGTCAAACCCGATATCAAGACCGAGTTCACGCACGTGGGTATTCTCAAGGCCCGCAATGGAGAATCGGAGGCGGCCATTGAGATATTCCAGGCCCTTGAAGGGCTTTTCCCCGATGACGCAGTGACACGGATGAATCTTGCCCTCGCCTACGAAGAGCGTGCCCGGCAGATGGAGAAGCTGGAGCGCACCGACCAGGTGGACGAGTTCCAGGCACTCGCGTTCGAGGCGTACAAGGCCGCCCTGGCCTCTGACCCCACGCTGCCCGCCATCCACTACAACATGGCTTACTTCTACCTGCACCAGCGCTCATTCGAAAAGGCCCGGGAGCACCTCCAGGTCTTTGCCAAGACCGGCACCGACGAAAAAAGAGTCCGTGAAGCGAAACGAATCATCCGTGAGATCGACGAACAGGGGTTGATGGACGGGCTTTTCCAGAAGGCCTTCGACAACATCCGCATGGGGCATGAAGAAGAGGGGATCACCAGCATCACCTCGTTCCTCGCCTCGCGTCCCGGCGTTCCGAACGCATGGTTCCTGCTTGGCTGGGCCAACCGGCGCCTTGCCCGCTACGCGGAAGGCCGGGATGCGTTCATGAAGGCCCTTGAGCTCGGTTCTCCCCACGCGGACCTGTTGAACGAGCTTGCGATCTGCCTGATGGAGCTTGGCGAGATGACGGAGAGTCGCAAGCGGCTCGGCGAGGCGCTGAAACTCGAACCCGAAAATACAAAAGTGATATCCAACCTCGGAATCCTTGCCTTGAAGTCGGGCAACAAGGCGGAAGCCCTCGGTTTTTTCCGCACCGTGCTGGAAATCGAGCCGAACGACAGTATTGCCGCCCGCTATAGAGAAGATCTTTCCTGAAATTCGTGAAAAATCCCCCTAATATTTAAACTCCCCCCTGTCGAAAAAAGGACTGAGGGTAGCTCCGGTCGGCAGCCGAGGGCCTTCTCCCTTCTTCCGCTACTCTGTGTATCGGCCCACCTGGAGGGCCCCTCAAGGGAAATCGGAAAAAGGAAAAAGGCCGGAAGCGCGATGGGTGCGCCGCCAGGACGCCGTGCCGGTGGCACGGCACAGAATTCCCCGGGCATGGATGCCCGGGGCGAGCTGCATTTTTCAGGGAGGATGACATGATCATCAATCACAACATGAGCGCGATCTTCGCTGACCGCCAGCTGAAGGTCAACAATCTGAGCCTGGACAAGAACATGGAGAAGCTCTCGTCGGGCCTGCGAATCGTGCGCGCCGGCGACGACGCCTCGGGACTGGCCGTCTCGGAAAAGATGAGAAGCCAGATCCGCGGCCTGCGCCAGGCCAGCTCCAACGCGGCCAACGGCATCTCCTTCATCCAGACCTCCGAAGGCTACCTGCAGGAAAGCCAGGACATCCTGCAGCGGCTGCGGGAGCTTTCGGTGCAGTCGTCCAACGGCATCTACACCGACGAGGACCGCATGCAGATCCAGGTGGAGGTTTCCGCGCTGGTCAACGAGGTGGACCGCATCGCCAGCCACGCGCAGTTCAACGGCATGAACATGCTCACGGGACGCTTCGCGCGGCCGGCGGGCAGAACGTGGTCACCGCCAGCATGTGGCTGCAGATCGGCGCAAACATGGACCAGCGCACGCGGGTGTTCATCGGCACCATGACCGCCGAGGCGCTGGGCATCAGGAATCCGGGCAGCAAGCAGATCATCAGCCTTTCCAGCCCTGACGGGGCCAACCGATCCATCGGGATGCTGGACTCGGCCCTTCGCACCATCAACAAGCAGAGGGCGGACCTGGGCGCCTACCAGAACCGCCTGGAGTACGCGGTGAAGGGCCTGGACATCGGGGCGGAAAACCTGCAGGCCGCGGAATCCAGGATCCGGGACGCCGACATGGCCTCCGAGATGGTGGAGTACACCAAGAACGCCATCCTCACGCAGGCGGCCACCGCCATGCTGGCCCAGGCAAACACCAAGACAAGGACGGTCTTGCAGCTGCTCCAGTAGTGCAGTATCATTGATGACAAAGTCCACGAATGCCGCCGCAGAGGGTGACATTCGTGGCCGCAGACCCAATAGGTCTTTGACAAAGCACCCTCCTGGGGTGTGCTGGGACAAAGGAAGCCGTGTCCGGAAGGCTGAAAAGCGCTGAGGGGCCGGTTTCCTTGTTGATCGGGAAAATGGGAACGGATGAAAGGCACGCGCGAGCGCTTTTCATGATACATCCCGACAGCACACAGGGCAGGATCGCCGCACTATGGCATGATCCGCGGGATTCCGCGGGGAGTGTCGGAACGGCGGCGCAAATGCCGGAGGCACGGATGCCTCCATTCACATCAAGGAGGGTCACATGGTCATTAACCACAACATGAGCGCCATGTTCGCGAACAGGCAGGTCAAGTTCAACGAGCTTGACCTGAACAAGGACATCGAGAAGCTGTCCACGGGTATGCGGATCAACAGGGGCGGGGACGACGCGTCAGGACTGGCGGTGTCGGAGAAGCTCCGCTCGCAGATCCGCGGGCTCAACCAGGCGGGCAGGAACATCGAAAGTGCGGTGTCCTTCATCCAGACCACCGAAGGCTATCTGGCGGAGACGCAGGATATCATGCACCGGGTCCGGGAGCTGGCTGTCCAGTCGGCAAACGGCATCTACACGGATGAAGACCGGGCGCAGATACAGGTCGAAGTCTCCCAGCTGGTCGACGAGGTCAACAGGATCGCGTCCCATGCCCAGTTCAATGGACTGAACATGCTCACCGGCCGGTTCGGCAATCCCAATCGGGGAGGGACGGTCACCGCTGAGATGTTCTTCCAGGTCGGGGCAAACATGGACCAGCGGAAGCAAGTGTTCATCGGCACCATGACGGCACAGGCTCTTGGCATGCGGGGGATCTCGATCTCCACCCCGGACAAGGCCAACGCGGTCATCGGCACCGTGGACAACGCTTTGAGGCAGGTTTCCCGGCAGCGCGCCGATCTGGGCGCCTACCAGAACCGCTTCGAGATGGCGGCCAAGGGGGTCGCGGTGGCGGCGGAGAACATGCAGGCCGCCGAATCGCAGATTCGCGACACGGACATCGCCTCGCAAATGGTCACCTATACGAAGAACCAGATCCTGATGCAGTCGAGCACTGCAATGCTTGCACAGGCCAACCTGAAGCCAAGGTCGGTACTGCAGCTCCTGCAGTAGCAGACGGCATACGGGACCAGCCGTTCCCAAGATGCGAATGCCACGGGGGTACCGTGGCCGCGAAAGAAGCTTCTGGACGTCGCTTCTTTCAAGCACGTGGTGGGGCGGGGGGGTCGCGCACTCCCCTCCCTTTTTTGGGGTCTAGCGAGAAAAGGAAGCGTCCGTCATTGGTGCACGGAATACCGTGCAGCTGTTTCGCGGAATACCGCGAATGGGCCCAGGCAGCGGAGCTGCCGGCATCACCATCCCCGCGCGTTCCAGGCGTGCCGGGAGCAGGCGTACACGGAGGTACAGAAACATGGGTATGGAGATACCTGGGATTCTCAAATCGAATCCCGTGCAGGACGTCCTCCTGAAAGAGGCGAGGATGCTGCCGGATCGGCAGCCGCGTCAGGTGGACCTGCCCGCAGAACCGCAGAAGCTTTCACGGCAGGAGATCGAGGCCCAGGCAAAGGCCTTGGAAAAGACTTTTCTCGCGTTCAACCGCAGGGTTGAGCTCTCTGTGAATGAAACGATCAACCAGGTGGTCATCAAGGTGGTCGACACGGACACCGATAAGGTAATCAAGGAGATCCCCGCCGAGGAAATTCAGCGTCTGATCGCCAGGATCAAGGAGACAATTGGCCTTCTGGTCGACGAAAAGATCTGAGTGTGACACCTCGGGAGGGAACAAGGGCCGCCGCCATGTCTGACCTGTCCGTCCCGGGCGTCACCGACAAGTACAACACCCAGAAAATCATCGACGCCCTGATGGCGGTGAAGAAAGAGCCCCTGACGCGCATGCAGAAGGAGCTCGACACCGAGCAGTTGAGAAAGACTGCCTGGCAGGACGTCACCCGCAAGCTCACCGGTCTGCGCGATATTGCCCGCACGCTCTACGGCTTCCAGAATCCCTTCAACGACAGGGTTGCCGGGTCATCGGACGAGTCCACCCTCGTGGCCGCGGCCACGCGCCAGGCGGTCGAGGAAACCAAGCATATGCTGGTGAAACAGGTTGCGACGGCCGACCGTTTTCTCTCCCGCTCGCTTCCCCTGGACTTCACCGTTGACCCCGGGAAGTACACGTTCAAGGTCGGCGACAAGGAAGTGGGGCTGGCGTGGAAGGGTGGATCCCTCAAGGCTTTCGTTGACGCTCTGAACACAAAAGGCGGCTCCCTTCTCTCTGCCTCCGTGGTGAACGACACCACACGCTCCCAGGTGCTTTTGATTGAAGGAAAGCTCACCGGGAGCGCGAACCGCCTCTCGTTCCAGGACGCATCGGTAGACCTGGGGGTGAAATCCGGCATGCTCACCCGGTCTCCCACCGCCGCGCGGGCCGTGCCGCTGGACAAGGGAGCTCTCTCAGCCTGGACGACTGCCCTGCCGGCCGGTGGCGTGCAGGTCAAGGACGGCATGCTGAGCATCACCCCGGGCCAGGAGATGAAGATTCCCCTGAACCCGCCCGTCACGCTGAACAAGAACATGGTCCTCGAGTTCTCGGTGAAGGTGGAAAAGCTGCCAGAAGCCGCGGCCACTGTCCCAAAGCCGCCGCCGGGCCCGACCGTCCCCCCGACGGGTGGGATTGATTTCAGCGGCATCCATGTCGAAAACGATCCGTCGCGGACGCCGCTTCCCGAGTGGACTCCCCCGAAACCTCCGGAAAACATCACGGACCTGAAAGCTCTCTTCGTGGAAAGCGGTGCGTCGGTGATCCCCCTGCCCGAGATCACCGATTCCCCGGACTTCCAGAAGGTCCAGGTCCCGATCGGAGAGCTTGCCTCCACGCTGGATTCAGTGGATGTGCGCAACCGCAACACCTACCGGACCATTGTTCTACGGGAGATCAGCGTCTATGACAAGACGCAGCGAGGGGATTTCCTGCCCGCGAAATCCCTGTCCGAGGCCGGAGATGCGCTGGTGGAGATGGACGGGATCGAGGTCAGGCGGGGAACAAACGTCATCAACGACCTGCTGCCCGGTGTCACCCTCACCCTGAAAGCGCCCAGCGCGACGCCCGTCGAGCTTTCCATCCATCACGACGTGGAGGGGATCAAGAAGCAGATCGTCAACCTGGTGGGTGCCTACGACGGCATCATCACCGATATCGACGTGCTCACGCGCAAGGACGAGACAGTCATCTCCGACGCCACGTACCTCAGTGAGGACGACAAGACGAAAGCAAAAGTGAACCTCGGGATTCTCTTCGGCGACCTGTCTCTCCAGCAGCTGAAAGGCTCCATGCAGAACGTGATGATGAATCCCTACCCCACCTCCCTTGGAAGAGACCTGAGCCTCCTGGCGCAGGCGGGGATCTCCACGGACACGCGCGCCCCGGGCTCCGCGACAATTGACCGGACGCGCCTCCGCGGCTATCTCGAGCTCGACGAGCCGAAGCTCACTGCCACAATCGCACAGCACGCGGAAGCCCTGAGACAACTCTTTGGCAACGACACCACGGGGAGCCTGGTGGTGGATTCCGGGGCGGCCTTCAAGCTCGATGCTCTTCTTCGGCCCTACGTGCAGACGGGCGGGATCCTTCCGCTTCGCGTGAGCACGCTGGATACGCAGATCGCGGCGTCCAACCGCAGCATTGCCGACTACAAGGTGAAGCTGGACGACTACCAGGCTGAGCTGAAGCGGAAGTACGCGCAGATGGGCGGCGCCCTGGACAACATGCAGCACAATTCCCAGTCCATCCAGAACTTCAACAAGCAGAACTCGACGCAGTGAGAGGGGAGCGAGGGTGCGCCTGAAGATCAACGACGAGGAAGTGAGCTTTTCACTGGAGCACGAGCGGACGCTTGGCGAGGTTGTTCAAGGGGTCCGCGCGTGGCTTGCCGCGGCCGGCTTCATGATCACGGATCTGAGGGCCGACGACCGCGATCTCCTCCAGTCGCCGGCCGGGGACTGGGGAGACGCCGAAGTCTCCCGGGTCACGGCCCTCGAGGTCACGGCAACACATACTGGCGACATGAAGATCGCGCACTGGCGGACCGTCGACAGGTGGCTCGGAATGCTCGCCGAGGAGATCGGCCGATCCCCGGCAGCCGCAAGCGGTGCACGGGACGCATCCGCCGACCCCCTGGCGGAGCTTCTGGAAGGCCTGGCGCAGACATTGGAAGGCTTCAAGGCAAATCCCTTTTTTCCGCCGGGTTCGGATGCGGGCCCGCGTTTCGCCGCAATGTTCGTCGGACGCCAGTCTTCCGACATCCGTGCCTGGTCACCTGACGCGCTGCAGGAAGCCGGCGATCTGGTCCGTCATCTGCGCGGCTTCGCGCAGGCCCGCATAGAGCAGGCGGTCCACCCCCAAGCCTCTCTCATGCGCTGCGCCGGGCTGCTCCGCGGCTGCATGGGGGAGCTGAAAGAAGTCTCGGTGCTCCTGCAGACCGGCCGGGACAGGCAGGCAATGGAGATTGTGATCCGGTTTGCCGATATCGTCCAGTCATTGATGGATCTGCTTCCGTTCCTCCCACCTGATGCCGAGCGCGGCCGCGTCCTGGTCGAGCTCACACCCGTCCTCCGCGAGCTTGTCGGCGCGTTCGGCTCGCATGATTCCGTGCTCATCGGTGACCTGCTGGAGTACGAGGTGGCGCCGCGCATGGAGAAGATCGCGCCGCTGCTGGAAAAGGCCGAGCCGGCACCGGAGGCGCGATGATCCTCCTGCAGGGCTACGTGGTCAATCTCGGAGCCGCGAACATCTCGCCGTCGACATTTCTCTACGTCGGAATCACGATCGTCGGCCTGACCCTTTTGATTCTTTTCGGGACGTTCCTGGGGAGGCGTGCCCGCCCGTCGGCAACCGAAGCCGCGGAGAGAATCAGCAGCGCGATGTTCAAGCGCGAGGCACGGCGGGTCGGCCTGACAGGGCCCGCGAGCGAAGTCCTGGAGAACCTGGTCCGGATGTGCAAGCTGAAGCAGCCCCTGCTCGTTTTCACCAGCGCGAGCCTCCTGGACGACACGCTGAAAAGAGGGCTGTACTCGGTGGACAGCATCGCGGGACATGCCCCGCGGAAGAGAAGGAAGGCCGCAAGGCCGTGATCTTCCAGATCAAGCAGACAATCGAGCGCAACACGCGCAAGGACGTCGCCCTGCGCTCGACCGCGCTTCTTCGACCCGGACAGCTCCTGACCATCACGCCGGAGGGCTCGAGCGCTTTTTCCAGCAAGGTCATCTCCAACATGAAGGACTTCCTCACCGTTTCCACCCCCGCCCAGCCGGCAGGCGCCGACACGCGCTGGATGAGGGGAACAAAGCTCTCGGTGTACCTGTGGCGGGACAGCGATGCCGGGTACTCGTTCGTTTCGAAGGTTCTCGGCTACGACACGGTCAAGGGCGTCCCGAGCGTTCTGATCCAGCACTCCCGGACGCTGCGGAGGGAGCAGCGACGCCGCAACCGGCGGCGGGAGATCATGCGGCAGTGCTTCTTCTACCCCATCCGCATCGTGGAGACCGGGCAGGGCCGCAAGCTGGAGAGAAAGGCGTCCGTCGAGCAGAACCTGCGGGCCCTTGGCATCGTGGTGGACCTGTCCTCCGGGGGTTGCGCCATCCAGACCCTGAATCCATTCAACCGGGGCAGGCTCGTCATGGTGGAGTTCGACATCGACAGGCAGGCGCCGATCCGCGCGTTCGGCAAGGTCATTCATGTCCACCGCAAGCAGGGCCGCGGCGGAGTCATGCACATCATGTTCACCCGCGTGACGCGCCAGCACCTGAACAGGATCAGCGAGTTCGTCTATGACTTCAGCAGGCCGACCACGACGGCCCAGGTCCGCCAGCAGGTGGAACGGGCCGTGCCCGGGCCGCGCAATGAGGCCGGGAAGGGCCCCCGGCGGCCCGGGCTTCCCCGCGGGCGGCACCGGCACCTCCTCCTCGCGTTGACCCGCCACGCTCTTTCCACTACCCTGAAACCGTGAGCGCGCGTTCACCCTCCCCTGTCCACAGCACAAGCCCCGAGCAGACACTCGCTGCGGGTGAGAGACTGGGCGCCCGCCTGGCGTCCGAGTTCCCCGCGCGGCGCCGTCGTCCTGCTCGTCGGCCCTCTTGGTGCCGGGAAGACAGTCCTGGCCCGGGGAATTGCGCGCGGCCTCGGCATCGAGGACCAGCTGGTCAGCCCCACCTACACCATCATCTCGGAGTACCGCGCAGGCGCGACGATTCTTCACCACGTGGACCTGTACCGCATCGAGGGACGCGAGCAGATGGAGAACCTCGGCCTGGAGGACATCATGGCGGGCGACGGGTATGTCCTGGTGGAATGGGGAGAGAAGATCGGAGAAGTCCTCGCCGCTTCCCGCGCGGAGCATCTCCGCGTGACCCTCTCGCTGGCCGCCCGACGGAGGACGGGACATCCTCGTGGAAGACGGGGCCGCATGACACGGAGCCCGTCAGCCATCGCCGCACTCGCCCTGGACACCTCCACGGAAGTTCTTTCCCTCTCCGCGGGCGAGGGGACTCGTGGGCGGCAATGAGCGTGGACCGGGGCCTGCATCACTCCCCTGCCCTCATCCCGCTGGCAGACCGCCTGCTTCACGACCTGGACATGACGGTGCAGGACCTGGAGCTTGTCGTCTGCTCCACGGGACCGGGCTCGTTCACGGGCATCCGCATCGGCATTGCCACCGCGCTGGGAATCGGGCATGGCCGCGGGATACCGGTCGTCGGTGTTTCCACGCTGGACGCGCTGGGCCGCGCATGGGAGGCCTGGGAAGGGGATGTGTTTCCCGTCGTCGATGCGCGGAGGGGCAACATCTACACGGCGCTGTACCGGGGCGGGTCGAGGCAGGGCGAGTACTGCGACCTCTCGCCGGCGGACCTTGCGCGGCTCCTCGCTGGGGCGCAGTCTCCGCTCCTTGCCGGGGCGGATGCCCCGCGCATCCACGAGCTCCTGGGACAGCCGCCGGTGCGGGTCGCGGACACGGTGGATCCCCGGGCGCTGCTGAGGCTGGGCATCGCAGATGTACACCACCCGGGGCGCGGATGCGGCTTCCCTGCGGCCCCTGTACCTCCGCAAGAGCGAGGCCGAGAGAGTGAGCGGACGATGAGCACGAGCGACGATCCGCATGGGCGTCCTTCCGAGGAGCCGGCCGAGCTCGAGCAGGCGGAAGAGCTCGGGGAACTGGGGGATCTCGAGGACGCCGGTTCGGCATCCTCGTCGGACCTGTTCTCGCCGGAGTTCGCCACGTGGAAGATCTGCTACCTGAACGAGTCAATCCCCAGCCTGCTCATGGACCGCAGCCTGAAGATACTCCAGGCAAACGGCAGCTTCTGCAGGATGTTCGGCTGCGAGCCCCGGGTCTCGGGGATGTACCTCACCCAGTTCTTTGCCCTCTCGTTCGACGATGCCAAGAGCTCGTCGCTCTTCCGCTCAATCCTTTCTCCGGCGACGGGCTACACGTGGCACGGCCGGGTGGAGAAGATCGGCACTGAGCGGCTGCTCATGGTCTCCAAGTTGTGGGTGGTTCCGATCGGCGAAGTGCCGGGCGCCCCGCCGAAAGCGTACGGTGCGGTCTGCCTGGACATGACGGACGAGCACCGCCAGCTTCTCCAGAGCACGTTCAGCAGCCTCCTGGGCGCCGCGAGGCTGAAGGACAATGACACCGGCAATCACATCGAGCGGGTGAACCGTTACGCAAAATCCATGGCCGCCGACCTTCTGGATCGACCCGGAGGGCCGCCCGTCGTGGATCCCGAAGTTCGTGGAAAGCATCGGCCTGGTTGCCGCGCTGCACGACGTTGGAAAGATCGGCACCCCGGATGACATCCTCAACAAGGCCGGCAAGCTGGAAACCTGGGAATGGGACGTGATGAAGCAGCACACGACAAACGGCGCCTACATCCTGGCAACCTATCCCAATCCCATGGCGCGGGAGATCGCTCTTCGCCATCACGAACGGTGGGACGGCACCGGCTACCCTCACGGGTGGAGCCAGGAGCTGATACCGCTCTCGGCGCGGATCGTGGCCATAGCGGACGTCTATGACGCGCTGCGGATGCGTCGGAACTACAAGGAAGCGTACCCGCACGGGCAGACCGTGGAGAACATGACGGCAGAACGGGGGACGCACTTCGATCCGTACCTGATCGACCGGTTCGTGGAAACGGCCGATGCATTCAACAAGATCTTCACCGAGCTGGCCGATTCCCCGTAGGAGAGGCAGCGTTGTCGGGGCCTCCGGATCCCGGGGGCGGGCCCGAATCACGCATCAGCTCGTCGAGCTGCGGAAGGCTCGCGGGCGCGGCGGCCGCGGCGGCCCTGTTCTCCTCCTGGATGGCGGCGTACACTTCCCTCCGATACACCTTGACCTGTGAGGGGGCCTTGATCCCCAGCTTTACCTGGTCGCCCTTGATGTCGACGACGGAGATCTCCACCTGGTCGCCGACCATGATGCTTTCGCCGATGCGGCGGGCAAGGATGAGCATCAGGCGCGCTTCTGCGCCGACGTACTCGGCGGATTTTGCGCCGACGTACTCGGCGGATTATCCCGCACCTGGGCCAGCTCGTCCACGATCGTGTGCCGCACGCCCCACCGGGGGTTGGTGCTGATGGACTGCCGCCCGACGTGCGTGCCGCGGTTGATGACGAGCGGTCCCTGGAGATTCGCCGTCATCTTCCGGGCCGACTGCGGGATGGTGACGATGGAAAACACCAGCATGTCGTCGGGGTCGGTGATCCCTATTTCCTCCAGCTCGGACGGGTCCACGTCCGGGGTGTAGTCGGGACAGAAGAACTTCGGGTCAATGAGGACAAAGGCCACTTCGACGCGCTCGGCGGACTGCAGCCAGTAGAAGGGCTGCGTGGTGGCGTCAAGGAGAATGAACTCTCGCAGCTCCTCGAATCCGAGTATCCCGTTCGGAAAGCTGATCCGCTGCCGGTCTTCGATCTCGATCTCACCATAGGGCCGCGTGCGTACCTTCATTACCTACCTCAGGAAATCAAGAAGCTTCGGACGGTTGAGCACGCGGGCAGTGGCGGACAGCGCCGCTTCATGGGTTGTCTCCAGAGTCCGCAGCTGCGTGATGGCATCCGCCATGTCGAGGTCCCGTTCCTGGGAGTCGAATCGCACCATCTCAGGGCGCTGGAAATCGAGCCGCTTGGCCACGGTGTCCAGGCGGGCGTCCCGGGCCCCCACGGCGCCCAGCACACCCGCGAGATTCGTGATGGAATCTTCCAGCCCGCGCAGCCCGGAGCTGCCCACTTTTTCCGTGGATCCCTCGTACAGCGCGTTGCGGAGGTTGATCACCATGTCGAAGATCGAGCCGCCGAACACCCGCGCGCTCTGCGCGACGTTCAGGGGCGGGCGGTTTCCGCTGGGCGCAAGGATCCCGAGGTCCTGCAGCACCGTGCCCCCGCCGAGGTCTTCCGCCCAGATCTGGTGCGGGAGCGTTGTCTCCAGCACCAGGGAATTGGTGACGGAGTCCACGCGCGCGCGGACCGGCGCATTCGCATCGTTGATCTTCGCCGCAACCGCGGACACGGTGTCTCCCGGGGACGAGCCGGATTTCCGCGCCGTCGACGCGGATGGTGGATGCCGCCTGGACGCGGTACTGGCTGGAGTCGACGGTGGAGTAGATCTGTTGCTGCTCGGCCCAGAAGGCGACATTCCCGGGCAGGTTCACCTCCACCTGGGAACCCTCGGAGATCTCCGCGGCACTCGTGCCGATGTTGCCCAGGTAGTCGAGGGAAACGACCATGTCACTGCTCCCGCCGGGAACACGGCCCATCGTAGCGCGGAAGGGAGTCGTCTTTGCGGCTGACCCGGCGAACAGCGAGTTGCCGCTCTGGTCCTTGGAATTGGCAATGACGAGCAGCTCGTCGAGGAGCTGGTTCACCTCGTCGCCGATGTATCCCATCTGGGACTTGTCCAGGGTGCCGTTGGCGCCCTGCACGGCGAGCTCGCGGACGCGCTGGAGGATGTCCATGGCGCTGCGGAGGTTTCCTTCCACGCTGGACAGCGTGCTGCGCACGTCCTCGATGTTCTTGCCGTAGCGTTCCAGTCGCGTGACCTCGGACTGGAAACGCGTGGAGCGGGCGGCGGCCAGCGGATCGTCGCGGAGGTCCTTGATCCGGGACTGCGCCCCCATCTTGTTCGTCATCTGGTTCATGTCGAACTCGCGCAGGCGCTGGTAGTAGCTGCTGTCCAGCGAGGGAAGCTGTGAGCTGATCCTCTTCATGTTACACGCCCATCCTGTTGATGATGATGTTCAGGAGCCCGTCGAAGGTGGTCACGAAGCGCGCGATGGCCGCGTAGCCGTTCTGGTAGGTGATCATCGTCGACAGCTCCTCGTCCATGTTCACCCCGGAGATTGATTCGCGCATGTCCTTGAGGTCCTTCATGACGAGCTTCGTGGTGTCCATGCTGCGGTTGGCTTCCTCGCCCTTCAGCCCGATGCCGGCCACGCGGTCGGCAAAATAGCTGTCGAATGTCGAGGTGACGCCGACCATGACGGGGGTCGTGCGAAGCTGCGCGATGGCAAGGGCGGCCGTCCCGTCCCCGACGCCGGCTGACTTCCCGTCGATCCCGGACGCCGCGGCAACGGACCCCGGGTCCAGGGCGAGCTTCGGGTTGACCTCGATCCAGCCCGCGGGGTGCGTGAGCGGGGCCACGGCGAACTGACGCCCATCCGCCGGGTATCGCCGACGCGCCTGCGCGAAGCGCCTGCACCGCGTCCGGCTTCTGCCAGGTGTAGGCGCCGGCAGGCCCGGAGGCGTTGAGGATGCCGCTGTAGCCCACGAGGAACTGCCCGGAGTCCTCCAGCCCGCGGATGACGAAATCGGGGTTCGCCGTATCCGCCGCCGGAGTGGCCTTGAGGGAAAGCTTGCCCTCGGAGTTCAGCCGGGCCACGACCTCCGAGCCCGACAGGTTGATCCTTGTGACCAGATCCTCCACCGTGTCGGTGGGCCGGTAGTCCACGTTCACGTTTCCCTGCCTGCCCGGGAAGGGTGATGGTGCCGGCAAGGCCGATCTGCTCCTTGGCCTGCAGCGTGTTGGTGCCGGTGACCCGGAATACCCAGCTGGAGTCGAATGCGCCGGTGCCCTTCGAATCGTAGTTGCCGTTTACGTTCGTGACGAAGGGCCGCTCTACGAAGAAATCGACGCCCTTCTCCCCGTTCAACCCGAAGCCCTGGCGATGAACCTCGTTCACAAGGTCGGTGAAGTTCTGCGCCAGCGAGGTCGAGGCTCTGGATTTCCTGCCGCGCGTCCCCGTCCCGCATCTCGATGAGGGAGGCGATCTTGCCGCCGCGGAAAATCGCCGCCTGGCGCGTGTCGCTCCAGATCGGCGTCGAATATCCCTCGTTCGACCGGTCGGCCCTGAGGGCGATCACCTCGTGGTGGTGCTCCCTGCACGATGTGCATCGCCGCCCGTGGTCACGACGAACTCACCCGCCGGGTCGTTGGTGCGGACCGTGATGTCGATGAGGTCGGAAAGCTTGCCCACCAGGAGGTCGCGGCGGTCCTGGAGGTCGTTCGGGTTGTCCCCGAGGGCCTGCGACTTCACGATCTGCTTGTTGAGATCGGCGATCTGCTTCGTGAGCTCGTTGACCTGGCTGACGGACCCCTGGATGTCGCCCTCCAGCATGTCGCGCACCGATTTCAGACCGTTGTAGCGCGAATGGATCCCGTCCACCAGCGCCTTCCCTGTTTCCAGGACGGACCGGCGCGAGGCGATCTCCGTGGGGTGCAGGGAAAGGTCCTGCCAGGAGCCCCAGAACTTGTCCATGAGCGCCCGCACCGAGTGGTCCGTGGGCTCGTTGTAGACCTGCTCCAGCATGAGGATGTACTTGTCACGCGCATCCCAGTAGCCCTGCACGTTCTGCTCGGAGACGATGCGGCCCTCGAGGAGCATGTCCTTGATGCGCTCGATGCGGGAAACCTCGACGCCCTGGCCGATCTGGCCCGGGGTCTCCTCGCGGTTCAGCTGAGGCTCGTACAGGGGCGGAGATGCAACCATCTCCACCCGCTGGCGGCTGTACCCTTCCACCGACGCGTTGGACAGGTTGTGGCCGATTGTCTGGAGGCCCTGTGTCGTGGCAACGAGCCCCCGCTTGCCGAGCTCGATGGGAGCGAATGTGGACTGCACCTCGTCCTCCTACAGGCTGCGGTCCACGAGGACCGCGCCGCTCACGCCCGTCGGTGTGCCGCGGCGGGAGTAGATCTTGCCCTTGCGATACGGGAACACCTGCTCGAGGATCCGGTTCAGCGTGGAGGCCAGGGACTCCGCCGAGTATCGCATCCGGCCCGTGGCCGTTTTCAACCGCACGACTGCCATGCGCAGTCCCCGCCAGCTTTCTTCCATCTCGGAGCGGAGGAGGTCCGGCAGACCCGGCAGCACGGCGGACATCGTCGTTTCCAGGGGGAGGCGCAGTGCATCGCGCAGGCTCGCGAACGCCTCGTCACGCGCCAGGTCGGCTTCTTCCACTGCGCGGGAAGAGCGCTCGATGCCCTCTGAAAGGGAGAGGCTCGGACCCCAACTCTTCTGCTGGAAGGAGTCGCGCAGCCGCTCGACTTCCCGGCCGAGGTCGGAAAACAACTCCGCCTCCCGGTCCATCCGGTCCTTCAGCGTCCGCACGAGGGCATTCGTCGCGGCCACGGTACTCCGTGGCATTTGCGCCTCATCCATGGCTCGTCACCTCTTCTCTCATTCCTTCCTTCAATGTCGGAAGAACTTTCCTTCCCATGAGAGCGCCAATCTGCTATCTTGTCTTCGGAGGACAGGCATGACCACGGACAGGGATCTCATCATCATTGGCGCGGGAGGGGCTGGGCTGTCTGCCGCCCAGTACGGCGCGCGGGGCAACCTGAACACCCTGGTCCTGGAGGAGGTGTCGTCGGGAGGGCAGGCCCTCCTGATCGAGGGCCTGGAGAACTATCCCGGCTTCTCGGATCCGATCAACGGCTATGATTTCACGAAGAAGATGGAGGAACAGGCCCGCAGGTTCGGGGCGGAGTTCGAGAACGCGGGCGTCACCGCCATTTCACGGGACGGCCACCTGTTCAAGGTGACCACGGACAAGGGGACCCTGACCGCACCCGCGGTCATCCTTGCCACCGGTGCCGTTCACAAGAGCCTGGGAGTACCGGGCGAGGAAGAGCTGGCCGGCCATGGTGTTTCCTACTGCGCCACCTGCGACGGCCCTTTCTTCAAGAACAAGAGGATGCTCGTCGTGGGCGGCGGAGACGCGGCCTGCGACGAAGCAATGTATCTCGCCCACCTCGCCTCCGGCATCCTCATGATCCATCGACGGGACAAGTTCCGGGCTCAGAAATCGCTGGCCGCGCGGGTGCTTGCCAATCCCAAGATCGAGGTCCGGTTCAACACCGAGCTGCGCAAGATCGAGGGAGACCGCATGGTGACAAAGGTGCGGCTTTTCAACAACGCCACACAGGATGAGTGCGAGGAGCAGGTTGCGGCGGTGTTTGTTTTCATCGGATCTGATCCCAAGAGCGCGCTTGCCGCCTCCCTGGGTGTTCCGCTGGATGACGTCGGCTACGTGAAGACTGATGAGCTCATGGAAACCTCGATCCGCGGACTGTATGCGGTCGGCGACGTTCGCGCCACTCCCTTCCGCCAGCTCGTCGTGGCTGCCTCCGAAGGGGCCATTGCCGCACACGCAGCAGGGCAGTACATCGACGAGCTCAAGGGAGAGAAATACCTCTGAACGGACCCGGGTCCTCTTTCCGCCTCATCGTGCATCCGCGCATGGACGGACGCTTTGACATGGCCGTTGACGAGGCACTCGCGGAGGCGGTCGGAAAGGGCGAAAGCCCGCCGGTCGTGAGGCTGTATGGATTCTCGCCGCCCACGCTGTCCCTGGGGAGGTTCCAGAAGGCAAAGGGCCTGTACTCTGCCCGTCGACTTGCCGATGACGGTGTGACCCTCGTCCGCCGCCCTACGGGAGGACACGCGGTTCTTCACGACGACGAGCTGACGTACTCCGTTGCGCTTTCCAAGGAGACCGGGCCGTTGATCGGGGCGGCCAATCCGCCCGCCGGCGCAAGGAAACGCGAAGTCTACCTGTTCATCGCACGCGTGCTCCTGCGCGGCCTTGCCAATCTCGGCATCTCCGGCACGATCAACGCGGCGCAGCGCGGCGATGTTCACAATCCGGACTGCTTTGCCTCAACGGGCGAATACGAGATTGCAGGCGCGGACGGGAAAAAACTCATCGGGAGCGCCCAGATGACCACGCGCCGGGCAATTCTCCAGCACGGTTCCATCCCGCTGCAGAACCCCGGGCAGCGGGTGATCCGCTATCTCCAGTCGGCCCAGCCCGTTGCCGCCAATGCACCGTCCTGCCTGAACGAGGCAATCGGCCGCGCTCTCGACTTCGAAGAGGTGCGTGAGGCGTTCGCGCAGGCGTTCCGAGATGAAATCGGCGCCCGCGATTCGGAGATGCTCCCCTCCGAGATGGAGGACGCTGAACGAATACAACGTGACAAGTACGAGACCGACGCATGGAACCTCGCATGCTGAGCGCGCGGCGCACGGCGCGTGCCATCCTGTGCGCGGCCTTCCTGCTCTTCCCCGGCCTGGGGGCATCGGCGCTGGGCTTCCACGACCCGGGGGACCCGGCCGCACTGGCTGGACGGATCGCCGGGGCGATGACCACCGAGGAGCTGCTGGGCCAGGTCTTCTTCCTGGGCTGGCAGGGAGTGGGCCCTTCCCCGGACATCCTGCGCTGGATCAGTGCCCGCGAGATCGGCGGGATCAAGATCTTTCCCCGGAACGTTTCCGACCTCCAGTCCCTCGCGCGGGACGTGGCAGGGATGCAGGCGCTGGCCGCCCGGGGCAGGTTCGGCATCCCGCTGTTCGTCGCAACCGACCAGGAGGGCGGCTGGGTGCGGCAGATCAAGGACGAGACCTCGGTCTCGCCCGGCAACCTGGCGCTGGGCGCGTCCGGTGTCCCGGCGGATTCGTACCGCACCGGCTACTACCTCGGCCGCGAGCTTGCCGCGCTGGGGATCAACATGGATTTCGCGCCCACCGCCGACGTGTACTCAAATCCGGAGGCGAGCGTCATCGGGCCGCGCTCCTTCGGATCGGATCCGTCCACCGCAGGCCTCCTTTCCGCCGCTTACGCGCGCGGAATGGCGGATCGCCGGGGTTCTCTGCACGGCAAAGCACTTCCCGGGGCACGGCTCAGCTGACCAGGACTCGCACGGGCACCTCCCACGGATCGACGTGAGCCTCGACCAGCTCCTGGACCGGGACCTCATCCCCTACCGGATCCTCGTGCGGGAAGGCATCCCCGCCATCATGACCGGCCACCTCGCTTTTCCGCGAATCATCGGAAGCCTCACCCCCGCATCGCTTTCACCGTTTTTCCTCAAGGACGTCCTGCGCCGGAAGCTGGGCTTCAAGGGGCTCGTCATCACCGACGACATGGAGATGGAGGGAGTCCTTGCGGACGGGATGGACACCGCGGAGGCATGCCGGGCCGCCCTGGAAGCCGGCAACGACATGGTGCTGATCTCCCACACGCCGGCAACCCAGGAGCGCACATGGGACGCACTGGACGCTGCGGCACGGTCGCGGGAGGCCTTCCGGGCGGTGCTGCGCGTATCGGCACAGAGGATATTGCTGGAGAAGATCCGTTCCTTTCGAACCTGTGCCCCGGGGACGCAGCCGGGATCCGCCGACGTGCACCTGTCCGTACCGGCCCCCGGGGCAAAGGAGTTCTTTGCCCAGGTCTCGGCGCGGGCCGTGACCCTGGTTGCGGGCAGCCGCATCCCATTCCGGCCGGGAGCGAAGGAGAAAATTCTCCTGTGCGGGCAGTTTCCAGAGTTCCTCTCCGAAGGCCTGAAGCGATTCCCCAGCGCCGAGACGCTCCTGTTCTCATTCACGCCGTTCTACCATCCGCAGGCAGCCGACATGGCCGCGGTGTGCAGCCGCGCTTTTTCCTACGACACGGTTGTCTTCTGCGTGGCCAACTACAACAGCCTGGATATCCTGCAGGCGCTGAAAAAGCTGGGGCGGAAAGTGATCGTGATCTCGGCGCTCAGCCCCGTCTATCTCGCCGAGGCACCGTGGGTGCAGACGGCAATCGCGGTGTACGGGGACAGCAGGGACTCCTTCCGCGCGGGCTTCGGCGTCCTTGCCGGGGACTACCCAGCCTCCGGCGTGTTGCCCGTCAATTTCTCGAGGAGCCCATGAGCTGGCGGCAGGCGGGCCGACGCGACCTCGCCGCACTCCTTGAGTTTCTTCTTCCCGAAGAGGCGCTGTTTGTCCCCTTCACGTCCCGCCTGCGGACCGGGGCGCGCGGGTTTGAAGTGTACCTGGACGCCGATCACCGGGGGGCCGTACGGAACTGCTTCCTGTACACCTCGGGCGGCCTCCTGCTTCCGGCCTTCTCAGCCGACGGCCCGGATATGAAGGAGCTTTCGCTGCTGGTGAACGGTCTCCGCCCCATGGTGCATTCGATCATGGGGGCAGGGCAAGGAGTCGACGCGGTGGAGAGGAGCATCCCGCTGCCGCCGACGGCGCGCGTGGAGTACTTCCTGCTGACGCTCACAGCAGGCTCGCGCCAGCCGGCGCTGCCGCCCGATCCCCCCGGCCTTCAAGTGCGCAGGGCAGACCCCTACGACGATGAGCGCCTTTTTCCCCTGCAGAAATGCTACGAGCTCGAAGAGGTGGTAATCACCCCCGCGCACTTCAACGAGGGACAATGCATGAAGAGCCTGCGCCAGTCGCTCCGCGAGCAGCTGGTCTACCTCGCGGAGCTGCAGGGAGTTCCCGTTGCCAAGGCGGCGACAAACGCCCGGGGCTACAAGGTGGACCAGGTCGGCGGCGTCTTCACGGTGCCCCAGGAGCGAGGCAAGGGCCTCGGCAAGGCAGTGGTTTCCCAGCTGCTGAAGACGGTGTTCTCTGAAAAGCAGGAAGCGTGCCTGTTCGTCAAGAAGCACAACCGCTCCGCCATCGCGCTGTACGAGCGGCTCGGATTCGCTCCTTCGACTGATTACGTCATTTCGTACTACGGGCTCTGACCGAGAAATATCGGCAGGGCATACACGCCCTCCTGCAAAATGTAGTCCAAAAACGACTACACATTGCAGTGTTGAGGAAGGGCTCCCTCGGAACAAGGGTCCGCGCGGACCTTCCTGTCCCTACGCTTCGACCAGCACGCGAAGCTCCGAGCCCGGAGGACCCGGGGGCACGACCGGGGATGGGACAGGCTTCCCGTCCACGATGATTCGCTGCTGTGCGCGGGGACGGCCGGCATTGCGGATGCTGATGCGGTAGGTGCTTCCCCTGAAGAGGCGCGTGATTTCAAGGCTGGAAAACTCCCGGGGCAGGCACGGCTGGATGCGCAGCCCGTCGTACTCCGGGCGGATCCCGAGGATCCACTGGGAGACGGCCACGAAATTCCATGCGGCTGTACCCGTGAGCCACGAGTTTTTTGCCTCTCCGTGCCGGGGAGCAGTTCCTCCGGCGATCATCTGCGAGTAGACATACGGCTCCATCCTGTGGAGCTCCTGGATGTCATCGAGGTAGGCCGGGCTGATCTTGCGGTAATACTCGAACGCCCGTTCGGGCCTGCCCGCAACGCATTCCGCGATCATGATCCAGGGGTTGTTGTGGCAGAAGATGCCGCCGTTCTCCTTGTACCCGGGGGGGTAGGAGGAAATTTCGCCGAGCTCCACGTGGTAGCCGGCATAGGGAGGATCCAGGAGTACGATGCCGTACCTCGTGTCCAGGTGCTCCCGGACCGAGTCCAGCGCCAGACGCGGAAAACCGGATTCGGCCCCCACCTCCGCAATGGCGCAGAAGGCATTCGACTCGATGAAAATCCTGCCGTCAATGCAGTCCCGCGAGCCGACCTTGCGGCCGGCGTCGTCATAGGCGCGCAGGAACCAGCTGCCGTCCCATCCATGCGTCTGGACGCTGCGGCGCATCTCCGCCAGCGCGGCTTCCGCTTCCCCCGCCTCGGTTTCACGACCGGTGCGGCGGCAGATCTCGACGTAGTCCGCCCCGATGACGATGAACATCCCCGCGATAAGGACCGATTCCGCGGTCCGGCCGTCACGGCTGGTGGTGGTCTGGAAGGACTCGTTCGGATCCGTGGAGAAGCAGTTCAGGTTCAGGCAGTCGTTCCAGTCAGCGTGGCCGATGAGGGGAAGCCCGTGCGGCCCGGCATTGTGCACCACATGGAAGAAGGACCGCTTCAAGTGCTCGAAGAGAGAGGCGCTGTCCCCCGGGTCGTTGTCAAAAGGCACCGGATCGTTCAGGAACCCCCAGTCTCCTGTTTCCTTGAGATAGGCGGCCACCCCGAGGATGAGCCAGAGAGGATCGTCGTTGAAGCCGTCCCCGACATCCGCATTGCCGCGCTTGGTGAGCGGCTGGTACTGGTGCCATGCACCGCCATCCGCGCGCTGCGTGGAGGCCACGTCAAAGAGTCTCTGGCGGGCCCGTCCGGGAACCTGGTGCATGCAGCCCAGGAGGTCCTGGCTGGTGTCGCGGAATCCGATCCCGCGCCCGATCCCGCTCTCGAAGTAGCTTGCGCTGCGCGCCATGAGAAATGTGACCATGCACTGGTACTGGTTCCACGTGTTCACCATGCGGTCCAGCTTTTCGTCGCCGGATTTCACCACGTAGCGCGTGAGCAGGTCAGTCCAATAGTCACCCAGGGCGTCAAACTCCGCGTTCACCCCGGCATCGGTTTCGAACCGGGACCTCAGGGCGGTGGCGCGCGCAACATTCACCACTCCCGGTGCCGACCATTTTTCGGCTGGTGGATTCTCCACGTAGCCCAGAAGAAACACGAGACTCTTCTCCTCTCCCGGGGAAAGGGTGAAATCGTGCTGGAACGCTGCCACCGGGGACCATCCCGAGGCGCGGGAACCGGACAGGCGGCCGCGCGCCACCGCCTCCGGCAGCGCAAATCCACCGCTGCGCCCCGTGAAGCTTTCGCGGTCAGTCTCGAATCCGTTGGCCGGCACATTCACCGAGTAGAACGAGAAGTGATTCCTCCTCTCCCTGTACTCGGTGAGGTGGAAGATGGCGTTCCCCTGGATATCAACCTCGCCGGTGGACAGGTTGCGCTGGAAGTTGGTCATGTCGTCCAGGGCATTCCAGAGACAGAACTCGGCAAGGGAGAACAGGCTCACCTGTTTCGTTTTCTTACCTCTGTTCCTGAGGATGAGGCGCTGCACTTCGCAATCGGCTCCCAGGGGCACGAAGAACAACGCTTCCGCCTCCACGTCGTTCTTCCGACTCCGGATCCGCGTGTAGCCCATGCCGTGGCGGCACTCGTAGCTGTCCAGGGGAGCCTGGGATGGGCGGCAGCCCGGGTTCCAGATGGACTCCCCGTCCTTGATATAGAAAAGCCGCCCGTTCTGGTCCAGGGGAACGTCGTTGTAGCGGTACCGCGTGATCCTGCGCAGCCTCGCGTCCCTGTAGAAGCTGTACCCGCCTCCCGCATTGGACACGAGGGAGAAAAAGTCCTCCGTGCCCAGGTAGTTGATCCACGGCCACGGCGTATCATGGCGGCAGATCACATACTCCCGCGCGGCGTCGTCGAAATGGCCGTATGTCATGCGTTGGATCACCCTTTCACCGCTCCTGCTGCAACGCCCCTGGTGATCTGCCTGCGGAACCCGATGTAGAACAGCAGCATCGGCGCCATGCCGATGACAAGCGCGGCAAACTGCTTGCCCCAGTCCGCGGTGAGGTTGGACGTGAACTTGAAGATCCCCAGCGGCAGCGATTTCAGGCTCGTCTTCGACACGAGGATGTTGATGAGCGCGAACTCGTTCCAGATGCCCGTGATGTTCAGGATGGCCACCGTGGTTGCGATGGGCACCGACATGGGCAGGATGATCCACCGGAATATCTTGAAATACGAGGCGCCGTCAATGCGTGCCGCTTCCACCAGGGCATAAGGAATGCCCTTGATGTACTCCGTGCTGAGGTAAATGGCCGTTGGGAGGCCCGACCCGATGTAGATGAGCAGCACGCCGAAACGGCTGTCATAGAAAAAGTTCACCTGGCCGCTTTTCAGGATGCCCAGCATCTTGAAAAAGTCCGTGAGGAGCCGATCGAGCTGGGAGACCTCGATGAACAGGGGCACCATGAGGGACTGGATGGACAGCAGGATGCCCAGGACGAAGCTGCCGTACAGGACGGGCGTTGCCTTTGACTTGATCTTCGCAAAGGCAAACCCGGCGAGGATGGAAAAGACGATGATCGCCGAGCGGTCGCCCCGGCCGTGTAGATCACCGAGTTGCCGATGAGCTTGTCGAACTCCCCCAGCCTCCACGCGCCCGGGTAGTTGATCGTCGTCCACACGTGGGGGAATCCCACGCGGTTGAGCCGGAACTCGGTCGTGCTCTTGAATGAGCTGATGACCAGCCACACCAGCGGCAGGATGGTCATGAGGGCGAACGTGGTCATGACAAGGTAGGACACCGCCTTCCCGATGGTGCCCACGAGGCGCTTCGCCGGCTGGTTCCTCAACGGTTCGCCCATGCCCTACTCCCTCCCCCCGAAGCGCTTTTCCGCGAGCTTGGTGATGACGATGAGGATCATGCTGAGGATCACGATGGAAAGCGCAATTGCGTTGGCCAGGGGATAGTTGGGGGTGCCGAAGAAGGCGCTGTCGTACATGTAGATGGAAAGCACTTCCGTCACGCGCGCCGGCCCGCCCCGGGTCATTGCGAAGATCAGGGCAAAGCTGTTCAGCGAGCCGGCAACGCAGAGGATGGCCGCGTTGACCAGCACGCCCGACAGGCTCGGCAGGACCACCCGCCCCATGACCTGCCCCTCGGAGGCGCCGTCAATCCGGGCCGCCTCGATGATCTGCACGTCGATCTTCTGCATGTTGGCCAGGAAGAGGATCAGGTACAGGCCGGTCCAGCACCAGAGGATGACGAAGAGAACGGGAAGCATGGCCACATCCGGCTTGCTGAGGAACGTCGGGGTCCATTTTGTTCCCAGGAGATTCACCAGGTCTCCCTTCAGCGTCTCCAGCTGCGACGGGCTGTAGGTGAGGAGGAACTGCTTCAGCTCCGTGGGCGGGTCCGTGAAGGTCTGGCTGGCCACCGGGCCGCTGGCATGGATGAGCTTCGCCACGAGGTCATCCGTGACGTTGAGCCCGCCGGCCGTGTTGAAGATCTGGATGATCTTGTGCGATATCCCGTTTGAGTAGATCCGGTTCATGATCTCCGCAATGAGCCCGTTGGGAGAGAAAATGATGGCCCACATGATGCCAATGACGATGACCGAGATGATGGCCGGCATGTACAGCACGGCCTGCCAGAAATCCCCGAACCTGACGATCCTGCGATAGATCAGGTAGGCAAAGATGAAACCCAAGGGAAGCTGGCCGAAAACGGACACGAGGACGATGTAGACGTTGTTCTTCAGCGCTGCCCAGAACCACGTGTCGTGAACGAGGCGCGCGTACTGCTGGAGGCCGACGATCTTCCACGGCTGGCCCCCGAACATCTTGCCGCCGTTGTAGTTGCTCACGGAAAGGATGATCGAGATGACGATGGGGAAGCCGAGCACCAGGAGGTAGAGGAAAACCGCAGGCAGGACCATCAGCCAATAGGCGAGGTGTTCCTCCGACCTGCTGTGAATTGTCCGGGCCATGGGAGCCTCCGCGCCTTCATCCGGAAAAACGGGTGCCCGCGTCAGTGCCGGGCACCCGAGGGACTCCCTACTGGGTGGCCCGCCAGTCGGCCATGGCCTTCTCCGTGTCAGCCGCAACCTGCTTCGGGGTCCTGTTGCCAAGACCGATGTCCTGCAGGCCCTTGTTGATGTAGTTGCCGCAAACGCCCGGATCCAGGACGCCGTCGAGAACGTAGGAGATCTTGTTGATCCCTGCGTAGTACTTGGGCATCATCTGGGTGAACGGCTCCAGCATGTCGCTGGTCACGCCCTTCAGGGAGGGGATGAACGCGCCGGTTTCCAGCTTGATCTTCTGGACTTCAGGTGAGTAGTAGTACTTCAGCAGCCGGACGGCGGCCTTCTCCTTGTCCGAGCCCTTGGGAATGGCGGCCGAAATTCCCAGGCCGACGCCCGCGATGGCGGAAACGACGCCGGGGTTCTTCTCTCCCGGGATGGCCGGGAAGTTGATGAATGCGTAGTCGCTGGCCTGCTGGTCAGGAGGAATGAGGGCCGTGCCGGTGGACTTGTCCGTCAGGTAAAAGCCCTGGCGCCAGTCACCGTCGATGATGAACGCGGCCTTGCCGGAGGCGAACAGCGTGGGCCCGTCTCCGTAGCCCAGCTGCATGTCCGCGCGGGGGATGACCCCGTCCTTGAACATGGTGTCGATGAACGACAAGGCAGCAACGTAGCCGGGATCGGTGAACTTGGCCTTGCCCGTCTTCACCTGGTCCACCCAACCGTCGCCGAGCATGCGGCCGACGACAGTCGAGAACAGGCACGACTGCATCTGCCAGCCGTCGCCGTCAGGCAGCGTGATGACCTGGATGCCCTTCGCCTTCAGCCTGGGAACCATGGCCTTGAGGTCAGCATAGGTTTTGGGAAGCCCGAAGCCGTTGTCGGCCAGGAGCTTCTTATTGGCGTACATCACCGTCGTGTAGGTGATGCTCTGGGGAAGCTCGGCCAGGTACCCCGAGGCCTGTGCTTTCGGGTTGACGGCAGGCGCCACGAACCGGGACAGGAAGTCCTTGCCCAGGAGCGGCGTCAGGTCCTTCATCAGGTGCATCTGGTGGAGGATGGCTGAGCTGGAGCGGCTGGACGGCCACATGTAGATCACGTCGGGGACGTTGCCCGCCGCGATGTACGCTCCCAGCTTCTCATGGAAGGGCTGGTTGAACAGGATTTCCATCTGCAGATCGATGTCCGAATTGTCGTCCTTGAACTTCTGCCAGATCGCCTGGTCCTCCGCGTACCCTGCCTGCGACGCATCGATGTAGTACATGAACCGAAGCGGGGTCGCCTGGGCCATGACGGTCATGGGCGCCAGCAGGGCCAGAACGAGGACGAGCGCCAGGAAAAGAATCTTCTTCATAGCGCAAACCTCCTGAAAAATTTCTTTCCCCCTCAACGAGGGGTTTTTCCACCAATACTGGGCGCCGGGTCCCCGAAGGGACGCGGCGATGAATCCGCGGGCTGCGGGGCGGCGTCTGCCGAGCCGCGCTCTACGAGGCAGGGCGGGATGACAACGGCTGATCGTGCCGGCTCCCTGCCCGCCATGAGCTCGAAAAGCATTTCCACGGCCGCCGCACCGATTTCCTCGATGGGCTGCGCAATGGCCGTGACGCCCGGAGTGAGGTGGGCAAAGAAGGGATGGTCGTCGAACGATACCACCGAGACGTCCCGCGGGACGGAGCGGTGCATCTCGGCGCAGGCCCGCAGGGTTCCCACGACAAGGTCGCCCGCCGCCACAAAGATGCCGGTCACCGCGGGCCGGGACAGCAGGATCCCCTCCACGCACCGCGCCGCCTCCATGGTGTCGTACGGAGTGTGCACGACAACGGGATCCGGCAGTCCCCGTTCCCGGCACGTCTCGCGGACGCCGAGCACCCGGTCGTGAACGTACGGCAGGGTGTCGGGTCCGGCCAGCACGGCAAGACGCTTGTGCCCCAGGCTGGCAAGATGCTCGGCCCCCATGCGGGCGCCCAGCGAGTTGTCCACGTCCACGTAATGGGTGGAGATGCGGGAGTTGCGCCCGACAATGACGAACGGGACATTCTTCACCAGCAGCTCCGCCAGCTGCTTGTCCCCGAATTGCTCGGCGCCGATGATGGCCCCGTCGATGCGCCGCCCGCGCAGGATGCTGCGGAAAGCGGAATCCACATCGTCCTCCGAGCGGGCGGTGGAAAGAAGAACGTTGATCCCGCGTGCCGCCGCCTCCTGGGTGACAATCGTGAGGAACACGGGCCAGAAGGTGCTGGTGAGGGTGTATTTCCCCGTGTGGGGAATGACGAACCCCATGGTGTTTGTTTTTCGAGCAGCAAGACCGCGCGCAGAGGCATTGGGGTGAAAATCGAGAGACTCGATGAGCTTCAGAACTCTTCGCCTGGTGTCATCCCCCACTCCTGACAGGCCATTGATCACTCGGGACACCGTGCCTTTTGAAACATGCGCCATCTCGGCGATGTCTTTGATCGTCACAACTGCTCCCGGCAGGATGTTAGGATAACGGTATCTCTCCGATGGAATGTTCTTCTGTTTTTCCCAATATTCGAGGGTATCATCTTGATCATGCGAAACCGATTGCACGGTATATCATCACGTGCCCCAGGTGTCAAGAAGAATCTTGGTTGATTTTTAATTAATTACTAAGTATGTAATTATTAAATATCACTATTCATTCTCAACAAGCCTCAAAGTCGAGAAAGGTCAAAAAACTGATATTTCACTAAACCGTTATCTCTAAAGTGAGCTTTCCCGGCTTGGCTGCGAGCTTTCTTTGAAGCCTGTCTCGACGCTTGCCGATCTCGTGCCGAGCCAGGGTATCCAGAGGAAGGTTCCAGGACAGCACCGTTTCGACCAGCTGAATCGCCGCCTGATAGCGCCGCGTCCTGTGCTCGTGGTGCTTGGCAAGCTCCACCGCTGCCAGGAAGCTGCGGGCACCTTCAAGCAGCTTTCCCCATACCTCGGCGGCCTGGTCCCACTGGTGGAGGCTCTTGTAATGCAGGGCAAGGGCGATGCCGGCCTGCTCGTTTCCCCGCCGGAAAGCCTCCTCCAGGACGGTGGCGCCCGAAACGGCTCCCTTCCGGATCATCCAGGAGCCCAGTGCCCGCTCATCGATCCGGGCCCGCGGCGCGCCTCCATCAAGGAGGCCGCCAATGACGCCGTACAGCCGGGCAAGGGACACGATGTCCATGACGTTATGATCGAAAACCAGCGGAAGGGATCCTGGCCGTGCCGCGCGCAGGAACTCCAGCCAGATGAGCGGAATGTCCTCGCCGGCCACGTCGAGCTCCCGCACGAATCCAAGTACGTGGGATTCCATGGATCGGAGGCTGCAGCTTCCGACCACCGTCTTCCAGAGCCTGCGGGCGTGATGCAGGATGTCGACCTGCGGGCCGGGTTCCCACTCGATGCGGTTCATGCGGAAACGCGTCCTCAGCAGGTGGCTGTCGAAGGTCTTTCCATTGTACGAAACAAAAGCCCTGAAGGGTGCAAACAGGTCACGCACGGCAAGGAGGAACTCCGGCTCGCCGGGGAAATCCGAAAGAAAGAGCTGTTCGACCGCAAGGTCGCGGCCCTCGCACCAGGCTGCCCCGAAGAGGAAGATCACGCTGCCTGCGCCGCCCGAAAGGCCCGTGGTCTCCGTGTCATAGAAGATGAGTTGTTCCGCGGAGTCAGCCTCCGGAGAAAAGCCTCCCGGCCAGACGCCCACGCCGCCGCCGGTGAAGTACTGCCGCCTGCGGTACAGGAACTCACCTTCTCTTTTCCAGTCGGGGAATCTCGGGATCCGGCCGAAACCGCAGCTTGCCTGCAGGGGACGCGGGAGAAACAGTTTCCGGGCGGTCCTGGCCGGCATCCCTGTTTTCTGCGCGCAGGAAATCGATGCGGCGGCGCGTTCTCGAAGGCGCGCTCCCCCAGCCCTCTGCCATCAGCGCTCCCGGGCCACGGCTGCCCCTGCAGATTCCAGGGCACCGTTCCAGGCGCCGAGGAAATCGAGCACGGCGCTCTTGGCGTTCATCGCTCCCTGCTCGTCCGGGGCGCCGATGCAGGACGGGCAGCCGTTCTCGCACGGGCAGCGCGCCACTACCTCGAGGGCGCCGCTGATGATCCGGGGCAGGTTGCCGAGGAAACCCTCCGACAATCCGATGCCCCCCGGGTACTGGTCGTACACGTACAGGCAGGGCGCCCCGAAGTGCGGGTCCCTCACGCGCTCTGACACGCCAAGGTCGCGAGGGTCGCACAGGAGAAAAACCGGGGCCACCGTGCGGAAGAGCACTCCCAGCCTCTGGATGACGATTCCCCGGTCCGTGTCGGACAGCGCGGCAAATGTCCGGCCCGGCGCGGTGTCACCGTCAAAGAGAAGAACGGCGGACCGGGTGTGCATCTCGTCGGCCGGCAGGGTGATGTCGCCGTAGCCGACGTTCTCGTTGGTGTGGTACTTCAGCTTCTTGAACTTCGTCGCCTGTGTCCGCACCAGGATGTCACCGAGTGCCGCGCGCGTGCCGGCCGCCGTCTGTTCCTCGTCCACGACGAGCACCTTGATGTCCGTTTTCACGATGGAATCCGTCCAGTAGTCGGTGTCGGCCTCTTCCACGAAACAGCGCCGGTTCTCGAGGTCCAGGTTCTTCACGACGAACTGGTCGCCCAGGTGGATGTAGATGGCATGGTCGAAAACCAGGAGCTTGGCGGAGGGCATATCCATCTCGCCGATCACCTCGTCACGGCCGCGCGTGGTGTCCACGATCACGACATTTTCCGGCGTGGACGTCCTCAGGGAAACGTTCTCTGCCGGGTAGGACCGGTCCGACCAGTACCACTTTCCACCCGCGTGCCGGACAACCCCCTTCTCCGCCAGGTAACCCAGCAGATCCTCTGTGCCCTCCCCGAAAGCCTCCCCGTCCTCGAAAGGCAGCTCGAAGACCGCGCATTTCAGCTGGTCGGTCTGGATGAAGATGTTACCCGGGTCGATGTACCCGTTCTCGGGGGACCGGGAAAAGAAGTACTCGGGGTGCTGGATCACGAACTGGTCCGTGGGGGACGAGGAGGCAACGAGGATGGACAGCGAAACGGCGTTTCTTCGACCTGCCCGGCCCGCCTGCTGCCAGGAGGATGCGATGGTCCCGGGAAATCCCGAGAGGATCGACGCGTCAAGGCCGCCGATGTCGATGCCCAGTTCCAGGGCATTGGTGGACACTACTCCCTGGATGCTTCCGTCGCGGAGTCCCTTCTCAATGGCGCGCCGCTCATTCGGGAGGTACCCGCCGCGGTAGGACTGGACGGTAATCCCGTGGTTGTCGGTGAAAAAACTCTTCAAAGAATCCCTGATATATGTGGCGATCAGCTCGGTGCGCACGCGGGACCGTGCAAAAACAATCGTTTTTACGCCGGCCTTCAGCAGGCGGGTGGCAATCCGCTGGCTCTCCAGGACGACGCTCCTCCGGATCCCCTGCACCCTGTCCACCAGGGGCGGGTTGTACAGGACGAAATGCCTCTCTCCCGACGGGGCGCCGCTCTGGTCCACCAGCGTGGTCGGCTGCTCGAGAATGCGCGTGGCAAGCTCGTGCGGGTTGCCGATGGTTGCCGAGCAGCAGATGAAGACCGGCGATGCCCCGTAGAACTTCGCGATCCTCTTCAGCCTGCGGATGACGCTGGTCATGTGGGAGCCGAAAACCCCGCGGTAGGAGTGCATCTCGTCGATGACGACGTAGCGCAGGTGGGTGAGCGCCTTGATCCACTTGGGGTGGTTGGGAAGGATTCCCGTGTGCAGCATGTCGGGATTGGTGATGATGATCCGCCCCTCGTCCCGCGCGGAAATCCGGATGGACCCGGGCGTGTCTCCGTCATAGGTGAAGACCTTGACCGGAATGTCCCCGCCGAGCACCACCTCGCTGAGCTCTGACTGCTGGTCCTGCGAGAGCGCCTTGGTGGGAAAGAGGTACAGCGCGCGCGCGTCGGGGTCTTCGAGGAGAGCCTGGAGAACGGGCAGGTTGTAGGCCAGGGTCTTGCCCGACGCGGTGGGGCTGACAAGGACGACGCTCCTGCCCGCACGCACCTCGTTCCAGGCCGCGAGCTGGTGGCTGTAGATCCGGCCGATCCCGCGCGAAACCAGGGCCGTGCGGATCCGCTTGTCGACGTCAGGCGGTATGTCCGCATACGTGCCCTCCCGTGCCGGCACGACTTCCCAATGAGTCACTCTCTCTCGGAACTCGGGATCCCGGCGCAAGGACCCGATGACGTCGGTGAGCATCCCCCCTCCCCCCGGGATTCATAGTACCACGCGGGCCGGTGGCGGGCAACAACGTCCACCCCCCTGTTCTCCTTGCGTTCCGGGTCTGGCCTTGCTACTCTCGATGAAGAACCCGGTTGGATATTGCTCCACGGCCGGCTTGCCGCGAAAATCCGCGAAGTGCTGGATGCCTGAATGGAGGGGAGCGTGAAAATGGCTCGAACGAAATACCAGGACATATTCGAGCACTGCGCTGTTTCGCTCTGGGAGGAGGATATCTCGAGACTTCGGGTGCGGTTGGAAGAAATGAGGAGTGCCCCCGGATTCAACCTCCGGGCCCATCTCTCCGCCCATCCCGAGTTCCTCCAGGAGGCTGCCGGCCTGATCGACGTAGCCGACGTGAACCAGGCAACTCTCCGCCTGTTCGAAGCCGAAAGCAGGCAGCAACTCCTCGGTCCCCTCACCACCGTGCCGAACGCCGTGTTGTCGACCGCCCTTGCCGAAACGATTCTCGCCATCGACGACGGAAGAAGCGACATCGAGACAGAGACTCCCGCCGTGACGTTGAAAGGCAGGAGCGTGTTCCTCCTCGTAAAGACGCATATTCCTTCCGCCGCTGCCGAGTATCCCCACCTGACTGTCAGCATCATCGATATCACGGCGCGCAGGAGTGAGGAGCAGCGGGAGCGCGCGACAGCAGGCATCATGCACAGCATCATCGATTCGTCTCCGGACTGGATATTCGTGAAGGACACCTCGCTGCGCATGGTTCTCTGCAACACGGCCCTTTCGCGCGCAATCGGGAAAGAGCCGCAGGAGACGTACGGGAAAACGGACGTCGAAAATGGCTGGGATGTCGACATCGTGAAAGGCAACCCGGAGAAAGGAATCCAGGGTTGGGAGAAAGACGATCTTTCCGTCCTTGGCGGTCAAACCCTCGAGGTAAAGAGCGAACCCGCCAGCCTTGACCAGGGTGTGCGATACTACAACACGATCAAGTTCCCGCTCCGCAACGCGGAAGGCTCAGTGGTCGGCCTGGTGGGCATCGGCCGCGACGTGACCGAGCGGAGGCAGGCGGAGGCCGAACTGCGGAAGGCAAAAGAGTTCGCTGAGAACCTGATCAACACGGCGAATGTCCTTGTCCTCGGACTGGACCTGGAGGGCCGGGTCACGATCTTCAACCGGACCTCGGAGGAGATCACGGGGTTTTCCCGCGCGGAGATCGTCAATCGGAACTGGTTCGACACCATGGTGCCGAAGGAGAGGTATCCGCACGTGTTGTCGAAGTTCGAGAAGCTCACGCGCGAGGGAGACGTCGGGGCATATGAGAACCCCATCATCACGAAGTCGGGAGAAGAGCGGCACATTTCGTGGCAGAACAGCCAGATCCTCGAAGGAGGAAGGGTCGTTGGAACCCTCTCGTTCGGGATCGACATCACCGAGCGCAGGCGGATGCAGGCAGAGCTGGAGAGAGAGCGCTATTTCCTCTCGGCGATAATGGGAAACCTCCCGGACTACATCTACATCAAGGATGCTGAAAGCCGTTTTCTCCGAACAAGCGTCTCTCACGCCCGCGCCCTGGGCATCCCCCGTCCGGAAGAGGCTGTCGGAAAGACGGATTTCGACTTCTATCGCGGCGACCATGCGCAGAAAGCATTTGACGACGAGCAGCGGGTCATTGCCAGCGGCATTCCCCTCGTCGACATGGAGGAAAGAGAAACTTACCCGGACCGGCCGGACACATGGGCCCTGACGACAAAGGTGCCGCTCCGCGACGCACGGGGAAACATCGTCGGCACTTTTGGAATCACGCATGACATCACGCAGCGCAAGCTGCTGGAAGAGAAGAACGAGCAGCTTGCCGCGCTCGTGGAGTTTGCAGACGATGCCATTGTGGGACTGGACACGAATCGCCGGATCACCGTCATGGAACAAGGGAGCGGAACGGGTCTACGGCTATACCGCCGAGGAAATGATCTCGTCGCCGACCTCGACGCTGATCCCCCCGAGCTGGAAGAGGAAGCGCGGATAATCCGCGAAAAGGTCATGCGCGGCGAGCAGGTCGAACACTTTGAAACCACCCGTCTTCGCAAGGACGGCGCCCGGATCACGGTTGTCTCTCACCCTGTCCGCCATCCGGGACGCATCGGGCAGGATCATCGGGATGGCCTCTGTTGCCCGCGACATCACCGAGCAGAAGGCCATGGAGGCAAGGCTCAACCGGGCCCGGCGGCTGGAAGGCCTGGCCACCCTGGCCGGGGGAGTGGCCCACCAGTTCAACAACATCAATACGGTCGTGAAGGGATACCTGGATCTCCTCATCATGGAGAAGCAGCTTCCGGGACGGCTGTCAGAGTACGTGGCGGCGGCTTCAAAGAGCGTGCAGAAGGCGGTGGACATCACTGATCGGCTGCTCGCGCTCACGGAGCCCTCGGGGGCCGCCACGGGCAGGGTCCGGCTGGACGTGCTGGCGCAATCGGTGCTGGATGCCCACAGTGGAAGGATGGAAAGGGAGAACGTTCAGCTGGCGGTTGATCTCTCGGAGACACCTTCAGTGGAGGGCGACGAATCCCGGCTGCGGTTCGTGCTGTCCAGCGTGGTCGCCAACGCGCTGGACGCGCTCGTTGATCGCCCGGTGCGGCTGGTTCGTGTTCGAACGGGGAGCACGCCGGATGGCGCGATTTTCGAGGTTGAGGATTCGGGTTGCGGCATCGCGGAGGAAGACCTTCCGCGCATCTTCTCGCCTTTTTTCTCCGGAAAGGGAGAATGGGCGCCTGCCGGCTCACCCCAGTGGAAGTTGAAAGGTGTCGGCCTGAGCCTCGCAATCAGCAGCACAACCATTTCGGAATACGGCGGGAAGATCGATATGCGGAGCACGAAGGGAACAGGGTCGACCTTCAGGGTCTCCCTGCCTGCGGCGCCGGGAACAGCATAGCCCGCACCGCGCCGAGCGGCGCGCTCCTAGTCGCCTTTCCTTTTCTCCCATTTCCCTTCCGAGATTTTCCCTTTTGCTTTGTCCAGGCGGAAGGTGATGAACCGTTTCGGGCTGGTGATGAAATGGGAGACGTGGCAGATCTCCAGGTACGTTCCCGGGAAGACGAAGCCGTGGACGGAGACCTCGGCCTGCTCGTTCCGATCAAGTCCGGTTACCATGGCGCGGGCGCTTTCATTGAGCTGGTGGATGGCTGCCTTGATGCGGGCATGCAGGGGCAGGAGGACCTCACGGGCCCGGCCGTCGGTCTTCATTTTTGACTCGATTTCACGCAACTTGAAGGCAAGCGCAATATTGCGGTCCCGGATCCAGACCAGCTTCTGCTCCACCTTGAAGTCGATCCCGCAATGGATCTCCGTCCTGGGTCCCCGCTCTGTGCCGATCTGTTCGGCGGAAACACCGTTCTGGGCCTTGATGATGCCGCCGATGATGATCCCGCGGTCACCCATGACCAGCCGGTCTTTCGTATGCACGGTGGAGTTCAGAACGCTGGTTCGAACCCGGACCGGGCCTGCGGCGTCCAGGGCGCAGCCTTCCAGGAACTTCGCCTCTGCAGCTCCCCCGACCAGGATCAACGCCTTTTCCTTGCCCACGATCCCCTGCTGCGTGACGAGGTCTCCCTTGCATTCGATCCGCGCCGCTCCGATGCAGCCCGAGCAGAGAATGGACTTGCCCGCCTTCACCACGAAGCCGTCGCGGATCTCGCCCCGGATCACAACATCTCCGGGAAAGTCGATGTTGCCGACGCGGAGGTCTATATTGCCGAGAATGTCCAGCACCTCGTCCACCCAGAAGCTGTCCGCATTTACCTGGAACCTGCCGTCGCACGCCGCAACGATGGTCTTCTCCTGCCGCGCCGTGTTCTTGCCCGGCCGGGGATAGCGGACATGTTCTTTCCCGAATGCCACGGCGGTGCCGCGGACACTTGTTCCCATTGCGCCGTCCTGTTTCGGCTCAAGAGTGGCCAGGAGATCGCCTTTCTTCACGAGCGTGAAGAGCGCAAGTTCCTTGAAATCGACCCGGAGCCCTTCCGGACCATCCTTTTTGTCTCCGGCGGCGAGTTTCTCCGCGAGGATCAGGAAGGGGGGGCGCTCGTCCAGCGGTTTTTTCCCCCGGGCAACGATCGCATCTGCGACTTCGACCCTCTCCTCGTTGCACGTCAGGATGCATCCCTTGACCGCTTCCCAGTCCACACCGTATGTGATCCCCTTGGCTTCAATTGCACTCTGCACGGTGTCAAGGGAAAGAGGCTCGCCGTTTCCGGTGGGCGGGTGGAACCGCGCGCGAACGGTCATGGAGTCGCGGGAGATTTCGATTGTCACCATCCCGTCCGCGCTCAGCTCACCGTAGGCGTCCATTGGGACCGCCGCCTGCGAGCCGATCTGGGCCAGGACGGCCTCCGGCAGCGGGGACGCTGCAGCCTGGACGCTCCCGCCGACCTCAAGGTCGCGGATGAGCTCCTCTGAACCGCGGATGAGACTGTCCAGGCTTCGGTCCTCGGTCCTGGCCATGCCGCTTCCTCCCTGTGTTACGCCAGGAAGTCCAGGATCTTTGCGATCTCGAACGGCTTTTTCAGAAGCCCGACCGCCCCGGCCTTGATGGCCCGTTCCGCCAGGGGGTCATTCGGATAAGCGGTGATGACAAGGATCCGGGCTTTGGGCTTTCGGGCAAGCACCGCCTCGGTCACTTCCGCCCCGTTGCGGGCGGGCATTCGCACGTCTGTGAGGATGAGGTCGAAATCCTTGGCAATGGCCTCTTCGGTCCCCAGGAGGGGATCATCGGTTGTCTGAACGGCATAGCCCATGTCCTCGAAAATGATCTTGATTGCGTCCAGTATCATGGTTTCATCATCAATAACAAGAAGGGACTTGGCCACGGCTCGATTCCTCCTTCAGAAGAGGCACTGCATCGAGTGAACACCATGCGCACTCCGAATGCAAGAGCAATTCATTCCGGATCACGAAAAATCATGTAGGACAAAGGAGGACACGACGACTTCTTTTCCACCTACTTGTGAACAGGTGATCCACCGATACAGAGGCAGTCCTGGACCGAACCAGCCGGTCTTCAGATCAGGGGCAGCGGCAGGAGCTGACCCCCGGCTCGTCAGGCAAGCCCTCCTTCGTCCGGGCAGGGGGATCTGTGCCAGGAGAGTAGTGCCTTCCCCTTTGCTGCCGACGATTGACAGACTCCCACCCAACCCTTCCACCCTTTCGTGAATTCCAATGATTCCATAAGACTCGGCAGCCGCCGCCTGCGCGGGAGTAATACCGATGCCATCATCCTCGATCCTGAGAATGATCCCGGCGCCGGAAGGACGCAGCTGCACGACGCATTTTCGGGCCTGGGAATGGCGGGAAACATTCGAGAGCGCCTCCTGGACGACGCGGTACAAAGTCGTGGCTGCATTCCCGCCGATGAGAGCCGGAGGAAAGTCCGTGTCCACCGTGCAGGAAATCCCGGTTCTGCGCTCGAAATCGTCTGCAAGCCAGTCGAGGGCGGGAGCCAGGCCCAGATCGTCGAGCATGCGCGGCCTCAACTGGGAGGAGACGCTCTGCACCATGCTGATCGTCTGCTCGCTCAGCAGGATCATCCCCCTGATTTTCTCTGCAACGGCCGGCTCGACCCCGCGCAGGTGCTTGTCAAGCCAGTGCATATCCATTTTCAAGGCGGCAAGGGCCTGGCCGAACTCGTCGTGTATTTCCTGGGCAACCTTTCTCCGCTCTTCCTCACGGGCATGCAGAAGATGAACGGCAAGATTTCGCATCTTCTGATGGGTGGTGTTCAGCTTTTCTTCGGCGGCCCGTGCCGCCGTGACGTCTTCGTAGGTCACCTGGACTGCAGGGGAGCCTTCATAATCCACAAGTACGGACTGCGTCTGTACAACGATCGTGTTTCCGTTCCGGTGCAGGATCCTGAAGGATTGAGTATTCGGCGCTTCCCCTCCCGCGAGTCTTTGCGCCATGTTTTGTAGAATCGTCGACCTGTCCTCGGGATGAATAAGGCCCGCAATTTCTTCCGGCTTCATGCCCAACAGGTCGCGGACTTCAAAGCCGCAGATCCTGGCAAGTGCGGAATTCGCAAAGACAACCCGCCCATTCTGCATGATGGACAATCCATCATGAGCATGTTCCACGAGGGTGCGGTACGTTTCCTCTGCGCGCCTCTTTTGAGTGACATCGATGTACGAGAGCTGGACGGCCGGCGCGCCGCGATAGAGCGCCCGACCGCCAAGGATTTCCACCCAGTGCGTCTTGCCCGCCTTGTCCAGGAGGCGAATCATCTGGGCAGGCGGCAGGGCTCCGGACGTGCCGAGCGCCCTCATCTCCGGATCGAGAGCCGGGCGATCGTCGGGATGGATGGTCTCAAGCACTTCCTCCTGCGTCATGCGGTATGCCTCTTCGCGCGAATAACCGTTCATGGCGCACAAGGCATCGTTGCAGAGCACGATCCGCCCGTCCTGCACGATGGAAACTCCCTGCAGTGAGTTTTCTATGACGGAGCGGTATATCTCCTCGCTTTCCTGAAGCCTCTGCTCTGTCAGCTTTCGATCCGTGACGTCTTGAACGATACCGCTTGCACGCGCGGGCCGGACAGCACCATTGATTTCACGGAAGCTGGTCCGGCCTCGCACTCTCAGCCACCGGATCTCGTCAGCCCCTCGGGTGATCCGGTATTCCATGTCGAATATCCGCGACCCGCGCGGGTCATTGGCCTCGGTCATGCGGGAGAGAAACTCGGCGCGGTCATCCGGATGCAGGGCCCTCGGAACCAGGTCAGCATCCAGGGGAAGCGGTGCGCGAGGCGGGAGGCCGAAGAGTGCCAGGAATTCGGCCGAATAGTAACTGAGGCCGGTTTCGAACTCATACGCGTAGATTCCGAACCCGGTCGCCTCAGCGGCAACACGAAGACGCTCTTCACTCGAACGCAGGCGCTCTTCCGCCTCCTGGCGTTCAGTGACTTCCTCCCCGAGCCTCCTGTTGAGCTGCAGCAGGTCCCGCGTTCGTTCCTCGACTTCCCCGTCCAACTGGGATCGAAACATCTCCGCCAGGTACTTCGGCAGCGATGTATTTTCAGAGCGGGTCTCGCGTCGGCTTGCAACGAGGGCCATGATGAAATAGATGCCGCCGACATACTGCGATGTCCTGCCGATCCAGCCAATGATGCCGCCGACATCTTTTATCAGCATCACGGCACCAGTGCCGATTGCCATGAGGAAGAGGGCATCGGCATACAGGACGAAAAATCTCATGCGAGTCCGGGCGTGCAGCCCGACGAGCATGATTGCACTCACGGCATACGTCATCCCGGCGGCCGTTAGGACCATCTGCCGCACGAGGGTCGGTCCTCTGTCACGGTCAAAGAAGACAGGGAGCAAATGGGCAGCCGCCAGGAACGACAGCACGACCAGCAGCAGACACGTGACAGAGTAGGCGAGGACAAGCGGCAGGATTGCCCTGCGGTTCCTGGGGCTGCCTGCGAAAGATCCACCGATATACATCAACGCCACGCCCGCCAGGTGGAAGGACCCGGCAACCCCACTGCCGAGGTTGTAGATTGTCACGGAGAAGTTCTCCCCGTAGGGGGCAAGTCCCCAGCCTGCAAAGAGGCTGCACAACCCGGTTGAGGTCATGGCGCATCCAAGGAGCAGGAAAATGCGCGATCCCTGCACGGCGTAGCTCCGGGCCGCAAGAAAAGCGAGGCTGAGGGGGACGAGCCCGAGGAACAAGGTATTGAGGATGGGCAGTATGAAGGTCGGTTCCAGGATGACTGTGCCGGCGACGCCCGAAAAGACTCCAGCGAGCGAGAGAAACGCGATTGGCGGAACCTGGAACAAAGCCACCTGCCGACCTTTTTCCAACTTCTGGCCCCCTGAACGCTGGCCTCCATTCTACTCTCCGGGAAGGGATTCCGCAATCATGCGCATTGACTCATCCAAAATCTATACGAAACCAAGCCGTTGCCTCATTTGAAAATCTATACGAACTGATTCGCCGATTCCGTCCCCTTTGGCAGTCTGAACACCTGCAAGGGGGGCTCAGTGAGGGAGTTGACGATGAGGCAACGGCGAGCTGTAACACGGGTGACCGCCCGAGAGTACCGAAAAGCATCGAAAAAAGAGAAGGGACGGATCCTCTCAACCTTGGTCAAGCAGACCAAGCTGAACCGCGTATATGCGGGATGGCTTCTGCGATCCTGGGGAAAGAAGGTCTGGTTCACCATCGATGGACAGCCGGTGCGACTGGTGGTCGGCGCCTCACGGAAACGGCGGGTGCTCCATCGCCCTCGCCTCTACGGCCAGCCGGTGGCGGAGGCGGTGAGAAAGATCTGGTACCTGTTCGACTCTATGTGCGGCAAACGGCTGGCCGTGGTGTTGCGCACGACCGTGGACACCCTCATCGAGGCGGGAGAACTGAAAGTCAGCTCCGTGGTGAAGCAGAAACTCTCACGGATCAGCCCGGCCACCATCGACCGCCTCTTGGCAGGGGAGAGGAAGAAGCTGAGACTGAAGGGGCGCAGCCTGACCAAGCCGGGAACCCTGCTGAAGCACCAGATTCCTATCCGTACCTTCAGCCAGTGGAACGAGAACAGGGCGGGGTTTCTGGAGATCGACATGGTGGGTCATGAAGGGGGCGACCCCCATGGGGACTTTGCCCTGACCCTGGACGCCACTGATGTGGCCACGGGGTGGACGGAAATGCGGGCAGTGCGCAATAAAGCGCGCCGGTGGGCCTTGGAGGCGCTGCGCCTCATACGCACGCGCCTGCCCTTCCCCATGCTCGGCGTTGATTCTGACAACGGCAGTGAGTTCATCAACGAGCACCTGTTCAGTTTCTGCCGTGATGAGAAGATCACCTTCACTCGCAGCCGCCCCTACCGTAAGAATGACACCTGCTTCGTGGAGCAAAAGAACTGGACGGTGGTGCGCAAGATGGTAGGCTACCGCCGCCACGACACCGATCGAGAGGTGCAGCTTCTGAACACCCTCTATGACAACCTGCGATTGTTGATCAACTTCTTCCATCCTTCGATGAAGTTGATCTCCAAGAGCCGCGACGGGGCCAAGATGAAGAAGCGCTATGACAAACCCAAGACACCTTTCCTGCGCGTTGTGGAGGATCCAAGTGTTGGCAAGCTGATCAAGGCCAGGCTGCGCGCCCAACTCCGCACGCTCAACCCCGTGGAGTTGAAGAGGAATATCGTGGATGTCCAGAAGCGGCTGGAAGCCATTGCGGTGGCCAAGGCGAAGGTGAAGCAATCGTACAATCCCCGACCTCAAAAGTCCCCTGGCACGGGAAAACGATGATAAACGCTGGCCGTGGCCGTAGCTGCCTGGAAACGTTCTTCGTGGTGGATGGCGTACTTTCCAAGAGGAGTCGGTACTTGGACACCCCCTGCAAAAACGACCTCTTGCTCATAGGGGAAGGGTTACGTAGAGTTTTGAGAGGAATCGTTCGTATAGATTTTCTTGTGAGGCAACGAATCCCCTTTCATATAGATTTTCAGATGAGGCAATACGTCATGACCTTTGCTCCTCGGTTCGGCCTTGACCGGTGACAGGGACAGACATACACTTTTTTCAGAGGAACATATGCCCAAAATCGTGTCGATCATCCTCGGCGGAGGCAGAGGACAACGCTTGTACCCGCTCACGGCAAAGCGCGCAAAACCGGCAGTGCCCTTTGGCGGCAAGTTCCGGCTCGTGGATATCCCGATTTCGAACTGCATCCACGCAGGGCTCCGCGAGATCTACATCCTGACCCAGTTCAATTCCGCCTCCCTTCACCGGCATGTCAACAACACGTATCGTTTCGACACCTTCGACAAGGGCTTCGTCGAAGTGCTCGCCGCGGAGCAGACGCTGCAATCCAGCGACTGGTACCAGGGCACGGCGGACGCGGTGCGCAAGAACTTCGTCCATTTTGCCGACCACTCCCCGACCCACTACTTCATCCTGTCCGGCGACCAGCTCTACCGGATGGACCTGATGGACATGTTCCGTGCTCACGTGGCCTCGGGAGCGGACGTCACCATCGCCGCCAAGCCTGTTCCCCGCGAGAAGGCATCCGGGCTCGGGATCCTGCAGGTGGACGCAAGCTACCGCGTCACTCATTTCGTGGAGAAGCCCAAGCCGGAGGAAGACATTTCCGCGCTGACCATCCCCGCGCGCATCCGGGCAAAAGAAGAACTGGACGTCGAGGGGGAGGCGTGGCTGGCCTCCATGGGAATCTATATCTTTTCCGCCGCGGCAATGGACAAGGCCGTCGACAACACGTTCACCGATTTCGGATCCCAGATCATCCCGGCCTCGATAGACAGTATGAAGGTCTGCGCCTATATCTTCAACGACTACTGGGAAGACATCGGGACCGTGCACAACTTCTACGAGGCGAACATCGGGCTTGCGTCGATCAATCCCGATTTCAACCTGTACCTGGAAAACGCCCCCATCTTCAGCAACCGCCGCGACCTGGCGCCATCCAAGATCAACTTCAGCACCATCTCCACGTCGCTTGCCGCGGAGGGGAGCATCATCACCAACGCGAATATCTCCAATTCAATCGTCGGGATCCGCACCATCATTGAGAGCGGGGCCAACCTGGACGGCGTGGTGTGCATGGGAGCGGACTACTACGAAACGCGCGAAGACCGCGATGAGAACGAATCGGCCGGCCGGCCCAATATCGGAATCGGCCGCAGCTGCATCATCAAGCGGGCCATCATCGACAAGAATGCCCGCATCGGGGAGAACTGCAGGATCGGCATCGACGCGATTGCCCCGGCCGGATGGGGACTATCCGAACTATTCCATCCGGGACGGCATTGTTGTCATCGCCAAGGATGCCACCGTGGCGCCGGGCACGGTCCTCTGACGGCACATCCGCGGCGGGCAGGAGGGCCGGCTTCATGACCGGGAGGTGCGCATGGACGGCAAAAATCACCTGTCGGATCTCGCCGCGCTCTACCTGAAAGCCCTGCTCCACGGCAGGAGAGACGAGGCGAGCCGGCTTGTGCTTTCCGAGGTGGAATCGGGAACGAGCGTGAAGTCCATCTACCTCGAAGTGTTGCAGCCCGTTCAAAGAGAGATCGGAAACCTGTGGCAGACGAATGAAGTGAGCGTGGCCCAGGAGCACTACTGCACTGCTGCCACGCAGCTCATCATGGGAAGGCTCTATCCGTATCTTCACCTGGCTCCCCGGAATGGAAAGCGGGTAGTGGTGGCGTGTGTCGGGGGAGAGCTCCACGAAGTGGGTGCACGGATGGTCGCGGATATCCTCGAGATGGAGGGATGGGACAGCTACTACCTCGGTGCCAACACGCCGACCCCGGGCATCCTTTCAGCTCTCGCCGAGCAGCGGGCGGATGTCCTGGCCGTCTCGGTGACCATCCATTACAATGTCGAGGCGGCGCGCACTCTCGTCAGCGAGGTTCGACGCTTGCCTTCCTCGGGGAATCTCAGGGTTCTGCTCGGTGGGCGCCCGTTCCTGGTTGCGCCGAATCTCTGGAAGACCGTGGGTGGGGACGCGTTCGCTGCGGACGCGGGGCAGGCGCCGGCAGAAGCGGCCCGGCTGGTCGCCTGAGCCCGCGGCCCATGAATCGAGGGATGGCATGACTGATCCTTTCCCGGTGAGTCACGCGGCGCTGGAATCATTCCGCACGGAGGCTTCCCGCATGGTCGCAGAGACCGCGGCACGCGCCCTGGCGCGAAAGGAAGACGTGGCCCATCACGGAGCCGAGGCGCCCCGCCTCATCACGGCCGGGATTGAGGTTACGGTCCGGATGCTCGACGCCGCAATGGCCGCCGGCGAGAGCGCCTTGCTCGAGGACCAGCTTCGGTGGTCTCTGGACAGGCTTCCTCATGACGGGGTCTCGACGGAACAGATTCTGTCGCGTTTTGCGCTGCTTCGGGAGGTCGTGAAGGAGCGAATGCCGGCAGCCCTCGCAACCGAGGTCACTCGGGTCATCGAGTGGATGGAGATCCGTCTGCGAGATCTTGCGGCCGGGGGATAGATTGCCCCGATGACACCACGGATCGAATCGGAAGCACCAGGCTCGAGCTGGGGCGCCGGTTTCGCGTTGCGCTGTGACGCGGCCGGGGTCGTGCAGGAGATGCTTCTCCAAGACGGTGAACCCTTCAATTCAGTGCTCGTTGGCCGGAGCCTCCTGGACTCGGTGGATCCGGACAGCCGGCTGAAGCTTGAGGGCTTTCTTGCTGCGGCTCACGGGCCCGACCCCGCCGTGGGGTGGGAGATCAACATGCCCTGTCCCGGCGGTCTGCGGACGTTCGTGTTTGCCGCTGTCAGCCTTGGGGGAGGTATGATCGTCGCGGCCTCCCCGGGAGTGGTAGGACTCGCACGCCTCATCGACGAGATCATGATGGCACAGCTCGGCGCAGAGCCGCAGGCCGCACTGAGGCTCGGGCAGGCTGTCCACGAGATGCTGGCGCGGGCAGAAGCCGATCGGGGGCTTTTCGACGAGCTCGCGCGCTTGAACAACGAGTTTGCCGTCCTGCAACGGGAGCTCGCGAAAAGAAACCGCGAGCTCGTTGAGCAGCGCATATGGCTGTGGAGCATCCTTTCGGCGATAGATGATGCTGTAATCGCCGTGGATCATGAAGGAACGGTGACGTTCATGAACAGCGCCGCCAAACGCCTCACCGGTCGGGAATCGGGCGCGGAAGGAGCCCGGTCGATTGAAGATCTTGTCCGGCTTCAACCCGAGGAGCCCATTGCGGACACTCCGCCGGAGCTCAGTGACGCGTGGCGGTCGGGCATTGCCCGTTCCGTGGACCGTGCCGTGATAGTTCGCCCAAACGGCGACAGGATACCGGTGTCCTGCGCGGCCACCCCGCTCGGCGGCGGAACAGGGCAGGGCGGCGGCGGAGCAGAGCCGGGAGGAGCCGTGATCCTTCTCCGGGACATGACCTCTGCCCGGCGCCTCCAAAAACTCGTGATCGAGTCCGAAAAGATGGAGACCGCTCAGCTGATCGTTGCCGGGACCGCTCATACGGTCAACAACATTCTCATGGCCATCCTCACAAATGCGGGCCTGCTGGCAAGAAATCTGTCGCCTCCACAGATGAAGACTGTTGAGAACATCCGTGACAGCGTCCGACGTGCCTCGGATCTAACTACACGGATGCTGTCTTTCTCAGATAACCGGCTTGCCACCTCGGAGATCGTGGACCTCAACGCGGTTGTCCGCACGGCCGTCGAGGGACCTGTCGTGGGATCGCCCGGGCGCTCAATTGCCCAAAAACTTGCGGCTGCGGGAGCGCCGGTGAAAGGGGATCCTGTCCAGCTGGGGGTGGTTGTGGCGAACATCCTTTTGAATGCAATTGAGGCAACCGACGAAAAGGGGACCATCGAAATTGCCACGAGTGTGGAGCAGGCAACGGTTCGATTGACGGTTGCCGACACCGGCGTCGGAATGGATGACACGGTCCTGAGACGCCTGTTTGCGCCATTCTTCTCGACCAAGTTCCTGGGGCGCGGACTGGGGCTGGCCTCCGCACGAAGCATCATCCGGGCTCATGGAGGTGAAATCTCCGTTGAGAGCGCTGAAGGCAAGGGCACAACGGTCACGGTATCCCTCCCGTCAGCGATCCCGGGTGATACCTGCGGCCCCAGCTGACCAGGAGGCCTCAGCTCACCAGGAGGCCTCAGTTCACCAGGAGGGCCAGCCTGTCCTTGAGGAACTCGGACTTCTCCCGCAGGCCGATTGCACCGGTCTTCAGGAGCAGGAAATTGGGCATGCGCGGATCCAGCGACACCTTCCCCGCCCCTTCCCGGACCATCCGCACTATCCGGTCCACGGAGACCTTGGAAAGTTTCGAAAACTCAACGCGCAGCGTTCCCTTTTCTTCTTTTATTGACGTGATGAAAAGTCTGCGGCAGATGATCCTGATCTCGGCAAGCGCAAGCACGCTCTGCACCTCGTCAGGCACCGGCCCGAAACGGTCCTCGATCTCCTTGTATACCCGGTCGAACTCTTCATTCGTCGAGACGCCCGCGATCTTCTTGTAGACTTCCATCTTTTCCATGGGGTCCGGAATGTAGGCGTCGGGGATGAAGCCTGAATACTCGAGGTCCATGTACACCTCGGGGGCTTCGTCCCTGCCTTCCCGGGACAACGCGGCGACTGCCTCGTCCAGCATCTTCAGGTACAGGTCGTACCCCACGGACAGGATGTAGCCGTGCTGCTCCCGGCCGAGGATGTTTCCCGCGCCGCGGATCTCCAGGTCCTTCAGGGCGATCTTGAACCCTGACCCGAGCTCGGTGTGGTCCGAGATGATGCGCAGCCGCTTCATGGCCACTTCACTGAGTGCGCGCCGGTCAGGGTAGAACAGCCACGCAAACGCGGGGATGCCGGCCCGGCCTACCCGCCCCCGCAGCTGGTACAGCTGCGAAACGCCCAGCATGTCCGCCCGGTCAATGACGATGGTGTTCACGTTCGGGATATCCAGCCCGTTCTCGATGATGGTCGTGGAAAGGAGCATCTGGCGCTCCCCGTGCACGAAGCTGCGCATCACCTCCTCCAGCTCATCGTCATCCATCTGGCCGTGGCCCACCGCAATGGACACCTCGGGAACGAGGTTCTGGAGGAACAGGGAGATCTCCTGGATGGTCTCCACCCGGTTGTGCAGGTAGTAGACCTGGCCGCCCCGCTCGATTTCCTGGCGGATGGCGCGCGCAACAAGCTCCTCGTTGAACTCCATGACGAACGTCTCAATGGGGAGGCGGTTCTGGGGCGCGGTGTTCAGGATGGACATGTCCCGCACCTTCATGAGGGACATGTTCAACGTCCGGGGAATCGGCGTGGCGGTGAGAGTGAGAGAATCAACCGAGGTCTTTATCTGTTTCAGGCGCTCCTTGTGCTTCACCCCGAAGCGCTGCTCCTCGTCCACCACGAGCAGCCCGAGGTTGCGGAACTTCACGTCCTTCTGGATGAGGCGGTGCGTTCCAATGGCAATATCAATCTCTCCGGCTGCAATCCCTGCAATGGCGGTCTTCAGCTCCTTTGCGGTTCGAAATCGTGAGAGCATGGCAATCTTCACGGGGAACCGGCCGAATCGGTCGATAAAGGTTTCGTAATGCTGCTCCACGAGGATCGTGGTCGGCGCGAGCAGGGCCACCTGGCGACCGCTCATCACCGCCTTGAACGCAGCGCGCAGCGCGATCTCCGTCTTCCCGTAACCCACGTCGCCGCAGACCAGCCTGTCCATGGCCACCGGGGCCTCCATGTCATGCTTCACCTCCTCGATGCAGCGAAGCTGGTCCTCGGTTTCCTGGTAGGGGAACGCCGCCTCGAACTCGCTCTGCCAGTCGGTATCCGGGCCGAATGCAAAGCCGGGCTCAGCCCTGCGACGGGAATACAGCGCGAGAAGGCCCTGGGCGAGCTCCTCCACCGCCTTCTTCGCCTTCTCCTTGCGCCTCTGCCATCCCTTTCCGCCCAGGCTGTCGAGGCCGGGCTTCTTTCCCTCCTGGCCGATGTAGCGCTGGATCAGGTTGACCTGTTCGATCGGGATGAAGAGCTTCTCCCCGTCCGCGTATTCAAGGGTGATGTAGTCACGCTCGTTGCGCACCGACGTGTCCGACGAGTTCTTCGCCGCGGAAATCCGCTCGATGCCAAGGAACACGCCGATCCCGTAATTGACGTGAACAACGAAGTCACCCTGGCTGAGCTCCACGAAACTCTCGATGGACGCGCTGCGCGCGGAGCCGACGGACCGCGGGATCCGCCGCTTGCGGCCGAAAATCTCGGCTTCCTGGATGGCGATGATCCTGTCACCGGGGAGCGCAAAGCCCCCGGAAATGCTCTGCGGGAGAATAGTGACGGGCAGATCCTTCAGGATGTGCCGAAGCCGATCCGCCTGCACGTCGTAGACGGCGAAGATGAATACCTGGTACCCGTTCCTCAGGGACACCTCCACTTCCTCGCGGAAGAAGGTGAAGTTGCCGAAGAAAGAGCGCGGGCCGTCGCAGGGAAGCGAAAACGTCACGGCGTCATCCCGGACCGGGGCGCCAGCGGCAGGCACCGAAGCAGGCACCGAGGCAGGCGCCGAGGCAAGCACCGAGGCCCGCCCCGCAGGCACGGGCGCCGCCGCGGCGAGCGTGGGGAAGTCCACCCTGCGCGGAAGACCGGACAGGAGCTCGCCCAGATCGAGCAGAATCTTCTGCGGCCCGGGGACGAGCTGCTTTCTCGAGCGGGCTCTGCGGAACAGCTCCAGGTATTCCTTCCGCAGCGCTGCCGCGTTGGATTCCAGCCGCTCGCCGTCCACCAGCGAAACCCTTGCATCGGCGCCGAGATAGTCCAGGAGAGAAAATGTGCGGGGAAAACAGAGAGGAAAAAAGAGCTCCCCGCCGCCCATCTCAGGGTCGTCAAGGAGGGCGGAAATCTTTTCCCTCACTTCCTCACTGCCGAAGCTCTGCGACTCAAGCGCGGCAGCCACCGTGCCGCGCATCTCCTCCACGATGGTCACTTCGCGGCAGGGGGTCACTCTCACGCTGTCCCGTTCTCCCGTGGAGCCCTGGTCCAGTGGATCGAAGGTCCGGATGGCAGTCACCTCGTCGAAATCCAGCAGGATGCGCACTGCCTGTTCCTGGCCAGGAACGAAGACGTCGATCACCTCTCCGCGGACGGCAAACTCTCCGTGAACGGTGACGCTTGGCACCCTCAGGTAGCCCGCCTCGGCCAGCCGGTCCGACGTTGCCTGCGGGTCCAGCCGTTGTCCGCGAGTCACCACAAACACCCGCGCCGAGAGGTACGAGGGATCCGGCACCGGCGTCAACAGCGCCCGAAGGGGGGCAACCACGGTGAGAGGACTCCCTTCCAGCAGGCTGGAAAGGATCTGAACACGGTCCCCGAAAATGGATGCGAGCGGGCTTGCCCCTTCGTAGGGAGCGGTCCCCCACCACGGAAAGTGAACCGACTTCCGCACCCCGAATGCGTCAAGATCCTGGACAATGCTTTCTGCTTCCCGCTCGGTGGGCGTCACGACAAGGGACGGCCCGGTGGCCCTGGCATGCAGGGCATCCAGGACGAGGGAGAGGTAGGCCCCCTTTGGCCCGACAATGCTGACCGGCCCGGGCGCGGCACTGTTCCTTGCCGCCGCCAGCGCGCCCGCAAGTGCTTTCGAAGAGGCGAAATGGTGATCGATCTGTTTTCGGAACAAGTTTGACATGAATATTACCGAATATTATGGAAGGGAGTACGCCTCGTGAGAAAGACTATCACCCTTGCACTCGTTCTCTTTGCCGCAGCGCAACCCTTCTGGGCAGCCACCAGGGACACGACGCAGATGGCCGGCGCCACGGTCAGCTCCGCAGGCACCGCTGCGGCCGTTGTCCCGGTCCAGCCCTTCAGCATCCGTTTCTACGACCAGAAGGTCTATTTCCTCGGCGACCCGGTCCAGGTCGAAGCAGTCATCACCAACTCCGGTACAGACACCCTCCGGTTCAAAGTGGCGGACAACCGGTTCTTCAATCTGGATTTCGACGTCCGGACGACGACGAACGTCGGGCTGGATCACGCGAAGGAATTTACCATAGCGCGGAACTCGGATCAACCGGTATTCTTCCGTGAGATGAGCCTCGAGCCCGGGGAAAAGTACGGAATCGTCGTCGACCTTACCTCGTATGCCCAGTTCCCTTCCCCGGGTCAGTATATCCTCCAGGCGACCTTCTTCCCCGAGCTTTTCCGCGGCCCTGATTCATCCGCGCTGAAGTCCAACCGCTTGGCGCTGAACGTGAAGCCGCCCGTTGCCACCGCGGAGGAGAAAGCAGTGGTCGAAGCGGAGACCGGCGCCCTCCTGGCGCGCCAGGTCATCCCGCCGGACGAGGTGGTGAGCTGGACAATCGCCGCCCGGCAGAAAAGCCAGTGGGAGAAGTTCTTCCTGTACCTGGACCTGGAATCCCTGATGAGGAAAAACCCGGACAAGGACAGGAGCTTCCGAAACGCCTCGGAAACCGCGCGGCGGCAGATGGTGGACCAGTTCCGCCAGCAGCTGCGCGCCATGACCATCCAGCAGGACATCAGCGTGATTCCCAGCTCCTTCCAGGTCCTGAAGACCAGCTACGACCCGGCACAAGCCGACGTCCAGGTGCTGGAAAAGTTCAAGTATCCCGACTACACCGAGCTGAAGGCGTTCACCTACCACTTGAAGAAGAGCGATCGGTACTGGATAATCTACGACTACGAGATCAGGAATCAGGGTACCGAGTAGATGAAGATGATCCTCGTGGCGGCCGGCGGCCAGCACATCTCCGCCATTGCCTACCATCTCAAGCCGCTGGGATTCACCCTGGAGCACTTTTCAGACCCGATCACCGTCATTGAGAGACTGGATGAGATAGATCCGCAGGCTATCCTGTTCCACGCGGGAGACTTCCCCCGGCACTGGAAGGCCCTGCTGCAGATTGCGCGGAAGAAAAAACCGCGCGAGGACCTGGTCTTCCTGCTTGTTGCGCCGAAGGACTTCGAGATGGAAGACGCAGCCAAGGCGGCGCACCTCGGCGTGAACGGCATCATGCAGGAGAACTACGTCGACAAGCAGGAGCTCTACCGGATGGAAGAGATCATCCGAAGGTACCGCTCCCTGCAGGACAAGAGGAACTTCACGCGCCTGGTCCCCCAGCAGCCGGATGAGCTGGGGTTTGCCTTCACCCACCCCCGGCGGCTTGCATTCGTGAACGGGCGTGTGCGCGAGATCTCCATCCAGGGCTCCAGCTTCCTCCCTGCGCGCGCCTCCGCTGTCTCAGACCTGGCCGTGGGCACCGAGATCAGGGAATGCTCCCTGAAAGTGGAGGACACCATCATCTCGGTGACCTGCAAGGTGACGAGAAACCGCGAGGAGCTGGGCTTCCAGTTCCTCTCCTTCGGCGAGGGCGGGCACCACGCGCTCCTGAAATACATCCAGTCGCGCGCGGAGCGTGCCCTGAAAAGCGCAACGACAAGCCCGCACCGCGATCACGGTACCTCATGACATTTGCGCGGTCACGGTACTCCGTGACATTTGCGCGGAGCGCGGTATCTAGGCGTCTGCCAGCTTCAGGAACTCTTCCCGGTCCATGACTTCCTTCTCCAGCAGGCGGGCGGCAATCAGCTCCACGGTGGAGCGCTTCTGCTCGATGATGTTGCGCGCCGTTGCGTGCGCCTGTTCGAGGATCAGCTTCACCTCGTCATCGATCTCCGCCGCGATTTTCTCCGAGTACTCCCTCTCCGTGGGCATGTAGCTTTCACCCTTGAGGAACGGGTTGCGCGGCCGCTCATAGGAGGTGAGTCCCATGCGGGTGCTCATCCCGTACTCTTTCACCATGGCCCGTGCTATATCGGTTGCCTTGAAGAGGTCATTCTGGGCGCCGGTGGAAACGTCGTTGAAGAAAATTTCCTCCGCCACCCTGCCCCCCAAGAGCGTTGCAAGCTTTTCCTCCAGCTCCTTTTTTGTCACGAGGTAGCGGTCTTCCGTGGGCAGCTGGATGGTGTACCCGAGCGCCGCGATGCCCCGGGGCACGATTGAAATCTTCTGCAGCGCATCCGCGCTGCCAAGGCTGTGCCCCACGAGCGCGTGACCTGACTCGTGGAAGGCCACGATCTTCTTTTCACGGGGATTGATCAGCCGCTTCTTTTTCTCCAGGCCAGCTACAATGCGATCTATGGCCTCGCTGAACTCGTCCGGCGTCACTTCCGTCTTGCCGCGGCGCGCCGCCAGGAGGGCGGCCTCGTTGACGATGTTCGCAAGGTCGGCCCCGACGAATCCCGGCGTCCGCTGCGCAATGAGATGAAGGTCCACTTCGGAGGACAGCTTCACACCCTTGATGTGCACGTTCAGGATGGCTTCCCGCCCCACGAGGTCGGGCCGGTCCACAACGACCTGCCGGTCAAAGCGCCCCGGCCTGAGGAGCGCAGGGTCAAGGATCTCCGGCCTGTTGGTAGCCCCCATGATGATGACGCCCTTGCGGGTGTCAAAACCGTCCATCTCGGTCAGGAGCTGGTTCAGCGTCTGCTCGCGCTCGTCATATCCGCCCATCGGACTGTACCCGCGGGCCTTGCCCAGGGCATCCAGCTCGTCAATGAAAATGATGCAGGGCGCCTTGCCGCCGGCCTGGTTGAAGAGATCACGCACGCGCGCTGCTCCCACGCCGACGAACATTTCCACGAACTCGGATCCGGAGATGCTGAAGAACGGCACTCCCGCCTCGCCGGCAACGGCTTTTGCAAGAAGCGTTTTGCCCGTCCCCGGGGCCCCGACGAGGAGTATCCCGCGGGGTATGCGCCCCCCGAGGGCCTCGAAGCGCTGGGGAGTCTTCAGGAAGTCCACGACCTCCTGCAGCTCCTCCTTGGCCTCGTCAATTCCTGCAACGTCGCCGAACGTGATCCGCCTGGCGCCCGTGTCTGCCACGAGCTTGGCCTTGCTCTGGCCTATGCTGAGCACCCCGGGGCCGCCCGAGCCCATCCTCATCATGAAGAAGTTCCACAACGCGAACATGATGGCGACGGGCAGGATCCACGAGATGATGCTTCCGAGAAACGATCCCTGGGACCTTCCGGTATACTTCACGCCCTTGTCGGTGAGCTGCTTCACGAGGTCCGGGTCGTCCACACGCATGGTGTGAAACGCAGTTGCCTGGCCGGACGGGTTGGTCATGGTGCCCTGGATGTCCGTGGGCGACACGGTGAGATCCTGCACCTTGCTTCGTGACAGCGCAGACTTGAAGTCGCTGTATGCGATGTCGGTGGCGGTGCCGCCGCCCACGAACCATTGCAGGCCAAGAATGAGCAGGAGGCCTGCCACCACGTAAAATATCGAGAACTGGGTCTTCTTGTGCTGATCGGGGTTCATAGCCGCTGTTTCTCCGCGATTCTCCGGGAACAACGTGGGGCGTGCTGCGTTCTCGAGCATGATCCCGCGGTGGCCATCCGGCCCGTCCGCGTGTCCCGCACTGTGACACGTGCCCGTCCCTCGCGGACGGTGCGCCTTCTCGGAGTCATCGCGTCTCCTTGATTCAATTTACAAATGGCGCAGGCGCAAAACAAGTGAGCCTGCAACGCGCGCCGGCTCGCCCCTCCGGGGAGACGCCGGCGTTGACAGGGCACAGCGCGCGGGAATATAACGTCGCAGGAGGAACAACGCGTTGAAGGTCCTGTTTACCGGCATTCAGCCCACGGGCGACATTCACCTGGGCAACTACTTCGGGGCAATTGCCAACTGGGTGCGCCTGCAGCACGATTACACGTCCTACATCTCCGTGGTGGACCTGCACGCGGTGACCATCCCCTACGAGCCCTCCGAGATGCCGGGCCGTGTCATCGACCTTGCCGTCACGCTGTACGCCTGCGGGCTGGACATGGAAAAGACCATCCTGTTCGTCCAGTCCGAAGTGCCGGGTCACGCGGACCTCACCTGGATCTTCAACTCCATCACGCCCCTCGGGGAGCTGGAGCGCATGACCCAGTTCAAGGACAAGCGGGACCAGTTCCGCGCCTCCGTGAACGTTGGAATCCTTGACTACCCGGTGCTGCAGGCCGCCGACATCCTCATCTACAAAGGCGAGGTTGTTCCCGTCGGGGAGGACCAGGTTCAGCACGTGGAGTTCACCCGGGAGGTCGCGAGGCACTTCAACTCCCGGTTCGGCCCCACTTTCCCGGAATGCCAGGCGCTCCTGACGAAGACTCCCCGGGTGCTCGGACTGGACGGTGATGCCAAGATGAGCAAGAGCAAGGGCAACACTATCGGGGTGCTGGAAACCCCCGAGCAGATCTGGGCAAAGGTCGGGCCGGCCAAAACGGACCCTGCGCGCGTCCGGCGGACAGATCCGGGACACCGGAGAAGTGCACGATCTGGTCCTACCACCTGCTGGTGACAAAGGAACCCGAGCTGCAGGAAATCCATGACGGGTGCACTACCGCCGGCATCGGGTGCATCGACTGCAAGAAACGTTTCCAGGCCAACCTCATGAAGGTGCTGGACCCGATCCGTGAACGGTTTGGCGAGCTTTCCGGCAGCGGGCGCGCAAAAGTGGAAGAACGCCTGGAGGCCAACGCGGTGAAATGCCGGGCAGTGGCTGGGGACACCATCCGCGAAGTCAAGGAAAAGATGGGGTTGAAGAAAGTATGGAAGATCGAGAGCTGAGATCGGAAGACCTCAAGGTGGACTCTCTCGGAGAGCCAAAGATCCCCTCCCCCATCGGGCTGGGATTCATGGCCGGCGCCAGTGACGCCGAGTACGTCAAGGAGAGCCGAAGCGTTCTGTTTGACACTGACCGGGATTCGGTTGTTGCCGACGTTCGCGCGGGAAAGGATGTCCCTGCCTTCGAGCTGGCAGGCCCGCGAAAGTCAATATTCTTCGAACCCGCACGGGTCAAAGCCGCCATCGTCACGTGCGGCGGCCTCTGTCCGGGGATCAACAACGTGATCCGCACCCTGGTCTTCGAGCTGCACTATGCCTACTCTGTTCATTCCGTACTCGGGATCCGCTACGGGTACCGCGGGTTCATTCCCAAGTACGGTTACGAGCCAATCACGCTCACCCCTGATGCGGTGAAGGACATCCATGAGCAGGGCGGGAGTGTCCTCTCCTCTTCGCGGGGCGAGCAGGACTCCGGGGAAGTCGTGGATTTCCTCCAGCGGAAAGGCATTTCGCTGCTTTTCACTATTGGGGGTGACGGGACGCTGCGCGGCGCACTTGCCATCAGCAGGGAGATCAAAAAGAGGGGACTTCCCATCTCCGTGATCGGCATTCCCAAGACCATAGACAATGACATCGCCTTCGTGGAGCGAACCTTCGGACTGGAGACCGCCTTCTCCGTTGCCGCGGACTCCATCCGCAGTGCGCACACGGAAGCCATCGGCGCGCCGAACGGGATCGGCATCGTCAAGGTCATGGGAAGGATGTCCGGCTACATTGCCGCGAATGCCGCACTGGCGCTCAACGAGGTGAACTTCTGCCTGATTCCCGAGGTTCCCTTCGGCCTGGAGGGAAGCTTCGGGCTGTTCGCGCTCACCGAGCAGCGTCTCCGCCAGCGCGACCACGCGGTCATCATAGTGGCAGAAGGGGCCGGCCAGGAGCTCGTGGAGGACAAGTCGGGAAAGAAGGACGAGTCCGGCAACCCGGTCCTTGGTGATATAGGCGTGTTCCTGAAAACGGTCTTGAAGAAGTACTTCAAGGAAAAGACTGACCTGTACGTGAACATCAAGTACATAGACCCCAGCTACATGGTCCGATCCGTTGCCGCAAATGCCCACGATGCCATTTATTGCATCCAGCTCGCCCAGAATGCCGTGCACGCCGGAATGGCGGGAAAGACAGGGATCATGATCGGGCAATGGAGCGGCCAGTTCACCCACGTGCCCATAGCGCTGGCTTGCTCGCGGCGCAAGGTCCTCTCAGCGGATGACCCGCTGTGGCGTTCGGTACTGGAAGGAACCGGACAGCCGGTGAAAATCGGCTGAGCGACCTACCTCTCCGTCGGTTCTGTCCTGTCTTGACTCATCCGTGCGCGTCGAATAGTATTGTCACTCGGATCGTCGATCCCGTGGAATGATTTGCGGCAGATTGCAACCACGTAAAAAAGTGCTAAAAAACCAGGAACGACTTCGAAAGCCTGCCTGAGTTTTTTAGACACCATTCCTCTCGGAGGGTGTTTCGTGAGCCAGAGAAAAGATTATATCTTCACATCGGAAAGCGTCGGAGAGGGCCACCCGGACAAGGTGTGCGACCAGATCTCGGACGCGGTCCTCGATGAAGCTCTTCGCCAGGATCCCGCATCACGCGTCGCCTGCGAGAGCTTCACGACAACCGGCCTCGTCATGGTGGGCGGAGAGATCACCACGAACGGCTACATCGACCTGCCCGTGGTTGTGCGCGGCGTGCTGAAGGCAATCGGGTACACCGAAGCCTCCTACGGAATCGACTACGAATCCTGCTCGGTCATCTCCACGATCCAGCGCCAGTCACCCGACATTGCGCAGGGCGTGAACGGCACTGGCCTGCATCACGAGATGGGAGCCGGTGACCAGGGCATGATGTTCGGATACGCGTGCACCGAGACGCCGAGCCTGATGCCGGCACCCATCAGCCTTGCCCACCGGATCATGGAGGTGGCAGCGAAGGCCCGCAAGGACGGCACCCTCCCTTTCCTCCGGCCGGACGGGAAGTGCCAGGTGTCCGTTCAATACATCAACGGCAAGCCGTCCCATGTCGCCACGGTGGTGCTCTCCCACCAGCACTCCGAAGAGATTCCGTACAAGGAGCTGAAGGAAGCGCTGATCGAGACGGTCATCCGCAAAGCCATTCCCGCCGAGCTCCTGGACGCCCGCACCGTCTACCACATCAATCCCACGGGCCGGTTTGTCATTGGCGGTCCGCATGGGGACACGGGACTGACGGGACGCAAGATAATAGTGGACACCTATGGCGGCATGGCGCGTCACGGCGGCGGGGCATTCTCCGGCAAGGACCCCACGAAGGTCGATCGCTCGGCATCCTACATGGCCCGCTACGTGGCGAAGAACATCGTGGCCGCGGGCCTCTGCGAGCGCTGCGAAGTGCAGGTGGCCTACGCCATCGGCATCGCCAAGCCTGTTTCCCTTTACGTCTCGACGTTTGAAACCGGCAAGGTTCCCGACGAGAAGATCGAGAGGGCTGTCTCCGAGGTGTTCGACCTCACGCCTCAAGGCATCATCCGCACCCTCGATCTCCTGCGGCCCATCTACAAGGAGACCTCGAACTACGGGCACTTTGGCCGGGAAGGCTTCAGCTGGGAGAAGACGAACAAGGTGGAGGCCATCAAGGCAAAGGTGGGCTGAGGAAATGAGGGCAGGTCACAGGCGATGAGTGCAGGTCACGGGCCATGACCGCGGGGCAGGCAGATCGCGAGGCTCGCTGGTCCGATCTGCGGCCGGATGGGAAGATCGCCTGCCTTCTCTGCCCCCATGCATGCCTCGTCACTGAAACGCGGCCGGGAAAATGCAGCGTTCGACTCAACAAGGGCGGCAGGCTTGTCCTGCCGTTCTACGGCCGCATCTCCTCGCTGGCCATCGACCCGATCGAGAAAAAGCCTCTCTATCATTTTCATCCGGCGCCCGGATCCTCTCTGCAGGGTTCGTTGGCTGTTCCTTTCACTGCAAGTTCTGTCAGAACTGGGAGATCTCGCAGACCACTGAAGCCGGGACTCGGTACATGTCACCCGAGGACTTGGTGGAGCGGGCGCGGCAGGAGAATTCCTTCGGGATTGCTTACACTTACTCGGAGCCCCTTGTCCATGCAGAGTATGTCCTGGACACGGCACGGCTCGCCCGCGCGGCGGGCCTGAAGAACGTCCTTGTTTCGAATGGCTTTCTGAATCCCGGCCCTGCCGATGAGATTTTGGGTCTGATGGATGCGGCCAACATCGATCTGAAGGGATTTGATGAGCATTTCTACCGGGTGGAAACCGGCGGCTCACTCTCGGCGGTGAAGCGGTTTCTCCTGCAGGCGGCCGGTCGAGTCCACCTCGAGGTCACCACGCTCGTCATCCCCGGAAAGAACGATGACCCTGCCCAGGTGGAAGACATTGCGCGCTTTGTCTCGTCCCTGGGAAAGGATGTCCCGCTTCATCTTTCCGCGTACCACCCTGACTACCAGTACAGCATCCCGTCCACGCCGGCATCCTCAATCCATGAGCTCGTAGAGATTGCGCGCCGGCATGTGGGCTACGTGTACGTGGGGAACCTGGGGGCGTCGGAGTCCAACACGGCGTGCGCGCAGTGCGGCAACGTGCTGGTGCGGCGGTATGGGTATGAGGTGAAAGTGACAGGCGTCGCCGACAGCTCGTGCGCGAGGTGCGGCACGCCAGTGCCGATTGTCGGGTTGAGTTGACCTCACGGGCCAGGGCGGGCGTCCAGGGCTTCCCACGAGGGCCCTCCCCTGCGAGAGCCTCCCCCTGCGAGACAGTAGTTCCCGCTCGGTTTATTTTCGCAGATCGTCGGAGAGTTGGCGTTGGTAGATACCGCAGGGGGACCCTCCGGTAATTCATTGCATAGCAGGTACTTGCCAGCCATCTAGACATCAGGATGTATCCTGTTTCATACTATCGCCGCTATGGGGAGGGGCGGCGGGCGAGGCCCGGAAAAACTTCGATTTCGCGCTCTAGTGGATTGCATCGCAACAGGGGCGAAAACCGTCCCCGATGCCCGCCACAAAGACCGTGCGCAGATGGGGATCGAGGATTTCTACCTCAGTGGCTTCGCGCTGTTCTTTCTTCAAGATCCGTCGCTTCTGGAGTTTCAGCGACGCTTTGAGGATCAGATCCAGAGCAACAACCTGCGCACGGTCTTCGGCATCCAACAGATTCCCTCAGATACCCACATGAGGGATCTGCTGGACAGACAACCGGCAACGTTTCTTCAAGCCGTGTTTAGCGAGTATCTGCGCCGCCTTCAGCGCAGCAAACAACTGCAACGCTACGAGTTTCTCGACGAGGGATATCTGTTGACCCTGGACGGCTCGGAGTATTTCTCTAGCGAGAGTGTGCACTGCCAACGATGCTTGCAGCGACGCAAGTCGGATGGTCGGGTAGAGTACTATCATCAAATCCTGCAACCCGCTGTTGTGCATCCAGATCTTCGCCAGGTGTTGCCCTTGGCGCCGCAGTTCATGCGGCGACAGGACGGAGCAACCAAGCAGGATTGCGAGATCAATGCCGCCAAGCGACTGATCAAAGACCTGCGCCGAGAGCACCCGCAACTGAAGGCTGTGGTGGTGGGCGACAGCCTCTACTCCACCATGCCCATGATCGCAGAGTTGAAGGCGCATCGATTCTCCTTCCTGTTGGTGGCCAAGCCTGACGATCACAAGAGTCTGTTCGAAGACCTCAAGGGACTTCAGCGGGGCGCTGGGCTGGAGAAGCTCGTTGTCGCTCAGCCCAAGGGCAAACGCTTTCTCTACGAGTGGGTCAACCAGATCGCCTTGGGAGCCAACCCCAAAAGTCCGTCGGTGAACTTCGTGCAGCTGCACATCTACGATGCCAAAGGACAGCTCACCTACCGCTGCTCCTGGGTGACGGATATCAAATTGGACAAAGAAAACGTGCAGAAAGTGGTACGGGCAGCTCGCGCGCGCTGGAAGATCGAGAACGAAGGGTTCAACACGCTGAAGAACCAGGGCTATCACCTGGAGCACAACTTCGGCCATGGCAGCCAGCATCTCTCAGAGACGCTGTTCCTGCTGAATCTACTGGCCTACTTTGTTCACCAGATCCAGGAGTTGGTAGATCGGGTGTATCAGCTCGCCCGAGCAGGCTTCAGTTCCCGCGTAGAGTTTTGGAACGTCATGCGTGGCTCATTTCGCATGCTGCTGTATGCCTCCTGGGAGGAAGTGCTTTCCAGGATCACCGGGCCACCGTTGCCCGCATTTCCCCAATCCTCACCTCGAAACTGAATCTGCCCCAGAGGGGCGGACCTTCTATGGTATGCCCATATGCCTCTGCCCAAGCGGCATTTGCACACCAACCCCAGCTCCAACAGCCGCGCATCGCTGCTTTCAGCCAAGCCCGCACCCATGACCCTCATCCGCTCCTTGCTCCGGGTCCGCTGCTCGCACCGGCCGCAACCCCTCGGCGGGAATTGCTGATCCAGTATCGGCACAATTGACAGAATGCTGGCGGCCGTCCATGATGTCGTTCGATGCCGTTCTTCGCCCTTCAGGTCTGGACGGGAAACGAAGCGCGATTTGTTACGCTGGCTGAACGGACGTTGTCGGGAAGCGGTGTGCGGCTGCTGTGGCCGCGCCGAAGCCTTCGGATCCGCCGCGCTGGAATATGGCGGGATTCCGTTGCCCCCATCTTTCCCAGCTACGTGTTTCTCCAATCCCTCGCTGTCGATCCCGTCCTCTATGCGGAGCTCAAGCGGACCCCCGGGTTCGTGCGGTTTCTGCCTTCCAACGAGGCTCTTGCCCCTCTGGAAGAGAAGGACCAGGGCCTTCTCTCCCACTTCCTCTCGTTTGGCGAGGTGGTGCAGAAGTCGGGAGCAATCTTCGACGAGCAAAAGCGCATTCGCGTCATTTCCGGACCCTCTGAAGAACCTCGAAGGACTCATCGTCCGCGTCGACAGGAGAAAGGGGAGAGCGCGGGTCCGCCTGGAGATGTACGAGGACTCCTTCGAGGTTGATTTCGGTTTCGAAGCGCTCGATTCCGCGGGACCCCTGCCGGTGAAAGAGTGATAATCCGCCCCCGATTCGGTTCCGACATTCATTGTGATGGCCGACGAATCGCGCAACACAATCTACATCGTCGGTGCCGGCTTCACGGGCACGACCATTGCGGCGGAAATCCGGACCAAGAGGATCTTCGGCCACGTCGTTGCCTTCCTCGACGATGACCCTGCCAAGATCGGCTCCCGCATCGACGGCGTGCCCGTGCTCGGCCCCATCGAGGCCGCCGTCAAGGTGATCAGGACCACCCCCGCCGACGAGGCGATCATCGCCATCCCCAGCGCAACGCGCGAGCAGCTTGCAAAGATCTACGCGATTCTCCGCCGGGCGAAGTTCGCCCGGATCCGCATCGTGCCCCGCATTGCGCAGATCCTGGACGGGGAGGCGCACCTCATCCAGGCGCGCGAGATCGATCCCGAGGACTTCCTGGCCCGCAGCCCGGTCCGCGTCAACCTCCGCACGAGCCTCGGCTACGTTCGAGGAATGCGCGTCCTGGTCACCGGGGCCGGCGGAAGCATCGGTTCCGAGCTGTGCCGCCAGCTCCTGGAAGGCGGGGCGGAACGGCTCTACCTCTTCGGCCATGGGGAGAACAGCATCTATGAGATCCAGCGCGAGCTGCGCCTCCTCCAGGAGGAGGGCGTGGGGGAGAAGGCGACGATCGTTCCCATCATCGGGGAGATCCAGGACAGGGAGTACCTCTACTTCATTCTTTCCCGGACCCGCGCTCACGTGGTCTTTCACACCGCGGCGCACAAGCACGTGCCTCTGATGGAGGCCAATCCCGTCGAGGCAGTGAAGAACAATGTCTTCGGCACGAAGAACATCGTGGACGCATCCCGGAAGGCGCGGGGTGAAGAGATTCGTCCTCATCTCCACGGACAAGGCAGTGGAGCCGAGCTCCGTGTACGGCGCCTCGAAGCTCCTCGCGGAGGAGATCGTCCTGCGGGAGGGCAAGAACGGGCACAATTTCCTGGTCGTGCGCTTCGGCAATGTCCTCGGCTCGCGCGGCAGCATCCTCCCGCTCTTCCGCAGGCAGATCCTGAAGGGCGGGCCCGGTGACGGTGACCCACCCCGAAACGCGCCGGTACTTCATGACGATCCCCGAGGCCTCCTCGCTGGTGCTGAAGGCCGGGCGGCGTGGGAAGCGGCGGGGAGGTGTACCTCCTGGACATGGGGGAAAGCGTGTCCATCAAGGAGCTCGCCGAGCAGATGATCCGCTTCTACGGGTTCGAGCCGGGCACGGACATCCCCATCGTCTACACCGGCCTGCGCGAAGGGAGAGAAGCTGCTGGAAAAGCTCCACGCGGATTCCGAAACACCCGAGCCGACGGAACAGCCCCGTGTCCTCAAGCTGCACCGCAAGACCCTGATCAACGGGAGGATCACGTCCGTGCTCGGACAGGCTGCGCCCGATCTGCTTCCACGATCCGCAATGCCCCGGCGTCTTCCGCAATCGACGCGCACTGCGCGCCGTCCTGGAAGAGGTGATTCCCGGCATCGGCCCCTCCAGCCTCGAGCCGGAGTTCTAAAGAGAGGTCCCGTGAGCGACGATCCCGCGCTTCCCTTCGTTCCCTTCGCGCGCCCGTCCCTGGACCAGCTCGAAGAAGAGGCGGTCCTGTCGGTCCTGCGGTCGGGCTGGCTGACAACGGGTGAGGTGGCCGCCGCATTCGAGTCCGAGTTTGCGAAGGTCGTGGGGAGCCGCCACGCGCTGGCGCTGAACTCCGCAACGGCAGGGCTGCACCTTTCCCTCGAGGCCGTGGGTGTCGGGCCGGGCAGCGTCGTGCTGACAACGCCGTACACATTCGCGGCAACAGCCGAGGTTGTGCGCTACCTCGGAGCGGACCCGGTCTTCGTGGACATCGACCGTGCAACCCTGAACATCGACGTCGCGCAGCTGGAAGGCTGCCTGGAAACCCTCATCGCCGCAGGCCGGCGCGTGTCGGCCATCATCCCTGTGCACGTTGCCGGCCTTCCCTGCGACATGGACGCCATCAGCCACCTCTCCCTCAAGCACGGCGTCCCCGTTGTGGAGGATGCCGCCCATGCCTTTCCCGTGAAGCACGGCGACAGGTTCGTGGGCACGCACGGGGACGCGGGTGTGTTCTCCTTTTACGCGAACAAGACGATCACCACCGGTGAGGGCGGCATGGTGGCGACGGACCGCGACGAGGTGGCCGCGCGCATCCGCATCATGCGCCTGCATGGCATCGACCGCGAGGTCTGGAACCGGTACACGGCACAGGGAGCGCGCTGGAAGTATGACGTCGTGGCGCCCGGCTACAAGTACAACATGACCGACATCGCCGCGGCCATCGGCCGGGTGCAGCTGCGGAAGGCCGGCGCCTTCCTGCTGCGGCGGAAGGAAATTGCCCGTCGCTATCTCATGGCCTTCAGCGCTCTGGACTTTCTGACGCTCCCCGCATGGGCGGAGAATCACGCCTGGCACCTGTTCATCGTCCGCATCAAGGAAAAGAAGCTCACTCGCTCGCGGGACGAGTGCATTGAAGAGCTGGGGAAAAAAGGGATCGGGGTCTCGGTGCACTTCATCCCGCTGCACACGATGACCTATTACCGCGACAGGTACGGATTGAAGCCCGACGATTTCCCGGCGGCAATGGAATGCTACCGGGCGTGCATCAGCCTTCCGCTTTCGGCATCACTTCGCGATGACGAAGTGGAGCGGGTCATCGGCGCTGTCGCCGGGCTTCGAGACGGTTGATATCGCACTTCGTTCGATTACCTGGATTCCCCGGCTTCCTTTTCGATTGCCTCGATCTCCTTGATCGTTTCCAGCACCTCGAAATCGATGGTCACGTCATACGAGCCCTGGCCTTCGATCATGGGAAGCGCTCCCTGCTGGCGCAGCGGGCCCCGGCCCATGGGCGTGACGTTGCCCGGCTCCAGGCCGACCACGTAGAAACCTTTGCATGGCATCTTCCACTCGCAAAGGATGGGCAGCTCACGCTGGTTCCATCTCATGACGATGCCCAGGGGCTGGCCGTCTCCCGTGTCGCGGTTGACCAGGGCGACGAATGTCCTCCCGTCCTTCTGTGACGCCAGCGTGTGGAAAAACACCTTCTCCGCGTAGTCCTGGGTGGGCTCGGGAAAGGTCAGGCACTCTTCCATGCCCCTGTCTTTGCGCGCTTCCTCGTCACGCGGAACGCTGCGGGTGATCGGTCCAACAACGCGGGCGCCGGGACCCAGCAGCGGGAAGCCGTAGTTGCAATGGTACAGCAGCATGAGCGGCCTTGGAGAGAAGCCCCTGTTCTGCACAGTGTCGTGGATCCGGAGGCCCTTGGCGCCCAGCCGTGTCTCGATCCTGCGGGTGAGGGACAGGTTCTCCACCATGGCCTCGGCCTCGCGCATGGTGCCTTTCAGCCGGATCACGAACTCATCGCCCTCCCAATCCTGGTCAATGCTAGATTTTCGGCGGCCGCGTTGGCCACGCGCCCGTGGAGGCCGAATGCCTTGCCCTGGTCCACACTTGGCGCACCGGCGTTCGACATGCCGCAGGTCGTAAGCATTCCCGCGTAGAATGAGCGGCGCCATTCGAGGCCTGGCTCCTCGTAGTAGGCGGGGGAGGTGATGCCTGTTCCGGAGAAGAAGCCGATGGCTTTTCCCTTGTGGGAGGCAAAGGGAATATCCATGCCTCGGCCGGGGAGCACGGTGAAGCTGAAACCGGTTCCGGTGGAAGACATCCACGGCGCGCACGCCGTCCGCCTTCCCGTCGGTGAGGACCGAGCCCCGGGCCCCTGCCAGTTGGTGAGGATCCCCGATGCGCGCCGTCAGCTCGGAGCGGGTCCATTGCTTCCCGAATACCACGCCATGCGTTCCTCCTGTCAGTGCGGATTATCGTTCCAGGGTAGCACGACCACAGCCGTATTTACAGAGCGCAGCGCCGCGGTTATCCTCTTCATCCGGGAGGGGTGTGGAAACGTGACGCCGTTTGCTCATTTGCATTGCCATTCTGATTTCTCCCTCCTTGATGGCGCTTCGTCCATCGACGCCCTTGTCGCGAAGGCAAAGAGCCAGGGAATGCCCGCCCTCGCGCTCACCGACCACGGCAACATGTTCGGCTCCCTGGCCTTCTACAAGGAATGCCGGGAGCAGGGCGTCCGCCCGATCATCGGGTCCGAGGTGTACACGGCGCCGGGTTCCCGCCTGGAAAAGTCCGGCACCGAGAAGGGCGTCAGGCGCCATCACCTGGTGCTCCTTGCCCGCAACCTGCGCGGGATACCAGAACCTCATTGCGCTGAGCTCGCTGGCGTACACGGAAGGCTTCTATTACAAGCCCCGAATCGACGACGAGCTGCTGGGGCAGCACCACGAAGGCCTGGTTGCGCTGAGCGCCTGCCTGGCGGGTGACATCCCCGCGGCCATCCTCAACGGCCAGTACGCCGAAGCCCGCGCGCGCGCTCAGCACTACCGCGAGCTGTTCGGCCCGGAAGGTTTTTACCTCGAGGTGCAGGACCACGGGATCCCGGAGCAGGCGTTGGTCAACCGGGAGATCGTGAAGATCGCCCGCGAGACCGGTATTCCCATTGCCGCCACCAACGACATCCACTACACCGAGAAAGAGGACGCGCGCGCGCAGGACGTGCTCATCTGCATCGGCACGGGCAAGAAGGTCTCCGAGGGCTCGAGGATGAAGTCGAGCACCCCGAGTTCTTCTT
>CAWJRT010000018.1:0-14737 GCA_963845325.1 uncultured Spirochaetota bacterium
TCTATCCGCCGACCAGGCGAGCCCATGACACGTGGCCGATTCCTCCGAATCGTCGCTAGCCTCATTGGGTTAGTCGCCACTTTATTGATACCTCTGGAGACCATCGCTCAGGAGGCTGCGGGGGTTACCCTCGATGAGGCGGCAGCACCCGCCGACAATTACGACAAGGCCGAATTCAGGTTTTGGTACCCGATCGACGCCGGATTCCTAATGGGCGTCATCGTTCTCGTGCCCGGTTTGAACAGTGATGGCAGGCCCGCGGTTGCAGACTCGGTTTGGCAAGCGTTCGCGACTCGTCACCAGCTCGCGCTCGTGGGTTGCCATTTCACCGACAAGCCGCACGATCAGGATTTCATCGAAGAGTACGCGAACGCTGCGCATGGAAGCGGGCAGGCTCTCGTGGATGCGCTCATCGCATTCGCCGCGCGCTCCAGACACCACGAACTAGCCGGCGCGCCGCTTTTCCTTTGGGGCATGTCGGCTGGTGGCGAGTTCAATTACGAGTTCGTGGCATGGAAGCCCGAGCGCGTCGCCGCTTTCGTCGCGAACAAGGGCGGCATCTACTATTCCGCCCTCGTCCGGCGAGCGGCCAGAGATGTCCCCGGGATCCTGTTCGTCGGGGGGCAAGACCTGGAATCCCGCACGAAAACGATCGTGGGACTATTCACCCTAAATCGCCGCGCCGGGGCGCTCTGGGCGCTTGCGGAGGAGCCCGGAGTCGCTCATATTGTCGGGAGATCGCGCGATATGGCCTTGATCTTTTTCGAGGATGTGCTCGACCTCCGGCTCACAAAACCATCTCCTAACGTTAGTGAGCCGACTTCCCTTAAGCCGTTGTCCGAAAATACCGGCTTCCTGGGAGACCTCAAGGCGAAAACTATTCAGGTGATAGGAGACGCGCTCGTTCCGAAGTATTCGACGGCTTGGTTGCCGACCCTGCGCGTCGCCCGCGCCTGGCAAGCCCTCGTGACCGAGAAACCTTTCGATCCAGACTTGCGCTGAAACGGTAAACGGGCTGCAAGCCCAGATAGGGGGCGATGATCATCTTCTTCTCTGGGTTTGTTTCATCCTCCTCATCCATGGTTTTTATCCTTTCAATCAAGACTTCCAGCAAGTGCTGCCCATTAGTGTTGATGCGTCCGGGGAATATGGAATAGATATCAACATCGCTGACACGGAAGCCTTCAATTCAATCATGATGAATGTTGGCGTAGCTTTCTCGTCGGCCTTGAACAAAGCAAAGAAGGACTACTAACAAAAGGATCAAATTCACATGAGCACAGAAATCAAGATATGCGATTGTTGTGGACCATTTGCTGAAAACAAAGACTCGGCGAAAAAGCTTAGGGAAACGGTGATCCGGCCCTTTCTAAAGAATGAAAAGGGTAGAATTATTATCGATTTTTGTGGGGGTGGACACTTCTACGCAGTCCTTCGTTCACGCGCTCCTTAACGATGTGCTTCAGAAGAACGTCGATTTTTGTGGGGGTGGACACTTCTACGCAGTCCTTCGTTCACGCGCTCCTTAGCGATGTGCTTCAGAAGAACGGTCCGGAGGTGCTCAAGAGACTGGAGTTCAAGAACTGCAACAAATCGGTACGAAGTATCATCGCCACGGTGATTAATTATTCCCTTGAGTAGAGACGGACTGTTCGGGACCAAGGGGCACTGATGATAGTGTCACGACATGTGGAGAGGTTCAGAGGTTCGCTTAGAAAGAGTAGGTAGACGCAGAACGCATCTGTTGTTGAAGTTGTTGGGCAACGAAGTCTGACCCGGCGTCCTGAAGCAACGGGACACGTCCTCCCTCTTCTGTCTGAAAAGGTCGGATTGCGCCACATCGGTCACCGTGCAAGGGGTCAGCGGTCCGGGGTTCCGAGGCCGATTCGCGAAACACGGACCGGTCGACGACTTGCAGTATGAGTCCACGGAACACCCCTCCACGAAAAGATCGATGACACGGGACAGACACCGCTCAGAATGCAAGCGCAAGACCAGACGAGACAATTGGCGACTTATTGTAGGAATGCCGTCTTGAATCGCTTAGCACGTGCTTCTTCCGGTTGGTAATAGCCGCAGGGCATCCTGCCAGCTTCAGCTCTGATCTACTTGGAGGCTTGTTCGAGTTGTCTGAATGCGTCCGTGCCCTCCAGGTTCTTGTTGGCCCTTGCGTAATCAAGTGCGGTTTTCCCGTCGTGGTCCTTCGCTTCCGAGTCTGCGCCAGCTTTCAGAAAGGCTGGAATCAACACTTGGGCATTCTCATTGTTCGCAGCATACATCAGCGGAGTCCCGCCGTTTGGATCCGTTACGTTGATATTCGCACCAGCTTTCACGAGCGCCGCGATCACCTCTGGCTTCTGACCCGTCATTGCGCCCCATGTCAGAGCGAACACCAGCGGAGTCATTCCGTTCGAGTCCTTCGCGTTTATATCCGCGCCGGCTTTCACCAGCATCGTGATCACTTCCGGTGCGTGATCATCCGCAGCGGCAAGCATGAGCGGGGTCAGGCCATCGTGAGTCCTTACATCAACCTTGGCGCCTGCCTGCAATAGCACCTTGATCACTGGCCAAGGCGCGTCGCTCATCAAGGCAGACGCCAGCGGCGTGACCCCGTTGGGATTCGGACCATTTACGTCCGCTCCCGCTTTCAGCAGTGTAGAAATTACCAACGGTGGATACTTGTTCCCCAGGGCGGAGACCAGCGGGGCGTCCCTACTCATCCCCTTTGCATCCGCGCCCGCCTTGAGGATCGCCATGACAACGACCGGGGGATATTTCTTCCCGAGGGCCAGGATCAACGGAGTGTAACCATTATTATCCTTCACGTTGACATCTGAGCCTGCCTCGACCAGTGCCCTTACCGTCTCGGGCTGCCAGGTGTTGTTTGCCAGAACGCACAACAACGGGGTGCTGCCGTTGATGTCCTTGGCATTGAGGTCCGCTCCGGCCTTCGCAAGCACCGAGATCACTTCGACATTCTGGTTGAACTGGGCAGCGATATGTAACGGCGTCTGTCCGTTATCGTCGTGAGCTCTTACATCCGCGCCCTGCGTGATCGCATCCTGCACCGCCTGGGTGGTTCCATCTTTCACCAAGTCAAAGAAGTCCGACGTTTGGGCATTCAGGCAAGCCGCTGCAAAGATCGCAAGAACCGCACTGATGAAAAGTGGTTTTCGCACGTCTGTCTCCTTGGGTCTGGCCATACTATCAAAACTCAGGCCGCCGCTGGTAGTCTTGTAGCGGGCATGCGTGTCTCGGGCGCCGCCAGGCTTGGGGCTTCCTTCGCCGCTGAAAGGGCGGGGCCCGATTTCCAAAGCACACGTTGGTCCGTAGGGGACATCTCCCTGTCCATCGCAGACTGGGTGGGCGCGTTTTGACCTCACTCAGGTGACCAAGAGTGGGAGCCGCACCGTCTCAACCCGAGTGCCGGGTCCCGGTAGCCCGGGTTTTTTGCCCCAGGTATGCAGGACCCCAGGGCCGGTCAGGGAATGACATTTCCCGTCTACCTTGTCGAAAGCCGTGGCGGTTGACTGAATCCAAATTGTGGGCCGCCGGCCGCATGTAGTGCGTGAAAGGAGGAACGTCGGAAAGGCGGCCCCAGGTCTCATTTGGAAATGCCGGGCGCACCATGGCACGGAAGGGACGTGGTGGGTTGAAGAACGGTTGTTCGGGGAGTCCTTGCAAACGACTCCGAGCAGGGGCTACCTTGCATGGACACAACGCATGGACAGGAGTTCACATGAAAGTTCTGGGCATCAACGGCAGTCCTCGCGGCGGCGGCAATACCGAGTCGATCCTCAAGCTTGTTTTCGAGCCCCTCGAGGCCGCGGGCATCGAGACGGAGATCATCAGGATCGGCGGCAAGAATATCCGTGGTTGCACGGGATGCCGCAGCTGCTTCAAGAACAAGAACGGACACTGCATCATCGAGGCGGACATGCTCAACGAGGTCGTTGAGCGTTTCGGGTCGATCGATGGAATCGTCCTCGGCTCTCCGACCTACTTTGCCGACGTGACGGCCGACATGAAGGCGTTCATGGACCGGGCGGGGATGGTGACGAACGCCAACGGGCCCGCGTTGAAGCACAAGGCAGCCGCCTCCGTCACCGCGGTCCGCCGCGGAGGGGCCATCCATAGCCTGGACACCATGAACCACTGGCTGCACTACATGCAGACTTTCATGGTTGGCTCGACATACTGGAACATGGTCTATGGCCGCGAAATCGGCGAGGCCGAGCAGGACACCGAGGGTGTGACGACGATGCGGAACTTGGGCCAGAACATGGCCCACCTCCTGCGGCTAATGGGCCGAGGGGCGTGAACCTCCTGAAGGATTTACGCCACCTCCTTGAGTGACTTCAGGTACGTCTCAGTGACGCCCACGTTCGTACGGCCCAGCCCCACCCACACCCGGTAGCGGTCGTGCGTCTCCCCGGTACGGGCGTACGGCAAGGTCGTGGCTGCGATCAAGGAGCAATAGATAGCGGGGCGGACCTCTTTCACTCGTCCGATATGCAAGGGGTCAACGATTCAAGTCCTCTCAGCCTTATGCTCGAATTGCGTGCCGGTCAACGCGGAAGCGAAATGCCTATGATCAACACGGGCTGACAAGAAGGCCAGTGACACGGGACTGACACCGCTCCGGGAGTGTTTTGGTCGCAGCCTCGCGGGCGAGTATGTTCACTGTGGTGTATGCAACAGTTGGCGCGCGTTTTCAGGACTTCTCCACGGTACGTCCCTTTTGGGATTCGGTCAGGGCTGATTGCAATCCAACGCGCCCCAACGTCCATATTAGAATGCATCATTTATTGACGTTGGCATAAATAATGGAATGATCAGGCATGAAGGCACTCGAAGAAAAAAAGCGCTGCGTGTAGCAATGTATCAGCGTCTTTTCTTTATCCACCATGCTTTTCCTTTTAGTCGGCCAAAATCGAGGCATTCAATAGCCGGAGGAGAGGGGCATCATGAAAGTCATGAATAGGAACACAAACACTGAAACGGATCCGAAAGACCCAGGAAGCCCGAGGGAGCAGAAGAAAACATTCGGCAGCGCACTGGTCAAAGTTGGGCTGATGCTGAGTCGCCACTGGCACGCTCTATTGATCCTCGTCGTGTGATTCCGGTGGGAACACTTGGGCGGCTGCATGGAACGCCACGGCAGTTAGCCCGGATATCTCAGTGCGCCGTGAAAGACGTATTGTTTCCAGCGGGTGCGAATCCCGCCCGGCACCTATCGCTCCAGCCGGAAGCACTTGAAGCGGTTCAAGGAGGTAACGAATTGGACTGAAGCACTTCAAAAAGGGCCCCCTCGGGGGGTTAGCGAGCATGCAGGCCGTAATGTGAGTGAACGCTGAGCAGGCCTCGAAACGGGTGACGTGGGAGCCGACCCGCCTGAGATTCGGGGAAGGCCGGTGTCTTCGGGAAACGTTGAGCGAAAGACCCGAAGTTCCCACCGGGGTAGTGGCGACGGCATGTGTGCAAGAGGAAATGGCAGGAAACACGGGAAACCCCAGCGGTGCGGGTGCGTGAACCCGCAACCGGCACTCCGCGAGAAGCAGACTGGGATGCATGGGGTGGCGGAGAGGCCCGTAGTAGTGACGAAGCCGGGTAATGCCGGTGGAGAGAAGGGGCCTTGGTTCAGGGAGAGCGCGCTAAAGCGTGAAGGCCGAGGAGATTGGCGTGAGCCTAACAACCCTACAGAAGGTCAAGAAACTACAGAGTGCGCTGCGCGCGAAAGCGAAGGGATCGCCCGACTTTCGTTTCTACAGTCTGTACGACAAGATATGTCGCAAAGATGTGCTGTGGATCGCCTACTGGCGATGCCAGAGCAACGGCGGCTCGGAGGGAGTCGACAGACAAACGTTCGCGGACATCGAAGCGTACGGCGTAGAGCGATGGGTGGACGAACTGGCGGAGGAACTGGCGAGGAGAGATTATCGATGTAGTGCGGTACGTCGGGTGTGGATACCCAAGGCAAATGGGAAACTGCGACCGCTGGGCATTCCCCGGATCCGTGATCGGGTGGTGCAGATGGCGGCGGTGCTGATCCTTGGGCCAATCTTCGAAGCCGATCTCCAGCCGGAGCAATACGCGTACCGGTCGGGGAAGAGCGCCCATGATGCCATTCGGCAAGTGCACTCGCTGCTGAACACGGGGCACACCGAAGTAATTGACGCAGACCTGAGCGGGTATTTTGATTCGATCCCGCACAGCGAGTTGATGAAATCGGTGGCCAGACGCGTTAGCGACAAGGCGGTATTGCACACGCGGCAGGTCACTTTCTACGGAGTCCGGATCACGCCGCAGGCGACAACCCCATCGATCTCGGACAAACTGTAGTCCGGAACTGCGCCCGGCCGGGTCGCAATCAGCGCGCCCATGCGGTTTGCGAACTCGCATGCTGCTTCTTTTGAGGCGCCAAGTGCCAGCATATGGAGGAGTCCCGCACTGAACGCATCCCCGCATCCGATCGTGTCCTCTACGGTCACCGAATACCCGGGAACCAATGTGCTCCCACCCCGGTCCCCGATGAGCGCGCCCCGTTCTCCCAGCGTGATGCACGTGATGGCCGGGCCGAACTCGAGGCAGATTCGCTGCATCAGGCGGCCCGGGTCCCGCTCGCCCAACCCGAATCTCTCGTCTACCACGAGGGCCTCTTCTTCGTTCATCTTGGCGATCGTTGCCCGCCGAAGGCAGCGGTCCAGCAGCTCACGGCTGTAGAAGGTGCCTCGAAGGGTGAGATCAATGAAGCGGGAACGTATGCTGTCCAGCCCGAGCACTTTCCAGAGCGTGTCCCGCGAAACCGGGTTTCTCTGTTCAAGTGTGCCGAATACCACGCAGTCGAACTTCAGCCCGTCGACGTCCGCCAGGGTCTCAGGGCCGATTTCCACCTGGTCCCAGGACGTGATATCGGGGCTGCTGTAACGCGGCAGACCGTGCTCGTCGTGGCGCACCTCGATGCAGCACGTCGGGGCGCGTGACGTTCCGATGAAGTCCGGGCGGATGCCGCGGCGTGCCACCTCCTCCCTGGCGCATTGGCCCAGTTCATCTACGCCGAGCGCCGTGAGCATGTACACTTCGTGGCCGAGCTTGCGCAGGTGTGCGATGACGTTGAAGACCGACCCGCCGATGGTCATGCGGTCGGGGCATGCGTTGCCCCTCGCGTCCCTGCCCACCACGCGGTCCCACAGGATCGCCCCGAACCCGAGAACCTTCATGCGTCAACTCCCCCTCCCTTGTCAGCGTCCGCCGCGCGTGCTCACTCCTTGCCCCAGCCCAGGACTCGGGACCGCACGAAGTACCTCTGGAGCACGAGGAACATGACGAGTACTGGGACGATCATGATCACTGTGAGCGCGGAGATGTTCCACCACTTGATGGCTTCCTGGGTCCTCTGGAAAGCAATCAGGAGGGGCATGGTCTGCGACCTGTCGAAAGAAAGAACCAGGGCAAAGATGAAGTCGTTCCACGCGAAGATCATGCTCAGGAGGAAAGAGGCGATGATCCCTGGCACGATTGACGGTAGAACCACGCGGAAGAGGACCTGCAAGTGGCTTGCGCCGTCGATCTGCGCTGCCTCCTCGATGCTACGGGGCACCTGGTCGATATAACTCCTCATCAGCCACACCACGATGGGGATGTTGAAGGTGACATAGGCGATGACCAGGGCAAGGCGCGTGTCCAGGATCTTCGCGGCCTGGAACATGATGAACAACCCCAGAACACTCACGATGGGCGGCATCATCCTCTGGGAGACGATCCACATGAAGATGTCGTTGTTCCGCATGGGCCCAAGGCGGTACCTGAACCGGGAGAGCCCGTAAGCTGCCATAGACCCGAACAAGAGAGCAAAAAATGTACTCGTGAGGCTTGCTACCGCGCTGTTCACCAGGTACTTGGAAGTGTTCCAAAGGCCGTAGGCGTTCTGGTAGTTCTCAGCGGTAGGCTTGAAATCTACCCAGGGCACGTACCGGGGTTGAATGATGACGTCCTCCCGTGTCTTGAACGATGTCACTACTGTCCAGTAGATCGGGAACATAACGAACAAGCTCCAGACGATGAACAGGACGTAAAGGCCGACCCGGTTTGCTCGAAGCATCACGGCGCTCTCCCCCTATCCAGCCCAGCGGGACCCCAGGAGCCGGTTGAAAAGCCCCAAAAGGGCGGTAACCGTTACAGCGATGAAGACGAAAAACGCCGTGGCAATCGTCGCTCCGTACGCAAGGTCGAAGGATTTCAGCCCCACGGTGTAAGCGTACAGCGTGGTACTCTCCGTGGAGATACCGGGTCCGCCGCCGGTCAGGATGACGATGGTGTCCACGATCTTGAAGCTCTCGATGACCCTCAGGAAGATGGCCGCTGCCGAGCTTGGCCAGAGAACGGGAAAGATCACGCGGAAGAACAGGGCCCGCCGGGAGGCGCCGTCGATCCGCGCGGCCTCCACCAGTGAATCGGGAAACGACTGCAAGGCAGCGAACAAGATCAGCAGCATGAAGGGCGTCCACTGCCAAATATCCACCACAATGATTGGGAAGATGGCCGTGGAGGCATTTGTCAGCCAAGTCACCGGCTTGAAGGAAAGAAGGCCCAACAGGTGGTTCAACGGTCCCTTTGACTCGTGAAACAGCATGCGAAACGTGTAGCCGATGGCGATGGGCGTCAGGGACATCGGAATGAGGAACAGGGCCTGAAACGCGTTTCTGAGCTTGATACGCTGCCATAGGGCGAGCGCCAGCCCGAAGCCGATCACGTACTCCAGGGACACACCACAGGCGACGATCAGGTACGTCCGGCAGATGGAATTCCAGAACCTCGCGTCCCGGAACAGCTTGGCCCAGTAGTAGACGCCGTTCCAGGACATGTGAAACCCGTTCGACAGGTTCACCTTGGAGAACGTCAGGGCGATAGTGAAGATAAACGGGAAAAGAGTCATCAGCAGCAGGATGATGACCACAGGGGAGAGCATGACTCTCCGCATGACTCTGGTAGAATCGAAAACCGCGTGTGCGCCGCTCTTCATCGTTCCCGCCGTGTATGCTCCGAGAACCGCAGTCACTTCCTCGTGCGCCAGCTCAGGTCCGCGGCCGGTGCTCTCAAAGAAGCCTTTCAAGACTGCCGCCCCGGCCGCGCAGGCAGGCCGGGGACAGCTTCGATTCGAGTTCGGGGAAGTCTACTTCAATCCCAGGTCGTCGCGGTAGTACTTGATCTGCTTGTCCCTGCCGAGCTCGTTGGTGATATCCTCCCAGGTCTTGGCAACATCGTCCAGGGCCTGCTGCGCGGAGACCGAGCCCGAGAGCGCCTGGGCAATGCCCGCATCCAGAGCGTCATAGTATCGGGCCGTGCCGGGATCCGGAGGTCCGGGCGGACGTTTGGATGCGCCAGCGTCTCGTTCACGGCGTTGAGATACTGCTTGGCCGGATCCGTGAACCCGTACTCCTTCCACTTCGCCATGTCGGCGAACTGGCTCTTGCGGTACGGCTGCCGTGCCGACCTCGGGTTCAGGATAGCGATCATGCTCTTCTCAGGCGAGGCGATATAGGAGATGAGCTTGTAAGCAAGATCCTTGTTCTTGGAGCTGTTGACGATTCCCAGCGCCCAGCCGCCGAAGGCCAGGAACGGGGCCTTGTTGACCCTCGGGAAGTCCTGCCACTGGTTGGTTTTTCGGTTCCACACCTTCTTGACGCCGGGGTTGACGACAGTGGCGAAGTGACCCTTGATCTTGGTTTGTGGGTCGGCTGCGCTCAACTCGGGCACGTCGCCCCAGTCGACGGTGCCGAACACATCGCCCGCAATGTAGAGTTCCCGTGTCTCGGTGACGTCCATGTTGGTGGCTCCGGGGATGCTCACCTTCAGCAGCTTCTTCCAGTCCTCCAGGGCCTTGACGAAGCCGGGATTGTTAATGAGCGGCTTCATGTTGTCGGGATCGAACACCGTGCCCGGCTGGCCCGGAATGCAGGTGTAGGACAGGGCCCGGGACAGGAAGATCCAGTAAGACTGTCCGCCCTTGTTCATGGCCTCCCCAGCGCCATATTCCACCTTGCCTCGCCCGGCCCAATCCCATCCGTTGGCGAATTCGCACATGTCGTAGTACTCGTCCCAGGTGTCCGGGAGCTTCATCTCGTACCCGTACTTAGCCTTGAACTTTGCGCGGTAGTCCGCGTTTTCCAGCAGCTCCGTGCGGACCACGGTGGTGTGCAGGTCTCCGTCTATCGGCAGGCAGACAGTCTTTCCGCCCCAGTTGGCCAGCCGCTCGCGGTAGATCGGCATCATGTCGTCCCACTTCAGAACTGCATCCTTCTTGATGTAGTCATCCAGCGGGATCAAGTAGCCGCCTCCTGCGAAGTCACCGACGTACCCCACGGGGAACAGGAGGACGTCGTAGGAGCCGGACCCCAGCGTGAAGGAGGTCATCATCTTCTGGTAGTAGTCCCCGAAGGGAAAGCTGATCAGCTCGACCTGGCAGTTGTTTGCTTTCTCGAATTCCCCCTTGAACGTCTCGATGGACCATCCCTCTGGCCCTTCGGCGGTCGCGACGACCAGCCGCGTCTGGGCACCGAGGACGCCCGTGCATAGCAGCGTCATCAGGATGACCGCGACAATCCACAACCTTCTCTTTTTCATGCCTTCTTCTCCTTCCACCCACATGTGACTCAGATGTGACTATCAGGAACGTGTGAAAATAAAGGCGAGAGCCGGCCTTCACTCCAGGAGCACCCCCTTTCCAGCCGCTTGGATTGCCGCCATTATATACAGGCAAGGCGATTTGTCAATTTTTTTTGCTTTTTTTATACTGATTATTGCCTGATTCTACTTTTTACAGGATACCAAGGTAGCCGGGTTTGGCATAATTCGTTTCGAAGACGCAAACTACGGTGATACCTGTCGCAACGCCACCAGCATGGCCCGGGTGTTCGCTTCGGGGATCGTGATAGTGTGGCTGGGAGCGGCGATGAAACCACCTCCCTTGCCCATGACCTGGGCGACAGCGATGACCTGTTTCTCCACCTCCGGCGGTTCGGCGAAGCTCAGATATCCCTGTGTGTCCAGCCCTCCCATGAAGCTCAGCCGATCGCCACAGTCGCGCTTCCAGCGGAAGATGTCGTTGGCCCGGGGCTGGCAGGGATCAAGGACATCCACCCCGATCTCCACGAGGTCGGGGACGATCTCTTCGATGTGCCCGCAGGAGTGCTGGAACACGAACCCACCAGCCCGCTTGACCACGTCGAACAGCAGCTTCAGGCGCGGCTTCACCAGCAGCCGCCATTGCCGCGGCGCGAGGAACAGCGATGACTGCATCCCCCAGTCATCTGTAAATCTCACGCCGGCCACGCCGGACCGTACCAGACTCGCGGTCAGCCGAACCTGGTAATCCAGGATGATATCCAGGAGCCGCGCAACACGCTCAGGCTCGAGCGCAGTCGCCATGAGAAACTCGTCCGTCCCAAGGAGCATCATGGCGCGCTCGAACAGCATGAGCTCGTTGTAAGCGATGACAAGAGTATCCGCGTCCGCCAACCGGCGGAGCTGTTCCCGCAGGTTCTCTGTAACCGCGTCGAAGTCGGTGGACGGGGGTTCAAGGTCGGCCACGTCCTCCAGCCGCAGCGCCGGCGTTCCGTCGGGGTAGCTTCCCTCCTCGCCGGTGGTGGCTATCCATCTCGAGCCCCAATCGTCGAGGCCACCTTCAACGGGGCGAACGACGATCGGCGGCTTGAGTATTGTCAAGCAGCCGTCATAGCGGTATGGAATCCACGTGGGCTTGTCCCTAGTAATGGTGCGGACGATGTTTTCCTTCCTTGTCATATGCCGAAGGATAGTGCCAATAACTTGTACAAATCAATAGACCCCCGCAAATCCATGCCGAATCAGGCATACTCTTCTTGCCAAAAGCAGCATAATCGTCCATAATGCAGGTCCCTGGTAGCCGGAAGGTGGAGAAAACGTGCGCGACGTGAAGCTCAGCGCGTCAATCGGAAGGGGAGCATCCATGTCGCCGTGGACGGGGGGTTCTCGGTAGCGCAGCTCCTCCCGTATCGGAGCGCCGGCGCGAGCTTTTTCATCTTGGGGACCACCGGGCTGTTCATTCGAAACACTCGACTGGCGGAGCAGGCGGATCAGGTTCGCCAGGCGGTCCCCTTGTAGCAGGGAGTGGCCTCAATGACAGAAAAGGAAAGAATCCGTCGGTGGATCCATTTCCAGGACACCGACCGCGTGCCCTGGCAGATCAACTTTACCACCCAAATGGGAGACATGCTCATGGAGCAGCTCAACCTGCGCAATGGGACAGCGGGTGGGCGAACGGGCTCGATACGCAGGTACGTCCCCTTGGATGATTTTCTGGGAAACCACATCGCCTACGCGCGCAACCGCGGCCAGAACAGCCTCCACGAGACCTCACCGGGGATATGGCGCGACGAGTGGGGAGTCGAGTGGGACCGGAGGATCGACCACGACATCGGCACCCCGGTCAACTGCCCGCTGGAATCGGGGAGGATCACCGACCTGCGGCTGCCGGACCCGGACGATCCGGAGCGGTATGCCCATGTGCCCGCCGTCATCGAGGCCAATCCCCGCCGCTATATCCTTGCCAAGTTCTCCTACAGCCTTTTCGAGCGCGCCTGGTCCCTGCGTGGGATGGAAAACCTGCTGGTGGACCTCGGCGTCAATACCGGTTTCGTCCACGAGCTTCTGCGCGCAATCTGCGACTTCGACATCGCGGTCCTCCGCAACTTCCGCACCTTCCCCATCGACGGGGTGTATTTCGGGGACGATTGGGGCTCGCAGAAGGCCATGCTCATGAGCCCTGACATGTGGAGGAGCCTGATCAAGCCCTACCTCAAGGAATTGTACGAGGAGACACACAAGCAGGGCTGGGACGTGTTCATCCACTGCTGCGGCCAGGTCACGCCAATCCTGGACGACCTGGTCGGGATCGGCCTCAACGTGTTCAATCCTTTCCAGCCGGAGGTGATGGACATCCCGAGCCTGATGAAGCGATACTCCCGCAGGTTGGCATTCTACGGCAGCCTGAGCATACAAAAGACGCTCCCCTTCGGGACCGAGAAAGACGTCCGTGGGGAAGTGCTCGGACGCCTCGCCCTGGCGCGGGCATACGGGGGACTGATTGTTTCTCCTTCCCACGACATGCCGCCGGACATTCCTGTGCACAACGTCGTCGCTATGCGGGACACGCTGCGCGGCCAGTGAAAGGCGGAATGATGTTCATCGAGGAACGGCTGGCCAGGATCCTCAGGATGGTCAAAGACGAGAACCGGTGACGGTCCGGGATGTGAACGAGCGCCTGCACGTTTCCGCGGACACCATACGCCGTGACTTCGGCCGCCTGGCCGATCGCGGCCTTGTCCTCCGCACGCACGGCGGAATCATGTCCAAGGAGAGCGTCTCCTTCGATCCGGGCTTGCACGAGAAGAACGTTCAGCACCGGGAGGAGAAAGAGGCCATTGCGCGAAAGGCTGCCGAGCTCGTGTCGGATTCCGAGATCATCGCGCTGGACGCCGGTACCACCACGGAGAGGATCGTCAAGCACCTCGCCGCCAAGAAGAATCTCACCATTCTGACGGACGCGCTCAACATCGCTGTGGAATCCACCCGCCGGTCGATTCCTACGATCATCCTAGGCGGAAGCATCCGCAGCTCCACGCTTTGCATCACGGGCCCGGATGCCCTGGAGATGAGCCGCCACTACCACGCGGACAAGCTCATCATGGGAGTGAGCGCGGTCTCCACGTCCCAAGGCCTGATGACCGCCAACCGGATGGAGGCGGAGATCAAGAAAGAGCTGATCCGCATTTCCAACCAGGTCATCGTGGTTGCCGACCACTCGAAACTGCAGGCGACTGCCTTTTACACCTATGCCACACTCAGCGAAATCGCCATTCTGATCACAGACAAGCACGCCAACGCCGAGATCCTGAAGCAGATCCAGGAACTCGGCGTCAAGGTGATCCTGGCAGACTGACCCGCTCCGGCGCGAGTTCGTGCGCGCGTGCGCGTATCTATGGTGGGATGGTAGCCAGGGACCTTATTGCTTTCGCAAGAGGACCGGGGTCATGTCCTTCTCGTCGATCACGTACCAGGACTTTCCCAGCGTGATCTCGGGGTGGATATCATCATGCTCAGGGGCTGCGAAGACTTCGTCGAACCGAGCTGGGCGTGCAAGGTGCAGGACGTGGTGGTAGTGCACACCGTCCTTCCGGAACCACTCCTCCCAGAACAAGTCCCGGAGGCGTGCAGGCCGCGGAACGGCGTTCACGATCCAGCCCTGGCCCGGGACGTTCTTCACGACCCAGTTGTGGTCGGCATACGCCCCGGCGGTCCTTGCGGTGATCCGGGACTCGAAGAGGTCGTAAAAATCGAGGCCGAGCTGGACAAAGGCTCGGTCCACACCCTGCTTCTTCAGAATGTCTACCAGCTGCTGCACGTGTCCCACCGTAGCGCGAGCTCCCGCGCAAGTCAACCGCAGGCCTTGCTTGGCAGGGACCCACACGGGCGGCCGCGCTACGCTGAGCCCACGTCAATCTTCACCGAGCTGGGCTGCGCGTCGGTGGATGACTTCCGGGAGCGCGGTGGGTGGAACCGAACGGTGAACTCCCTGCTCTTCTTCGGAGGGGTCACACTTAGTGTGCTGTGCCTCGGGCTTTGCATGTGGCGGTCTGCAAACCTTTTGGCCGAAAGGGCTTATTTAGCAGGGGCAGGATTTGAACCTGCGACCTCCGGG
>CAWJRT010000019.1:0-119173 GCA_963845325.1 uncultured Spirochaetota bacterium
TCCCCGGACGCATCAACACTAATGGGCAGCACTTGCTGGAAGTCTTGATTGAAAGGATAAAAACCAGGGATGAGGAGGATGAAACAAACCCAGAGAAGAAGATGATCATCGCCCCCTATCTGGGCTTGCAGCCCGTTTACCGTTTCAGCGCAAGTCTGGATCGAAAGGTTTCTCGGTCACGAGGGCTTGCCAGGCGCGGGCGACGCGCAGGGTCGGCAACCAAGCCGTCGAATACTTCGGAACGAGCGCGTCTCCTATCACCTGAATAGTTTTCGCCTTGAGGTCTCCCAGGAAGCCGGTATTTTCGGACAACGGCTTAAGGGAAGTCGGCTCACTAACGTTAGGAGATGGTTTTGTGAGCCGGAGGTCGAGCACATCCTCGAAAAAGATCAAGGCCATATCGCGCGATCTCCCGACAATATGAGCGACTCCGGGCTCCTCCGCAAGCGCCCAGAGCGCCCCGGCGCGGCGATTTAGGGTGAATAGTCCCACGATCGTTTTCGTGCGGGATTCCAGGTCTTGCCCCCCGACGAACAGGATCCCGGGGACATCTCTGGCCGCTCGCCGGACGAGGGCGGAATAGTAGATGCCGCCCTTGTTCGCGACGAAAGCGGCGACGCGCTCGGGCTTCCATGCCACGAACTCGTAATTGAACTCGCCACCAGCCGACATGCCCCAAAGGAAAAGCGGCGCGCCGGTTAGTTCGTGGTGTCTGGAGCGCGCGGCGAATGCGATGAGCGCATCCACGAGAGCCTGCCCGCTTCCATGCGCAGCGTTCGCGTACTCTTCGATGAAATCCTGATCGTGCGGCTTGTCGGTGAAATGGCAACCCACGAGCGCGAGCTGGTGACGAGTCGCGAACGCTTGCCAAACCGAGTCTGCAACCGCGGGCCTGCCATCACTGTTCAAACCGGGCACGAGAACGATGACGCCCATTAGGAATCCGGCGTCGATCGGGTACCAAAACCTGAATTCGGCCTTGTCGTAATTGTCGGCGGGTGCTGCCGCCTCATCGAGGGTAACCCCCGCAGCCTCCTGAGCGATGGTCTCCAGAGGTATCAATAAAGTGGCGACTAACCCAATGAGGCTAACGACGATTCGGAGGAATCGGCCACGTGTCATGGGCTCGCCTGGTCGGCGGATAGAGCAAATGCAGGAAAAGACATCGGCTTTGAGTTCTCGCGGGTCGTGTGAAGCACGGGATCAATTTGCTTCAGAAACGTGTCAAGCTCCGCATTGTTTCCGACTTTCATCAGTGGAATGAACCTGCCCGCCTCCTCGTGTTCTTTGATACTCAGCGGATCCGCAAATCCAAGCACCCGAAAAAGCCCCATGCGCTGCAAGTAAGGAATGGAAGGCATCTTCGTGTTGATGGTGGCTGCAACTTCGATTCCGTTGAGTACAAAGTAGTCGGCAAGGGCGGCGTAGAAGGCCAAGCCCATGGGGTGCATGGCAACATATTTCGGGTGAAAAGTGATAGTGGCCGCCTTGTCGGAGAAGTCGAGCGCGTTGTTCTTAAATATGCCCTCGAAATTTACTGGCGCAATACTATTTGGTATGTACACAGTTCCCATTCACGTCTCTCCACGGTCGCATGATATCACACTCCGGCGCCACAGACACTACCTGTCTGCGATAGACTTGGGCGTCATAAGGGTGAGTTCAGACGCGTCGCCGTATTAAGTCATCGCGCCGCCGACCATCGGGCTGGATCCTGTTCAGTTGAGAGGCACCCAAGACAACAGCTCCAAAGACGTGTTGGGCGTTGAAGAACTCCAAACACAGCGTCTTCGCGACGCACGTCAATTCCCCAGTTCGTCGTCCTCATACTCCATGTCGAAACTCTTCTTGTGGTCGCAGTTTTGGAGATAGCCTGCTGGGATATTCTTGACCAATTTGTAACGTTCAATTAGGTTGTGGGCTACCTCGACTCCTCGTCTAGAATAGACCTTCCATTTCTTTCCGAATCTGGACTGCACATTGAAGAAGAAAACCGCCAATTCCGAGTTTGACAACTGAGATCTGTACATTTTCACGTAGTTGTACTTCTCAGATGGCGTCAAGTAGATGCTTTAATCCATATACTTGATAGCATTATACATGTTTCTGTAGTAGGAGCTAAGGACGGTTTGGTTTGTCCTGCCAATGTTCTTGCCCTCCTTCCGGAGAATGTCCACGCGGATCTTCTCGATTTCGTCAAGAACTTGCTTTCCATACTCTTTTAAGTGCAAGTTGGTAAAGCTGTCCCAGTCCCTGTCTATTCCGTAAAAGAACACCATATAAGCTAAGTTGATTTCTTGCTCAGGCTTTGGCCCAGTTTGAAACGCTCATTCAGGTCTTGCACGATTCGTAACACATCGAATAGTTGAAGCTTGAAGACAACGAATGCACGCGAACCTTCGACCCTATCAGCGGTCCTCTTGGCGAACTGCCTGTAATCCTTTATCCTTATGTTGCATACATTGTCGCGGTGATAATCTAGCATCTTAAAAAGGATGTTTTCGATTTGCGCCTTCTTGGCGGTCAAGCCTTGATACAGGAATGTCAAAGCGATTAGGAAAGCGCCCGCGATCGCAAAAACCGTGCCAACAAGTCCCTGAAAGAATGAGCCAAACTCCGATGCGAGATGGGTGTCGATTTCAAACGAAAAGTTGAAGTAGTGCTTGTCGAATATGAAAACGACAAAGAGGACTATTCCAAGAGCAATGAAGAAAACACTCAGGCTAATGAGAGCCGGCAAAGAAGCTTTGACAACAAAGCACTTGACGGGGTTACTTTTCTGCCCACTTCCTGACCATAGGGTAGCCCCTTCTGCGACGCCAATCGTCCGGAATAGCGTTCAAGACTCTTTGGATCAAGTGAAGGACGGGATGTCTCGCAGAACCATATTTCAGTAGTGGCGCAGCAAGATCACGCCCAACATCATATTCTGCGGCTGTAGAATTTCTAGGCCAAAGGGAGTATTGGTCGACCGGCCTACTTGCTGGCCTCAGCTACTGATGCGAGACCGGATTGCTATCAGGTGAGGGCTTTGGGCTGCGGAGAGTGAAACCGCGAAACCCCGCTCGCAGCCTGTGTTCGCGCACTGCCCCGGGCAGTGTCAGTGCCGTGTCAATGATCTTCTCGTTGACAGGGGTTGGTAGCATAGGTGGCGATTCGCATTGACCGGTACGTAATTCAAAAGCAGGCTGGGAAGAATCCAGAACGCTGACCCCTTGCACAGGGGCCGAGAAAGATCCTTGGACGCAAACGCGGTGCTCAGGGGCCCGGAAGACTGGGTCCCGCCTTCCAGGGGCGGCCTATCACCCAGTTCCTGCTTGCCATATATCCAGCCTGTGCGTATTTTCCGTTCGGGCAGAATCCCAGAGGAGGTAATAGGGCATGAAGGTTGTCGTTGTTGGAGCAACAGGGACCATAGGCAAGGCGGTTGCCGACGCTCTCGAGAAGCGGGGTCACGAGGTGACACGCGCATCGCGAAAATCAGTAGTTCACGTCGACATTCAAGACAAGGGATCGCTGATTGCGCTTTTCGTCGGGAGGAAAGATGTAGATGCGGTTGTCTGCTGCGCGGGCGGCGCAGGATGGGGGCCGCTGGGCAATCTTTCGGACGACGATTTCGCACTCTCGCTCTCTTACAAACTGATGGGTCAGGTCAACGTGGTTCGCGTGGCGAAGGATAAGGTGAAGGACGGCGGGTCGATTACCGTGACCAGTGGTATTCTTGCGACCAAACCGATGCCGGGAAGCGCAGCCGTGTCCCTAGTCAACGCCGGCCTTGAAGGCTTTGTGCGCGCAGCGGGTCTGGAGATGCAGCGCGGCGTACGAGTCAACGTTGTAAGTCCACCGTGGGTGAAGGAATCGCTTCGAGCCAGGAAGATGGATGATTCGAACGGTCTGGCAGCTGAAGAAGTGGCGAAAGCGTACGTAGCCGCGATTGAAGGACAGGCGAATGGACAGGTGCTCGAAGCGACGCGATTTGCCTGAGGCGCTGCACGAGACAAGATTCGGTCTGAACAGACATCTGTCTGGGCACCGATTAACTTCACACGCCCGCCGCGCTCAAGCGGCATGCCCTTACGTTAGGCGAAGGGGCGGAATGGCCTCGCAATCGTACAACACCCTCTTGGCACGGTTGCCCGCGCGGCAACCGTGCGCTAGAGAGGGAGGCTTGAAGCTACCAGTTCCGAAGGGCTGACTTGTTTACGTCTTAAGGCCTGCAACCAAATAGGCGAGGACAGCCATGGCTACGCCAGCATCAATGCGAAGCCCGGCCGCCCTGGTTCGGGCAGCTGCGCCATCATCTTCTGAAAAACACCGAGTACGTCACCAAGCAAGATCTCCTGCGTGGAGCTCCCTTGGCGGTGATATCCGATAAATGGCAGCAGCTGGGTCAAGACATCGATCAGCCGTGCGCTGTCGTTGCCGACATTGATGTTCGCGGCGACATGGCCCTTGACTTGCGCTTCGCATCCGCCAAGCGAGACGAGCATGCTCAGGGTGAGCAGCTCGCGTGTCGGCACGTCGATGCCGGTGCGCGTGTAGTGGTCACCAAAGCAGTTTGCCGACAGAAAACGCTGAATGTGCATCTGGTCTGCAGGTGAGGCGTTGTAGAGTTTCTCGACGACATCGCTGCCGAAAATCTGTTTCTGGACGGCAAAGCCCATTTCCGCCCGGTTCTCCGGCGTCGTGGTGGACTGTCCCGGGAAGGGCAACTCGATGCCTCGCTCGATGAGCACGTCGTTTGTAGCGTGGATGAAATCGAAAACCTTGGCGATCCCCAAGTACGGCACCGCCTGGTACACAATTTCCTTGACCTGGACCGGAGTGACCCCGACGGCGCCGCGCCGAGCATTGCTCGGTGCTCGCGTAGCGCCTGGGAGGCAATGATAGACGCAAGTTGGACCATCAGCCGGATTCGAATGTCCAGACTGCTGTGACGGAGCACATCGTCGAAGGCGAGGCAAGATGGACAAACCAACTATCCTTGGAAGCGCCATGCCAATGCTTGACATCGGCAGGAATATTCACCACATCCCCCGGATGAAGCTCTCGCGCCGGCTTTCCCCATTCCAGATAATATCCCCTGCCGCCTGTCATGAGCAGGATCTGACCACCGGCGTGTTTATGCCAGTTGTTGCGGCATCCCGGCTCAAAGGTCACATTTCCGATAGGACAAGCCGTGCCAAAAGGCGTCAGCATATTGAGCCATACCGTTCTTTTGAAGTAATCGCTCTTGAATTTCTCCCCGATTGCAAAGATCACAACTCTTACTAAGATCTTTTGCGTTCATTTTTAGCTCCTTCGAATGCATTTCCTGGACACCTTGCAAACCTGTCATTTTCAGCGCACTTTCAGGAAGCCGGGCTCCGTGAAGCGTGATCTTTGAGGCCGCCCTTTCGATCTCTTGTAAGTCGCGGGCGGTCAGTTCGACTGCAACCGCTCCAAGGTTCTCTTCGAGACGATGCAGCTTCGTTGTGCCGGGAATAGGCACGATCCATTGCTTCTGAGCCAGCAGCCAAGCGAGAGCGACCTGGGCTGCGATGGCGCCCTTGCGCGTCGCTACCTCTCGAACGAAATCGACTAGCGCCATGTTTGCCTTCATGGCCTCCGGGGCAAAACGGGGAACCTTTGTACGGAAATCCGAGCCTTCGAACTTGGTGTTTTCACCGATCTTGCCGGTGAGAAAGCCTGCACCTAACGGACTGAAGCACACAAAACCGATGCCAAGTTCTCCTAAGGTCGGCAGAATCTCAGTTTCAGGACCCCGCCACCACAGCGAATACTCGCTCTGAACCGCTGTGACGGGCTGAACAGCGTGAGCGCGGCGAATTGTCTGTGCTGCAGCTTCTGAAAGCCCGAAGTGCTTGATCTTGCCTGCCTTGATCAGGTCCTTGACCACGCCTGCGACGTCCTCAATCGGCACAGCCGGGTCGACACGATGCTGGTAGAATAGGTCGATAGTATCGACACCGAGGCGCTTCAGGGAGGCCTCTGCGACCATCCTGACGCGCTCAGGAAGGCTGTTCACGCCACTTCGACGTTCACCCGTCGTTGGATCGATGTCAAAGCCGAACTTTGTGGCAATCACAACCTGGTCCCCAAAAGGGCGCGAGCGCCTCTCCGACCAGTTTCTCGTTTACGAACGGGCCATAGGCTTCGGCCGTGTCGAAAAAGGTCACGCCACGCTCTACGGCTCCCCGGATAAGCATGATCATTACGACGACTTCGACACCCATGAAGACGAGTGGGGGTCAACGAAGCGCTTTGGTCTTTTCCTCAAAGCGGTCTTTGATGAGGAGAATGATGCTTTTCGGAATGGCGGGCTTAATAAGGACGTCCTCCCGCGGCTCAGTCGTGTCAGTTTTCATGTCATCGACCATGCGCCTGAACGCCCTCTTCAGGCGTGGATTGAGGAAAGGCGCCTTCATCGTCATGACCGTGACGGCTCCGGTGCCGATGGCGATGGAGAACCTGTATCGCAGCCCAAGCCGCATGCAGAAGTTCTTCATCACACGGATGGCCTCCTCGTTTATTCGGGGCTCGGGGAATCCGCAGTTGACGATGGCGTAGACCTTCATGCGCTTGTTGCGGCGCCCGCCGTTTTGTATGTGGCGTCCAAAGTCTTCGAACAGCCGGGTAAGGACCCCCGGGAGCGTGTAATAGAAGAGCGGGAACGCCACAACGAGAGCATCGGCGTCGGCCATGACGGCGAGCGTTTCCGGGGAGGAGTGGCCATTGAGCCCGGCCGGAACCGTGAGCCGGTTGATTTGGAAATCATCAGCGCCCATGTTCGCCGATACGCGGTTCAGGAACTGGAGGCTCGATGAATCCTTTCCACGCAAGCTGCCATTTATAAGACATATCTTCTTCATGCGATCCTTCCCTTTACACGATGCCTTCGAGGCCTTCACAGATTTCCTCGCTGTCTTGACGCGACCGTGTGAAGTACACCGCGCAATCTTCCGCGAGATTCGGATGCACCACGTCCGCCTTTCCCCTATGCTTCGCGGTGATGTCAATGAAGGTTCCACGTTCCTCGTCGGTGGCGTCTTCATCGAACCCGATGATGATATGCCTGCAGCCCTTGCGGTATTGGATGACGAATCCGCCTTTTTCAATGATATTCTTCATCGTAGATGAGAAGGTGCCGTAGCGCACGCGTGTGAGGAAGACGACTGTGCAACAGGCGGGAGCCTGATGAATGATGTCGAGCAGGGAAGGAGTGAAGGTTGCGTTGTAAACGCATTTCCCCGGGTGTTTCATGACGCAGGTGAGGCAACCCGTGCACGGGGTCACATCCTTTTTGTGAAGTGCGACCGTTTCCACGTTGTAATGCTTTGCGTGCGCAATCCCTACGATCCTTGTTTGCAGGTCCTCTGACAGTTCCGTCGTGGACTCGGCGTCAGAGATGAGGAGCATGTTCATGGTATCCATGGCAACGAAAATGGCGATAAACCCTCGCACACACCAGTGGCCAAAAGGCGTATTCCTAGGCGTATTTCACAGAACACCCAAAGCACGGGCGCGGGCAATGGCCTGTGTGCGGCTTTCCACGCCGAGCTTTCCGAAGATGTTGTTCAAGTGCTTCTTGACCGTGCCGACTGCAAGGAAGAGCTCCAGGGCGATTTCCTTGTTCGATTTGCCATCTGCAAGAAGCTGAAGGACTTCACGCTCCCGGTCGCTGAGAGGGACAATGAGGCCGCTCTGCTTCGCCTGTTCGGCCGGCCGAATGCCCCCGCTCAGTGAAGCGGATAGAATGGCATCCAGTAACCGGGATGCGTATTCCTCCCGTGGGCCATTCGCACACCGCCGGAGAATCATGGCCAAGGGTGCGCCCTCGTCGATGAAAGTGCGCACATACCCGGCCGGCTCGGCAAGCGACAGGGCACTACTAAGGCTTTTTACGGCCTCCGCGTCCGCGCCAATCCGATCCAGGGCCAGGGCCTTCAGCATAAACCCTTCGATTACTGCACCGGTTCGCGCCTGGCGGCGGGCACTATCGATGAACCCATCCAGGCATCCCGGCAGATCCCTGCAATCCCCAGTCGCGATTCTCGTCCTGACAATGGCCAGCCAGGATGGCTCCTGCTCGTAGCGGGGCGGACGGGAAGTCGGCAGGGTTTTCTGCAGCTCCCGGACCCACGCGGAGGCCGAATCTTTGTCACCGTGGCGCAGCTCCAGACGGATCTTCCATGCGGGAAGCTGGTGGAATTCCGGAGGCGTGAACATCCAGGGTCCGAGGGTCCCTGCATGGGTGAGGTACCCGACGGCGGCTTTGTGGTCGCCTTGCGCCTCCGCCAGCCCGGCAAATGCAATGCAGCCTTTGAGAACGGGTTCCCAGTTCGCGCTCATTTCGCTGAGCTCGATGCCTTTATGAAGGCTGACTGCCGCTCGCTCCAGATCATTGTGTTCGTACTCGATCCGGCCTTGTACGATGTAAGCAAGGGCCACGCTTGGAACCGGGTCGGCGCCGCCCGATTGCGTGCCCAGCCGGATCGTCTCACTGCAGATCGCGGCTGCCCGGTCAAGGTGGGAAAGCTGCATTTCGATCTCGGCGAGAATGGCCTGTGCCTCGAGAAACGCGTATGAAAAGCCTCCCGTTCGGCCGGCCGAGGCCAGTTCCTCGAGGAAAGGAATGGCCTTCAGGATCTCACCGGATTCATGGTAGCAGGCAGCGAGATTGAGGGCGCTGACTGCGTGGGAGAGCCGGTCGCCGGCGTCGTCACCGGGGAGCTCATGGTTTGCCTCCTCGGAAAGGCTGATTGCACGCGCAGTTTCCCCCTGGGAGCGCGCGATGAAGCTTTGAATGGAGAGCGTGTGGCCCTTGATGCGGCGCAGGTTGGACAGGCTGCACGGGGACAGGTTATCCGGGTTCCCGGAGAGCGCCTGGACGGCTCGGGAGAGCATCGGCAGGAGGGCTTCACGGCTGTTGGCCATGAGCGCGGCCCATGCGAAGCTGACGCAAAGCCAGGGACTGCATAGAAGCATGGTTTCCGGGACGCGCTGGGAATAGCGGAGCATCCAGGCCGCCTGTCCCTGGCCGAGCATGCGTGGCGCCGCTTCTTCAAGGAGGCTGACGGCGCGCTCTGCGTCGCCGCCTAGAAACGCATGGTTGATGGCCTCATCGATGCGACCCTCCTCTGCGAACCACCGGCTTGCGCGCCCGTGCAGCTCCCGCATACGCTCCGGCCCGGATGACGTCAGTTGCCTGCGGAGGACGTCGGCGAAGAGCTGGTGGTAGCGATACCAGCGTCGCTCATCGTCCAGAGAGGAGATGAAGAGATTCGCGGACTCCAACTGGGCCAGCATCGAGTGACCGTCGGATTGCCCGGTCACGGCGTCACACAGGGAACCGCACAAGCGTTCCAGGATGGAAGTCTCCAGGAGGAACCGTTGTATGCGCGATGATTGACGGCCGAGTGCCTCCCCGACGAAGTAATCGAAAATGTAGCGGTTCACTCCAGAGAAGGCCTTGATGCTGGCGGAGACGTTCCCCCTGCCGGCGAAAGATAGGCCGGCTGATCTTGAGCCCGGCGACTTCCATCCCTCCGAGCGGCTTTCAAGCGTCATGAGATCCTGTTCGCCCAGGGCCATTCCCATGGCCATTTCAAGGAAAGTCCGGGCCTCCTCTTTCGTGAAGGCCAACTCCCCGGCGCGGATCTCGGAGATGACACCCTGTGCACGCCAGCGGGCCAGGGGCAATGCGGGGTCTACCCGGCAGGCGATGAATAGATGAAGCCGTGGCGGCAGGTGCTCGCCGATGAAGCCCACGCCCTCATGGATGGCCGCGGTTTCGATGGCTTGGTAGTCGTCCAGCACCAGGGCGAAGTCATCTCCATTGCCGTTGAGAGCGTTCACGAGAGCCGTGAGCAGCCAGCGGGCCGGGGGCGGCTCGGGGGACTCAATGGCGGCAAGGATGGGCTGGCACATCCCGGGCGCGATGCCTTGAAGCGCGCTGATGACGTAAGTCCAGAAGCTTCCGGGATCGTTATCGCCGTCATCGAGGGACACCCAAGCGATCGGCATTTCGAGCTCCCGAAGGGCTCCAGCGAGAAGGGTCGACTTGCCGTACCCCGCCGGCGCGGACAGGAGCACCACGCCGCGCCGCATTGCCTCATCCAGCTTGCCGGACAAGCGCGGGCGGGCCACATATCCGGCCGGCAGCCGCGGCATGCGGGTCTTCGTCACCAAGAGCTGCGTCTTCATTGCCGCCATCCCGCCCTCCATACTACTACAGGAGCCGCTTCTGAGATCATGCTATCTATGATGTGCCGAGCTCGTCGAGGGCCACGGATCACCAATCTAGAAATTGCCGGGAAGAAAGGTAGGACCCGTGATCTGCGGCTTCCCACCCCTCTCTATGATTCAATCCGAACCGAGTTCAAAGGGACGAGCTTCTTGTTCGAACATGCAGGACATGGGTACAGCCGCGTGGCTGTCAGCAACCGCATCCGAGAGTTGTCGGCCAGGACGATCGGCAAAGAAGTGACGGCGCACCTCATACGACATCATCGGGGGACAGTGCTCAGCGAGCGATTCGGGATCTCCAAGGCAGCCAGCGAACTGGGGCACTCGAGCATCGCCACGACGAAGATGTTCTACGATCATTCGAAGCTATCTGATGCTGAGTATCTCCAAAGCGTTGGAACTGACGTGACGGTTGCAGTTTATCAGGCGCTTCGTCGGCCTTGGTGAGGACTCTCGCGGGGTCAGGGTGACTTCGTCCCTGTGTTTTTGCAGGATCTCCGCTGACATGCTTGGAAGGACTGTCCCACATGTTGTAGAATATCGAATACTGTTCGGAGCCCGGGAGGTTGAGACATGAGGCGACTTGCTATTCCTCTGCTTGCGGCCAGCATTTTCCTCTCCTCTTGTGCAACCTACTCCTTGACTCCTCGATCTGGTTCCGATGAGAAGATAAGGTATAATCGCGGAATTCCTACAATCTCGGCTGTGAAAGACGGCATTGGGGTGGCAGTCTCATCTGAAGTTAGCGGCAGCCAGATCTTCTTCAAGCTGTATATAAAAAACTATCGAGACGAAGTATTGAGCGTGGACGATTCTGCAGCAAGACTCGAAGAATCGGGAACCTCGGTAAAGGTCTACCGCGCTGACGAATACTTCAAGAAGAGACGAAACGAGATAACCACGGGCAAGGTCCTGATGGTAATTTCTGCGGCGCTGTCTACATCCAATGCAGGCTATAGTTCTTCAACTACCTACGGAACGTACTCAAGAAACGACTTCTATCATCATGGCAGTGGCACTTTTTCCTCGACGACCACCACCTACGATCCGTCTGCCGCAGCCTTAGAAAGGGATATTGCATTCGCCAGGGTTGACCAGTATGCCAAGGGAGGGGATGCTGAGCTCAATTTCCTAAAGAATGCGCTCTTTTACCCTTCTGATGTCGAGCCAGGCGGCGAATATTACGGCATTATTGTCGCAGACTTTGGCGAACGCGCAGCGAGCACAATGGACTTTTCAATATTCTTGGACAGCACACCTTTCTCTTTCACGTTCGATAAGGAACAAGACTGACGGTTCGTCGAATCAATATGAGTGTTACGGTCGGCCCAACTAGGATGCGGTGGGAGCATTCCCTGATGAAGCTGAGCTGCCTGCCGGTATCCTATTTCCCCCAGCTCATTTCCGGCGAGATGAGCCTAGGCGACTGGGCGCGCGAGGGGAAGTCACTTGGCCTTGACGCCGTGGATATCAGCGTCCTGTTCCTGAAGGACCGGGACGCGGGATACCTGCGCGGCCTCCGCCGGGAGGTGGAACAAGCAGGGATTCCGCTCTGCGGCGCGTCGACCTACCCGGATTTCACCCACCCTGATCCGGATGAACGGAGGCGGCAGCTCGCCGGGTTCGGAGCCGACCTCGACGCCCTCTGCACGCTCGGGGTCCGCATCGTGCGGATCACGGCGGGGCAGGCCCACCCCGGCCTGGACACCGAGGCGGGGATCGGCCTCGTGCTCGCCGCCTTCGAGCAGGCGCTGTCGTGGGCGCAATCCCTAGGGCTGCAGCTGGTCTTCGAGAACCACTCGAAACCCAGCGTCTGGCGCCATCCCGATTTCGGGTTCCCGACCGACATCTTCCTGCGCCTTGCCGAGCGGCTCAGCGGGACCGACATCCGCATCCAGTTCGACACCGCCAATCCCATCGCCTACGGCGACGATCCCCTGCTGATCCTCGAGCGGGTGATCGAAAGGGTGGAGGTCGTGCACGCGGCCGACACCCGGGTGTCAGGCCGACTGGAGCCGGCGGTAATCGGAACCGGGCTCGTGCCCTTTGACCGAGTGTTTGGCCGGCCGAAGGAATCCGGATTCGCCGGCTGGGTGAGCATCGAGGAGGCCAGCGGCACCGGACACGAGGGAGTTGCCGCCGCGGTGGACTTCATCCGCGCCGCCTGGGCGCGGGCCTGAGGGTCGGCGGTCAGAAATCCGCGGGCCATTCCTCCCGGCCTCGGGTCCCGGGGGAGAACCGGTACACGGGGCCGCCGAGGAAGACCCCGTCGCGGTCACGACCCGTTGCCAGGTCGGCCGCGCCCTCGGCCGCCGAGGTCACATAGAGCCGGTCCAGGGCAGGACCGCCGAACATCACGCTGGACGGCTGCCGGGCGGGTATGGGGACGCGCCGGATCACCCTTCCGCCCCGGTCGATCCTCCGCACCTCCGAGCCGCCCCAGAATGCCGCCCAAATGCACCCGTCCCTGTCCATTGTGATCCCGTCGGGCAGCCCCCCGCTCCCGCCGCCCTCGAAGAAGGCGAACGGGGCGTCGATATCCCCGGAGCCGCTTCGATACCGGAAACGGGTGATACGGTCCGCGAGGGTGTCGGTGTGGAAGAACCACTGCTCATCCAGGGAGAAGGTCATCCCATTGCTGCATCGCAGGTCCCGCAGGACGGCCGCCGGCGGAACACTCCGCTGGAAACGGTACAGGGTGCCCGTGAAGCGGCTCCGGTCGAGGGTCCCCGCGAAGATGCGACCGGCAGGGTCCGTGGTGATGTCGTTGAACATCTCGTCTGCGGCCAGAGGGACGCGGAACATGAGCTCCGGTTCCCCCTGCGGCGTTCCGGAGGGGCCCGACCGCTGGCGGAACACCCCGCGGTCGGTGCAGAGCACCAGGTCCCCCGTGCGGGTGAAGGCGAATCCCCCGACCCGCAACTCACCTCGCCAGAATATCTCGCTTGCTCCGGTCTCCGGGTCGTAGCTCCAGATCCTCCGCTCGAAGATGTCCGTCCAGAACAGCCTCTGCCGCTCGCGGTTCCAGACCGGGCCTTCGCCGAGGTGGCAGATCCCGGAGTGGACGCAGGTCACTTCCACGTCTTTTCGTTCAGAGCCGCTGAGTCTCATCGCGAGGCTACATCGGGAGCCATAGTTGCCTAAAGGGAAACACTGCTCGGTTAGAGTGTCAAGTGGTGTGGCCAGATTAGGGGTATTTGGTTGACACCAGAGAGCAAGGATTGTAGGATGTTTACAAATAGGAAACACGGCGGTGTGATACCTGCTGGAGGAGAACGGGAAGACATGGACAGCGTGAATGCCAGGATGAAAGAGCTGCGAACTGATAAGCGGATCACTTTACAGCAGCTCTCCGAGATGACCGGTTTCAGCAAGGGGTACCTTTCACGGATCGAGAGGGCGGACGCCGCCCCCCGGTTGCCGACCATCCAGCGGATTGCTCTTGCCCTCGACGTGGGTATGGAATCCATCCTGGAAGGAATCGAGGGAGACAAGGGGAACACGCACAAGATCGACATCGTCACGCACCGCGGAGTAGGCGCTGCCAGGGAAGTAAGCTCGGGCTCCGGTTATTCCTTTCGCTCCCTCGTCCATCATTTTCGAGGAAAGTACATGGTCCCCTACGTGATGAAGATCAGGCAGGGCCGGACGGACACCTTCTGCCACGACAGTGAAGAGTTCATCTTTGTTCTCCAGGGCTCGGTGAAGCTGTCGTACGAGGGAAAAGGGCGCCTGCTTGAAAAGGGGGACAGCGCATATTTCGACTCCCGCTTGGGCCACAGGCTCGAGAATGACGGTGCGGAGGACGCGGAGATACTCAACGTGGTTTTCGACTACAAGCGGTTCTGAGGCCGCCGCAGGACCGGGTACCGATCAGATTGGAGATGAAGGGGGGTGTGATGGACCGGGAGAAGCTGGCGCTCGAGGGAGGCTCACCCGTGAGGAGGAGACCGTTCCCGTATAAATGCATCGGTGGCAACCTTCTCGGCAGGGAAGAGCTTGCCCTGGTGAGGGAGGTCATCGGGAACAAGACCCTTTTCCGTCACTACGGCCCGAAGCCGCCGCACATGGTGGACGACCTCGAACGGGAGTTCCGTGTTCTCATCGGGACGCGCTACGCCCTGGCCACAGCTACAGGATCCGGCGCGTATTTCTGCGCCGCTGCCGCGCTGGGGATCGGCGAGGGTGACGAGGTGATCATCCCCGCCTACGGGTGGATCACCAACTACAACGCCGTGGCCCTCACGGGGGCAACGCCGGTATTCGCGGATATCGACGAGAGCCTCAGCATCAACCCCGGGTCATTTGAAAGCAAGATCACGCCGCGGACGAAGGCAGTGATGGTGATCCACTACCAGGGCGGGGCAAGCCGCCTCGACGAGATTGTCGCGATCGCCAGGGCCCACGGGGTAAAAGTGATCGAGGACGTGGCGCAGTCCTGCGGGGGGACCTTCGGAGGAAGGAAGCTGGGAACATGGGGCGACATCGCCTGCTTCAGCCTCCAGGCGCACAAGATGATCACCACGGGAGACGGGGGTTTACTTGCGACGGACAGCCAGGAGCTGTACGAAAAGACCGTTCGTTTTCACGATCTCGGCCTGCTTCGCGAGCGCTTCGTGCGCAATCTCGAGTCTCCGGTGAAAAACAGCGCCGCTGTGCGGAATGCAGTGGAGGATGAGCGAGCTGACCGGGGCGGTGGGCCTTGCACAGCTCAGAAAGCTCCCCAGGATCGTGGAAGCGGCGCATGGCAATTTCATAGAGGTGAGAGACGAGCTGAGAAAGCGGTTTCCAAAGCTCAAGCTTCGCCGCGTGCTGCCTGAGAACGATATCGGGATCACTCTCGCTTTCGACCTCGAGTCACAGAAGAACGTGGAGTATTTCCAGGCAGCGTGGGAGGCGGAAGGCCTTGCCTACGGTTCGACCTCGTATTGTCAGACCATGGGCGACATCGACGTCGTCAAATCCCTTCTTCAGAACGCCGGCAGGTTCGACGCAGACAACTTCACAGCGACGAGAGAAATCGAGCGGAGATTCGCCACGGTCGCGATCCTGCCAGCGTACTCCAAACGGGATGTTGCGGAGATCTGCCGGGGGATGGCGAAGGTGCTGGGCGCGATGGAGCGGAAGATGCTGATCTGGAACAGCGCGGCGCAGGCGTGACATGCGGATAGCGCTTGCCCAGGTTTCCCAGGAGTCGAACACTTTCAGCCCGGAAAGAACGGGCATTGAGGATTTCCAGCACTCCTCGCTCCTTTACGGCGCAGAGGTCCTCGAGCAGGGCGCAGGGGACGGAATCATCGACGGCGTGCGGGCTTTCTTCGAGGACAAGAGGGAGGTGCGGCTGGTTCCGATCCTCTGCGCGAACAGCGCGCCCGGCGGCAGGATGAGCGGGGAGGCCGCGCGTTTCCTCTCGGCGAAGCTAACCGAGTGTGTGCGCACCGCGCTGCCCTTCGACGCCCTTCTGATCTCTCTGCACGGTGCAACGGTTTCAGAGGATGAGGATGACGTGTGCGGTGCGCTCCTTCGGGAGACGCGCGTCGTGGTCGGCGGCCGCATCCCGATTCTGGCCGTTCTCGATCACCACGCCAATTTGACTCGCCTCATGATGGAGAACGCAGACATGGTGGTCGGCTTCGAGACGCAGCCGCATGACCTGCCCGCCGCCGGCATGAAGGGCGCGCGGGCGCTCTACCGCCTGCTGCGGCAGCGTACTCCCGCGGCGCGTGCCTGGGTGAAGGTGCCCATGATCGCGCCGCAGGATCAATTCCTGACTTCGGCCGGTCCGATGAAGAAATGGTTCGCTCATGCCCGGGAAATGGAACGGGATGCCGGGGTCATCTCGATTTCCCTCTTTCCGATGCAGCCCTGGATCGACGTGCGCGAGGGCGGTTGGGGCGTGGCTGCATACGCAGAAGGCGACCCTTTGATAGCCCGGAGGGCGGTCCGGGTGCTTGCGGAAGAAGCGTGGCGGCTGCGGGAAGAGTTCTGGGTTTCAGACCGGGTGGCACCGAATCTCGCCGTGCAGCGGGCAGCGGCTGAACCAGACGGTCTGGTCCTTCTCTCCGACATGGGCGACGCCGTCTACGCCGGCGGCCCTGGCGACAGCACGTGCCTCCTCGGTGAACTGTGGCGGCAGAAAGTGCCTATTCTGTCCTGCTTGCCACTGGTCGACCCGGTAGCTGTCCGGCAGGCATTGGACCGCGGGCTGGGTTCCATCGACCTTTCGATGGGCGGAAAGACTGATCCAGCTTCCCGTCCGATTTCCCTGCGTGGCCGCGTGACGGCGATCTCCAGCGGGCTGAGGATCGTGACGGAGAAAGGGCAGACGGACCTCGGGAGGACGGCCCTGTTCGAAGCGGGGAATCTCAGGATCGTCCTCGCGGAGCACCGGAGCTTGGCGCTGATCCAGCCGGTACTGTTCACGCACCTTGGATTGGACCTCGAAAAAATGCGAATCGTCGTTATGAAAACCGGCAGCAACTTCCAGTTCTTTGACCGTTGGAGGAGGAAACTTATACGGGTGGATTCGCCGGGCGTGACGCAATCCGACCTGAAGGCGCTGTCATGGACTCATCTGCCGCGCCCCCTGTACCCCTTGGACGATCTGCGCTGCTGGGACCCGGAAGGGCTGATCCATGAATAAACTGCTTTCGCCGAAAGGCAGGGAGGAAGAAACATGATCCCGATTCTGGACGACCTGGCGGGCAAGGTTATCATCATCACCGGTGGGAACAGGGGCATCGGTGCCGGGTGTGCGGAGGCCTTCTGCGCGTGCGGCTGCTGCGTGGTCATCTCCGGGCGTGATGCCCCGCGGGGGGAGCGCCTTGCCGCTGAGCTCAGCGCCAAAGGGCCGGGGAGATGCGCATTTCTTCCCTGCGACGTCTCCCGCGACGAGGAGGTGCGGGGCCTTGTGGCCCGCACCGTGAGGGACTACGGCCGGGTGGATTGCTGCGTCGACAATGCAGGGTACCTTCCGAGGCGCCGCGACATCGACGACATCACCGCCGAGGACTTCGAGCATGTCCTGCGGACGAACCTTATGGGTGTTTTCTCGGGGTGCAAGCATTCCCTTCCGCACCTGCGCGTGACGAAAGGCTCACTCATCAACATGAGCAGCATCCTCGGACGGGTGGGGCAGGAAGGGTCTTCCATCTATGCGGCGACCAAGGGTGCGATCATCTCGCTGACCAAGTCCCTGGCCATCGACGAGGCGCGGAACGGAGTCCGCGTGAACGCGGTCCTGCCCGGGAACATCTGCAGCGACCTGGGAAAGGATTCTGGCGAAGAGGCCGTCGGGGGCGAGCAGGCCCAGCGGTTCTCCAGCACCGTCCAGTGGATCCGCCGCCAGGGTTCTCCGCTGGAGATCGGCTGGACGTGTGTCTACTTGGCAAGTGGAATGGCCGGTGACGTCACAGGGGCGGAGATCTGCGCGACGGGCGGTTTCGAGCTCGGCAACGGCATCCGCCTGACGCGGCAGGAGCTCCGGAAGACGACACTGCACGAGGCCTGAACGCCCGGGGCGCCCCTGCGTCAGCCCCCCTCAGGTTGGCTGACAAGAGGCTCCTATTTGATGGAGCCGGCGTTCACACCCTCTACCAGGTATCTCTGAAAAAACAAGTACATCGCCACAGCCGGTAGTGTCGCGATTGCCAGCCCCGCCATCTGGTACGGAGGGTCGCTCTGATACCGGCTGACAAGTGCGCTCAAGGCCACCACCACTGTCTGGGCTTCTCTTTTAGTGAGCAGCACGAGCGGCGTGAGAAAATCGTTCCAGGTCCTGAGAAAGACGAAGGTCGCGTTCACCGCAATCGCGGGCTTGCCCATCGGATAAATGACGTTTCGAATGATTCCGAAAAAACCGCTGCCGTCGATTATCGCGGCCTCGCAGATCTCGTTGGGAATGCTCTTGAAATAGGCGGTCAGGAGCATGATGGTGGAGGGAATGCTCGCCGCCAGGAAAGAGAGAATCACCGAATAGGGAGTGTTGATCAAGTTCAGACTGGAAAACAGGAAGTACAGGGGGATGAGGGTGACCTGGCTTGGCATGAACATGCTGAAAATAATGACCAGGTAGATCACGTTGCTTCCCCTGAACGGTCTCTTCGCGAACACGTACGAGGCTATCAGGCCGACGAAGGCAGTAAGCACAACAGTGGACGCGGAAATAAAAAGAGAATTGAGCATGTTGATGTGAATATGGAACTGGCTGATCATAGTCGCAAAGTTCACCCCGTTGAAATGTTGCGGAAGCGCGAATGTACTTTTGTAATACTCCGGCATCGACTTGAATGCGTTGATGAACATGTAATAGAAGGGAAACACGAACGTAGCTCCCAGGGCCACGAAAGCGAGCAGGATCAGGATCGAGCTCAGGCGCGGCGCCGTCCGTCTCACCACGTGCTTCATTCGCTCCAGTCGTTCGCACGATTTGAAATTTTCCGCTGGATCACCGTCAAGACGCTCACGATCGCCAGGAGGATGACCGCCAGCGCGCAGGCTTGACCCAGCCCCGCGTCCTCCCGGAACGCCTTTTGATACACCAGGAAATCCAGCGTCGTTGTATCATACCCTGGGCCGCCGTTGGTGATGGAATAGATAAAAGGGAAAATTCCCGTAAAAGTCCAGGCGACGGAGTATATGAAGGAGTATTCGATGACGCGTCCGATCATCGGCAGCATGACAAGGAAAGTGCGCTGGAAAAAATTCGCGCCGTCCATCCTGGCCGCCTCGAAAACGGAGGGATTGATTGCCGAAAGCCCCCCGAGCATCAACACGCCTTGCCAGCCGATATTGATCCAGACGAGTGCGCTGATGACCACACCGATCCCTGTCAGCCGGTTCCCCAGCCATTCGATTGCCAGATGCGAAGCCCCGACGGCTTTGAGTATTGCATTCACGGGGCCGCCATAGGAGAAGAATGTCGCGAACAGGTATCCCACGATGACCGCGGATACAATTTGCGGGAGATAGTACAACGAACGGAAAAAACGCCATCCCAATGTCTTTTCATAGAGCAGCAGAGACACCACGAGCCCGATCAGCACCTGGATGGGGACGTTGATGAACATGATGAAACAGTTGCCCAGCGTCAGCCAGAAGTAGTCCGTGTGGATCATTCGCAGGTAATTCTTGAATCCGATAAAATCATGGCGAAAAAGGCCGTCCCAATTCGTGAAGCTGTTGTAGATCACGCTTCCGAGAGGATAGGCCCTGAAGCCCAGCAATATGAGCACCACCGGGGCGATGGCAAGCATCGAAATAGTCAGTTCCTTTCGTCTCCTGTCCGACATGAAAGCCGTCCTTCTTTGATCTTTGAAAAAGGGCGCGCGCCGCACAATGAGGCGCGCGCGCTGAATGCCGAGATTACATGTTGTCTTTGACCAGCTTGTCCATCTGCGCGGCGAAATCAGATGCGCTCAACTTCCCGGTAAGCACATTCGGGAAAAAACGCTTCATCTCATCGTACTGGAACGCAGGGATGGAGTTGTCAATCCAGAAAGCGAAGCTTTTGCTCAGCGTATAAATTTTCTGCCGGAAAGGATCGTTCGTCCAGCCAAGGTCGTCAAGGGTGACATCGGTACGGGACGGGAAAGTCGTGACCGATTTCGTCAGTTCGATGAAGGCGGGTTTCGAACAGAGATAGGATACGAACTTCACCGCGAGGTCGCGGTTGTTGGTGTAGTTTCCGATGGAGACGCAGTTACCGGGGCCGCCGATAATCGACGCTCTGACCTTCGGACTGGCGCTCATGCTCGGGAAGGGGAGGAATCCGAAGTTCTCCTGCCCCAGGGCCTGCTCGAAAGTCTTCGCGTTGTTCACGCCGCCCACGGTCACCGCGTACTTTCCGGTCGAAAACTTCGACTCATAGTCAACGGAGGTTGCCGCGTCTGTGTTGGTCAATCCTTCGGCATACAAGGACCTCATGTACGTCATGAGATTGATGAAGCCCTTGTCGTCAGCGTACTTGGTCCTGCCTTCCGCATCCGACACCAGTCGCTCGTAGCCGGATTCCTCAACCCACCAGTAGATGGTGGCATAGTGGAGGATGCGGCCCTTCGAGCCATCGAACCCAAAGGGAACGACACCAGTGCCCTTTATTTTTCGCAGCGCAGTCCTGAACTCCTCCGTCGTTTTGGGCGGGTTCCTGTCCCAGTCCATTCCGGCAGCCTTGATCAGCGCTTTGTTATATACGAGCCCTGCGTAGTTGTTGCCGATCGGATATCCCAGAATCTCGCCGTCCGGCTTGAAATTGTAGGTGACCGCGTCCCATCCTCCGATGTTCTTCCTGTCGTCCGTTGGGATGTACTTGTTCAGGGGCAGAAGAATGTCCTTCAGAGGAAAGAGATAGCTTCCTGTCCAGAGCTCGATGACATCCGGGCCGTTCCTGGCAATCGCGGCTGCCTTGAACTTCGCGATCGTCTCTGAGCTCACTTCGATTGGTGTGACATCGACGGTGACATTCGGATTCTGGGCCTCAAATCCCTTGACGATCCTGGTAATAGCCCATTCGCTTTGCGGCTTCTTGGCCTCGTCCGAATTGTAATAGGCGCTGCCACACCAGAACGTCAGCGTGACTGGTTTCCCGCTTCCCTGGGCAAAAACGGTTCCCGAGAGCGCAATCATCAGGATTGCTGACACGAAACACACTTTCTTCCACGCCATTTCAAACCTCCTCGTCATGGATATGCAATCGCAGGAACCCGGAGTTCCTGCGGTTTGCGCCTGGTCGGCGGCTCTGCCGTAGAAAGGAAATCTACTCCCGACGATTCGTCCCTCCTCCCTGCGGTGAGCTGCGCAAACTGATCCGAGATACAAGACGCTCAGGTGGTTTCTCATGAGCCAGCCATTCACGGAAGCGAAAGTACTGGTGATCGAGGAGATCGATCAGCATGAGCGCCCATTCCTGACTGTAATGCTCGATGACGAAATCCCCCAGATTGTAGTAGTTGTCGGTGTGGTCGAACCACGCGGCAAGGCCCTGGTACTCATTTTCCAGGCTTGGATGCTGCGCCTTCCGTCTTCGTGCAACGTCCCCGATCCGCTCGAGGAAATTCCTCTTTCCGAAGAAGATCTCAGGCATCGAATTGCGAGCGCGCGTCTCGCGTCTGAAAATGTAAAGAAGGTCCAGAATGGCAGTGAAGCGCACCGACTCCTCCTCCGCGCAGGCCAGAGGTATGATCTCCGAGAGATCGCGCCGGGTCAACCCGACAGATCGGATGAACTTGCCCGACCCTTCGATCAATCCGCCGACTACGTCCGACCAGAGCTTGGATTGTACGATGCTGGGGATGAAGAACAGGTCCCCTAAGGGAGCGAAAAGGCTTGCGAAAGGCCACGAGAGGATGTTGCGGAAGAAGTTCGCGCGCGTGACGCCCTTCTCGAACCTCCTCAAGATATTATGCATCACGAGATACAGCCCATTGACAAAGCTGATGCAGAAAAATTTCGCGAATTGATAGAAATGACCTGTCGTGCCCAAAGGCCAGAGGAGATCGAATTCCGATTTGACGAACGCGAGGAGCGGAACAGAAATGCCCGTCCAGAAGAGCGAGCGGGCGATATTGCGGAAATCGATCTCTCGAAGGCTCCATTCCCTCACACGGGAGCCGCGGCGCGCCACGAGGTCCACGATGACGTGGCGTAGGCTCGTGATTCCAAACCATACCATGGCGTATTGCCAACCGATCGTGACTGCGGCGACGAGGAATCCCACTCCGACGGAAATGAGATTGAGGAGGACCGGGTTGAGGTAGCGCAGCGCGCGATCCAGCGGGATGGGGGCAACATCAGTCTCGTCACCGATCCTGTTCGGAATAAAGTGCGTCGACTTGCCCATGCTGATGATCGGGTCTACGGGCTCCTTTTCCGCATCCCCGCTGACAAACGAGCCTTTTGCGGCAATGACTCGAGAGACAAACTCCGGCAGCGCAAAATGCTTTTCCAGAAAACGTCGCCTGTGCGTGCCCATGATGTGCGATTGGAAAATAAAGCCCATGCCCGGGATCATGCTGCTTCTTCCCGTCGAATCGCTTCCGCACACGGGAACGAGCGACCGCAACCCGGTGGAAGCGACGATCCGCGACACCTCGGCATCTGGAAGCGCACGATCGTGGCCGTCGAGGAAAGGCCGCATCACCTCCAGCCGTCCGCTGTTCAAGGCGTTGATGAACTGCGCAAACCGCAGGATATCGTCGACGGACCGGTTGATGCTGTCATACATATTGTAGACTTCGACGAAATCAATCCATCGGCCGTTTGCCAGAACCATCCTTTGCGCCGCGTCAAACCCATGCTCGAGCGGGTGAAGAATCTTGATGCTTCCCCCCGTCCGCTTCAGCGGCGCACAGACGGCCTCCATATCCGAAAAAACCGTCGGATACTCTGAGAGCTGCGGCGCCCCGAAGTACGTGCCGCGGAGCGTTTCCGGATTCAGCTGGGTGTAGGTCTCCCGGAGGTTCTGGTATCGGGAGGCCATGTTGGTGTAGTCCCATTGCGAGATGCTTCCCCGGTCCAACTCCGCACGCGCATGGTTGAGCTTGTTCTTCGCCAGCAGGATCCTTTTCAGAAGCACCGGCTTCCATTGTGAGTACAGCAACTCCCCCAGGTACATCCGGTTCAGGCTTTCCATGGGGACGATCTCGTCGACCGCCGCGAGATCCAGCGCGGGAAGGGCGTAGATGCTGCCCTCCGCGTAGCCGGCGTTCAGGGCCGGAAGATGCAGGGCATTGAAGCTGTCGATGAGTGCGTGGATGGAGGAGATGCGGCTCTCCTGGTTGCTGTTGAGGCCGTCGATGAAAAAACGAAGCTCCGCGGCATACCGCTCGAAAAAAAGTGCCAGCTCTGTGCTGGTGCGGATCCGGGGAAGAAGGAACATGAAATGAAAGCGGTGACCTTCCGAAAGCATGCTGAACTCCGCACCAATTGTCACCCGAACGCCGAGGATGTCCCCGGCGGAGATCACCTCGTCGATGTTGTCAAGAGAATTGAGGAGATTGAATGCCACGGTGATCTCGGAAATGCCCTTGATGAATGCGTCGATTACAAGCTGCGACGGCGTCTTTCGGCCATAGGAGGAATTGTCGTGAACGTGGAGGTCCCAGCCCTTGTCCATGTCCGCGATCCGCTGCCCGGTCTCGGGCAGCTCAATGATTCCCATTTCATCGAGGAATGCGCGGATGACGGAGGGTTGGCCATAGGACGAGACGGTGAAATCGTGAAGGAGCTCGAGCTGGCGGCGCTTGTTGTCCCTGCTCTTGATCGCCTCCTTCATCAGGGCGAGCTGCACGCGGGCCGTGTTGAGCGGCATCGTGATGTTCTTCGAATGGAACGTCTGCTCCTCGAGGAGCTTCAGCGCGTGGATGCGCTCCTTGTGGTGTTCCGATTCGAGGTAGCGGATGATGATGAGATAGGATTCGACAATGGTGATCCTGCGCTTCTTCATCTCGCGGACAAAGCCGGCGGGATGGGACGGCGGGATCTCCTCGATCGACGCCGGGCTGTCGATGCGCGCATTGAGAAGCCGGCGCAGCTTCTGGTATTCGGCCCCAAAGCTCATTGCGTTGACGAACCGGTTGAACTGCTCCGCGAGAGTCCTGGCCATCAGTCGATCACCCGACCGCCGAGTGTCGACAGGGTCTCCCTGATCCTTCTTTCCCAGTCTCGCCCCACATGGGGGTCGGCGGCCGAAATGTGAGAACGGATGACCGCTTTTTCGTTTGTGGCAACGCGGAGATACGCCTGATACCATGCCTTCTGGAGCTCGCCCGTGTCGGGGCCGATCCCCTTGCTGACGTGAAATCCCATAAGGTCCTCGCCGTCCGCCGTCCGAGAGATCACGGCGGCCCCATCGTCACGGAAAGTCTGCAGAGCTTCCGCAAGGGCCCTGTCTCTCTCTCGGTCGTTCTCCAGCTGGTAGTTGAACTCGCCCGTCGTGAAGACACGATCCTGGATGCTCCGCAATCCCTCCCTGAGCGACGGTTTTTCCTTCACCGATCGCAGAAACGAGAGGATCGTGACGAGGGAGGATTCGACGAAGACAGATGCCGCCGATCCGACGAGCCGGTGATAGAAATGGCCGGACTCTTCCACGGCGGCAACTGCATCGATGCTCCGCATTCGTGCCTTGATCTGGGAATGGCCGTTGCGGAACAGGATCGGCGTCACGTCGAGCCGGGCCCATTCCGACAGGGCCAGCGGATTGACCTTCGGATCGTAGAGCACCCGCACCGGCTCACGCCCGTGATTCTCAGAAGTCGCAAGAGCAAGAATTGCAATCGCCGCCACTCCCGCGCTCAGGATGCCGTATCCGTCACCGAACACCAGCCGGTCGCCGTCTCCATCTGTCCCTATCACTAATGCGTCTCCTGCTTTCTTTGCCAGGGCGACCGCGGCGGCCATTTTCCCCACGCTCGTGGGGTTTGGAGAGCCGGTGGGGAAACTGCCATCAGGGATCAGGCGAAGCGGGAAAACGGATGCGCCGGTTCGCTGAAGCGCATCCATGATCTCCGGACCCGCGGAGCCGTTGAAAAAGTCGAAGACGACAGGGATGCCTTCAAGGCTGCCATCGGCAAGCCCGACCCGGCGCAAAGAAAAATCGACATAGTCCCTGGCCAGGCTCTGCACGCTGAGCCTGGAGCCCCCGGTGCGGGCCAGGGTTTCCCTTTCATGATAGATCTGACGGATCTTCTGAAAGCCCCCCAAGGGCCCACTGCCCAGCCCGATGGCCTGCACCGGAGGAACCACGACCTTGAGCCCGACGTAGTTGGCGGGGTTATGGGATGCGGTGAATGTAAGCCCCATGGTGCGGGGATGCACCTCCGACACGCGAAAAGTCATGAAATAGCTCTGCGGCGTGCTGACAGGATCGGGGCAGAGAAAGACATCGAAACCCGCCCCTAGCGCGATATCCAGGGCGATCTCCATGAGGGACGCACAGCCCATCCGCGCGTCCCTGCAAATAGTGACAGTGTCAGCGCCGACCAGCCGTCCGTAGATCAGGGTCGCCTCAATCAGGCGTGCGACCTCTTTCCGATCGAACTCGTCGACCTCCCAGCGTGCGTCGTAGACTTTTATCGGGTCTCTTTCCTCCATGAGGGCCTATATGACTTTCGCTCCCTGGTGGAGCAGCCCGTGGAAGGGCAGCAAGGCGACGCCAAGTATGGATGCGTCCCCTTTCAGCGTGGAGAGAACGATCTGCAGGTCGTCGGATTTGTAGAAGGTGTTCTGCGCGAACACCTTCTCACGAAGGGGCTTCACAAGTCGATCGCCGAACCTGCTGATCTCTCCGCCGATGATGATGCACTGCGGATCAAGGCTGAGGATGATGTTGTTGATGCCGATGGTGAGATGCTCGAGGTATGCGTCCCAAACCTCCAACGCCACCGTGTCCGAGCTCTCCAGCAAAGATTGGAACTGCTGGGTGTCCCTGAGCTTCCTGCCCGGAAACCTCGCGATAGTTCCTGATCAGGGCGCCGGAGGCGGCATAGATTTCCCAGCAATCCCTCCGCCCGCAGGTGCAGCGAACCCCCTGGGATTCCACCGTGATGTGCCCCACGGTCCCGGCCCGTTTGTTGTTGCCCTTGAATACATGCCCACCGACGACAATCCCCGCCCCGATTCCCCTGTTGATGGAAAGAAAAACCAGGCTGCGCTTCCGCCGGGCGGCTCCAAGGAGCAACTCTGCATAGGCGGCCGCGTTCGCCTCGTTCTCGATGAAGATCGGAAAGGAAAACAGCCGCTGGAATCTGCTGAAGTCCAGGGCATTCATCCCGAGATCCGCTGGAAGATTCGGCGCCTGTTCAAGGATCAGCTTCCGCTCGTTGACGGTGCCCGGCAGAGAGAAGCCGATGCCCGTGACGAGCGTCTGTGATATCCGTCTTTCCGCGAGGATCTTTTCCGCGACCTTCTTCACTTGACCAATGATCTGGCTCACCGAGGAGAAATCCCGGTACTCGAAGGAGGCTTCCGCAAGAATATCGGCGTCGAGATTGACGAGGATGACCCTGATCAGGCCGCTCGACGTCAGATGGTTGGAAGAGAAGTCCACCCCGAAAGCATATCGGGAGTTCGGGAGGAAACGGATGATCATTGGCTTTCTGCCGCCGGTGGATGCCGAGACTCCCGCCTCTTCAACGAGACCGAGCGCAAGGAGACGTGAGACGTTCATGGTGACGGTCGGAATGCTGAGGGAAGTCTCCTTGGCGATCTCCTGCTTGCTCTGCTCCCTCTTCTCAATCAGCAGGGTCAGTATCTTCTTCTGGTTGGTGTCTTTGATTCTCTGCACTGAGCTTCCGCTTTTCAGCATACGCCTTCCGCTGAGGGACTCTCTCCTTATACCAACGGGTCCCCACTTTGTCAATCACCTTTAAAAAGTTGATTGACAAAGATGATTTTCCCAGGTACTCTCCCGTTTGACGAAGGAGGAACCGATGAAAAAGGGATTTCTGCTTTTCTGCCTCTCTCTCCTGTTCCTTGTTCTTCCCGGCCTTCTCTTCGCGGGCGGACAGAATGAAAAAGCGCCCGCCGGCGCGGTGGAAAAAGAGCTCATCAGCTATGGAATGTCGGACGACTGGGTGAACCTCGGGAATACGTGGAAAACCATTGAAAAGAGCTACGGGACGGTCCACACGGACACAGACATGACCAGCGCGGAGGAAATCACGCGGCTGCTCGCGGAAAAAGACGCCCCGGTCATGGATGTCGCCGACATCGGCTACGACTTCCTGGGCAAGCTGCTGGACAACAACCTCACCATGCCGTACAAGAACGCGAACTGGGCCAAGATACCGGACCGGTTCAAAGATCCCGACGGCAAGTGGGCCGCCTCGTACTGGGGCGCAATTGCTTTCCTTGTGAATACGGACATAATCACAAATGTCCCGGAGACCTGGGATGATCTCCTGAAGCCCGAATACAAGGACAAGGTAGTCTCCCGGGATCCCCGCGTCTCCACGTATGCCACCGCATCGGTCCTTGCTGCCGCATATACCCACGGCGGAGGAGAGAACAATGTCCAGCCGGGCCTCGATTTCTTCAAACGCCTGCGCGACAGCGGCAACCTTCGCCAGGGAGTCGTGCTCAACGTGGCTGCCGTACAGAAAGGCGAAGCTCCCATCGCCCTGGTGTATGATTTCGATGGCTTCGCCAAACGCGACTCAACCGGACTGCCGCTCAAAGTCGTGATCCCCCGGGACGGGACCGTCGGCATGATCTTCGCACAATATATCAGCGCCCGCGCCCCGCATCCGAACGCCGCCAAGCGGGCGTTGGACTACTTCCTGTCGGATGAGGGCCAGGTGTCATTCGCGACGGGCTACGCGCATCCGACACGCTCCGACGTGGTCCTGCCTCCCGACGTGGCAGCGAAGCTGCTGCCTCAGAGCGCGTATACGAACATTCATTTCCCGACCAACCTCGCGTCGTTCTCCCTGGCAATCAAGAACATCGTCGAGGGATGGGACGCCATCGTGGGCAAGGGGCAATAGGCCGATCGTTCGTTTCGAGAAGATCCCGATTCTGTCCATCGGGGAGAAAATTCCAGCTCCCCGATGGACTTTTCTATTATCGGGGATGAGATAGAATGCACTCCTGAGGGAACACCAGTTGGACGGCATGACACTGACAGTTCTCGGCTCCGGAACATGCATCCCCCTGCCCGGGCGGGGCGCGCCCGGCTACCTGGTCATGATCGCCGGGACCCCGATCCTCGTTGACGCGGGACCGGGAACGCTCGCGCGTCTGACGGCGGCCGGGGTGAGCTACAGGGATCTCGCCCTGGTGCTGGTCAGCCACATTCATCCGGATCACACCCTCGATCTGGCCACCTTCTTCCAGGCCAATAATGCTACGCCCGGCTTTCACCGCACGCTTCCCCTCTCCATAGTCGGTTGCAGGGAGCTCTCCTCTTTCCTCTCGCGTCTCTTTGAGCTCTACGATGGGATCAAGCCAGAGGGATATGCATTGGACATACAGGAAATGGAAGCAGAAGTCGCGAGCTATCCTCCGGGATGGAAGCTCACCACCGGCCTGAGTGGACACACGTCCTGGAGTCTCTGTTTCCGTTTCGAGTACAGGGGCAGGATCCTCGCGTACTCGGGCGATGCCAGTGTCAACGGTGACCTTGTGCGCATTGCCAGGGGCGCAGATCTTCTGCTCTGCGAATGCTCCCTGCCCGACGGATGGAGAGTGCAAGACCATTTGAGCGCCGGAGATGTGGGGGCCATAGCTCACGAGGCCGGCGTGGGCCAGGTCGTACTTACCCATCTGTATCCCCCTTCGCAGGATGCCGATGTCGTGGCGCAGGTTCGCAGGAGCTATGACGGGAAGATCACGCTGGCAAGTGACGGCTGGACCTGCGTCGTATGACGTCTCCCACCACACCCCTCTCGCCACGGACCCGGACCCGATTGCCATTTCTATGGCTCCCCCTGCTCCCCTTCTTTCTCTTTGGACTCTTGATGGAGATCGTGCCCATTGGAACCGTCATTGTTTCCAGCCTGCGTGACGGAAACGGGCAGCCTACACTCGCGAATTTCTCGCGTGCCCTGTCGCCCTTGCTGCGCGCCTCCTTCGTGAACAGCATTCGGCTTTCCGTGATCACGGCGGTCCTCGGGGTCGTCCTGGGTACGCTGACCGGATATGCCATCATGAATGGCCGAAGCCGCTTTTTCCGTGGAGTGGCGACGGCCCTCGCTGACGTGGCAACAAACTTCGGCGGTGCGCCGCTGGCATTCGCGTTCATCGTCACTCTGGGTTCCACGGGCATTGTCACCCTGCTCTTGTCGAGGCTCTTTGGAATCGCCCTGTATCCCGGGTTCCGCGTCTACTCGATCTCGGGCCTGGTGCTGGCGTATCTGTATTTCCAGATGCCTCTCATGATCCTTCTCATCCAGCCGTCCCTGCGCGGACTGCGCAACGAATGGCGTGAGGCGGCACTGAACCTTGGCGCCTCAGAGGGCCGGTACTGGCTGAGGATTGCTCTTCCGATACTTTCCCCGTCTCTCATCGGTGGATTCCTGCTCCTGTTCGCCAACTCTTACGGCGCCTATGCGACGGCCTGGACCCTCACGGGGCCGGACATCAACCTGGTGACCATCAGGATCGCCTCGCTGATCCGCGGGGAGGTGCAACTGGAACCGGGGACGGCAGATGCAATGGCCACCCTGTCCCTGCTCATCATGGCCGCGTGCGTGGTCGGATATCTATGGACGAACCGGCTCAGCCAGAGATGGAAACGATGAAGAAAAACCCGTGGTGGCGGGGCCTTGCAATCGGCCTGTTCCTCGTCTACATGCTCGTCCCCCTGGCGGCAACTGTGCTGTTCTCATTCGCGACCAGGTGGGATCGATCGATCTTCCCGGAGGGCCTGACCTTCAATTGGTGGCAGGCAGTCATGGACAGGCGCGCATTCGGAATGACCCTGAAGAACTCCCTCTCAATTTCTCTCGCCGCAATGGTTTTTTCCGTCATTCTCGTCACCCCCACTGCGTACTGGACCCACCTCCGGTTGCCGAAGGCGAAGCCCCTGGTCGAGCTTTTTACGATTCTTCCCTTCGGAGTACCGGGCGTCGTGCTCGCCCTGGCACTCATCAGGTGTTACGCCAGATTCGGTGGGGCCATCGTCTACAGCCCGGGAATGCTCGTGGCCGCGTGCATGGTGGTCGCGCTGCCCTTCATGTACAGGCCGGTCATCAACGCCCTCAACGCCGCGGACGTCAGGACGCTCACCGAGGCGGCGCATTCGCTGGGGGCTGGATGGATCGCGACAATGACCAGGGTGATCGCTCCCAACATCATGCACGGAATCGTCAGCGGCGCCCTGCTGGTCTTCTCCACGGTTTTCGTCGAGTTCACCCTGGCGAACCTTCTCGTGGGGGCTCGCTTCAAGACGTTTCCCATCTATCTCGTTGAGTTCACGCGTTTCGACGGTCGGCAGGCGAGCGCCCTGGCAGTGATCAGCTTCGTGTTCGCATGGGCGACATCGCTGGCGGTCCTTTGGGCGATGGGCCGGTCGGACAGGGAACGCGAAGGCGCCCTGGGCGCTCGTTGAGCGGAGGAAGGACGGCTTTCATGGCGTACCTGAGCTTACAGAGAATCAGCAAGAAGTTCGCCAACGTCGTCGCGGTGAAGGATTTCGATCTGGAAATTCCCAAAGGAGCGCTGGTCTCGTTCCTCGGCCCCTCCGGATGCGGAAAGACGACCACCCTGCGCATGATCGCCGGTTTCGAGCAGCCGGACGCCGGCGAAGGCCGGATATTTCTGGATGGTGCCGACATCACATCGGTCCCTCCCAATCGCAGGGACATCGGCATGGTTTTCCAGAGCTACGCGCTTTTCCCCAACATGTCGGTTCAGGCAAACGTCGCCTTTGGCCTGCAGATGCACGGGCTGTCGAAGGCAGAGATCGATCAGAGGGTGAAAGCGATCCTCGACATGGTACGGCTGCGCGAGACCGTGGACCGCTTCCCCCATCAACTGTCCGGAGGGCAGCAGCAGCGGATCGCCCTTGCGCGGGCCCTCGCGATCAGGCCCCGCGTCCTGCTGCTCGACGAGCCGCTGTCTGCGCTGGATGCCGAAGTGCGGGTTGCCCTCAGGGGGGAGATCAGGCGAATCCAGTCCGAGCTGGCCATCACTACCGTCTATGTCACCCACGACCAGGAAGAAGCCCTGTCCATTTCGGACAACGTTGTCGTCATGAACAAGGGCGCGATCGAGCAGGTCGGTACCCCCGAGGAGATCTACCACACGCCGAGCACTCGGTTTGTCGCGGGTTTCATTGGTACCGCCAATCAGTTCAACGGCGTTGCGGAAAGCACGAACGTGATTGCGTGGAACGGGTTTCGTCTGCGTACGCCTCCCTTTTCCGGGAGCGGCGTTTCCCCGAACGCAGTGGTGCTCGTCAGGCCGGAGAACATGATCGTGCACGACAGGGATCCCGGGTCCGAGGGGAAAAATGTCATTGCGGGGATCATTGAAACAATCACTTTCCACGGCGCCCTCACACGCCTGGGCATCGACGTACACGGACAAAGAGTCGCGGCCGATGTCACGATGGGGACGCGGACGCGCTTTCTCCTGAATCAGTGGGTCTGGATATCTTTTCTCCCCGAAGCCTGCCAGGTCATGTCGCGCGAGGAATAGGGGCCATGCCCGGTACAGTGCCGGAGCGTCGCCCTATCTTTTAGCGAGGCTCGCGATGCTTTCGACAAGGTAGTCGATGGCGTCCCGCGTCTGCCGTGGGTTGATGGGGAGCGTCACAAGGCGGTCAGCCACAGATTCCGCGACGGGGAACTGACCTCTGCTGAAGCCCCGCTTGCGAAATGCCTGGCTCAGGTGAATCGGCGTGTAATGAGTGCCCACCTTGATCCCGCAGCGGTGGAACATGGCATAAACGAAATCCTCTTTCCCCATGCCGAACTCCTCCGGCTCGATGAGCACCGGGTACAGGTGATAGACGTGGGTGTTGCCTTCCATGACCTGCGGCAGCACCAAGCCACGGATCCCGGCCAGTTTCTGGCCGAGGTACTGCGCATTGTCGATCCGTCGGCTGTTGAAAAGATCGAGCTTGGCGAGTTGGACGCTGCCGACCGCGGCCTGGATATCCGTCATGCGGAAGTTGTATCCGGCGTCGTCGAAATCCTGGAACCAGAAGCGCTTCCCCTTGGGGAAGCGCGATTCGTCGATCCGGCAATACTTCATGCTTGAGCCGTACACTCGGGTGCAGTGCGAGCGGTACAGCGAGACTTTTTCGAAAAGCACCGGGTCGTTTGTCACCACCATGCCGCCCTCACCAAGGGTGGAAATGTTCTTCTGCTCGTGAAAGCTGAAACAGCCCGCATGGCCCAGATTCCCGGCCTTCGTGCCCTTGTGCGCCGCGCCAATGGCGTGGCATGCGTCCTCGACGATCGTGAACCCGAACTGCTCGGACATTTTTCGAATCGGATCCATGTCGCAGCACTGGCCGTAGAGATGGACGGGAATGACCGCCTTGGTCCTGCTGCGCATTTTGTCCTTCAATCTTTCCGGATCCATGTTGTACGTCACAGGATCGATGTCCACGAAATCGACCTCGGCTCCCAATGTGACGGCGGACGCCGCGGTGGCGATCCAGGTCAAGGGCGTCGTGATCACGCGGTCGCCTTTTCCGACCCCCGCGCCGAGAAGCGCCAGGAAAAGCGCCGCCGTGCCGTTCGTGACGGTTCTTGCGTAGCGCGTCCCGCAGTACGACGCGAACTCCTCTTCGAACCTCCGGCAGGCGACATCCGAGGTGGGAGCCCCGCGCCGCAGCACCTCGATGACCGCAGCCTCCTCTTCGGAACCGTATTCATTGCCGAAGCGGATCAATAGATCGCGCGTGATGTCCGGTGTGCTCATAACTCTTTGTTTCCTTTATTCTCGATGATGAGCCGAAGGGCTTCGTCGAAATCTTTCATCGGGGTTGTGAGGACGCCTTTCGCCTGTGTGTTGTCCAGAGAGGCGTCTGCCGGTCTGCGCGCCCGGCCTCTGGCAACCTGGGGCTCCGAGTCGACGATCAACTCTGCCGGATGTCCCAGGGCTCGCGCGATCCGACGGGCCATGTCGTAACGACTGAGACGATCGTTGCCCGCGATGTGAAGAATTCCGTTGAAACTCAGGAGCGCAATCTCGAGTGTGGCTTGGCTCAAGGTGATGACGTCCACCGGTGACCTGATCTCAGTATCGGGAAAGGCGCTTCGCGTGCCGTTCCTCAGGGATTGGATGAGCCTCCACAGAAAGGAGTTTCCGGATTCGAGAGCCGGCAAGCCCATGATAAGGGAAGGGCGGACGATGACGTGGTTGGCAAGGATTTCGACGATTCCCTTTTCCGCCTTCACCTTTGTCCTGGCGTATTGGTTCAGGGGCTCAGGCACATCCGTTTCCCGATAGCCTCCCTTTCTTCCATCGAAAACACTGTCCGAAGAAAAGAAAACAAGGCGGGCACCCGTGCGCCGGCACAACTCCGCGACGTGCAGAGTTGACGCCACGTTGACAGCCTCCGCCTCGCGCGGATTGGCCTCGCAGTAGTCGATGTCCGAAAGGGCAGCCGTATGAATGACAATGTCCGGCTTCAGGGCAAGCATGAGATCCTGGAGAGTCTTGCGGTCCTGAAGGTCGAAAGCATGCCATGTCAGGTTCTCCCGCTCGAGCGCCGCTGGATTCTGATCTATTGCATGAAGAGCGTACCCGCTTTCCGCGTGCATGATGATGTTCGCCCCAAGAAATCCTCCCCCGCCGGTGACAAGTAGAGTTCGCGCCATCTTTGCTCCTCGCGGCAGCCGCGCCCTCCATGTAACAGCGCGAGATATATCTTTGTCAAGTCTCTTTAAAAAGTATATTTATGAAGAATCGGGCACTCAGGACGCTTGCTCCGCCGCCATGCTTCCAACGCGCAACCGGAGCGCTGGGGGGGCTGTGCCAGGGGTTTCTCTGCAAAACCTGATCCCGCCTGTCCTGATCACTCCTCTGCCGGGCTGCCCTCGGGAACTCTCACGACGTGCTTCACCTGGTCAGCCGGCGCAATCAGGTGCCGCGGAAGGAAAGCGCGGCCCGCGATGAGCGTTGGAATTACGGCACTGGCAATCACCGTGGCCACGAGCAGGGAGTACTGGTCTTGCGTAATGATTCCGTGACTGAACCCGTACAGGGCTGAGATGGTTCCGAAGGTGAGGCCCGTGGACATGAGAAGCGTGTAGTACCAGCGTTCCTGCCACTGCTTCCTGAAACGCGAGATGACCGGGTACAGGCCGAAGATCTTGGAGAGAATCTTCGACAGGAAGAGGAAGGCGAAGGCCGCGGGAGCTGCGACCAGTGCAGGCACTGAGACAAAAGAACCCGCGCGGATGAAATAGAAAGGCGTGAGAAAGCCGGTGGTCAGGGTGCGCAGCCGGCGCAGCCACTGGTGCTCTGCGGAGGCGAACTCAGCCAGCACGATGCCCACGACATAGGCCGGCAGGACAGCTTCGCTTCCCGACCAGTACGCCAGCGTGCCCAGCCCGAGAAGGACTGCGATGACCCACTTGGTCCTGATGGCAGCGGTCCTGTTGCCATAGACACGGGTGAGAAACCGCGTGACCATGGGAAGCGTCCCGATGACCACCGCGCTTGCCCCGATGAACACGACACTTTTCCACGTGAATGGTGAGAACATGAGACCGAGGGCAACGACTGTTCCCAGGTCATTGACAAAGCAGGCGCCCAGGATCCCTTTGCCGAACTCCGTCCTGTTCAGCCCGGTTTCGAGCATCACGGCATAGACGACCGCCATGGATGTTGTGGACAGGGCGATTCCTCCGAGGAAACTGGCGGGGATGGACCATCCCAGGACAAAGCGGGCCAATGCGGTCCCCCCGGCAAAGGGGGCAGCAAATCCAACCAGCCCGATGATGGACACTTCCTTCAGCTTGGTACGGATCACCACAGGATCGAGCTCTGCTCCGGCAAGAAACGTGAGGAGCACGGCGCCGGCCGAAGCAAGGAACTTCAGCCATGGCTGGTCGCTTCCCAGTGAACCCTTGCCGAAGAAATGATCCGCGATGGCAGCCGCGGCAACTCCAATGCAGATCTCGACGAGCGCGATGGAGATGTCGAGGTGATAGGCGACAATGGCCGCTATAACGGAAATGCACAGCCAGATACCGGGCAATGAAAAAGATGGGCTCCATGGGGCGCCTCCTGCGACGGCAATCGTTTGTCGGGTAGGAGTTATCAGCCCCCGGGAGGGCGGTTGAACGGCGAACTCCATCGCCTTCGAGTCTGATGCCAAAGTAACGAGAGGGTGAGCGCTCGTCAAGGTTTTACGGTGGCGTGTGGTACCTTCGACAGGGCCATTTTCGACGCCGATCCGGATCGTCAAAGAAGACGACGCCCACGCAGTTGTCATCGCAATGTGCGGGAGGGCGAAGTTTGACGGCGCCATCCGGGCCATCCGTGAAGGCGCATAAGGTTTCATCCTCGAGCTTGAGATCGGCAAGGTGACAAGGGTCGAGATTCCTTCGTACCGCTCATCACAGCTTCTGGCCCCCGGGGTCGACGAGTACAGCTACAACGCCGGCTTCACGCGGGTCGATCTCGGAGCGCAGAGTTTCTCGTATGGGGAGCCAGCCTTTCTGGGGTTCCACCGTGCAGGGATCACGGAGTGGTTGACCGGCGGCCTGAGGGCTGAAATGGGCAGCGGTCTGGTAAACGGCGGACCCACTGTTGCGCTCGGGCTTGGGCCCCTCGGTGAAATCAGCACCGCCTTTGCCGTGAGCTGGCACAGCGGGATCCTCGGGTGTGCGGGGGAGGGGGATTACAGCTACCTGTCCAGATGGTTCGGCACGAGCATCTCGGTGAAGTACCTGACAAGCGGCTACAGCACCCTCTCACATGGCACGGAAGCGCCGCAATGGGAAGCCAGTGTTTCGCTGGGCGTCTCTACGGAACGCTCGTCGGCTCGCTCTCGGCCGGCGCCTCCTACGACAGGATGCAGGACGGATCTGACAAGGAGACGCTCTCTCTTTCCTATTCACGACCGCTCGGTGACAGTCTGCAGCTCGCAGCGGTACTCTCCGCCGTTGCACAGGAGGGCATGCTCCAATACCAGGGGTCCGTCGGACTGCGCATCCTCATTGGTGACGCACTTGGCGGAGTCTCCTGCCAGGCGGACAATGCGTCCCGTGGGGCTTCAGCAGACATTCAGAAAAACGTTCCACGCGGGACAGGCCTGGGGTACGTGTGCAGCATCCGGGAAGGGCAGGACGGTGAGGGGAACGTGCTGTTCGATGGCAGCGCGTCCCTGGCCTACAGCGGGTACCACGGGATCTACTCCGCCTCGGCCGAATATCGCCACGATCAAAACCTGATCAATTCGGAGCTGGACGCCCGGGGGAGTCTCCTGCTGATCGACAGTTCGCTCCAGTTCTCCCAACCCCTTAGGGACAGCTTTGCCGTTGTCAAGGTGGAAGGCGTGCCGGGTGTGCGCGTGAAGTATTCGAATCAATACGTCGGTGTGACCGATCCCACCGGGCGGGCCGTGGTCCCCGGCCTCTCCTCGTACAACGAGAATGAAGTATCAATCGAACCAGCTGATATCCCGATGAGCTTCACGAGCGACGTGACCAGGATCTACGTTTCCCCGCCTTACAGGGGCGGGGGTGTCATACGCTTCAAGGTGACCAGACTTCAGGCAGTGACTGGAACACTGTACATCGTCAGGGAAGGAGCGCGTATGCCTGCCGCGTTTGCGGGTCTGGAAGTGACGGTCGGACACGACGTGATCTCGAGCGTGGTGGGAATCGACAGTTCATTCTATCTCGAGGGCATTCCCGAGGGCACGTATCAGGCACGTCTCCTCCTGGAGGACAAGGAGATTCCCTTCCGCCTTGTCGTTCCGCCTTCCACGCAGGCTATCGTGGACCTTGGCGAGATAGACTGCACCGGTCCTGTTGGACAATAGGGAAGGGCCAGATCTTGAACCCCTTTCCTTCCTGATCAGGCGACAATAGATTATGGGAAGTAAGAACACCGTGGGAAATGCTTTTCACATTACTTCAGGAGGAACCATGAAGAGACGCCTCACCCTCGCTTTTCTTGCCGGCCTTGCTGTTTTCCTCGCCTCGTGCATGAGTGTATCGCAGCCTTCCCAGAGAGTTCTTCTCGGGGAGCGCATGGTTGCCTTCAAGGCGGATCATGACGTCATTGAGGTCGGACGGTACGAAGGTACATTCCATTCACTGGTCATCTTCGTGGAGAAAAACGATGTCGAGCTCTTCAACCTCGTCGTCGTCTACGGAAACGGAGAAAGGGAAAGATTCGACACGCGCCTCGTGTTCAATGAGGGATCACGCTCGCGCGCACTGCAGTTTGCCGGCGGCCAGCGCAGGATCCGGGACATTGAGTTCACCTACAGGACTATGGGGACCTGGATGGAAGGCAGGGCGCACGTCCTGGTGTACGGGGTGCGCTGAGCCCCCGACTGTCAGTACACGAACTGAACGGCGCTGTAAACCATGCCCGCGCTGGCGGGGCAGAATACCACCTTGCTGCCGCGCTTGAGCCTGCCGGACTTCAGCGCCATGTCCATTCCCACCGGGATGCTTGCCGAAACGAGGTTGCCATAGCTCGGGAAGACTTCCGCGAACATCTTCTCCGTAGGGATGCTGTGATCGTTGGCAGCCGCAAGGTATGCGGCATCTGATGCGGCGTGGGGAAAGTAGATGTCCGGATAGTCCATGTCCCCGACGAGCTCTTTTACCAGGGGCGGCAGGTACTTTCGGGCTGCGTCGAACAGGTCCTTTGCGTATGAAACAAAGTTGTACAGGCCGTTTTTCCCCAGGCGTTTTCCCGGCTCGACAAAATTGTCAAAACCGTCCATGGGAATCGTGCAAAGGTCGGCGAGGGACGGGACTGACTTGTACGCGAACTTCCATTCATCGTCGGACGGGCTCAGGATCGTGGCGGTGGCTGCTTCGCCGATGGTGTAGGTGGGGAACGTGTATTCCACCTGCCGCAGGTCCCGGATCTTGAAGTTGTCCGGAAAGCCGTGGTAAATGTTGAACTCCCCGTTGGCTATCATGATGCGCTTGTACCGGCCGCTTTTGAAAAACTCATAGGAGATCTCCAGGGCCCTGATCCAGCTCATGCAGGCGTCAACGATGTCAAAGCAGGAGGCTGTCATTCCCATCTTCTGGGCGTAGAAATACGCGCTGGCGGGCTCCATGAAGCCCTTTCCTACGCCGCAATAGATGAGGAGGTCGATGTCTTCCGGCTTGACATTTGCCTTTTCCATTGCATCCGTGATCGCCCCAAAGATGAATTGGCTTGCTTTTTCCCCTTTTTCCTCGTCCCGGACGTGGCGGATCTGGGATCCCGCGGCCGAAAACAGCCCTCGCACGACCCTCTGGTACGTCTTTACCAGGAGGGTTGACGCGTCAGGACTGTATTCCGCAAGCAGCTTCAGGATCTCGTCGTTCGTTATCTTCCGCGTGGGGATCCGTACCCCGATAGAATCGATCTTCATTCCCGCCTCGCTCCGTTGAATTTGAACCAAATCCTGCGCGGGCCCTTTCCTGGCCTGAACGCGCCATCCGTGCCGGGCCAATATACAACGAAAAGCACTCCTGATACTATAGCGCATCCCCAGAGCGCCGGAGATATACCCGAACATGAAAATTTCAATCCTCGCAGTCGGTTCCCAGGGCGATGTGAGGCCTTCAGCGGCCCTCGGAGCGGGCCTTGCAGCCGCCGGGCACCACGTCCGGCTTGTCACACTTGGCGCCTTCAGGGAGCTTGCCCAGTCCCATGGAATGGATTTTGCCGAGGTCGACATCGATCCGTACGCCTTCATCAAGGGCGAGATCGGCCAGTCATGGATGGACTCCATGGACAAGCCCTGGCGCCTGGTGGCGGGTGTCTCCCGCGCGGCTGGGGAGCTCATGGAGAGATTGAACAACGACGCGCTTGCGGCATGCCGGGGGTCTGACGTTCTGCTGTACAACGTACCTCTTTCCATCTCGGGCCACACCATCGCGGAAGCTCTTGGAATCCCCGGCATCCCGAACGCAGTTGCCCCGTACCACCCGACGCGCGCATTTCCGTCGATCATCACGCCGTCACTCCCGCTGCAGGGCCGGATCACGAACCTGGTGAGCGGTGCCGCCGCCCTCCAGGTGCTCTGGCTCATGTTCCGCACTCACATGAACCGGTGGCGCAGGACACAGCCCGGACTCCGAAAGCTCGGGCTCGGGAACCCCCTGGGCCGGATGTCCAGGCTCGGGGTTCCCTGGCTGTACGGGTTCAGCCCTTCCGTCATCCCTGCCCCGGCCGACTGGCCGAAGACCGCGGCAGTCTGCGGATACTGGTTCACGCCGCCGGAGAAGGGCTGGACGCCGCCGGGGAGACTTTTGGATTTTCTCGGCTCCGGACCCGCCCCCGTGTACGTCGGGTTCGGGAGCATGGTGGGATCGGACCCGGAACAGACGATGATTACAGTGCTGGACGCAATCCGCCGCGCGAACGTTCGGGCCATCTTTGCGTCGGGCTGGGGCGGGATCAAGCACGCGGCGCTCCCTGACTCCGTTTTCCCGGTTGAAAGCGTCCCGCACGACTGGCTCTTTCCCCGGTGTGCTGCTGCCGTTCACCATGGAGGCGCCGGCACCACGGCTGCGACACTTCGCGCAGGAATTCCCTCCGTCGTGGTCCCTTATTTCTACGATCAGTTCTTCTGGGGGAAGCGGCTGGCGGAGCTTGGCGTGGCCACCCGGCCCATCCCGCAGAAGCAGCTCTCTCCCGAAAGTCTTGCAGCATCAATCCGTGAAGTCCTTGACTCTCCGGAAACGCGGAGCCGCAGTCGGCTGATCGCGGAAAGCATTTCGCGGGAGGACGGGGTGAAGACGGCCGTCGACGTGCTGGAGAATTATCTCGGGGCGATGATGCGGCGCATCACCCAGTAGCGGAGCCTGTCCGGGCTGAGGGGAACCAGGGTGCCCAGGAACTTTGCATCCCAACCAACGAGATAGCGGCTGTGCGGGCGGCGGGCGCACAGCGCCTTCTTTACCACGCGGGCAACCTTTTGAGGAGTTATGCCTGCCTTCCCGAACCAGTCAACGAGACGAAGCATGGAGCCCCGGGAGTCCTTGTACAGCTCGCGGGTTTCCGCGGCGCTCTCCCCGTAGGTCGCCATGATGGTATGCTTGCTCTTGTCCCAGATGGGCGTGGCGATATTGCCCGGCTCGAGCAACGTAACCCTGATCTTCCAGGGCCACAGCTCGACGGCGAAGGCGTCTGCCAGCGCTTCGATGGCGAACTTCGCGGCGGAATAGGGGGCGACAAGGGGAGGAGCAATCCTGCCGAACAGCGACCCCATGAATATGATCCTCCCGCGATGCAGGCGGAGGAGAGGCAGAAAAGCCTGGGTCACCGCCACCTGGCCGAAAACGTTCACGTCGAACTGCCGGCGAAGGTCTCCAAGGGGAAGAAGCTCAAGCGGGGCGGCTACCGCTATTCCGGCGTTGTTGACGAGGCTGAATGACTCGTCCCTGCGCAACAACGCACCTATTGCGTCAGCGGCGGACCTGATGGACTCGGCATCCGTTACGTCGATGAGGACCGGAGTCAGAGAACCTTCCGCCGCCTGAACAAGAGCTTTTCCGTCTTCAGGCTTGCGGATCCCGGCGAAGACTCGAAACCCGTGCCGTGCAAGCAGGAGCACGCTCTCTTTGCCGATTCCGGAGGAGGCTCCCGTTACAAGCACAGCCCTGTTGTCCATTTATAGCGGCGAGGGGACTCGAACCCTTGACACTGCGGATATGAGCCGCATGCTCTACCATCTGAGCTACGCCGCTGTAGTGATCGTTTCGCGGCGAATATAGCAACCGACCCGGGTTCTGTCAATCCAGAGCCCATCCCGGAGCCTGAACGGCGGGCCGTCCGAAGCAATGACGCAGCAGGGACAACCTTGACCGGCTGCGGGGCACGGGCGTAGAATGTGCGGCGGTGAGTTCGAAGAGTCCGAAATGAAGAGCAGCCCCGAATGAAGGTGACCTCCCGCTTCACGAGCCTGTTTGTAAGCGCGCTGTCGCAGTCCATGCCGGTCGATCTCATGCAGAAAGTTGCCCGCATGGTCATTCCCGACTATGACATCTATGAACGGTCCGGATTCCCCTCCGCAATAGGGATGCCGCGGGCGGACGCAGCCCGGCACATCCTCAAGGATTTCGCGCGCGAAGGCTTCCTGGTCAAATTCGTCGAGGCCCTCATCGAGGTGACGTCACATGGGTACATGAGCCGCGAAGTCCGCATCCCCCAGCTTCAACGGATAATTGCCGAGGTGGAGGACAAGGGATACCGATACAGCGGGGCGAAGGGGATCTTCGTCGAAGCCGGGGAACACGAACGCACCATGGGCTGGGGGACTTTGCGCGAAGGACGGACGTACGAGTTCGCGCTGCTGCGCATGGACATCGTGGGCAACACGGAGATGGTCCGTGCGTATCCGCGTGAGCAGGTGGCCGTCGCATACACCAGCGTCCGGGACATGATCACGCGCCAGGTCGAAAAACGCGACGGCAGGATCTGGGGCTGGGAAGGAGACGGAGGCGTCGCCGCTTTCTATTTCCAGGACAAGACCATCCAGGCAACCCTCTGCGGGATGGAAGTCGTGCACGAGCTTTTCTTTTTCAATCGCCTGGGCTGCGCGCTTCCCGAGCCGGTCCGCGTCAGGCTGGCGGTACATGCCGGGCCGTGCCGGTTCCTGATGTCGGTCAAGGAATCCTCCGGAGACACGATCAGGCAGGTCGAGCTTCTGGAATCCCTCTACACGCCGCCCGGGTGCCTCACCTTGTCTCCCGGGGTGTTCGTGGACCTGGGAAGCAAGCTCGCGCCGCTGTTCACCGCTGTTCCGGGGCCCGAGAGGAGCAGCGTCTATCGCTATGCGCTGGAATGGGAGAAGAAATGAGGGCAGTCGTCTTCACTACCGCTCCCCGCAGAGTCCAGGGTCTCCCTTATTTCGCAGGGCGAGGAGCACCGGAGGTCGAGTTCAGGCCCCTGAAGGAGCTGAAGAAGGCCCTTCCTTCCCTGGAGATGGTCCCGCTGATCTATTTGGACGTGCAGGGTCTCGGGGAAAAGGAGAAGACCCGCCTGATGGACCTGGTGTCGGCAAATGCGAAGGTTCGATTTTCCATCCTCGATCCAGCGGGAGGAATCGAGGATGTCGCGTCGGTGTTTCATTGCGGAGCGGTGGATTACATCGGCAAGCGAATGGCGGTGAAGTCTCCCCCGGCACGGCGGAGAAACGCGCCCCTCGCGTATGCCCGGCGAATCGGCGCGGGAGGTGACGAACCGGCCCTCCCGGAGGTGCCGCTGGACGTCCCGCCAGAGTTCACCGATGGGTGGGCGGAAATCAGGCCCGGTCAGGAGCACACTTTCGCTTTCCTCTTCATCGAAGTGGACGAGGCAGAAGAGCTGAAGAAGCGCTACGAGCCGGAAAACCTGGCCGGCGCCATGGCAACCTTTCACGACTACGTCGAGCGGACGGTGAAGCGTCACGGCGGCCGTCTCTGGATGTGGTCGCGGTTCGGGGGGCTGGCCCTTTTCCCGCTGCGCGAGCGCGCTCCCTTCGCACCGATCTGCGGCCTGCGGATGCTGCTTTCCAGCGTGTTCTACGACTACGAGGAATCTCCCCTGCCGGGCCGGTTGTCGTTCCGCATGGCTCTCTCCGTGGGCAGCACCGTATACAAGGACGGCGATACGGGAAAGATCGTCTCTGATGCGGTGAACTCGATCTTCCATCTCGGGAGGCGCTTCACCGGGCCGGGCCAGTTCCTGATCACCGCGGATGCGCACGAGCTGGTCCCGCCGCAGTTGCGCGGTTTTTTCCAGGCCGCGGGATCCTACGAGGGCCGGCGCATCCATCGGATGCTGAGGCCCACTTCGGCAACGGGCGTTCGCTAGGCCGGAAACCGCATGGGCAGGCTGGGGCGGGCGGGCAAGGTTCGTCGTCGGTTCGTGCTTCTGGCTTCCCTCAGCATTTCCCTGACTCTCCTGGGAGGCTTCTTCTTCGTGCGTTCGCTCCTTGCACCGGATACCGGCCTGCTCCGCTATGATCCCGAGGTGATCGTGAGGGAGGGGAAAGTTCTCTTCTTTCCCAGCGCGCCTTTTTCCGCGCCTGCAGCGGCGGGCGTTCTGCCGGACCGGGACCGGATTCTTTCAGTCAACGGGAAGTCAATAACGGGAACGCGTGACCTGGTGCGCGCGGCCCTTGGAGTGCGGAGCTTCAATCCCTTCACCATCGAGGTGGAGCGCGGCGGCGCCGGCACCCTGTCAATTGCGGTTACGCCCTGGTTCCGTCCTGCCCGACTGGACTGGATATTCGAGCTGTTCTTCTGCCTGATGCTGGCCGCCGCTGCCTTCGTTCTCTGCTGGCGGATGCCGAATGCCGCATCAACGGTTCCCCTCGTGCTGTCGGCCCTTCTTTCGCTTGTGTTCACCTGTATCAGGCCGTTCACCTACGAAAGCGTTCCCGCAAACCTCCTGGCAAATGCCGGCAACATATCCTCGTGGCTGCTGGTGATTTTTGCCATGACGTTTCCGTGGAAGAGAGGATCGCCGATGGTCCGAAGGATCGTTGTCGGCCTGCTCATTACGGCATACGCTGCATTCTGTGTTCTGCGTGCGGGGTTGTTCGCGCGATGGCTTGCCACGGGGATGGAGAGTGCTCTCAGCGACTACAGGCGGCTGGGTCAGCTCGTGATCGTCTCCGATGGAGCCGCGTATGCTGTTCTGGCCGTTCTCCTTGGCAGCGCGTATGCACGCTCTCGGCTCCCGCGGGACAAGCGAATGCTCGAATGGCTCCTGGCAGGTGTCCTCATCGCCTTCCCACCTTACTTCTTCCTCGATCAGCTTCCCCTGATTCTCGGCGGGCAGGTCCACCAGCTGGGACTCGGGTCCTTTGCCCAGCTCTTTCTTTCGATCCTTCCCCTTTTTCTCCTCCTGGCGCTGACAAGCCGCACGGCGCTCAACTTCCGGTCATTTTTGGTGCGCTATGGGATCTATGGAACGCTCCTCCTGGCCGCAATCGGCCTTTTCGCTGTTGTCTATATTCCGCTGAGAGACTCAATGGCCGCCGCCTACCGGCTGACCGCACCGCTTCCTGATCTCCTGGCGGCAGGCATCCTGATCATCATCGTGGCGGTTCTTCGCCCGCCCGTCGAGCGCCTGTTTGCACGCGCCGGCGGCCGGGGGGCGGCGGGCGCACCGACGCAGCGCGCGGAAGGCCTGCACGCGCTCATTCAGCTCACGGAGGAAAACGCGCGTTCCCTGCACACCTCGCGCCTGTTGGACACGAGGTCCATCATCAGGGGCATCGTACGCAGCCTCCACGAGCCGGTTCGCGTGCTGGCCGCAGGCGCCGCTGTTGCGGGAACCTCCGAGCAGAAAGAAGCGGGCGCGGAGGCGGCTCATTTCCTCGGGACCCTCGAGTCTCTCGCCGGTGCCGTTTCCCCGTCAGCGGGACCTGCAACCCCTGATTCGATAACGCATGCATCGGTTGAGCAGGTCCAGGAACGATTTCCCGGAATCACGTTCGTCCGCCAGGGAGCGGGGGCCGGTCGGATTTTCTGCCATGCCGGCGAAATGATCCAGGCGGTCAGCCTCCTGCTTGAGAACGCGGCGGAGTCGCAGGAGGGGCGTCACGGAGCGGTCCGCGTCCGCACCGCGGCAGATCGCGCCCGCGTCCTCATTGAGATTGCCGACGATGGCCCCGGTATCGACACGCTTGCGCGCCGAAAGCTGTTCAGGCCATTCTGGACAACCAAGCCGGGGCATCGCGGGCTGGGCCTCTATTTTGCCCGGATCATCGTGGAGCGCAACGACGGCAGCCTCGAGCTGGACCGGGGCGAATCCGGCGGCACGGTGGCCCGGCTGGCCTTCCCGCGAATCGTGGAGGAACAGTGAGCAAGGAGATCGAGATCTGGACGGACGGCGGCTGCCTGGGCAACCCGGGTCCGGGAGGCTGGGCGTTCATTGTGCGTTCCGCGGCCGGGCAGGAAGAGCGGTCGGGTTTCGAAGCGCAAACGACGAACAACCGAATGGAGCTGATTGCGGTGCGGGAGGCTTTGCTTCAGGTTTCCCGCGGGCCGGGAGGGCAGGGTGTTCCCATCACGGTGCATACGGATTCCCAGTACGTTCAAAAGGGGATCACGCAATGGATCCACACCTGGGAGAAGAACGGGTGGAAGACCAGCGCAAAGAAGCCGGTGAAGAACAGTGAGCTGTGGATCGCCCTCCTGGAGCTTTCACGTGGCCTTCCCATTCGCTGGGTGTGGGTGATGGGCCATGCAGGCATAGATATGAACGAGCGATGCGACCAGCTTGTGCAGGAAGCCATCGCCCGGAGGCTCAAGCAGGCGAGATAATCTCCCCGTGTCCATAGGGCGGGGGGTGGGATGCTCGCCGTCGTTTCCAGCCATGCGCCCGTCGGGATGGAAGGGGAGTTGGTGTCCGTGGAAGTGGACATCCGACGCGGCTTGCCCGGGTGTTGACGTCGTCGGGCTTCCGGACGGGGCAGTGCGGGAGTCGAAGGACCGGGTGCGGGTTGCCATCCGCAACAGCGGCTTCACGTTCCCTCCTGACAGGATCCTGGTTTCCCTCGCCCCCGCGGGTGTTCGCAAGGAAGGGGCGTCCTTCGACCTCCCCATAGCACTCGGTATCCTTGCTGCTTCGGGTCAGATCAGTCCGGACGGCGGCGGACACGCAATGGTGCTTGGTGAGCTCAATCTCGGGGGCGGTGTACGCGCAGTCAACGGAGTCCTTTCTGCGGTGGGCAGCGGCCTGGAGGCCGGAATATCCCGCTTCCTCGTGCCAATGGAGAACCTTCGGGAAGCCCTTGCCCTCGGAAAAGGGACCATTGCCGGTATCGGCTCTCTGCGGGAGGCAGCGCTCGCCCTCTCAGATCCGAGTATATGCTCTTCCCTGCCTCACCCTCCGACGGCGAACCAGGCGGGAACCCGTGCAGAAGAATTGGAGCTTGGCAGCCTCTCGGACATCAGGGGCCATAAGAACCTCAAGAGTGCCCTTGAGGTCGTGGCCGCCGGGCGCCACCACCTCCTGTTGTTCGGACCGCCGGGAAGCGGGAAGACCATGGCCGCCCGCCGCCTGCCCGCGCTTCTCCCCTCGCTTGAGCGCAGTGATGCGCTTTCCGTTACCCGGATCCATTCCATTGCGGGTATCCTGCCGCCCGATTCTGGTTTGATCACCCGGCCCCCGTTTCGAATGCCGCACCACACAGCATCCTGTGAGGGCATCCTGGGAGGCGGAAGGCTGTTGAAACCGGGGGAAGTGTCACTTGCGCACCAGGGTGTGCTTTTCCTCGATGAGGCGCCCGAGTTCGGCATGAGCCTCCTGCAGGGACTCAGGGAGCCGGTGGAGGACGGGTGGGTTTCGATTGCCCGCGCGGGCTGCACTGTTCGCTACCCGGCGTGCATCCAACTCGTCCTGGCTTTCAATCCCTGTCCCTGCGGCAACCTGGGCCGCGGCAGCCATGCCTGCGTTTGCAGCGTCACGGAGATCCACCGCTATTGGCGAAGGGTGGGCGGGGCTCTCTTGGACAGGATCGACGTGAGAGTCCCGCTCGAACCGGTTCCCGCCGCAGACATGTGCTCACCGCCGGACGCTGCCAGGAGCTCGCTGGCGCAGGAAAGAGTCCGCGTCGCGGTGGCTCGCCAGCGGGCGCGCTACTCCGGCCTTGGATTCGAGTGGAACTCGCGGATGCCCGCCTCAGCCATGGAACGGTTCTGCCCGTTGGATTCGGCGGGGCGTGAAGCCCTGCTGAAGGGATCGGAGTCCATGGGAATCTCCTCGCGCGCGTTTCACTCAATCCTCAGGACCGCGCGGACAATCGCTGATCTTGCAGATGAAGATCACATCAAGGAGAAGCACCTGCTGGAGGCAATCCACCTCCGCCGCTACGGCGACGGCGACTTCTTCTGGGCGCGCGGACGCGTGTAGCGCTACAGCAGGCCCCCCATCCGCCGGAACTCCTCGATCTCCCAGGCTGTCGCCGGATGATACCATCCCGAATGCGTGCGGAGGTATCCGTCCGGGACTTTTTCCTGGACCAGGCGCGTGCCGTCAATCCTGTATCCCCTGATCTCGGGCGGTTGTGGCGAAACAACGCGCAGATAATCACACTTTGGCTCTCCGCTCCATGGACGGTTCTTCATGTACAGGACGATCATCAGTCCCTCCCAGGTTCCTGCAGGCTCTGTTTTCATTAAGCGGAGCCAATGACTATACAAATGTATAGTAGTTGTCAAGGGTTCATTCCAGCTTTCTACGGGGCGGTACAACGCTCGAAAGGAATCCTTCAAATGGGGCATCCGGCACCGCTTCGCCGCTATTGATAGCTTCTCTCCCTTGTTGCTACTATTTGTGTCAGAGGTATCCCGGATGAGACTCTATACCAGAACGCACGTGGCAATCCTCACCCTCTCCGTGTCGCTTGCTGTGTTGGGGGCAGGAGTGCTGCTGACGACCCTGGTCATTGTGCCGGGAGCGGTCCAGCATCAGCTCTCTTCTATTCCGGTCCGCACCGAGCAACAGCCGTCCGCCATGTCCGTGCAGTTTACGTCAAGTCTTGCGCCTGCGCTGAAACCGGGAGACCTTACCGACGACGAGCTGAACAACATCCAGATCTACGAGCGGGCCAACCGCGCCGTCGTCTACGTGACCACGGTGACCACGCAGTACACCTGGTTCTACCAGGCCGTCCAGCAGGAGGGCACGGGGTCCGGGGTCATTATTGACCAGCTCGGCCACGTGATCACCAACTACCATGTGATCAACGGTGCGGACAAGATCAGCATCACGCTCGCGGACGGATCGATCGAGGAAGGGAAGATCGTCGGAACGGACCCCGAAAACGATCTCGCGGTACTTCAGTTCAACCCCAAGGGCAAGACTCTCACAACGGTGACTTTCGGGGATTCCGCCACGCTGCGGGTCGGAATGAAGGTGCTCGCAATCGGCAACCCGTTCGGTCTCGACAGGACCCTCACCACGGGGATCGTCTCAGGCCTTGCCCGTCCGCTTCAGACCGAGCAGGGATTCATGATACGGGAGACCATCCAGACGGACGCAGCCATCAACCCCGGAAACTCGGGAGGCGCCCTGCTGAACTCCCACAGCGAGCTCATTGGAATCAACACCGCCATCAAGTCCCCCTCCGGCGGCTCCGCCGGCGTGGGGTTCGCAATCCCATCCACTACCGTGAAGCGCATTGCCGACGAGCTGATCAAGTACGGCGCGGTCCGTCGCGGCTGGATTGACGTCGATCCCATCGAGCTTTTTCCGCAGCTCGTGGACTACTTCGACCTGCCCGTGCAGAAGGGTGTGCTGGTGAATACAGCAGGACCAGCGGCCCAGAAGGCCGGCATCCATGGAGGGGAGAAGGGCAAGGCGGTGCGCTCGGGACGACAGGTCATCTACGGAGGTGGGGACATCATCACGTCGGTGAACGGAGACAAGATCGAGTCGATCACCGACCTGTACAACGCCCTGGAAAGCACGAAGCCCGGCGAGATTGCCACGGTGAAAGTCCTTCGGGAAGGTCAGACGCGGTCGTTCACGGTGAGACTGGTCGAAGCCCAGCCCCAAGGCCAGCAGTAACACGGCGTGCCGAAGCTCGAAGTCGTTGCGTCATTTTCCCCGGCAGGGGACCAGGAAAAGGCGATTTCCCTGCTCGCCAGGGGCGTGAAGGACAACCTGCGGTTCCAGACGCTGAAGGGAGTTACGGGATCCGGCAAGACTTTCACGATGGCAAAAGTCATAGAGGAAATCCAGCTTCCCACCCTGGTGCTTTCCCATAACAAGACTCTTGCGGCTCAATTGTACCGCGAGTTTGTTGACTTCTTTCCCCGCAACGCCGTGGAGTACTTTGTCTCGTACTACGACTACTACCAGCCCGAGGCATACGTGCCGGGCAAGGACCTGTACATCGAGAAGGACGCCTCGATCAACAGGGAGATCGAGCGCATGCGCCTCTCCGCCACGACCTCGCTCATGGAACGGCGCGACGTGATTGTCGTAGCAACGGTTTCGTGCATATACGGGCTGGGCAATCCTGAAGACTACCGCGAGATGCGCATCGAGCTGAAAAAGGGCGAGACGTCGGACATGCGCGAGATCATGCGGGGCCTTGTGGGCCTGCAATACGAGCGCAACGATGCCGTGTTCGAAAGGTCCAGGTTCCGCGCGCGCGGTGACGTGCTGGAAATCTGGCCTTCGTACGCGAAGGAAGGCGTCCGGATAGAGTTCTTTGGAAATGAGATCGAGCGCATCCGCCGGTTCGATCCCCTGACGGGAAATGCAGTGGAAGAGCTGGATTTCTGCACCGTATACCCGGCGAAGTATTTCGTCATGCCGCAGGAGCGCCTGCGAAACGCGCTGCAGCTCATCCGCGACGAGCTGGAGATGCGGTACAAACAGTTCTCGGACGAGGGCAAGCTCCTTGAAGCAGAGCGGATCAAGACTCGCACGGAATTCGACCTCGAGATGATGGAGGAGATGGGGTACTGCTCGGGCATCGAGAACTACTCGCGGCCCCTGAGCGGACGCAAGGAAGGGGAGAGACCGGCCGTTCTCCTGGATTTTTTCCCGCAGAAGTTCCTGGCGTTTGTGGACGAGTCGCACGTGACCCTTCCCCAGGTGCGCGGCATGCACGAGGGAGACCGCGCCCGCAAGCTTTCACTCGTGAAGTACGGATTTCGTCTTCCCTCGGCCCTGGACAACCGGCCGCTCGTCTACAACGAGTTCGAATCCCTCCTGGACACCGTCATCTACGTCTCGGCGACGCCCGGAGAGGAAGAGGCGGCAAAATCCCGCCAGCTCGCCGAACAGGTGATCCGCCCGACCGGGCTCCTCGATCCCGCGCTGGAAGTCCGTCCGACAACGGGCCAGATGGAAGACCTGTACACCGAGATCAGGGCGCAGACCGCCCGGAAAGAAAGGACTCTCGTCACCACGCTCACCAAGAGGATGGCGGAAGACCTGACCGACTACCTTGGCGAGCTGGGGCTGAAGGTACGCTACCTGCACTCCGAGATCGAAACCATCGAGCGCGTGGAGATACTGAGAGACCTGCGGTTGGGCACCTTTGACGTGCTTGTCGGGATCAACCTCCTCCGTGAAGGACTGGACCTCCCGGAGGTCTCACTGATCGCGATCCTGGACGCTGACAAGATCGGCTTCCTCCGCTCCGCCACTTCGCTGATCCAGACCATCGGCCGCGCGGCTCGCAACGTCAACGGGAGAGTCATCATGTACGCGGACCGGATGTCGGACGCCATGAAGATTGCCATCCAGGAGACGGAGCGGCGGAGAAAAATCCAGGAGCAGTACAATTCCGAGCACGGCATCACCCCGATAACCATCTCCAAGTCGATCCAGGACATTCTGGTCCGCAAGAGGGAAGAGAAGCGCCGGTCAGAAGAAACAAATATCGAAGTGCTGACGAAGAGCTACAACGTCCTCATTCCGAAAGAGAAGAAGCAGCTCATCAGGGCCCTCGAGGAGGAGATGTTCGAGCTCGCAAAGAACCTCGAGTTCGAGCGCGCCGCGGTGGTCAGGGACGAGATCAGGAAGATCAAGGAGATGTCGAGCACGGCCGAAGGCTAGAAAAGAACGAAGTCAACGGGCCCGCCGGAAATGTGCGGCTCGAACGCTTCGTTGCCAGCCAGGTAATACGGATTCCAGTCTTTCTCGATCCCGGCTTTTGCAAAGGCGAAAGCTTCCAGAACGGTGACATGGCCGTCATGATTGAGATCCGCCTGGGATCCCTGCAGCCCTTGCAGCAGGAAATAGGTCATGACGCCATGAGCAAGGGGCGTTCCGTCCGGGAGCACCGACCATTCATAGCACGATTCATCTCGACCTGCCGCTGAAAGCACCTGCGCTCCATAGGGGGACAGTCCCGTCGACGAGGCCTGGAAAGAGGCGTAGTTTGAAATCGCCTGAATAAGGGTTCCCGGCGTCACGACGGGCGAGCCGCCTCTGTACAGCTGCGCAGTTGCATCGACCTCCAGTTTGTTTCCGATGAATCCGCCGGAATTGCAGGTGTCGAGTATCAGGACCTTCCGCGGAGTATTGATGGCGGCAAATGCGGCGCCAAGCTCATCGTCACGAACGGACGGCGCGGGGTAGTCGTAGAAAGTCCCTGTGTGCAAGCCGTTGTCCAGCACGGAGGCGTATGGATCGAAATACTCGTGCGGAGGCGTCACGCTCGCATCCTGCGTGCCATGCCCGGAAAAGTATATGACAAGCACATCGTTCGGCCCGATGACTCCCGAGAGTGCCCGGATGTCAGCCAAGATATTGGCCTTGCTCGGAGCGTCGACATCTCCTGTCCCTTGGCCAGTATAACTGCTGCCATCAGAGCTCGCGGTAACCGGAGTACCGATCTTGGGGTTGCCCGCTGGCTGCTTGCCGTTGACCCAGACATATCCGGCGGCATCGACCCACCTGCTGCTGACGGTGAACGTGGGCTGGAGCACGGCAGAGATCGCGCTTGCGTCCTGGTCCGGATAGGAGAGATTCGGGCCTGCGGAATCCATTGTGTATCGTGTCACGCCATATACCAGCGCGTACCTGTTTCCCCCCATCCCCGAGTAGTCGAACATCGAGCAGGAGCTCAACGCGGCTCCCAGCATAAACACGGCGGCCAGGCGGATCCTCCGGATCATCAGTTTTTCCCCAATCTGTAGTAGGCTCCTATGCCAAATCCCGCCAGGACAGAGTAGCTCATGTCCCGCCGGAGCTGGAAAGCGACGGGCACGGAGACCTGGAAGTCGAACCGTGGCAGCCCGGCCGGCTCCCAATCGAGGAGCCCCTGGAAACGAGGCTCGAGGTAGAAAAAGGCCAAGGTTGTGTACCAGTAGCTGGGAAGTGCGGCGGCAAGACCAGCACCTCCGCCGATGCGCATCTGCCCGAAGCTCGGTGATGAGATGAGAACCGCGCCGGCCTGTGCCATTATCGCCAAAGCGCCCCCCGAGTAGCCGCGGTAGAGAAACCCTCCCGATATGTCGGACGGCGCGACGGTGAATGCATCGATGGAGGTGTCCAGCCGAAGCCACTCCTTGATCGGGAAGACGAAATCAATCGAAACACCGCCTCCGTACTGGAGCTTGGGCCCGAAGCCCTGTCCTGCGGACATTGTGACGGTGCCCGTGCCGCCGAGGCCGATCGAGAACGCGTGACCAGCGGCGGTTGCCCAGAATGCCCAAATGAGGAATAGTACACAGCGTGAGACCGGCCGAATCATCTGCCCTGAAATATAGGTCCCTCCCCGTCGAAAAACCAGCGAAGGCAGGAGCGGCACTCCTTCTGCTCTGCATCCTGGCACTGGGGTCACTGGGCGGCTGCGGCCGCTCGGGAAGCTCGGAGCGCGTGACACTTCCTCCCACTCCGGTCCTGAGCATCCGATCCACGTGGGCCGTTGTCAAATCACCGCTTCTCCGGGTCCGTGGAGATCCGTCGAACCAGGCCGCCGTGCTTTCCCATATCCGGCTCGGCGCGGTGATGGAAGTCCTCACCCGGGAGGACAAGGAAGAGACGGTGGAGAACGAAACGGCCTACTGGTATCGCATCGATTACCAGGGTCTCAAGGGCTGGGTGTTCGGTACCTACATCGAGCTGTTTGACACGCGCTCAAAGGCTGACAAGTTCTCGGCAACGCTGCAGTGAACCCGACCCTTGCCGCAATCCTGCCGTGGCTCCTGCCACCGGTCTGCGGGGTCCTGGCAGGGTACGGGCTCGGACGGTTCGTGCTGCGCAGGCTCGCGTTTTCCCTCATCGCCGGGAAGCCGTCTTCCTCCGACGCGGCAGACGAACTGGCGGAAGCACTCGATATCGGCAGGCTCAGCTCGTGGCTGCTGACCGTCCCCCTGGCCCGCGTCGTCCCAGAAAGCGGGTCGGCTTCCGCAATCTCGCTCGAGCGTGCCATCACCGATTTCCTCAGGACTCTATTGGGCTCCCGCGGAACCATCTACGCGGTGCGCGACGCGGTCTCCAATTTCGTGGCCGGTCTCGCCGCGCGACATGTGGGAGACGTTTCAAGAGAGCTCGGGCTCCAGGCCATCCTGGAGGACAAACTGCTGCCGGCGCTGCTCCAAGAGTCAAGCAGGAAGTCGATTTCCCGGGCAGCCGGTGATTTCGTTGCCGGACAAGCCGGCGTTGCACTCGATGACGGGCTGCTCAGGGAGGTTTCCGGCATCTTTGAATCATATGTCCCGGAAGCTGTGGAAACGATGGTGCGATGGCTTCGTTCTCCCGAGACCCGCGCCACGCTGTCCGACCGGGGCCGCGAGCTGCTTCCCCGGATCCTCGAGAAGCTGAGCGAGATGCAGAAGTTTTTCATCAGCGCGGGCCAATTCGACCGCCGCCTGGACGAGAAGATGCCCGAGATCGTTGACGAAACCGTTCAGGCTGTAGAGAAGATGGTGCGCGACCCGCTCCAGCAGAAAAGGATCGTCGGACTGTTCTTTGCATCTGCGTGCGACTGGAGGGACTCGCTGCTGTCCGCCCCAACGGCCTCCGCGCGTCCCTGGAAAGACGTAAGGCAGAAGCTCTCAGAGTCCGCGTCACGGCTCCTTGGCGGCCTGCTCGCGCGCTTGGAGGATCCTGTCGCGAGGGAAGCTGTTTCACGGCTCGCCGGGGCCCGGCTCCTGGAAGATCGCCGAACACTTGGCACGTTCTTCCGCGACGTGTTCGGAGTCCTGGATTCGCAGATCGTGGATGGCATCTCTGCCCTGGTCCTGGATTTCCTGACCCGGCCGGACTCGGCCCGTGAGATTGCACGGCGCCTGTGCTCGCTCCTCTTTTCGTATTCGAACGAGCATGCGGATACCACAATTGCATCTGCGCTCGGGATCAACGCGGAGCAGAAGGCAAGGCTGGACGCGTCTCTGCGAGCGGGTGTCCCCCGGGTCGCGGTGAAGCTCATGCCGCTCGTGGTTCCCGCTGTTGGGAAGACCCTCGCATCCAACCGCCGTTTCGGCTTAATCGTCGGGCTGTTCGGCGGTTCCATTGGACTCGTGGTCGGCCTGCTTGTCATGTTTCTTCGGCTCATTGATTGACCGGGCATCAGTTTTGCCGTACAGTACAGGATCCGCAATGCATCGAATGAACATTCTGCTGGTTGCACATGACGAGGATATTCTTGCACGCATGGACCAGTCGCTCCAGGGAGAGGGCAGCTCGCTCTTCCGGGCGCGCTCGCGAGAAGAAGTGCTGAGAGAGCTGAGCGACCGTGACATCCAGGTAGCGCTGGTCTCGTCCAACCTGCCGGACGCGAGCGTGCAGGACCTCGTGCGCGCAATGAGAAAGATCCGCGTCGACCAGCCTCTCCAGGTTCTCCTGCTCACAGAAATTCACGAGGCCGAGGAAGTGAAGAAATCCGTCGAGTCCGGCGCAGACGATTTCATCCGCGTGCCCTATGACCCTGACGAGCTGCAGGCCCGGACCCGGGCGGCCCAGATACGCTGGGAGAACCAGGCAAGCCTGGTGAAAGAACGGGAGTTCTACCGGATCGCGGTAGCCGAGGAGGAGCGCCTGTCTTCCCTCGTTCTGGACCAGAACCTCAACCTGAAGAACGCCTACGAAAAGATCCGGCGGCTCAACGAGGAGCTTGAAAAGGCGAACACCGAGCTTGAGCTGATTGCAGCCTTTGACAGCCTCTCGGGGCTCCTCAACCGAAGAAGCCTGTTCACCAGGATTTCGATCGAAATCGAGCGGAGCATCCGCCTCGACGTGCCCCTCACGGGGCTCATGATCGACATCGACAAGTTCAAGGGAATCAACGACAACTACGGCCACCAGTGCGGGGACATGGTCATCCGCGAGATCGGAGCGCGGCTGCAGGCGGGCCTGCGTAAGTACGACTACGCGGGACGTTACGGCGGTGAAGAGTTCTTCGTGGTCCTTTCCAACTCCAAGGAGATGCAGGCCTCCGGTATCGCCGAGCGCTTCCGCAAGGACATCGAAGACCTGAAGTTCGAGTGCGGGGGGGAGACCATCAAGGTCACCGTCTCCATCGGAGCGGCTCGGTATGCAACGGGGGAGAGCCAGGAATCCTGGATCGAACGCGTGGACCGGGCCATGTACCAGGCAAAGCAGACGGGCCGCAACAGGGTGGTACTGGATTGATTGCCCGGAATCAGCCCGGACGGATCAACCCGTCTGTCGGCCCCCGGGTCAGCCCGGCAGGATCCGGCATCTCCTGGCATCCAGCCACACCAACCTCACTTCACCAGGCTGCCACGAGTCCCCCGGATCGGATCTGGCGTTGGACAGCGCAACCTCGGCAGGATAGCTGGCGCCGGATTCACCCCTTAGAACCAGCCTGAGAATTGCCCCTGCCGGGCGCGGAATCCGGGACTCGACCCGGCAGCGCAGCTCCCGCCGCCCAGCCGCGGGCGCACGGCTGAGAGCTTCGGGAGGAACCAGAAGCACTTGAGCGGCTTCCGGGCTCGCGGTCCTGGAACCAGAAACGTCGGCCGCTGCAAAGCTCCCGAGGTCAGTGATGAACATGCCTCTCGGTGCGCCTCCCTCCCACGCTCCCGGCACAAGCGTTCCGAGCCCAAGGAAAGAGGCCGTGAAGGCGTTGATTGGACTCGACATGAGCTCCGAAGGAGTGCCGGCCTGGACAAGACCGCCCCCTTTCATGAGGGCGATCCGGGATGCAATTGTCATAGCTTCTGCCTGGTCGTGCGTGACGTAGATTGTTGTTACTCCTACGCGCGCGAGGATCTCGGCAAGCTCAGTCAAAAGAGATTGTCGGAGGGCGAGGTCCAGGGCGCCGAGCGGCTCATCCAGCATCAGCAGTCTCGGACTGGGAGCAAGGCTGCGGGCAAGCGCCACCCGCTGCTGCTCGCCACCGGAGAGGGAGTTCACGTCGCGACGCCCCATCCCCTGCATCCGCACGAGACCGAGCATTTCGTCGATCCTTTCTTTGCGTTCCGCTTTTCCGGCATGGAGCATCCGGAGCCCGAAATCCACGTTCTCCTGGACATCGAGGTGGGGGAAAAGGCAGTACTCCTGGAACATCAGGCCGAATCTGCGCATATGGGCCGGTGTGCCTGCCAGGTCCTTGCCCTGGAGAACGATCCTGCCGGCCGATGGCTCTTCCAGGCCTGCGGTCATCCGCAGGAGCGTGCTTTTCCCGCTCCCGCTCGGCCCCAGCAGCGCAAGCACTTCGCCGTCGTTCACCTGCAGAGAGAAGTCGACCACCGCCGCTTTTCTCCCGTAGGTCCTGCTGATTGATTGCCACTCGAGGAATGGGCTCAAAACGCCTCCGCGCCGCGCACCCGCACGCGCTCTATGACCGCGAGTCCTGCCCCGCACGCTGCCATGAGGATCGACCCAAGGGCGAGGGCCTGCCCCTGGTTGGACCATCCCGGCCGCGACAGTGAGTCAAAAATCAGGATCGGCAAGGTAACCTGCTCGGGTCGGGTGAGCATGGCAGTTGCGCCGAACTCGCCGAGCGACACGGTGAACGCAAAGGCGGCGGCTGCTACGAAGGACAGCCGCAGGAGCGGCAGGTCGACGTGCAGGCGCACAGCCGCCGGTCCGGCGCCAAGCACGGAGGCCGCATCGCGCACGCGGGGATTGATGGCGCGAAGAGCCGGCAGCAGGCTGCGGATCACCAGGGGAAGCGCAACGAGAGAATGCGCCACCGGTATCAGCAGTGCATTGCCCTGCAGGTGGAAAGGCGGTCCGCTCATCGACACGATGAATCCGAATCCGAGCGTGACAGCCGATGTGCCGAGGGGAACGAGGAACAGCAGGTCCAGGGCAGCCGCGCCTGCCCTTCCCGCCGCCCGCCGGGAAGCCTGCCCACGGGCAATGAGGTAGGAGGCTGGAACTCCAAGCACGAGGGAAATGGCGGCAGCCTCGAGTGCGAAGAAAAAGGAGTTCGCTGCGGCGCGAAGGGGAGAGATCCAGAACAGGGAATGCCCCGCGCCGGCAAACAGCGCCTTCCACCAGGCGGCAGTCAGACCGGCCTGTGCCTGGACTGAGCCGAGGAGCAGGGCCGCGAGCGGCAGCAGGAGTCCGACGGCAGGCGCAATTCCGCAGGCGAGCACCAGGGCCCATTCGCCGGGAGTTGCCGGCCGCTTCTGCGGCGACGTGCCCGGCTTCACGTTGCGCACCACGCTCGTGCGGGACTGCAGCCGGGCGTAGCCGAACATGACCAGCACCGTCAGTACGAGCTGGACCACGGCCAGGCTGGCGGCGGCGGGGAGATCGAAAAGGGAAACGGCCTGCCGGTAGATTTCCGTCTCGAGGGTTCCCATCCTCGGCCCCCCGAGCATGAGGACGATTCCGAAGCTGGAGAAACAGAAAGCGAACACCAGGATGCAGGATGCCGCCAGGGAAGGCGCCAGGAGTCGCAGCGTCACGCGCATGAATGAGCGTACGCGGCCGGCGCCAAGCGTTCGAGCCGCCTGCTCCATCCGCGGGTCAATCCCGGCCCACGAGCTTCCGACAACACGCACGACGATCGCCGTGTTGTAAAAGGCATGGGCAAGGAGGACTGCAGCGAGGGTTCTCGTCAGGTTGCCGTTTGCATCCGGGTTGCCCGATACGAACACCAGGAGCCTTTCCAGCAGTCCACCCGATCCGATCAGCTGCACAAAGGCGGACCCTACCACAACGGTCGGGAGGACGAACGGGATGAGCAGGAGAGTCCGCAGGATCGCCTTCCCGGGAAAGCTGAACCTGCTGAAGACCCAGGCCATGGGCAGGCCCAGGACAAGCGTGAGAACGGTGGACAAAACAGCCTGCAGCGCGCTGGCCGCCAGCAGGTGCGGGAGACCGGTATCTTCGGAGATTCGAAGCACTCCGGCACTTCCGGCCAGGAGGACGGGCGCTGCGCCAAGGGCAAGGATTCTCGTCAACGGGTATACAAGAAACAGTCCGAGAAAAAGGACCGGCGCCGCGCCGAACGACGCGGCCGCCAGGCCCGACCGGGCAGAAACCCGCGTCACGTTCTGAGACCTACTGCAGCACGATCCTCGTCCAGGCCTTGATCCATGTCTCCCGGTTTGCATCGATCACGGATGGCTCGATGGATGCAGGAACGGCCGGCACGGGCGCGAAAGTGCGGAAGATCTCCGGTATCGCCACTCCCCTGCGCGTCGGGTACACCCACATCTGCAGGGGAATATCCGCCTGGAAAGCCTCCGAGAGCATGAAGTCCACGAAGCGCCGTGCAAGGTCCGGTTCCTTTGCTCCGTTCAGGATCCCGACGTATTCGATCTGCCGGAAGGAGCTTCCTTCCGGGATGATGTTGCCCGTCGGCGGCGTTGTCGGCCGTGGTGCGGGGGCGTTGTACAGCTCGTACGCGGGACTCGTGGCATAGCTCACGACGACGGGCCTTTTCCCCTTGCCCTGCGCACTGAACTGGTTGTAATACGCATCGTCCCACCCGTTCACCACCAGGACGTCGTTCTGCTTCAGTCGGGCCCAGTACGACTTCCAGGTCAGCGCGCCGGTCTCCCCGAAACGCGCAATCGTGGCGAGCAGGAACGCGAGACCCGGCGAAGAGGTTGCGGGATTTTCCACGACCGCCAGGCTCTTGTAGGGAGCGCGGAGAAGGTCTTCCAGGGTGCGGGGCACGTCAAGAGCGTGTGCGGCGAACCAGGCCCGATCGTAGTTCAAGGAAATGAACCCGTAGTCCACTGGAAGAAGGCGATGGCTGGGATCGGACTGAAGCTCGGCCGGGATCGACGCGAGCGCCGGAGATTCGTACGGCTGCAGGATGTCGGCCGCAAGCGCCCGGCCGAGGAACGTGTTGTCCACACCGTAGAGCACGTCTGCCAAAGGGCTGCCCTTCGAGAGTATGGCCTTGTTCAGGGTTTCACCGGCGTCTCCGCCTGCGGAGAACTCCACCTTCACATCGTTGGCCGCCTCGAAGGCGGCGATGACCGACTGTGTTGCCGCGAATGAGGAGTGCGTGAGCACCCGGAGAGTCTTTGGCGCCGCGGACAAGGCAGCAGCCGCCAGAAATGCGCAGGCCAGGACGACATGCTGTTTTCGTGACATGAATCCCCCTTCATACGCTCGATTCGACGTAGACGCTCGATCCGACGCTTCAGCAGGCTGGTCTCATTTCCGCTTGTTCTGCCGCAGCGCCGTTGTGGGGGAATCTTCTGTCTGCATCCCTGCGCTGGCATTATCCAGATCAGGTTCAACGGGTTTGATCTCAGGCTCTCCTGCAACGGTCTGCTGTCAGGAGAACCACCCCACGACAGGCAAAATGTAATCCGGCTGACCGCCCGAGTCAAGGAGAGGAGGAACCGGCGCCCTGGCTGGCCCCTTGAGACGCGAGCCTTGTCGAAAGCCAATCTGCCAACGCAACGAGCCTGTTTTCCAGCGACTGGACCCGGCTTTCCCTGTCTCCCAGGGGCATCCCCGTGCGGATGCAGGCAAGCCCGTAAAAGAGAACGTCATTTCCCGAGGGCACAACCACGACCTCGCTGACCAGGCCATGCGGCTGGATAATGGGCACGAGGAGGAACGTAATCGCGGACAGGTTCTCGGTCTTCACCAGGAGGTGGTCGGCCAGCGCAGTGAACCGCTCAGAGTAGGTGTTCTTTCCGAAGCTGTTGTCCTCCTGGAACGTGAATATGTCCTGGACCGCCCGGCATATCGGTGAAAACAAGGTCGGGAAGCCGGTCCGGCCGCGACGGAGAGCTGATGGCATAGGACTGGAGAAACAGCACCTGCCGCTTCCCCCGGGTCTCCGACCAGTAGGTCACTCCTTTCATCGTGCTCACCGCGTGGAGGGCGTTGTACAGGCCCAGGAGGCCGTTCGGCGGGTCCATTGCCGCGCCGGGCCCGTGGATGATGCTCAGCAGCTCGGCCCCCATTGTCGGCCCGAGCTCCTTTACCTCGGCTGAAATAGCGTCCCGTGACGTCACTGCGGGGAGCAGTGACAGTGTGCCTGCCTGGGTAATGCCGGCCTTGAGAGACATCCCCGCGCGGAGTTTCTGCAGCGTGTCGCTTCCCACGAAGGCAGACAGCGGGTCCTGGGCGTGCAGAGGCAGGACGAGGAACAGCATCTGGATTGCGAGCAGGCCGATTCTCATGGTAGTGTGAAACTACAGTATGGCCCACAGTCTTTCAACAGGAGATGGATCCCGCGCATCGCCTGTCGTCGCGTTCGCGGGCGGGGGGACGGCTGGGCACGTTTTTCCCGGCCTGGCCGTAGCCGCGCGGCTGGGCCGGCCGATCGTCTGGATCGGCTCATCGCGCGGCGTTGAGAAGCAGCTCGTCGGGGAGGCCGGCATCGAGTTCCACGGGATTCCAGCGGGAAAGCTGCGCCGTTATCTCTCCCTTCGCAATCTCACCGATGTCATCAGGACGGCTGCCGGCGTAGTGGCGTCCCTGCGGGTCCTGCGCCGGGTGAAGCCGGCACTGCTTTTTTCAAAAGGGGGCTTCGTCAGCGTTCCACCCGTTGTCGCGGCGTGGATGCGCGGGATTCCTGCCTGGACTCACGAATCGGATTTCGACCCTGGGCTGGCAACACGAATCAACATGCGCTTCTGCGAGAAGGTGCTTGTCTCCTTCCCGGAGACCCTGCAGGACCTGCCCGGCGGCGTACCGTGAGAAGGCAGTCGTCACCGGCAACCCCGTGCGCGCCGCGCTCTACAACGCGGATCCCCGGCGCGGAAGGGCTTTTGTCGGCTCGGAGCCGGGCGCGCCGCTTCTCGTGGTGATCGGAGGGAGCCTGGGTTCGTCTTTCGTGAACTCGCTCGTCCTGGCCAGCCTGCAACGGCTCCTTTCGCGATTCTTTGTCGTGCACCAGATGGGAGCCAGGGAGTATACGCCCGCGCGCAACGGCGGAACTATTTCCCGGCGGCGTTTTTCCGCGAAGAGCTTCCCGACATCCTGGCCGCGGCGGACCTCGTGATCAGCAGGGCAGGGGCGAATACCCTTGCAGAAATCGCAGCCCTCGGAAAGCCCTCCCTGCTCATCCCCCTGCCGTCGAGCAGCAGCCGGGGTGACCAGGTGAGAAACGCGGAAATGTTTCGAACCAGGGGTGCATCGATTGTCCTGTTGGAAGAGGAAGCAACGCCGGAAGCCCTGGTGTCGGCGGTTGAATCACTGTTTACAGCGCCGGGGAGGCTGGCGGAAATGGGACGATGCGCCGCTGTGCTCGGTGCGGGCAGGCCGGACAAGACCATCGCGGATCTCATCCTTCAGAGGCTTGGCTGATGTTCGAGAACATCATCGGGCAGGACGAGGCGGTTCGTGCCCTGCGTGGCGAGCTGGCCAGCGGGTCGTTTCCCGCGCTCGGCGCTGTTCTTCGGTCCGAGCGTAGGTCGGGAAAGCTCTCAACCGCCCTGGAGGCGGCCCGTGTCCTCACCTGTTCCGAGGGACCGGGGAGTGGTCCTGCGAATGCCCGTCCTGCCGCATGCAGAAGGAGCTCGCTCACCCCCAGACGGTCCTCCTGGGCGCCCGGTACGCGGACGTGGAGATCGCCGCTTCCGCGGATGCCCTCATGCGCAGCAGGAAGCCGGCCACCCTGTACCTTCTTCTGCGCGCCGTCCGAAAGCTGACGCGCCGGTTCGACCCTTCCATCGCGGACGCCGATGATTCGCGGGTGAAGGGAATGCAGGAACGCGTGGCGCTCCTCGAGGAGCTGGCAGCGGGGCTGGAGCCCGGCGCCGAGCTCCCGCCTGCCCGGCGAGCTGGGCGAGCTTCTGCGAGCGGATCATTGCCGCCGCGGCGCCCGTTGCCGCGCAGGCTCGAGCGGACATGGTCAGCATCGGGCAGGTTCGTCGGCTGGCCGCCTGGGCCCACCTGACCGCGGCGGGATCCCGCAAGGTTGCCATCATTGAGAATGCCGAGCGGATGCTGGACTCCGCGCGAAACTCCCTGCTGAAGCTTCTGGAAGAGCCGCCCGAGTCCGTTCACTTCATCCTCCTGACCACGCGCCGTGCCGCCATCATCCCAACGATACTCTCGCGCCTTCGGCCGTACTCCCTGCCCGCGCGGACCGCGGAGCAGGAAAAGGAGGTCATGGCCAGGATCTTCCGCCGTGACACAGAGGGGCTACCCGGCCTGCGCGCGTTTTTTCTTGCGTGGCGGGAGATCAACCCCGAGAAGCTGTCGCAGCTTGCCCGCCGGTTCATGGAGCTGGCGCGCGGTCCGGATGCCGGAGTGGACATCGTCGGGGAGATGTCCGAGCTGCTTCCCGAGCGCCCGTCGAAGCGAGGGCGTTCTTCGCGGGAGACGGTTTCCTCCTTCCTGGAGGAGCTGATGGCCCACTTCGGACAGCTGCTGCGCGAAGGAAGCGCGCCGGCGGAGTCCCTGGAACGCTGGAGCGCCGCTGCCCGGGATGCGCACGCCAGGATCGAGTCGCTGAACATGCAGCCGTCAGCGGTGGTTGAGGCGCTGTACTACCGCGTGCGAGGAGACGCGGGATGAGGAAGTTCATCCAGAAGGCCCTGGACAAGCTGGGGAAGATGGACCGCGAGCAGATCCGTTCCCTCATCGTCCGCGTATCCGAGGAAAACGACCTGCTGGGAATGCTGCTGGAATCCCTCACCGAGGGGATCATCGTCACCGACCGGGAGCACCGCGTGATGCTGTACAACAAGTCCGCCGAGCGCCTGTGCCCCTTCGCCACGGACGATATCGTGGACAAGCTCCTGTGGGACTGCCTTGCGGACCGCGAGCTGGCGGATTTCTTCTCCTCCACGCTGCGCAGCCAGGGCAAGGCGGCGGACCGCGAGTTCACGCTGGACGGCAATCCGCCCCGCATCCTCTCGGTGAGCCTGCTCCCGCTCGTGCGGGGCGGGAGCGTGGAGGGAAGCGTGGCGCACATCGAGGACGTGACGGAGAAGCGCTCCAAGGAGGCGCGGCTGCGCCGCGCGGAGAGCCTCGCCTCCCTGACCACCCTGGCCGCCGGCGTGGCGCACGAGATCAAGAACCCCCTGGGCTCCATGGGGATCCACCTGCAGCTCATCCAGAAGAAGATCGCCGGCAAGGAATGCATCGACGCGAAGGACATCGACCAGCACCTGGACGTGCTCAACGAGGAGGTGGACCGGCTCAACCGGATCGTGGTCGACTTCCTGTTCGCGGTGAAGCCCATGGACACGATTCTCGAGGACGGGGACGTGAACCACGTCATCGAGGAGCTGATCCAGTTCGTGCATCCCGAGCTGGACCAGGCCGGCGTCACGATCGACGCCCGCCTCTCCCCGGCGCTGCCGCTGCTGCGCATCGACGCCCGCTACATCAAGCAGGCCCTGCTGAACCTCATCAAGAACGCCGTGGCGGCGATGCCCGGCGGCGGGATGCTGTCGCATCGAGTCCCTCCGCTCGGGAGACGAGGTCCTCGTGCGGATTTCCGACACGGGCGCGGGCATCCCCGACGAGATCATGGACAAGATCTTCGAGCCGTACTTCACGACGAAGCCCTTCGGGACCGGGCTGGGCCTCACCATCGTGTTCAAGATCGTCAAGGAGCACTTCGGGGACATCTCGGTCACCTCGCGCGTCGGGGAGGGCACGACGGTCACGCTGGCGCTTCCCGGTCCCCCAGAAGGAGAAGATCCTCATCGACTACAAGGGGGACGCCCTGTGAAGCTCACGATTCTGGTGGCCGACGACGAGAAGAACATCCGCGAAGGGCCTGCGGGAAGCACTCGCCCTGGACGGCTACGAGGTGGCAACCGCCGCGGACGGCAGGGAAGCGCTGGACGCGGTGACCCGCGGGGACGTCGACCTGCTCATCACCGACCTGAAGATGCCGCGGCTCTCCGGGAGAGGAGCTCCTGAAGAGCGTCGCGGCGCAGTTCCCCACGATGCCCGTGATCATCCTCACCGGCCACGGGACCATCGAGTCGGCCGTCCAGGCCATGCACGACGGGGCCTACGACTTTCTCACCAAGCCGGTCAACCTGGACCGCCTCTCCCTGCTGGTGAAGCGCGCGCTGGCCAGCCGGGAGCTGGCGGTGCAGAACCGCGCCATGCAGGAGGAGCTGGAGCGGCGCAGCGGGTTTGCGAGCATCATCGGCCGCAGCGCCGAGATGAGGCAGGTGTTCGAGATGGTCCGCCAGGTGGCCCCCTCCCGCAGCTCCGTGCTCATCACGGGGGAAAGCGGCTCGGGCAAGGAGATGATCGCCGAGGCGCTGCACTACAACTCTCCGCGCAAGGACAAGCCGTTCATCAAGCTGCACTGCGCCGCCCTCACGGAGAGCCTGCTGGAAAGCGAGCTCTTCGGGCACGAGAAGGGGGCGTTCACCGGGGCGATCGCCCGCAAGCGGGGCCGCTTCGAGCTTGCCCACCTTGGAACGCTCTTCCTGGACGAGATCGGGGAGATCAACCAGAACGTCCAGATCAAGCTCCTGCGCGTCCTGGAGGAGAAGAAGTTCGAGCGGGTGGGCGGCGAGGAGACGGTGGAAATGGACGTGCGGCTCATCGCCGCCACCAACAGGGACCTGAAGGAGGCCATCGCCAAGGGGACCTTCCGCGAGGATCTCTACTACCGCCTGAACGTCGTGAACATCCACATTCCTCCGCTGCGCGAGCGCAAGGAGGACATACCCCTCCTCGTGGCGGCGTTCCTCAGGGAGTTCAGCCAGGAGAACGGCAAGCCGATCGAAGGCATCGACGCAAAAGCGCGCCTTGCCCTGTACAACTACTCCTGGCCGGGGAACGTGCGGCAGCTTCGCAACTCCATCGAGAGCGCCGTCGTGCTTTCCAAGGGAACCACGATCACCATGGACGACCTGCCCCCGAACATCCGCGGGGAGACGGGGACGGATTCACTGCGGCTTGCCGTCGGTGCGAGCCTTGCCGACGTGGAAAAGGAAGTGATCCGCTCCACCCTGGCGCGGGAAGGCGGGAACAAGAGCCGGACTGCCGAGATTCTAGGCATAGGGCGGAAGACCCTGCACCGCAAGATCGAGGAGTACGGGCTATGAAGAAATCCATCCTCACGCAGGCTCATCGGGAGCTGCCCTGCTTCTCGTCGTCGCCATCGCCCTGCTGGCCGTATACTTCGTCGCGGGACGTGCGGGTGGACCGCACCGTGGCCGATGACGCGCGCCGCCTGACGGCAATCCAGGAGAAGGTGCGATTCATCACCCTGCGGGCCGGCATGCTCGCCTTCGACACCTCAGCCGAGGCCGCGCAGAATCACGCCCGCCAGATGCGGGACGCGGACACGGAGCTGCTTCGCCTGCTTGCCGAGCGGCCGTCGACGTGGAAGGCGCGCTGATCTATCCCTCCGACCTCCGGGATGCCCTCGCGGCCGGCCCTCTCCTCCCTGGGCTCGACATGGCAGGTGTCACTCCAGCGTTTCCTGGATACCGAGGGCCATGCCTACGAGAGCCCCGAGTCGCACGATCGGCTTTTTGCGCATGATTCCCGGGTTCTGTCGCAGACGGGGAGAACGCCGCGGGGCAGCTTTCCTCCGCGCTGGGCGGGATCTACGATACGCGCCGCGGCCTTGCGAGCTCCGTGCTGGCCCTGCTCGCCATTCTGCTGTGGATCGGAACGCTGGCGGCGCTTGCGTATTCTCTGTGGACCCTTTTCCCGCTTCGCCGGGACATCCGCAACCTCATTGCCGCAGGCAGGAGGATCTCCGACGGGGACCTATCCGGGATTGCCCGAGTTCAGCCGTCCGGACGAGATCGGCGAGCTGGTGGACCAGCTTCGACGAATGAGCTCCGCTGCAGACGCTGGTGACTTCCCTGCGGACCTCAGGCGAGCTCCTGGCCGCGGAGTATGCAAAGGTGACAGCGAAAATCGCGCGCACGGTTACCAGCGTCAAGAACCAGGCAAAGGCGGTGGAGGAGGCCAGCCGCGGAATCGCCGGGATAGCGCAATCCGTGCGGCGCGTGGAGGAAACCGCATCGGCCGGGCGCGACGCCGCGAGGCATGGAACGACAGCGGTGGAGACGTCGCTGGAGCAACATCACGCGGGGGATGGAGGCCACGCGGACGCTGGAAGAGCGCACGGCCAGGATCGAGGAGGCCGTGTCGGTGATCGGGGACGTTGCAGACCAGACCGAGCTTCTCTCCCTGAACGCGGCCATCGAGGCCGCGCGGGCGGGGGAGTCGGGGCGAGGATTCACGGTCGTGGCGCAGCAGGTGCGCAAGCTCGCCGACCGCAGCGCGCGCTCGGCCTCCGAGATCGCCGACCTCGTTCAATCCGTGCTGGACGGCGTGCGCCAGATCGCTTTCGACTCCAAGGAGTCGCTGGAGACGGGCCGCGCTCTTCGCAAGGAGCTGGAGAAGGTGACCGCCGTCACCGGCTCGATCTCGGACCTCGCGCATTCCGCCGCCGACGGCATGGGCAAGGCCGAATCGACCCTCGGGAGCGATGGCGGGCGTCGCGGCGGACACTTCTCGGAAGGTCGGATGAGCTCGTCGGCGTCCAGCCGCTCGATGCAGGCGATCGTGGGGGAGATCGACAAGGCGCTGGAGAGTTCGAGCTGGAGAAGGCCGGCACCGCGCGCGCGCGGTCCGATCCTGCCGCCGGAGCTGCGAACGGCCTGACCCTGGCTCCCAGCCCCTGCCGCTCTCCCTGGGAATCGTGCCGGTCCTCGACGAAGCGGAAGAAGACGTCAGGGAGGCGCAGGCTCTCGAGCCGGAAACCGAGCCGCGACCGGAGCCCCGTTTCGAGCCCGGGCCCGACACAGGGGCAGGTGGCGGAAGCCGGGACATTCTCCATGGATGGGAGGGCAGAAACGTCGGCGGAAGCGCCGGATTCATCAAGCCTTGAAGAGCTCGAGGAGCTGGAGCCGGGTGACGAAACATAGGTGGTGACCGCGCACGGCAGCCGCCTGCTTCCGCAGAAGCCCCATCGGCCTGGCTCGCGTTCCGAGCTGCCCTAGCGGTCGCCGTCTTCGTGGCGGCTCCTGATCCTTTCGAATGACTGGTTGACTTTTTTCGTGATTTCCAGCGCCAGGCGTTGTTTCTCGGGGTCCCCCGCGTGCTTGTCGGGATGATAGCGCAGTGATCAGCGTCTTGTAGGACTTCCTGACCGTATCGATATCGGCGCCGAAAGGGAACTTCGAGATTGGCGTAGTCCTGGCGCAGTGACTCGTCCGCCGCGGGCCGCGCTCCCCGCGACTGCCGGCTCGCCGTCCTGCCGTCCTGCCCGGACCTGCTCCCGCCGTCCTGTCTGCCTGCGCGCTCCCCGTTCCCCGCGCATGTAGTCGTCCAGCTCCTCCCATGCGTCGCGCAGGTCAGGGTCCTGGTACCGCGCCGGTGCCCGTCCGGGCTCCCCCGCGGAAGCCGCCCCCGTCTCCGAGCAGGTCGCGGAGGAAGCCGGCGAGCCTGTCGATGAACCCGTCCACGCCGCTACTCCGCCGCTTCCGGGTCGAAATCCCAGGTGCCGGTGAAAACGTACGAGCCGGCGCCGGTGACCCAGATGTGGTTGTCCGGTTCCTCCCACTGCAGGAAGATGGTGCCGCCCTTGAGACGGGCAAACAGCTCGCGATCGGTGAACCCGTTCACGACGGCGGCAACAAGGGCCGCGCGAGGCGCACGCGCACTCGTCCGTGGGCGGCTCTCCCGGGGCCTCCCAGGCTCGCAGCCGCAGCTCTTCCCGCGAGCAGACCTGCACGAAGCCGATTCCGGTTCCTTCCGGGAAGTCCGGCTGCGCCGCGATCTCCCGCGCCGTCTTGCGGACGGGAAACGAGAAATCCGGCACGAAGATCATGGCGTAGGAGCGGCCCAGCGAGATGGGCGTGTAGGTGACCGAGCGGCCCTGGACGAGGATGGCGCGCGTGAAGGATTCGCGGAGGCTCTCCCTGTATCTCGGCGGTCTTTTCGCCGCTGAGCGGCATCCCCATGTCCACGCGGACGTTGGCGCTGTCGATGATCTGCGCCTGAATCTTCCGCGTGCCGCACATCGATGAGAAAGTCGTTCGTGCTGACCGCGCCGGAGTCCGTGGCGTAGCGCGCGACGCACCGGGCGGCATTGCCGGTGATCGTGACAATCGTCGCCCTCGGCGTCCAGGCAGCGCACGGGCAGGAGCACCGTCGGCTGCCGTTCCGAGGACGACCAGCGCGTTGCCCGCCGACGCCGAACGAGCGGTCAAGGATGCCCTGCGCGATGTCCGGGAGATGCTCGGGGACTTCGGCGGGAACCCGCGGAGCCGTCCACGACAACCACGTCGTCTCCGCAGCCCTGCATCTTGAGGAACGTCGATCTCCATCAGGCGCTGACGCTACCCCGGGCAGGTCCTCCGCACAAGGGCCCCTGCGCGAGGCCGCAGCCAGCGGGCCCCGCAGGCGGGTCCCCTCAGGCGGGAAAGAACTCGTCGTGCAGCGTGCGGACCGCGTCTTCCGTGGCTTCCACGGGCACGACGAAGGAGAGGTTGATGTCCGAGGAGCCCAGCGAGATCATCCGAACGGGCGTGCCCTTCAGGGAGGAGAACGCACGCGCAAGGAACGTCGTGTCCTTCCAGAGGTCCTGCCCGACGAGGCAGACGATGCTCTTGTCCGCCTCCACGCCGACGGTGCCGATCTCGGAGAGGTCCCGGGCAATTGCGTTCACGGCGCGAGGCGTTGTCGATGGTGACGGAGACGGAGACCTCGGAGGTGGCGATCAGGTCGACCGCCGTCTGGTGCTTCTCGAAGATCTCGAAGATCCGCCGCAGGAACCCGTACGCCAGGAGCATGCGGGAGGAGCTGATGTTGATCAGCGTGATGCCCTTCTTGCAGGCAATGGCCTTCAGCCCGATCCCCGGCACGTTCGGGATGATGCAGGTGCCCGCATCCTGGGGCCGGAAAGTGTTCTTCACCCAGACCGGGATGCCCAGGTTCACGGCGGGCTGGATCGTGGACGGGTGGATCACCTTTGCTCCGAAGTAGGCGAGCTCCGCCGCCTCCCGGTAGCTGATCTTGTCAATGGTCCGGGCGGACTTCGCAATGCGCGGGTCGGAGGTCATGATCCCGGTCACGTCGGTCCAGATCTGCACCTCCTCGGCCCGCAGCGCGGCGCCGACGATGGTGGCCGTGTAGTCCGAGCCGCCGCGCCCGAGCGTCGTGGTGGCGCCCCCCGTCGTGGAGGCGATGAATCCCTGGATGATCGCCAGCATTCCGGGCCTGGCCCGGACCCGGGAGGTCACCTGGCCGCTGCGTGAGATCCTCGATAGGAGCGGCGGCGGTGAAATTGTCGTCCGTTTTGATCAGCTCGCGGGAATCGAAGCAGCTCCGCCTCCATGCCCCGCTCGTGCGCCCGGTGCACGAGGATGATCGTGGACAGCCGCTCTCCGAAGGAGAGGATGGCGTCGTTGCTCCGCTTCGACCACTCCTTCAGCAGCACGAGGGCCTTGATGATGGCCCGCAGCTCCGCGCAGACCGCGGTCGAGGTCCTTTTCGCACACGGCCGAGGTTCTCCCCGCTGAGGAAAGACCGCGCGCAGGCAACGTGCCGTTCCAGGACAGACGTCCAGGATTGCCTCGGACTCCGCTTCCCTGCCTTCCCCGACGCGCCGCGCGATATCCTGGAGCTGATCGGTCACCTTGGACATGGCGGAAGAGACGAGGACGGGCGCCCTGTCCAGCTGCCCTCGACGATGGAAAGCGTTGCATCCATCATTTCCGCGTTCTGTACCGACGTGCCGCCGAACTTGAGGACGATCATACCTGCACGGTTCTCCTTGTTGTCCATGTGTATTGAGGGAGATCGACAGCTACCATATCCGCCGCGATTCGTGTCAATTGTCTGTATGCTTGAAATGCATAAACTTGCATGATTCTTGCTATTCTGGGGGAAGTCGGCATAATCGAGTCGCTGGTATGGACATATCGATCCTCGGCCCCGGCGCGGTTGGAACGCTTCTTGGAGGGCTCTTCAAGCTGAAGGGACACGAGGTCGTCCTGAGGGGCCGACGATCGCCCGCCGGGCACGGGTGCTTCCACAATTCGAATCGTCCTCCCGGGAGGCTGGCACCTGGCACAGGGAGTGGATCAGGCCGGGCCCGGAGGACGGGACGCGGTGCGACCGGAAGCGGTGCTGGTCACCCTCGGGAGGCACCATCTGCACGCGCCTGCGCCGGCCCGACTTCGCCCGGCTGACAGGCGGGGGACGATGCCCCGTCGCGCTCTTCAACTGCGACCCCGCGGAAATCGATCGGCTTGCCGTTGCGCCCGGGATGCTGCGGCTGTGCCTGACACTGATGAACGCGGTGAAGCTCCAGGACGACGACGTGGAGCTTGTCACGGAGAAGCCGATCATCCTCTACGAGCGCGCCCCGCATCCTGGACGGCTCTTCCGCGACCTCGCCGGCTTCGGGTTCCAGGCCGTGGCCGTGCCGGACGCGCGCCCGTATCTCAACTCGCTGCTTGTCCGGCAGCTGCTCTTCCTGCCCGTTGCCATGTGCAACACGACCCTCGGGGTCTTCCTGTCCTTTCCCGAGGGCCGCGAGCTTGCCGCAGGCCTCATTGCGCGAGGGGTGCGCGGCCATGGAGAAGGCAGGGCTGCCCATGGCGCCGCTTCCGAGTCATGGACCCGCGGGAGCTGGCCGCGAGGCTGGAGAGGAAACCGGGCTCTTTCGAATCCGACACTGGGCTGCCCGGACCGGGGCTACAACAGCCTGCTGCAGAGCTTGCTGAAAGGAAAGCCGACCGAGGCGGCCCGGCTGAACAGGCGGATCGTGGAAATCGCATCCGCCGCCGGTCTGCACTCACGTGGAACTGGCGGATACTGCAGAAGATGAGCCGCGTCTACAGGGCTGGGGTTCTACCGCACGCCCGCGGAGCTGCTGCGCTCTCTTGCCTGATATCGGCAGAGAGGGAAAATCATGGAATCCGAGCTTGCAGGAAAGACTGGATGCGGCCTGGGGAGTCCTTGCCGCGCACACACGGCGCACGCCGCGCACGGCGGTCATCCTCGGCTCGGGTCTCGGCGATTTCGCGGCGCGCGTGCAGGGGGACGAGATGCCCTTTCATTCGCTTCCGGGCTTCCCCGTCCCGACGGTCAAGGGGCATTCGGGCCGGTTCATCATCGGAAACGCGACTGCCATCATGGCAGGCCGGATCCACTACTACGAGGGACATTCCATCCACGACGTGGTCCTGCCGGTTTTCCTCCTTCACCGGCTCGGCGTACGGACCCTCGTGGTCACCAACGCCGCCGGGGGCGTGAACCGCTCGTACTCGGTCGGTGAGCTCGTCCTGATCCGCGACCACGTCAATTTCATGGGGGTGAATCCCCTGCGCGGCCCGAATCCCGGGCAGGGGCCGCGGTTCCCCGACATGACAACGGCCTACGACCCCGGGGCTCGCGTGACCTGGCCCGCGCGGTGTCCGAGGCTCCCTTGAAGGAGGGCGTATACGCCGCTTTTGCCGGCCCTTCCTACGAAACGCCCGCCGAGATCCGGATGCTGGCGGCAATCGGCGCCGACCTGGTGGGCATGTCCACGGTTCCCGAAGTGATCGCCGCCGCGTACCTCGGCATGCGCGTCCTGGGGATCTCCTGCGTGACAAACATGGCGGCAGGGATCCTCCCTCAGCCGCTGGACCATGCGGAGGTGATCGCGGCGGGAAAGGAGGCCGGGCCCCGGTTCACGAGCTGCTGAACGGCATCCTTTCCAGGCTGGAGACAGAGCCGGTTGCGGGCTGAAGAACGGCTGAGCTCCGCGGTCATCCAGGAGATCCGCGAGGCCATAGCGGACGCGGACGGGAACGAGGTGTTCCTGGTCGGCAGGATGGGCGATGACGGCAAGGTCTCCTCCGTCACCGTGGGAGCGCGCGGCACCGACGAGGCGGTGCCCGTGCTGAGCCCCCATCTCGATGAGGGCGATGCGGTCATCCACAACCACCCGTCGGGGGGGACACGGCCTTCCAACGCCGACCTTGCCGTTGCTTCCCGCCTGGGAAACCAGGGCATCGGCTTCTACATCGTGGACAACGACGTGGAGGACATCTACGTCGTTGCCGAGCCGGTGCAGCCGCACGAGATCGTCCTGCTCGACGAGGAGGAGCTTGCGGCCGGTCTCTCCCCGGGCGGCACCCTGAGCAGGGTGTATCCGCTGTTCGAGGAGACGGGAAAGCCAGACCAGCATGCTCCGGCACGTCTGCCGGGCATTCAACAATGACGACATCTGCGCTGCCGAGGCGGGAACCGGCGTCGGGAAGTCCCTCGCATACCTTGTGCCGGCAGTCGCGTGGGCCGCGCGGAACGGGGAGCGGGTGGTCGTTTCAACGAACACGATCAATCTTCAGCAGCAGCTCATGGAGAAGGACATCCCCCTGGCCAAGAAAGTCCTCGGGGAGGACCCGAAGGTCGTCCTGGTGAAAGGGAGGGGGAACTACCTCTGCCTCCACCGCCTGGGCGAGGCGCTGGAGGAAATGGGCCTCTTCGACGAAAAGGACGCCGAGCTGCTGTCGATCAGGGAGTGGGGGAGGACCACGGAGACCGGGCAGCCGCACCGACCTGTCCTTCTATCCCACCGACGAAACGTGGTCAAAGGTATGCTCCGAGGCAGACGCCTGCCTCGGGCTGCGGTGCGGCCAGCGCGATGGATGCTTCGTTGTGAAGGCGCGCCGTGAAGCCTCGTCGGCGAAGATCCTCATAGCGAATCACCACCTCCTGTTCGCCGACCTGGCGCTGCGGCTCGCCGGCTCGGGATACGACGACCCTGCTGTGCTTCCGCCGTTCCGGCGCGTCATCTTCGACGAGGCGCACAACGTGGAGAAGGCGGCAAGCTCCTTCTTTTCGCAGAGCTTCTCCCGGTTCACGATCAACCGGCACCTCGGCCGGCTGTACAGGAAGCGGAAGGGCAAGGTCACCGGCCACTTGCCGGCGCTCCTGCGGATGCTCGGCGCCGGCGCGCGCGCCGTCGGGGTCCCGATGCTTGCGCAGGCGGTGCAGGAGAGGGCGGCCGAGCTGGACACGGCGGTGCTTGCCGTTCTTGGCCGGGAGTCTTCGCTGCTGCTTGATGCCGGGACCCTGCCGGACTTCCGCGACGGCGTCGGCGCCGAGCTGGGCAACCTCTCTTTCTCCATCCGGGAGCTTTCGGATGGATTCTCCGACCTGCTGGAGAAGCTCGAAACCTCGCAGCGAAACCCGGCCGAAGGATCGCTCTCCGCAGGAGTCGATCGCCTGGGACTGCCGCGTGCAGCTCTCGCGCCTGCTCGGGAATCGCCGACATGATTGACAGGTTCCGACTTGGTGAGGCAGGCGAGAATGACATTTTCTGGCTGGAGTCCCTGCGGGCAAGCCGCCGGGGGTCAGCAGAGCCAGAACAGGCGGTGCGGCTGGTGATCACGCCCCTGGAGGTGGGGCCCCTCATGCGGGAGGCCGTATATCAGCCCCTCCGCACCGCGGTATTCACGTCCGCCACCCTCACCGTTGCCGGGGAGCTTCTCCTACTGGGCAGGCAGGATCGGGCTGGGCCGGACTCTGAAACTTTCGCGGAACGAGAGCCGGATTTCCGGTCGTTCCCCTCGCCGTTCAACTACCGAGGAGCACGTGCTCCTGGGCGTGCCCACCGACGCGCCGGCGCCTGATGGCCCCGGGCACCGGAGTTCCTGGGCACGGTTCCTTTCGCGGGCCCTTCTGGCCAGCCGAGGGGCGGGCCTCGTCCTCTTCACCTCCTACAGCCTCCTGAGGGAGATGTACACCGCTGTCCAGCCCGGAGCTTGCCCGGGCCGGCATCCGCCTGATGAAACAGGGCGACGAGGACAGGGCCCGGCTCCTGGACTCGTTTCGCGCCGAGCGTTCGAGCGTGCTTTTTGCCACGGACTCTTTCTGGGAGGGAGTAGACGTGCCCGGGGACACGCTGCAGATGGTGATCCTCTGCCGATTGCCGTTCCGCGTGCCCTCCGAGCCCGTACTCAAGGCGCGGATGGCGTCCATCGAGGAACGAGGCGGCAATCCTTTCGGGGAGCTGTCCCTGCCGGACGCGGTGGTGCGGATGCGGCAGGGGTTCGGCAGGCTCATGCGCCGCCAGGACGACTCCGGCGTGGTTCTCATCCTCGATCCCCGCATCGTGACGAAGAAATACGGCTCGGTTTTCCTGGAGAGCCTCCCGCCGGCCCGCCGCGTGGTGGCTCCGGCCGCCGAGGTCCTTCGCGAGGTGGCCGCCTTCTTCGGGCAAAAAAAAGAGGAAGGCGACGGGACGCCTCCCTCCTGAGCGGCTGAACGCCTCTTACTCGAGCTTTGCCAGAATGTCGGCCGCCTTCAGGATGAGCTGCTCCTCGCCCCCGACCTTGATCGTGGTCCCCGCGTACTTGTCGTAGATGACGCGGTCCTTGGCCTTCACCTTGATCGCCTCGTCATCTCCCACGGCTACAACGACGCCTTCCTGGGTCTTTTCCTGTGCGGTCTGCGGAATCAGGATCCCTCCAGCCGTCTTTGTCTCCATTTCCACCATCTTCACGAGGATGCGATCTCCAAGCGGTGTGACCTTCATGTCCAGTACTCCTCCCTTAGGTTGTTCTAGTGTTGGCGATCACGCACTAGCATGTGGCGGTGATTTTTCAAGTCAATATAGACAAAGTGCCCCCTGATCGTCAAGGAGATCTTTAGCGGGCACCGGAAGGGACGCGCGTTTCCCTTCCCTGAAAGAGTTTCTCACGGTACCTTAAAGGGAGATGCAGGAAAGGAAATGGGCACCGCACTACGGCAGGGGGCTCGGATCACTCGCGCGGCACAGGCCTGCCGAGGCCGTCAAAGCACTGCAGACCGCCCTGGAGGAATGCCCGCCTTCCAACTCGAGGGAACTGTACAAGATCTGCCTGTACCTCGGCGTCGCACTGCAGCGCATCGGGTTTCCCCAGTCCGCCATCAAGAGCTGGATCTCCTGCCAGCGCCTGAACAAGCGCGGCCCTACTCGCAAGATGCTCTCTCGTTATACGAACTGCTACGGGATGGAAAGGCAGGATTCATCCGAGGCGGATGACTGGCAGGCCTTCTCATCGTTGCAGACCGTGAGATATCTCCTGGGCAAGAACAAGAGGACGTTTTCCACCCTCGCGGAGCACGACATGATCCGCGACCTGATCAAGGATTCCTGGCACGAGCTGCAAGCCTCGACGGACCTGCGCACATTGTCGGGATGCGAGAAGCTCGCGGTATTCCGCGCAGTCCGAATCGTGTTTCCCACGGTTGTTCTTGCGGAGCCGCACCTTGATGGACCCGTAATTACCGTCAATTTCCAGACAAAACAGAAAGTCGGCCTCGGTGATCGGTGTTCCTGTGGCTCCGGGATGCCATTTATGCTCTGCTGCGGGAGGACTCCCGGCAAGGAGGAGCTTCTGAGTGGTAGTTTTTGAGTCATAAATTTGGCAATCCTGCAAAATTGGGTCAGATTGACTCATTGTTGCGACGTTCTGGAAAACACTCTTTCGAGAACTTATAATTTCTTTCCCTGCAATAGTATACAGTTAACACCGCCGCTGCCCTTGGCACGCTCCTTGCAACCTCATTGGCCAAGAGGTAAACATGAGTAATGCAGTCATGATCGAAAGGGAGAAGAAGACATCACGGGCTGATGAGAACATTCTGTCCCTGTACCTCAAGGAGATCAACAAGATTCCCCTTCTAACGAGGGAAGAAGAGGAACGCTACGCGCGCAAGGCTGCCAAAAACGACATTCCCTCCAAGGAAAAACTGATCCGGGCAAATCTTCGTTTCGTCGTCAACGTTGCAAAGAAGTACCAGAACCAGGGCCTCCCCCTGGCTGACCTCATCAGCGAAGGGAATATCGGCCTCATGAACGCCATCGAGCGGTTCGACGTCGAAAAGGGGTATCATTTCATCTCGTACGCCGTGTGGTGGATCCGCCAGGCCATCCTCAAGGCCATCTGTGAAAAGTCGCGGATGATCAGGCTGCCTTTGAACAGGGCCAATGAGCTCGTGCAGATAGAGAAGGTCCGCAAGGACCTCCAGGGCGAGCAGTTCCTCGTTTCGGAGACGGACATGATCGCAAAGAAGCTGGACCTGGACCGGGAGCACGTTTCCGATCTTCTGAACATCTCCCGGGAGCTGATCAGCCTGGACACTCCAGTGTACTCGGAAAAGGACTCGTCCCTGCTGGGGGACTTCGTGGAAGACAAGAACCACACCACGCCTGACGACGTGGCAATCTCGAACTCCCTTCGGCAGGACATCAACGGTATTCTTACGTCGCTTTCCCAGAAGGAATCGGAGATCGTCCAGTACCGCTTCGGGCTGAACGGGAAGCGGCCCATGTCGCTGAAAGAAATCGGCAGCATGTACAAGCTGACAAAGGAGAGGATCCGTCAGATCGAGAAAAAGGCCATCAAGCGGCTCCAGCACCCCTCCCGCAGCCATACGTTGCGCGCGTACATGTAAGGCAGGCCGTCCGCAGTGAGAAGGAGACGCAGAAATGCGCCTCCTTTTTCGTTCGTGCTCAGTCGCCCGCTATCTTCTTCCAGGCGTCCTTGAAATCCGGCACGAAGCTCGCGTCCTCCACAGGTGCCGTGACGCAATCAGCGGGGATCTCGTCCAGGAAGGGAGAAGGAAACGATTCGACGGGCTTGCCCATTCTTCTTCGGGACGAACAGAAGGTGAGAAAAAGCCGCTTCCGTGCCCGCGTCAGCGCCACGTAGAGCAGCCGACGCTCCTCTTCCACGTTTGCCTCGGCCTCTTCCACCGAGCGGAGGTGGGGGATGATGTCTTTCTCCACCGCTGCAACAAAAACCACCGGGAACTCCAGGCCTTTTGCGGCGTGGATGGTCATCAGGTTGACCCTTCCTCCTTCATCCCTCACGTCAAGGTCGTCTCTGCTGGCCAGGGACACCCGCGAAAGGTAGTCGAAGAGGGAAGGGTCGGCGTTGTCCCGGTCCTCCTCGTAGTCGGCAATGGATCCGACCAGGGACTCCACGTTTCCGAACTTCCACTTCACGACATCCTTGTCCCGCGCGTCCTTGTTCTCCGAAAGGAGGTGACCCCAGTAGTCGATCTCCTCCACCAGCTCCCGCAGGGACTGGGCAAGTTTCTGGGGGGTGAGGAAACGCAATCGGAACTCCTGGACGAGCCCGGTGAACTCCGCCGCTGCCGTCATTGACTTCTCTTCCAGGCCGAGACCCGGCTCGGTGCCCGAGGGCGGCGATTGCCGAGAATATCGAACAGCGATGCTCCGTTGCATGCGCAGCGGCGTGTTCCAGCAGCTTGCGCCCGATGCCGCGCCGCGGCGTGTTGACAATGCGAAGAAGAGAGGTGTCGTTGTCAGGGTTGGCGAAGAGTTTCAGGTAGGCCAGCATGTCGCGCACCTCCTGGCGCTCGAAGAAGCTCATGCCGCCGGAAACAAGGTAAGGGATGCTTTCCTTACGGAAGGACTCCTCCAGGGCGCGCGTGAGGTGGTTGGCCCTCAACAACACTCCAAAGTCATCGAAGCGATAGGAGTCGCGGACCATCAGGGTGCGGATCCGGGAAGCGATATGTTCTGCCTCGTCCACTTCCGTTTCCGCCGCATACTCTTCTATGAGATCCCCCTCAGGAAGCCCTGTCCAGAGGGCCTTCTTCTTGCGCTGGCTGTTGCCGGAGATGAGCGCGTTTGCCGCCCGCAGGATTGTCTTCGTGGACCGGTAGTTCTGCTCCAGGGTGATCACCGTGACGTTTGGGAAGTCTCTCTCGAAGCGCAGGATGTTCTCGTAGCTTGCCCCGCGCCAGGAATAGATGGACTGGTCGTCGTCCCCGACCACACAGACGTTGCCGGCAGGGCCCACAAGAAGCCTCATGAGATCGTACTGTGCGCTTGACGTGTCCTGGAACTCGTCCACCAGGAGGTAGCGGAACCTTTCGTGGTACTCGTCCTTGACCTCGGGAAAGGAGGCAAGGAGCTTGAGCGGCAGCATGATCAGGTCGTCAAAGTCAACGGCATTATAGGTTTTGAGGTTTTTCTGGTACTCCTTGAAAAGCGGCCGGAATTGCCTGTTCTCCGGCGTCCACGAGGCCCTGCCTGTTTTTACAGCGGAAATGACCTGTGCGGCCGCCATGAGGTCAGGGGGGACACCCTTGGCCCCGAGCTCGCGCGAGGTCTCCCGCAGAAGAGCTGCCTGGTCCTGCGAATCGTGAATGCTGAAGTTGGCCCTGTAACCGAGCAGCTCGTGCTTTTCCCGGAGCATCTGGGCGCCGAAGGCGTGAAACGTTGACACGGTGAGCCGGGAAAGCTTCTTCGGCACGATCTCCCGAACTCTCTGGGCCATTTCGCGTGCCGCCTTGTTCGTGAAGGTGACGGCGAGTATCTCGGATTGCCGCACCCCTTTTCCCAGGAGATGCGCGATTCGGCAGGTGATGACGCGTGTTTTCCCGGACCCGGCACCTGCAATGATCAGCAGCGGGCCTTCAGTGGTCCGCACTGCTTCCGCCTGGTTTTCGTTGAGAAGTGACGAAAAGTCAGTCTTCATTGGTTTCCCCGGCATTTCTGCTGTCAGTGCCAGGGAGAAGATATTTCACATCCGGCGAAACGTAGCATAAAAGGTTTGACATGGCAGCGGAGTGTAGCCTACTATCCACAGCATGCAATTGTTTTCGCCTTTCTGCCCGAGCTGCAGGGAGGATCTTGCGCGAAACGGGGATTCTTTCACCTGCTCTCGATGTGGAAGGGTATATCCAGTCAAGAACGGCATGGTGGATTTTCTCACTTCTCTGCCTCTTTCCGACGCCCAGCAGATCGTTCAGAAGACATTCGATGTCGTTGCTGCTTCTTATGACAACGCAATTGTAAGGCTCGTGGAGAGTCTCTCCTGTCCCTGGGGAACCTACACGGCCAAGCTTGAAGCTTTCATGACGAACTCCTCCGGCAAGGTCATCCTTGATGTCGGATGCGGAACCGCCTTCCCGGTAGGCTCTTTCGTGCCTCAAACCTCGATATACCTCGGAATGGACATTTCCCTCGCCATGCTGGACCACGCCAGGGACCTGCTGGGCGAGAACCTGAACGCGGCTCTCTGGAACATCGACGCCGAGCGCGTCCCGCTGCCCGACAACTGCGTTGATCTGTGCATTGCGCTCATGGCCTTCAATGTCTTTCCCAACCCCCACAAGGCGGCAACCGAAATCCACCGCGTGCTCAAGAAGGACGGGGTGGTGTTCGGCACGGTCTTCATCAAGCAGCCTCCCGACGAGATCCCTTCCGAGACTGCCATCGAGCCAGAAATGGTCCGGGAAATCCTCTCGGTTTTCGACCCGGCACTCTGGGACCTTTCTTTCGAGAATCAGGGGGGTATCCTTTTCTTTCACGTACAGAAAAACGTAAAGACACGAGCCTCAACCGGGTGACGGTCACCTTCTGCAAGCCTCGTGGAACATCCGGATCGATGCCTTTTGCAATGGAGAGTCGGAGCGCGAAAAGTTGTCCCGGGCAGTACGGCCAGGATCGGGGAAAGCCACTCGGGCGCGCTTTCAGCGAATGGAAGAGCGGTGTTCCCCAGGTCGAGCACGGCCGGCGAGTCACTGATGCAGATGAGCTCGGGGTTCTTTTCCTTCAGTTTTCCAGCGAACTGCAGGAGCTGGTCGTGCAGGATGCCGCGCGGCGCCACGAGGATGACCGGGAAACCCTTCTCTATCATGGCCATGGGCCCGTGCTGGAAATCCGCCGAGGAGTAAGGCTCCACTGCGACATACGTTAGCTCTTTCAGCTTGAGGGCGATCTCCCTGACGATCCCGTGCGTGAACCCGCGGCCAATCACGACACACCTGTTCATCACTCGATACTGTGGGGCCTGCGAGGCTGCGGGCCCTCCCGCAAGCGCGATTGTTCGAGCAGCGAGACCAGGTATTCGTTCGAGCTCAGCCGCGCGCTCCCTGCTCCCTTCCCAGGCAACAGAGAGACCCGCAATGAGCGCAAGCGACGAGGTGAAAGTCTTGGTGGCGGCGACTGCCTTCTCCGTGCCCGTCTCGAGCCGAAGCACCCTGTTTGACTGGGCCGCGATGGGCGACTTCGCGTCCACCGTGATGCACGCGGTCAGGGCGCCCTGTCGCCTGGCCTCCGCCATCACTTCGACGATGTCCTCGGACTGCCCGGACTGCGATATCCCCAGCACAAAGACGCCCGAGAGCCGCGGCGGAGTATGATAGAAGGTGTACAGCGACGGGGTTGCCATGGCAACCATGACCTGGTTGAAGGACTGGAAGATGTATTTCGCATACACCCCGGCGTTGTCGGAGCTTCCCCGTGCCGCGATCATCACCGTTGTAATGTTCCGGCTTCTCAGATCCCGGCAGAGTCCATCGACTTCTGAAGCGTTTGCCTGCAGGGTCTTTTCGATAGCAGCGGGTTCCTCAGCGATTTCGCTTTCGGTGATTGTAGGGGAGGGGTTCATTCCCGGCATACTGCCCATTCTCGGTTCAGTTGTCAATTCGCGGCCGTCCGGCTATAGTGCGGTACACACAATGGCGTACAAAGCAGTTCTCTTCGACCTTGACGGCACCCTCCTGGACACCCTGGACGATCTCGGGGACTCCATGAACGCGGTGCTTGCCTCTCGCAGTTATCCAACGCATCCCATCACATCGTTCGCAGATTTCGTCGGGGACGGGGTGACCAACCTGGTGCGGCGCGCGCTGCCTCCCGGCCCGCGGGAAACGGATGCCGTCGTGAACGAGCTGGTGCCGTTGATGCGGAAGGAGTATTCCCTGCGGTGGAAAGCAAAGACCCGCCCCTACAAGGGAATCCCGGAGCTCCTTGACGGGCTGGCGGCCCGCGGGGTTCAGATGGCCGTACTGTCGAACAAGCCGCATCCTGCCACACTGGAAGTTGTGGCGCACTTCTTTCCCCGCTGGAAGTTCGATGCCGTCCTGGGCGCCCGGCCGGAGATTCCCATCAAGCCTGACGCGGGCGCGGCCCTGGACGTCTGCCGCCGGCTCGACATTCCGCCGGGAGAGTTTCTCTACCTGGGAGACACGAACACGGACATGCAGACAGCGCACAATGCCGGCATGTATGCCATCGGGGTCCTGTGGGGATTCAGGACCGCGGAAGAGCTCCTGGCATCCGGAGCGGACCGGCTCATCTCGGACCCGAGAGAGGTGTTCTCCTTCCTGGACACGTGACGCCTGCTTGGAGGAGTGGCATCTGCTTCAAGCGGTGATGCCTGATTCGGCGGGTGAGGTCTCCTTCTGCAGGCTGACCACGACGTCGATCTCCACCTGGACGGCACCGCCGGGGAGCGTGGCGCCGATCGTGGTGCGCGCCGGCCAGGGCTGCGGGAAGAACGAGGCGTAAACTTCGTTGAACACGGGGAAATTGGCAAGGTCGGCGAGGTATGCATTCACCTTCACCACGTCAGCCATGGATGCTCCGCCTGCTTCGACGATGGCCTTCACATTCTGCAGGCACTGTTCCGCCTGGGCACGGAAGTCCGCGGGCATCGACCCTGTTGCCGGGTCCTTCGGTGTCTGGCCCGCGACAAAGAGGAGACGCCCCGTTGTCACGATTCCCTGCGAGTACGGCCCAATTGGAGCCGGGGCTCCCGCGGCTCGAATTTCCTGCTTCACAGCGACTTTCTCTGCTGATCGATGAGCTTTGCCGTGTCAGTGCCCGGGTTGAGCTGGTAGCCGGAGTCCAGGGAGGCCCGTGCACCTGCCTGGTTTCCGAGACCTTTCTGGCTCAAGCCTGAAAGGAGGTAGGCCACCTGGGTGGCTTCGCCCGTCGGGTAGGCGGCAATGAACGGGGTGAGCAGGTCCAGCGCATCGCGGTAGTTCTGCGTGTCAACGAGAACCTGGGCCTTCAGGATGACATACCGCGCATACCAGGGTGCGTCGGGCTGAGGTGTGACCTTCTCAAGCGTTCGGAACGATTTCGCGGTCTGGCCTTGCCCGTAGTAAGCGACTCCCAGCAGGTAGGTGAGCTCAGCCGTGTCCTCGTCGGAAGTGGCATCCCTGATCGAGTCGTTCAGGAGGCTCACGGCGTCCGTGTAGAGGTGCTTGTCCAGGAGGGCCTGGACCTTCGTGCGTGCCTCGTCGTTTTCATCCACCCACGTGACCGTTGCCGTCCCTTGTTCCGCTCCCCGTACTCCTCCTGCAGCGTTTGCCTTCGGCTTCTCGGCGACAAGCGTCTGCAGCTTCTGGGCTATCGTCCCTCCCACTCCGGCCGAGCCGCCGCTGACCGCTGCCGCAGACAATCTGGCCATGGAGTAGACTCCGTCCTTCAGGACAGTGATCTTCGTCCTGGCCCGAACGAGCTCCAGCGAGCCGGCCTGTGAAATTCGAACCGTGGCATCAGCCGGCACCTTGTCTCCGATTGCCACCGCGCCCCAGCCCTTTGCGGATTGGAGCTCCACCGTGCCGTCAAGGTAACTGACCGTAAACGCCTGCGCGAACGCTCCCATTGCAAGAACGCCGGCAAAGAGCGCCACGAGGATTGTGTTTCTGCTCATGCGCCTATAATACCACGAAAATCCGCAAATTGCCGAGAGGCGCCCAGCCGGGCGGCGCCCTAGTTGTTCATCGGGTACACGGGCTCACGCGGAACCGTCCGGAGTGAGACGCGCTGCGAGTGCCTGACCACCACGACCTCGGCCGTTTTCCCGATCCGCTCCTCTGTAAGCTGCCTGTGCAAGTCGTCAATGGAGGAGATCGGCTGTCCCTCGAACTCCACCAGCAGGTCACGGTCCTGGAAGCCGGCGCGCTCCGCCGGCGAGCCCGGCTCCACGGAGATCACCAGCACGCCGCTTTCCGCCCGGAGCCCGAGCACGTGGGCGGCATGGGGAGGCACTTTCATGTTCTGGCCGCCGATGCCCAGCCAGCCTCGGCGGATCCTGCCGTCCCTGATGAGCCGTGGTACCACGTACTGCGCAGTGTTGATGGGCGTTGCAAAACAGAGCCCCTGTGCTCCGAGGATGATCGCCGTGTTCACCCCGATGACCTCGCCGCGCGAGGTGATGAGGGGGCCGCCGGAGTTTCCCGGATTCAGGGCGGCATCAGTCTGGATCACGTTGTCGATAAGCCTGCCGGACTGGGAGCGCAGGGACCGCCCGAGCGCGCTCACAACACCCGCGGTGACCGTGCACTGGAACCCTAGAGGGTTTCCGATTGCGATTGCCAGCTGGCCCACCTTCAGGGCCTCGGAATCGCCAAGACGGGCAGGCGGCAGGCCCGATTCATGCACCCGCACGACCGCCAGGTCGGTGTCCGGATCGTCCCCCACGAGGTCTGCCGTGAGCCGCCGCCCGTCCATCAGGACGGCGTCCATGTGAGTGGCGCCCCGCACGACGTGGCTGTTGGTCAGCACGAACCCATCCGGCGCAAAAATGAATCCCGAGCCGCTTCCCTCGCTCTCCCTTCCGTGCCGCCGGCCGGCAACCTGGATGTGGACCACCGACGGGCTCAGCTTTTCCACGGCATCGACGACTGCGCGGGAGTAAGCGTCCAGGAGGTCACTCATGTCGAGCTGAAAGATACGGCCCCGCTCGGTGCCGCGGCAAATGAGGGCTTGAGAACACCCGGTGGCTGAGGACCGCTGGTCCGGTGTTGCAGTGTGGGAGGGACATGAACGGGACATGAAATGTTTCATATTGATTGCCGCGGCTCTCGCCTGTGCCGCACCCCTGGCGTGCGCGTCAGGAGATGAAGAGGACAGCTCGACGGGTTTTTCCGGAATCGGGGTCATCGTGGTTCGCTCAGGAGCTCTTGACGTCAGGGTCAGTGGTGGAGACGGGACGGATGTCTGTCTGGACACGCGGCAGTCGCCCGATTTGTCTTCCGACCGCGGATCGGAGAGCAGGATCGTGCACAAGCGTGACGGCGCGCGGCTTACCGTGTGGCTCGAGAATGACGGCCTTTTTCCCGCTCCCGTGTCAGGCCAGATCCGCGTGCTCGCGCCTCGCGATACCGAGCTCATCCTGGAGACGGGATCGGGAAGGGTTTTCGTCGACAGGCTGGAGAGCGACAAATGCAGAGTGCGCACGGTTTCGGGCCGGGTCCGCCTGTACCGCGTGAGCGGCCTGCTCACCGCTGAAACCGTTTCCGGCAGCATTGACCTGGACTCGACCCAGGGAGGCGTCATCGCCCGGACAGTCTCCGGGAGCATCACGGGCAGGGGGCTTCGGCTCATGGATGATTCGGCGTTTTCCTCGATTTCCGGCACCATCGACGTAGAGCTGGACTCGCCGATCGAGGATCTCGCGTTTGACCTGCACTCCGTTTCGGGGAGCATCACTGTGGGCGCAATCCGTACCGAGCGGGGCCTTCGGATTGGATTCGGCAGGACCCTCGTCAGCGGGAACACCGTCTCGGGATCTCTTTCGTTCCAGTGACCGGCCGTCTGCGGCCCCGGCCCGGGTGCGGGCCCGCTTCCGAGGGTGGTTCCTGTGGCCCGCTGCCAGCCCTACGCGCCGTCGACCCTCAAAGGATCCGTGAACAGATCCACGTCCCTGCCCGCGAGCCGTGCAATCTTTTCCCGCTTCATCAACTCCTCACCCTGCAGCCAATCGGCTTCCCGTTTTGCCGCAGCCCGCGGAATGTCAAGGCGGAGGTTTCCTGGCGAGCCCGTGGATGTCCTGCGGCCAATGGCCTCAACCGGGTCCCTGCCCGCCAGGGTTTCCAGCGTGCGGCCGACTTCTTTGTACGCATCCCGAAACGGGGTGCCTCCCGAGACGAGCTCGAGTGCGCGGTCGGTTGCGAAAATCTCTGGCGTGAAGGCTTCTCGCAGCGCAGCATCATTCACCACGAGCTTCTCCATCGTCAGGTCCATGATCCGCAGGCAGCCCAGCCCGTCTTCACAGGCGCGGAAATAGGGGCCCTTGGTCTCCTGCAGGTCCCTGTTGTAGCCGCTGGGCAGGGCGCGCAGGATTGTTTTCACGGAAAGAAGCTGGGCCGAGATGGATGCGCTCCTGGCACGCAGGAGCTCCAGCCCATCGGGGTTTTTTTTCTGCGGCATGATGCTCGAGCCTGAGCACAGCTCGGCAGGAAGCGTGAAGTACCCGAACTCCGGCAGGGAAAAGAGGATGAGGTCCTGCGCCATGCGCGACAGGGTGAGCGCGGCCTGCTCCACTGCCTCGAGGGCGACGGATTCGAGCTTCCCGCGGCTGTTGTTTGCGTACAGCACGTTGTTCTGCACCCGGGAAAATCCGAGGAGCTCCGCCACCATTTCGCGGTCCAGGGGGAGGGGAACGCCATAGCTCGCGGCGGACCCGAGGGGACAGCAGTCCAGGAGAACGAACGCGTTGTGCGCAAGGGCCATGTCGTCCAGAAGCTCTTCCGCCCACGCCGCGGCCCAGAGGCCGACCGAGGACGGCATGGCGATCTGCATGTGCGTCCGCCCCGGCATGGGCGTTCGGACGTGCTTTTCCGCGAAGTCCAGGAGCCTGCCTGCCAGGGAGATCCCGGCCCCGTGGAACGCAAAGAGGAATCCCCGTGACCATAGTCGGAGCGCCGCAAGCACCTGGTCATTCCGCGACCGTCCGGTGTGGATCCGCTTTCCGGCATCGCCGACGGCCGCCACGAGGTGATTTTCAATGGCCGTGTGCACGTCCTCGTCGGACCTTGCCATCGGGAAGGCGCCTTTTTGATTTTTCTCGACGATGCGGCCGAGCTCCTTCTGCAGGGAGTCATTCTCCGTTTTCGAGAGGATGCCGATGCGGGCGAGCATTGCCGCATGCGCCATGCTTGCCACGCAGTCAGCGTTGACCAGCCGCGCATCCAGCGTCGGATCCTCCCCGACGGTGAAGGCCTCCATCAGTGCGTTGAGGCTGTAGGTCTTCTCCCAGAGCTTTGCCATGGCGGGACTATCCTAGGGCCGCCCAGCAGGCGTGTCAATCAAAGCTCGTCCTTCCACGGTTCGTCGCCGGACGCTTCATCCGAGGCTTTCTGGGTCTCGTCCCCTTGGTCGTCTTCGAATGCGTCCACAGGCTGGTCCGCGAACGCGCCCCCCAAATCCTCCTCAGACGTGTCTTCCGGGGTGGCGATGAACTTCGGATGGTTGCCTGCTATGACCACCGTAACTTCGCCCCTGATCGCATGGTCCTTGAACCTGGCGTTCAGCTCGCTCAGGGTTCCCCGAACCACCCGTTCGAACTTCTTGGTCAGCTCGATGCAGACGGCGGCGCGGCGGTCACCGTAGACCTCCAGCGCGTCTCTCAGCAGTGCGGACACGCGGAAGGGCGACTCGTAGAAGACAAGCGTATGCGGCTGCTCCTTGTCCTGGCCGAGGAAGCGCCGCCTTACTCCCGGCTTTCGCGGCGGAAAGCCCTTGAACGTGAAGCTGGACGTGGGAAGGCCTGATGAGATGAGTGCGGGCTCCACCGCGCCTGCGCCCGGCACGACTTCGATCTCGAATCCTTCCTCTACGGCGCGCGAGATAAGGCGATAGCCGGCATCACTGATCCCGGGGTAACCGGCGTCGGAGCAGACACCGACGCTCAGCCCCTGCTTGAGGAACCCGATGACGCGCGCCTCGGCCTGCGCCTCGTTTCTCTCGCGGTAGGAAAGGATGATCCGCGGGCTGGAGATGCCGTGGGCCTCGAAAAGGATGCGCGTGTGGCGCGTGTCCTCGCAGGCCAGGGCGTGCAGCTCGCCCAGCACCCGCACCGCACGGAGAGTGATGTCCTCCAGGTTGCCGATGGGCGTGGCGATGATGATGAGCTTTGCCACGGCGCCTTGTTCAGTGCGAGATAGTGAAACCGACGCTGAGATAGTTGTTCACCTGGTTTGCCCCTCCGACCAGCCCGGCATCGAGGATGTACTCGAAAGTGTAGCCGAGCGACGCCTGCATCTTCCCTACCGATGTATCGATGTACCAGATAGCATCGAATCCTGCCTGGAAGGTCTTTTCCAGGACCGACTGCGTGAGGAACCGTGTGTATGTAAACCCGGGCCCCCCATACGACGGTTTGAATGTCGCGCTTCCCCCGGAGTAGCCGTCATCGAATATCGTTCCAGTGCCGGGCATAGATGCCATCCGACGCGTTGCCGTGGATGATCATCCGCAGGAAGGTGCTCAGATCAACCGCCGGCACGGGCCGGGAAAGGGCGCTGATCTCCAGGCGCAGCGAGTTGGGTTGGAGCGAGGGCCCCATGTTCAGTCCTGCGTTGGTGTAGTTGAGATAGTTGGTATTGCCCGGCGCGTCGTCCCCGTCGTCCGTGTGCGAGTACGTGTACGGCGTCACCGCGATGCCGTTGAAGCTGAGCCTCGTCGAGGAACGGCAGGTTGGGGGTCCAGGAAATGCCGGCCTGGAATGAGAAGACCAGCATCGTGTTGAAGTTCAGCTTGATCAGGTCATTGAAGGCCGCATCATCGACATAGAGGATGAAGTCCGCGCGCACGGACTCGGGGAGCTTGATCCCCCCCGAGAGGCCGATGAAGGTGTTGTCGGGGAAACCTACCAGCCCCTGGGCGTAGTAGTAGACTGCGAATGGGAGCGTGTAGAGCAGCTCGAACCGATTGCCCCAGACGATGGACTCGAAAACGCTCACTGAGAGCCATGGAAGGGGATACATCTCCAGGGAATGGAAGGAGAGAAACTTGTCCGGGGACGGTCCACTGGTGCCGTCGTTGCTTGTCGCCGAGATTGCCATCAGGAGCTCGGTCACCGTGAAATACTCGTGCCGGAAAACGTAGGAGAACTGCCCGGCCTGGGGAGCGGAAGGGCTGAGAATCGCGTTGTCGCCCCAGAACGGTCCATAGGAGCCGCGGATGTCGCCCGCCTGGAAGTAGAAGGAGTCCGATCCGAAGGCAACGGAAGATGCCGAGGAAACGCGCGGCACGAAGGCAGTCGCGCCGAGCGGCTTCACCGCGCCATCGTACACGTAGTCCACAAGACTCCGCTGGTACTCGGGGAGAAGGGATGCTCCCGGACCGTTGTCCACGACTCCTGCAAGAGACCCCGAGTAGGTGAGGGATGGGAGGATTGTTCCCTGCAGCGTGCCGCCCAGCGTAACCTGGCCGTACACGCTGCTCAAATCGGTGCGCGCCGCCGCGCCTGCCACGCCGTGGAAGTCGATCAAGTCGCTCATCTCGGCAAGGTACGCCTGCGCACGATCCCTGTCCGAGGAATCTCCCCGTGCCTCGACGTCGGTGAGAAGTTTCTTCAGCAGCTGGATCGGGTAGGGCTTCAGCGGAGGAAGATTCTGCAGGAGCCCCCGGTCTTCCCACAGCTTCAGGTCGACGTACAGGTGGTCGTTCGGGTCGCTTGCCAGCTGCGCGAAGGCAGGCATGCTTCCTGCAAAAAGGACTGCGAGGAACAGGAGGACAACGGTCGGCTTTTGCATCGAGGCCCCTTGCTGTTGTGTCGTCTGAACCGGGAGGGAATATAGCACGCGGGAGAGAAAGGGTGGAAGGCCGGGGCGTGGCGCTGCAACCACGAGTTGCGAACCGGCAGCGCATCTGCTACAGTTGCGGCAAAAGTCTGAAAGGAGAATGTATGGGGAAGAAGGCGCTTCTGGTCGGGATCAACGATTATCCCGGCACGCAGAACGATCTCCACGGATGCGTGAACGACATCACGAACGTCTATGACGTCCTGGTGAAGTATTTCGGATTCGCGCCGTCGGACATCGTGCTGCTCTCCAACGCGCGCGCCCGGAAGGCGGCGATCCTGGATGCCTTGAAATCACTCCTTGGAGGCGCGCAGGCGGGAGACAACCTGGTCTTTCACTATTCCGGCCATGGGTCGCAGGTGCGCGACACAGAGGGAGACGAGCTGGATGACGGGAAGGACGAGGTGATCTGCCCCTATGATTTCAACTGGACCAACGGCTTCATCAAGGACGATGACCTGGCAAGTCTCATCTCGGGCCTGAAAAAAGGTGCGCGGCTGGAAGTCATCCTGGATTCGTGCCACTCGGGCACCGGCACTCGTGAGCTCATCCTCGACCGGCGTTCTCTTGCGGCGCGCCCGCCCGCCGATCTGTCAGAGACATCCCTTTGGAACAGCGGGCATTGCATCAGGCCGCGGTTTCTCGCTCCTCCGCCGGACGTTCAATTGCGCGCCGACGAGGTGTTCGGCCGGGAGCTGCGCCTCCGGCGGATTGCTCGGGCCGACCCCATGAATCACGTGCTCTGGGCGGCGTGCAGGTCGGACCAGTTTTCCGCGGATGCCGAAATAGACGGAAAGGCAGCAGGGGCGTTCACGTACTACTTCTGCAGGCACCTGCGGGACACGCAAGGCAGGGTGACACGGGATCAGCTCCTGAAGCTCGTCAGGGCGTCACTGAAGCATGAAGGATATTCCCAGGTGCCGCAGCTGGAGGGCCCGGAGGGGAGCGGCAGTGCGGGAATACTCGGATTGCCCTAGTTTTCCAGGCTCGAACCTGCGCCGTTGACGGGGAACAAGGCGCCCGCGGCGAGGTAGAGCCCCGCCATCACTGCCAGGACCGTCGTGAAGCCCATGGAGGTGGAAACGATCCTCGTGAGCACGGATCCGCTCACCGAGAGGGCGCCGTTCACGCCCCAGGCCCACGGCACGATTCCCTCGCGGGACCGGGAGAGCTGCGCGAGCCCGCTGGGAAAGGGGACGCCCATGAAGAACCCGATCGGCGCTATCACGAACACGGAGATCACGGCGCGAACCGCGAGTGGGAGCCCGAGGGTGCTCCCGAGCAGTGCCGGCAAGCCGAAGTGGAAGAAGGCAGCAAGGACAAGTATGCCGACGCATGCTCCGGCCACCAGCACCCTGCTTGTGCGCTGCCGGCTGCCGACGGCAAGGCTTCCCACGCCGGAAGAGATGAGCAGGATGGTGATGACGATGGAGTTCGCGTACACGGGGTCCGCCAGGTAGAAGACGAACTTCTGGATCAGGTAGATCTCCGCCATCATGTACCCGAGCCCCAGGCAGGCGTAGTAGAGAATGATTCCGAGGGTCCCCCGCCTGGCCTTGAAGAGCTCGCGGAACCGGGCGCCCACCGGGACGAGGGCCACCAGAACCGCAAACAGGAGCGACTGGGCGAACGTGGCCAGGAGAAGGATGTACCCCCACTCTTCGGGGATCTCTCCCACCCTGGCCGCGAACCGGGGGAGGCTGGCTGGCTTCAGGTAGCCGGAGTAGTAGGGCTTGTCGTCGGTTGCGGGCCCGATGTCGAAAACGTAGCCGTCGTACAGCGCCTTTTGCCGCCCCTCGAAAAGCCAGAGCATCGAATTCCTGTACAGGTCAGCCGGCCTCAGCGGGACGTCCGGGGAAGCGGCGTCTTCCGTGGGGGCGGCTGCCGGCGCGTACAGCGCGCGATACCCCGCCAGGACTTTCTGAAAGCCGCCGGGAAATGGCCTGGCCCCGGGTTCGTAGTCCACCTCGAATGACATGCGGCGGCAGTACTGTCGGAGCTTCGCTATCTCCGCCGGCGTGAAGTCCCCGTTCTTGACGAGCACCGTGGCCGTGGAGAGCAGGAGGTTGAAGACGAAGACACGGTTCGAGGGCAGGCCGGCGCCATGGCTGCGCAGGGCCTCGACGACGGTGGAAAGCAGCCGGGGTACGTTCCGCGGAGGGCTGAGGCGGTCCCAGACCGTGATGGAGAGAATCCCGGAAGGGGCGAGGCACTTGATGTAGTCGCGGATGGCTTCCACCGTGTACGTGTAGTTCTCTTCAACGGAGTATCCGCCGGCCTGCGAGAGCCCGATCGAATCGATCAGCCCGATCTCCACCAGGCCGAATCTTTCCCGCGTGGATGCGGCAAAAGCCCGCACCTCCGATTTTACCAGCTTCACCCGGGGATCCTGCAGCACGTTGCCCGTGTAGTCCTGGAAAAAGGGCACGTCACGAAGCATGTGCAGGAGGTCCGGATTTGACTCCACGACCCATACGCTGCCAGCTCCGTTGTGCAGCGCGGTCTGCACGCCTGCGCCTCCGCCGAGCTTGAGGAGAAGGACGCGAGGGCGCGAAAGGACATGATAGGGGGCCGACATCGGGAGGAAATCGACGTATGCCTCCTCATCGGCCGCGAGCTTCCTCATGACACCAACAGGGCCATTGCCGTCCACGTACAGCCCCAGGAATGCATTCCTGGGCATGTGGGGCAGGGACACGCCGGCATTGTCGCTCAGGCCGGGCGCGAAATGAAAGTACGAGCTGGAGTAGACGCGCGACTCACCGAGTGGACTGAACGAGTGGTAGAGCATCGTCGAATCGGGAAAGTCGCGGGCGTAGCTTTCCGGTTTGAAATCGGAAACGCGGATGCTTCCGAACCGCCCGACAACAAAGATGCTTGCGGCACAAAGCAGAACGCACAGCACTGCCTCCATCGTGCGGATGGAGAACCGATCCGTGGCGGAGTCCCAGTGCACCGTGCACAGGAGGGCCGGGCATCAGCGCAATCCCGACAAGCGGGTAGATGAGGAAATCCGGCGGGACCAGGAACATGAGCACGAGCACCAGCAGGCCTCCGATGCCCGATCCCAGCATGTTCCAGAAATACAGGGCATGCATCCGGCTGGAGAGGATGGTGAACATCGTTCCGATGAAAAGCCCCCCGACAAAAAAGGGAAGGCCATAAACGACATAGTATGCCGCGATCCACCAGGCCTGGGTCGGGATCGGTTGCAATGAGGACAGGGTTGAACGGCACCTGCTGGGCCACCGCGTGCGGCGAGCGCCATCGAAGGCGCAAGGGCAAAGGCCGATGAAGAAATCCAGGCGTCGGGCGCCCTGCGTACCCGGGACTGCAGGAGGGTCAGGAGCGTTCCCGCCAGCCCGAAGCCGAGCAGGGCGATGCTGATGACCATGGAACCGAAGTTCGACCAGCTTGCCACGGAGAAGACGCGCATGACCGCGATTTCGAAGCCCAGGACTGCTGTCGAGACGAGGAAGAGCGCAGCCAGCCGCGTGTCCGACAGCCGCAGCGGGCCGAAGGATCACCTGGTCTCCTTCATGTCCTCGAAGGCGTGCAGTCCGCCTTGCCTGCTGGTGAAGGGCACGAAGATCTGCCGCCGCTTGCCCTGGAAGATGTCCTCGCGGTCCAGGCTGACCTCGCCGTCTGCCCCGACGTGCTTCACGATGCGCAGGATGGTCTGCCCGGACGGGGGCCCCACGGGAATGACCATGATCCCCTCCGGGGCGAGCTCCCGGAGCAGCTCGGGCGGCACATGATCGATGCCGCAGGTGACGATGATCCGATCAAAAGGCGCGTGCTGGGGCCAGCCGTAGTAGCCGTCGTCCACCTTGCGATGGATGTTGCGGAACTCGGGGTACCGGGCCTCGTGGGATCGATAGATGGCGTCGGTTTCTCGGGCAAGAGGATCCACGATCTCGATGGTGTACACGTGGTTGGACAGCTCGGACAGGACGGAGGACTGGTACCCGGATCCCGTTCCGATCTCCAGCACCCTCTGGTCGGGCTGCGGATCGAGGTAGTCCGTCATCCGCGCCACCATGTGCGGCCCGGAGATTGTCTGGCCGTACCCGATGGGAAGCACGGCATCCTCGTACGCGCGGCGGGTGTCACGGCAGAAGAACTCCCGCGGCGCCCGCAGGATCGCCTCGAGAATGCGCGGATGAGTCAGGCTCTGCATGCTGAGCATGGCCCGGGTGAGCTCCCATTTCTGGACGAGGAACTTCTCCTTCTGGTCCGTATGAGCGCGCATCCAGGCCACGTACGAGACCCTGTCCGTGGTCGGCGGGGATTCCGTCCGCGTTGCGATGTCATACGGCGTCTCAGGAGCATCGAGGACCGAGGCGGATCGGCGCAGGCTGGTCCGCGCAGGAGCTGGGGCAGCGGCATGAGGAGAAGGCAGCGGCAGGGAGCAGCTGCCCGGCTTTGCGCCGCGGGAGGTTGATCTGCGGCGGGCGGTGGAGCGGCCGGTGCGGCAGCGGGAGGAGGGCCGGGGACGGAGCCGTCGGAGGTGGCAGCGCCGGCCGGGGTCACACTCGCAGCGGCCTCCTGGGTCGCCAGTTGGACGCGCTGGTCGCCAAGAACAAAGACGCCTACCACGGCAAGAAGACCCACGGCCGCGGAAACGAGCATGATGATCGGACCTTGCGAGCGTTTGCGCGGGGGTGGGGGAGCGGGCGGTGTGGCCTGGGGGCGAGCAGGCGTCGCGACCACGGTCCCGGCCTGACCGCCGCCTGCTGAATAGCGGTAGCCGCACACGCGGCAGGGTTTGGCAGGCTCGAGGTCAAAGCCGCACTTCGGGCAGGCAATGCTCAATTGGCGAAAGTCCTCCCTGGAAAAACCGGTTCTTGAATAGTATCGGCCAATTGAGGGATTCGGTGAAGCATGGCCGAGGCTTGAAAAAAGGTCCGGATTGGTTTATGAGGTGCGGACAGCTCACAACGACTGCCGGGATCCCCCCGGTGCCATTCCGCGGGACGGCAGGAAGGACACGTACACAGATGAAATGTTTCGTCACCGGCGGTGCGGGTTTTGTCGGCAGCAGCATCGTGGACAGGCTCCTTGACGACGGCCACGAAGTGGTCTGCTTTGACAACTTCTCGACCGGTCAGAAGAGGTTCCTGGAAATCGCGGAAACCTGCACGGCCTTTCGCCTGGTCCAGGGAAACATTCTGGATCAGGATGCCCTGCTGGCTGCATCGAAGGGATGCGAAATTGTCTTTCACCTCGCCGCGAACGCAGATGTGCGGTTCGGCCCCGACCACCCCGGCAGGGATCTCGAGCAGAACACCGTGGGGACATTCAACGTCCTGGAAGCGGTGCGGAAGAACGGCATCGGGCGAATTGCGTTTTCTTCCACCGGATCGGTGTACGGCATCTCTGGGGTCATCCCAACGCCTGAGGACGCGCCCTTTCCCATCCAGACCTCCCTCTACGGCGCGTCCAAGCTCGCCGGTGAAGGGTTGATCAGCGCCTACAGCGAGGCGTTCGGCATCCGGGCATGGATCTTCCGGTTCGTCTCGATCCTCGGGGAGAGGTACTCGCATGGGCACATCTTCGACTTCTGCCGGCGTCTTCGCCAGGACCCGAACCACCTGAAGATCCTCGGGGACGGGACGCAGAAGAAATCCTATCTTTACGTGAAGGACTGCGTTGAAGCCATCATGACCGCCCTGGAGAAGTGCCGGGAGAAGGTGAACATCCTTAACCTCGGCACAGACGAGTACGTCCAGGTCAGCGACTCGGTGCGCATCATCACCGCCGAGCTGGGCGTCACCCCCGAGCTGTCGTACTCGGGGGGCTCGCAGGGATGGATCGGAGACAACCCGTTCATCCTCCTGAAATGCGAAAAGATCCGCGCCCTGGGGTGGCGGCCTCGCGAAACGATTGCCGACAGCATCAGAAAGACGGTGAGATACATCCAGAACAACGGCTGGCTTCTCGAGGCCCGCTGAAGGAGACACTCCATGGTGCTGACACGCAGCCCCCTGCGGATCTCGCTGGGAGGCGGGGGCACGGACCTTCCGTCCTATTACAGGAAGCACGGCGGCTTCCTGATTTCCGCGGCCATCGACAAGTACGTGTTCGTCAGCGTCATACGCCCCTTCACCCCGGGCATCTACCTCAAGTACTCCCGTCTGGAGAACGTGCAGAAGATTGGGGACGTCCAGCACCCGATCATCCGGGAGTGCCTTGCCCTCATGAATCGCGAACCGCCGCAGATCGAGATCACGACGCTCGCCGACATTCCGGCAGGAACCGGGCTGGGATCGTCCGGGCAGCTTCACCACCGCGCTGCTGAAGGCGCTGTATGCCTACGAAAGGCTCTTCCTCCACCCGGACGAGCTTGCGCGGCTGGCCTGCCACGTGGAGATAGACCGGCTGAAGGAGCCCATCGGGAAGCAGGACCAGTACATTGCCGCCTTCGGCGGGATCACCTGCTTCACGTTCTCCCCGGATGAGGGCGTCGAGGCGGTCCCCGCTGAAGCTCGGCGCCGGCACTCTCCTGGACCTGGAGGACAACCTGCTCCTCTTCTTCACCGGCCAGCACCGCAGCGCGAGCAGCATCCTGAAGGACCAGGACATGCGGACAAGAGACTCGGACGCCGAGATGATCTGCCAGTCTCCACGTGATCAAGGAACTGGCGGCGCGGAGCAAGAAGGCCCTGGAGGACGGCGACGTGCTCCGTCTTCGGAGAGCTGATGCACGAGCACTGGCTGAGCAAGAAGAAGAGATCGGACGGAATCACCAACGCTGCCATAGACGAGTGGTACGAGCTGGGCCGGAACAACGGGGCCATCGGCGGGAAGGTCGTCGGGGCGGGCGGCGGAGGCTTCCTGCTTTTCTACGCGGAAGACCGGGCCCGGCTCAGGAAGGCCATGGCGGGGGCCGGTCTCGAAGAGGTCCGCTTCAGGTTCGACTTCGAGGGCACAAAGGTGCTTCTGTCTTGAGGCTGCCCGTAGCCATCCTCGCGGGCGGGCTCGCCACGAGGATGAAGCCGATCACGGAGAGCATCCCCAAGTCGCTCCTCGACGTCCACGGCAAGCCGTTTATCGCTCGGCAGCTGGAATGCCTTGCGGAGAGGGGCGCCCACCGGGTCACGATCTGCATAGGGCACCTGGGTGGGATGATCCGCGAGAGCGTCGGGGACGGGACCCGGTTCGGCCTGGCGGTCCAGTATTCGGATGAAGGCAGCACGCTTCTTGGCACCGGCGGGGCGCTGAAGAAGGCCCTTCCGCTCCTGGGGGAGAGGTTTCTCGTCCTTTACGGGGACTCGCTGCTCGAGTGCGACTACGAGGCGGTCGAGGCGTCATTCATCCAGAGCGGTAAATCGGGCCTCATGACGGTCTACCGCAACGAAGACCTCTTTGACGCAAGCAACGTTCTCTTTGCCGACGGGCGAATACAGGCTGTACGACAAGCAGAGCCGAACGCCCGAGATGAAGCATATCGACTACGGGCTGGGCGGCCTTTCCGCCCGCGCGTTCGACGGCGCTCCGTGGCGCGGCCCTGTTGACCTTGCGGTGCTCTACCAGGATCTTCTGCGGCAGGGCGAGCTTGCCGGATTCGAGGTGTTCCAGAGGTTTTACGAGATCGGGTCCCCCGCGGGGCTTGCCGAGACCCGTAGATATTTCGAAAAGAAGGAGTCACAACAGTGAACTTTGTCGAAACCCATCTGTCCGAGGTTTCCGAGATCGCGCGGAAAATCGATCCCGCTGCGGTGGAGAAAATGGTGGACCTGCTGGTCGGAGTGCGCAGCGGGGGAGGACGGCTCTTCCTGCTCGGGGTCGGGGGAAGCGCGGGAAGCTGCTCCCACGCGGTGAACGACTTCCGAAAGCTCGTGGGCATGGAAGCCTACGCGCCGACCGACAACGTCTCCGAGCTCACGGCGCGCACCAACGACGAAGGATGGGCCACTGTGTTCGTCGAGTGGCTGAGGACGAGCCGCGTCGGCAAGAAGGACGCGGTATTGGTCCTGTCGGTCGGCGGTGGGAGCGTGGAGAAGAACATCAGCCCCAACATCGTCACTGCACTGCAGCTGGCGAAGGAGAGTCGGGGCAAAGATCCTCGGGATCGTCGGCAGGGACGGGGGGTACACGGCCCGCGTGGCCGATGCCTGCGTGCTCGTTCCGACGGTGAACGCTGAAAGCATCACGCCCCACACCGAGGCCTTCCACGCGGTGATCTGGCACCTGATCGTGTCGCACCCCAAGCTGAAGGCAAACCCCACGAAGTGGGAGTCGTCCTCGAAGTGAGAGCCGTCTTCCTGGACCGCGACGGCGTGATCAACCGCGCCGTGCTGCGCAACGGTCTTCCCTTTCCGCCCGAATCCGTGCAGGATCTGGAGGTCCTGCCGGGCGTGCCGGAAGCCCTCGCGCTGCTGCGGTCGGCGGGTTTCAAGCTCGTGGTGGTCACCAACCAGCCCGACGTCGCACGCGGCGAGACAGACGCGCGCCGCCGTGGAGGCCATCCACGGTCTTCTCATGCGTACGCTGCCCCTGGACACGGTGAAGGTCTGCTACCACGACGACGCGGATCGCTGCGCCTGCCGCAAGCCGCTGCCGGGAATGCTCCTCGAGGCGGCCGCGGAGCTGGCCGTGGACCTGTCCCGCTCCTACATGGTGGGGGACCGCTGGAAGGACATCGAGGCAGGAGAGAGGGCTGGTACGACACCGATCCTCATCGAGAACGAGTACCCCGAGAAGAAAGCGGGGAACCCCGCCGCGAGAGTCGGTTCCCTGCGGGAAGCGGCGGACTGGATACTTGCAAGGGAGAAGAGGAACACATGAAACCCGAGAACTTGAAGGTGAAGATCTTCGCGGATGGCGCTGACAAGGAAGGAATGCTGGAGATGTACAAGCTGCCGTACATCCGGGGATTCACGACCAACCCCACGCTGATGCGCAAGGCCGGGATCAAGGACTATCGAGCATTTGCAAGGGAGATGGTGCGTCTCATCCCCGACAGGCCGCTTTCGTTTCGAAGTGTTCTCCGACGATTTCCGCGACATGGAGCGCCAGGCAATGGAGATCGCCGGTTGGGGCCCGAATGTCTACGTGAAGATCCCCATCACGAACACCAGGGCCGAGCCTGCGTACGACCTGGCAGGGAAGCTTTCCCACGCTGGCGTAAGGCTGAACGTCACGGCCATCATGACGCTGGACCAGGTGCGCAACATTCTCCTGAAGATCTCCCCGAAGACGTCAACGCTACATTTCCGTTTTCGCGGGCGGATTGCCGACACAGGGCGGGATCCCCTGCCGCTGATGGCGGCCGCGGTGGAGCTCCTGAAGATCGTGCCTTCCGCAGAGCTGATCTGGGCCAGCCCCCGGGAGCTGCTGAACGTGTTCCACGCCGAGGCCATCGGGTGCCACATCATCACCGTCACCAACGACGTCCTCAAGAAGATGAAGCTCGTCGACTACGACCTCACCGAGTACTCGCTGGACACCGTGAAGATGTTCCACGAGGACGCCCGCAACGCCGGGTTCACTCGAGCGGCGCAAGGTCCTGAGCGCAGGAAGGACAGGAATGGACGCAGCAGAGGGTCAGGCTGCACAGCGCCGGAGCGAAGGGAGATCGTCCTCCTGGGCACCGCGCACGTCTCGCGGGAAAGCGTCGAGGAGGTGCGGAAGGTCATTGCGGAGGAAAAGCCGGACCGTGTCTGCGTGGAGCTGGACGAGGGCCGCTACACCTCCATCAGCCAGGGCAGCAGCTGGCAGAACCTGAACGTCGGGAAGGTCATCCGGCAGGGCAAGGGATTCCTGCTCATGGCCAATCTCGTGCTCGCCTCGTTCCAGCGCCGCCTGGGCAAGGACCTGGGCGTGAAGCCCGGGCGAGGAAATGCTCGCCGCCGTGCAGGCCTCGCAGGAGCTGGGCATTCCCTTTTCCCTGTGCGACCGCAACATCCAGATCACGCTGCGGCGCGCCTGGTCCCGGACGGGCGCCTGGGGAAAAATGAAGATGCTCGCGGCCCTGCTCACCAGCGTCTTCAGCGATGAGAAGCTCAGCGCGGAGGACATCGAGAAACTGAAGCAGAAGGACGTGCTGGCCAGCATGATGGAAGAGCTGGCCGACTACCTCCCGGCCGCGAAGGAAGTGCTGATCGACGAGCGGGACGTCTACCTGGCCGCCAGGATCTTCCAGTCCGAGGGCAGCGCGCGTGGTCGCCGTGGTCGGCGCGGGACACCTGACGGGCATCGCCGCGCACATCACCGCCATGGCCGAGGGCAGGGAGTCGACCGACGTGACCCGCCTGGATGAGCTGCCCGGCGAAGAGCATCGCCGGACGCATCCTGCCGTGGGCAATCCCGGCCATCATCGTCGCGCTGTTCGCGCTCGGCTTCATCCGGGCGGGATGGTCAATGAGCTCCGCGATGCTCCTGCGGTGGCTGATCATCCACGGTGGGCTTGCGGCCGTGGGATCCGCACTCGCGTTCGCCCACCCCCTGACCATCGTCATTGCCTTCGTCATGGCGCCCATCGGCACGCTTGAACCCGTTCGGGAAGATCGGCCTGTTCACCGGCGTGGCCGAGGCATTCCTGCGCAAGCCGCGCGTGAGGGACGTGGAGAACCTCTCGGAGGACGTGGCGAGCTTCAAGGGATTCTACACCAACCGGGTGACGCACATCCTGATCGTCTTTTTTCTCTCCACCCTCGGGGCGGCCATCGGGAACATGATCACCATTCCGTGGTGGCTGACGATGCTCTTCACTCGGGGAAGTAGGCCGGCGCACTGCGTTCCCCGATCCTGTAGCGATAGATGTTTCCCTGCGTCTGCTCCGGGCGGAGCACCAGGGAACCGCCAGTAGTGGGAGACGATCCGTGGACCCCGGCGCCAGCTCCCTGCGTCAGCTTTGCTTCCAGCCTGGCCATGACGAAACCCACCTGGAACACGGTGATCAGGCTGTAGCCGGACAGACTTCTTCGCCAGAAGTTGCCCCAGTGGATGAAGGCGCGGCCGCCAAGCCCTTCGCGGCGGATATTGCGGCGCGAGACGAGAACCAGGATCGGGTTGATCTCGTAGCCGTGCGCCAGCGCCCCCATGCGGGCCAGGGCGCAGACCACCCGGCCGTCACCGGACCCCAGGTCCGCGGCCTTCTCTCCAGGGCGGACCTCCGCAAGGCGTGCCATTGCCTCCGTCTCGGCCCTGCTGCTCGGGTCGTAGATTGCGCCCCTGCCGATGGGGAAGAACACGAAGAAGAACAGGTAAAGGGCAGCCGCGACCAGCGCGGCGGCAGCTATGGCGGCCATGCCTGCGAATACTACCAGCCCGGCGGCCGCGCGAAAAGCCGGCGATTTGACCGACCACGCCGCCGGGCCTCGAGCAGGCAGCCCAGGATGTTCACCATCGCTTCGGTGCCTCATACGGGATCTCTCCTTCAGCGGCGCGAAGGTGCTGCTCAGCATTCTGGGCCTTCCGCGGGGAGCGGAGAAGGCCCAGCTGAAGCTTCACCGCTGCGAGGTGCAGGACGACACCGTCCTGGACGGCAGCATCGTGCGGGTAGAGGATGTCGAAGGGCACAGGGACCTGGTTGCCCTCAGCATCCGGTATTCGACAGATCCCCCCATCAGCTACAAGCAGAAGATCAACAGCATCTTCACCACCCCGTAGAGCGCTTTCCATGGAGGATTTGCCCGTCGCCAGGGCACGCGTGACCTCCTACGGCGTGCTTCTGGCAATCAGTGTCTCTCACCTGCTCAACGACACCCATTGTCCATCAAGTCTGCGCAGCTTCACCTTTTCATCTTCCAGTTCGCCGTTGCGGCGGGCACGCTGATCGGGGGTCCGATCGGGGACAGGATCGGGCGAAAGTACGTGATCTGGATTTCCATCCTAGGGGCGGCGCCGTTCACGCTGTTGCTTCCCATGCGGGACTTCTCGGGACGACCCTGATGTCTGTCTGCGTGGGTGTGGTCCTCTCATCGGCATTCCCCGCGATCCTCGTCTATGCGCAGGAGCTCCTGCCGGGCAGCGTGGGCCTGATCTCCGGCCTGTTCTACGGGTTTGCCTTCGGCGTGGGCGGTCTCGGATCCGCCGTGCTGGGGAAGCTCGCGGACATCAGCAGCATTGCGCACGTCTACCAGCTCATTGCTTTTCTCCCCCTGCTGGGACTGATTGCCGTGTTTCTTCCGAATGTCTCGCGTCTTGTGCGCCTCCCCGATTTCTCTTAGGATCGGCTCAACCAAGAGGGGGATTTCATGATCCAGGCCACTGCCGGGTTCATTGTGTATGGCGTGCACAAGGACGGCTTACAGGACCCCATGGGGGCGCCTTTCATTGACCAGGCCGTAGTCTCGCGCTCACGGGACGCCCTGCTGTCTCGCGGAGTCAGGCTCAAGGAATATCCGCTTGTGATTGCCAGCAAGTCAGAAGCACGTGCAGCCCTGGACTCCTTCAAGAAAGACGACGAGGTGGACTGCGTCGTGCTTTTTTCCGGGACGTGGGTCTGGGCTGCCCACCTGGCTGCCGCTGTCAGGGACTTCCAGATGGCCGGCAAAGCGGTGCTGATCTGGACACATCCCGGGTCCCAGGGCTGGCGGCCCGTCGGCGGGCTTGTCATGCACGGCACACTGATGGAGATCGGCGTCCCCCACAGATTCGTCTACGGTTTCGCGGATGACCCCGCGGAAATAGAGCGCATCTTCAGCTATTGCCGCGCCTCCCACCTGAGACGTCACTTGAACATGTCTACAATTGGAACATTTGGCGGCCGCGGAATGGGTCAATCCTGTGGTGTTGCTGATCCGTCACAATGGATGAAGGTTTTTGGGGTGGACATCGACAGCCGGGATACAACGGAGCTCATCCGAAAGGCTGACGAGGTTACAGCGGCCGAATTGAACGCGCTGATGCCGCGCCTTGTCAAACTGTTCGGCACTGCACCTGAAAGGTCCGTTGTCAACGAACGCTCCATGCGCCTGTACCTGGGTCTGAAGGCGATCGTTGAAAAGGAAAGATTCGATTTCTATACGATCCAGTCATTTCCGGGGCTCGGGGACACCTACGCCGCCACGTGTTTTGCCCAAAGCATGATGCTGGAGGACGGCTGGGCAACTTCCACGCTGGGAGACTTCAACACCGCCCTTTCCGTGTACCTCCTCTCACGGCTCAGCCCGGAGCCGGTCTATTACGGGGACCTCCAGCACCTGGACAAGAAGACGGGCGAGATCAAGATCATCGGCGATGGCGCCGTACCTCCCTCCCTCGCCGGAAAGCTGGGCCCCGCGGGCTTTGCCACGCACGGCATCCCCACCGAGGGGGAAGCAGGGGGACTCTCCGTGAAGCTGGTCTGCAAGGTGGGCGAGGGAGCCCTGGCTCGGCTGGGACGGTTGGACGGGGAGTTCCGCATGGTTGTGGTTCCGTGCTCCATCTTCGAGCCTTCCGCCCGGACATTGCAGAGCCGGCTTGCCGAATGCGGCATCCCGTTCTGGCCCCACGGTTTCGTGACCGCCCATGGTGACGGGGAGGTTCTCGTCCAGAACTGGACCAACGAGTACGCCTGCCTAGGATACGGAGCAGACATTATGCCGGCACTGATGGACTTCTGCGAGCTCACCGGGGTGAAGGCCATCCAGCCATGAAAACCGATGAGGTTGCCCCCGACGCGCGCCCGCAGGTTCTCCTCAGGCGGCCGTCCCACATCCCCGAGAAGGCGCGGTTCCCCGTCATCGACGCGCACAACCATCTTTTTGCCGACATGCCGGCGGAGGAAATGGCGCGTGTGATGGACGCGGTGGGCGTGCGGATCTTTCTGAACGTCACGGGCAACTGCGCCCTGCCGTTCGATAACAAGGGCTATTCCATCAGGAGAAGGGACCTTGCCGAGTACAAGGCGGGCTGGATGGAAAAGGGGCCGGGCAGATTTGCCGCCCTCACAATGGCGGAGTTCGCGCGGTGGGAGGAGTTCACCCTGGACCTCGACGGCGGATTTGCCGAGAAGTGCATGGCCACGCTGGAAACCGATATGCGCAAGGGCGCCCTGGGGCTGAAAATCACCAAGGAGCTCGGGCTGAGGTTCCACACTCCGGATGGGGAGATGATCTCCGTGGATGACCCCCGGCTGCACCCGATCTGGAAGCGCGCGGGAGATCTGGGGATTCCCGTGCTGATCCATACCAGCGACCCGGTGGGTTTCTTTCTCTCCGTTGACGAGCGCAACGAGCATCTGCCCACCTTGCGAAAGTACCCGGGCTGGGGCTTTCACGGTTCGCACTTTTCGAAATGGGAGCTGCTGGATCAGCGCACGCGCATGATGGAAGCCCATCCCGAAACGACGTTCATCTGCGCCCATGTTGCCAACAACCCGGAAGATCTCGACTGGGTTTCCGACCTCCTGGAACGACACCCGAACGTGTTCATCGATTTTTCCGCCCGCATGGACGAGCTGGGGCGGCAGCCGTACAGCGCGAGGGATTTCTTCATACGGTTCCAGGACAGGGTGCTTTTCGGATCCGACATGCCGATCTCAACGGGCATGTACAGGGCCTATTTCAGGTTCCTGGAATCCCGCGACGAGTATTTCGATTACCCCGGGTACGTCGGGGAGGATGACAACGTCACCCGCTGGAAGATTTACGGACTCTCCCTGCCCGGTGACGTGCTTGAAAAGATCTACAACAGGAATGCCCTCCGGATCATCCCCGGGCTGAAAGGAATCTGGACGTGACCAGCATAGACCGAAGGGACTTGTACGAATGGTGCAAGGTGCCTTATGACCAGCTCGAGAATCACCCGCGTCTGAAGGTGGCGTTCCGGCTGGTCCCGGATTCCGCCGCCATGGGCGCGCTCATGGCCCGGGAGCTTGTTCATGAGATAGATGCCGCCAACAAGCGCGGAGAAGAGCTCCGCGCCGTCATCCCGTGCGGGCCCAGCTCCTGGTACCAGCCCTTTGCAAGCCTGGTCAACGATCGGAAGGTTTCCCTGAAGCGCTTCGTCGTGTACCACATGGACGAATGCCTGGACTGGCAGGGCAGGGAGCTTCCCCGCGCCCACCCGTACAGCTTCCGAGCGGTCATGGAACAGCACTTCTACCGGCCGGTCCGGGCTGATCTTGCCGTTCCCGAAGAGAACCGGATCTGGCTCTCTCCTTCGACCATGGAGCGCGTACGGGAAATGGTGAAGGCGCACCCGCCTGCAGTCACTTTCGGCGGCTGGGGCCAGGACGGGCACATCGCCTACAACCAGGCACGGCGCCATCCATACAGCTCAGTCACCCTGGAGGAGCTGGCCGCATCGTCCGTGAGGATCCAGGAGAACAACTGGGACACGGTCCTTGCCCTTGCTCAGCGCACGTTCGGCACGGCTTGGCAGTTCGTGCCGCCCCTGTCTGTGACGCTGGGCGTCCGCGAGTGCCTGTCTGCGCCCAAGGTCCGGCTTTTCTCGGACACGGGGGCCTGGAAGCAGACCGCGCTGCGTGTTGCCCTGTTCTCCGAGCCGACGGCGGAGTATCCCTTGACCCTGCTGCAGAGGCATCCGGACGCGCTGATCACAGCCACAGTTGAGACCGCACGTCATCCCATTTCCATGCATCCGGAATGGGACCTCGGGCTTTCAGGATAGTCACCTGCTGAACCTCCCGGGCTTTTCACGGCGGTTTCGCGGCATGGTGGGCACCGGGGGCATCGGGCATGGGACCTTCTTTCTCGTGGAAGGCAATGAGACCCTGGGCCGGGAAGAAAGCCGCGGAGGTCGGTTCCTCGACCGCAGGGACTACTGCAAGCTGCATATCATCTGCCACTACATGAAAGTCCTTCTGGGTGCGGGGTTCGACGTCAGCCCAGTCGGGAGTGTGGGCAGTGACAGCGACGGTGCGCGCCTTGTAGCGGAGATGGAGGCGGTCGGCCTGGACACGCGCTTCGTTGAAGCCGCCCCCGCGCTCCCTACGCTCTTCTCATTCTGCTACCAGTACCCCGACGGAGCCGGGGGCAACTTCACGACCCGCGACTCCGCGAGCGGCGCCGTGGATGACCGCGCTGTCAGTGCCGTTGAACCACTCATGGATTCACTCGGCGGCGCCGGCATCGCACTTGCCGTCCCGGAGGTCCCCCTTGCGACGCGGCAAGCTTTCCTGGCGCAGGCTGCACGCTACGGACTCTTTACGGCGGCCAGCTTCACGCGCGCGGAGATGGATGAGGTTCGTGCCTCGGGCCTGCTTGCGCACGTGGAGCTCTGTGCGCTGAACCTTGAGGAAGCGGCCGCTGCGGCCGGCATCGCCCATGATCGATTTCTTCGGGCTGACCCGGCCGAGATTGCCGAACAGGCGGTGGCGTCACTTTCCCTCAGCTTCCCCCGGCTGCTCTTGTCCATCACGGCGGGAAAGACCGGAAGCTGGAGCTGGGACGGGCGCGCCCTGGCATTTGATCCGGCCGTTGCCCTCGGCGTGGAAGGCACGTCGGGCGCGGGAGACGCGCACTTTGCCGGGGCACTGGCCGGGCTTTCGGCGAACCTTTCCCTGCCGGAGGCCCAGCAGCTGGGGACCATCGTCGCGGGAGCATCCGTCACGTCACCGCACACGATTCATCCGGAAATGACGGATGCTCTTCTGCGCTCAACCTGCGGTCTGCGTACGTGGACTTCTGCCCGGGTGCTCGCGCTTCTTGACACTGCCATTGGCGGGCCGTAGAATCAGTCTGAATGTCCGTGTGACATGCACATCTCAAGCAAAGGAGGAAACATGAAAAAATCAGTCATGTTTCGTCTTGGTATGGCGCTCCTCATCATCGTCGCACTCGTGGGGTGCGCTCCGAAGGAGAAGCCGAAAGTAACGTTTTTCTGGGCACTCTATGATGGTCTGACCGAGGACTTCCGCGCCAGCGTCGAAGCGGCGTTCAACAAGGAGTCCAAGGACGCCCAGGTCCAGATCGTTCCCGTGAAGTGGGACGACATGCAGAACAAGCTGACCACGGCCGTTGCCGGCGGCACGCCTCCGGACATCTCGGTTGTCGGAACCCGGTGGATCCTGGATTTCATGTCCACGAACTCCGTGGATGAAGTCTCCCAGTACCTCAGCAAGGCCACCATGGACAACATCAATCCCGCGGCCATGGAAGCCAAGGTAAAGGGCAAGCTGATGGGAATCCCCATTGCGGCCGGGGCGCGCATCCTTGCGATCAACAACGACATCACCAAGGAAGTGCCCAAGACCATGGAGGAGCTGGAAGCTGACGCGAAGAAGATCACGAAGCCCGGCAAGATCTACGGGCTGATCATGCCAGGCAAGGCTCATACCGAGCTGACGGATTTCGCCTACTACTTCTATGCTGCCGGCGGCAACTTCTTCGACACCAAGTCTGACGGGTCCTACGGGAAGTGCACCGTGAACTCTGACGCCGGCGTCAAGGCCCTCACCTTCATGCAGCAGCTCGCCATGAAGGACAAGGTCGTGCAGTCGGGATTCACCTCGATGAACCGCATGGACAGCCACCCCGTGTTCTATTCCGGCAAGGTCGGCTACGTCATGATCGGAGCATGGGTCGACTCCGCTATGAAGCAGGCCGGGGCAAAGTTCCCGGTTACCTACGCGAACATCCCGTCCTTTGCCGGGCAGAAGCCGGCAGGGCTCATCATCACCGACTCGATCGCCTTCTTCACAAAGGCCAAGAACCTGAAGGCGGCCGGCAAGTTCGTTGACTTCTTCTACCAGGACGCCTACAAGGGCAAGTTCGACCAGCTCGTCGGGTTCCCGCCGGTCACGCTGTCGGCTGCCAAGGACCCGTTCTGGAACACGCCGCTGTTCCAGGCACTGAACGCTGCTGCGCTGACGGCCCGGCCGTGGCCGTTGGTGGACGGATTCGACACCCTGAACAACGAAACCTGGAAAGCCTGCGAAAAGGTCTTCCAGGGACAGGCATCCCCGAAGGACGCCCTGGACGCCGCTGCCGCGGCCGTCGACAAGGCGAGGGGCATGTAGAGACCCAGCATTCGTGAAGGGGGGGCATCGCGCCCCCCTTTCTTTTGTGTGCGCCCTGCCGGGAGGTATCGTGGCCGATGCAACCGCGTCCTTGAGACGGAAGCTCTGGAACCCCGAGGCACGGTTGGCGTACGTGTTGATCGCGCCGACCGCGGTCTTCCTCATAGCCTTCATGTTCTACCCGATCATCTACGTGTTCGTGATGTCCTTCTTCCGCACCAACAAGCTCAGCGACCTGGTGCGGTTCGTTGGTCTGGCAAACTTCATTGACCGGTTCCATGACCAGGAGTTCTGGTGGGCCGCGCTGCGATCCTTGATCTGGACCGGAACGGGGGTAGCGGTCAAGTTCCTGGTTGGAATGACGATTGCCGTCCTGCTGAACGTCAACTACCGGGGGCGCAAGGCTGCCCGGATGGCTTTCATCATCCCGTGGGCCTCATCGGTGCCCATCAGCGCCCTCCTGTGGCAGTGGGTGTATCACCCCGAGTTCGGGCTCCTCAACCATACGCTGAAGATCTCGGGACTGTGGACCAACCCGCCGGGCTGGCTGGGGGCGGGGTTCTCGGCGTTTGTCGCCTGCATGTGGGTGGACATCTGGGTCGGGATCCCTTTTTTCGCGCTGGTCTTTCTTGCGGGGATGCAGGCCATCCCGCACGAGCTCTACGAATCGGCGCACATGGACGGGGCGGGCGGAATCCGCAGCTTCTTTTCCATCACGCTGGCGGGGCTGCGGGAGCTCATCCTGATCTCCACGCTCCTTTCCGCGATCTGGACGTTCAATGATTTCAACGTGATCTTCATCCTCACTCGCGCTGGGCCGGCAAACTCCACCAACATCCTCATCACCTCGGTCTACATGAATGCCTTCATAGACCTGCGCTTCGACTGGGCGGCAGTACAGTCCGTGGTCACGTTTCTCATCCTCACCGTTGTCAGCGTCGTCTATGCCCGTTTCTACTTCAAGCAGGAGAACATCTGATGAGGTGGCAGAACCGTGCCCGCTGGCTGGCCGTCCCGCTGACGGTCATCATCCTGCTGATCCTCCTCTTCCCCTTTTTCGTGATGATCTCCACGATGCTGAAGTCGGGCAAGGACGTCTACACCTCACCGCCGATCTGGTTTCCAACCCACATCGAGTGGTCGAACTTCCTCGCGGTGTGGACGCAGTACGACCTGGCAAGCTATTTCCTTGCGAGCCTGATCATCGCGCTGGGAGCGACGGTGCTGAACACCCTGCTGTGCGTGCCCGCGGCGTACGCCATTGCCCGCCTCCGTTTTCCCGGTCGCAAGGTTTCGATGTACCTGCTCCTGATGATCGAGATGTTTTCACCGGTCATCGTGATCATTTCCCTCTTCAAGGTCGTGGCGAGGTTCGGACTGCTGGACAGCTACATCGCGCTCATCGTGCTGGATGCGCTTTTTACCGTGGCGTTCAACACCTGGATGATGAACGGCTACTTCAAGACCATCCCGAAGGATATCGAGGAGGCGGCGATGATCGACGGCTGCACGCGCGTGCAGACCATGACGCGCATCATGCTCCCCATAGCGGTGCCCGGCCTTGTGACAGTGATGATCTATGCCTTCATCTTTGCATGGAACGAGTTCCTGTTTGCCTTGACCTTCATCTCGTCCAAGGCCAAGATGCCGCTCACCATCGCGCTGTACAACTTTGTCGGCCGGTGGACAACGCAATGGCAGTACCTGACAATGGCTGCGTTCGTCGCCCTCATCCCGGTTTTGATTCTGTTCTATATCATAGAGAAGCGGCTGGTTGCGGGGCTGGCAGGCGGAGCGGTCAAGGGTTGAGCGACGGCCCCAGTTTTTCCGGAGGCTGCCTCCGCTGCATTGCAAAAAACGCAAAAAGCGCAACCCACCTGCGGTTCCGGCGTTCCCGCAGTGTCATGCGCTGCGGTTCCTACCCTGGCTGAGCGCCACGGGCCCGTCAAATGCATCTCGGCTTCACACGTCCCGAGGCCGCCGACAAAGATTGTTCTACCTGACACATCGTCGTTGAACCTGACGCTCGGGTGATCCTTAAGCAGCGGCATCGGTACCGAGGGGGGGCAGTCGGAACCCGAACGGGTTGTCGTGAGCACCCGCGTGTCACGTTTCTTTCGAGCCTGCGGAAATTGCGCGGGTTTCCGCTGCCCTGCGCGTGCTTCGCTGGCCGAGCCTCCTTCACATGGATCACTGGTCAAACCGACCAAGAGCTGCCCCGCCGAGATACGCCTCCTGGATGCGGCTGTCGGAGAGAAGCTCTGCAGACGTTCCGCCCGCGGACACAAGCCCGGTTTCCAGGACGTAGCCCCGCCCTGCAATGGACAGCGCCTGGCGCGCGTTCTGTTCCACGAGCAGGATCGAGATCCCCTGACGGTTGATCTCCTGGATGATGTCGAAAATCAGGTCAACCAGGATCGGCGCGAGGCCGAGGGACGGCTCGTCCAGCAGGAGGAGAGTCGGTGCGCTCATCAGCGCCCGGCCGATTGCGAGCATCTGCTGCTCGCCGCCGGAAAGGGTGCCGGCGAGCTGCTGCCGGCGCTCCTTGAGCACAGGGAAAAGGCCAAAGACTCGCTGGCGGGCCCGAGTGATGTCTGCTCTCATTCGCCGGCGCGTGAATGCGCCGAGCGTGAGATTTTCATTCACGGTCAGGGTTGAGAAGACTTTTCGGCCCTCCGGCGCGTGCGAGATGCCCGTCCGCACGACATCGTAAGCGGGGATTCGACGAATGGATTGGCCCTGGAATCGAATTTCACCGTTCGAAGGAGGGAGCAGCCCGGAAACGGCCCTCAGCAAAGTGCTTTTGCCCGCTCCGTTGGCCCCCAGCACCGTGACGATTTCTCCCTGATCCAGGGACAGGCTCACACCCTTGAGCGCTTCCAGGGCGCCATAACGGATGTGCAGGTTCTCCACGGACAAAAGCTGCGCACTCATCGTCCGCCCCCGCTCATCGCCTGCGTCCCAGGTACGCTTCAACGACCAGGGGATCATGGTAGATCTGGCGCGGCGGCCCTTCCGCGATTTTCTTCCCGCCGTCCATGACCGTGACCCAGTCCGAGATTCCCATGACAACGTTCATGTCGTGCTCGATGAGCAGAATGGTGAGGTGCTCCTCCCGGACGATCCCCTTGATGAACTCCATGAGGTCCTCGGTCTCCCGGGGATTCAGCCCGCTGCTGGGCTCGTCAAGCACGAGAAGCCGGGGAGACGTTGCAAGGGCCCGCGCGATCTCCAGCATGCGCTGCCGGCCGTATGCGATGTTGCGCGAAAGCTCGCTGCGCGCTTCCCAGAGTGCAACCTGTTTCAGCCGAGCCTCCGAAGCCTCCACGATCCTGCGCTCTTCCGCCGCCTGCCGAGCGGTACGGAAAAGCGACGCAGCCAGGCCCGCCGTTGTGCGGCAGTGCATCCCAGCCATGACGTTCTCGAGGCAGGTCAGGTTCGGAAAGAGACGGATATTCTGGAAAGTGCGCGCAATGCCCTGCTGCACGATCTGGTGCGGCTTCCTGCCGGTGATTTCAGTTCCCTGGAAGTGCACGGAGCCGTGCTCGGGCCGGTAGATGCCGGTGACAACGTTGAACACGGTGGTTTTTCCAGCGCCATTAGGGCCGATGAGGCTGGAAATCTCTCCCCGGTGGACCTTCAGATCCAGGACATCCACTGCGGTAAGCCCGCCGAATGTCTTGGTGAGCTCCCTTGTCTCGAGTACTGTCTCCCGCGCTGCGCTCCGCTCTGTCTCCTGTAATGCGTCAGGCATTCCGCCTCCACAACCGTTGCAGCAGGTCGCGCGACTCGGTGCCTCCCCGCCTGCGGGGCCACAGGCCGCCCGGGCGGAACATCATCATGAGGATCATGGCCACACCGAAGATGACCATCCGGTAGTTGGCAAACGAACGGAACACCTCGGGGAAGAGGCTGATGGCGGCCGCGCCGATGATCACTCCCGGAACGGACCCCATACCCCCGATCAACACGATGCTGAACATCAGGCAGGATTCCCAGAACGTGAAGCTTTCCGGAGACACAACCAGGAGCTTTGTGGCATAGAGGTTGCCTGCCACCCCCGCCAATGCCGCCCCGATGACGAACGCCAGCAGCTTATGCGAGCGCACATTGATCCCAGCGGCCTGTGCGGCGACCTCGTCCTCCCTGATGCAGTTCCACGCGCGGCCTGTACGAGAGCGCTGCAGGCGCCGAAGCGCGATGATGGACACACCAACCACGACCCAGACGAGGAAGTAGGAGGCGAGCGAGGAGTCGAGCTTGAGGAAACCGAGTGTGGGAGCGTCAATGCCATAGACACCGTTGGGTCCGCCCGTGAGCCCCAGAGGGTTGTTGATGAGCGCCAGCCTGACGATTTCACCCATGCCGATCGTAACGATACACAGATAGTCGCCCCGCAGGTGGATGATCGGCGAGGTCACCAGAAAGGCGAAGAGCCCGGATGCGATTGCGCTTACCGGCAGCAGGAGGAGAACGGGAATCCCGTAGTGTGTGTTGAGGATTGCCGTTGTGTACGCCCCGATGGCATAAAAACCTGCGTGTCCCAGATCGTAGAGACCAACCTCGCCGAGGACAACGTTCAGGCTGAGGCCGAGGAGCGTGTAGATCCCGAAGAAAAAAGCCACGTCCAGCAGGTAGTCGCTTGCAAAAACAGGAAAGCAGGCGAAAACAAGAAGCGCCAGTGGCAATGCAAGCACGCGGAGGGCGGGCAGCCGGGGACGAGACACGGATCAGACCTTTTCCGCGATCTTCTCACCAAAAAGGCCGTTGGGCCGGAAGATGAGAACGAGGATGAGGATCAGGAACACGAAGACGTCCTTCCATGCAGTGGAGATGTAGGCGCTGCCGAACATTTCCAGGACGCCGAGGATCAGGCCGCCGAACATGGCGCCGGGAAGATTCCCGATTCCGCCCAGGATGGTTGCCGTGAAAGCCTTCAGGCCGTAGTTCCAGCCCATGGTGAAGCTGATCTGGCGGTAGTACATGCCAACCATGACGCCCGTGAGCGCACCCAGGGCCGGACCGAGCGTGAAGATGAACCGGATGACCCGGTTGAAATTGATCCCCATGAGAGACGCCGTGTCGCGATCCAGCGCCGTTGCGCGGACCGCGGCACCCCATGTGGTCTTCTGGATCACGAAATACAGCACCACCATGAGCAGAAGCGAGATCCCCAGGATGAGCAGCTGCAGCGCCGTTAGGGTCAGGCCGCCGATCACTACCTTGAGATTGGGGATGAGCTTTGCTGGATAGGCCTGGTAGCGCGGGCCCCAGATGATCATGATCAGGTTCTGAAGAATGATGGAGGCGCCCAGGGCCGACACCACCGCGGGAAGCCTTCCCGCGGGATAGATCGGGCGATAGGCGACGCGCTCCACCACCACTCCGACAATCGCAAGACAGAGGGCGGCCACTGCCACGGTGACCATGAGGCCGCCCCACAAGCCGACGCGGGTCGTGATGAATCCCGATGCAAACACCAGCAGCGTGTACCCGATGTACGAGCCCAGGGCAAAGAAGTCCCCGTGGGCGAAGTTGATGAGCTTCAGCACCCCGTACACCATGGAGTATCCGAGCGCAATCAGGCCGTAAAACGACCCGATGGTCAGACCGTTGATGAGCTGCTCGACAACGACCCGCATTGACCGCTATTTCGAGATGACGATGTGTCCCTGCTCGTCCACAACGTACAGGAACATGGGCACGCCCTCCCGGTCTCCCTTGTCCGTGAACCCGATCTTGCCGGTGATCCCGGGCACGCCGTTCACTTTTGTGCGGAGGTAGTCCGCGAGCACGGTCCCGTCCGTGGACCCGGTCTTGTTGATGGCATACGCGAGGATGTTCACCGCATCAGCCGCGTACACGGGCCAGGGACTGGACGGGATGTCGCCGAACTTGTCCTTGTAGGCCTTCAGGAACTCGGCGGCTTCCGGGGTGGGAAGGTCCGCGGGCAGGGGCTCGTTGGTCATGTAGCAGCCCTTGGCGAGGTCCAGACCGGCAATCTTCACGAACTCGTCATTGATGGCCGCGTTCCCACCTACGAACGGGCAGGTGATGCCGATTTCCCGCGCCTGGGTCACCAGGAGAGCCGCCTCGGCATAGTACCCGGTGTAGTACCACACGTCGGGCTTGGTTTCCCGCATGTTCGTGAGAGGAACGTGGAAATCTTTCTCACCGGGGGTGATGGCATCGTAATAGACAATCTGGTACTTCCCGGAATCCAGCATGGGCTTCAGCGAATCACGCGCATTCTCCGCAAGGCCTTTGCCGAATGCCGTGTTGTCATGCATGATGGCGATGCGCTTTGCCCCGAACTTCTGCGGGACGAAGTCCGCAAAGAACTTTCCCTGGGAATCGTCGCGGCCGCAGGTGCGGAAGAAATACTTCAGGCCGCGCTCGGTCAGGCGGACCGCGGTGGCCCCGTACGCGATGCTCACCATCCTCTTTTTCTCATAGATGTTAGAGGCCGGCTCGGTAATGGAGGAGCCGTAGGACGATACCGCGGCGACCACACCCTTGCTGCCCGTGATCTTCGTGGCAGCCAATGCTCCCGTCTGCGGCTGGCCGGCATCGTCTTCCACGACCATCTGGATCTGCCTCCCGCCGAGGATGCCGCCCTTCTGGTTGATGAGCGCTGCGGCGATTTCCGTAGCCTGGCGGGCCATCTGGCCCTCGTAGGCCCAGGCACCAGTAATGGGGCCCTGCAGGCCGATGAGCACCGGGCCCTTGTCCGCGGCCCCGGCAACCATCGCGACACCCGCCAGCAGGACGCACAGCACGAGAACGAGCTTCTTCATGGGTTTCCTCCTTGTCTTTTGGAAATAGAAAGGTCAAGAAGTTATAGACCGGGGCCGTCTGGGGTGTCAAGAAAAAAGCCGTCCTTGACTGCCGAGGCGCGCTCCAAGGCGGTGCGCGCCTCATTGACGCAACGGAGGTCACAGCCTACAGTTCCTTGCAGGACTCCCCTGATGAGCGTACTCCTCGGCAGTCACCCCGCGTCCGTGTCCCGCACAATCGCTCTGTGCGTTGCGCTGTTCACCAGCGTTGTCGGGATCCTCGTCGTGATCGGGTGGATCCTTTCCGAGGAGACACTGAAAAGCATCCAGCCTGACTGGATCAGCATGAAAGCCAACACGGCCATCTGTTTCATCCTCTGCGGAGCGTGCCTATGGATCGTCCTGCGCCCTTCCCGCGGGTTTCTTCCGGCCCGGGCTTCACAGGTTCTCGCAGTGCTGGTGTTCCTGGCCGGGACGCTCACGTTTTTCGAATACGCGCTGGGACTAGATCTTCATATTGACCAGGCCCTTTTCCATGAAAGCATCGGCGCGGCTTCAACAGCGATTCCGGGCAGGATGGCCGCCACCTCGGCGGTCAACTTTGTGCTGCTGGGCTGGTCCCTTTTTTTCTTCAAGAATCGCCATGGCTGGCTCATGCAGATCCCGGCCGTGCTTGCGGCATGCATCGGGGTTCTCAGCGTCACCGGCTATCTCTACGCCGTGCAGGGGCTCAAGCAGATCGGGCCCCAATTGATTGCCCTGCACGCGGCGCTGACTTTCGTGATCTTCTCAGTTGGCGTGATCCTCGGCCAGCCCGAAGCCGGGTTCATGAAGCTCGTCACCCGTACTGAGATCGGAGGGATCCTGGTGCGTCGGCTGCTGCCGGCAATGCTCGTGGTGCCATTTGTCAGCGGCTGGCTCGTGCTTGCCGGTGCGCACCTCGGCTGGTATCCGCCTGAGACCGCGTGGGCCCTTTTTGCCCTGACCACGGCCATGGCGCTGGCGGGTTCCGTGAGCCGAAGCGCGGCCATTCTCAACCGCCTTGACGAATCCCTGCGGGTGAGCACGGCAACGCTTCAGGCGGAGCAGGCTCTGAAAGAAAGCAGCGCGCGCTACCGCACGTTGTTTGAAAACATGCTGGACGGGTACGCGTATTGTCGCATGCTCTATACGGGCGATGAGCCCACTGACTTTGTTTATATGGAAGTGAACAGCGCATTCAAAAGCCTGACCGGGCTGACAAGCGTTGAAGGCCGGAAGGCCAGCGAGGTCATCCCCAGCTTCCCTGAATCCACACCCGAGCTCTTCGCGGCCTGCGGAAAAGTAGCCCGCACCGGAGTGCCGGAACGCCTGGAGGCCTGGCACGAGAATGCGAAAAAGTGGCTCTTCATCAGTATCTACAGCCCCGAGCCGGATCACTTTGTCGCCATTTTCGAAAACATCGATGAGAGGAAGAAGCTCGAGACCAGCCTCGGGCAGCAGAAGAATCTGCTCATGACGGTAATCGATTCTCTCCCCGATCTCATCTTCGTAAAGGACACGCTGGGCAAATTCCTGCTGGCAAACAAAGCCCTGGCCATTGCCGCGGGAACCGGCGACCCCCGGTCTCTTGTAGGAAAGACCGACTATGACATTTCTCCAAGGGAAATCGCCGACCTGTACGTGGCGAACGACCGTATTGTCATCGAATCCGCACAGAGCCAGATCAACACGGAAGAGCTCTCCACCTTCGGCAACGAGTCTGCCCGATGGATCCTGACGACCAAGGTGCCCCTGGTGGACCAGGAAGGAACGGTGAACGGACTTGTCGGGATAAGTCGTGACATTACCGAGCGCCGCGTGCTGGAAGCAAACATGCAACAGACCCAGAAACTGGAGAGCCTGGGAGTTCTTGCCGGCGGCATTGCGCATGATTTCAATAATATTCTCACCGTCATCCTGGGCAACGCGGAAGCAGCCGCTTTGAAGGTTCAGCCGGATTCCTCTGCCCGCAGGCCCCTGGAAGAAATCAAGAAGGCATCCCAGCACGCCGCCGACCTCTGCCGACAGATGCTCGCGTATTCCGGCAAGGGACGGTTCGAGGTGCGGCCGCTGGACGTCAGTGACGTGATAGATGAGATGCTCGAGATGCTGAACGTCGGGATCTCCAAGAAGGCGACAATGCACCTTGACCTTGCACGGGACCTGCCCTCGGTCGAGGCCGACGTTGCGCAGATCCGGCAGGTGGTCATGAACCTTGTCATGAATGCCTCTGAGGCCATTGGCGACACCGGCGGCCACATCACGGTGGTAACCAATGCAGTGGACTGCGGCGAGTCATGTCTCGAGACAGGCCTGGGGGGTGAACCTGTGCCGCCCGGGCGCTACGTGTCCCTGGTGGTGACGGATACGGGAAGCGGAATGAACGAAAGGACGCGCGCCCGCATTTTCGAGCCGTTTTTCACAACGAAGTTCACGGGCAGAGGCCTGGGACTGTCCGCGGTGATGGGTATCGTGCGCAGCCACAAGGGCGCCATTCGGGTATCAAGCGAGCCCGGCCGCGGCACAACTTTCAAGCTCCTGTTCCCTGCGGGCTCGGCGGCGCCCCAGAGGCTCACCACGCCGCGTGATGGTTCCGCCGAACCGGCAGGTCATGGCACGATCCTGGTTGTTGATGACGATGAAGGGATCCTCCTGATCGCCCGCTCAATCCTTGAAAGGATTGGCTTCGCCGTGCTGACCGCGACGGACGGGAGCGAGGGGGTAGAAGTGTACAAGGCGCACGCGGCCGAGATTGCCTGCGTGCTGCTGGACCTGACGATGCCGAAGATGGATGGCCAGGAAGCGTTCCGGCTCCATGCGGCAGGTCAACCCGGAAGTCAAGGTTCTCCTCTGCAGCGGCTACAGCGAGCAGCAGGTGGCACTTCAATTCGGAGGCACAGGCCTTCCGGGGTTCATTCAGAAGCCATATCTCCAGGAGACACTCGCGCAGAAGCTGCACGAGATCCTGAGAATGCAGGTTGCCGGAGGATGACATGCTGAAAAAAAAGCATTGAATGAAAGGGACGTCCAGGTCACGTTCAGGATGCCGCCGCTTGACGGGGTGGTGGAGCTGTACCTCAGCGGTGAGTTCAACAACTGGCACACGGCAGGTGCGCCGCTCAGCCTGGAGCCTGATGGTTCGTGGGTTGTCACCCTTATCCTGCAGGCCGGCAAATCGTATCGCTTCCGGTACCTCGACAACCAGGGACGGTGGCACAACGACTGGGACGCGGATGCCTATGTACCGAACGATTTCGGAACAGAGGACTCCGTTGTCGACCTGGTTGCTTCGGTGAAAAAGGTTCCCCAGGTTGAGGTCAAGCGCGCCAGGCACTCCGAGCACTCCAAGCGGCGGGCAAGAGAGGCGGCGAAGACGCCCGATAAGCCGTCGGCAAAAGGGCCCGCAAAAGGGCCGGCAGCGAAGGGGGCCCCAGGCGGAAGCTCGAAAACGGCGCCCCGTGGAAAGAGCGCGCCTCCGAATAAGGGCCGACCGCGGCCAAGGTAACGGGCAGGACAGGGCTGCTGACGGGGCCGAACCTGGGCCGCTTAGCAGGGACGGGTCAGTAGTGTCGCGGTCCGCGCGGGGCCAACTTCATTTCGCAAACAAAGCTTGTAATCCACCCTCCAATGTGTAGGATGTGTCAAATATTGTCGATGAGTCGTTTCGGCGACCTTTGACAGCCAAAAAGTGATACCTCATCTCGAAGCCGGCCACGATTGCCTAAAGGCCATCCGCAGGGCTTGCTACCCCCAGCTTGTTCCTGGTGGCAACGTGCGTGTAGATCATCGTTGTCGAAACATCGGAGTGGCCCATCAATTCCTGGATCGTGCGAATGTCATATCCCTTCTCGATGAGGTGGGTAGCGAAGCTATGCCTGAGCGTATGAATTGTTGCGCGCTTCGTAATGCCGGAGCTCAACACAGCCAGTCGGAATGCGCGCTGAAGCGTCGAGGGATACACGTGATGTCGGCGCACCACGCGCGAGAGGGGATCCACCGAAAGATTCGAGGAGGGGAACACCCAGAACCAGCCCCACTCGATGCTGGCAGATGGGAACTTCCGTTCCAGCGCACCCGGGAGCACTACGCCGGCGAAGGTTCTGTTTCCGATCCTTGTCGAATATATCCTGGACGTTCTCGAGGTGGCTTTTCAACGCAGAGCAAACCTTCTCGGGCAGAAGCGTCTGGCGGTCCTTATCGCCTTTGCCTCCCCTGATGGTCAGACAGTTCCGGGAAAAATCCAGGTCCTTGATTCTCAAGGACAGGCATTCCTGAAGCCTCAGTCCTCCACCGTAGATCAGCGTTGCCATAAGGTGATTCGTTCCGTTCATGTTGGAAAGGATTTTTCGCAACTCCTCGATAGTAAGCACGACCGGCAGCCGTCTTGGAACGTGCGACGGTACCACCGAAGCCAGGCCCTTGATCTCGACGCCGAGAACATTCCTGTACAGGAACAACAACGCGTTGAATGCCAGCTTCTGCGTAGCCGCAGCAACTTTCTGCTCTACGGCCAGGTACGACAGGAAACTCCTGAGCTTTTCGTCCGTGAGAGCCGCCGGCTTCAACTCCTGGACGTAGGTCCGAAACCTGCGGATCCACGAGAGGTAAGCCTTTTCTGTCCTAAGCGAGTAGTGCCTCATCCGCATGAGGCTGACGACAATGGATGCAACAGACTTCCAATCCAGTGGCGCAGTGGGGCGTGACACTGGGGCGTTGATTCCCTGCGGGGCCCGGCGTGATACAGACAGGTCAGGTCTACCGGTAGCCTGGCCTGGTGCAGGCACGCTGATGGCCAGGGGGGCCTGATGTGATGCCAGAGGGCTGCGTGCTTGTGAAGCGACCTTGTGTGAATGATAGTATTCATAAAGCTGAAGCGCATGACATGCCTGCTTTACTTTCCAGGGCTCGTAGCGATTCTCGAGGAAGCCGATAAAGAGCTCGGCCAGCTCAACACTTCCAGCGCTTCCACCCTCCCGTCTTGCGAAATCTTCATACATCCGCGCCCAACGGAGATAATAAGGGCGGTGGGAATCGCCGATATTGCCCCGGCTGAGTAAGGAATGATTCGAATGATTCCATAACCGCCCCTTTCCCTTGTTTGACATTTACAATCAAACAAGACAGGCGGCTACGCTATGCTGCTTGAATGGGGCGTGGCCTGTCGATGCAGTGCAAACTGGCACTTTTCCCACTTAGGCTCTGACACAAAATAAACGCTTCACATTATATCGGCAGTCGTGTATGCTTTGTCAGTGACCTCGGAAGAGAGCATTCGATTCCGTTTCCAGCGACTGGCCTCTTCGCTTGATGAACGGGCATTGCGCCTGTTTGCGGCAACGGAGGCTGAGGCACTTGGTCACGGGGGCATCTCCCAGGTGTCCCGCATCACCGGATTGGCTCGGTCGACCATCCTTCGTGGACAACAGGAACTGCTTCATCGGCCCGCGGTGCCTGCGGGGAGGATCCGCCGCCCCGGGGGCGGACGGAGGAAGGTAAGCGCGGCAAATCCAAAGGTGGTGGTGGAGCTGGAGCGCCTTGTTGAGCCGTTGTCCCGTGGAGATCCGATGTCGCCCTTGCGTTGGACGTGCAAGAGCATTCGCACCTTGGCAGAGACTCTGCAGGATATGGGGCATGCGGCCAGCCATCGGTGGGTATGGGCCACCCTGCACGAACTGAACTACAGTCTCCAAGGCAACCGCAAGATGGAGGAGGGCAACCAGCACGTCGATCGTAACGCGCAGTTCGAGCATATCAACAGCCGGGTAGCGCGGGAGATGCGAGTCGGGAATCCGGTGGTATCGGTGGACACCAAGAAGAAGGAACTTGTGGGAAACTACAAGAATGACGGGCGCAAATGGCACGGAAAGGGCGAAGCTCCGCGGGTCCAGGGTCATGATTTCCCCCATCCCGATGTGCCGCGCGCCTATCCCTACGGGATCTACGATTTGGCGCGCAACCGGGGTCACGTCGTGGTGGGTACCGACCATGATACGGGACAATTCGCGGTTGCCTCGATCCGGGGCTGGTGGCGCGCCGAAGGGAGCCGTTTGTATCCTCGGGCCCAGCGTCTTCTGATCACTGCTGATGGTGGCGGGAGCAACGGCTATCGCGCTCGACTGTGGAAGCTGGAGCTCCAGCGCCTGGCTGATGAGCTTCGCTTTGCGATCTCCGTCTGTCACTTCCCGCCCGGCACCAGCAAGTGGAACAAGGTGGAGCACCGGCTGTTCTCGTTCATCAGCACCAACTGGCGCGGAGAACCACTGACGGACTATGAAACTATCGTCCGCCTGATTGCGAACACGACCACCGCGACGGGCTTACAGGTGACATGCAGGCTGGACCGCCGCAAGTACGCGGTGGGACGAAAGATCTCCGACGAGGAGATGAAACGCGTCAAGATCGTGAAGGACAAGTTCCATGGCGAATGGAACTACACCCTCCTTCCTGTCTCACAATAGTTCTGTAGCGTTTA
>CAWJRT010000020.1:0-68264 GCA_963845325.1 uncultured Spirochaetota bacterium
GATTGACGGGCGTGGCCAATTGCAATCCGGTCGGTGCGCCGATCAAACGCTGGATGGACTGCGGGTTGCTCGGCGGCGGCCGGAGGATGTCTTCATCCATGTCGCCACTCAACACGTAAGGCTGTAGGCCATTGGTCGGGAGATAAATCGTGGCGAAGAAATTGGAAACCGCGCCCGCCTCGGCCGCCCGTTTCGCTGAGGAATCGGCGTCCTGTACTGATTTTAAATGGGCCACAAACACGTGCAATGGCTGCGGAAAACCGGGAATGGAAATCTGCGCCTCGAACAAATCGCGGGTGAAACCCGAACCGGTGTAGCCATAAGGCGTGAGGTCGGAACCGTGCAGCCAACTGGTCGAAGAGACGATGGGAAAGCGGCTGAGAATGACACTCCGAATGAATCCGTCGTCCATGGAGTTGGTGACGAGGTAATAGCCCGGACGGAAGGCCGGACAAAATCCGCCATCTGCGCCGTGCAATTGTTGGTGACCGGGATTTCGTTGAAGGTGATGATGTCGGGGTCGAGGTATTGCATCTGGCGGCCAATGGCCTGCACGTGCCACATGTTCGTGCTCCAGTTGGTCAGGCCATTGCCATGACATTATAAGTGAGATAGGAAAACGCCGGGGCCGACGCGCTCCAGACGCTCAAGGCGACCGGGTCGCTGATGGTCGAACCAGCGGCGTTGGTGACCACGGCGGCATAAAAGCCGGCCTGGGCGAACGTCACGCCGGTCAAAGTGAGATTGGAACTCGCTGCTCCCGGAAGGTTCGTGCCGATTGAACTGCCACTGAAATTGAGCGGCGGCGTGCCGGTGGCGTTCACGCTGAAAGTGACGCTCGCACCGTTGGTTACGTTTGATTTTGCGACTGGGAAGTGATGGCCGGCGGTGTCCCGAGCCGCTGGAAAACACGTCGGCAAAAGATGTGCCTACCCGCAAATTATCCAGGTTCAGCGCCCCTTCGCCGGTGCACGGAAGGGCATAGCTGACCACGGTGAACGTCGAGGCGTTTTCGTCGTCGAAATGCTGGGGTCGCCCTCCGAGGCCGGATTGATCCAAAGGGGGTGAGGGTGACCGCGTTGCTGTTCACCAGCCGGGTCACAACGATGTAATCCGTGTTCAGGCTTAAATCGGTCGCGCCCGTGGCATGGCAGCCGAGCCACTGGTCGAAGAAATTCCCAGTCGGAACCTACCCGGCGCGGCGCCGCCGGTGGCGCCCAAATGCGCGCCCGAAAAGTGGTGGATGAATTTTTGAAATGCGAGAAGTAGGTGCCGCCACTGCTTGGAAGCGAGGTGAACTTTACCGTAAAACTTGCGTAGAACACGTTGGTCGTGCCGGAAGCCGGGTAAGGCTGGCCGGCCAGGGAAGCGTTGACGTCTTCCGTGTTGGCTTCACTCAGGAACACCCGGCCCGATGACACCATCACTTCGCCGGGCCGAACCGCTATGATGCGCCCACACCCTGCCGCTCACGGTCACCAAGGGGCCGTCGGAATAACTGAAGGTATCGTCCAGCAGAAGCGCCGCGCCTGACAAAGTGGCGGAAGAGAAACGTCGAGATGCAAAATACAACTTTTTTCACAAAATTCTGAAACAGACAGCGCAACTTGTCCAACCTGCCTGTTCAAGCCAATCATCGCATGCCGCTGGAAATTGTAAATGCTTAACTGCCCGGGTTCTTGGGCACAGTCAACCACGTCAGCCTTTTACTGAACGCAGTCAGTTCAATCGCTTTCCCCGGAAGAATTGCAGGGAGTGAACAGGCTGCCAATCCTTGTCAGAATTGAAGCGACAGACAATCTAAACTGATACAGTACACAAGCGCCTTGGTGAATCGTTTGTGAATAAGTTCACCTGTTTGCAACTTGTTTTCCCGTCGGATTTTTCTGGAAAATGGCCGCGTAATCAGAAGCGATTGGAAGAATAATCTAAGAAAGGTTAACCTTATGAAGCGGGTAATGATTGTGGTTATAGGCACGATATTGTTGTGGTCATGTGGCCAAGCCGCTGCGGATATGATGTCCACCGACAACCTCCAACTCTGGCTCAAGGCGGATGCCATCACCGGGCTGAACAACAACGACCCGGTCTCGACTTGGGTGGATTCGAGCGTGAATGGCAGGAACGCAACGCAAAGCGGTGCCGCCCGTCCGACCTACATCACCAGTGCCCTCAACGGCAAGCCAGTAATTCGATTTGACGGGTCCGTTGACTACATGGCTGTGGCTGACAATGACGTGTGGACGTTTTCCGACTTCGACATTCCTTGTGGTCAGAATCGGAAACCTTTCGCAGACTATGGCTTTCGCCGCGTCGGACGAGGGCGGCGGCGACCAGAATAAATGGATATGGGCTTACAACCCAAGTTACACCTCACAGACTTGGCACATAAACAATAGCGAAGGTGACCACATCAGTCTTTTCGGCACGGTGTGGCGCCTAATAACAGCCGGTATTATGTCCTCGAATTGCGAAAGAACGCCGGCGATTACGTTTTTATGAAGATGGAAACGCCAGCGCGACCGGCAACAGTTCGCTTGTGATTCCCAATCGCAAACGCGCCATTAACTATCGGCTCGGCAAAGGGCAACTTCTTTCTCCAAGGCGATATTGCAGAGATGGTGATCTATAACGCCGCTTTGGATGATGCCGGTCGAAACGAAGTAGGCGGTTATTTCGGCGACAAGTATGGTTTGTCAGTTTCTTATGTTCCGGAGCCATCCACGATGGTTTTGGTATCGCTAGGCGGCTTGGCCTTTCTGTTTCGGCGGCGGAGTTTCAGAAACTTATAGCCACAGGAAATCTTGGTAAGTCGAGGTCATGAAGGGGTCGTGAAGGTGAAATCGGCGCCCGTTTCGCCGCCCGTTTCGCCGGCGAATATGCTTAACGTTTCCGTATAAACGCCGGTTGCGAATATTTCTGTCTGGCCAGAAAATCCGCGCGCTCCCGCAGCGTCTCGTCCGGCGCAAAATCCGACCACTCAACCCCAAATTCAATGCGCCCGACATCACACATGGCCTTTTGCCAATCGGTCCGGGACAGGGAAATCCCGATGCTCGGGACTGCACCGAGCCTTGAATCAGCAGGCCGAGTTTGTTCCGCCGTTGTGCCGCGCCGGCGATTTTCTTCCGTGCCAGAGCACGTCGAATTTCTCGTAGCCGGCAAAACATTGGCCCATAGGAGACGACGTAAGGAGACTCTGACTTATTTCCAATTTTTCAGCATGAGCCTCTCCCGCTCTGCGGGATCGGCTCCTACGAACGGTTTCGATGGACTTCTTGCTGCACGGTGCAAGTTCCGTGGTCACGTTGAGTTTTGCGAACGCTGCCTGAATCCATTCATGAACGCGGCGGTAGCTTTCTCCCGCCTTTAACGAATGCCATTCGTGTCCGGACTGAAACACGAGACTGTAAGTCCAATCCGCATCATGCGGCACGATGCCGCCGCCGGTCGGACGGCGAATCAGCGGACGCAAATATGTGGCGCGTTCCACGTCGGCGTATTTTTGGAAATAGCCGAACGTGGCCGCTGGTTCCGTCCAGCCATAAAATCGCAGCACCGGCCGGCCGAGGCGCGGCATGCTTTCGAGCAACGCCTCGTCCAGCGCCATGTTGAGCGCCGGGTCGCCGGGTCCGGATTGCAATAAAAGCCAGGAGTTCATTCCAATGAAATTTTCAAACCACGGATGGACACGGATGAACACGGATAAAATGAACGCGCCCCTCGCCCCGTCCCTCTCCCCGCCCGGCGGGGAGAGGGTGGCCACCGGCGGGTGAGGGGACTTCTTTTTCAAATCCGTGTGTATCTGTGTCCATCCGTGGTTAAACCTTTTTTGTTACTCCAATTTGCGGGCACAGTTTTTTGATCTCGCAATTCAGACAATCCGGCTTGCGCGCGGCGCAGCGGCGGCGTCCGTGCCAGATGAGCCAGTGACTGAACAGCGTCCACTGTTTTTGCGGCACCAGTGCCATCAAATCCAGCTCGATTTTCTCCGGCGTCTTCTGTCGCGTCAGCCCGAGCCGTTGCGACAGCCGCGCGATATGCGTGTCCACAACCACGCCGACATTGATGCCGAACGCATTGCCCAGGACGACATTGGCGGTTTTGCGGCCGACGCCGTCGAGCTGCGTCAATTCCCCCATCGTGCGCGGAACTTTGCCGGCGTGATGGACGACGAGTTTGCGGCAGCAGGCCCGGATGTTCTTCGCTTTGTTGCGGAAAAAGCCGGTGGATTTGATGGCCTGCTCCAGTTCGGCGAGCGGCGCGTTCGCATAGTCTGCTGCCGAGCGGTATTTTTTGAACAATTCCTTCGTGACAATGTTGACGCGCTTGTCCGTGCATTGCGCGGAAAGGATGGTGGCGACGAGCAGTTGCAGCGGATCGGCGTGATTCAACTCGCATTGCGCCTCGGGATAGGTCCGATCAAGCGCGGCGATGATTTTCTTCAGTCGCGCCCATTTGACCTCAAAAGATTCGCGGGGCATCGGAGAATTATTTGAGCAAGGCGTTAAAACCCGCCTGCTCAAAATGTTTGTCGCCGGTCAGCGCATCCGCAATTTGTTCATCTTCCATCACGACGAAGGAGATGCAGTCGGTCAACGGCCAGTCTTTATCGCGGCGATAACGGTAGAGGGAAATTCCATCTTCCAGAAGTTTGCGCGTGGCGGGCACAATTGTTATGCCGGGACGTTGTTGAATCCAATCGTAAAACCGGATGAACACATCGCGGTTGCCCATCCGGCTTAAGGCATCGCCGACTTCCACCAGCACCCAATCCGTGGTCACGCGGTGGTTGCGAACGGTGCGGCTGGCGTTCAACGCACGCGCATGGTTGGGATCGGAAGGATTGAGTATGGCCAGGAAGAACCACGTGTCGGCAAAGACGCGATTCATTGTTTCGGCAGACCATGCAGGTAATGGTCATGGTTGGCGGAGAGGTCTGGCGGAAGATTGCTCGTTTCGGCGGCGAATTCGAGCAGCTTGTCGGTGAATTCAGCCGCCTGCCGCCCGGTCAATTCCGGCGTGGGTTGGGAGGTGGAAATCCAGCGGCCAAGCCGCGGCTGCTGTTTATTGCCGCCGTGAAGGTAGTAATCGTGGTTGATGGCAAGGTCATCCGGGAGATCCCGCGCCGTCGGAAAAGCCAGCGCCGTTTCGTGCAGAATAAACGCTTCTTCGGATGAAACCGTCGCGGGCTTTGCGGATACAGGCAAAATCAATTCCACCGCCGTTCCGTCGGGCAAATCCACGCCCGGCGGCAGCTTCACCGCGCCTTTGGAAACTTTCCCGATGCAAGTCATCGAAAACAACCTAGCAAAAAATGAGCGGAAGTAAATTTCAATTTAACCACAAAGGAACCAGGACACGAAGAAAACTTTGCGCCTTGGAGGGCATTGCTTCGTCAATGCCCAAGTTCTTCGGAAGCGACGAAGCTTCCCTCCAAAACTCCCGCTCTTCAATTTCTTTTCGGCGGCTGGCGTTAATTCGTGGTGTTCAAAAGTCCGCCAACCGGCTTGGTTGCCTCGGACGCCGCCTGGGCCGCCAGCGATTGCTGAATCTGCGCCTTCAAGGCCTCCACCACCTTTTGTTGCTCCGGTGTCAATTTCATGTCCTTCAGTTGATTGACGGTGTTCAGCGCGTCCTGATACTTTTTTTCCACAACGAAATTTACCGCCTTGTCAATCAAGACCTGCGCTTGTGCCGGTGCCGCTTCAGCCGGCTTGGCGATATTGGTGGCTGCACTTGTGGAATTGGAAGCCCACGCCTTGAAGTCATCCGAGTTGAAGTTATCAGTGTATAGGGTGTATTGAGCTTCACTCTTGCCGCAATATCCAAGCAAGATGGCCAGTGTACCTACGGCCATGCCCGTGCTCATTTTTTTGAATTTCATGTTTGGGTCCTTTTTCGTCCTGGCTTTTGTTTTACAGTTTTGGCGCTTCAGCGGGCGGCGCGTTGGTCACGGGCGGCAGCGGTGCTGATGGACCGGCACCGTCGAGTTGCGTCAGTTCCTCCATCATGCGCGGCAACCGGCCTCTCAGACAGCCATGCCTCTTTCCGTGCCGCACTAAACCCGCAGGTAAACATAAATGGCAAAAACGACGGCGGCAATGCCGGAGGGCCGCCAGTGTCCAGAGCAAATTCCGTTGCCGCGCGGCCATGGCGAAGGTGGAGACGATGATGGCCGCCTGGGCGGCGAGCATGCCAAAGAAAAATTTCTGACTGCGCTTGTGGTGCCGCTCCGCCGAGACGTTCGCCTTGCGCACCTGCAATTCCAGCAGATAGCCGATGTTCTGATTCAGCGCGGCCTCGGCGTCGTAACGCATCGCCGGTGAATTGCATCTTGGCGGCGGTCAAATCCGTGCGGCGGATTTGTCATCGGCGGGCAGCGACTTTTCAAGCTGCCCGAGAACCTGATTCGCCGGGGCGAGCGCGGCGTCGAAGTCGCGCGACTCGGTCGCGCGCGGCTTGTAAGCGCGGCGGCGAGCATCGCGTGCGTCCACGGCCTTCAAGTCCGCCGCGATTTCGGCCTCCGGCTTCTCCTTTTCAACGGCGGTGAGCGCGGTCTGCAGATTGGGTCGAGCGCGGGAGCGGCAACGGATGGAACTTTTTCCAGCGCGGGATTCTCGACCGGGCGGATTTCGGCGGTGGCTTGCAGAAGTTCCAGCGAGTTGCGCTGCATGGCGGCGCGCATTTTCTTGGCCTGGAAATAGCCCCACTGATCGCCGGCCTTGGATTGGAGCTGTGCGCCGAGGGCGCGGTCGTATTGCGCGCGGGTCATTTCGCTGGAAGCCAGCCCGGCCAACAGCGTGGCGATGACGGTCATCACGACGGGTGTGGCTGAGAGGATTTTGCCCCATCGGGTCTGCGGCATGTCCCTTTTCAACTCTTCAGGTATGGTAACTTTCATGGGCGCGGGTTCAAGCGATGAATCATGGTTTGGGCAAAACGGAGGGATTGCGTTGGAGCCACCGGCGCTGCCGGGGCTACCCCCGCCGCAGGATCAGCTTTGGCCTTTTCCAACGCCTTTTTGTTTCTGTTGATATTCTGTTATATCATCAAATTCAGCAACCCTTGCCTTCTGCACCTCCGTTGAGGGAATTTACCATAATCTCCCTTCGTCCAAGATAAAGCCGGCCTTGGCTGTCATTCAGGAACGCCCAGACGAACCAGACTACAAACGCGACGAGCAGCAGTTTGGGCCAGACGGAGGGTTTCTCGGCATACTCATCCGCCGCGCCGAAAGTGGCGCCCGGCGGCAGCGCCGCCACGCCCGTCAACGCGCCACCGAACGGCACATTCATTTTGGCCTTGGCGTTCACCGCCCAGCCGTTGGCGTCGAGGATCGGGCCGAGGTTGCGCTTGCGCAACTTGAGCCACGCGATGGCCATGGACGGCGCGGAAACCACCAGCATGATGCCGATGATGACCAGCGGAACCTGCCACGCTTCAAATTTGCCGAGGAAAACCAAAAGGCCGGCAAACGCCGCCGCCAAAGTGCCCAAGGCCAAACTGAGCAGGGCGATGACACTCGGATCAAACGCCGGTTTGGCCGGCGCCGCCGGAGCCGCCGGGCTGGCCGGGGCGAGTGGCGCATTGGCAACGGCGGTCAATTGCGCGTTGGCACTCGGCATCCGCAGCGGCGGCCTGTTTGGCGGCGCGTTCTTCGATCATGCGGACCAGCTTTTTGTAGGGCGACCAGAACGCCTGCCGGATGCTGATCGGGTTGTCCACGATCTTGGTGATGGTGGCGTCCCAATCGCGGCCTTTGCGGTCGTAGAAAATCCCGTTGCGACCGACGATGAGATTGTCGGAATCGCCGCCGGTGAACGCGGCGACGATGGACAATTTTTCGCCGCTGCCCTTGCGCACGCAATCGCAATAGGCGAGATAAGTGCCGGCCATGCCCGCCATGGCGGCGTGTTTGCCCGCGTCATCCACCAGGAGGCAGAGATCGCAACTGCGCTGGTCGAGATAAAGCGTGCCCGCCTGGAAAATGGCTTTGTCCTTCCGGCCATAAAAATCGGCGAAGTTGACGAAGTTGCGGCAGAGCCTGGCCAGATCGCGATGGTAGTGAATCAGGCGGTGCAGGCCGATCACGGCCTGGGCATGGCCTTCCTCGGCCTTGTCCTTGGCGATGAGCGCGGTCAGGGTTTCCTTGGCCTTGGTGGCGAGAATTTCCCGCGTGCGTTTCAATCCGATTTTTTCGACCGAACCGCCGGTCTTGCCCGCGTTCCAGGCATCGAAAGCGGCGAGTTTGCCGACCAGCGCGTTCCAATCCGCCTCGGTCAGCACCGTCCGGGCGCCGAGCAACGGCACGATGGCGTTGAGTTTGCAGCGTGGCAATCGGCACCGGCCCAAGCCGGATTGATGCCTTGCGTCAGCGGCAGCGGCGTGGTGGCCCGACTTGCGCCAGCGGCAGGCTGGCGATGTCGGCGTGCGTGTTGGTCAGGTCTTTGGCGCTCAAGGCGGCGTATTCCTTCTCGTCGCGGTTCAACGCGTTGACGGAGCGCGGATCGAAACGCGGCCAGCCGGCCGCGCGCAAAATAGTCGTCCACCTTGGCCTTGACGGCCTGAACGGCGCCGGAGGCGGCTTCGGTGTTCACGCCCAGCGGCAACACGGCCGCATCGCCTTCGGCCTTTTTCCACCAGTCCGAGTAAGCGGCGGCTTCGGCGAAAAACCGGTCCACCTTGGCCTGGCTGACGCCGGGCTTGCCGCTGGCGTCGGTGTCCGCGCCGAGGCAGGTGATGATGTCAGCGATGACCGCCTTGGTGGCGTCGTCCGGCGGAATCGGCGGGCACAATGCCGTCGCCATTGAACGGTTTGGCGGCAAAGGTCTGGGCGGCGGCGGCGGCTTCGTCAAAGGTGATTTCGTCAGTGTCCGTCTTGCCCAGCACCTGCCGGGCAAAAGTTGGCGATCAGTTTGCCCTCGGGACTGGCGTCGTTGATGGCCGCCGGCCGCAGCGTCGGGCTGCCTTTGAGCAGGTCATCAGGGTTTTTGAGCAGGTCACCAGCCCATTTGACGGCGGCAATCAGTTCCGGCGCGCGGATGCGACCGTCCTTGTCCGTGTCAATCAGTGCGAGCGTGGTTTTGTCGAATTCGACGCCCGTGGTGGGACAGGCCAGCGCGACCCAGAGTTTCTGGTCGAGCTGGTCGAGGTTGAGGAGGTCCGCTCCCGAATTGAGGACGACCTGATTGAAGCCGCCGGCGCGGAAGAACCGCCAGCGATAGGGGGAATTCGTAGAATTTTGCATAGTTAACCTTAATGATGTTGTTGATTCAAACACCATTTCCCGCCCGGCACTAGCAAGTGGAACAAGATCGAGCACCGCCTGTTCTCCTACATCAGCACGAACTGGCGCGGTCAGCCCCTGGTGAGCTTGGCGGTAATAGTTAACCTGATAGCGTCGACGCGAACGGCGGCGGGGTTGCGCGTCCGCAGTGAGCTCGATAAGCACAGCTATCCCGACCGACAGGTAGTCTCCGATGAACAAATGTCGAAGATCGACTTGCAGCCTCACCCTTTCCATGGTGACTGGAACTACACAATCAACGCCCAACAAAAGTGAGACTCTTTCGCTCAGTTATTTACTGACAGATTGGCGTGCTGCGCCAAGTCAATAGCAACGTGGACATGGGAGCGCTTCGATCGGGAAACATTCTCCAGGTTGCAAAGTCAGAGAGCTCGGAGCCGGTGGGGTGAGCAGACAGTGCAACGGCGGCAGTCTCTACTCCGGTTCATGGCGCTTCACCCGGACTACTCCCCCGGGAAGTCTCCCGCAATACCGGAACACCCTTCGAGACGGTAAGGAGACTCGCCGGGGAGAAACCCCCTTAGTTCCTGATATGGCATTGGGTCACCATAAGCGAGGCCAGCAATGAACCGGGCAGACATGGACCGGCCCCCGGCACACGTTCGCGGGTACGATGCACAGTGGCGCAAGGCTAGAGCGGAGGTCCTTCGAGCTGAGAGGATCCCGGAGGAGCAGTGGCCGGACTTCGATGTAGATCACGAGCCTCGGTATCCGCTCTTGGGCCCGGATCACTCGCTCTACAAGCTGACTCCTGTTCGTCGGCCTCGGCATTCATCTAAGACAATCAGGGAGACACACCGAGGCGTGAAGGCGGCATGGCGACACAACCTTCCAAGGCCAGGGGAGTTGTTTCCTGAGGCGGTCTACCTTCAACGGCCTCGACCGCGCTGGGACGACTGGCCCGCATGAGCACTGCTACTGCGCCACACACACTTCGAGGTGTCAGGTGCCCTATAACCCCAAGAGCCTGAAGAACCTTCGCCCTTGGTCGAAAGGTGTGTCGGGAAACCCTAACGGCGGCTCGCGGGAAACGCTGAAGTCCGTTCGGCGGTGGTTCCTTCACAATAGCATCTTTGACCGGCCTTGGAAGTGCAGTGTTTGCCGCCATCGCGGAGTGGATTGGATCGACGAAATGCTGGCCGAGGGAGTTTCTTGCACCGAAATAGCCCGAATTGTCGCGAGGCAGATTGATCGAAAGTTATCAGGCTCAGCTCTCAAGCGCCACCGGGCCAAGCACCTTGTCGCGCCCACTTTGCAGTGATAGGAAAACCGAAGAAGGCAATTAGAGAGACTGTTGTTTCCGGGTCACTGAACCTGTTGGACCCTAACAGCGTGGTCAATGCCCGCAACCTTTAGATAGAGTGAGCCGCTGTTGCTATATATGATGGCCTTGGGCAGGTAGAAGTAGTAATACCAGATATAGTATTCGGTCTGTTGCCACACTTGCCCGTTTGACAGAACATAGAGGTTGCCATAATTGAACCCGCTAAAGTCGCTAGTGATTGTGTTTGCGTATCCGCCCCCTCCTGACGCTCCATTCGATAGGCCGCCTCCCCACGCGGATAGGAAACGCCCGAACGAGGCACAGCCAGTGATTGAAAGAATGAAAAGCAGAAGAAGAACGGTTCTTGCAGGTCTCATAGTGATAGGCGCTCTCATCAGTTCGTTTTCCCAGCCGCCCCTACGGACTCCGGCAGTGCGTTGAATGCAACGTCCTCCCCGAAGCTGTGATAGAGGAGCTTCTTTAGCCTGAATTCAGTCGTGTCCATGAACGAGATGATGATGCTGGCGAGACGTGCAACCAGAGCGAATATTCCTCCGCCGATGCAAAGGATGAGCGGCTGGGGCGGCTCCATGTTGAGGAGCCAGCCTCCTACCACCGCAAGAAGACCCACATACATCATGACAGTGAAGAACCCGTAGTAACCCTTCAGGTTCGGATAGTTCCACACTCTCCCCATCGTGTCCCTCCTGAGTTATCCTGTAGTCTACCATGACCGCCGACAGCAAGCGACATGGCGGCCAGGGCGTCCGCGCACCAAGGCACGACTGCGACCCGCTGGGACGCTGCCTTGCCGGGCATACTTGGCTTGGCTGAGCCAGCCGGGACAGGCAACGAGGCGAATATATATAGACTTGGCAAAAGGATCTTTCGCCTATTTGTACAGCGTGGCGAAGAGCTTAAGAGCCTGATCGTGGTCTTGGGCCACTCCGTTTAGCTGCACGTAGTGAACCTCAACCGAGTTCGTCCTGACGTTTGCGATGAATTGCAAAACAGCCTTGGAAACATTGCCGTCTAAATTGAGATTTGCGTAGAGATTGACATTGTCTGTCCCGTCTTCTGCTTTGAAATGTTCCCATCTGGCGTCCCCAAAGAATCGGGCAACAACGTCGCGAAAAATGGGACTGGCAGGCGTCGCCCGCCAGTTCTGTACCAATTGGACAAACGCGTCATTCGATGAGTCAGCGGTGACAGCACTCGCCATCCTAGGGCGACTTGGAGGGCGCAGGACGGGGTTGAGAATCGAGGCCCCAACCAGCAAAACAAATCCAACAACAACTGCAATCATCCCAATCCCAGCCAGGCCGAGCAACAGCAGTTTTGTTAAGGCTTTGGCCGTTTCCCAGTTCCGGATTATGACGAACAAGCCCACTCCTCCGGCTGATGATCCCGAGAGCAATTGTCCAAAACATTCTTCGCTCCTCCGGCTGTGGGTATCACTATACCACGGCAGCCACAAAACGGAGAACGAGACTCGACTACGCACACCGCAAATGCCCTTGGGCAGCGCGTAGGAGGCCCGAGAATCAATCCGCGAGGCCCGTGCCGCATGATTTCACGTCCGCGAGAATGTCCAAGTCCCCAGCACTTAAACGTGTAGCGGTTGTGTAGCATAAAGGCGTAGAGGCTTATTGCGGAGTGTTGGGAATGATAGCGGCTCTCTCCATTGTTCGTAGTGTCTCATAAAGAATAGTCAAACACGTGTTTGTCGTTTGGGGTGCAAGGGGTCGGCGGTTCAAATCCGCCCAGCCCGATTTTCATTAGAGACCGGTCAACGGGAAAGCGATCGTCCGATCCGCGAGGGGGAAGCCCGCGCGCTGCTGTGGCGGCACCTGCTCCGTGGGGGTTGGCTATTGATTGAGCGTGCCGTAATGATCGATGGCACCATTGGGCCCCTGAAGAAACGCGAGCGCACGGGCGAGCCCGGGGTAGTCGCACTTCCCTCCGGGGCGCAGGCAACGCTCACTTGGTGGTGCCAGGTAAGCCCGCACACTCTGCGCCCGATGACCTCATCTTCTTCGGAGACAGGGAGAATCATCCGCTTAACCGCAGGACGTTCGGCGACCTTTTCAACCGGGCGCTCCTGAGAGCAGGCGTCGTCCGCGGCGAGCGCTACCTCACCGCCCATTCCCTGCGGCACACCTACAATACGGCGATGAGACGGGCGATCCCTGCAGACACTCTCATGGCTTTAATGGGGCACCGCGACACGCGGATGTCCGAGCATTATGACCATCCGCAGGATGAAGACCGAATCCGCTCTCTTCAACCAATGCGGGCGCAGGCCTATTCAGTTTCTACCATAACCATCAGCGGATGATTTTGCGTATCCCTAGAGCAGTTGCTTAGCTGAGGTCACCGTAACTTCCAAGACCCTGGTCAGAAAGGCGAATTTACCCTTCATCATATCGAACTCTGAACCCGAGGCAAGATATTTCGCATTACCTTCGACTGCGAAACCTGTGCCTTGGTAGTCTTTATAACCTACAACTTCTCTGCTACCCAAAGCTACCTTCACTTTGCCCGTCTGATTTACATTCTTTTCGGGTATCTATTCAGGTAGTTTGCAGGCAATCTTTTAGGGTCAGATCCTTCTCGAATGCGTTCATCATGGCGTCAATCACTGACAGGCCTTGCTTTCTTATCGTAGAGATGTAGCTGCGTATTCGGCAAAATGAGAACGCTCCCTGGTAGCTGCGAAATGATCCCGATACCTTTTGCTGGACCCTCATCATTCGTATGTCTCTTTCGGCAAGATTGTTATCAAATGGAACTTGGAAGTCATGCAGGTACCGCAAGGTCTCCTTCTGCAGCTTGCCGAGCCTCTCCACGAGATTGCGTGCTTTGCTACGCTTCAACCGCCCGCGCTTGCCGGGACTGTCGGCACGGTTGGGCGGCGGGTTGGCTTTCATACCGGCTGCGATGATAGTCTTGTAGCGATTCTGGTATTCACGAATGTCGCAGGGGGCCAGTCTTTTCTTCCCTGCTTTCTTTGCCTGCTCGACGGCTTGCTTGCTCTCTATCAGAAAACCGATCATCCACTGCGCCCATGGCTGGCCACCCTGTTCATAGACAGAGGTGAGCTCTCGAATGTGATGAGCGTTGCACAGCGAATGCGAGCAATCATACTTCATGTAGGGTTGCCAGTTGTCATGGACTGCGTTGCCTTTCAGTCGAGGCAGAATCCCGATCTGATCGGTTGCTGCTGTCCCGCGCCTTTTGTGGGGATAGTAGTAGGTGAAGCTCTGAGTGCCGGCTCCGTGCAGCCAGTACAGCTCCCCGTTGATGTTCAGCCCGGTCTCATCAAAATGAACAACTCTTGCTCGGATCAGTTTCTGTCTGATCTGCTCCACGACCCCCTCAACCCGTCGCGCGCAGCGCTGATCGATGCTGACCAGCGTACCGACGCTCAGCGGAATGGAAAACAGATCAGAGAACGCCTGAGCGGTTCGATCGTAGGAGAGAAACCCATAGTTCTTCAGATACACAGCAAACGCCTTCAGCCGTGTGCCATACTGGGTCGTGTGATTCACCCCATCGGGGAACGGGGCTACCGAAAGTTCGCCGCAGTGGGGGCAGCCCTTGATCTGCGCTCGGTGTTCGGTCACCTCCACGACGATGGGAGGAATGTCGAAGACTTGCCGCGGTTCATACCCTCGCGGCTTCTCATGTTGCAGCGACCTCCCGCACCCCTTGCAGCTTTTGACTTGGTGAATCTGCACATGCTGCGGGTGTTTCACCTTGGCAAGCGTCGTGCCTTCGTGTCCTTTCTGGCCGCCGGGTTTCTTGCCGCTGGGCTGCCGTTTCCTGTTAAACTTCCGGGCCAGTCCGTCGCTGGAGGGAGGCTTGTTGCTGTTGTGGCTGTCCTTGTTAATCTTCTCTTCCAGCGCCTGGACCCTGGTGACCAACTTCTTGTTGGTCTCCGACAACTCAGCCAGTGCATTGCTTAATTCATCCAGCGATCCCTGGAACTGCTCCTGCAGATACTCCACCAGAGAGACAACCGCATCAGGACCGGCCTTGTACGCATTGAGGATATGCTCCCTGCTTATGCGCGGCAGCCGGCTGGCGCTATTCCCTCCCATGGACTGGAGTGTTTCATAGTTCTAAAAGTTCCGGAAGCCTAAACATTTGTCCGGTATTCTAGCTGAATAGATACCTTTTCGGTTCGATTCAACCCAGCCGCTGGGATCAACATGCGTCCATCGGTTGTGACCACGACGTAAGAATTCCAGGTATTCGCCACATGGGGCTCATTACCAACGCCCCAGGACACGATTGAGACCACGCCTTCATGCTTCAACACGTCATGGAACTTTTCAGGTAGATTCAAGCGGTTCCTCCCTTTATACGATTTCAAAATGACTGATAGGACAATTTATCGCCCGCCGCAAAGATCGACAACTCCATGGACGCGTCGAAGGCCACTTCAGCGCAGCATTAGTTGTTAGACCTGATCATGGTCTCTCCGGTTGTCTGACGGGTCAAGTCCCGTTTTCTACACTGGCTTCACGTATTACGTATGAGAGCAGCCACCAACGTAGCTCCCCGAGTAGAGTGGTCATGTGTCCCTCCGTTTGCGGCTCTGTGCCCCGGGGAATAGCGTGCCGCGTGGGGTGCCTATTGTCCTTTGGCAAGAGCGTTCTCGGTGGCCTTCAGCAACGCCCTGCTTGTGGTCGTGGCTCCCCGTGGAGGCAGCCGCGCCGCTACCGTCTGGATGGCGCTTGCCTCGAGATCGTCCCGGCAGGGAACGTCGCGGAGATCCAAGGTGAAGCAGTAGCCGCCTTCGGCCAGAAGGGAGTCTATGGTGTCGCCCAACTCCCGGGTGTCGAACGTCGACGTGGAACCTTGCGGTCGGATGAGGTGTTTGCCACCGTGGTTCACCAGGATCGCCTCCATTGCCACCCTCCCTGCAGCAACATCAGCCCAAGCCGCCGTACCGCAGGAGAGCCAGCGCCAGTCATTGCTGGGATTCTGATAACCGATTGTGAATTTCCGGCCAAAAATGGATATCCTGCAATCTTCCACGCGCCTGTAATGATAGAATGGGAGAACACAGCACGAGACCTCAACCAAGTAGGAGGGGCAAATGGCTCATGAACAAGCCGATCATGTGTGTCCGCCGTGGCTGGGTTACTTCCTTCTCGCCAACCCACTGCGGCGCCTGCTGTATACTGCCAAGTCAATCCTTGGGCCGTATCTCTCTGACGGAATGACAGTCCTCGAGCCAGGTCCCGGTATGGGATTCTTCACCTTGGAAGCCGCGCGACTAGTGGGTCCGAAAGGGCGCGTCGTTGCCGTCGACATTCAATCAAAGATGCTGGAGGTGCTTCGGCGCCGTGCTCAGCGTGCTGGTCTCCTCGAGCGCATGGACGCAAGACTCATCAAGGACAACGACCTGGGCATCAAGGACCTCAAAGGAAGGGTGGATTTCGTCCTCGCATTCGCTATGGTCCACGAGGTCCCTGACGCCGACAAGTTCTTTTCAGAGACCTCTGCCGCACTCAAGCCTGGTGGGCGAATGCTACTTGCAGAGCCGTCCGGCCATGTTTCCGAGGAACGTTTCGCAAGCCTCATTGTCAAGGCGCAGGAGGTGGGCCTTCGTCCCGAGCGTGTTCCTGCGATTCGGCTGAGTCGATCTGCCTTACTCGTGAAATAGAAATGCTGCAGTCCCCGCCATTCCGAGTCACTGCCCAGGAACGGAAGCATTAGGTGAACGAAGTGCCAACACCAGCGGACAGAGGAATGTGCCGATGATACACAACCAATCAGGCTGTCGAAAAAACCGATGCGCACGCGAGCCGGGGGGGTGAATCATGACTGCAGCAGTGTACCAAATATTCGGTGGGCAATCTGGCCGTGCTCCCACCGTTTCGCTCTTTTTCAGCTTTTCGTATGCCCCTGTCGGCGGCTTTCCGCGATCCCTCTCGAAATTAACCAGACGCTGGCGCCATTTTCATGAAGTTATGCAGCATGAACAGCAGCGCCGCCTCCATGCGAACCTTCTCTATCCCCCTGCGCATCACCGCGCGGAACTTCAGGTTCCACTTAAGGTTACCGAACGGCGACTCTGCAGAGTGCGCGCGCTTGTTGTACCTCCCCTGTGACCTTTTCTTGTCAAGCTTTGTCCGCATCCGTTCGCGAACCTCTTCATTCCGATCCCGGAACACCCGCCGGTGCGTCCCCTTCGTGCATCTGTTTCGATAGGCACACCTGGCACAGGCGCTGGGGTTCTCGTAGCGGTCATGAATCCGGCCATTTATTTCAACAGAACCTGTATTGCTCAATATCCATCCGCAAGGACAACGATAGCTGTCGCTATTCGCTCGAAAGCTGAACTTTGAACGATCATACTCACCTTTCGCCGTCGTCCCGTTTTTCTCCACATCCATGCGCCGGTCGGGGATCAGTGCCTCCTGCTCTTCCAATTCCAGCCTCTCATAGTTCTCCATGCTGGCAAATCCGGCGTCCGCTTCTACCTCCCGGTGCTTCTCCCCTGTGCTCCGACGGCTGCCCTCGATCGCCTCAGGCAACGCCGCCGCATCATTATCCTCAGCATTGACTTGGAAATGTGTCACAATATCGTGCCCCACATCCGTCGTCGTGGTGATCGAAAACGCTGGATTCTTCTCCCCATTCGCCTGTTGCATGATATGCGCGTCAAAGTCAGTGATGTTGACCTTCTCCTTTTCGAGAAGCTCTTGCTTCTTCTTCGCGTTTGCCTCACGGCTTTTCTCTGCCAATCGTTCCAGCAGAACTTTCTTGGCTTCCCGCACCCTTTGAGCACGCCGTTTCAACGCCAGAACTTCCTCCACCTCAGCGCTCTTCGCGTCCGAGGCGGTCTCCAGCACTTCCTTCAGACGCTGTGCAATCTTGTTCTCTTCCTTCTTGATCCCCTCAAGGGTCTTGCTCTGCTTGTAGTTGGCATTCGCCCGCAACTTAACGCTGTCAATGACCAGAAGATCGAACTCGATGAGATTCTGCTCCGTGCAACTGGCAACCACTTGGCTGAACAGCTCTACGATTTCCCCGGCAAACCGCCCCAGAAACAGTCCCATCGTGGAATGATCGATCGTCATATCGCCAGTCAACCACTTGTACGCCAGGTTATTGATCGTATCCTCTTCAATCTTCCGCAGCGAGAACCGGCAGCTGTGAAGCGCCAACAGGGCGACTTTCAGAAGGGTTTTTGGATGGAACGGTGGTCGCCCATTGTCGGAGCCAACTTCATATGCCTCTTCAATTGCACGGGTGTCCAATGAATCCACCAAGTCGTTGATGAGGTACACCGTGCTTCCCTCGGGAGCAGCGGTCGAAAGGTCAATCTGTGTGAGCAGGAGCATCTGCGATCGATTTGGGATAATGAATGCCGGCATGAAGTCCCTCCCGTGCTTCACGAATGGCGTATGCCTCCTTATTTTACATCCTGCCGTCCTACTAAGCAATGATTTTCAGGGCAGGTTTTTCGACAGCCTGAATGGTATGTGGTCCTCGCATCGCAGGATGTGAAGCGAGGGAAGATGCTGGGCGTTACTCGCATGGGAGAGCGCCTGGTCTTTGCCCGCGACCAGCAGGGAAAAGTGTTCTGCCTGCGGGAGCGATGCGCCCACCGCGGGGCGGCTTTGAGCGCAGGGAAGCTCGTCGGAGATTGTATCCAGTGCCCTTTCCACGGGTTTCAGTATGACGCACGTGGGCACGGCGTCATGATTCCTGCCAACGGCAAGGGCGCTCCTGTGCCTGACCGCTTTCATGTCGTCTCGTATCCCGTCTATGAGAGTCATGGTCTCATCTGGATTTGGTGGGGTGAGAATCCACGCGTAGAACTGAAAGAGCCAAGATTCTTCGACGACATTGACGGATCGTTCTATTCGAGCCTGATCGTCGATCCGTGGGATACGCACTACTCCCGCGCAATCGAAAACCAACTCGACGTGGTCCACCTGCCATTCGTTCACCGCACGACGATCGGCCGGGGAAACAGAACCCTGGTAAACGGACCGGTCACAGTGTGGAAAGACGCCGACCACCTCGTGGTGCATGTCTACAACGACGTGGATACGAGTCAGAAGCCTCTCAAGCCGGATGAGATCAGTCCTCCCTATACCAGCTTCCACGTTGAACTGCTGTTCCCCAACCTATGGCAGAACTGGATTTCCGAGAAAATGCGGATCGTGGTGGCGTTCGTACCTGTCGACGAAAGCCATACCTTGATGTACCTGCGCTTCTACCAGAAGTTCATGCGGCTGCCAATCCTGAGTGGCCTTGCGAACATGATGTTCATGGTTTTCAACCGCGTTATCCTTCACCAGGACAGGCGAGTAGTGCAAACCCATGTACCAAAAGCCAGTGGGCTTTCCATCGGAGAGAACCTCATCCAGGGCGACGGCCCTATTGCGGAATACAGGATGAGGCGTAACGAACTTATCGAGGCGGCAAGGCGGACAGAGAAAGCGATGAGATGAAAGAGGTTTGGAAGTGCCGTGGTCCATCATTACGAAGTTCCAATCGGTGACACGGGAAAGGGTCGCAAGGGGTCTCAGACTATCTCAAAGGATATTGTGTGGAGGTCTTCAGCGTCCGCGGACTTTGAGGAGCCCGCGGATACGATCGTACGCTGAGACACCTTTTTTCGTATCGGCACGCTAAGGCGCTGTATACGTGACTTCGTTTGAATAGCCGCTCTCCATGTTGGCGCTGTTATGATCGGTAACGGCGAAGTAGTACGTGTGCCCGCTGAGAAGACCCGTCACGGTGTACGCGGTGGAAGTTCCTACGTTTGCGCCGGTACCATACACCTTGCTCGCTGTCCCTGCGTAGAGCATGTAGCCCGTGACGCTCGGATCCGGGTTGGTGTCCCACGCCAGGGTCACCTGGACCGGGGCGCTGGCTGTCGTGACCGTCACGCTGGCGGTGGCGCGAGCCGAGCCCGCCGCCGCGCTCACCGTGTAGGGGCCGCCTGCAGCGCTGCTGGCCGTGAAGAGCCCCGATGCGCTGATCGTGCCTCCGCCGCTCACCGTCCACGCGATGGTGGGCTGCACGGACATCGTGGCAGCAAACTGGTCGCGGGCGGAAGCGGTGAACTGCTGGGTGGCGCCTGGCGCCACAGTTGTAGTGGCCGGACCGGCCGCGATGCTCGTAACGGTCTGGTTGACCGTCACGTTCACGCTGCTGGTAGCTGTCTGGCCTTGTGCGTCTGCGATGACGGCCTGCACAACGTAGCTGCCGGCCTTGATGAAGGTGGCCACCGAGCTCTTGGCCGCGTTGGTGGCGTTCGCAGAGAACGAAACCGCTGCGGGGCCTGTGGCCGACCAGCTGTAGGTCAGGCTGGCTTCACCGCCGTCATCGGCGCCAAGGACGCTCAGGTTGGTGGTATTCGCCGTGACAGGGTTCTGGCTTGCCGACGCTGCCGTTGCCACCGTCGGAGGGTTGGTCACCCCAGCAGCCGTAAGGGTCGCGTAGAACGACATGTGGGTCGTCACGCTGGAGGTGGATGTCGAGAAAGTCTGTGCCATCGGCCCATATGTGTATGCGTAGTATTTGACGTTGCCCGTGCTGTCACGGCGGAAGTGCATGGAGCTGCTGCTGGGCGTATAGGCCAACCAGTAGGTTCCCGCCGGGAGAAGGACCGGCGTGATGACGCTGGCCGTGTTCCAGCCGACAACCGGGGTGATCTCGTTCGTCTCAGCCTTCTTCGCACCAGGGTTCCCCCCCGGGCCGCTGGCGTCGTAGATGCCCAGCCGCAGCTTGCCTGCAGGGGTTGTCACGTAGAAGCTCATGCTCTGAATCGTCGCCGACTGCCCCAGGCTCGTTTGCTGGGCTACCAGCAGGTTCGCATCCCCGCTGTTGTCTATCGTCACGATATTCGGCTCCCCGATCACGATCATTGAATTGGCTGTCGTGACCGTCACGCTGGCGGTGGCGCGAGCCGAGCCCGCCGCCGCGCTCACCGTGTAGGGGCCGCCTGCAGCGCTGCTGGCCGTGAAGAGCCCCGATGCGCTGATCGTGCCTCCGCCGCTCACCGTCCACGCGATGGTGGGCTGCACGGACATCGTGGCAGCAAACTGGTCACGGGCGGAAGCGGTGAACTGCTGGGTGGCGCCTGGCGCCACAGTTGCAGTGGCCGGACCGGCCGCGATGCTCGTAACGGTCTGGTTGACCGTCACGTTCACGCTGCTGGTAGCTGTCTGGCCTTGTGCGTCTGCGATGACGGCCTGCACAACGTAGCTGCCGGCCTTGATGAAGGTGGCCACCGAGCTCTTGGCCGCGTTGGTGGCGTTCGCAGAGAACGAAACCGCTGCGGGGCCTGTGGCCGACCAGCTGTAGGTCAGGCTGGCTTCACCGCCGTCATCGGCGCCAAGGACGCTCAGGTTGGTGGTATTCGCCGTGACAGGGTTCTGGCTTGCCGACGCTGCCGTTGCCACCGTCGGAGGGTTGGTCACCCCAGCAGCCGTAAGGGTCGCGTAGAACGACATGTGGGTCGTCACGCTGGAGGTGGATGTCGAGAAAGTCTGTGCCATCGGCCCATATGTGTATGCGTAGTATTTGACGTTGCCCGTGCTGTCACGGCGGAAGTGCATGGAGCTGCTGCTGGGCGTATAGGCCAACCAGTAGGTTCCCGCCGGGAGAAGGACCGGCGTGATGACGCTGGCCGTGTTCCAGCCGACAACCGGGGTGATCTCGTTCGTCTCAGCCTTCTTCGCACCAGGGTTCCCCCCCGGGCCGCTGGCGTCGTAGATGCCCAGCCGCAGCTTGCCTGCAGGGGTTGTCACGTAGAAGCTCATGCTCTGAATCGTCGCCGACTGCCCCAGGCTCGTTTGCTGGGCTACCAGCAGGTTCGCATCCCCGCTGTTGTCTATCGTCACGATATTCGGCTCCCCGATCACGATCGTTGAATTGGCGGCCACCGCACCGAGCGCGGCTGCGATCTGGATCGTTCCCCCGCTTTTGTCCTGATCCGACGCCGCGGGGGGCGTGCCGATCTGGGGAAACTGGCACGAGCTGAACGCGAGAAGCGCTCCCAAGCAGAGGCCAGCGGCCAGGAGTACCCGGCCCCCCTGGTGGGCAAAGTTTTTTTTATCATGATGTTTAGGCCTCATTGCTTTACCTCCGTCCGAGATATCTGATATCTCAGGACCTTGGTTAAAGCACATAACATGCCAACGCTTGAGAATTCCTGAAAAAACTTATTAACTGTTTACTCGATAATTAGTTATGTTCTCTTGCTAGCATGAGGAACTAAAGCTTTGATATATCCAATAAGGTTATTCTAGTACATTTATTGGTTTTCATATTACGTGACCGGTCAATACATTGCGGGAAGCGATGCACTCCCAGCGGCCACTTCTGTTTCACTCCGAGCCGTACCGGCCAAGAAAGACTGCTCCTGAAGCTGCTGCACGGCAGCAGGCCGCGCCGGTTGTCAGTTCCTCCCCGCAGAGCGCACCACTCCGGCCGCGACGGGGTCTATGAACTTCCGCAGGGGCGACGCGGCGGGGAGCCTGTCGATCACGCCCTGCGTGTAAACGTAGCCCGCCTGGGCGGTCTCCTCGAGCGACTTGAAGTCGAGGATCCCAATCCTCTCAACAGGGGGCTCCAGGCTCAGATCGGCGTCGGCCTTCACGGCGTCGGCAAGTTTGCGGCACCCCGTCATGATGGTTGCCATCATGATGTCCGCGACGGTGGGGAAGTGGGAAGGCTTCTTCCATGGCAGGAGCCGGCTCGAGAGGACTTTCCAAGGTGACGGGAACTCCTCGCAACCCGGATTCATGTTCTCCCGCGAATCCACGTCCACGGTGATGACGATGCCGGCATGGCGCCTCATGATGTCCCCGGGGAGATTGTTCATGACGCCGCCGTCGACATGTACGACCCCATCCAGGAGGACGGGAACCATGATCCCCGGCAGGGACGAGCTTGTTCGTGCGGCTTTCCACAGGAATCCGGAATCGTGCACCTTTACGTCGCAGGAGCCGAGGTTGCAGGACACGCAGAAGAAGGTCACCCAGAGATCCTCTATCCGTGCGTCTCCGTAGGCGTCGCGCGCAGCGCGGTCGATCTTGTTGCTGCGCAGGAGGGAGACTATGGGGATGGTGTAATCGTTGAAGGGGTTCCTCTTCTGGAAGCTGTCCTTGCAGAGGAGGGTCAGGCGTTCCGCGTCCATGCCCATGGCGTACGCGCCGCCCAAGATCGCGCCGATGCTCGCGCCCCCCACTACGTCCACAGGGATCCCCCGTTCCTCCAGCGCCCGCAGCACGCCCAGGTGGGCCATCCCGCGCGCGCCGCCCCCTCCCAGCACGAGGCCGACGGAACGCCTGCTCACGATCCGGGCCAGGCGGGAAAAGTCGGCCTCACGATCCCAGCGAAGGTGCTGGTGGCCCGACAAACGGCGCGCCGCCAGCCACTCCATCGTGCCGGAAGGCAGCTTCCCGTCATCCGTGTGGAGAAGCACGAGGACCTGAGCGGCAGCCGTGATGCCGCCGTCTTCCTGAAGCCATTCCCTCTCAACGGGGCCCGCCGCGGGATCGTCGCCGGCGCGGCCGACGATCAGCACCTGGTCGGCCTGCCTGATGCAGCGCTGCGTCCAGGGGGTGGCCTCGAGGTCCGCTTGGTAGAAGACGAAATCGTTGTTCGATTCCAGTTCCTCCAGCCAGGTGACCAGGCCGAGATGGAGCGGATCGTCGTCGGCTGCCTGAGCGATGCCCGCGGTCGCGGCGAACTCGGCGGCGACAGTCCCGCTACTCAGGAGAGCCGCCCTGTCCGTGCAGGAGAGCGCCGCGTGCAGCCTCCGGGCGAACTCGGCCAGCGGCACCTGTGGACCCGCCGGCACCAGGGCAATGGTGACCGCGCTGCCGCGACCTGGAGCGCGATTCCGCTCCTTCAGGCGGTTCACGATGATCGACAGTATCGCCATTGTGGCCCCGGGATACGCCTTGTTGATCTGCTCGAAACCGGCCTTCGTCAGGCGCACGAGATCGCTGTCGCGGACCGCGCAGATGGTAGCCGTCCGCACCTCGCCGGACAGTATGGCCATCTCACCCACGATCTCCCCGCGGAAAATCGCGCCGATGGTCTTCTCCGCCCCCGCAGAGTCCCGGGAGACCACGTGCAGGAGACCGTGGATCAGAAAATACATGCAATCCGCCGGCTCGCCGGTGGTGAAGAGCTTCCCGCCCCGGTTCAGGTGGACCCATTCGAAACGGGGCTCGATGAGCTCGTACTTCTCCTTGTCGATCTCCCCGAAGTATGCGGGAAGGATCTTCAGCCACTGCGTCCTGCGGAGCCTCTGGCGCACGATGTCGAGGATGCCGCGTTTCATCTCCGGGTTCCGCGCGACGATCGCGTCTACCTCCTTTGCGCCCAGCCGGGCCGCCTTCGTCGTCTCTGCCGCGACAACTGTGGCGTTGCGCCGTCCCCCCAGGAGGAGGGCTATCTCGCCGACCAGGGAACCCGGTCCCATCTCTCCGACGAGGGTGGAGCCGCACCGTTCCTCTTCCACGTACGCATGGAGCATGCCCTCCTTGACCAGGTACATGGCGTCTGCGGTGTCGCCCTGGCGGAACAGGGTCTCGCCCTTTTTCACCTGAATCCAGTCAATGGATCCAGCCATATCCTCGATGGCGGGGCGACCCAGGCTTTCGAACAGCTTGAGGGATTCGATGTTGCCGCTGAATGATTCACTTGAAACGACTTCTTCATTATCCGTCACGATACATCATCGTACACAATCGCAGGGGGGGTGCAAGGGCCCACTCTCCGGGATGACCGACACGGGAAAGCGAATTGCCGACGAGCAATTCAAAGCCTGTCGATGAATCCCGTCTTCAGGAAGACCTCGGTGGCGATCTTTCTCCTCTCCTCGGGATGGAGCATCATGCGCACGAGCATGTCGATTGCGGTGAATCCGATCTCGGAGGTCGGCTGGGTGATCACCGAGATGGGGAACTTGAGGTAGTCGAGCCACTTGTTGTCGTCGTATGTCACGATCTTGATCTGCTCCGGGATGCTGATCCCCATCTCTCCGAGGCTTCCGATCAGCTGGTAGCAGACATCCGATGTCGCGCAGAGCACGCCGTCGGGACGGACGCTTTCCACGAATTCCCGGATGAGCTTGTTCGAGTCCTCCTGCCGGTAGTTCAACTTGAGCACCCGGGGCGGGCATTCGGGCAGGTGCTCCTGAAGGAAGTCGCGGTACCCGATGGCACGCTGGTGCACCGTGTAGACGGTCTCGGGATAGCCGATGAAACCGATCGTCTTGCAGCCCTTCGATGCAAGATACTCCGTCCCGATGTAGCCGGACTCGAAATTGTTGATGCCGACGAAGACCTTGTCGTGCTTGTCGTACTTCCGGTCGACAAAGACGACCGGGATCTGCGCCTCCTTTATCTCCTTGGGATATTTCTCGGAGTTGACGGGGGAGATGATGAGCCCTCCGACGTCCTTGTCGAGGATATTCCTGATATTGCGCTTCTCCTTCTCCGCGTCGTCCTCCGAGTCGCAGACAAGGATCGAGTAGGACTGCTCCGAGGCATAGGTCTCGATGGCCTTGACCACGGAGATGTAGTAGTCCTCGGTGATATCGGCGACGATGACGCCGATCAGCTTCGAGCCGTTCTGCTCTTGTCCTTGGCTTCTTGATGTCATAATTCATCTCTTCGAGGATTCTTGAGGACGAGCTCGCGGGTCTCCCGCTTGACGTACCTCGTCTTGTTGATGACGTGGGATACCGTTGTAATCGAAACACCGGCCTTTTGGGCGACATCCTCAAGTCGAACTAGCTTGTTCTGCATTCTTCTCCAACGAGATACCTGCGGACGATCGCGCTATCCCAGCTCGGACGGTGGCACCGGCATCAACCTATTTGGCCGCTCATGCCCCTCACGAGACTCCTCGTCCGTCTGTTCTTGGTCCAGATGTCATAGATGACCGCCAGCGCGATGATCGCGCCGCGGATGATCTGCTGCATGATACGAGTTGACGTTCGCGAGATTCAGGATGTTGTTGAGGAATCCCACGATGAAGGAGCCGACGACGGTCCCGCCCGCGGTGCCGATTCCACCCGAGAAGCTCGTGCCGCCGATGATCGACGAGGTGAGTCCCTGGAACTCATAGTTGATCGCGCCGTTGGGCAGGCCCGCGTTGACCCTCGACATGAAGAGGACGCCGGCGATGCCGACGAAGAGGCCGTTGACCATGAAGGCGATGATCTTGGTCCTGTTCACGTTGATCCCGGAAGCCTTGGCCGCTTCCTGGTTCCCGCCAATCGGCATAGAGGCCCCGACCGAACCGAGTATTGTTGAGTATGTACCAGGTCGCCAGGAAGAGCCCCACGAGGAAGAGAAGGGGAATCGGTATGAAGCCGACCGAGCCTTGTCCGATCTTCGTATAGTCGCCGATCTGATAGATATTCTGGCCCTTCGTGAAGAGGAGCGCGCCGCCGCGCGCCATTTCCTGCATGGCAAGCGTCGCAATGAAGGCGGGGGCGTTGAACAGCGCGACCATCATCGCGTTGAGATAGTTGCAGAGCGACGGCGACGCCGATCGCCACGGCGAAGGCAAGTGCCATGGAGCCGGTCGCCTTGTAGCTGGCCACCGACAGGAGCCCCGAGAGCGCCAGCACCGATCCGCACGACAGGTCGAGCATTCCGCAGATGATGAGGATCGTCTCTCCGAAGGCGAGGATCGTCGTGACCGATATCTGCCGCGTGACATTGGAGATGTTCTCGGCCGAGAAGAAGTTCGGATTGATGATCGAGCTGAGGATGATCATCGCGACGAGAACGAAGTAGATGCCGTAGCTTCTGCTGATGGAGGACCACGAAACACGAGCGCTTGCCGATCCCGCTCACGATGCCTCCCTCGTCTGCTTTTCGAATCCCATCGCCAGACGCATGATCGCCTCCTGCGTGAACTCATCGCGCGCCAGCTCGCCGGTTATCTCGCCCTTGCACATCACGTAGATCCTGTCGCACATCCCGATGAGCTCCGGGAGCTCCGACGACACCATGATCAGGGCCCTTTTCTCGGCGGCGAGGTCACCCATCAGTTTGTAGATCTCGTATTTCGACCCGACGTCGATGCCCCGCGTCGGTTCGTCCATGATGAGAACGTCCGGCTCGCTGAGCATCCATTTCCCGAGCACGACCTTCTGCTGGTTCCCGCCGCTCAGGGCCTCGACGGCCGTGCCCAGCGAGGGCGTCTTGACGTTCAACCTCGCGCAGATGTCTGAAACGACCTTCGTTTCCTTCAATCCATGCAGGCGTCCGCGATAGATGAACTGCCGCAGGTTGGGGAGCGAGATGTTCTCTCGCACGCTGCGCACGGACATCAGTCCGTATCTCCGCCGGTCTTCCGACAGCATCGCAATCTTCGCCGCCTTGCTGTCCCTGACCGAGCTGATCCGCGACGCGTCTGCCGCGGACCCGGATCTCCCCCGACGCGAACCGGTCGAGGCCAAAGACGGCGCGCATGACCTCGGTCCGGCCCGCGCCCATGAGGCCGGCAAAGCCCACGATTTCGCCCGCCCTCACGGAGAAGCTGATGTCCTTGAAGACGCCCGGCGCGGTCAGTTTCTCCACCCGCAGTGCCTCTTCCCCGATCTCGATCTGCCGCTTGGGGAAATTGCTTTCCAGCTTCCTCCCGACCATCAGCGAAATGACCTTGTCGATGTCCAGCTCGCCGCGGGGCCGCGACTCGACCACCCTCCCGTCGCGGAGGATCGCAATGTCGTCGGCGATCCGGAAGATCTCGTCCATCTTGTGCGAGATGTAGATGATGCAGGTGCCGCGCGCCTTCAGCTCCGCGATCTTGCTGAAGAGCCGTTCGACCTCGCGCTGCGTGATCGCGGATGTCGGTTCGTCCATGATGATGATGCTCGCGTCCCGCGAGATCGCCTTCAGGATCTCCAGCATCTGGATGTCCGATACCGACAGGTCCTTCATCCGCATGGTGGGCGAGTAGGGAAGGTTCTCTCTTTCAAGCAGCTCGACAGTTCGCCTGCGGACAGTCTTCCAGTCGACCCTCCCGGCCCTGGTGGGAAGGCGCCCGCAGAAGAGGCTTTCTTCGACGGTCATCTCGGGAATGTAGTTCAATTCCTGGAAGATCATGGAGATGCCGAATTTGCGCGCGTGGATCGGGCTGCGGACATGGACCTTTTTCCCATCAATCAGTATCTCGCCCTTGTCGGGCTGGTAGACGCCGTCGATGATTTTCATCAGCGTCGATTTGCCGGCCCCGTTCTCGCCGCAGAGCACGAGGACGGAACCTCGCCGCGCATTCAGGCTGATGTCGTCCAGGGCCAGAACTCCAGGGAATGACTTGCTGATATGAAGGACCTGGAGTTTGTACGAATCCATGACTACCTCGAGCGGGGGTACGAGAATGGAGCGGCTGTCCGAGAAGCGCGCGGCCTCTCGGACAACCCTTTCAGCATCCGGCAACCGGCCTACTTTATCGCGCCGGCCTTCTTGTGCATAGCGATGTAGGTATCGACGTTGGCCTTTGTCACGAGGGGCGCGTCGATGTCCACGTTGATCTGTCCAGCCTTGCCGGTGACGAGCTTGTTCGTGGTATCGAGAATCTTCTCCGCCAGGGCATAGGCGCTCTGGAGGCAGGTGGAGGTCATGAGGCCCTGCTTGATGAGAAGGCAGGCCTCGGCAGTGCCGTCAACGCCGTACGAGAGGATGTTCTTGTAGGCGGGCTTGTCCTTGATGACCTCGATGGCCCCTGCCGCCATGTTGTCGTTCATGGAGATGATGGCGTCGATCTTGGGATTGGCCTGGACCCAGTCCTCCATGTAGCGCATCGCCTCGTCCTTGTTCCAGTGGGCGATCTGCTCGCCGACGATCTTGACGTCGGGGCGCTTGGAGAAGAACTCGTTCTGCCAGCTCACCCTGCGGGAATCGGCGTGGAAGTTTCCGGGGGGGCCGTCAAGGACAACGACTTTGGCGTTCTGCGGGACCTGCTTGAGCGCGACCCGGGCATTCACGGCCGCCTGCTCGTAGGGATCCGCGTCAACCGAGGAGGCGCCGGCAATGCCCGCAATTCGGGCGTTCGTCGTGATGAGGAAGATTCCTGCCTGGATGACCTTCACGGCGTAGGGGCGCTGCGACTCTCCGTTGTTGGGCTGGATGATGATCACGTCGAACTTGTTGGTGATGGCGTTCTCGATGAGCGAGTTCTCGGTGTCGTCGTTGGCCTGGCCGTCGAACACCTTCAAGTCGATGTTCTTGTACTTCTTGGCTTCGTCGATGATCGAATTGGCCAGCCATGCCGCGAAGGAATCCGCCTGTGCACGTGCGACATAGGCGACCTTGTACACCTTCCCCTGGGCGGAGACAGTTCCTACCAAAGCCAATACCAAGACCGCTGTGAGGAACAGTTTCTTGAGCACCTTGGACCTCCTGTTTTACCACGTCCCGTGGTTGTAGAATGTAACGCTCTTGAGAACCAGCAAAATTTGCCGCAAAGATGGTTCTCGATTGCGTCCCGATTTCAGCATTATAAATGCAGAATTCCTGTTTGTCAACCAAGATTTGCTATTTTTTGCTCTCCGCCTCCAAGCAAAGACTCGCACCATATAGCCCATAAATACGCCAATTCTCCCCGAATATTACACCGTCTGGAAAGTTCTGGAATGATCAGCGAACAGATAAATTGCGCAAATATATGCCAAATAGTGGCTATTTTGCTATTGACAGAACTACCGTTTAGTGCAGGAATTCGGCAAGCCTTTCCTTACCTGTTGCACAGGCAGACGTAAGACGATCGGAGGCCGCCATGAAGGCGCTGGTTCTGAAAGGGAAAAACAAGCTCGCCATCGAGGACTTCTCCATGGACGAGCCGCTTACGCCGGAGGACGTCAGGATCCAAATCAAGGAAGTGGGGATCTGCGGCAGCGACGTCCACTACTATCTCCATGGCCGGATCGGCGATTTCGTCGTCGAAAAGCCAATGGTTCTTGGCCATGAGGCCAGCGGCGTCGTGCTCGACGTCGGCGGCAATGTCAGGCATTTGAAAGTCGGGGATCGTGTCTGCATGGAACCGGGCATTCCCTCTCCGGGAAGTCCCGCCGTCTTCGCAGGCTGCTACAATCTCGATCCGGCCGTCAGGTTCTGGGCGACGCCACCGATACACGGCTGCATGCGCGAAACCGTCGTGCATCCCGGCGCCTTCACCTTCAAGCTTCCCGACAGCGTTTCACTCGAAGAAGGCGCCCTTGTCGAGCCTGTCGCGATTGGCGTCTATTCGGCAAATACCGCCGGCATCCAGCCAGGGGATATCGCCCTCGTTTTCGGCGCCGGGACAATCGGAATCGTTACAGCCCTGGCGGCCCTCGCCTCAGGCTGCTCCAAGGTAGTTCTTGTTGACGTAAAGGAGAAGAAGCTCGAGATCGTCCGAAAGAGCTTTTCCGAGAACATCATCTGCGTCAATTCGGCGACGCAGTCGATTGAAGACGCGATTTCCCCGCTTTCGTCGGAGGGCGTGGACGTCGTCTTCGAGGCCAGCGGAAGCCCCGCGGTCATTGGAAGCTTCGTTCGATATCTGCGCCCCAACGGTCGAGCCGTGATGATAGGCATGCCTGCTGCGCCTGCGCCCTTCGACGTAGTCGCCGCCCAGGCGAAAGAAATACGGGTGATGCACATATTCCGGTACCGGAATATCTACCCGCGCACCATCAAGATGATTGCCTCGGGTACACTGAATGTCAGGCCGCTCATCACCCATTTCTACGACTTCAAGGATGCGATCAAGGCATTCGACTTCGCGGCCGCAATGCCGGATGAGGCGATAAAAACGATGGTGAGAATGTGACAGAAGGATAGGATGTCTACCCTCCCCTGACTGGCTGCGTGACCGGACGACAGGGTCCCGCGATGGGGCCGGCGCTGGGCCGCCGCGCCGGCGCCGCTCACGGAGAAATGTTTTCTACGACAGCACTGCCATCTGTGGCGAAATTGAAGCCGTCAGTTCCCGAGACGTATGTGCCGTAGGCGACATCCAGGTAGCTTGATCCCCCGCCGCCGCCCGAATGGCTGCCGGAGAATCCTGAGCCGCCCGATCCGCCGCCGTAGTAGCCGCCGCCGCCCGCGCCTCCGTAGTCCGGGTTGGAAGACCCGATGCCCAGGCCGCCGGAGGCCGCCGGGCTTGTTCCAAAGTTCCCATTGCCGCCAACACCACCTGCGGACTGTGTTCCCCCGCCGCCGCCCGTGGATTCAGTTGGCATCGTTTGACCGGGTCCCCCATTCGCGTTGAAGGTTCCCGCGCCATACCCGCCACCGCAATTGCCGCCGCCATTGGCGCCAACCCCGCCGCCGCCGCCCACGACAAGAATGCGATTCGCCAGGCCGTTTCCTATGTAGCGAATGTCGGTTGCCCCGCCCCCGTATGTGCAGGTATTCCCGTGGCCATTCATTCCACCGCCGTTCCAGCCGGTTCCGCTGGGGCCACCGTTGCCTCCAACAAAGATGTAGTAGATATTGCCGGGAATCACGTTGATGTCCGCGATCATCTGGCCGCCGGCACCTGCCGTTGCCAGCGCGCCAAGTCCTCCCGCGGCTCCTGTTGCCGTTACCCTGATTTTGGTCACGCCCACAGGAACAGTCAGGCTCTGCTGACTTCCTGTGTAGTTGAATGTCAGGGGAAGGACCGTAACAGTAACGGTATAGTCCTTTGCGGAAGAATCCGCTGCTGTGACGGTATAAATGACAGGAGAGGCGAAATCATTCATGGTGACCCCGCTGGTCTGCGTGATCGCCCCTACCGTCACCGATGCTCCCGTTGTCGTGAAGCTTGCCACAAGGGCGTTCGTCCCGAACGGAACGGTGACGTTGATGGCGGTCCCCACGATTGTGCCCGTCGCCGGGGGTGACACAATGCTGAAAGCCGTGATGTCCTTGTTCGGAGATGGGGCCACGATAACTGTCACATCATAAGCCTGGGTACTGGAATCGGCGGCGGTAACTGTGTACGTCACAGGGTTCGTGAAGTCCTGCGAAGTTCCAGAGGGGGGGCTGATGCTCGAGCCTGCGATAGCAATCGTCGGGACAAGGGCAGTGACAGGGGTGCCAAAGGGGACCGTGATTGTCACTTTGTGAGTGGTTTCTGTAACCACTCCCGTAGCTGCGAGGGAGGTGAAGTTGAAAGCTGTGATGGCTTTCGAGTTGCTGGGCGCTACGGTGACTGTCACCGTGTACGCCTGGGTCGAGGAATCGGCTGCCTTCACGGTGTAGACAACGGGATTGATGAAGTTCTGAGCCACGCCGGAGGCAGGGCTCACGACGGGACCCGTGACAGTTATGCTGGGGACAAGGGCAGTGACAGGGGTGCCAAAGGGGACCGTGATTGCCACGGTGTGAGAAGCCTCTGTAACCACTCCCGTCGCCGCGGGGGTGGTGAAGTTGAATGCCGTGATGGCCTTTGCAGAACTGAGCGCCGATTCCGTGCCGCCCGCGTTGACCAACTCCTCTACGTGCATCAGGTAGTTGGAGGCTGGACACGCTGCAAGAACCGAGCTTAAAGCGCCCAAGACCAACAGCCTGAGACAATTCCTAGTTGCTGACATCGGGCGCACATCTTCCTCCGAAGCCGTTTCTGACGACAATGCCGCAGACAAAACCTTATAAGGTCTGAATAGCACCATTGTATATGCCTCCCGGGCAAATATCCAGCTTTCCGGTTCGGCGACACAAAGGCTGCCCGTTGACGCGTACCAATCAATCTCAAGTTTGGGCTTTCTTGCCAAGGTTGTTCGGATTCAAGGCATGAAGGTGCAGGTCGGATGTTGACCGGAGCTCCCATGGATGATGGGATAAGGATCCCTTCGAATCCCTTGCCACGCCGTGCCTCATCGTCGCGGAGTGGAACGTGCATTTGATATCAATTGACGCGTACCTGACGGAAGCCGAAGCGAAGGAGCCGCGCGGCCGTGAAATGGCCGTACCTGGGCCTTTTGGTCAAACCCCCGCGCCCTGAGGAGTCCGCACCATGAGCTTGATTGTCTGGGCCGGGTTGTCCGCAGCAAATGCAAAGGCATCGCTGATCTTTTCCAGGTCGAAGCGGTGCGACACGAGCGGATGCACGTCAATCCCACCACTCGCTAGCAGAGAGATCGCACGTGGGAAGGCGTTGCAGTACCGATTGCTGCCGTGAATATCAAGCTCCTTGTCAATGATGCTCTCAATTGGATAGAGAAATACACTCTGCTCCGGCCATCCCACAATCGTCACGCTTCCCCCACGCGCGGCCAGCGCGGGAGCGGAGGCGCATGCCGCCGACGACCCGCTGGCGTCAAACACGTAATCCACCCCTTTGCCGCCGGTCAGTTCCGCGATACGTTCAACGGGATTCGAGACACCCGCGTCGATCGTCTCGGTAGCGCCGAGCGCGGCTCCCAAAGCCAGCCGGCTTGGCAGCAGGTCTGCCAGGTAGACCACGGCTGCCCCAAATGCACGTGCTACGATCATCGTGACGAGGCCGATGGGCCCTGCCCCGAGGACCGCGACGGTGCCAGCGGCCTTGAGTCCGGCACGGGTGCAAGCCTGGACGCCGACGGCGAGCGGTTCGACAAATGCACCTGACTCATCGTCTACAGAGTCTGGAAGCAGGTGGGCAAAATCCGCAGCAACAGCCACAAACTCGCAAAATGTGCCGTCAGTCGGCGGCGCGGACATGAACACAACGTCTCTGCACAGGTTATACCTGCCGGATTTGCATAGCTCACAACGTCTGCAGGGAACTCCCGGCTCTATTGCGACCCTGCGTCCCACTCGCGGACCTCCGGGGTTTGCCGCTTCCCGCACCACCACACCGCACGCTTCATGCCCGGGGATGTACGGCCTGCTCACCCTGAACGGGCCGAGCTTGCCTTCACGGTAGAAGTGGATGTCAGAGCCGCAAATACCGTTCATTGTGATACGTACCAGGACTTCGTCAGCGCGCGGGACAGGAATGGGCACCCGTTCGTAGCGCAAATCTCGAGGAGCGTGCAGCAGTGCGGCGTGCATTTCTTCTCTCTTTCCACTCATGAGCCACCCCCTTCCGATTCCACCAAACAGGTTTCTCGACTCTAACCAGTGGGCAGCTGATTGTCAAGAAATTTCGTTCACACGTATAGCATAAATGTGCAATTTTCCAAATTTCTGAAATTTTGTTCTAATGCTTTGAACATTCTTGTTGACAGCAGGATCTTGGCAGGTTAAAATGTGCGCATCACAGACGCAGAGAAGTTTCGGCAACTGGACGTATGGCATGCGCGAAGGGGGTGGACGGGTATTCAGAGCTTTTTCCGAATGGAGCCGCACAGAGAGCCTTCCGGATGGCTCCGTCAGTTGCGCGGCTGGGGAATCGAAAGCCTTTGCAAATCTTATTCAAGAGGAGGTCTTGCGTCATGAAGAGGAGTGGGTTGCTTATCGTTATCGGCCTGGTCCTGACCGTCTGCATGGCCGCGACGGCGTATGCAGACCCGTTTTCCTGGACAAAATACCAGGGAAAAACGGTCAAGCTTTTGTTGAACAAACACCCCTATACAGACTCCATGCTGCCGGAGCTGGATAAGTTCCAGAAGCTCTCTGGAATCAAGGTGACCTATGACATCTTTCCCGAGGAGCAATACTTTGACAAATTGACCGTTGTTCTGTCATCTGGCTCTTCAGACTACGACGTCTTCATGACGGGGGCATACCAGACCTGGCAGTACGCGCCGCCGGGATGGATGGAACCCCTGGAAAAGTACATCGGAGATTCCAGCGTCACGAATCCGAACTATAATGTTGGCGATATCCTGCCCAACCTCATGGCCTCACTCAGGTGGGACTTGACGGACGGGCACAAGACCGGGGTAGGTCACCAGTGGGCACTGCCCTGGGGCTTCGAAATGAACTCCATGACCTACAACAAGAAGATGTTCGATTCCCTCGGGCTGAAGGCGCCGAAGACCTTCGCGGAGGTCATCAAGGATGGCAAGCTGATCGAGCAGAAATACCCCGGTGTTGTGGGCATCGTTGTTCGCGGAACGCGAAACTGGGGAACGATTCATCCCGGCTTCATGACTGGCTACGTAAGCGCAGGGGGAGAAGACTTCGACAGCAACCTGAATCCCGTAATGAACTCGGCAATCGGCGTCCGATATGCAAAAGCCTGGGTGGACATGGTGAAACAGGTCGGACCACCTCAGTGGGCCACCTTTACGTGGAACGAATGCCATGATGCAATGGGGTCGGGGAAGGCGGCAATGTTCTTTGACGCGGACATCGGCGGCTACTTTATCAACCTGGAAACTGCGGAAAAGGGTAACTTTGCCTTTGCCCCCGGGCCCGGTCTTGATGGTCCCGCCTCGAAGTCCAATGTGTGGATATGGTCCCTGGGCATGAATGCGGCATCGAAGAGCAAGGTGCCCGCGTGGTATTGGATGCAGTGGGCAACCGGCAAGGATTTCACGCTCACCGCAGCTTTGAATGGCAGCCTGGTGAACCCCTCCCGGCAATCGGTTTGGGACAGCCCCGATTTCCAGAAACACATCGCCGGAATGACCGACTACCTCGCTACTTTCAAGGTACTTTCAAAGGATGCGAAGGTCTATTTCACGCCGCAGTCTCGCTTCATGGAGGTGACGACTGAGTGGGCATCGTCGCTCCAGGATATCTACGGCGGAGCGGATGCCAAGGCTACGCTTGACAAGCTCGCGAACTCTCTCAAGAAGTAAACTCACGATCGTTTGAGTGTGGTGTACCGCCACTTGCCCGGAGGGAAACCTTCGACAGGTGGCGGTCTTTTGGCCTGGAATGTCCAACAGGGATCGGCTTGCCCGGCCAACGAAGAACGTACAAAGAGCAACAGGCAGATCGCAAGAACCCTGCAGGAAAGGAGATTCGTATGGCTGACACGCCGCTGGCAGCGGGAAGGGGAACAGGGATGAAGGACACCCTTGGACACAACGAGAAAACGAAGTCAAAAGGAGACCCTACCGTTCCTCTGGCCAGGGATCCCTACGCTTTTCGCCGCGCGGCGAGACCCTACATACTCGTACTGCCTGCTGTGCTGCTGACAGTAGGCATCTTGATTCCATTCGTCACGGGAGTCTATTGGTCCCTTACCAACTACAACCTGTCGCATCCCGCGTTCAAATTCATCGGGATTGGCAACTACCTGGATCTGTTCCGTCGCGAGGACTTCTGGCAAACGCTGAAGGTGAGCGGGGTGTACGTTGTCAGTGCCGTCGGGGTCGAGCTGGTGCTTGGCCTGGGGATTGCAATGCTGCTGAACAGGGAGACGATCGCCGCAAAGATTTGCCGACCGCTGCTCGTGCTGCCGCTCCTCATGGCTCCCGTCCTCGCGACGCTGATGTGGAAGTTCATGCTCAGCAGTCAATACGGCGTTCTCAACTATTTTTTGAGCCTTATCGCACCGTCCTTGCGGAAGTTTCCATGGGCGGGTTCGGTGCACTACGCCATGATGACGGTCGTTCTTATCGATGTGTGGATCTTCACGCCCTTCATTGCGCTCCTTCTCCTCGCAGGGCTGCGCTCCCTTCCCGCTGCGCCATTTGAGGCGGCGCGGGTGGACGGAGCTTCCCCCTGGTATGCATTCAGGCATTTGACGCTGTCGATGCTGACCCCATTTCTCATCGTCGCGCTCATCTTCCGCATTATCGACACGATTCAGCAGTTTGACATTCCCTACGTGCTCACCGAGGGCGGGCCGGGAGACGCACTCATGACCATGCAGGTGCGCGCCTACACGCAAACGTTCTCGTATCTGAACATAGGGATCGGAAGCGCCTACATGTTCATTACCTGGGCCATCGTCTACGCCGTGAGCAACTTCATGGTGAAGCTATGGACGAAATGGCGCGTGACACTCGGTGGTTGATCGCATTTCGCAGACCGTATTCCCTAAGCAAGGAGGATCGCTATGAGGCATGCCAAAGGGGAGCCACTGCTCCTAAAAATAGTTCTGGACGCGCTCCTGGTCTGTTTGTTTCTCGCAATTCTCTTCCCGTTCGTCTGGATCGTCCTCGGGTCTTTCAAGACCGAAACGGATATCCTGGCCTGGCCCCCGAAATTCCTTTTTCCGCCGACGCTGGACCATTTCCGGAACATTCTTTCGGGGGTGACATACGAGCTTGGGAAAGCGAGCCTGAAGAGCAATATTGATATTGTAGGCTTCTTCTTCAACAGCCTCATCGTGAGCTGCGGCTCAATAGTCGTCTCGCTTCTCGTCGGAGTGCCGGCGGCGTACGCTATTGCACGGTTCAAATTCAAGGGAAGAGAAAACATCGCCTTTACACTTCTCTCATTCCGATTCGCTCCGGCACTGATGGTCATCATACCGCTGTACATAATCTTCCGAAAACTCGGCTTGAATAACACGTACCTTGGCCTTATCTGGGTCTATCAGTTGATTACCTTGCCGATGATCGTCTGGATACTGCGCGGCTATATCGAGGACATTTCACCCGAGCTCGAAGAAGCGTGTCTTGTGGATGGATACTCGCAGTGGCGGACGTTCTGGCGGGTCACCCTTCCGCTTGCGCGGCCGGGAGTGGTTGCCGCGGCCTTGCTGGCGTTCATCTATGCCTGGAACAACTTCCTTTTTGGATTGATCCTCGGGGGCACGCACGTGCAGCCCATTACCCTGGGAGCGCTGCAATTCATCAGCACAGCATATGTGCGGTATGGGGATATTTCAGCAACTATCGTCCTGGCGTTCATCCCCGCGCTTGCGCTCTCCATTTACTCGCAGCGCCACCTCATCAGGGGCCTGAGCTTCGGTGCCGTAAAAGCGTAGGGCGGAGAAATGAGCACAGTTGTTTTCGAAGCAGTGACAAAGGCCTACGGACAAATGAACGCGGTCAAGGATTTGTCCCTGGAAATTGCCGAGGAAGAGTTCTTTGTTATCGTGGGACCCTCGGGTGCGGGCAAGACCACGACTCTGAAGCTCGTGGCAGGGCTCCTGCCCTTGACGAGCGGGAGGTTGTACATCGGGGGCAAGCTGGCAAATTCCCTCTCGCCGGCCGAACGCAACGTCGCGATGACCTTCGAGTCTTACGCGCTGTACCCGCACAAGACCGTTTTTGAGAACATCGCGAATCCCCTCCGCTCCCCGGGCATGAGGCTTTCCGAATCGGAAATCGGCACGCGCGTGCACGCCATCGCGGAGATGCTCGGCATGGGGCAGCTGCTGGAACGCCACCCCCGCGAGCTGAGCGGAGGCCAGAAACAGCGTGTTGCGCTGGGCCGCGCGATGGTCCGCAGGCCATCGATCTTCCTTCTCGACGAGCCTCTCTCGCACGTGGATGCGAAGGTCCGCCAGCACATGCGCGTTGAGCTCAACAGGCTTCAGAAAGAGCTGAAAACAACGACGATTTACGTGACCCACGACTATGGAGAAGCGCTGTCATTGGGGGATCGGATCGGAGTCCTCGATCACGGCGAGTTGGTCCAGGTGGGTTCGCCTGAAGAAGTCTATTCGAGGCCTGCCAGATGAGTTCGTGGCGAAACACCTTGGTCAACCGGAGATCAACCTCATCGACATGGACGTCACAAGCATGAATGGCAGCGTGCACCTGAGGGGCGTGAAGAACCCGAAACTCCAGCTCGTCCTGGATGGAAAGCGTGCAGAGGTGCTCAAGCAGTCGAACTGCCAGGAGGTGCGCGTCGGAATACGGCCGCACAAGATCACCTGCGGTCCGGTTGCCGCCGGTGAACTGGTGGGTGAAGTCTACGTCTATGAGCCGGCCGTCATTTTCGGCCAGCTCCTCGTGGATTTTGGCGGGTACATGCTGACAGTGCTCACTAAAGCCTCGGACCGCTTTGACATTGGACAGAAAGTGGGATTCGGGGTCTCCCCGAAAGATGTCTATCTCTTTGATTCTCGGACCGGGAAAAATCTCGAGGCCGCACACTAAAGCGAGGGTGGCGAATGTCGTCGATTACTTTGAAGCACGTCAACAAGACATACATGAGCGAAGGCAAGCGAGTGGAGGCGGTACGTGACCTTTCCCTCGAGATCAATGATGGGGAATTCGTCTGCCTCCTGGGACCATCGGGGTGCGGGAAAACTTCGACACTTCGGATGATCGCCGGCCTGGAAGACATTTCAGGCGGAGAGATTTACAGCGGCGAAAGGCTTGTCAACAATCTCTCCCCGCAGGAACGGAATGTCGCAATGGCATTTGAAACGTATTCCTTGTACACGCATCTGAGCGTACGGGACAATATTCTTTTTCCGCTTCATGCCCGCAAGACGCCAAAAGAAGAAATGCAGCGACGCCTGGCCGCGGTCGTCGAGATGCTGGATATCGCGGAGATCCTGGATCGGAGCCCGCGCAATTTGAGCGGCGGACAGCAGCAGCGCGTGTCCCTTGGACGAGCAATCATTCGCGAGCCGGATGTGTTTCTGCTCGACGAGCCCTTGTCTCACCTGGACATTTCCCAGCGCATTGCCCTTCGCGCCCGTATCAAACGTCTCCACGCGGAGTTGAAGCGCACCATGGTCTATGTCACCCATGACCAGGAAGAGGCAATTTCCCTTGCTGACCGTATTGCCGTCATGCAATTCGCGGAGCTTCAACAAGTCGGCACGCGCGAGGAGCTGCTGGACCTGCCGGAGAATCTGTTTGTCGCCGATTTCATTGGTGAACCGCCCATCAATCTTCTCAAATGGGACCTCGTTCAAGAACAAGGGCATGTGGTTTTAAAGTCGCCGGTGGCAGATACTGCCCTTCAGGTGCCGGAAAGCTGGAAGACTCGTCTCCTGAAGATGGAGGCGCAGAAGGTCATTGTTGGAATACGCCCTCATGACATTCATCTTGCAAAGGAACCGGGAGACTCACAGCTCAACGGAACGGTAAACGTGTTCGAATTCCTGGGGGAAACGAATTACGCGCACTGCTCTGTCGGTTCCGACGACCTTACCGTGGTTGTCGACACGCACACCTTCCTGGGCCGGAAGCAGGAAGTCGCACTTTTTGTCAAGCCGGAGCGAATCCATATTTTTGACCCGAAGTCGGAGAAGTGCATTTCCAGTATGTTCAAGCGAGGAGTCAGTGTGTAGCAAGTGCTTCGGCCATAGCCGTTGACAGGCTTCGGGGACCGCCAATATGATCCGGAGACTGAGATTGGGAATACAGAAATGCGAGACGTGACAGAGAACTACAAGAACTCCATCGCCGTCGCAAAGATGTACTACTACCAGGGTTTGACGACAGAGAAGATCGCAGATGAACTGAAGATATCCCGACCCACGATCTCGAGACTGCTCAGTTTTGCGCGTGAAAAAGGCCTCGTTGAAATAACCATCCATGACTCAAGCGAGTACTTGAACACCCTTGAACAGGAACTGAAAGAGAAGTACGGGATAGCGAATGTCCACGTGGTTTCCGTGCCGGAGGCCAGCGGGGAACCGGTCTGGCTGCATCGCGTTGCAAATTTTGCTGCAAACCATTTGAACTCGATAGTTCACGACAACCAGATCCTGGGACTCTCCTGGGGGAACACCCTCAGCACCGTCAGCCGGTATCTGGTCCCCAAGACTCTGAAGGATTTTGAAATCGTCCAGCTCAATGGAACCGGGAACGCAAGAACCATCAACAACACATTTGCGAATGAAATCGTCATGAGGTTTGCAGACAACTATGGTGCGCAGGCGAATCTTTTCCCCGTTCCAACGCTTTTTGATTTCGAAGAGACCAAGCAAGCGATGTGGAGAGAGCGCAGCATACGGCGTGTCCTCCAATTGCAGAAGAAGGCCGGCATCCTGCTGTTCAGCATTGGGGCGATTCAGAACGGAACACCAAGCCGCGTCCTGAGCGAGGATTATTTCGAGCCAAGAGATTTCAGAGAAGTCAAGAAGAAGGGGATCGTCGGAGACATAGCAACGGTCTTCTTCTGCGAGGACGGCTCGTGGGAAGGAATCTCCGTGAATAAGAGGTCCAGCGGACCCGATCTTTCACTCTTTGCGAAAAGTCCCCGGTCGATTTGCGTCGTTTCCGGGCGATTCAAGGCAATGGCCCTGCGCAGCGCACTCGCCGCCCGCCTCATTACAGACCTCATTGTGGACGAACCGACCGCCAGAATAGTGATGAAACGGGAAGTCGGGAGTTAGCAGGGCAGGCCCCGCTGCCTTTCCGCCAGCGGATGTTGACACAAAGCCCATTCTCCCTTAGCAATGATTTTTCAATCAGCGTGAACCGGTCAACGCAGGAGAACGAACAATGAGAGCGAGATTTCTGACGGCCCTGTCACTGATCCCCCTGGCAGCAGTCCTCGTCCATGCGGAATCAAACGCCGGCGCCGGGGCGTCGTACGAGGCGGGCGGCAATCCGATTTCTGCCGTGATACCACAGGTCTTCATCCAGAAGATCTACAGGTCGGGACCATGGGACACCTTCGGGCTCGAGTTGTCCGTTGCAGTCTCGCCCGTCCAGAACAGTTCGTTTGCAAACGGACTCGCGGCTGGGCCGGAAGTCTTCCTTGGCACCAACGCGTCCTATTTCTTCCCCAAGGCAGGCCCTGTCGAGTTTGCAGCGCTCCTGGGCGCATGTGGATGCCAGGACTACCACAAGTTGGCCGAGGGCGTGGCGGCCCAGGCAGGCCTGGAAGCCTCGGTGCATTTTGGCAGCTTCTTCATCGCGGGGAGAGGTCTCTACAGGTTCTTCTCGTCAACGGGGACAAGCGGGGTTCCGGTTCCCGTCGGCACCTATGGACTGGTCCTCCTGGGCGGCTACACCCTCCCATAGACCCGCCCCCTGCGTTGGAGGCCCCGAACTCAGCGGCGGTCCTCCACGAGCTCGAGGACGGTCGGAGCCAGGGCCAGGAAGCCCCGGACGCTCTGCGACCTGAGGAATGTGCCGTCAACGGGATCGAACCAGTACGCACTTTTCCAGAGGAAGGCAAAGATGCCGTCCGGACGGATGACCACGCGAACCGCGGGGACACTCCTGCCGTTCACAACAATCTGCTCACGCCGCTCAACACGCCCGGCCATGAGGTAGGCGCTGCCGCCATACGGCTCGATCATCCAGAAGCGCACCGGCTCGGAGGGCGCCGACAGCGCGTATGCCTGAAGGGAACGCTCCGCCGACTCGTACCAGGGATTGTCGTCGATGCAAAACGTACGCGAGACCTGGCGGTGTTGAACAGTCCCGTCGAGCCGCAGGGTTGCCCCCTCTCGCACAGCTTTCCAGGACGTGCCTTCTGGAGGAAAATCGAAAGAGCAGTTGATCACCCCGCCCCTCGCGTCTGTCTCGATACGGTAGGTCTCGCCGCTGGTCATCGTAATGCCAAGGACGGCGCCTGTGGGCAAGGCCTCGTCGGTGATCTCGACCCGATCCTCCCGGCTTCCCGTGCTCTGGCGGTACACGAGGCTGACCTGGCCGTCAGTTACGGCAGGCTCAAGAACGAGAAGACAGCCGAGAAGGCCGAGCACAGGCAGGGGAGAACGTCGCACCGTACAAACAGTACTCCTGCCCGCCGCCAGGGGCAACCCCCGCTGAAAAAGGCCTGCTGAAAAAGGCCGCCCAAGAAAGACGTCTACTGGAAGAGAATGGCCTGGATGGCGGGATCGTCGATATTTGTCCGGTCATACCAATGGAACCCGGTGTCGATAGTCCTCGAAACTCGTCCGCCCTTGATGACTCGCACGGCAGCCTCGACCGTCATGTAGCCTATCCGGAAAGGATCCTGGGTAACGGCACCCGCCATGAGTCCACTGCGGACGGCATCCACCTGGGCCTTGCCGGAATCGTATCCTATGACAACAATCTTTCCCGCAAGGTCCAGGTCCTGCACCGTTTTCACAAGGCCAGCTGCCGAGACGTCGTCCCCGGCAAATATCCCCCTGATGTCCGGGGTTGCCTGGATCATGGCCCTGGCAACCTCGGCCGACTTCTGCAGGTTGCCTTCGCCGTACTGGGGACCGATGACCTGGATGCGAGGGTGCCATTTCCTCATGGCCTTGAGAAAGCCGTCCCTGCGGTCCATGCCGGCTCGAGACGTTTCGTCCTTGACGATGAGGCCTACCTTGCCCGCGCCCCCGATGAGGGCGGACATCTTGTCGGCAGCCAGGGCTGCGGCGGCGGCATTGTCGGTTGCGGCGGTTGTGATGGGAATGGGGCTGTCGACGCCCGAGTCGAATCCTATGACGGGAATCTTCGCTGCCTGCGCTGCCTGCAGAAGGGGGATCAGCGCCGGGCTGTCCAAGGCGGCAATCCCCAGCGCCGCGGGGTGCTTTTCCAGGGCAGCGCGCACCATGTCGACCTGCGTGTCCACGAGGGGCTCGCTTTCTGGTCCCTCGAAAGTGACGACAACGTTGTGCTCTGTTGCCGCTTTTTTGGCGCCCTTCATTACGGCCTGCCAGAACTCCTGCCGGGAGCCTTTCGCGACAAGGGGGATGTAGACGGGCCCTTCCGCGGCAGCCAGGGCAATTCCGGCGAAAGCAAGCCCGAAAACAAGCAGCCCCTTGAAGAGCGCCCTGTTCAGCATCAGCCCTTCCCTACACGGGAGACACCATTGCCATGTCTGCGGCGTGTCTGCAAAAAGGCCGCTCCCCCTTTCGAGGAAGCGGCCTCTGGAATCAAACCAGTGGGTCTCCTAGTTGTACAGAACCGCCGCGATGGCGGGATCATCGATATTGGTCTTGTCGAACCAGTGGAATCCCGTGTCGATGCTCTTGGGAACCTTCTGGCCCCTGATGGCCTTCACTGCCGCTTCGACGGCCTTGTACCCGATTCCGATCGGGTCCTGGGTGATGGCGCCGGCTTCCTCGCCGCTCCTGATGGCATCAAGCTGCTGCTTGCCCGAGTCGTAGCCGATGACCACGACTTTTCCGACCAGGTCCAGTTCCTTCACCGCGTTGAGCACGCCGATGATGGAGCCTTCGTTGCCGCCGAAGAATCCCTTGATGTCGGGGTTGGCCTGGATCATGGCCTTCGCGAGGTCGGTGGATTTCAGCTGGTCACCGCCGCCGTACTGCGGTCCGATGATCTGGATGTTCGGGTACTTCTTCTTCATCTCGCTGAGGAATCCGGTTCCGCGGTCAATGCCGGTCCGGCTGGTCTGGTCATGAATAATGACGCCGACCTTGCCCGACCCGCCGATGAGCTCCGCCATCTTGTCCGCTGCGAGAGCGGCAGCGGCGACGTTGTCCGTGGCGGCAGTCGTGACCGGGATGTCGCTGTCGACGCCCGAGTCGAAGCCGATGACGGGGATCTTCCGCTTCTTGGCCTCCTGGAGCAGGGGAATGGCAGCCTTGCTGTCCAGGGCTGCGAAGCAGATGGCCGAGGGATTCTTGGCAAGGTCGGTCTGCAGCATGTCCAGCTGCTTGTCGACCATGGACTCGTTCTCGGGACCCTCGAAGGTGATGACGACCTTGTAATCCCTGGCCGCCTTCTCGGCGCCAAGCCTTACCGCCTGCCAGAACTGGTGCTGGAAGCCCTTGGAGATGACGGGGATGTAGATTGCCTGTGCCGCGGCAAACCCGCCCAGCAGAAGCATTGCTACGACGACGACGAGAACGGAAACAAGTCTCTTCCTTCTCATGATACGCTCCTTTTTGTCCGCCCGTGCGAACTCTTTTACGCGATCCCCAACGGGGATTGAACTCTGCCACAGTATACTCGGAAATGCGTTTTCGACCTATGCCCTCTTTCGGCGAAGGATGTCTGCATAGACCGCGAAGATCACGATGACCCCCGTCATGACGGTCTGCCATTCCTGGGGCACCGAGAGGATGCGCAGGCCGTTGACCAGCACGCTCATGACAAACGCGCCGATGACCGTCCCCAGGATCGTGCCTTCGCCGCCGCTCAGCGATGTACCGCCTATGACCGCGGCGGCAATTGCGTCCAGCTCGTAGCCCTGCCCCAGGGACGGCTGAGCCGAGTTCAGGCGGGCGGCGATGACCACCCCCGCAACTCCGCAGAACAACCCGCCCACGGTGTAGACGATCGTCTTCCAGCGGTCGACATTCACACCGGAGAGGCGGACAGCCTCCTCGTTGCTTCCCATTGCGAAGGTGTAGCGGCCCAGGATGGTCCGATTCAGGAGGAATCCCGCCAGCAGGGCAACGGCAAAGAAGATGAGGACGGCGTTGGGGATGTTGAATCCCGGAATAATGGCTCCGGTAATTGAGCCCATGGCGATGAGGGCAAAGGTGGGCGAGTCATTGAAATAGACCGGCTTGAGGCCCGATATGATCAGGGACAATCCCTTGGCGACGTACATCATGCCGAGGGTGGCAATGAACGGAGGGATCTTCAGCCGGGAGATGAAGGTGCCCGAGATGAGCCCGACAACGCCGCCCATCAGGATGGCACCCAGCACGCCTACGATGACGGGTCCGTGCCACATCGTGATGAGAACCCCCGCGATGACGGCGCAGAAGGTCATCAGCGTCCCGATGGAAAGGTCGATTCCCGCCGTGATGATGATGAAGGTCACTGCCACGGCCAGGATGCCCGTGACCGCCGTGGCGATGAGGATGGCGACCATGTTCTGGAACTTGAAGAAGTTCGGCGAAGCCAGTGAATAGAACACGATCAGTGCGATGAGGCTCGCGAAGGCCAGCAGCCTCTGGGTTGCATTCGAGTTCATGAACCTGCGCTTCTGCTGCGGCGCGTGTGCGATATCACCCATATGACTATGCTCCCTTCTTGACCACGCTCTCACGCCGGGTGGCCAGCTGCATGATCTTCTCCTGCGTCGCCTCGGCCGCCGTGAGCTCTCCCGTGATGCGTCCTTCACACATGACAATGATCCGGTGGCTCATGCGGATGATCTCGGGCAGCTCCGAGGAAATCATGATGACCGCCTTGCCCTGCTCCGCAAGGTCGTTGAGAAGTTTGTAGATTTCGCTCTTGGCCCCGACGTCGATTCCGCGGGTGGGCTCGTCGAAGAACAGGATGCTGCAGTCTCGCACGAGCCATTTCCCGACGACCACTTTCTGCTGGTTGCCGCCCGAGAGGAACTTTGTCAGCTGCGACAGCTTGGGCGTCTTGATGCTGAGGAGCGAGACGAACTTCTCCGCGGTGGAGCGGGTTTCCCCGCGCCGAATGATGCCCAGCCATCCCAGGAAACGCGTCATTGTGGCCATGACGATGTTTGCTTCCACGTCCATTCCCAGGGCCAGCCCGTACCGCTTGCGGTCCTCGGAGAGATACCCGATCCCGTGGGCCACGGCGTCACTGGGCTTGCGGATGTGCACGCGCCGGCCGTTGACGAGTATCTCGCCTTTCTCCACCGTGTCCGCTCCGAAGATGGCCCGCGCCACCTCGGTGCGCCCGGCTCCCATGAGACCGGCGAACCCGAGGATCTCCCCCTTGCGGGCCTCGAAGCTCACGTCCTTGATCGTGCGGCCCTGCTGCAGGTGAGCGACCTTGAGGACAACTTCGTGACCGGACGTATCCTTGAGGTTGCGCGACGTCTCGTAGATGATGCGGCCGACCATCATGCTGATGATCTCGTCGATTTCGACCTCGGCCGTGATTCGCGTGTCCACGTAGTTGCCGTCCCGCATGACGGTGATACGGTCCGAGATCTGTTTCAGCTCTTCGAGGCGATGGGAAATGTAGGCTACGCCCACGCCGCGGCCGCGGAGGTCGCGGATGATGCGGAACAGTTCCTCGATCTCCGCGATATTCAGCGCGGCGGTCGGCTCGTCCATGATGAGGACGTCCGAGTTGAAGGACAGGGCCTTGGCGATCTCCACCATCTGCTGCCGGGCAACGGTGAGGTCCATGACTTTTGTCCGAGGGTCCATGTCGAGGTGGAGCATCTCGAAGAGCTCGCGCGCCTTGTCGTTCATCCGCTTCTCATCCAGGAGCAGCCGCACGGCCTGGCGCGGCTCGCGCCCGATGTAGATGTTCTGGGCGGCGCTGAGGTGGGGCATGAGGTTCAATTCCTGGTGGATGATGCTGATGCCCAGGTTCTGCGCCGCGCGCGGATTGGGGATGTTGACTTCCTTCCCCTTGTACAGGATGCGGCCGGCATCCCTCTGGTACACGCCCGCCAGGATCTTCATCAGGGTGGACTTGCCCGCCCCATTTTCCCCTACCAGCGCGTGCACCTCTCCCGGACGCAGGTCGTAGCGGCAATTGCTCAGGGCATGGACCCCGGGGAATGCCTTCTCGACTCCTTCCATGATGACAAGAGCGTCTGCCATCTCAGCCTCCAAACCTGTCGACATCTTTCCTGGTGCAAAGGAGCGCTTGTCCATGCATTCCGGCGGGCATGCTACTCCCTTGCCGAAGCACCTGTCAAGGATTTCCCGCCCGCTTGGTCCGCACGGCGCGCACGCGCCCGATCATTTTTCGCACGTCTTCCATCGAGGTATCGGGATTCATGAATGCTGCCCGCAGGAACCGTTTCCGCTGCACCTCGGCCGTGGAGAGATGGAAGCTGCCTTCGGCGATGAGGGCATCCCTCGCCGCGAACTGTACGGCGTCATCGGCGCGAAGCCGGAAGCACAGGATGTTGGATTCCGGCGCACACGGGCATTCGAAATCGGGAAGTCCGGCGATCCATTCGTGCGCCTGGCGCGCGAGGGCGAACTGCCGCTCGACATACCGGGCAAGCCCCTGCTCCCCGAGGGCGGCCAGGACGGCAAAGAATCGAAGGCCCAGCCCGGCCTTGGTGCATTCCACCGTCCGATGGATGAAGTCCACCCCGGGCTGGGCCTTGTCGTGGAAGAGATAGCTGGCTTCCTGTCGGAATGCGCTGTCCAGGTGCTGCGCGTCACGGAGAAGCACCGCCGCGCAGAGCGTCGGGGTGCGCATCAGCTTGTGGGCATCCCATGACAACGAGTCGGCGAGCTCGACGCCGTCCAGCAGCGGCCGATGTTCCGGGCTGATGAGGGCACTTGCCCCGTGCGCCCCGTCCACGTGAAGCCAGACATGCTCGTCGCGGCAGGCGGCGCCGATGGGCCGCAGCCTGTCGTACAGGCCAAGGGCAGTGCTGCACGCGTTTGCCACGAGGGCCATGGGCCGCCGGCCGTCCGCGCGCACCCTCCGGATGCACTGGCCGATCCGTTCCGCGATGATCCGTCCGCGCGCATCGACTTCCAGGGGATAGATGGCGGCGCTCCCCAGGCCAAGAATTCCCGCCGCCCGCGCAATGGAGTAGTGAGACTCCGCGGGAACGAGGAGGGCGAGGTCAGGAGGTGTGCCCCGTTCCCACGCATCGGGGGCAATCCTGCTGCGCGCCGCGAGCAGCGCCGTCAGGTTTGCAAGCGAACCCCCGTGCGTCAGGACGCCGCCGGCGTGCGGCTCGGATGCCCGCGCGTCGCGGGGGAACGGGGTCGGCGTCCAGCCGATCTTCCGGATCATCCAGTTGAGGACCCAGAACTCGATGGCCGCCGCGGGGGGACCCATCTCGTAGATCGCCATTGCGTTGTTCGTAAACCCGTCGACAAGCGAAGCCAGGGCACCGGCAGGGTGCGGTACGGCAACCTGGTGAGCCATGTACCCGGGGTGGTGGAGGTTCGTCGCCGAGGCCAGGTACCGATCCATGAACGCGGCCAGTTTCCGGCCGGTGAGGCCGCCGCGTTGGGCATGGCCTTCAAGGTCAAGCGCCGCACCAAGGTCCTCTATCGGGGACTGCGTAACCACCCTTGTGGCGCGCGTGGCCGCTCGGCGCATGAAGCGATCGAGGGCGCGCGAGACCACGCGGGCATCGGAGAGAAAGCTCACGGCGGCCCTAGACGGGAGGCACGTGTTCCGGGCAGTAGGTGTGGGAATACAGCACGCCGGTCTTCCGCTCCACGTAGTCGGCCAGCGGGAGCCACTCGGACTGTTCTCCGACACCCGTGCGGATCTTGTGGCAGACTGAACAGACCGGGAGGATCAGCTCGGCCTGGCGTGAAAACTCCTGCAGCAGGACCAGCTCCGTGACATCGCGGGCAACCCCCTGGGTTCCCAGATGCTCGTCGCGGGGCTTGGAAGGCTCGGCCTGAGGCCGGCCCAGGCCGACGGAATCCAGGGACACGTAGACAAAACCCAGGTCATAACGGCGGGTCTTTCCTTCCCGGGTGAGCAGCCGCAGCCTCAGGTTGCGCGTCGCGCGGTCCGCCTTCCGCCGTTCGCGCAGGGGCCAGTACGCGTGCTGCCGATCCTCGGGATGCACAATGTCGATGAGGTCCTTCCCGATGAGCTCCCTTTTTGAGTAGCCCAGCAGGCTTGCCACCGTGTCGTTGATGAAGAGCACCCGCGCGCGCGCATCAAGAACGTAGACGAGGTCCGGCGAGTCCTCCACGAGGCTGCGGTACAGGATATCCATCCGGTCCAGCTGCTCCTGGAGCTGCGTCTTCAGCGTCACGTCACGGAAGATGAGAAGGGAGCCCGGCTCGCCGCCGAGCAGCCGGCGGGGCACGGCTGTCACCTCGGCAGGGACGTCCCAGCCGAACTTCGTCTGCAGCCGCACGGGCAGTCCGGGAAGGACGGAACCGGCGCGTTCGATTCTCAGCAGCTCGGCGAGGGCCTCGCGGGAATCGGCGGAGACGACGGTTTCCACGTGGTACCCGATCACCTCGTCGCGGGCCGAGCCGGTGACCTGTTCGCCGGCACGGTTCCAGGAGACGATGATGCCGTCCGAATCGCAGAGCACCACTATTTCCTGAAGCTCGTCGGTGTGCAGTGTCTCTGGTGAATCCCCCTGCGGCCTTTCCATCACCGACAGGCTACCACAACGGCATCAATCATGCGAGCACCGGCCGGGGAAGGAGCTTCGCGGTCTCCACGATCTCCCTGACCTTCTGCTCCCACTCGATTGCCATGAGGTGGATCCCGCTGACCCCTTCAATTCCGCGCAGCTGTTCGATGATCTCGGCACAGATCGCCAGGCCTGTCTCCGCGCCCTTGCCCTTGGGAGCGGCATTCATGCGCTTCAGGATGGCCTCGGGGATGATGATGCCCGGCACGTTTTCCGCCATGTAGCGGGCCATTCCGGCGGACTTCAACGGGGTGATTCCCGCCAGGATCCGGCACTTCGTGTGCACTCCCAGGTCGCGCACCGCCTTCATCCACTCGGCGAACATCGGCACGTCGAAGATGCACTGCGTCTGCACGTAGTCGGCGCCGGCCTCCACTTTCTTGGCCAGGCGCAGGGCGCGGAACTCGTAGGGCTTGGCAAAGGGATTGGCCGCCGCTCCGATGAACAGCGGAACGGAGCCGGCAAACTCTTCCTCGCTGCCCAGGATCTTGTGCTCGTCGCGCATGCGCTTGACCATGGCAACGAGCTGGACGGAATCTACATCGTACACCTTTTTCGCCCCCGCCTGGTTGCCGAATGCCTGGTGATCCCCGGTGAGGCAGGTGAGGTTGCGGATGCCCAGCGCCACCGCCCCGAAAATGTCGCTCTGCATGGCAATGCGGTTGCGGTCCCGGCAGACCATCTGCATGACCGGTTCGATGCCCATCTGGGAGAGGAGCGCGGAGACGGCCACGCTGGACATGCGCACCACGGCGGTCTGGTTGTCGGTGATGTTCACGGCGTCCACCGCGCCGCGCAGGAGCTCCGCCTTCGTCCTGATGACGTCCACGTCGGTGCCGGGAGGGGGGCCGAGCTCGGCGGTAACGGCGAAATGCCCGGCGGTGAGCACCTTTTCCAGATTGCTGCCCGACTTCATTTGTACCTGCCCTCGTAGCCCTTCTGCACGAGCACGCGCGGCCCGCGGTCTACCCACTCCATCGGCGGCCTGACGATGAGCAGCTGGGAGAGCCGCCCCTGCCCTTTCAGCCTCTCGTGGATGTCGTGCCACGCGCAGTGAACGCCGCCGGGAAGCTCGCAGGAGCCGTCTTCACGGGTTCCCCCGCAGGGTCCATTGAGCACGCCCTTGGAGCAGCGCGTGACGGGGCAGATGCCGCCCGTGTCCCCGAGCATGCAGGTGCCGCAGGATCGACAGCGCTCCTCGTAGTACCCCACGTCCCGGTCCACGCCCACGAACATGGTGTCCAGTCCGGGGAAGACCGGGATGGACGGAAAAGCGTCCGCCATGAGGCCCGCTCCGGCTCCGCATGCCAGGGAGACCAGGCAGTCGGCGTTTTCCGCCTTCTGCTCCAGGTCCTCGAGGAACTCGGGATTGCACTGGCGCTCCACGGTGAAGGTGTCGCACTGCTGCGGGACCTGCGCCGTTCGCGCGCACGTGCCCAGCTCGTCGGCAAGGGCGACAGTCTCACGCTGCCCCCCCGCCAGGCACACCGAGGTGCACCCCCCGCAGCCGACCACCAGCACGCGCCGGTAGCCCTTCACCATCTCGAATATCTGTTCCAGCGGTTTCCGTGTTGCCTTGACCATGGTACCTCCCCGCTCACTTCTGCCACGCGTGGCACTCGCCGCAGGTGCGCGGACCGGTCACCCGGCCCTTCCTTTTCTCGGCGTCGTGGCACGTGATGCACAGCTGGTGGAACCCCTTCTCCAGCGCCTGGGGTCCTGTGTGGCACGCCGCGCACTGGGTCGAAGTGTCTCCCGGGGTGAGCCGACCGGGATCCAGCACATTTTTCCCGTTCTTGAAATCGTGGTGGCAGGTGAGACAGCTCACGCCATCGAGGCCTGCGTGGTCCTTGTGCGTGAAGCGGACAGGCGCGCGGCTGAGTGATCCGAACACGCCCGTCCTGGACAGGATGATGACATCGGGCGGATCGGCGAAAGCCGGGGACCCGGAGGCGACCACCAGGGCGGCCGCGGCGCAGATCATTGCAAAGCGCCTCACGCGTTTCTCCGCGTGGTGTGCCATCGCGTCACGCCCTTCTCACGGCAGGCAACGCGCGCCGCGGCAATCAGGGACGGAATGCTGATCCCGATGGGGCAGGAGCAGCGCATGCACAGGACGCACTTGTCCCAGACCAGCTCCCGGATGTCCTCGTACTCGTCGTCCGAGAGCCTGCCCCGCGCGCGGCTGATCCGGCCGATTGAATTGATGGCCTTGTATGACGGGGTGTACGTGGAATCCCCGCCGCTGTTGCGGAACTTGAAGCAGCTGTCCGCGCACAGCGAGCAGTGCGCGCAGGCCTGCAGGGAAAGCCCGATCATGTCCTTTTTCCGGTCCACGATGCGTGCAATCCGGCCGAGCGTTTTCGCGTCCGTATTGATCTGCCTCATGTCACCACCTGCGGTTGCCCGGCTTCCACGAATATTCCGCGGACATGAAGAACCGCGAAAACAGGAGAAACGGCATGTGGCCGAGCTTCGTGAACGGAATGGCGGCAATCACGATCTCCCCGACGATCATGTGGATCACAAGCACGGTGCGGTAATCCAGCCACTGGTGATACGCCATGTACGCCGTGACGAAAGGCGCTGCCACGAGGAGGAGGATGAGGTAATCGCGGACCGTGGTCAGGGCGCGCACGCGGGGGAAGACAACTCGACGGAGCAGGAAGAATGCGCCGATTGCCAGGAGCCCGAGGGTGAGCTTGTCCATCAGCGCCTCGGGGAGAGTTGGCAGGGCGATCCTGAGAGTCTGGAAGAAGAGGATGTTGTGCGCCGGAAGGAGAAGCGGCACGAGGAACAGGGCGATGTGAAACACCAGGCTCACCGCACCCATGACCGGGCTGGATGCGAACACGGTGCGCTTCAGCCAGCGCCGCGCGCGGAAGACCAGCCGTGCGGCGGGTGACATGTTCCGGGTCATGAATACGAAATCCGCGGATGCGGATCCGGCAGCAGCCTGCGGGGCCGCGGCAGGCTGTGCGGCCTTTGCCCCGCGCAGGCTGCGCGTAAGCCGTCGGAAGAGCAGGATGCGCCAGGCAATTCCCGCCGCAAACAGCAGCCAGGCCAGGATGAACAGCGGCCCGCGAATGAAATCGTAGAGCTCGAAACGGACAATCCCGGCAAAGCTCGCCTGCCGGGCGGTGTGACACTGGTTGCAGCTCACCGGGCCCTTGCCCGACTCCTTGTGGCAGGTGATGCACGCCTCGTGCATGACGCCGACAGCCGTGGCTCCCTTGTGGCACGTGGCGCATGCCGGCGCGTCCCACCCCTTTACGCCCTCGTGGTGGCACCGTTCGCAGGAGATGCCGCTTTTCGCGTGCAGCGAGTGGGAGAACACGACAATGGGCGCGTCCTTGTCCGAACGGACCACACCGGAGCTGACGTCATCGCCCGTGACGAAATCATCGACCCGGTGCACCCGTGTCCACTGGGGAACCCTGGAGGAGTGGGAGCCGGCCTGCGCCGCTGGCGCCTGCGCCACCGGTGCCGGCGCGGTCTTCGCCTGGGACGCGGAGGAGGTCGCATCAGTGGCCTGGGTGTAGGCAGCGGTGCCCGAAAGCACGTATGCAATCGTGCCCGCAAGTATCCAGCCGGTTCGGATCGTCAAGGTTGTTTCCTGGCTTTTTATTGATCGGGAAAAACGATATCTGATATATCACATCTCGAAACATTCTGCAAGGCCGTGTAGGGTACGGTACAATAGAAAGAAGGCACCGCGTTCATGTTCAAGACGCTCGACTCGGCAACCCGGCGACTGTACTTCCTTCTCCTTGCAGGTTTCGTCATGTTCGGTGTGATCTTCACGGTGGCCGGTGCGGCGCTGCCGCACATCATCAGGACATTCGGCTGGTCCTATACGGTCACGGGGCTGGTCCTGGCAGCCAGCTCGGCGGGATATCTCCTGTCCTCGTTCCTGAACGGGTTCCTGATCCAGCGTGTCTCTCCCAAGCTCATCATGGTTGCAGGTCTCATGATCGGGACCGCCAGCATGTCTGTATTCGCGCGCTGGCCCTCGCCATGGCTGAATCTCCTGCTCAATCTCGGGATCGGGCTGTGCCAGGGAGCCCTGGAGGTGGTTACAAATCTCGAGATCATCCACATGGAGAAGAAGGGCCAGAGCAGGCTGATGAACCTGGCGCACGCCCTGTTCTGCGTGGGCGCGATCGTCGGGCCGGCGGGCGTGGGGTACATTCTCAACGCCCGGATTCCATTGGTCGTGATCTTTGTCGCCGCAAGTGTCCTGTTCGGGCTTCTTGCGCTTCTCTTCGTGCTCACCCCGTTCCCCCGCACACAGAAGGAGCCTGAACCGGGTGCCCCTGCCGGTTTCCGGCTTCTCCGGCAGCCCCTGCTCCTCATCATGACGGGAGCGCTCCTGGTCTACGTCGGGATGGAAATCGGCATCTCTTCCTGGGCGTCCGAGTACGTGGTCAAGGTTCTCGAAGTGTCCGCGTCTGTCGCCGCTCTTGCCGTCTCGCTGTACTGGCTGGGGCTGCTGGCCGGCAGGTTGGCAATCTCTTTCGCCTACCGGGGGACGCGGCAGGAGCTCCTGATGCTCGCCCTTTCCGTGCTCTCCGGGGCGGCCCTCGTGGTCGTCCTGCTCGCGCGGTCAACGACGGCAGTGGCGGCCGCGATATTCATCGCCGGCCTGGGGAGCTCGGGGTTCTACCCGCTGGGAATGTCGCTGACAGGAAAGCATTTCAAGAGCGGCGTTGCCGTTGGAACCGTCGCAACGGGCGGCGCGGCAGGCTCGATCGCATTTCCCTTCATGATGGCCCTGCTCTCGCAGGGCATGGGAGTCAGGAGCGGGTTCCGCCTGTACCTCGGGTTGAATATCATCCTCGTCGTGCTGGCCGCCGTGCTGGCGCGCGTTGTTCGTCGGGACGCCAAACCTCTTCCTGCGATGCATGAATAACAGTATGGTGCATGGTCATGAAACAGAAAGAGATCACAACCTACGGCTACAAGTGGGTAGTCCTTGCGGGTTTCATGCTCATCACGGCGTTCAACCAGGCCCTCTGGATAACCTTCGCCCCGATCACATCGGATGCCATGAAATTCTACGCCGCCTCGGACATCACTATAGGCTTTCTTTCCATCGTGTTCATGGTGGTGTACATCCTTCTGGTCCTCCCGGCGGCCTGGCTGATTGATACGTGGGGGCTGCGGAGGGCGGTATCACTCGGGGCCGGGCTCACGGCCGTGTTCGCCGTGACACGGGGCCTGTTCGCGGACAACCTTGCCATGGTCTTTGTCTCGCAGATCGGGATCGCCGTGGGCCAGCCGCTGATCCTCGGGGCCATCACGAAGATCGCCGGTCGATGGTTTCCCCAGGATGAGCGAGCTACTGCCACGGGGCTGGGCACCCTGGCCATCTACCTGGGAGTCCTCGCAAGCCTCATCGTCACGCCCCTTTTGCTGAACGCATACGGGATGAAGTCGATGCTCCTTGCAACGGGGATCGCGTCTGCCGCGGGCGCGGTGTTCTTCATTGCAACAGTCAGGGAGAAGCCCCCGACGCCGGCGGGCCCCGCTGGCCAGGAAGTCAGGTCCCTGATGTTCGACGGCCTGAAGAGCATGATGAAGCAGAAGGACTTCATCCTCCTGCTCATCATCTTCTTCGTCGGGCTGGGCATGTTCAACGGGGTCACCACCTGGATCGAGGAGATCACCGGTCCCCGCGGTTTCTCCACGGCGCAGGCAGGGGTTGCCGGGGGCGTCATGTTGATCGGCGGAATCGTGGGAGCCGTGATCATTCCCCTTGTTTCGGACTCCCGCCGCCGGCGCAAGCCGTTTGTGCTTCTGGCGCTTGCGGGGCTCCTTCCCGGCCTTGCGGGACTCACGTTCGCTGCGTCTTATTGGCTTCTTCTTGTGTCCTCGTTCGTCTTCGGCTTTTTTCTCCTGAGCGCGGGGCCCATTGGCTTCCAGTATGGCGCGGAGCTGACGCTGCCCGCGCCGGAGGGGACCTCGAACAGCATGCTCGTGGTCATGGGGCAGGTGTCGGGGATACTGTTCATCATCGCGATGGACGCCCTGAAGGCGCCCAACGGGTCCATGACCGCGTCCCTGGGCATCCTGGGCCTGCTCACGGTCGTGAGCTTCGTGCTGGCGCTGTTCCTCCGGGAGTCACCTGTTTCCAGGGCGGGGGCCTGAAAGCGGCACCTGCATGCAGAGGTTCATGGCGGGAACGCACTCCCACGGAAGCATTCCCCCAGTCTGACTTCTACCTAAGGTACTTTGCCTTCATCTCCTTCAGCATTTGATGTAGTTCTTCGTGCCTGCCATGTCCAATGACCGTTTCTTCGTGCCTTTCAAATCCTTCATATAGCTTTTCGAGCTGATCCGCCTTCAGCAACTTTTCCGCCATCGGGAAAAGGACATCGTTTTCTTTTCCGATATGATTCTGAAGCAGAGAGGAATACTTCTTCGCGGCTGCCGAGAAGACTTTGTAGTCAGGAGTGGACGCTATGGCACCCTCCATTTCTCTGATGAAGCTTCTTCCTTCCACATGTTCCGAAAGCATCACACCTACTGGACCACCCCTTTCGGGCATTCCAGCCTGCGTCAAAGCGGGGAAAAGCATACCTTCTTCTTTGCCATGATGGCATTTGTCGGCGAATTCCTTGAGGAAGCCGATGAACTTTGCAAGGTCGGCTCTGCCAGGTGTGGCTCCCTTATCGATGTCCTCTGAAATCCGATCAAGGATCTTCAGTGCAGACAATATGGCATCGTGATCATGTTTCAAGTCGTCAATTGCTTTGCTCATGTGAGTCCTCCTGATTGCGAAAGCACCGACCAAGGGTCGCCATTTCAAGCACGGGTTTTCCGGGCTGGCTTCGCCGCTGCGGCCTTCCGCGAGAAAGAAATGACTATCGCGCGAACGATGAAAATGAATAAAACAACGCCGCCTGCCCCAAAGACGACATCGGGAGCGATGCGGAAGTAGCTCAGGAGCTTGATGAAGGGGCTGGTGGTGATCTCGGGGCTTCTGGCATACCACACGCCGAAGGTGATGGCGTAGTACATCTGGTAGAATCCCGCAGGCGCGAGTGCCAGCACAGTCATGCCGAGCAACCCCCCATTCACCAGCCAGAAGCTCCACTTCAACAACCTGTCCGACCAGGAGCGCAGCGCGACGATGTGCCGTACCGAGAAAAGCATCAAGGCAATGGCGAGGTTCCCATACACGCCGAAAAGAGCCGTGTGCGCGTGCAAAGGTGTCGTATTCATGCCTTGGATATAGTACAGGACGATCGGAGGGTTGATGAGGAAGCCGAAAACACCCGCGCCCACAACGTTCCAGAATGCCACTGCGATGAAAAAGAACAGAGGCCACTTGTACGGGTAATCCTTTCCGCCGAGCTTCACCGTCCTCATGTTCTGGGCGGTCTCGAAACCGAGCAGGGCGAGCGGAATCACCTCCAAGGCGGAAAACACGGCGCCCAGGGCGATGATCGGGGTCGGAGTGCCAGTCCAGTACAAGTGGTGGAAGGTGCCTATGACTCCGCTGCCCAGGTAGAGGAAGATACTTGCATAGACAACGGTCAGAGAGAACCTGGCGCTCACTGCGCCTATCCGCGAAAGGATGAATGCCAGCACGACCGTAGCGAACACTTCGAAGAACCCTTCGACCCAGAGATGGACCACCCACCAGCGCCAGTACTCGGCATCCGATAAATCGCTCGTTTGCCCGTACATCAGCCCAGCCATGTAGAACAGCGGGATGGTGACGGCGCTGTACAGGAGGACGTGTGTGAGTCCCCCCCTGTCCTTTTCGTTCAGTATGGCGGGCCTGATTGCACGCACAACGAGGACGAGCCACACGATCATTCCGGCAATCAGCAGTATCTGCCACACCCTTCCAAGCTCGATGTACTCATAGCCCTGGTGGCCGAAGAGAAAGCCGTTCGAGCCGAAGCGACCCAGGATGGAGAGCCAGGTGCCTGCCAGGGACCCAAGGACTACGACGACCACAGCGACGAGCAGCGCGACCGTAAGGCGCCCCTGGCCCCGAGGCTCTTTCCCCACAAATGGACCGATGAAAAGCCCCGTGGCGAGGAAGCAGGTAGCGATCCAGTAAATGGCAAGCTGCAGGTGCCACGTCCGCACCGCTGAATACGGGAAGATCTTCTCGATGGGAATGCCAAGGAATGAGCCGCCTTCGACGTAGTAGTGGGCGGTGAGAGCGCCAACAAGTATCTGAACGACAAACAGACCCATCGCTACGGTGAAATAGGCCAGAGTCGTCTTTTGGCTGAAGGTCGGCTTCGGCTCGGGAAGAACAGTGACAAGCTTCGCTCCGTACTGGTCCTCATGCATGTAGCGTGCGTACAGGAAGATTGAGAGACCGAGCAGGAGGATGAGGAGGACGACGCTCACGATGGACCAGATGAGCGCTCCTGCCACGGGTGCGTTTCCCACAAGCGGGTCGAACGGCCAGTTTGACGTGTACGTGATCGACTGGCCGGGCCTGTTGGTCCCGGCGGCCCAAGCCAGCCAGGCAAAGAAGCTTGTCAGAGCATGGCCTTCCGCGTCAGTCTTCACGATTCCTGGTTGAAGGCCCATGCGGCTGTTGCCGTCCTGAAAAAGGCCCGTGTAGTAGCGCTCCAGGAGGGCAAATGCCTCTGCCTGGCTCGCCGCAAGGGCAAGCTCGTTCTTTGAGGCGTCGAACCGATTGGTCTTCAGTTCGCGCGTGACCAGAGCGCGCATCTGTGCCTTCTGCACATCGTCCAGCGCGTCAAAATCCTTTTGCGTAAAGCTTGATGCCTTGTCGGACTCCAGCCCGCTGAGCCGTGCGCCGACGTACAGCCCGCTTCGATGCAGGTAGTCAGCCGACCAGTCCGGGGCGAGGTAGGAGCCATGCCCCCAGATGGTCCCCATGTCTTGACCGCCACGGCTGAGGTAGAGTTTCTGGCCATTCTTGACGTCCTCAGAGGTGAACACGACCTGACCACTTTCGGCCCGCACAACTGCGGGAATGGGTGGCTTATCACGATGTATGATCGTGCCACCGAAGATCAGAACCCCAAAGGTGATGGCAAGAAGGAACAAGAGAAGCGCACGGATTCGTGGATCGTTCATCGAACACCTCCTGCGGCGGATGGCCCCGGGCGGTTCAGTGGGCCGCTTTTTCGACCTCTTCGAGAAGCTTTGTCCTCCGTAAGATCAGATAGGGTGGTATTGCTGAGGTATTCCATGTACTGGTCCCGAACATGGGACCAACCTTCGTGCAGCGGGCAAGGATTTGCGCGGCCGCACTTCTGCCTTCCGAGAATGCACTGCTTGAAACTGTTGAAATGCTCTACTGGGCGAAGGGCATCAAAAAGCGAGACGGATCGCCAGGCACCCGTAAGCCGAAAGCCACCGTTGCGTCCCTTCCGACCCTCCACGATCCCCGCGCGGGCGATCTGTCGCAGCAGCTTGCCGAGATAGTTCGACGGAGCGTGAATCTGACGGGCAAGTCGACTTGCACCGGCATAGCTTCCAGCAGGAAGCTGGTGCAGGGCGACCAGCGCCTTGAGAGTGTGGGTTCCAGTGCGGCTGATCATCACCATCGCGCGGTTATTAGGATAACCTCATGCGATTAGATATTAATGGTTTCGCATCCATTGTCAAGTCCAGCTCTTCAGCTGATGAAGAGGCGCATTTCAACGGGCCGCTTCCCCAAGAGAGGGCAGGTCACATCTGCTTGGATGACAGTGGCGGCAGACCGGGCCGGGAGTCAGGTTCCTGCAGCCTGATCTGCATGCACTGGTTCATCGCCTCGGCTACCTCGCCGAACACACCGAGGATGGCGCGGGCAAGTTCCAGACCAGTGCACGAGCGCACCTCTTTCACACTCAGGGGATAAAAAAGTTGGAAGCCTTCCCAACGGTCGGGAGGTGCCCTGAGCGCAGCCTGTCGGACTTGCCGAGACGACTTCCAGTTGGAAGAGGTGAATGAAGCAGTCATCCCACCGATCAGGCGGGCAGCGAATCCCTCGCGACAAACCAGGCGCGCCATCTCGCGGTCCAGCACCGTACCGTCGCGGCACTGCTTCATGAGTCTGTGCCAGTCCCAGTCTTTCCCCAAGGTGCCAGGGATTTCGGGATCGTCCCGAATGAAGCCGCGCTCCACCTGCAAGCCGCTCTGAAACACGGACTGTTCACGGTCCGCGGAAATGAAGAACTTCGCGCAACCGAAGTTGACGTCATGGGAGACCGGCTTTGCCTCCCGGTTGGAGCGTGGGAGCCAACAAATCCATTGCCAGAACGCGCCCCGCCCCCACCTGTCGGTCACAAACGCAGTTTCGTACCTCTGCTCAAGCCCATACTTGAGTATCTGCGTGATGCGCTCATGAGGCTCCAGGTTCCCGACCCTGATGCCGCGCTTGAAGTCGATCCACTCGGGGCGAAACGCCTCCCCTGTCGGAAGCTCTGCGGCAGCCGTCCGCGGCCTGGAAAGAGGCAGCCAATCTTTCTGGACCGGCCGTTGCTTCATGAAGTCTGCCTCGGCGCACCGTCCCTTCTGACCACAGGGCCAGTCATCACAGGGTTCCAGGACCTGGCTTCTCGCGAAGCGCTTTCGTTGCTTTGACGATGGCCTGTAATTTGTCAAGAATCTGTTCGTTTGCTGGCTCTATGATATGAGCGATATTATCGGCCACCTTTTCATCATCAAAGTCCTGGATCCAGGTAATAACAGCTCCGCCATCAACAGCTTTTATAACTAGTGTCACGGTGAAGAATGGGTTTTCGTTGTGCCGGACCACTACTTTGTTGGGCTTCACGATTTCTTGAAATAGATTCTCGTTTGGATAGTCGGCACCGTCTGGTCCATGCATCACAAACGACCATTTGCCTTTGGATGTAAATTCAAAGGTTTCAAACGTGCAGTTAAAGCCCGCAGGCCCCCACCATTTGGCCAAGAGCGCAGGGTCCTCAATAGCCTTGAATATATCTTCGCAGGATGCTCCGATCTTTCTTTGATTTTTGAAAACTTTCATTCGATATCCCCCCTTTTATCAGCGCCGTCGCCGTGCTCGATAACCCGATAACCCGACCGATGGTGGGCCGATCCTTGGTTGTGCTTGAGGCGATTCGCGAGCAGCGTGTGCAACATTGCGAAAAAAATATAGCAAGATCTCGGACTTCTGACACTACAGCACCGTCGGTCGTTGTTTCGTGGAAACGAGTGTGCGCGTCTCCGGACGAGAATGTATGGTGCCGGCAGGTTCAAGGTGACAACGGTGCAAACCAGGCATGCTTGACAATTGAAGGTCTTGAGGCATAATCAATAAAGATTCCGAAGAACAAGCCTTTCTGAAAGACGGGTCGGGGCATGTCCGGACGAACACGCAAGAGTAGACAGCGCGATCACATACTCGAAGTCCTTCGAAAGACCAAGACCCACCCTACAGCTAAGTGGCTGTTCGGCAGGGTGAGACAGCAATTCCCAAACCTCAGTCTGGGTACCGTCTATCGGAACCTGGGAATCCTAGTGAAACAGGGGTTTGTCAACAGACTCGACTTCGGAAGCGGGTTTGACAGGTTCGAGGCCACGACCCTGCCGCACCATCATTTTGTCTGCGAGAGTTGCGGGCGAGTAACCGATCTTGATTTGCCAGTCGATCATTCCCTGACACAGAAGCTTCAGAAAGCGACGGGCTATGCTGCGACCCGGCTTGAGATTCGCCTGTATGGTCTCTGCGAAAAGTGCAGTCCGAAAGCGTAGGTGGTTCTTTGCTGTGCACCAGATCTTCTTTTTAGGAGGGTACAATGACCGAATCAAAGCGCTCACTTAACCACGGTGCCGGCAGCGGCACGTCGAACCGCGACTGGTGGCCGAACCAGTTGCGACTCGATATGCTGCACCAGCATTCCTCCAAGTCGAACCCGATGGGCCGGGATTTCGACTACGCAGAAGAGTTCAAGAGTCTCGACCTGGGGGCCGTGAAGAAAGACCTCCATGAACTGATGACCAAGTCCCAGGACTGGTGGCCGGCGGACTTCGGTCACTACGGACCTTTGTTCATCCGCATGGCATGGCACAGCGCCGGCACCTACCGCACCGGCGACGGCCGCGGCGGCGGCGGCAACGGCAGCCAACGCTTTGCTCCCCTCAATAGTTGGCCCGACAACGTCAGCCTCGACAAGGCGCGCCGGCTGCTCTGGCCGATCAAGCAGAAGTACGGCCGCAAAATCTCATGGGCCGACCTGATGATCCTCGCAGGAAACGTCGCCCTGGAATCGATGGGCTTCAAGACCTTCGGTTTCGGCGGTGGGCGTGAGGACATCTGGGAACCGGAAAGGGACATCTACTGGGGCGCCGAGGGCAAGTGGCTGGATGACAAGCGCTACTCCGGCGACCGTGACCTCGAAAATCCGCTCGCTGCCGTGCAGATGGGCCTGATCTATGTCAACCCGGAAGGTCCCAATGGCAATCCCGATCCGGTCGCCGCGGCCAAGGATATCCGCGAGACCTTCGCCCGTATGGCGATGAACGACGAAGAGACGGTTGCGCTTATCGCGGGCGGCCATACTTTCGGCAAGACCCACGGCGCCGGACCTGCGTCAAATGTAGGGCCGGAACCCGAAGCGGCTCCCATCGAGGAGCAAGGTCTAGGCTGGAAGAGCAGCTTCGGCACCGGCAAAGGTGGTGACGCAATCGGAAGCGGCCTGGAAGTCACGTGGACCACGACCCCAACGAAGTGGAGCAACAATTTCTTCTGGAACCTGTTCGGCTACGAATGGGAACTGACGAAAAGCCCGGCCGGTGCGAATCAGTGGCAACCGAAGGGTGGCGCAGGCGCCGGTACAGTGCCTGATGCCCACGATCCGTCCAAGCGTCATGCGCCTTCCATGCTGACCACGGACCTCTCTCTGCGGTTCGACACTGCCTATGAAAAGATTTCACGCCGCTTCATGGAGAATCCGGATCAGTTCGCGGACGCGTTCGCCCGGGCGTGGTTCAAGCTGACGCACCGCGACATGGGACCTCGCGCTCGCTACCTCGGTCCAGAGGTGCCTGCCGAAGAACTCATCTGGCAAGACCCCATTCCGGCGGTGAATCACAAGCTCATTGATGCGAAGGACATCGCCTCCCTGAAGACCAAAATCCTCGCATCCGGGCTTTCCATCTCGCAACTGGTCTTGACGGCATGGGCGTCGGCGTCGACGTTCCGCGGCAGCGACAAGCGCGGTGGAGCCAACGGAGCGCGCATTCGCCTCGCCCCTCAGAAGGACTGGGAAGTGAACCAGCCGACCGAACTGGCGAAGGCCCTGCAGAAGCTGGAAGCGATCCAAAAGGAGTTCAACGGCGGTCGATCCGGCGGGAAGAAAGTCTCGCTTGCCGACTTGATCGTTCTCGGTGGCTGCGCAGCCGTCGAGGAGGCTGCAAAGAGGGCGGGGCACAAGGTTATGGTTCCCTTCGCCCCGGGCCGAATGGATGCCTCGCAGGAGCAGACCGACGTGATCTCGTTCGCCGTACTTGAACCGGTCGCAGACGGCTTCCGCAACTACCAGCGGAAGGGACTGCTGGTTCCGGCAGAGGAACTGCTGCTGGATCGGACGCAGTTGCTGACGCTGACTGCTCCTGAAATGACGGTTCTGATCGGCGGCATGCGCGCCCTGAATGCAAACGTCGGGCAGTCCAAACACGGCGTCTTTACGAAGCGGCCCGAGACGCTGACCACCGACTTCTTCGTGAACCTGCTCGACATGGGCACGGAGTGGAAAGCGGCATCGGACGCCAATGACCTGTTTGAAGGGCGCGATCGCAAGACGGGCGAAGTCAAGTGGACCGGCACGCGTGTCGATCTCATCTTCGGTTCGAACTCCCAGCTGCGGGCCATCGCCGAAGTCTATGCATGTGACGACTCAAAGGAGACGTTCGTGAAAGACTTTGTCGCCGCCTGGAGCAAGGTAATGAACCTGGATCGCTTCGACCTTGCGTAATCACGGACGAAGAGGTAGAGCAGTCGTCCAAACAACTGGTATTCCTGATGCTGATTGAGCGGGTGGCGCTGCCCGCCGAGCTCCGCATGAGAGGCGTTCATAGGGTCATTGGCGGTTGCTGCCGGGAAGAAGCGCCTCCAGCCTTCCCACGCTGTCGGAAAGCCCGCCAACCCGGTTGCGAGCCAGCCAGAGACTCCTGAACTCCCCGATGATATCGGAAAGCGTCTCGCGGGTTGTCGGGCGGCCTGCGGCGCGGTCGCAGGCGAGGAGCATCATCCGCACCGTGAGGGAATATTCGTCTCGAACGAGGGATGCGTCGGGTACGTCCATGCGCGCACCATCCAGCCGCGCCGCCGCCGACTCGATCCATTTCCGCGTGTCCTCGAGCGCCGCCGGGCGAAGACCTTCCGGGGGAAAGGCGCGCTCGGGATGCCGCAGGACCCGGAAAAGGGCGCTCTCGTTGTGGAGGCGCAGACCGGTGCGGATGTAGGCGTTGCCGAGATCCCGGGCCACTCCGCCCATCACTCCGGCCCGGTCCAGGAATACGTGCGCGTCGAGCTCGCGGGCAAAGTCGGTCTCACGCCCCTCGTTGTGCCAGGAAACGGCGGCCCCCGCGGCACAACCGAGGTAGCTGGCCGGCAGGAACTGCCAGTGGCCGTTGTCCCCCCAATCGGTGTTCAGAAATCCCGTCGCCCCGTGGGCCATTCCCGAGCGTGCGGCAGAGCGGAGATTCCCCAGACAGTTCTCCGTACGACCGGCGAAGGAATTCCAGGACGAGGTGCCGGGACAGACCCACCAGGGCACGCCCGACGCGCCGAGCTTTGCCCCGTGCTCGTCAAACGGGTGGTGGGCTTCGTAGCCCCATTCGAGGGCAACGGCGTCGTCGGGCAGCTCGTGAACGAGCTCGGGATGCTCCATTATCATATCGCCCCAGTAAAGCATTGTACGCCCGCGCACGGAAACCAGCTTGTGGATCTTGCGGAGGAAGTCGAGATAGACTCGCCCTTTTCCCATTCTCCCGCAGAGCTGCCGGCTCTTTCCCTGGCCGAGATCGAATGTTTCGTCGCAGCCGACGTTGAACCGCCTGCTGGTGAAGTTCGGAAGGAGCTCGTCGAACAGGCCCTCCAGAAGCCGCAGTGAACCGGGGTTCGAGGGATCGAGGCTGAAAGGTTCCTCGCTCCGCCCTCCCCACGGCCACTCGAAGCCTCCCGGGCATTCGGCCAGCTCACGGTAGCGCGGCAGGCGGAGCCAGCCCTGCAGGTGACCGAAGGAGTTCTGGTTGGGCGCCAGCTCGATGAATCTTTCGCGGCAGTACGAATCCAGCAGCAGCACCTCTTCCGCCGTCATGGGGCTCGCATCCGCCCACACCTCCCGGTGTGCCGAGTACGCGAAGGTGTGCTCCGTGTAGAGCTGGAGGTGGTTGATCTTCAGCCCGGCCAGGAGGTCGACGAGCGAATACAGCGTTGCCATGGATGGGACCTTGTTGCGCGAGATGTCGAGCATCACTCCCCGGACGGAAAAGTCGGGCCAGTCCAGTATCTCCCCCGCGGGAATGGCGGCCGGGGATTGACGCACAACCTGCGCGAGAGTCGCGGCCGCATACGACAGGCCTGCCGGGTCATGGCCGACCAGCTCGATTCCGGAGGGCGTGATGGTGAGCCGGTATCCCTGCGGCTGAAGCCCGTCCTCCTGCACGCGAAGCGTGACCTGACCCGGACCCGAGCCCGCCACGGCCCATTCCATGCCGAGGATCCGCCGTGCCGCTTCCTTCAGGCTGAAGGCGGTGCGCGCGAGGCCCTTCGCCTCTCCGACCAGGACGATCCGCATGCCCTGCCTCGCGGAAAACGCGCTCCGGCGGGGTGTGATCTGCCGCGGCCGGGGCAGCAGGATTGTCTCCGCCAGCGAGCTACCCGTGGTGATGTCCCTCGTGATCCTGCGCCGGTGTGTGCTCGTGGAAGTGCCCTGCCTGGTGCATTCGGTTGTGGATGCTGCGGTGGGCCGACTCCAGCACCAGCCTCATGCGCTTGTACGCCGCGGTTTGCGCGCGTGTGCCCAACGTGTCCAGCCAGGCCATGGAACCCTCGATCTGCTCGAGGATCGTGAGGGCATCCGCCGCGGCGAACAGCTGGCTTTCGCCTGCCTCGATCATCACGGGCGATGAGTGCGCGGCGATGATCTCGGGCCTGTCGGGATACCGGCCGCGGACGAGCAGTGCCGCCCACGAGGAGCGATCCACCTTCAGCGGGAAGCTCCCGCCCCCCTCCCACTGGTCCACGGCAACCGATTGCCGGATCTCGCCGTTGACCACCAGCTCGACTCGGGTCATCGGGATTGTCACGCTGGCGGCCTTCCATGACACGTCGAAGGTTCCCCCCGTGCCACTGACACGGATCCTGCCGCCCATGGGCGTGCCGTCTACAGCCAGCTCGAGGAGCGGGCCGTAAGTGACGAATGTCTCGCACCGCCGTACGGCCTTCATCCACTCGTCGTAGGTGAAGGGACTGCCGTCCGGGATCCGGGCGTACGTGCGCACCGTGCCGATGGCCGTGTCCGCGCTCATCTTGTCGGTGCCGCCGACCGCGGCGACGAGGTGGCCGCAGTTGAGGTAGCGGTACCAGTCGGAGAGAGAGTAGGGGCTGATGCCGGAATACAGGTCGCCCCAGCTCGTCATCTCAATGCCGTCCACCTTCCCCGCCAGGATGGCAGCCGCGTGCTCGGCCCGGGGCTGCGGGAAATGGGGAAGGATCACGATGCCGCCTCTGCCCCGGCACGCCTCTGCCCACTCACTCAGGAGGATCTCCACGTCGTCGCCGAGGGCAGACTCGTCCGGGCCGCCCGTGGTCATGGGCGCGATGATGGAGCCGCGGTAGCCGAGCAGGGAAATGTGGCCGAGCACGTGCTGCCGGTTCTCGGTCCCCACCCGCACGAGATGCTCCCCGTCGCCACCGGCTTCGCGCGAGCCCCATGTCGTCTTCCCGTCGAAGTCCCCGACATTGGTCATGAGCTCTCCCCACTGGCTGGCCAGGAGGTTCACGACATTGACGCCCTCGGCGCTGCCTTCAAGGAGAGCCGAGCCGGGGGAGAGAAAATGCACGTGCGTGTCGGCCGTGACCCACCCCTTGCTGCGCCACGGAAGGACACGGTCCAGCTCGACGTCGATATGGTCCGTCGCGGCATCGACGGTGACACGCTTTCGGACGGGGCGGATCTCGAAGCCCCGGGCGATTTCGATGAAGACGTCGCCGAGCGGCAGGTCCACCGTGGTCTCCCCCGGGATGTAGGTGCACCAATGCTCGCCCCGCTCCACGGAGCCGCCCCGGTGCACGAAATCGACGCTGTAGTCTTCGAACCATGCAGGGTTGGGAATGCGGTGACGGTCAATGGGAGCGAGGTATTCGCCGGTCTCTCCGTGCATGTGAAGCTTCACGGGAACCGGCGTCCTGCTGCCCTTCTCCAGCACGCGGAGCACGACGCGCCTGGTGGAAGAAGGGACGACGCGCAGGCCCTCCCCAGCGCGGCCGTCGGCCGTGCTGGACGCGGCAAGGCTGGACACCGGGATGCGGGCTCCCCCCGCAAGGTGAAAGACCGCCTGCGGGTGCGCGGTGTATTCCAGGAGGACTTCCCGCGTCGACAACCCGGGAAGCTGGTTGTTGAAACCCTGCTCCCACTGCGCACCGGGATACACGGGACGCGGCCGGGCCGAGATGACCTGGCCGAGGTCCAGGCGGACCCCTTCCAGGAGGCCGCCGCGTCCAGCTCGTACGAAAAGGAGGTGCCCTCCGGCAGGGTGAGAAGCGCCTTGCGCCGGGTCTCCCATCGCAAGGGGTGGGAATCCACGGTGCCCGCCGCGAGGCCAAAGAGCACCACGACACCTGCGGCCGCTCGCAGGCCAGCGCGTCCATTGCGGCATCGGGCCAGGGGTTTTCCCACGCGTATATCCAGGCGAGGAAGTCCGCCGTATCTCCTTCATCCACCCGCGTCTGGCTCTTCCCCCAACCGGGGCGAAGCTGTTCGTGGGAGGCGCGCAGCGCGTGGGGCGCGTGGTGTGCCACGGCTTCGAAGCAGTTTTCGCCCCAGCGCTTCGTGAAAGATCCGACCTGGAACCGGCGGCGGATGGGAATGGCCGCCTCCTTGCCGTCGCGATAGCGCAGGCGCCAGGTGCAGGCCAGCTCGCCGAGACGGCCTTCACCCCGCATCGGGGAAATGAAACCGTGGGGATTGCTCTCCAGGGGCCGGGTGTCAGAGGTGTGCAGAAACACCAGCCATCGCGCTTTTCTTCCGTCCAGGGAGACGCGCGCCGGTCCACCGGGCGAGACAAGGAGTCGGGACGTGTCGAACGGGATGCCGTGATAGACGCGGGCACCACGCGGTGCATGGGAGAGGCGGCTGATCATGTCCTCCGAAATACCCGGCTCGGGGGAGGGTCCGAAGGGTGTGGGAGCCCCTGATGCGGACGGGCTGGAAGAAGGGCGACGCGGGCCCCTCAGGCATCTCGGCCATGGTGTGCCTCCTAGACGTACACGAACGGGATAAGGTCTTCTTCCGTGGTCTTGAGGTCGTTCTCGGACCAGCCTGCGCTGTTGGACTCCACCATGGCCCGGGCCTCTCCGAGGTACTCCTCGAAGAGCCGGGAGAGGTCGGGCTGGTCCGCCCGAAATCGGCGCGCCGGCTCGGCGTTCAAAGCCCCCTCGAGCCCGAAGGGAATCCGGGGCGGGACAAAACCCGGTGCCGCCACGCGCCGGAGCGGATATCGAACGCATAGAGCGGCAGGAACTTCTTCCCGTGATCTGCCACGAACCGGATGCACTGGCAGATGAACCGCGCCTCGATGTCGGTGTGGAGGAAATGGAAGTTCACGCGGGCCCACCCGGTTTCAAGCCCACGTTCCCGCACATGATGGAACGGCGCAGGTCCCGGGACTTCCGCTCGTCGATATGCAGGATGCGGTGCCCGTACGGGGCGGCGCAGGACCAGCCGGCGCGGCTCTGGATCCCGAAGATGTCGTTGAGGAGCGTGGTGACGAACCGGGGATGAAGCCACGAGGA
>CAWJRT010000021.1:0-398961 GCA_963845325.1 uncultured Spirochaetota bacterium
GGACGATGAGCGGCCTCCTCACAAGGCAGTTCGCGCCGCGGGTTAGGAGACGGGATGGGGGCGGGGTGCTCGCCGTGCCCTGTGTCTTGCGACTGCCGCCCTGTTCAGCACAGGCGTTGCGCTGTCCACAGGCCCGAACGATCATCCGTTCCGCCTTGCCTTCTCGTCCAGCATGTTCACCGAGGTCAACAAGTTTGAACATCCGCGCGGCCATGAAGGTCTGGATCCTGACGGTGGCCCGGGAGCGTCGGGCATCCCCGTGGATTCTGATCCGAACATCTGTCGAGCGACTTGAGGAACTGGCTGACTTTGCCCGCGCCAATCGCGTGGACAGAGTCGGCATCACAACCCCGGAGTATGAGCGCTTGAGTCAGGAGATGAGGTTCGACAGCTTCAGCCCCGGCACCCATCATGGAAGCTTCACGGAGGAGTATGTGCTCCTGGTCCGCCAGGACAGCGGCCTCGACCGACTCGATCAGCTGCGGGGGCGCCGCATCAGCCTGCTCAAGAATCCGCACATGTGTCCCTCGCCTTGATCTGGCTCGACACCATCCTGCTGGAAAAAGGCCTGGACCGCGCCTCGGGCTTCTTTGGACCCCTGACGACAGACAAGAGCGCCATGAACGTGATTGTCCCGGTGTTCTTTTCCAAGATCGATGTCGCCGTCGTGAGCCGGGCAGCCTGCAGGTGGTCGCGGAGCTGATGGCGGAGACTGAACAGGCAACTCAAAATCCTCGCCGCATCCCCCGAGCTCGTGCCATCGGGTTTCGCCTTCCGCGTGGACGAAGCATCTCCTTTTCCGCCCTCAGATCCTGGAGGCGATGGCGCGGCTGGCAGACAGCCCTGCCCGGCCGTCAGATTCTCACGCTCACACAGGCGGAGAGCATTGTAGACCTCCCCGTCTCCTGCTTGGACGCGAGCCTGCAGCTGATCGCCAGGCAAAAACGGTTGTTGGCCGAAGCAGGTATCGCGCCCGGCAGCAGAGCCGCCGACAATTACGGTCAGTGAAAGAGGTAGTCGTGCCCAGAACGACCGCGAAGAATATGAATGGGTGGCACACCAGGAACCGCCCGGCGCCCGTGAAAGTACTTCTCGTTGTCCTGCCGCTGTTCCTGATTCTTGGAACGGCACACGCGCAAGTTACCGAAACAAGCGACGTTGACTCCATGCGCATTGGTGTATCTGTCCGGAGTTTCGCAACCATCAGCCGCAATGATGCCAGCGCGGCTCTCAAGGCCTGGGCGACCACAGTCGCGAAAGAACAGGATCTGAAGATAGTGCCCCAGGTCGTCTTGTATGACTCCGTCGGCAGTCTGCGCACTGACATACTCGGGGAGAAGCTGGATGCCATAGCTATAACGACAGAGGAACTCATGCTCATCGGCGTCCGCCCGGATAGCGTCTTCCTCCCGGCACCGGCGAAGGGGTTTTTTGTCCGATACTCCGTGTGGTTCGTCGCGACAGCGGGATCAGCGGTGATCTTGCCCGGCCTTGCAGGCCGCAAAGTGGGCCTCGACCCAGACAGCATGGATGGGCATGGCCCTGCCGTGGCTGGAGACGGTATTGGCCGGCGGGCAGAACGGGCCGGCGAGCGCGCGGACCTTGTCATGACGGAGAATCCGTCCAAGGCCATCCTTCAGGTTTTCTTCCGCCAGACAGATGCCGCTCTGGTCACGGTGGACGCTTTTGATCTGACCTGTGAGTTGAACCCCCAGTTGCGCAGGGATCTCGTAGTCCTGACCTCGTCGCCCCCTTTCATCACTGCGTTCCTCATATTCCCAGACCCGGCTACAGACTCAGGGAAAAGTTCGAAACGGCCCTCCTGGACCTGCATATGACACCAGGCGGCCGGCCGGTGCTCACCGTCTTCCAGAGCTCGCGGATGGAAAAACGGCCCATTTCGGTCCTCGATGGTTAATTGCGGTTCCTGGCGGAGTACCAGCGCCTGGGGCCGGATAACCGTCCCGTTGGAGTTCAGCCATGAAGCCTGACACGCTCTCCGCATGGCCCTCTGCACCTTCGATTCGCGCCAAACGCAGGCGCGTTGGCATCGCCTTGCGCACCATTCTCCTGTGCTGGTTAATTGCCATGGCCACCCTGTCGATTTTTGTTGCGATTACCATTCCACAGCAGAGAAAGACGTTTCTCGGCAACCTGGAATCCAAAGCCAACAGCGTAGCCGTGTCGCTGCACGACGCGGCCGCGGGAGCCGCTGTCAACGAGGACTTCGCAAGCGTAGTAAAGCGGGCATGACCATGATCAATGGGAATCCCAACATCGATTTTCTGATCGTCACCAAGTTAGACGGATTCGCTCTGGTCATCGAACGCAGCAGCTGGAGGGTCGAACACGCCATCGGCGCCTACTGGCTTCCTCACAACCGGATACCTGAAAGCAAGATCGCAGTCGTTCCCCTCTTAAAAACGGCAGGTGTTTCACTACGCACAGCCGTTCGACTACTCAGGCATTCAATGGGGCTGGATTCACGTCGGGCTTTCCCTCAATGACTACCGTCGGGCTGTCGCCGTCCTGTACACCAACGCGATTCTGATGGCATTGGGGTGCGTGGTCTTCTGTCTCCTTCTCTCCGTTTTCTATGCCGCACAGCTGGTTCGGCCAAACTCTACCGCTGCGCCAAGTCGTGGAGAAGATCGCAGATGGTGATCTATCAGTCCCGGGCGGACATGCTCCGGCGGGACGAGATGGGCAGTCTTGCCGAATCGGTGAACATCATGACCGAAGCCCTGCTGCCCCGGGACCACATCCTGGAAAGCGTCGGTTATGCCGCCCAGGAGCTCATGCAGACTTCGCGTTGGGAGGCCGCTATCGTGCCGGTGCTGGAAAAGATCGGTCAGGCAGCCGACGTGAGCCGAGCCTACGTCTTCGAGAATCACATGGACGCGGATGGCCGATTGTGCCTGTCTCGGCGGTACGAATGGACAACGCAGGGTATGCGTGCCCGGCTGCCAGATTACGGGATTGCAGCGGATACCTTGGTCATCCGGCCTTGACCGATGGAGGGAGACGCTCGGAAACAACGAAATCCTTTTCGGCCTCGTTTCCGACATGAGCGCCGCCGAGCGCGCGGTGCTCGAACCTAGGACATTCGATCCTTCATCGTCATTCCGGTCTTTGTGGAAGGCGCCTGGTGGGGATTGCTGGGATTCGACGACTGCTTCCGGGATCGCATCTGGACCGATGCTGAACGGGACAGTCTACGTGCCGACGCGAACATGCTTGGGGCGGCCCTTGCCCGCCAGCGCATTCAGGAAGACCTGGTCTTGGCCAAGGAAGCGGCTGACAATGCCAACCACGCCAAGAGTGAGTTCCTGGCGAATATGAGCCACGAGCTGCGTACGCCGTTGAACCACATCACCTGGGATTCACGGAGTTGGTGCTCAGCCGCAATTTCGGGGATCTGACCTCTCAACAGGAGGAGTTTCTGGGTGACGTGCGGAGCAGCAGCCTCCATCTGCTTTCGCTGATTAACGATGTGCTGGATCTCGCCAAGTCGAAAGCCGGAAAGATGGAGCTGGCGCTTGCGGACGTTCGGATCCGAGATGTTCTGGAAAACAGCCTGATGATGATCAAAGAGGAAGCCCTCAGGCAAGCGATTCGCCTCACAATTGATCTGGATGGGGTGCCGGGAGTTGTGCAGGCCGATGAGCGCATGATCAAGCAGGTAGTGTACAACCTGCTTTCCAACGCGGTGAAGTTTACTCCGAGCGGCGGCGAAGTCCATTTGGAAGGCCAGATCCAAGAGAGTGCGGAGATCGAGGAACACATCCAAGACCCGCGCGCCAACAGGGAATGGCTGTGCATCTCGGTTGTGGACACGGGCATCGGGCTTGACCAGCAGAGCCTGACGCGGCTCTTCCGGCCGTTCGAACAGGTACAGGGCAGCGCCAACCGCAGGTTCCAGGGTACCGGGCTCGGGTTGGCGCTCTCCAGCAGAATGATCAAGCTGCATTCTGGGGCGATCTGGGCCGAAAGCGGTGGCGCCGGCCGAGGCAGCACCTTCACGTTCGCGATTCCGATCACGCCACCGGCGGATGCCAGCCTTGATGCGGCATCGCCCCGCGACGGTCAATCATGACCGGGTGGCTTGGCCGCCACATTCGTGACGACCGGGATCTCGGAAATCGTGGCGAGCGACCGGGAAGGTTTCGAGGCATTCGACGGGCTCCATGTCTCCGGCCCCTTCGATAGGGCGAGGTGCAGGTTCCTGCTGCCGAAGGCCATGATCCCTGGAATGATCGGGAAAAACATCCCCCCGGTGAGGCAAAAGCCGAGGGCAACGGGCGCCCCGCGAATGTGCTGCAGGTCCACTTCGGGCGTAAGAAACCCCCTGACCAGGAAATCCGTTGCGCGCTTCAGCGAGGGGATACGGTCATTACGGGGAAATGAAGGGGCGATCATCGAACCGAAGGTCTTAGTGTCGATCGGTTTGGTCAAGTCCCCGCGCAACCCGCCGCCAACGCCTTCGCTTCGTCACCTGGCATGGCATATGATGTGAGTGCGACGATCGGGATCACCGCGGTCCGAGGGTCTGTCTTCTCCGGACGCACGCTTCAAGCCCGCTTATTCCCGGAAATTGAATGTCCATGAGGATGGGATCCGGCTTCGTCTGGGCCGCGATGTCCAAGGCCTGCTCCCCCGTCAGGACTTCCACGACTTCGTATCCTTCCAGCCGCAACAGGGTGCGGACGAGCTTCATGTTCAGCGCATTATCTTCGACCACCAAAACTCGTTTGACCATTGGCCTTCCCCTGGAAGTGCCGCTCTCTTACAGACAGTTTCCTGCAATCGCACTTTTTCTAGTATAGCTTCTACGGCCCTATTGCGCAAGATTTTCCGAGCCTGCAGCTCCGGCCACACCGCAAAGACCGGCGGCCGTGCCCCGCCTGCGCGCCAATCTCATGAAAGGGGCAGCACGATGTGGAACGTGCTTCCCTTGCCCGGCCCTTCGCTTTCGGCCCAGATTCTTCCGCCATGAAGCTCCATCAGTCGCCTGCTCAGGGAAAGTCCGAGTCCCGTGCCTTCCTGATCCTTGTCCGCCGCGGCTCTCACCTGTTCGAACGGGAGAAAGATGCGCTCCAGGTTCCCTTGCTCGATCCCGATGCCGGAGTCCGAGACGGCGATATGCAAGACGGCCCCATACCCGGTTTGATCCTGAGCCCATGCCCGAATGAAAACCCGTCCGCCATCAGGGGTGAACTTCAAGGCATTCGACAACAGGTTGTAGATGACCTGCCGCACCTTGCGTTCGTCCGCGCGGACCCGCTCTGGCGCGGCGCCGACGTCGACTGTAATCTCGATCCCGTGTTTGTTTGCCTTCTCCCTGAGCATGACAACGGACCGCTCCAGAATGTCGCCGAGGTCGATGTCCGCCAGTGTCAGCTCGAGCTTCCCCGCCTCCACCTTCGACAGGTCCAGAACGTCGTTGATGAGGGCCAGGAGATGCCTGCTGCTGAACGTCACGTCCTGCAGGTACTCTTTTTGAGATTCGTTGAGAGCGCCCGCGCTCTCCTCCAAGACCAGATCGGTGAAGCCGATGATATGGTTCAGCGGAGTCCTGAGCTCGTGGCTCATGTTGGCCAGGAACTCGCTCTTCGTCTTGTTTGCGATCTCGGCCACCATCGCCAGTCGCTGTGTCTCCAGGTTCGCCGCCCGCAGGTTGGCATCCGACAAGAGGAGGTTGTCCTGGGTGAGCTTGCGGGTTCTCTCGTAGACGGCCGAGACCACGATCACAACGAGGAGAGAAAGTCCGGACTGCACCTTCAAGTTTGTCATGTCGATTGTCAGGCCGGATTCGGGGCGTTCGAAGACAAAGAGAATCGCTGTGATGACGAAGACCGCCGCGGTGAGCACGAGACCTTTTTTCCCTCCAAGCAGGAAAAACCCGAGAAGGGGATACATCGTGAGCCAGCCGAGATACTCGAGCCTGCCATGTACCCAGATGAGCTCGACGTCGTGCAGGAACAACGGCAGGAAAAAGCCGATGATGACGAAGACATAATAAAATCGCCCCCAGATTCGCCTTCCATTGCGTGATGCAGCCAGGAGCAGCGCGGCTCCGACGGACAAGGCGCCGAAGAGCATGAGCGCGGCGGAAATAGGGTAGCCCTTGAAAAAGAAATGGACGGCGTAGCCGACAAAAAACGGTCCAACGGGGATCAGGAGCAGCCGCCCGAACCGGAACCTGTACGCGGCTTCGAAGGAGTACGTGCCGGCCTCTTCCTCCTGCTCCCCTTGCACAAACGAGTCGAGCCTGTCCCTCATACGCCGCAGAAGATCCATGGCGCCGTCCTTGATGGTGGATGATCGGACTATAGCGGCCTTCCCTGCGGACAGCAAGTGACCGGTTTATTCTCATGTTGACCCTTGTCGGCGCTGTGTCCTACTGTTCGGGGCGGAGGCGTCAGGATCTGTCATGCAGAGAGAATCACTTATCGCGCGACTCCTTGCCAGCCCGATGGATGTTCGCGACTCCGGGACGGGGCTTCTTCGGGAGCCCTTCTTCCGGGTGCTCCTCTCCGCGGAGATGGCCCGTGTCCGAAGGAACGGCGAGCCCCTCACGATCGGAATCCTGGGCGTCGATGCCCGCTCCCCGGGCGCTGAAGCTCCCGCCACTACACCGCAAGACCGGACGCTTGCAGAGGTGGGTGGCATTATGCGGCGGCAGATCCGCGAGGTCGACGCCGCCACCCACTGCGACGGCAGCATCTTTCACATGATGCTTTCCCGAACGGGCGCTGACATGGCGCAGGCGGCGGGGGAGCGAATCCGCAAAGCGGTGAATGATGCTTCGAAGGGCGGGACCACGGTGAGCATCGGCCTGGCCTCGTTCCCGGAGGACGGTTTGGAAGAGGAGGCCATTGTCGGAAAGGCAGCCGACGCTTTCCTTCATGCCGTGAATGCCGGGGGCAACACTGTCTTCTATTTCGAGCGGCCGCGGAGGCAAGCGGGGAACGTCATTTCCAGGGTTCTCCTGGTCGACGACGACGTGCGAAATCTCAAGCTGCTCGGTGCACAGGTAGCGCCGCTGGGCTACGAGGTGCTGACCGCAACCTCGGGAGAAGAGGCCCTCGGAGTCTTGGGGAGCACCAACGTGGATCTCGTGCTGCTCGACGTGATGATGCCCGGGATCAATGGGTTCGAGACGTGCCGCCGGATCAAGGGAAGCACATCCACCCGCAACATACCCGTCATCCTCCTGACCGCGCTGGATGACGCGGAGTCGCGGCTGAAGGGCATCGAAGCCGGCGCGGACGACTTCATCACCAAGCCGCCGAACAAGGAGGAGCTTCTGGCGCGGACGCGGTCCCTGGTTCGGGTCAAGAGGCTGAACCGGGACCTCGTTAGCCTCGAGAACGCGCTCATTTCCCTTGCGAACGCGGTTGAAGCAAAGGACAATTACACCCTCGGACACACGCAACGGGTTTCGACCCTGGCCGTTTCCCTTGGCGCCAACATGGGTCTCGATGACACCGACCTCCAGGCGTTGCGCCTCGGGGGCATCCTGCATGACGTGGGCAAGATCGGTGTGCCCGAGGTCGTCCTCAACAAGCCGGGCCCCCTGGACGAGGAAGAATGGAAGCTCATGAAGAGCCACGCGGAGCTGGGCTACAAGATTTGCCTCCCCCTCATGGAATCAATCGGGCCCGCGCTGGACGTGATCCGCCACCACCACGAAAAGCTGGACGGGTCCTCGTACCCCGACGGCCTGCAGGGCAGCGGCATTTCCAGGATGGCGCGGATCATGGCGGTGGTCGACTGCTACGACGCGATGGTAACCGACCGGCCGTACCGTGCGGGGATGGGCAAGGACAAGGCCCTTGCGATCCTTCGAGAGGAGGTCGCGCGCGGACGGCTTGACGGGGAGGTTCTCGACACCCTGGAGAAACTTGTGAAGGGCCGGCCATAGTCTTGAAGGCGCGTGTTGCGCGCAACAGGGTACGCATGCGTCGTAGCCGGCGTTGATCACGTCATTCTCGTCGGTCCCCCCCAGTGTAGAGCGTTCAGGAAATGGGTAACACGACGTGGAGCGTGCTCTCTGTGGCGGTGGGTTCCCCAGGATTATCTAGGGCACTTCGTGGTCAACCCGGTGGAAACGATGAGGTTGCCGACGTTGCGACTGAATGCCCCCTGTCGTTTGCTTTCTACTCAGCTGTTCCGCGATTCGGAGATCGGAATCGTGAAGCGAAATGTAGACCCTTGGTCCTTGCCCGAGCTTTCTGCCCAGATTCTGCCGCCATGAAGGTGTACGTACTTTCGGGCGAGGGATAGGCCCAAGCCTGTGCCGGGATACTTTGCACGTTGCTTGCTATCTATGCGCTCAAAGGGGAGAAAGACACGTTCCAGATCTTCGCCGGCAAGGCCTATTCCTGTGTCAGAAACGCTGACGAGAATTGACGACGGCTCTGCTGTGCGGGCATCAAGGATCACTTTTCCACCGGGCGGCGTGAACTTCACTGCATTCGAAAGGAGATTGTACAATACCTGCGTGAGCTTCCGTTTGTCGACACGAACACGCGCAGGGAGATCACCGAGGTCCAGTTGCACCTGCACGGCACCACTTCGCGCACTGTCCGCAACCACTGTCAGGCTCTCTTTCAGAAGGGCGCCGAGGTCGACGTTATCTTCTATGAAATCCAACCTGCCCGATTCGACCCGCGAGAAGTCGAGCACCTCGTTGATTAGGGAAAGAAGGTGCTTGCCGCTCTTCAGCACGTCCCCCAGTTCCTCTCGTTGAGGTTGATCCAATCGGTCTGCCGCTTCCTCAAGGACAAGCTGAGTGAACCCTATGATATGCTGCAGGGGAGTGCGCAGCTCGTGGCTCATGTTCGCAAGAAACTCCGACTTCAGTCTGTCGGAATCAAGTGCCCGGTCCTTGGCCTTTTCCAGTTCGGCGTTCTGCGCCTTCAGCTCGATCCGGCCCCGTTCGATTATGTTGGCTGCGTACGAAGCGGTGAACGCGCTCACGTAGAGCAAGACCGCTGTAACAGCGAGTATCGCGGCCTGCGTGAAGGGCCTCGGCCTGAAAGTCGGGTTCACGGCGAGGTGCGGAAGAACTCCGAGCATATCTGGAAGGACGACGAGAGAAAAGCAAACGAGGCTCATTGTGGCCGTTACATAAAGCATTTTGCGATTCACTACGACATAGTAGATGAGGAAAATCATGTACATCGGGATCAAATATGTCGCTTCGATGCCTCCGAGAGAGTAGATCACACCCGAGTAGGAGATCAGTGCCAAAAAACGGTCGACCAAGGTCAGTATTCTTGGTTGCGCGTGTTCGCGGGATTCCTTCATGATAAACCAAAAAGGGATGCAGAGGATGGCGTTGAAGCCGTTCGATACGCTGATGCCTATCAAGTTTACCAAATGGATAATGCCGGCAAAATACGCTGTGGCCGCGACAATCTCGATGACAATGCTCGACCCAACCCGCAGGACGACTGCGGACAAATAGCTTGCATGCCATGGCTCTGGTTGCATTTGCTGGATCTCCTCTCTAGCCTACCCGCCGCTGCGCCTAGACTGGAAGGCAAGCCTCCATCCCCCCGAGACGGTAATCATCAAGAATGAAAGAGTGTCTGTGTGACCCCGTGCGTAAGCCCGAAGCCCCACATTCGAAGGCAAATTGCAGATGACCTGTCTCAGTCGACATTCGTCTCCAACCGTCATCGGGGTGAAGAATGAAGGCCTAGCGGTAATTGCTGGCCCAACTGAGCCGAATTACGTCTCGTCCCATGGAGAACTCAAATCGTCGATCGTTCGCTTCCTGGAGGTTCGGGATCACTGAGGCGGCGGCTGACCTCGCGACGGAGATCGTTGAGGTCCACGGGCTTGGTGAGGTACCCCGTACAGCCGGCCTGAAACGCTCTTTCGATATCCTCTTTCATCGCGTAGGCCGTCACAGCGATTACCGGAATGTCCTTGGTGACAGGGTCGCTCTTGATTCGTCTCGTTGCTTCTATCCCGTCGATGTCCGGGAGACGCACATCCATCAGAATAAGGTTGGGGCGATGGGTTCTTGCGAGCTCGATGCCTTTGGTGCCATTCGGAGCCTCGATGACATGTAAAGAGGAACGGCCAAGAGCGAGGCGAAACAGTTTCCGATTCTGATCGTCATCATCGACGACAAGAATTGTCCAAAAGCGCCCGGGCTCACGATCACTTTCTTCTCGGGCAGACTGTTTCCCTAAGATTGCCACGGGGTAAGTTCCTCCGAAGAGTCCGGATAGCTCCGATCAATCTATCCACGGCCTTATTCTATTGTCAAGTTAATGCCGATATCATGGCACCGTTCAGTGCCCGACACCTGACTTAACGCAGCCGCTCCCGCAAGCCTCAGAGACTCCGCGTTGGCTTTCTGCAAAGCAGCGTTGCTGTCCCGCAGGCTGACTTCCAACGCGAGAAGGCGATCCTTGGTGATTTCGCGGGTTCCTTCATAGAAGGCGGAGATGGAGACGGCGACGGCGAGGACTTCCACAACAAGAATGGTTCCAGGCCGCGGGAACGCGAACAGAATCCCGACGACGGCAAGCACCGGGACGATCACAGCAAGGCCCTTTTTATCTCCGAGGAGGAACAACCCGAGCTTGCCGTTCACCCAGCGGGGCTCCAGATCGACAAAGCCCAGGGGGAGAAAGAAGCCGATTGAGAGTATGAGGTGGAACTATCGCTCCCATACCTGTTGTCCCCTCGCCGCGTGGCCGCGAGAGCGATATCTACGGCACTGGAAAATGCGCCGAATATGACCATGCTTGGAATGGTTTCGACGAGCTCCTCCTACCAGGCTTTGATCACATCCTTCGCCTTCTGTAGATCTTTCTTCTGGAACGCTGTGGTCGACATGCGTTTTTCCAGCGTCGCTCACCACCCATTGAACCAGCGAACGGGCCTCGACGCGATCAGAGACATCTCGCAGGTTAAGTTGTCGCCTCATAGAGGGAAGCCTTGTCCAGGAGCGTGACAGCCGAGGCGAGCTTTGATGCCTTTTTCTTATGCTCCACTTCTCTCTTTGCCGCTGACCAGTTGCGCCTATATAGACTTTTAGCGAGCTCCGTGCAGAAATCGTACGCGAACTCCTTCTCCACTCCAATCTCCACAAGCTCCCGCTCTGATTCCAAAGATTTTCGGCCGAGAGACACGGCCGCATCCACGTTGCCAAAGTGCGGTGGACCTGTGGCGCATTTTCCCAGAGGAGATGGTACTTGCCGCACACCCCTCCAGAAAATGTTCTGTTGCCCAGGGGGGGAGGGTTTCTTAGAGTCTTGAGAAGAATCGTTCGTACAGATTTTCAGTTGAGGCGATACGTTCGTGAAAGTGCCCAGTGACATCTCAAAGTATGTCCTCCATTTCCAACCGTAGCGACAAATTCGGCGGAGCAGGACACTCTTGATTCCACCCTGACTCTACCTGACTCAACCAGGCTCCTGGCCTTGATCAATTGGTAGGCAGCGAGTACTACCATACTGTGGGGAAAGCAAGGACGGAATCAGGGATCTATACCTCGACTTTCCAAATCAACAACGGCAAACTTGCTCAGTCCATGAGAATGAGTCTCCCGGCTGCTTTGGTGCGCTCCCTCGGACTGATGGGAGGAATGAACGCCTACCTCAAGGTACATCCTGACGGAACATTCACTGTCTACCCCAACAAGCCCCCATCCGATACTCGAGGGTAGCGCAGTGACTGATCCAAGAATGCTTGGCTTGGCAAGACGCAACGTCTGGTGGCTGGACCCAGCAGAGGCGCTGGAGTACCCGCAGCGGGTCATCGCCAGAATCATGGATATGGGCACATTCGAAGATATTCATGAGCTGGTAGAGATCGTCGGGGAGGATGCTCTGCGGCAGACGCTGAAAGACGCTGAGGCCGGGCAATTTCGACCACGGTCGTGGTCGTACTGGCAGTACCTTCTCAACGGGCTTGCCGATGGCACTTTGCCGCCTCTACCCGTTCGGAAAGTGTCATGAGTTTGTTCAAACCACGTCTGGAAGTTCTGCCTGGCGCACAAAAGGAAATCTGGCCCAAGCTGGGTTGGACTACTGCCAATCGCTTTGTATTGTATGGTGGAACTGCAATCGCACTGCGCTGCGGCCACCGCGCATCAATCGATTTCGACTTCTTCACCGACCAGCCCCTGAATCAGTCGACTATCCTTCAGGAACTGGGGAAACATCGAATCGCTTTCCGTGTTGTTCAAGACGAGAAGAACTCCCTCACCGTAGTCACCGAACCTGGCGACGTCAGACTGTCATTCTTTGGTGGCCTTGGGATGGGGAGGGTGGGCGTGCCGACACTGACGGAGGACAGGGTCGCGTTGGTTGCATCAGAGCTCGACCTCCTGGGTACCAAGCTCAAGGTGATCATGCAGCGGGCTGAATCGAAGGACTACTCGGATATCGCTCAACTGATGCACGGCGGATCGAGTCTGATCCAGGGACTTGGGGCGGCCCGGGCGTTGTACGGTTCCGCCTTCGCTCCGGCGGAATGCCTTCGCGCCTTGACGTTCTTTGGGGACGGCGACCTCGCGAGGGTAGACGCGGAAACACGTGAGGTTCTGCGGGTTGAAGCGGCGAAAGCGTCCAAAGTGTTTCCGATTCCTTCCATAGAAAAGATCAGCAATCAATTGAGCGACGAGGGTATCGTTGGTAGCACAAGTCGCGGTCGGGGCGCAGCCAGCCCAGAACGCGAATGAGTGTGATACGTCGAGTACACGCACCTGTCCAGCAAGGGGGCTCATCGAGGTAAGGACTTGAAGTGCTGGTTATCCTCAGTGTTGACGCGTGGTTCGGGAACATCCTTCTTCCCACGGACTCCCGGCAATCAGGCCCGATTCTCGAAGCCAAGCCGAGATATCATTCTCGGCTTTCTGAACGCCCCCTCCCCGGATCGGGAGCCCCTTCCCCACTTTGGCGCCGGGGCAGAGCTTCTTGATGTCGCTTTCGCTGCGCCCCATCCCTGCGGCCACTTCCGTATTGCCGACGGGCAGATTCATGACCCTGCCGCCGACGTAGTTGTTTCCGCTGCGTGAGAAAAACGCAATCAGACTTCCCATTTCTCTTCCTGGCATGCCTTCCTGCTCAAAGACCCGTTCTCTTCTCCAAGTGTTCGGGATACCGCGCCCCCTGGATCGTGATCCTTGAGGCGGCGCTGTCGATCTCACTCAGATCCGCAGACGAGAGCTCGACTGCAGCGGCACCGATATTCTCGTCCAGGCGCTCCAGCTTCGTGGTGCCCGGGATCGGCACAATCCACGGCTTCAGGGCAAGCAGCCAACCGAGCGCGATCTGAGCAGGTGTCGCCTTCTTCCGGTCTGCGATCCTGCGCAGCAGATCAACGAGGGCCAGGTTCGCCTTGCGAGCCTCCGGCGCAAAACGAGGAACGACATTGCGGAAATCGGAACTGTCGAAGGGCGTGTTCTCGTCGATCCTCCCCGTGAGGAAGCCCTTGCCAAGAGGGCTGAAGGGAACGAACCCGATCCCGAGCTCTTCGAGCGTCGGCAGCAATTCCTCTTCCGGGCGTCTCCACCACAGCGAGTACTCGCTCTGTACTGCGGTGACCGGCTGGACCACGTGTGCGCGACGGATCGTCTGCACGCCCGCTTCCGAAAGCCCGAAGTGCTTGACCTTTCCTTCTCGAATGAGATCCCTTACAGTTCCTGCCACATCTTCGATCGGGACGTTCGGATCAACGCGGTGTTGGTAGTAGAGGTCAATGGCCTCGACTCTGAGCCGCTTCAGAGAGCCCTCGGCGCTCTGCCGGATCTGGTCGGGCCGGCTATCCTGGGCTTGCTGCCCGTTGGGTTCGATCTTGATCCCAAACTTGCTGGCGATCACCACGCGCCGACGAACGGGCGCAAGGGCCTCGCCCACGAGCTCTTCGTTCTCGAACGGGCCGTATATCAGTGCGGTGTCGAAGAACGTGACGCCGCGATCAACGGCGTTGCGCAAGAGGGCGATCATCTCCTTCCTGTCAGGAGCCGGACCGTAGACTTTGCTCATCCCCATGCACCCGAGGCCGACCGCAGAAACTTCCAGGCCGCTCCTTCCCAACTTTCGTCTTTGCACTGTCTCTCCTCCTATCACCTGTCCACTATCGCAGTGCCCGCGGAACTCGCTTTCTCTCCACGAGAATACAGGAGTCGACGCAGAAAAACTTGCTTAAGCCTACGAATGCTTAGTTTAGGATGGTGCCTCTGATCGTTCCTCCGCTCAGGGATAGAACTGGAAGATGTTTCCAGCGTCTGGAATCTGCTGCATTGCCTCCTCAGAAAGGCGCGTGAGCTTGTCATCCACCGCAAGGGAGTTATGCCCGGACGCGGCTTCCGCGTTTTGATCGAGCTGCGCTCGGGACCGCGCCCCGACGAGACAGGAAACGACGCCCGGCCGGCCCAGCACCCAGCGTATGGCCAGTGTGCTCAGGGGCGTTCCCTGGAGACCGGCTGCCTGCCGCATCGCGGCTACGGAGGTTTGTACATGCGGCCACACATCGGGGCGGTAATACAATGTGGCTCGCCGTGCATCGCCCTTCTCGAAGGACAAGGGGCTTCGGGGCGTGTCCGAGAGAAGTCCCTGGGCAATCGAGCTGTACGTGACGAGCGCCACACCGTGCTCCCGGCACCACGGGATAACCTCGTTCTCCGGGTAGCGCCACAGAAGATTGTAGCAGATCTGGTGCGCGTCGATGTGTCCCGCCTGGGAGGCGTTCTCCATTTCACTGACCCCGAAATTGCTTACCCCGATAAGGCGGATCTTCCCCCGACGCCTCTGACTCTCCAGGTCTTCCATCATCGGCCGCAGGTCGAGCCCGGTCCTCGGCCAGTGGATGTAGAACAGATCCAGCCAGCCGCGCCTCAGCCGCCGCAGCGTCCGCTCGATGATGGGCCCCGCCTGCCCGGGGCCGGCGGCATGGGCTTTCGATGCAATGAAGGCCCGACCAGCAAACGGTGACACCGCCTCCGCGATCACTTCCTCCGAGCGGCCGTTGCCGTAATCCTGTGCGGTGTCGAAGTGGGTGATGCCGCGCTCGAAAGCGTGCCGGATCAGGGCAATAGAGTCCCCGGCGTTGACAGGCCCGCTGCCCATGTCTCCGAATTCCCAGCAGCCCAGCCCGAGGCCAGCAGGAATCTGGGGCGGCCCCGATGCTTCAGTCATTCTCCAGAAGCTCGATGAGAACCTTCAGGTCCCGGTACGCGTCCACGTACGCGTAACGGCCGCCGGTGTATTCTCCCGAATGGACCAGGGGCATGCCCTCTCGGGCGAGATCGGCGAGCTTCTCCTTCATGCCCTTGATTGCGAAGGCGATGTGATGCACCCCTTCACCTTTGCGGTCCAGTTCTTCCCGCCACGTGCTGGGCTCGGCGTCAGGTTCTATGAGCTCCAGATCGAGGCCGGGTCCGACTTTCAGGAAAGCGAGCTTGGCACGTGCCGCCGTTGGCTTTCCCCGAAACTTCGCCTGCGTCTTGTCCAGGGTGTCGGTCACGATGATCCGCGGCATGTCCACGCCAAAAAAGTCTGCGTAGACCCGCGCGGTCTTTTCGATGTCACGGACAATGAGTCCTACCTGGGTCACCACGTTGGTGCCGAGGATGCCCTTCTTCATGTGTGAGACCTCCTTTTCACGTCAGCCCCCGCCAGCCCCAGGGCAATCTGCCTCCCGATGCCCCGGGTGGAACCGGTCACCAGACACCATCTGCCGGCCAATCGTCCCGTCCGCGCATCCACTGCGAGCTCAAATCTGCGGGTCGCCGTAGGTATAGGATACGAACGCAACGGAGCTGCCGTCCGGGCTCCACGAGGGAACGTTCATCGTGCCCTGTCCGCCATAGAGGTGGGCGAGCACTCTCACCTTCCCGCTGCCCAGGTCGTGCTCCCGGATCATGACGAGCTGGTTGCGCGGGTGACGGGCGGGCGGCACCGTGGGAGGGTATGAGACGTAGAGCATCCGCTTCCCGTCCGGGGAAACATGGGCGAACCAGTCGTTGTAGCCATCAAAGCTCACCTGCTCCTGCCCGCTGCCGTCCGGCCTCATCCGCCAGATCTTCATGCGTCCGGAACGCGTGGAATTGAAGTAGATCCAGGCGCCGTCCGGGCTGTATTCCGGACCATCGTCGAGGCCGGGATCCGTGGTCAACCGTGCCTCCGTCCCGCCGTTGGCCCCGATGGCCCAGACATCGTAGTTGCCGTTGCGCTCGGCGCAGTAGACCAGGGTCTGCGCCGTCCGGAGACCAGCCGTGCCAGTAAGAAGGGGCCTGGTCGGTGATTTTCACCGGTTGCCCGCCGTCCACGTCAACGACATAGATCTGAGAGCCGGGCTTTCGACCCGGCTGTTCAGTGTGGCCAGACAGGGCCAGGCGCCTCCCGTCAAAGGAAATGCCATGGTCGTTGTTGTTGGCCCGCACTCCCCCGGTGTCCAGGACATGGGGCGCCCGGGTATCCAGCGGGAGCTTGTAGATCCTTCCTTCCTGGTTGAACAGCAGGTACGCGCCGTCCCGTGACCAGTTGGGCGCCTCGAAATGTGCGTCGCTGGTGTACACGACCCTGCGCAGGCCGGTATCCACATCCAGGAGCTCCATCCTGCTGGGGGAAGGATTGCGCTCCCCGTCCACGCCTTCCGCAGCAGGCACGTCGAATCGGACATTGCGAAACACGGCGGTCTCTGCCACGGCGATTTCATGCGAGCAGACAAAAATCCCGGCGAGAATCTCCGCCGGGAGATCCATCGAGATCCTCGCGGTCTCCACCAGTGCCTCTCCCTCCCCGGCCGCGCGCATGATGATGGTGGATCCGGCGCGCTCCAACTGAGCGACGCTGGCTGACGTCATAGACGCCTTGGCCTCCAGGGTTTCCGAGTCCCGGACATTGCGGTACTGCAGCGACGTCAAGCCGTCACCGTGGACGGCGGCATCGGCGTGCCGCGAGCCTGCATCCAGGTCCTCGCGGAATGTGACGCCCCATTTGCGGTGCGCGTTGACGCCCCGGCCCTGGAGCTCGCCATATGCCGTCAGGATGAAATCTCCGCGGACCTTACGGGATGCAAGATGGAACTCGTCCCGGGCGGCCCAGGTGTTCTCGCCGCCGGCCGTGATGGTGTAGCGCTGCGTGCCGGCGTCGTAGATCGTGCGGCCCTTGATGGCCGGACGACCGACATCCTGGACAAGATCGAAGGATCCCGCGACTGTCGGGGACGATGGTGGTATGCGTGAACTGGCCATGCGAGGCTCCTGCCTTCAGCGGCGTGAGTGCTGGGGAATCAGGGCATTCAGGGAAGCGCCCGCCTCCCTGAAGCCCGAACCGATTCATGTCGTGCAATGTGCGGGTCCGGAGACCCGCACTCGCCGTGGGGCCCGCTACTTCTTGAGAATCTCGTCGTACTTCTGCTGCAGGTCCTTGATGAACTCATCCGCCGACATGGACGGCGTGTTCCAGAACTGGTCTGCGAGGTTCATGTACGCGCCCGCGAAGTCATTGTCCATCGTGATGTTGCGCACGGGGTGTCCGAACTTGGGATCGGCAATGGCTTTCAGGACCATCTTCGCGTGGTTGTCGATGCCCGCGTTTGCGTCCAGCCGCACCGGCGTGCAGCCCTTGATGATGCTGAATTTCTCCGTGATGTCCTTCGTGAGCATGATCTTGAAAAAGGCTTCCTCGGAGTTCTTCTGTATGTCGTCCTTTGGCGCGAAGAACGTCTCCGCGTCTATCGTGACCTGCACGCCCTTGGTACCAGGAGGAAGCATCGTATCGTAGTCCACGCCGAGTTTCTTCTTCGCCGAGGCAAACTCACCCTTCATCCAGTCCCCGTGGAACTGCATGAGCGCATCGCCGCGGATGACCATCGCAGTGGTGTCGTTCCAGTTGCGGTTGGCTGCGCCCGGATCCGATTCCTGCTGAATGCGGCGGAACAACCCCAGGGCCTGGCGCATTTCCGGCGAGTCGAAGCCGGCCCTGTTCGGGTTCATGCCGAACACGTTGTCGTAAAGGCTGCCGGAATAGTAGACGATGCAGGAACCAAGCAGGTACTCCAGCTGCCAGGGCTGGGCGCCGATGGCCAGGGGGATGACGCCCGCCTTCCTGATCTTCGGGAAGTCCGCGAACATTGCGTCCAGGTTCTTCCATGACCTGGGATCCACGCCGGCTTTCTTGGCCACGGCCGTGTTCCAGAAGATCGTCCCGACGATGTGGATGGCGATGGGAGCGGTCACAACCTTGCCGTCCACCGTCATGACGTCCTTGCACGCCTGCGGCAGCACGTTGTCCAGGTTGAGGGCCTTGTAGTAGGCGGTGAGGTCAGCAAGCATCCCGCGCTGCATCAAGTCGCGGCGGAACTTCACGTTGTTCTCAATGGCGATATTGGGTGTATTGCCGCCGGTGATCAGGTTCATCAGGGTCATGTTCGCGCCGGTGTTATGAGCGATGGTGATGTCGTCCCATATGCCTCCCTGGCGCTGGAACTCATTGCGGATGACGTTCAACGCCCCGATCTCGGCATCCGATGACCAGTTGTTGAACACAAGCAGGTGCCCGAGCTGCTTCTGCTGGGCGAAGCCCGAGAACGAGACGATCGCCAGCACGACGAGTGCGAGAGCAATCGTTTTCTTCATAAGAGCCTCCTTCAAGGACTCAAGTCCATTCAGCCGGCCAACGGCCGGCAAAGTCGCACGGGAATCACAGGCGCAGTGAACTCGCCGCATCGAAAATCGAAATCTTGGAAAGGTCGATGGAGAGCCTCAGCTCCTCGTCCGATCTGACGCCGGAGACGTCCGTCGGGTTGAGGCCGGCCACCACGTCGGTCTTTCCGAGGCTGCAGTAGCAGAGCACGGTCGAACCGAGGGGCTCGACGATGTTCAGCCTCGTGGAGAATGCAGCGGCGCCGGGCACGTAGCGGCGGAAGTGCTCCGGACGCACGCCGAGGATTACTTTCTGCCCCTCCGCGGGCCGCGCCGTGAACGCGTACCCCGATGTATCGAACTCGATGCCGTCCACGGTCCGGATCTGGACGTTCCCGTTGCGAGTGGTGGCGGTCCCTGAGATGAAGTTCATGGACGGGGAACCGATAAAGTTCGCCACAAAGGTGTTCGCAGGATGCGCGTACAGCTCGTCCGGCGTGGAGATCTGGGAGAACATCCCGTCGTTCATCACGGCGATCCGTGTGGCCAGAGTCATGGCCTCCACCTGGTCGTGCGTCACATAGATGAAGGTGCTCTTGATATTCTTGTGCAGCTTCTTCAGCTCAACGCGCATCTCGGTCCTCAGCTTCGCGTCCAGGTTGGACAGCGGCTCGTCGAACAGGCAGACCGCTGCGTCGCGGACGAGCGCCCGGCCAATGGCTGCCCGCTGCCGCTGGCCGCCCGACAGCGTGGCGGGCTTGCGGTTGAGAAGCTCGGAGATCTGCAGGAGCTCGGCGGTCTTCCGCACCTTTTCGTCGATGAAGTTCCGCTTCTTGTGCTTCATGCGCAGGCAGAACGCCATGTTGCCGAACACGGTCTTGGTCGGGTACAGCGCGTAGGACTGGAACACCATGGCGATGTCCCGTTCGCTGGGATCCCGATTGGTGACGTCCCGGCCGCCGATCTCGATCCTCCCTCCCTCGATGTCGAGGAGCCCGGCAATGCAGTTCAGCAGCGTCGTCTTCCCGCAGCCCGAGGGTCCGAGGAGAACGAGGAACTCTCCCGAATCGATGTCGAGGCTGAGATCCTTGAGAACGTGGTTCTTTCCCTGGTAGATCTTGTCGACGTGCTTCACCGCGACCTGTGACATCGTGCTGCTCCCTATCCTTTCAATGCGCCGGCGGTGATCCCGCGGATGAACAGCTTCCCGGAAAGAAAATAGACCAGCAGGGGAGGGATGGCGGTGAGCATGGCCGCTGCCATGTACACGTTGTAGACGCGCACCCCGGTCTGCGTCTGGGTGATGTTGTTCAGGTTGACCGTCATGGGGTAGGCGGTCACCTTGGCGAAGGTCAGGCCGACGAGGAAGTCGTTCCAGATGCCGGTGATCTGGAGGATCGCCACGACGATCATGATGTTCCCCGAAAGCGGCAGGACTACGTGGAGGAACGTACCAAGGAAGCGGCCGCCATCCACGCGGGACGCCTTGATGAGGTCCGTCGGAATGGAGGAGAAGAAGTTCTTGAAGATCATCGTAAGGATGGGGATGGCGAGAATCGTGTGCACCACCGACACGCCGAAGGAGGTGTTGTAGAGCTTCACCGCCGACGTCATCTTGATGAGCGGGTACATGATGATCTGGAAGGGAACAAAGGCACAGACCAGAAGGAGAGAGAGCAGCGCCCCCCCTCCCCTCACGTTCCAGCACGCCAGCGCGTATCCGCAGATCGAGGACACCGCGACCGACATCAAGAGGCTGGGCACCAGGATGCGAATGGAGTTCCAGAAGCCTGATTTCAGCCCCTTGTTCAGGAAGCCGCTCGCCGCCTTGTTCCAGGCGATGTCCCACGCCTCAAGGCTCGGACTCTGCGGGAGCGCAAAGACATGCCCCAGGCGGATCTCGTCCATGGACTTCAGCGAGGTGACGATCATCACGTACAATGGCATGGCGAACATCACGGCAAAGATAATCAGGATCAGGTAGCCCACTGCCGTCCATCCCGGGTTCTTTGGTGGTATACGGTTGGGAGACACAATCACGCGGCGGATATCGGAAGCAATGCGCATGCGCCTATTTCCTCTTTCTCAGGACGAGGTTGACGATACCGAACGGGATGATGAATGCCACAACGAGGAGCAGGAGGATCGTCGACCCCGACGCGCCCACGGCGATGTTCTGCCTGAACACGTACATGTCGATGATGTAATACGATGGCAGCTCCGAATGGCCGCCCGGGCCGCCGTTGGTCATCGCCACGATGATGTCGTACGCCTTCACCGCCCCGATGGAAAGCAGCACGAAGGCGGTCAGGAGCGTGAATTTCATCATGGGGATGATCACTTCGATGTACATCCGCAGCTTGGATATCCCGTCGATGCGGCTCGCCTGCCAGATCTCGGTATCAATGCCCTTGATCCCGGAGGAGGACAAAACCATGTAGAATCCGGCGCTCTGCCAGACGGAGGCAAGGATGAGCGCATACATGACCTTGTTCTTGTCCCCTACCCAGTTGAAGTTGAAATCCTTCAGGCCCAGGTCTCGGAAGAACTGCTGCAGTCCCATGGAGGGATTGAACAGCCACTGCCACACGAGGCCCGTGATGATCAAGGAGATTGCCAACGGATACAGGTACACGGTGCGGAAGACCCGTTCCCCGACGGTCTTGCCGTCCAGGAGAACCGCCAGGATGAAGCCCAGAACGAGGCTGCCCAGGCTGCCGAGCACGAAGATGAGCAGATTGTGGAGAGAGAGGACCCAGACGTCATCGCTGAAGAGACGCGAGTACTGGCGCAGGCCTACGAACGTCATATCCGGAAAGACCTTGCTCGCCGTAAAGGACATGATCAGAGACCAGATTGTGGATCCAAAGTAGAAGCACAGCGTGACGACCAGCACCGGCAACACCGCGAAGTAGGCGGCGTAGCGGTGGACAAAACGGTTCTTCCCGCCGGGGCGGGACACCCGATCCTCCATAAGGGCGGACCTTTCAGGAGCTGACGATCAGCGGCCGGCGTCTCCTCATAGAGTCCTCCTTCGCGGTCCAACGATGACGGAGCGCTGTCTGAATCCGCGAAGGTTCGGAACGCGCGTTCCGATCGCATGCGAACCAGCCCCTCTGTCCCCCATGACAGGGGGAGTATAGCATGGCCTTCGGGGAAAGCAAGAACAATCTGCGCGTCGCTACTGTCGAGCAAGCAGCAGGCCCGCTTCGTGGGCCGCCAGCGTCCGGTCCGCGCCTTGACATTCCGCCGCGTCGTGCTACGATGCCGAGATGAGAACGCGTGTTCTGTTTCCGGCCGCCGCGTTTTCACGATGACTCCAATGGCAAAAAAGGACAATCGCGCGGGAAGGCCCCCGTTACGTCAGGACAACTCCACGGCGGCCCCGCATAGGGTCTCCCGGCTGCCGGCGGGAAAGGCCGCTTCGAGGCGGCGGATGGACGCCGTTGGCATCGCTCGGCTCGTCGGGGTAGCGCGCAGCACGGTGAGCAAAGTCCTCAACGGCTACCCCCATGTTGCCCCCGAGACCCGCACCCGCATCCTGCAGGCGGTGCGCGCGCACAAGTACTACCCCAACCTTTCCGCGCAGATCCTGGCCGGAAAGAAAACCAGGACGCTCGGCCTGTTCTTCATCAACCCGAGGCACTTTTCGGAGGACGTGCTCGCTGACTTCATGATTTCCAGCCTCATCGAGCACGCGTCCTTTCTGGGATACCACACCCTCGCCTACGTCATCCGCGATCCCCGGGACGCGACCACGAAGGATTCGATCCGCGAGACCTTCTACCAGGGCCGGATTGCCGCCGGCATCTTCATCGGAGCCCGCAACCGCGAGCCCATCATCGAGGAGCTGGTGGCGGGCGGCAACGCAGTGGGCGTCTTCGACCAGAGTCCGTCCTCACCAGCAGAGCCCAACAGGGTGGTGGCGAATTTCGACGACGTGCGGACCGCCCGGTCGGCCATCGACTACCTCGCCTCCCTCGGGCATACGGACATCGCCGTGATCCATGGGGACCGCCGCAGGAACGCGGGGGCAATGAAACACCGGGGCTTCCTGGCGGGCCTGCGCGCTCACGGCCTGCCCATCCGCCGTGAATGGATGCTAACGGGTGACTTCCAAAGTGAGGCGGGCTACCGCGTGATGCAGGGACTCCTCGCAGCTGATGTGCCGCTTCCGACCGCCGTGGCCACGGTGAACGACAACACGGCCTTCGGTGCCATGAGGGCCATCGCCGAATCGGGGTTGAGGATCCCCGAGGATATCTCGATTGTCGGCATCGACGGCCACCCCTTCTGCGAGTACGCACGTCCGCCGCTCACGACCTTCGAGTTCAGCTTCCCGGAAATGATCCGCGGTCTTGTTTCTGCCGTCATCAGCCTTGCAGCGGACCAATCAATGGGCGCCGCCATGCGACAGGTCTACTCGGCCCGGCTGGTGGAGCGCCATTCGTGCCGGAGAATCCAGAATGCGGTCGCTCCCGCCGCCCCGGGTGAATGATCGGGGCGCGCCCTGCTTCAGGAAGGCCGGGTTCGGGAAGCGAAAGCATCGGCGAGCCGGATCTCCAGCGGCCGAGCACCGATTATCAGATGTCAAGCATCAAGGGGCTCGGCCAAAGCCGTCGTCCCGCGCGCGGCGTGTCGGCGCATCACCAGGGGTCAAGGGGAGCTCGATCGAGAACTGGCATCCCGAGTGCTCGAGGTTCCTGACGCGCATGATTCCGTCATGCTGCTTTATGATCCCGTAGCAGATGGAGAGCCCCAATCCGACATTGTCCCCTTTTCCCTTGCGGGTCGAATAGAAGGGGATGAATACGTCGTTGAGGTTCGCGCTTTGGATACCCGGGCCGGTATCGGTGAACTCAATCGTCGCACAGGGCCGCCCCGTTTCGTCCGCAGTCAGGGACGTCCCGATCCTGATGTCGCCTCCGCCGGGCATGGCCTCGAAACTGTTTTTCACCAGGTTCAGGATCACCTGCTTGATCTCGTTTCGGTTGACCTTGAGCAAAATCTCCTTTTCGTCCGAATGAAAGGAGATGGAAATGTCCTTGTCATGCGCGCTGTGCCGGAGCAGCCCGATGATGCTCCCAATCATCTCATTCACGTCGGTTTCCTCGCGCCCCGTCTCGGCCGTGCCCGAGAGGGAGAGGAGGTTGCGGACGATGCCGGCGATATAGGTGATTTCCTCGTGGAGCTCGTCTACCGTATCGTGCAGCTTCACGTCACTGAAAGACAGCTTGATGTACTTTAGATAGTTGTAGACGATTTCCAGGGGATTGTTGATCTCATGCGCCACCCCGGCGGCAAGGAGCCCGACCGACGCGAGCTTTTCAGAAAGTATGACCTGCTTCTGGAGCTTGTCGAACTCGGAGATGTCCTCGATGATGATGATGTCGCCGATCCGCTGGCCCTCGTCGAAGATAGGGAGGGTTTTCACATTGCTGATCGTCTCGACCCCGCTGATCGTCAAAGGCACCTGGTAGAACGCGCCGCCTTCGTCAGAGCGGAGGGCCTCGCGGATGAGGGCCAGGACCTCGCCGTTCTCTTCCCCGAGGAGTGCCGAGAGGGGGCGGTTGGAGGACGTCACGCCCTCGATATGGAAGTACTCCTTGCACAGCTCGTTGACGATCTTTACCCGCTCTTCCGCGTCCACGACGATGAGGTTGACGGGCAGCTTCTGGAGGACCGCCTCGTAGTACTTGAGGTACTGGTTGAACTCGCGCTTGCGGTTGCCGGAGTCCTCCAGGGAATAAAGCTGCGTATAGGTCAACCGCAGCAGATTCATCTTGTCGATGTGGCCGACCTCGTCGGTCACCAGGATCTCGCCGTTCTTCACGATGCTCACCCTGTCCGCAAAGTCGTAGACGTCCTCGATGCGGTGAGTGATGAAGAGGATGGACATGCCCTCCGATCTCATCGTGTCCAGGACGCGGACCACCTTGGGCAGGTTGGTGGAAGAGAGCTTCTCGAGGGCCTCGTCCAGGATCAGGAGCTTCGGCCTCTTCTGCAGCGCAGCCAGGATCGAGATGAGCACCCTGTCGGGCAGGTTGAGATTTCTGACGATGGCGGCCGCGTCCAGGCTGAAGTCATTGAGGTCCAGGAATGTCTGGGCCCTGGCGGTGACGACTCTCTGGTTGAGCAGGCCATGCCGAGTGGTCACCTTGTCCAGGAAAAAAATGTTCTCGGCGACTGAGTAATATTCATTGAGCTGCACCTGCTGGTAGACCATCTCGATGCCCAGGCGATGGGCGGTGGGAATGGTGAGCGATTCGAGCCGCCGGCCGGCGAACTCCATTGTCCCCGCCCGGGGCCGCAGGCTGCCGCTGATGATCATGCCGAGGGAGGACTTGCCCGCGCCGTGCTCGCCGACCAGGGCGTGGATCCGGGAGGGATAGAGGGCGAGGTTCACGTCCTTGAGCGCAACGATCTGGCCGTAGTCGAGGGCAATGTCAGAGAGACGGAGGAGCTCGCTTCCCTGCGAGGGCCCGCGGCCGAATGGCTCAGGCGTTGAGGCCATACTTCGTCATCTTGCTGTAGAGGGTCTTGCGGCTCATGTTCAGTATATCCGCCGTCCTGGAGCGGTTGTACTTCGTGCTCTGGAGAGTCCTGACGATCAAGTCCCTCTCCATTTCCTGGCGAATGTCGGCTGGCTCAGCGGCATGGCCGTCGCCCAGGAAATGAACCGGCAAATCCTCCATCTCGATGCGCTCGTTCGGCGACATCGCCGTGGCGTAGTTCACCACATTCTTCAGCTCGCGCACGTTGCCCGGCCAATCGTAGGCCTGGAACCTCGCCGCCACCTCGGGCGCCAGTTCTTTCCGACGGTCGACGGCACGCTCCGCGAGGAAGTGCTCGACGAGGAGCGGGATGTCCCGCTTGCGCTCGCGGAGGGGGGGCACCGAGAGGACAGCCGCGTTGAGGCGGTAGTACAGGTCCTCGCGGAAGAGATTTTTGCGGGTCAGGTCGACCAGGTCCTTGTTCGTCGCGGCGATGAACCTGACATCAACCTTGATGGTTGCGCTCCCGCCCAGCCGCCGTATCTCGTTGTTCTGCAGGGTCCGCAGTATTTTTGCCTGGATGCCGAGAGGCATGTCGCCGATCTCGTCGAGAAACAGGGAGCTCCCGTCCGCGGCTCTCGAAAAGGCCCTTGAAGGCCGAATCGGCTCCCGTGTAGGCCCCCTTTTCGTGCCCGAAGAGCTCGTTGTCCAGGAGGCTTTCGGGGAGTGCCACACAGTTGACCTTGACCATCGGCTTCGCGCTGCGGGAGGAGGCGGCGTGAATGTAGTCGGCGAAAACTTCCTTGCCGGTGCCGCTCTCTCCGCCGATCAATATCGGCAGGTCCGTCACCGCCAGCTTTTCCATCTTGTTCCTGAGCGCGATCATGAGAGGGTCACTGGTAACGACCGTCGCGGACAGCTCGCGGAGCCGGCTTCTGAGATTGGTGTTTTCCTCCTGGAGCTTGGAAAACTCCAGGGCCTTCTCCACGGTCATGAGGAGCTCGTCGAAATCAAGGGGCTTCTTCACGTAGTCGAAAGCGCCGAGCTTGAGGGAGAGCACCGCGGTTTCCACCGAGGCGAAGGCCGTGATCATGATCACGGGTACGGTCTTATCTACTGCCTGCAGCTTCTTCAGCAGGTCGATGCCGCTTTCTTCTCCCAGCATGATGTCGAGGAGAACGACGTCGATCCTGCCCGCCGAGAACGCGGCGAGCGCCTCTCTGCCGCTGGTTGCAATCACCGTGCGATAGCCCAGGTGCTCGAAATTCTGCGCCAGGCTTTTGCAGACCTTCACCTTATCGTCGATGACAAGGATACCGGTTCCCATTTCTCACCGCCGAATTTACTCACTTCGATTTCGCAGTGTGAGTAAAAATTACCCAAGAATTATAGAGGCCAAAAAACGTGCTGTCAATTTGTATTTCTGTCATTGACTTAAAATGCTTTGATACGGTGAATTACCGAAGGGCGACGGAATCTGCGGGACGTTTCCTCCCATGGCACGCTTTGTGCATTCAGTCGAGACGTCACCACCGGAAGTTTTCCGGCGAGAATCAGCGAAGGAGGAGACAGGTAATGAAGAAGATTCGATCTCTCATGCTCATCCTATCCGTGGCCGCGATGGTATTCTCGGCCACCGCCGTCACCGCCCAGGCGAAGCAGCTCAAGATCGCCATGGTGAACCTCGCGCAGAGCAGCCCGTACTTCATCGGCATGGCCGATGCGGTCAAGCAGGAAGCTGCTCACTTCACCAACATCAAGGTCATCGTCACCGACGCAAAGGGCGACGCACAGAAGCTCACGTCCGACGTGGAAGATGTTCTTGCCCAGAACGTCAATGGGATCATCCTCAGCGGCGCCTGGCTCGAGTCTGCTCCCGAAGTCCTGGATGCGATCAAGAGGGCCAATGTTCCGCTGGTCCTCGTGGACAGGATGTTCACGGGCCCGAGCAGTGATCAATACACCAGCTGGGTAGGCCCGGATAATTTCCTCATTGGCCAGCAGGTCGGCGCCTATATCGCGAAGCGCCTGAAGGGCGCCGGGACCGTCGTCATCCTGAAGGGCGGGCCGGCGGACAATTCCATCGGCTACAACCGCACCAACGGCGTCCTCTCCGAGCTCAAGAAGACCAAGATCCAGACCATCGCGGCCCCGAACTTCGGCGGCTGGAGCTCGGACGGAGGCTTCAAGCTCATGGAGGACATGCTGGCCAAGTACAAACAGATCGACGCCGTTTTCGCGGAGAATGACTCCATGGGCCTCGGCGCCCAGAAAGCCATCGCCGATGCCAAGCGCAGCGACAAGATCTTCATCTGCGGCGTCGACGGCGAAAAGGCGGCCCTCCAGGAGATCGCCAAGGGCGGCAACTACGCCGCAAGCGGTCTCAACAGCTCCGATCAGATCGGCCGCGCCAGCTTTGCCCGCATGATGTCCATCCTCGCCGGCGCAACCGCGGAGAAGAACACGGTGTTGCCTTCGCCTATCATCACGAAAGACAACGTCGCTCGATTCTATTTCCCAGAGAGTGTATTCTAGGAGTTCCACGGCCCCTCGAAACGAGGGGCCGTCATTTCCCATTGGAGACATCACGTGAAAATGCTCATCGACAGCCAGTGGACTGATTCAGCCGACCGCAGGACCAGGGCGGTCCACAACCCCGGGACCGGGGAAATCATCGACGAGGTCCCCCGGGCCACTGAGGCTGACGTGGATCGCGCCTTGAAATCGGCCGTGGAAGGCAGCGCGCGGATGCGGGCGCTGGCCGCGCACCAGCGCTCAACCGTCCTGACCCGCGCGGCGGGGGTCATTCACGCCCGAAAAGAAGAGCTCGCCCTGCTGTTGGCCCGTGAGAACGGGAAGCCCATCGGCCAGACCCGCGCCGAGGTCGAGGTAGCGGGACGTCTTTTCAGCGGTTTCGCCGAGGAGGGCCGGCGGATGTTCGGCCGGACCATCCCGATGGACGCGGTCCCTGGCAGCGAGCGCCACTTTGCCATGACCATCAGGCAGCCCCTCGGGGTGGTTGCCGCAATCGTCCCCTTCAACTACCCCGTGGAGCTGTACGCCCACAAGGCCGCCTCTGCCCTGGCGGCCGGCAACGCGGTCATCGCGAAGCCGCCGAGCGCCTGCCCCGTCACCCTGCTCAAGATCGCGGAGATCCTCGAGGCGGCGGGCCTCCCGCGCGGCGCTCACCAGATGATCACCGGCGCGGGCGAGCTGGTCGGAGAGCGTCTTGCCCGAAGCCCCGTCGTGCGCCTCCTCTCCCTCACGGGCAGCACCACCGTGGGTATCAGGCTCACTGAGCTCGGCGCGAAAAACCTCCAGAAGATTCACCTCGAGCTCGGCGGTAACGACGCCATGATCGTTTGCGCGGATGCAGACCTGGAAAAGGCGACCGATGCCGTGGTCCTGGGCCGACTCGCCCGCGGCAATGGTCAGATCTGCTGTGCCGTCAAGCGAGTTTTCATTGATCGCCGTATCTACGCGGAGTTCTGCACGATGCTGGCCTCGAAGGCGGCACGCCTGAAGGTCGGCAACCAGCTCGACGAGGATACCGACTGCGGACCGCTGATCTCCGAAAGCGCCGCGAAAAAGGTCGAAGACTCGATTGTCGAAGCGGTGAAGGCAGGGGCGAAGGTTCTCTGCGGCGGGAGTCGCCGCGGCGCATTCATCGTGCCAACGGTCCTTTCCGACGTTCCTGTCTCGGTGCCCCTGTTTCACGAAGAGACTTTCGGGCCGGTTGCCCCTCTGGCAGCTTTCTCCAGCATCGACGAGGCTGTCACGATGGCCAATGACAGTCCCTTCGGCCTGCAAGCGGCGGTTTTCACCAACGACATCTCCCGGGCGATGACCATTGCGCGCCGTCTGGAGGCCGGAGGTGTAATCATCAACTGGTCGACTGCCTTCCGCGCGGAGAATGTGCCCTTCGGGGGAACCAAGATGAGCGGACATGGCCGGGAAGCGCTGCATGACAGCTTGATCGACATGACGGAGCAGAAGGCCATCATCATCCACAATGCCTTTCCCGGAAGACGCATGAACGCCGATGCATTCCTCCGGATGGAGGGCATCAACAAGAAGTACGGCGGCACGATCGCCCTGAAGGACGTGAGCCTTTCCGCTGAGCTCGGCGAGGTCCACGCCCTCGTCGGCGAAAACGGTGCCGGCAAATCCACCCTGGTGAATATCCTCTCCGGCGCCGTGGTGCCCGACTCGGGAAGCATTTCCCTGGGGCAGGCGGTGGTGACGATGCGCTCTCCTCACGATGCCAATGCCCTGGGCATACGGGCCGTGCATCAGGAGTTCAGCCTTGTACCCCAGCTCTCCATCGCGGAGAACATCCTCATGGGGAAGCTGCCGACTCACGGCAAGCGGCGCCTGGTGATCGACTGGCCCAGGGCCTACGAGAGGGCGCGAGGCCTTCTGGCTGAGCTGGGCTTTGCCGGCCTGGACGAGCGCACCCGCGTCTTTCGCTTGAGCGTATCGCAGCAACAGGTGGTGGAGATCGCCAAGGCCCTCGCCGAAAAGCCGAGTGTGCTGATTCTCGATGAGCCATCAGCGGTCCTCTCGAAGGATGAGCTCTCCCTGCTCTTCGCCCTCATTCGGAGGCTCAGGGCGGAGAAGACCCTCATACTGTACATCTCCCACAGACTCGAGGAAGTATTCGAGATCGCCGACAGTATCACGGTCCTCAGGGACGGCGAGGTCGTCGACACGGTACGGCGCGACTCCATCGACCAAAACGACCTGATCCGCATGATGGTGGGCCGCTCCTTCGAGGAAATCTATCCCAGGCGCAGGATGAGCATCGGTGATGAAGTGCTTTCCGTCCACGGTCTCACCCGCGAGGGGGAGTTCAGCGACGTCGAGTTTTCCCTGCACCGCGGCGAGGTGCTGGGCGTGTTCGGCCTCGTCGGAAGCGGGAGGACCGCCATGGCCAGGAGCATATTCGGGGCAGAGCCCCCCACCTCGGGCAGCATCGGAGTGGATGGCAGGTCCCTGCGGATGCGTACTCCCCGGGAGGCGGTAAGCGCCGGGATCTCCCTGGTGACGGAGGACCGCAAGCGAGACGGGCTTGTGATGACCGGCACGATCTGCGACAACGTGAGCCTGGCTTCTTTTCCCCGCATGAGCCGCGGGATATTCCTGAACCGAAAGCTGCAGGAAAGGCTCGTGGCAGGGAAAGGTCAGGGAGCTCGCACTGCGGCCCCAGAAGATCGGGGCATACGTTCGGACATTGAGCGGCGGCAACCAGCAGAAGGTGATCCTCGCGAAGTGGCTGCTCTGCAATACGAAGGTCCTCCTCCTCGACGAGCCGACACGGGGCGTGGACATAGGGGCGAAGGTCGAGATCTACCATCTCATCAACGCCCTCGTCGAGGCGGGAGTGGGCGTGCTGTTTATTTCCTCGGAAATGATCGAGGTCCTGGGCATGAGCGATCGGATACTCGTCATGCGTGAGGGGCGGCTGGTGGGCGACGTCGGCCGGGAAGAAGCGAGCGAGGAGAGACTCCTTCAGCTCGCGGCGGGTGTCGCGCGCGCGGACGGTGCAGCGGATGTCACGCCTGGCGTCATCGCAACGGAGGGGAAGGCATGAAAACGACTGCACCATTGCTCGACAGGACGAGAACGATTTTCAAGATTCGCTCATCCGACCTGATCTTCCTGGCGATCTTCGCGGTCTTGTTCCTGGTCAGCTCCCTGCTCTTGGAGACGTTCTTTACCTCCCGGAACCTCCTCAACATCTCCCGGCAGATCGTCACGAACGGCCTCATCAGCATTGGAATGCTCATCGTCATCCTCACGGGCGGTATCGACCTGTCGGTGGGTTGTACCGTGGCCCTTTGCGGCATCATGGCAACGGGGCTCCAGAGGGTGATGCCGACTCCTCTTGCGATCCTCGTCGCGCTGGGGGTCGGCCTCGTGATTGGTTTCGCAAACGGTTTCTTCATCGCCCGTTTCAAGCTTCAGCCCTTCATCGTTACCCTGGCGACGATGGGGGTCGTCCGCGGGGTGACCTACGTCTTCTCGGAGACCCCGCAGTCTCCCGTTGATCCCCTTTTCCGTTCCCTGCTGGGCGGCGGGTTCATCGGCGCCGTTCCCATCGCGCCGCTCATCATGATCGGCTTCTACTTCCTCGCCTGGTTCTTCCTCAATCGGACAATCCCCGGCAGGGTCATCGGGGCGATCGGCGGCAACGTCGAGGCTGTGAGACTGGCGGGCATCAGCGTGAAGGGCCACCTCATCCTCGCCTATATGCTCTGCGGTTTCTTTGCCAGTGTCGCGGGCATCATCCTGGCCTCGAGGTTGGGTATCGCCCAGCCCAGCGTTGGAGTCGGATTCGAGCTGGACGCCATTGCCGCCGTGGTCATCGGCGGAGGCGTCATGAGTGGCGGCAGCGGCGGAGCCATCGGCACCTTCTGCGGCGTCCTGGCTCTCGGTTTCATCGACAACCTGCTCAACCAATTCAACGTACAGTCCTACTACCAGCAGATCGTCAAAGGGCTCATCATCCTCGCGGCCGTGATCTCACGCCGAAAGAAATGATGGTGTGGCGCCTCCACATTGGGACTCTGCGGCGCTCGCGATGAGGCAGGCAGGAGCAGAAAGAGTATTGACCGTCGGGCCTATCCCTTCACCGCACCGAAGGTCAGACCTCGCACGAGATACTTCTGGAAGAAGAGCGTCAAGATGACACCCGGGAGAATCGCTATCAGGGACAGCGCCGATATCTCGCCCCAGGGGATCTCGTGCCCACCGGTCATCCCGGCCAGGGTGATGGGAAGCGTCACCGCATGGGAGCGCGTAAAGATCAGGGCGAACAGGAACTCGTTCCAGGAGAAGATGAAAACGAACAGGGCCGTGACCGCGATGCCCGGAACGGCAAGGGGAAGGACGTATTTGCGGAACGCGTGGAACCTCGAGTATCCGTCCAGGAGTGCCGCGTTTTCTATTCCCTGGGGAATATCCTCGAAGAACCCTTTCATGATCCACACGGCAAAGGGCATGTTGATGAGGATGTAGGAAAGGAAGAGCACGGGGTACGTGTCGAGGATCTTCAGCGTCTTCCAGATCATGAACAGCGGCATGGTCGCGATGACGGGGGGAGCGAACAGGAGAGAAAGGACGAAGAAGCTCATGTTGTCACCGCCCACCTTGAAGCGCCCCATGCTGTAGGCCAGAAGCACGCCGAAACCAATCACCAAGAATGGTATTCGCCAGCGCGACGACGAGGCTGGCGACGAGAGCCTCCGCGCCGCCGAAGGTCGTCAGCCCCCGAACGAAGTTCTGGAAATCGAAATGGCTCGGCCAGAACACCGGCGGGTAATGGTAGAACTCCCCTTCTACCTTGAACGCGCCGACGGCAATCCAGTAGACGGGAAACAGGAAGATGACGAAGAAAATGAGTATGAGGAGGAAGCGCAGCACCGTGAAGAGCGTGCGGATGCGCTTCCGGCGGGCAAGCTCCTCCCTGTTCAAGGCGATGGTGTTCATGACTCCTTGCCTTCCCTGCGATTCATGACCATGCCGATAAAGAGCTTGGCGATGATCGTGATGATGATGAGCTGGACCACGGCGATGGCGGCCGACATGCCCACGTTGAAGCTCTTGAACCCCATGATGTAGGTGAGGATGCTGAGGGTTTCAGTCGATACACCGGGCCCGCCGCCCGTGAGGATCTGGACCGGGTCGAAGATCTTGAAGATGAAAATGATCCTCAGGAGGATGACCAGCGTGAACATGGGCCGCAGAAGCGGCATCGTCACGCGCCAAAGGGTCTCGTTTGCCGATGAGCCATCGACGCTGGAGGCCTCGTACACCTGTTTTGGAATGGCGGCCAGGCCGGCCAGAAGGACCACCATGACGAACGGCGTCCACTGCCAGGTATCCATGATCAGAATGGAAGCCATTGCGAGAGCTGGCTTGGCCAGCCATGCAAGCGGGACAACTCCGAAGACGCTCAGCACATAGTTCAGCGGTCCGAACCGGTTGTCCAGGATGATCTTCCACTCGAAGCCTGCGACCACCGGGGTGATCATAACAGGGACCAGGAACAAGGCCACGATGATCCGGCTGCCGGGGAACTTCTTGTTGAGGAGGAGGGCCAGGACCAGCGCGAGGAACGACTGCACCGGGATGCCGATCACCATGATGATCATGCTGTTCAGGAACGCGTTCCAGAACCGCCCGTCAGTGAACAGGTTCCCGTAGTTCTCGAACCACGCGAAGCGCGGCGGCACCGGCGTGGCCAGGGTCTTCGCGAAGAAGCTGTTGAAAAGCATGTACGCCAGGGGACCGACCACGAGGAGGATGAGAACGATCATGCCGGGGAGCGCCACGAAGCGCGCAAAGCGCTTCTGGCTCCTCTCGAGTGTGAGAACGTTGTCAAGCGCTCGCCATGGCCGGTGTCCCCCTCGACTGGGAAAGACAGCCCGCCGCCGAAGCGGCGGGCGCTTTTCCGTCTTTCGAATCTCAGTCCTTCCAGAACCCGTGCTTCTTCCACATTTCGAGCATCGCGTTGTAGATCTTCTTCTGCTTGGCCGCGTCGAGGCTCTGCGTGATCTTGTCCCAGGATGCCGCCGCGGTATTGAGAGCGCTCGCCGCGTCAGCGGTCCCTGACAGTGCGCTGGTCACGGCCACATCCAGGGCGTCCAGGTAATCGGCGGAGCCTGGGATGTTGATGTCGGGGAAGATGTGGTTGAGGTTGTCCCCCACGACGTCCAGGTACTCCTTCGCATCCGCCGCAGTTCCGAACTTCTGGAATGCCGCGATGTTCTTGAAGTGGGAGATGCGGTAGGGATCCTCACCTGTATCATTTGATGTGACGGCCTTGATGCTCTGGTCGAGGCTGAGCATGGATGCGACCCAGAAGGCCTCCTTGGGATGCTTCGAGGTCGCAGGGATGGCGATGACCCGGCCCACGGGCGCCGCTGCGCGGAAATAGATCGACCCGTCCGCCTGCTTCACGCCGGGGACCTGGGAAATACCCGCATTGTGGAGGATGAACTGCGTGGAGAACTTGGGGTCGTTGGCCTTCTTCCACACGTCTGACCACTGGATCATCGTGGCCACGCGGCCCTGGAGGTAAGCGTTCATCAGCTCCGTATAGCCGAAGCTCATGACGTCGGGAGGACAATACGGCATGAGGTTTTTCAGGATGTTCACCGCCTGCACGCCGGCCGGGGAATTGATCTGGGGCTTCATGTTCCTGTCGAAGTATGCTCCGCCGAGGGAACCGAAGACGTTGCCCCACCAGGCATAGGCGAAACCGCGCGCGCCGAAGAACGCAAAGCCGTAGAAGTCCTGGTCAAGAGTCTTGCCGGCCAGCTTGTCGCCCTTCTTGCGGGTGAAGAACTGCGCCACCTTGGCAAGGTCATCCCAGGTCCTGGGTGCCGCGAGATTCTGGCCGAACTTCGCCTTGAAAGCGGCCTTCTCGCCCGGATCCGCGAAGATGCTCTTCACGTAGTACAGGTTCAGGATGTCTCCGTCGAAAGGGAGCGCGTACGTCTTGCCGTTGTACATGTCATACAGGTCCCGATAAGCGGGAATGACGTCATCCATCTTGGGGTCGTGCACGGAGAACAGCGGGTCCAGCGGCTGCAGGTAGCCGAACTCTGCAAACTCCCCAAGGTAAGCGGGATAGAAGACCACCACGTCGTAGGCGCCTGTCCCACCGACGAACTCGGTCTTGAGCTTCTCGTAGACCGACGTGAACGGAACGCCCACAACATCAATGGTGATTCCCCTCGCGGCTGCCAGGGGCTTCAGCCACTCCACCGGCGTTTGGTTCTGGCCCTCGTCGCCATAGACCGTGACCGTCACCTTGTCCTGCGAGAACCCCGGCAAGGCGGCGATCATGAGCACGGCGACAAAAATCAGAAGGAACTTCTTTGTGCCCAGCATAACTCTTCACCTCCTGAAACGTTTGGTCTCACTCGACAAACGTCGAGTCAATGGCCAGGACGGATTCGCATCGTGGTCTCCGTATCATAGAAGAGGACCTTCTCGGGCTCGAAAGAGAACGAGACGGCCTGGTCGAGCTCCAGACGCAGGCCGGCCTCGCCCACCTTGAACACGAGGTCTCCCGCGCCCAGCGTGAGGGAGGCGAGGGTGAAATCTCCGAGCACCTCGAAGGTGTGCACGCGGCTGTTGATGTACCCCGGGCGTCCCGGCGTCCCGACAACCAGGTTCTTGGGACGGATGCCGATGATGAACTTCGGCTTGTCCGGGACCGCGGGCAGGCGCAGGTCGCTCAGCGCTACCTTCTGTCCCCCGATCGAAAGCAGGTCTCGTCCGCTGTCCCGGACGCGCTCGACGGGGAACGTGTTCATGGCTGGCTCACCGACGAAGCCGGCGACAAAGAGATTTTCCGGGGTGTCGTAGATCTCCTCAGGGGTCCCGATCTGCTGCAGCTCGCCGTCGTTCATGACGATGATCCTGTCCGACATGGCGAGGGCCTCGAGCTGGTCGTGCGTGACGAACAGGGCCGTGAGCTTCATGAGCTTCTGCACGCGGCGGATCTCCCCGCGGAGCATGACACGTTCGTTTGCGTCCAGGTGCGAGAGGACTTCGTCCAGGAGAAAGACGGAAGCCGACCGAACCAGGGCGCGCGCAAGGCCGGTGCGCTGCTGTGCCCCGCCGCTCAGGGACGACGGGCGCTGGTTCTTGTAGGCCGCGATTCCCAGGGAGTCGCACATGGCGTTGACCTGGCGCTGGATCTCTGCTTCTGGCAGTCTTTCGGATCCTCAGTGGATAGGCGATGTTCTCGAACACGGTCAGGTGCGGGTACAGCGCGTAGGACTCGAAGGCCATCGCGATGTTGCGGTCGCCGGGCTCCAGCTCGTTCACCCGGATCCCGTCGATAAGGACATCGCCCCGCGAAATCTCCTCCAGCCCCGCGATCATCCGCAGGGTGGAGGTCTTCCCGCAGCCCGACGGCCCGAGCATGGAGATGAACTCCCCCTCGTTCACCGTCGCGGAGATCCCTTTCACGGCCTCGAAGTGGTTGTCGTAGATCTTCCAGACCTGCTTCAGCTCAACGGTTCCCATGCTATGCCCTCGCCCCGAGCCGCTCGCCGCTGGCGCCGTCGAAGAGGTACACCGCACCCGGGTCCAGCTTGATGTAGACACGCTGGTTGATGTCGAAGCGCGTTTCGCGCGGCGTCAGGACCTTCACCAGATCGTTGCCCACCATGATGGAATAGACTCTCGTGTCCTCCATCTGCTCGGAAACGTAGACTGAACCCTCGATGCAGTTCTGCTCCTGCCGCTGCTGAAGCGCGGCGGTGAAGTGCCTGAATCCCAGTGTGACCTTCGCGCGCGCGGGTCCGGCGGATACGCCCTGCAGGCGGACGGTGCGGTCCCCGGAGGCCAGCACCAGGCTGCCGTTGTCCACGCGGGCATCCTCGAAGCGCACGAGATTCATGGGGGGCTCCCCCAGAAGCGTGGCCACGAAGACGTTGCGGGGACGGGAGAAGACTTCCTCGGGAGGGCCGATCTGGACCACTTTGCCCTTGTTCAAAATGACCACGGAATCAGCAAGGGCCAGCGCCTCGCGGTAGTCATGTGTCACGTAAATCATGGTCTTGCCGAGGTCCTTGTGAATGCGCTTGAACTCTCCCCGCATGCGGTGCCGCAGCTTCGCATCGAGGTGCGCGATGGGTTCGTCCAGGAGGTAGATTTCCGCGTCTCGAATGAGGCAGCGCGCGAGGGCCGTTCTCTGCTTCTGGCCTCCGCTGACCTGGAACGGAAGCTTTTCCAGGTGTTCGTCGATACCCAGGAGCTTCGCGGTGCGCTTCACACGAGAATCCACTTCTTCCCGCGCCACCTTGCGCACTCTCAGAGGCGAGGCGATATTTTCGTATACGGAGAAAGTCGGATACAGCGCGTAGTCCTCAAAGACCATTGAGACGTTGCGCTCTTGCGGGCTGATCGACCGGAGGCTGGCGCCGTTGCGCACGACGTCCCCCGAAGACTCCTGGAGGATGCCGGCGATGATCTTCAGCGTCGTGGTCTTGCCTGCCCCGGAAGGACCCAGAATGACTGTGAAGCTCCCTTCCGCGCAGGAAAAGCTGACGTCATCGATCCCCTTGACCCGAGAGTATTGCTTGGTGAGGTTTCTGATCTCGAGGTAATCCGCCATCGTTGCGATCCTTTTGAATAGACCGCAGTATAGCGTTCGGAAACTCCGATTGTCAAGCAAATTGATTTTCTTCCGCGAGAGAATTAGAATGCAATAGAGCGGTCTGCCGTTCCCGGACCATGAAAGCGTGCCCGTCGGCTTCGGGCGTCAACGTTCTGTTCGACGAGGGAGGACACATGGAGGAAGCAGAATGGCCAGGCCGAGAATAACCGTTGTGGGAAGCAACATGGTGGATCTTATAACCTATGTCCACCGGATGCCCAGGGAGGGGGAGACAATTGAGGCGCCCCGCTTCGAAATGGGCTTCGGCGGCAAGGGCGCCAACCAGGCCGTGGCGGCCGCGCTCCTCGGCGCCGACGTGTGCATGGTGACGAAGGTCGGAGACGACTTGTTCGGGCCCAACACGAAAAAGAACTTCGAGCGCTACGGCATCGACACCCGCCACGTTGAGATCGTACCCGGTGTCTCCAGCGGGGTGGCGCCCATCTTCGTCGACGAGAAATCGCACAACAGCATCCTCATCATCAAGGGCGCCAACGGGCACCTGTCACCGAAAGACGTGGACAGTGCGAAAGACAGGATCCTGAAGAGCGATGTCGTGATCATGCAGCTCGAGATCAGCCTTGAGACAGTGTACCACACCATCGAGCTGTGCGCTTCGCAGAAGGTTCCCGTCATCCTGAATCCCGCGCCCGCGGATCCGTCCCTCGAGGTGGAAAAGATACGAAGCGTCTCCTTCTTCGCGCCGAACGAGACCGAACTGCAGGCGCTCACCGGCCTGCCTGCAGGAAGCCTGGAGGAAGTGAAGGCCGCCGCGCAAACGCTCATCGCGAAAGGGCTCCCGAAGGTCATCGTGACTCTCGGGGAAAAAGGCTGCCTGCTCCTCACGGCGAAAGAGGAAACACTCGTGCCGGGCTTCCGGGTGGCAAGCGTGGACACCACCGGTGCAGGTGACGCATTCATCGGCTGCTTCGCCACGTACTTTGTCGAGACCCGAGACGTCACGAGAGCCCTGGAAACCGCCAACAGGTACGCTGCTCTTTCCACCATGAAGCCCGGGACGCAGAAGTCCTTCATCGACCGCAAGGGCTTCGAGGCTGCTACGGCGTAGGGAAGGGGCACGCAGCGGACGCGCGGAACATGCATCCCTCACCGATTCTCACACGCCGGGTACACCTGGTCCTCCTGCTTCCATTGCTGCTCGTCATGGGACCCTTTCTCCTGTGGCCCGTGACGTTCGGTTTCTTCGCCAGCTTCACCAACTTCTCTCCCTTTACACTGCACCTTCGCTTCACGGGGCTGGTCAACTACGCGAGTCTTATCAGAGACGGCTATTTCCGGGAGGCCATCCGCACCGATGGCGTTTTCTCGGCCTTGGCGGTGGCGCTCGAGCTGGCAGTCGGGATGGCGATTGCGTGGCTCCTCCGTGAGCCCTTTCGCGGGCGCGCGGCGGTACGAATGGTTCTCCTTCTGCCGTGGCTCGTGAGCCCCATCGGCAGCGGGGTCATGTGGCATTTTCTCTACGAGTCGAGCGCGGGCATCCCCAATTATTTCTTCGCCCTGCTTTCCCTGCCCAATCAGCCCTCCCCCCTTGGACTGCGGGGTTCTGCGTTCCTCGCGACGCTGGCAGTCGAGGTCTGGAGGACCGCTCCGCTGGCCAGTTTTTTGCTGCTGCCAGGATTCTCACAGATTCCCCGGCAGTTCTGGGAACACGCGACGCTGGAAGGAGCAACTCTTCTGACCCAGGTTTGGCATATCGCCGTGCCTGCTCTTCGGCCCCTCCTTCTGACGGTCGCAATGCTGCTGGCGGGAACGGCTCTCGGGACCTTCGACAGCATCCTGATCCTGACGCATGGCGGCCCGGGAACGGAAACCCTCACGCCCGCCCTGTACAGCTTTCAGAAGGCGTTCCAGGTCAACAACTGGCCGCTCGGAGCCACGGCGGCCTGGTTCATTGCGGCGGCAGTGGTCGTCCTCGGGGGGCTCTATGTCGCGCTCTCGCGCAGGGAGTCGTTCCGGTGAACGGCATCCAAGCTGGTTGGGCCAAGCGCACCCGGCGCTGCAGGCGCGCTCGCTCCCTCCTCCTCGCGATTGCGATCATTGCCTCCATTCTCCCGCTGGCATGGACGGTCCTCGCGTCTTTGGGCGTTCATCCCGACAACGTTTCATCGCCTCCGACCTGGATCATCAGGCCGGCGCTCGAACAGTACGGCCAGGTCGGAGCGGCGGAAGAAGGATTCTGGGGGGAGCTCGCCACGAGCATCACGACGTCGGCGGCTTCGACTCTTCTGACGATCGTCATCTCGCTGTTGGCCGCCTACAGCCTCGTCCATTCGCGGATGCGCGGGAAAATACGCCTGGTCCAGGGCCTCCTGATTCTCGCGAGCGTCCCGGTCATGGCCTACGCCATCCCCCTGAACGCCACGGTGCGGGTGCTCGGCACGTACGACACCTTCGTCGGAGTGGTGCTGGCCCAGGCGGCCATCTTCGCGCCCCTGAGTGTCTACGTGCTGTTCGGGTACCTGGCGCAGATGACATTCGACTTCGAGGAAGCCGCGCGGCTGGAGGGCGCCTCCCCGTGGCGAACCATTGTAGAGGTGATCCTGCCGATGAACGCGCCGGGCGTCGTGGCAACGGCGATCGTCGTGTTCGTCCTGAACTGGAACAGCTTCCTTGCGCCCATGGTCCTCACGACGCATCACGTTCGGACCATCCCCATTGCGATGAGCGACTTCTTCACGTTCGACCGGGAATTGGAATGGCCGACCGCGGCCGCGGCGTTGACCGTCACCATGCTGCCACTTGCTGCTCTGGTGGCTGCTTCGAGCCGCATCCTGCAGCGTTTCTTCCTGGGCGCGGTCGGGGACATGAGTTGAAGAATCAGGAGGCTGACTGGCAAGGTGTTCGACGACTTCGCGGGATGAATGCCCCCGGGCTTGTGGCACAGACTCGGCAAGTGCATCACGCGTTCCTTATTGCGCGAAATACGTCATGAACAAGGCTGGTCAGCGTCGACCGGAGGAACCAGGACCATGGAGAACGCCGCCGAAAAGATCCAGGAGTACGTCGAGACAGTTCCCCTTCTGGACACGCACGAGCACCTCCCTGCGCGCGAAGAGCTTCGAGATCGGCAGACCGACGTGCTGCGGGAGTACTTGATTCATTACTTGGAATGTGCGCTCCCCCTGCATTCATCCGACCCTGCAGCGCCGCGATTCGTTTCGGTCACACCCAGGGGCTCTTGCCCGGCCTGCGGATGTTCACCTCGTCGATCACCGCATTTCCCTCCAGGCAGAGGAGAAAAAGTATCGTCTCGGCGATATCCTCGGGTGCGGTGAGGCCGGACCTGTCCAGGTCAGGCCTCATGCCGGTGGCCAACCCCGTATCCACCCCGCCGGGCGATACAAGGTGAACGCGGATGCCGTCCGCCAGGACCTCCTGCGCGAGGACCTTGGTGAAACCCGCCAGTGCATGCTTGGATGCCGTGTACGCGCCCTGGTTCACGTAGCCCTTGTAGCCCACCACCGAGGATATGTTCACGATCCTTCCACGTCCCGATTTCTTCAGGTGTGGGATGGCTTCCCGGCACAGGAGAAACGGCGCCCGGGCGTTGACCGCCATGAGCCGGTCCCACTCCTCGGCCGTGGTCGCTGAAATCGGATTTCCCTTCGCGAAGCCTGCGTTGTTGATCAGGATATCCAGCCCGCCGAATGCACTCACGACGGCGCTCACCAGCCACCGAGGGGCCTCAACCTCCGCCAGGTCAGCGGGAAATGCGATGGCCTCCCCACCTCCCTCAACGATCCCCTGGCGGACATTCTCGAGCTCGGCCTCCGAACGGGCAGCCAGTGCCACTCTGACTCCGTGCGCGGCGAGGGCGACGGCGGCCGCGCGGCCGATTCCCCTTCCTGCACCTGTGACAAGAGCGACCCTGCCTGACAATCCACCAGTATTCACAACCTTGCCTCGGTGGAAACAATATTGGAGTATCTGGAAAAAGGCTACTCTCACGAGGACCGAAACGGGTCCACGGCGTCCGTTGTGAGACGAGTTCCTCTGTGGAAAGGGCAGGCCGTTATGGTATACTGGGAATCCAGCCATGAGTGAACGAGCTTCCGTTGGGACGGCGCACGAAAGACCCCTCGGAGTCTATACCGCGGGCGAGCACTGCAAGAAATGCTACTCCTGCGTGCGGATCTGCCCCACCAAGGCCATCGTGGTGCACAGCGGCGAGGCGAACATCATCGCCGAGAAGTGCATCTCCTGCGGCTACTGCGTCGGAGGCTGTTCCCAGGGCGCCAAGAAGGTCCGTTCCTCCGTCGCTGAGGTGGTTGCACTCCTGGAAACCGGGCGCGCCTGCTCCGCGATGGTCGCCCCGTCGTTTCCCGCCGCGTTCCCCGATCTCGATGCGCCGCGACTGGTGGGAGCACTGGCCGCGTGCGGCTTCGCCGGCGGTCTACGAGGTCGCCTATGGGGCGGACCTGGTCTCGGACGAATATTCCCGGCTCTACCGTCGAGCTTGTGGCGTCGGGCGACCATCGGTTCATCATCAGCTCGCCGTGTCCTGCCGTTGTCTCGTACGTGGAAAAGATCTGCCCGGAGCTCGTCCCGTACCTCGCCCGCATCAAGTCGCCCATGGAAGCAATGGCGACCGTCGTCAGGGCGCGCGCGGCCGGCGCCGGCGCGCATGCCGCCCCCGGGGCCGTCGTGTTCGTCGGGCCCTGCGTGGCAAAGAAGGACGAGGCCATCAGAAGCTCCCTGGTGGACGAGGTTCTCACCTTCCAGGAGCTCCACGAGGTTTTCGAAGCCCGGGGCGTAGATCCCGTACGACAGGAAGCCCGGCCGTTCGATCCGCCGCACGCCAATCTTGGCCGCATCTACCCGGTGACCGGCGGGCTCCTGAAGGCGGCCGCAATCGATGACGACCTGTTGGAAAGCCCGGTCGCGGTCGTGGAGGGCAGCACCCGGGTCACCGAGCTTCTCCAGTCTCTGAACGAGAGCGTCCGCGCCGGCAGGCCCGTCGAAACCCGACTCTTCGACCTTCTGTTCTGCGAAGGCTGCATTGCCGGTCCGGCGATCACCGGCGAGCTGGACCTCCAAGGGCGCAGGAAACTCATCGTCGACTACATGAAGAGACCGTCCGTCGGCACGCGCGACATCCGGGAATGGGCGCCGCGTCAACAGGGAGCACCTCGGGCTGGATCTCTCAAAGGCCTTCCACGCCGAACCGAGCGCTCGAAGTGCCTGTCCCCGAGGAGGACATCCGCAGGATCCTGGCGGTGACCGGCAAGGTGCGTCCCGAGGACGAGCTGAACTGCCGCGCCTGCGGCTACGGCTCCTGCAGGGAAAAGGCGGTGGCCGTCTACCGCGGAATCGCCGAGGTGGAGATGTGCCTGCCCTACCTCATCACCAAGCTGGAAACCGCGATCTCCGACCTGAAGGAGAACCAGAGCCGCCTGATCCACGCCGAAAAGCTCGCGTCCATGGGGCAGATGGCCGCGGGGATCGCCCACGAGCTCAACAATCCCCTCGGCGTGATCCTGATGTACGCGCACCTCCTCAAGGAGGACCTGGAGGGCCGGACGGAGAGCGAACGCCAGGCTGGAGGACGTGGACCGCATCATCCGTGAATCCGAGCGCTCCCGCTCCATCGTGAAGGGAATCCTGAACTTCGCCCGCGAGGAGAAGGTGGACCGGGAGCCTACCGACATCAACGCCCTGCTGTCAGAAGCCATCGAGGCTGCCCGCGCCCTCGACGCCGCGGGACAGGTCCGCGTGGAGCTGGACCTGGACGACGCGCTGGGGCTGTGCAGGGTGGACCGCCGGCAGATGCGGCAGGTCTTCGACAACATCATCAAGAACGCCATCGAGGCGATGCCGGGCGGCGGGTCGCTCACGGTGGAATCCCGCAAGGGCGTCGGGCAATTCACCGTCGCGATCTCCGACACCGGCCCGGGCATTCCCGAGGAGAACCTCCCCAGGTTGTTCTCGCCGTTTTTCACGACGAAGCCGGCCGGCAAGGGCACGGGACTGGGTCTCGTCGTGTGCTACGGGATCGTCAAGATGCACGGGGGAACGATCGAGGCGGCAAACCGTCCCGGCGGGGGGGCGCGGTTCGAGATCACCGTCCGGGAGCCGCAGGAGGCGGGATAAGTGGACGACTCCACGGCCGTGCTCGTCGTCGACGACGAGGAAGGGATGCGTGAGGGCATGCGGCGCGTGCTGGAGCGCCGCGGATTCTCGGTGGACACGGCCGCGGACGGCGGCGATCGCCCTGGCGCTCCTTGCGAAGCAGGAATTCGACCTCGCGCTGGTGGACCTGAAGATGCCCGGGCATCGACGGGTTCCAGGTGACCCAGGCGATCAACGAGAGCGGCCGGGACACGGTGGTCGTCATCGTCTCCGCGCTGGCCACCGTCGAGGCTGCGGTCGAGGTGACCCGGCGCGGCGCCTTCGACTTCCTGGTCAAGCCCTTCGCGCCGGCCGATCTCCTGCAGGTCGTCGAGCGGGCAGTGCGGCAGCGCCGGCTCATCGGCGATCGGCGGACCTACCTGTCCGAGCTCAACAGAGAGCGCACACTTTCGCGGCAGCTCATCAACTCGCTGCGCGACGGGGTGATCGTGCTCAACATCAACGCCAAGCCCGTCCTGATGAACACGCGTGCCGAGTTCCTGCTGGACACCCGGTACCGGGAAGACATGCGCCGTCGAGGAACTGGGTCTCGACCCTTCGGTCACCGAGATCGTCCGCGAGATGCTCTCCCCGGGCGCGGGCGGCCCGGACCACAGGCAGGTTCGCATCCTGCGCGGGGCAGCAATGCTCCAGGTAGTCTTCGCTCCGTGGCAGCGCGGAGGGGAGCCCGGCGGCCTGATTCTCGTCATCACCGACGTCACCGACGAATGGAAGACCGAGCGCGACAAGAACCGGTTCATCGGCATGGTTGCCCACGAGCTTACCAGTCCCCTGTCGGCAATCGTGGGGTACATCGACGTCGTCCTTTCGGGAGTCCTTGACGCCAAGCCCGAGAAAATCCACGAGGTCATGCGCGGGAGCAAGACACGCGCTGAAGCGCTCCTCGATCTCGTCAAGGACCTGCAGTACCTGAACAGGCGGGAGGCGGGAAAGGTCGAGCGCACCATCGTGAAGCTCGACCTGAAGAAGGTGCTCGAGGAGCAATTGAAGTTCTTCGCGGCGCAGGCAGAACGGACAAAGGTCGCGCTGGTTCTCCAGGCAGATCTGCCCGCCTACAGTTACTGCGCCGACAGGGGCGACCTTGACCGGATATTCATGAACCTGATCTCCAACGGGATCAAGTACAACCACGAGGGGGGCCGGCTCGCCGTGTCGGTCGAAAAACGCGGTGACGCCTTCGAGGTGGTCTTCGCCGACACCGGAATCGGGATGAGCCCGGAGGAAACCCAGAACCTTTTCCAGGAGTTCTACCGGGTCGAGAAACGCCGCGCACCGAGGGGATAGCGGGGACGGGCCTGGGCCTGGCTACGGTCAAGCGGGTGCTCGACCAGTACAACGGGAGGATCTCCGTCCGCTCCGTCCCCGGGGAAGGGAGCGCCTTCACGGTGACTTTCCCCGCCGGGGCCGAGTAAGCCGGGGCCGAGCGGGCCGGGCCGAGCAGGCGGCGCGAAGGCGTCAGGCCAGGTGAAGCTTCCTCTTCAGCGTGTTGACAAGGGCCGCATGGTCAACCGGCTTCTGGAAAATACCCGCAAGTCCCATTTCCCGCGGATCGAGGTTGTAGCGGACCGAGTCTCCGGCCGAGCTCAGCAGGTAGATGGGTCCCTCAAAGCCCTGCGCCATGAGGGTCTGGGACAGGCGGCTGCCGGCGTCTACGCTCTCCATCATCAGGTCAACGATGATCGCATCGGGGTGGATACGGTCCGCGGTTTTCAGCCCCTCGTCGGCCGTCCCCGCTTCGCCGATGGAGAAGCCCGCCGCCTCCAGCATCATCCGCATGGATGACCGGATGTCTGCATCGTCATCGATGATCAGAACCGTCGCATTTTCGATTGTCCCCATAGCGCACTCCTTCATCGTGCTGCAACCGCCCAATGAAATCCCGGGCGCACGCAAGGGCGCCCTCCAGGTTCCGGGCCGCTCCCTCGCTCAACTCCTCCGCCATGCCGAAATCGTACCCCCGAACGGCAAGGAGCCATGCCGGCGTCCGCCTGCCGAAGCTCTTCTCGGCAATCGCAAGGATCGAGCCCAGGTCCACGACGTGGGTGCTGAAGGCAGCGTTCGGCAGGGGCTCCACAATCCGCACGTCGCACGGCTCCCGACCCTCCGCGGCTGCATCCACGAACAGGACCCAGTCGTGCTCCGCCACCGCGGCAGCGTGCTCGATACCGGGTTGGAACGCCGCCTCCACGTCGACTCCCTCCGGCGCCGCGTCCAGCAATGTCTCGACCAGGCGGACTGCCAGCCCGTCGTCGCCGCGCCCCGGATTGCCATACCCGAGGACCAGGCCGCGGCGGCTCACTCTTTCGTCCCGCTGGCGATCTCTCTCCCCCGGGCATCGTAGAGCGCCGCCGCCAGGGGCATCCTTCCGACCGCGTGGGTCGCGCAGCTCAGGCAGGGATCATACGCCCGGATTGCCACCTCGATGTGGTTCAGGAGGCCCTCGGTGATCTCCTTCGCCCCTGCGATATCGCTGCGCGCAACCGCCGTGACAGCCTGGTTCATGGGCTCGTTGTTGTTGGTCGTCGCCACGATAAGATTGGCCATGGTCACCTGGTCGTTGTCGTCGACCTCGTAGTTGTGGAACAGGGTGCCGCGGGGCGCCTCGATCCAGGCCACGGTGCGGTGCCGCCGCGGGCCGGTCCTCACGAGGTCGGTGCCCTGGAGGTCGGGGTCGTCAAGGAGCTCCTTGATCTTCTCCGCCGAGTGCACCAGCTCGATGAGCCGCGCCCAGTGGTAGGCCATCGTGGAATGAACGGGCCTTCCGCCGCCCATTCGCATGAACTCTTCCCGCTCCTGCTCGGCGACAGGGGTGTCGATCCGGTCGCAGTTGTTGATCCTCGCCAGCGGTCCGACCCTGTACCACCCTTTGCGCGGGCCGAGCGGCCGGATGAAGGGGAACTTCATGTAGCTCCAGGAGCGGACTTCCTCGGCGATGTGCTCCTGATAGTCGGCAGGCTGTACCTGGTCGAAGATGATCGCTCCGTCGGGATCCTTCGCGCGCAGGAGACCATCGTAGAGGTCAAGGCATCCGTCCTTTCGGACGATGCTGACGAAATTGCTTTCGAAGCTGCCGAACGCCGCGAGGCGCGCCATGTCCTTGTGGTACAATCCCTTGTACAGTGCGAGCCCCTCGATGGCCCACGAGAGCATGACGTCGGCGTCTTTCCTGAGAAAGTCCCGCTCAGCGATCGAGAGGTTCTTGTTGACCCCTCCGGGGATCGCGCCGTTGCCGTGGATCTTCTTTCCCGCGGTGGCCTTGATGACCTCCTGCCCGTACTTGCGCATGAGGACGGCCTTCCTGGCGATCTCGGGGTGAGCCAGGGCGATGCCGATGACGTTGCGCGTCGCGACCGGGGAGTCGAAACCAAACAGCAGGTCGGGCGCGCTCAAGTGGTAGAAGTGCATGGCGTGGGACTGGTAGGTCTGCCCGTAGTGCATGAGCCGCCGCATCTTTTCCGCGGTCGGGGAGAGGACATCGGCCCCGACGATGACATCCATCGCCTTGGCGGCGCAGAGCAGGTGGCTGACCGGGCAGATTCCGCACAGCCGCTGGATGATCGTCGGAACCTCCCAGTAGAGGCGCCCCTGGACGAATCTCTCGAATCCGCGGAACTCGATGACATGAAGGCGGGCCTCCTCGACGCCGCCTTTCGCGTCGAGATGGATCGTGACTTTGCCGTGCCCCTCGACACGCGTCACGGGGTTGATGACGATCTTCCGCGTGGCCTGAGCGCTCATTTCCACCCCCTCAATCGTACTTGATCAGCTCGTAGCCGAGCTTCGGCTCCTCGCCTTTCAGCAGCGCCGTGAGCGCCGTCCAGAGCACGTCCGCCGACGGCGGGCAGCCGGGAAGCATGTAGTCGATCCTCACCACCTCGTGGCAGGGATAGACCCGATCGAGCAGCAAGGGGATCTCGGGATCGTTGGGAATTGCCCCGCCGACAACGGTCGGACCCTTCAGGTACGCCTCCTCCAGGCATTCCTTCAACGGCACGAGGTTTCTCATCGAGGGAACCCCGCCGGTGAGCGCGCACTCACCGATCGCGACCAGGATGCCGCAGTGCTCCCGGAAAGAACGCAGCACCTCGACGTTCTCGTCGTTGGAGACTCCCCCCTCGATGAGACCGACGTCGACGGATCCCGTGAAGGTCTTGATGTCGTCGATCGGTGACTTGTCAAAATCAACAAGCCCGATGAGGTCAAGGATGCGTTCGTCGATGTCCAGGAGCGACATGTGGCATCCGAAGCAGCCGGTCAGGTGGCAGGTCGCGATACGCGGTTTTCCCGCCATGCTACCTCTCCTTCTTCTCGATCACGGAGCCGATCGGCGCCGTATCGTAGTCGCGGGCGCCGTAAGGCGTGCTGTAGCCCACCCGTTTGACAACCAGGGCACCGGTCGGGCAGATGGAGGCTGCCGCATCGTTCCGGGCCATGGTGCTTGCGCCCAGCCCGGCGAGGGAGTCCAGGGCGATGCGTGTGCCGATGCCCCGTCCTTCGAGTCCGAAAACCCACTTGTGGTCCCGTTCTCTCGACGCCCTGACGCAGCGCCCGCACAGCACGCAGCGGTTGCGGTCAATGAAGATGTCGGGGTGAGATGCGTCGACGGCCGGGTTCTTGCCGAGGTACGGCCAGGTGGGTGCGGTCATGCCGAACCGGTACGCCAGCGCCTGCAGCTCGCAGTTGCCGCTCTTCTCGCAGTATGGACAGAAGTGGTTGCCCTCCACGAAAAGCAACTCGATGATCCGCCTGCGGTGGTCGTTCAGCTCCTCGGTATCGGTTTCGACGACCATCCACTCGGCCGCGGGCATCGTGCAGGCGTTGGCCACCTTCCCGTTGACTTTCACGGAACAGACGCGGCAGTGTCCTGCGGGAGGCAGGTCCTTGTGGTGGCACAGGCGCGGGATGTACACTCCCGCCCCGTCCGCCGCCTCGAGGATCGTCTGACCCTCCCGGGCCTCCACGTCTCGTCCATCCAGAACGAAGGTGAATTTTTTCACCCTACTCCTCCTTGACACCGGATGTGCGTCCGGCGAAGTTCTTCGGAGAACGCGACGGCTTTTTTCAGATCCAGCCGCGGCACGTATTCGTGCGCGGACAGGCGCGCCGTGTAGATGTCCCGCATGTTCTTGAGGGTGGTCAGGAAGGGATTGGCCGCCGACTGGCCGAGCCCGCACCGGCTGCACGCCTTGATGGTGTCCCCGAGCTGCATCATCCGGTACAGGTGATCCTCCGTCCCGCGCCCGTCACGGATCTCGTCGAGCATCCGCAGCAGCACCGTGGTCCCCACTCGGCAGGGAGAGCACCAGCCGCAGGACTCCGCCGTGAAAAACTCCGTGAAGTCGCGGACGACCTCCAGCATGTCGCGGCCCTGACCGAAGACCATGACCGATCCCCCGGTGGAGAGATCCTCGTAGCAGATCTTCCTGCCGAAGTCTTTGGGGGCGACACACGTGCCCGATGGCCCGCCGACCTGCACGGCCGCGGCGTCGTCGGCTCCGACAAGCTCGAGGAGCTTGTTGACGCTGAGCCCGAACTCCATCTCGTAGGTGCCGGGCCTGGCGCAGTCCCCCGAGACACTCAGCAGCTTGGTGCCCGTCGAGTCGCGGGTGCCCTGGCCGGCGAACCAGTCGGCCCCTTTCGCCAGGATCCGGGCGGCGCAGCACAACGTCTCCGCGTTGTTCAGAGCCGTCGGCTGACTCTTGTACCCCTTTGTCACGGGGAAAGGCGGCCGGTTTCTCGGGGCGCCCCTGCGGCCTTCGGCCGACTCCAGGAGCGAGGATTCCTCACCACAGACATACGCCCCGGCTCCCATCTGGATGCGCACATCGAAATCGAAGCCTTCTTTGCCGCAGACGTTCCTTCCCAGGAGCCCGAGCCGCCTGCGGCGATCGAGAACCTCCAGCAGACTGGGGAGAAGGTATTCGTACTCGGCCCGGAGGTACACGATGCCCTCGCGTGCGCCGACGGCGTATCCGGCAACGGTCATGCCTTCGAAAACCAGATCCGGAACCTCAGTAAAGACCACCCGGTCCTTGAACGTCCCCGGCTCCCCCTCGTCCGCGTTGCAGACCACGTAATGGGAGTCGCCCCTGGCCTTGCGGCAGTAGTCCCACTTCATCCCTGTCGGGAATCCCGCTCCTCCGCGCCCCCTGAGCTTCGACTTCGTGATCTCGGCGATGACCTCCTCGGGGCTCTTGTTGGCTGCAGACCTGACGGCATGGCCTCGATCGAGCGGCGCAAAGATCACGGGACCGGTGCTCCTCAAGTTGGTTTCGACCCTGCTGCCGGTGACCCCGTTCCCCTCGCGGATACTCGCAACGAGCCCGGGGACGTCAGCGGGCTTTATGGCCGTCACGACGCTGCCGTTGATCAGAGCCGAGGGGGGCTGGTCGCTCATCCCGATGCAGGAAACGTACTGGAGGCTGATGCTCCCGTCGGCGGACGTCTCCCCGAACCTGCATCCGACAGCCTTCTCGAACGCCTGCGCCACCGCGGCCATGCCGTTCAGCTTTTCGATGACCGCTTTGCATAGCCGGACAGTGGTCCGGCCCCGCGGCGTTCGGGAGAAGAAGTGATAGAAGGTGGCGGTGTCGTGGATCTCGATCTTGTGGATGTCGAGCGTTTTCGCGATTGCCGCCAAGTCCTCATCGGAGAGATACCCGCGGTCGGCGTGCACCTCCCGGATGATGTCCAGGAGCCGGTGACGTTCGCGGCCGTACTTGTCCACGATCTGAGGAATCGATTGCAGACTGCCCACGCCTCCCCCTTCCCCGGTATCGCGAGCACGATACCTTGACCCTGGTTTCGCGACCAAGCGCCGGAAAGAAATAACAGGAAAGGTCAATGCGCCGTCGGTTGTGCCGCATGACCCGGGCTAGACGTGATCGGTTCTGATTGTAGACCACACCGCCAAAGTGTCAAGCAGCATTGCAGGAAGCAGCTGGACGAGGTACAGGCGGCAGTGCGGTTCGACATCGAACCAGGGGCAGGCGCTCGCCTGGCCCTGGTGATGGTGGGCTCCTATTTTTCCAGCGCCAGGCTTGTTGCCCCCCGATAGCTATGGTACTTGGTGTAGGAGGCCTCGTCCCCTATAGCATAGATGACACTGAGGGTTGATTGACCTGGCTTGATGAAGGCGTCCGCCTTGACTGCGAGCTCGAGCGTGGTCTTGCCGCCTGCCTGCTTTATCGCATAGGAGGTGACGAGCGCGCTGATTTCTGCGGGTGCGTCCGCATGACGCTTTCCCTTGCCCAACTGCGTCTTGAAGGAGGGCTTGCCATCGGTATCCACGAACCCCATGAATATCGTGGAGCCCTCCATCTTTTTGGATCCCAACCCGACCGCGACCCATCCCTTCGTGTCAGCAACCAGGCCGAAGTACAGTGTGTCCGCGGTGCGGCTGGCATACAGCGTCAACTGGTGATCGAAGTCGTGCATGTACGTGTATTCACCGGCCTGGACCACCCCATCGACCACCGGCCTGGTCGAAGTCACTGCAAGGACTTTGTCCTGGGCGAATGCGAGCGGTGCGACGCCCGCGAGGAGCACTACTAGTGAAACAGCTGCAATTCCAGTCCTGCGCATGTTGTCGATTTTCTCCTTTGCAACAACAACTTAGCAGACTGCGATCAAAGCGGCAATCCAGTGCAAAACATTACCCCGTGGAGCGATAAGAAAATGCTTGACAAAATAAGTAATCATATGCGAATGTTGTCCATTCCAATTTTGACAAGGGCATGCGGGAATTACTATTAGTTCCCGACCAGGCACGGCGTTACAGGGGGGAACCATGAACTATCGTGGAATCTTTGTCCGCCTCGGGGGTGTCACACTGGCTCGCGACGGCAGGAAACCGATCTCCGGCTCGAGAGTGAACCTGCCGCTGAGAATCAAGACTCTTGTCGTCGCTGTGGCGATAACAAGCGCCGCCTCCTTGCTCGTTCCTTCCAGCCTGCATGGGCTTTCCAGTTTTGCACGGCAAACCGGATTGACCTGCAGTGCGTGCCATTTGTCATTCCCCGAGCTCACCTCGACGGGGCGGGAGTTCAAGCTCAACGCGTTCACTACCGCCACCGAAGACAAGATCATCTCGGAGGAAGGCTCCGGCATGTCGGCCGCTCTCTCGATCCTGGACGATTTTCCGCTGACGGTGAATGTCCTTACGTCCGTGACCTACACCAACAAGGCCCAGCCCAGTGCACAGAATCCCAGCGTTGAGTTCCCCCAGCAGATCAACGTCCTCCTTGCCGGCCAGGTCTCGCCTCACATCGGGACCTTCCTTCAACTGACCTACAGTGAAAGCGCCGACACGATCAATGGCGACAGCAGCGAGGTTCGCTTTGTCGCGGCAAAGACCAAGCTCGCCGGCGAAAGCTTCGTGTGGGGCATCGATGCGAACAACAACCCAATGATGGAGGACCTGTGGAACAGCACTCCGGCCTTTGGATTCAGCTACGCCAGCCCTGATTCGGCCGGATTCACGCCCCCGGTGTCCACCTTGATTGACGGCGGCCTGGCCACGCAGGTGATCGGCGCGGGCCCCTATTTCATGTGGGCCAATCACTTGTATGGCGTCGTTGAAGCGTACCGCTCACAGCATCTCGGGGCGGCGCAGCCGGAAAATGGGACGAACGGAGCCACGCCACCAACGCCCAACCCAATCAACATTTCGTGGGTGGCACCCTATTGGCGGCTTGCCTGGCAGCAGAGCATCGACAAGAACAACTATCTGGAGTTCGGAACGTACGGGATCTACGTGAGCTCCTATCCGGGAGCGGTGGGCGGCTCCACGACTGACAACTACCTGGATCTCGCCGGTGACGCAAGCTACCAGCTTTCCCTGGGCAACGGGGACACCCTCGTCCTGCACACCACCTTCATCCATGAAATTGCGAATCCGAACGTCACCGACGCGCCCGGTGTCGAGGCTGAGTTGAACACTTTCCGTGCGGATGTTGGATACCATTTCGGGAACACGGTGACCCTCACGGCAGGGCCTTTCTTCACATGGGGCTCCAGTGACCCGCTCTATGGAGGCAACCCGAACACCAACGGCGCCCTCGTCCAGGTTGCGTACTGGCCGTGGCAGAACTTTGAAATCGGGGTGCAGTACAGGGCATTCCTGACGTACGAGGGTGCGAGCACGAACTACGACGGCAACGGACGGAACGCATCCGACAACAACACGCTCTACGCCTTTTTCTGGTTCAACTTCTAGCGCAGGCAGGCTGAAGTTCGGAGAATGATTCGGAGCAAATCGCCTTGACGCGTTCGAACTGCGCGACGGTGGAGTGTCCATCATCGCGCAGCCCGGACTTCCAGCGGTTCACCCGGTTGCTTCCGCCGCAAAACATCTGCATATTGGGCGAATGACAAAGCTGGTGCTGCTTCGCCATGGCGAAAGTGAATGGAACAAGGAGAATCGGTTCACCGGATGGACCGATGTCGACCTCTCGGAGAAGGGCAGGACGGAGGCCGGGAACGCCGGCAGGAAGCTCAAGGCCGAGGGATATGGGTTCGACCTCGCGTTCACCTCGGTGCTGAAACGGGCCGTTCGCACACTCTGGATGGCGCTGGACGAGATGGACCTCATGTGGATTCCCGTCTACAACAGCTGGAGATTGAACGAGCGTCACTATGGCAGGCTGCAGGGCCTGAACAAGGCGGAGACTGCCGCAAAATTCGGCGAGGAGCAGGTGCACATCTGGCGCCGCAGCTACGAGGTTCCACCACCTCCGCTGGAACCAGGCGATCCGCGCCATCCTTCCCGTGATCCCCGCTACCGCGACCTGGCCCCGCAGGACCTTCCCCTCACGGAGTGCCTCAAGGATACCGTGGCGCGCGCCCTCCCCTACTGGCACGAAGCAATAGCGCCGGTTTTGAAGAACGGCAGGAAGGTCATTATCGCGGCGCACGGCAACAGCATTCGCGCCCTTGTGAAGATGCTGGACAGCATATCGGATACCGATATTGCCGGACTGGATATCCCCACTGGCGTTCCCCTGGTCTACGAGCTCAACGAGTCGCTTGCCCCGATCCGTCATTACTATCTGGCGGACCAGGCGGATCTCGAGAAGGCCGTGGCGTCAGTGAAGAGCCAGGGAAAGGCGGGGTAGCCGGGACAGCGCCTCGACGCGCGGGCTGATCTCATTGGTGGAGCAAAACCCCGGGGCAATCGGATGAGGGGGGACGTCAGTGACGCCTTCCCCGCTGTACGAGTACCGCCCGAGCCCCTCTTCGAGAAAGGAAATCCAGGACCGGCTGAAGGTCTATCGATTCCACAATCGCCTCGCTTTCCTTTTGCGCACCAGCGCTGCAGTTCCAGGTATTCTTTGAGCTTCGTCAGGCTTTTCACCTCGTCGGGAGTCGGTCAGCCGCGTGAGGCTCGAGGCTGACGAAGGCAGTCAAGGCTCCGCCCCAGAAGGGTTGACCGCGTTCGCGTGCCCGAAAGGGTGCCGGAGAAGGCCGTGATGTGGTACGATGAGCCATGCATGACAAGAACATCGGTAAAGGAAGGCAGCGCGTCCTGGAAGCGCTGTCTCATCGCGAATCGAAAATCCCCTTTGACCTGGGCGCAACGGCCGTAACGGGCGCCCACTCCACCATCGTGGAGGCTCTGAGGACTCATTACGGCCTCGAGAAGAGGCTCGTGAAGGTCCATGAGCCGTACCAGATGCTTGGCATGATCGAGGACGATTTGCGCGAGGCACTCGGAGTCGACACGAGCGGGGTGTTCGCCCGCAACACGATGTTCGGTTTCCCCGTCGAAGGCTGGAAGGAATGGAAGACGCCCTGGGGCCAGGAAGTACTGGTGCCCGAGGGTTTCCGCACCACCGTTGCGGACAACGGTGACCTCCTGATCTATCCCGAGGGCGACCTGTCCGTTCCGCCGTCGGCAAAGATGCCTGTGGGCGGCTTTTTCTTCGACGCCATCAACCGACAGGAGCCCATTGACGACGAACACCTGGATCCGGCAGACAACCTGGAGGAGTTCGTGCCTGTAACCGGCGCCGACATCGACTACTTCGAAACCTCCGTGAAGGAGGCCTCCCGAGGCGGAGGCTCCCCCGTTGCGAACTTCGGCGGAACGGCGGTGGGGGACATCGCGCTGGTGCCCGGCCCCTTCATGAAGCGCCCTCACGGAATCCGTGACGTGGCGGAATGGTACATGTCTACCGTCACGAGGACGGATTACCTGCACGAGGTGTTCGACAAGCAGACCCGGCTCGCGGTGGAGAACCTCGCAAAGATCCACGAGCGGCTCGGAGATGCAGTCGACGTGGTCTTCATCTGCGGCACGGACTTCGGGGCTCAGAGCACGCAGTTCTGCTCGCCTCAGACCTTCAACACTCTCTACGCGCCGTACTACAAGAGGATGAACTCCTGGATCCATGAGCACACGGCGTGGAAGACCTTCAAGCATTCCTGCGGGGCCATCGCACCGCTCATCCCGAACATGATCGAGGCCGGGTTCGACGTCATCAATCCCGTCCAGCTTTCCGCCGCAGGCATGGACGCAACCGAGCTGAAAAAACTCTACGGCAACCGGCTGGTCTTCTGGGGCGGCGGGGTGGACACCCAGAAGACGCTCCCGTTCGGGACGCCGGAGGAAGTCCGGGAAGAGGTGCTGGCACGATGCGCGGTGCTGGGCAAGGGGGGGGGATTCGTGTTCAACCCGGTCCACAATATCCAGGCGCGGACACCGATCCAAAACGTCGTCGCGATGATCGACGCGGTGCACGAATACAACGGGGATTGAGAACGAGCGGCCATGGAAGCGGCAGGGCGCTGCCATTGCCCGGGCCAAGATACTCTCCGGCGTCTTCCCCCGGACACCGGAGAGATCCGGTGGCTCGGGAAACCCGTGGTGTTCAGGTCTCCCCGCGGACGCCATCCGGGCCGGCATCGAGACAATCTTCCAGGAAACGGCCGTCGTGGACTCCAGGACCGTCATGAGAAACATCTTCATGGGACGGGAGCTGGTCTGCAAGGTCGGGCCTTTCCGCTGGCTGGACTTGCGAACCATGGGGCGTCAGTCAATGGAGGCACTCGACAGCCGCGGAAGCGAGGTAGGCGTCTTCCGCAGGGACCAGACCTCCATCGAAGCGCTGACGAAGCTGATCACGCTGAGATAGCGGCCTCCAAGAGAACGTGTTCAAACGGAAAAATGCAAGCCCCTTTCAGGCGGGCGTTCAACCTTCCAGGCGCTTCACTCCGAGCCTCTTGAGCAGCCATCGCTCGTAGGCGGGCTCGGAGTTCCCCTTGCGCATCTTGCGCAGGAAATAGGACTCGAAGGTCGCCTTGGCAAAGTGGACCCATCTCCCCGCGCGGGCCCACGTGATGTTGCGCGGAGGCACCTGGGGCACGGCCAGGAACGCCATCCCGGTGTCTCCCATGTCGGCAAGGCAGAGAGCGCCCAATGTCGGGATCTTGTCAATTGGACGATTCTCGAGGCTGGCATGAATATTGGCAACCGCGGCGCTTACCATTGACTCGATCATGTATCCCGATTTGGGAACCCCCGTTGGTACGGGCGTCGGCTCTTTCGGGGCGAGGGCAATACAGACCCCCACCGCAAAAATGTTTCCGTACTTCGGGTTCCGCTGGTACTGGTCGGTATTCACAAAGCCCCGCGGATTGCACAGGTCCGCAGCCGCCGCCACCGCGTCGACTCCCTTGAACGGAGGAATGAACATGGTCCACTTGGACGGCACTTTATGCGCGGCAAGGGGCTTGCCATCGGCCCCGCATTCGCTGACATCAACCTCGCCGGCCCGCGCTTCTTCGAGCCTCGCGTTGGCGATCCACCTGATCTCGCGTTTGCGCAGCTCCGACTCGAGCATGCCCTTCGAATCGCTCACTCCGCCAAGTCCGAGATGCCCCACGTAGGGCTCGCTTGTCACGAAGGTCATGGGCACCTTGCTGCGCAGGCGCCGGCGTCGAAGATCCGTGTCCAGTATCATCGCCATCTCGTAGGCAGGGCCGAAGCAGCTCGCACCCTGCACTGCGCCAATGCATATGGGCCCCGGCGAGCCGAGGAAGCCCTTGTACGCTTCGAATGCTTTCGCGGCGTGATCAAGCGTGCAAACCGAATGCGTGAACTTGTCCGGTCCCAACCCGGGGACCTCGTCAAAGGACAGCCGGGGACCGGTGGCAATCACCAGCACGTCGTAGGGAACCACCGTACCATCACGCATCACGATGCTGTTCTCCGCAGGGCGGACCTGTGCCGCAGTGCCGACGATCATGTCGATGCCCCTTCGGCGGAGCGGCTTGATGAGGGGGATACTGACCTTCTCTGGCGCCCGCCACCCAATGGCAACCCATGGGTTGGAGGGAACGAAGCAGAACCTGTCCGTTTCGTTGATGATTGTCACGTGATGCGTGCGGGAAAGCTCCCTTCGCAGCTCGTAGGCAGCGGGAAGCCCGCCGAGGCCCGCTCCGAGGACAACGCACTCCGCCATGATGTCACCTCCCGGTCAAAAAAGCTGACAATTGATTTCAGGATACACCATTCACTGTGCGGCACAAGGTGTGGTGCGCGGGCGGCGGCGCCGGGGGGATGGGGTTCACAGCGCGGGGGAGGGGTCAGAGGCCCGCCGGTCCGGTGCCGTCAGGCCGAGCCGGCCAAAGGATACCCGATAGAGGAAATAGTCCCACGTATTTCCCATCATGTTGCCTGCACGGATCATTCTTAAGATAGCATGGATCAGGGATGCCTTCTCATCGAGGTAGATCTCGGCCAGGCGGCGTGTTGCTTCTTTATCAGGCTTCGCACCGGATTCAGCCCAATGTTGGGCGTAGTACAGCGCAGGAATCTCCTCCGAAGGGGAGTCATTCGGTATTTGTCCCGAAAGCAGGACACGCAGCTCCTGAGTGGACAGGCCGGCATTGATTGATTGCGCGGAGTGATACGATCTGCAGTACCGACACCCGTTGACCTCGGTCACCACCATCATCAGCCGCTCTCTGAAACCAGGGCTTATCTGGCCGCCGTGCAGTGCCATTTTCAGAAGAGCGATGTTGCCCGCCAGAAATCGAAGGTCTTCCAGGAAATCAGCCGGCCTTTGGTAGATCCTGCGTCTGAATGCGTTCAATGCTTCCTCCAATCCGGTGAAAGTCCGGACCTCCCTGGCGTGTGCTCCGAATCATAGCGTAGGCGAAAAAGGCGGACGCATCAGTGACTTTCGTCACACACCCGGAACGCGGACGGATTGGGTCTTCAAGCACGTGTTCAACCACCGTGAAGTACTTCGATCTGTTCGACCTGATGTTCAAGCATGGTCTGACCCGGCCGCTGGAAAGACCACTCAGGCTCCTGGTTTCTCCATGATGACGGCGGCCCAGAGCACAGACCCGACCGCTTCCCTGGCATTGAGAACCCTCTTGCAATTCACGTAATCCTCGTAGCTGTTCTGCACGCACACCCCATCGCAGGCGTCGCGGATGTCCAGGAACCCGTCTGCGCCCGGCACAGCCTTTGCGCAAATGCCCGCGTACCCTTTTTCAGCCACGGGACGGCAGCGGTCCGCGCTCACGCACCCCAGCTCGATGGCCCGCTGGATGGCATAGACGAACATGGCGCTGCCGGAGGTGTCATGCCAGTTGTCCGCCCTTTCCCCCTTGTCCACGACCTGGTACCATAGGCCTGTCCGGGGGTCCTGCGCCCCCGCAAGCCCCTCGACCAGGCCGCGGAGAATGCCCTCGACCCTGGGCCGTCCGGGATGCTGAGGGTCGATGAGAGCAAGAGTCTCAACCAGCACCAGCGCGTACCAGCCCAGTCCCTCGCTCCAGACGTCCGACGAAAGCCCCGTCACCCGGTCGGCCCAGGCTGCCGTTCGAGCCTCGTCGTACCCGTGGAGGTAGAGCCCCGAGGCGCCTTTCGCAAGACGAGCTGCCATGATCCCGATCTGCAAGACCGCCTCGTCGAAGCACGCTGCTCGATCCCCGATCACGGTTCCATAGCGCGTGAGAAACATCTGGCCCATGAATGATCCGTCGATCCACATCTCGTGCGGCAGTGCACGCCCGTGCCAGAAGCCGCCGTCCGAATTGCGCGGGTAGTCATTGAAGGCATTCCGAATCCTCTCCGCCGCGCGTCGATAGCGCGCCTCACCCGTTTTCTGGAACGCCGCCACTATCGCCGTGCCGGCCATCATGTCATCCAGGCTCTCACCCGTGAACTCGGGAATCTCACCATTCTCCCCCACATGAGCGTCGGCGTATTGCCTGATGTAGTCCAGGTACCTCGGGTCTCCCGGTGAAGTCGTAAAGCTTTTCGAAACCGGCCAGGACGTAGCCATGAACGTAGCACCATTTCTTGTACGGAATGGTGCAGGGATCGGGATGCCGGGCCATGATCGTCTCAGCGAGGGCCAGGGAAAGGTTCTTCATCAGGTCCCCTCTTTCAGGCGGTTTTGCGTCGTGTACCCTTTTCTGGATGTGATGTCAATCGACGACGCGGCAGTAGCGCGTCGAAACACATTTTCCACTTTTCTGCATTGCGCTGAGCCTGCCGTGGGAGTATAGTCCCCCCCGAGCGAGCCACGTGCCGCACGCGCTCCCTCACCATTCATGCGACCTCCGTGATCTGCACGTATAGCGGCAACCGCTCGAACAGAGCTCAACCGCGCATTCTGCGTCAGAGAGGAGTCCCTATGCACTTCGACACCGGGAATACCGGATTCATGCTCATTGCCGCCAGCCTGGTCATGCTGATGACCCCGGGGCTCGCATTCTTCTACGGCGGCCTGGTGGGCCGGAAAAACGTGCTCACCATCATGATCCAGAGCTTTCTTTCTCTGGCCGTGGTGGACGTCATCTGGTTTGCGTTCGGCTACTCCTTGTGTTTCTCAGGAGGAGCAGGAGCTCTCATTGGCGACCTCCGGCTGGCCTTCCTCAACGGGGTCAACCTGAACACTCCATTTGCAGACGGGCAGATACCGCTCTTTGCTTTTATCGTCTATCAGATGATGTTCGCCATCATTACCCCGGCGCTCATCACGGGCGCATTCGCCAACCGGGTCAGGTTCACCGCGTACTTCATCTTCCTGGTCGTCTGGCTCATATTCGTGTACTTCCCCCTCGTGCACATGGTGTGGGGCAACGGACTCCTGGCGCAATGGGGTGTTCGTGACTTTGCGGGAGGAATCGTCGTGCACGCTTCCGCGGGGTTTGCCGCGCTTGCCTCCGTGTTCTTTGTCGGGCCGAGACACGTGAAAGACCGGGGTCCGCACAGCATACCGCTGGTGGCGTTGGGAACGGGACTCCTCTGGTTCGGCTGGTACGGCTTCAACGCAGGCAGCGAGCTCCGGGTTGACCAGATCACCGGGCTTGCCTTCCTGAACACCGACCTCGCGGCGTCCTTTGCCGCGGTGACGTGGCTGATCCTCGCATGGATCTTCGAGAAAAAGCCGAAATTCCTCGGGCTGCTCACGGGATCCATCGCCGGGCTGGCCTGCATAACCCCGGCCGCGGGCTATGTCACTCCGGGCGCGGCAATACTCATCGGCATACTCTCCGGGTGTGTCTGCTACCTTGCCATAGCCTTCAAGAACAGGGTGCGCCTGGATGATGCGCTGGACGTCTGGGGGGTGCATGGGGTCGGCGGGCTGCTCGGCGTTCTCTGCCTGGGAGCCTTTGGCAGCGCAGCGGTTAATGCATCGGGCTTTGACGGTGCCCTTCGCGGCGGCTGGGCGTTCCTGGGGAAACAGGCCGCGGCGGGATTCGGAGCAGCAGCGTATGCTTTTCTCTTCACGTATGCCGCTCTCTGGCTGATCAACAAGGTCACGCGGGTTCACGTTTCTGAAAACGAGGAAGAGAAGGGTTTGGATTCCTCGCAGCTGGGAGAAAACGCCTACTTGTAGGCTGCAATGGAGCGAGCCCTCATAGCTCCAGAGGCTTGGCTTTGTTCCCGAGGGCCGACCCAATCCCGGGGCTTGACCCAGTTCCCGAGGGCCCGATCCGGCTCCCAGGGGGGTGACCCAGTCCCAAGGCTTGACCCAGTTCCCGAGGGCTGCAACGGCTACAGGCGGGACGACAGAAGGCGCAGCAATGAGGAATCCTGGAGCCGCGGATTTGTTTTTGCATAGTCAAGCGCGGTCAACCCGGCCGCCGATTTCGGTCTCAGGTCAGGCTTGCCCTTGAGAAGTGAGGCCACCACATCGGGGTTCGTGGCGTAAAGGGCGCCATACATGAGGGCCGTTTTGCCGCCGGGTCCCGGTTCATCCACCCGGGCGCCGCCCTCCAGGAGTGCAGAAACGATCTGAGGATTGCCGTTGAGCATGGCGGCCATCATGAGCGGCGTCAAGCCGGCCGCGCTGCGCGCATTGACGTCGGCGCCCGCTTTTGCGAGCATGGTGATCACTTCGGGGTTTGCGTTGGCCTCCGCCGCGGCCATGATCGGGGTCTCACCCTTGCGGGTTGCGCCGTTCACCGCCGCGCCTGCTTTCAGGAGAGCCTCCGTGATCTCTGCCCGTACGTTCGAGCGAGCGGAGATGATAATCGGGGACAGCCCATCGCCGTCGTGCTCATCGACCCTAGACCCGGCCCCGATCAGGATGGAGATGACGGAAGGGTACATTGTCAGCTCCGCCGCGTGCATGAGGGGGGTCCATCCCCTGCCGTCCTTTTCGGTGACCCGGGCCCCACCCGCAACCGCAGAACGCAGGCGTGCCGCGGTTCCGTTTGCAGCGAGCGTAAAGATATCGTCTCCAGGAAGCAGGGAGACGGAAAACAAGAGAACCATTGCCACCGCGGTTTTTTTCATTGCCCCCCCAAGCCGTTCGCCTGAAATATACCTCATCGCAGCTTGAAAGGATGCAGGGGCGCGGGGCCCTGACAGCAGTCCCGACTCACAGTTGTCAGGCGTTCGCCGGTTTGTCTGCTGGGACCCGAATCCGTAGATTTGGTGCTTGAGGCAAAAGCTGCAATGGCTTCCCTGAAGCAGTTCAATCGCGCCTTTTTCCACGACCTCTGGTGGCTGGTCAAGCAAATCCCTCGTCAAGGTCTCACGGGAACCGCGCGGTGATTCTCAGCGTCCGGACACGGATCCTTGTCCTCGCGATTGGGTTCCTGTGGTGCGCCGCGCCAATGAGCTGGGCGGGCCCTGACCCGACAGAGCCCGGTTTCTCCGGGTGGACCCAGGTCCGCACAGCTCATTTCGTCTTTATCTATGAGCAAAGAGACCAGGACGCAGTCCGGGAGCTTCTTTCCTTCGCGGAAGATGTCTATAGTGACGTCACGCTCTTCCTGGAATCCGCGCCGCGGCAGGTCTGGGTGGTGGTCAGGGGTCGGATCGATTCCGCCAACGGATACACCGCGGCCTCGCCCCCGCACATCGTCCTCTACCTCGCCCCTCCGTCGGAACCGCTCATCGGTCTGGATGCATCGAGTTACCTGCGGCTGCTCTTTGTTCATGAGCTCACCCACTACGTCAACTTCCAGTATGACAGGGGCATTCTCGCAATCGGCGAGAGCCTGTTTGGACCTGGCGTGAAGAACGCAGAGGGCATTCTCTATGGCGATGCAATGCTGGAAGGCATCGCCACCGAAGCGGAGACCCGATTCACTGATGGGGGCCGTGGCCGCGACCCGTTTTTCGAGCTGGAGCCCCGGGCACTGGCCCTGGAACATGCATTTTTCTCGCTGCGGCGCGTTTCGTACGGGTCGAGCTTTCCACCGTATGACCGGGTCTGGCTGGGCGGCTATCTCTTTGTGCACTACCTCCTTGATCACTATGGCCCGGATACGATGAAGAAGGTCCGCGCGCGCTATGCGGCTTCTCCTTTCCGGGGTCCCTGGGCTGCCGTGCGCAGCGTCACGGGACGCAGCGCGGACGAGCTCTTCCAGGACATGGTCCACGACCTGGAGGAGCGCTACGCCGCCTCCGCGGAAATCCCTGCAGGCCGGCGGCGTGAGCCCGGAGGGAATCGCGGACTACTTCCTTCCCGTCGTCACGGAATCGGGATGGTTCCTCTACCGGGGAAAGCAGGATCAGCCCGGCGCCATCGTCCAATGGGACCCGCAGACAGGGAAGGAGCGTGTCCTCCTTGCAGCTTCATTGTCGGACGCTTCCTCCCTCACGGCCTCGAAGGACGGCGCGCAGATCGTTTTCGCCGCCACCGAGCAGACCGTTGGACGGAGCGGCCCCATCCTTCTCTCGGATCTCTTCACTCTCAACCCGAAAACCCTGGCCGTCAGACGGATCACTGCCGGCGCGCGTGTGTGGCAGCCCCGGCTGTCTCCTGACGGCTCGACCCTGATCGCCGTGCAGGCCGCGGGAGCGCACACGCGGCTTGTCACGGTGGACACGGTCTCCGGCAAGGTTGCGGTTCTCTACGCCCGGACCGGAGTCACTATCTGCACGCCCGCCTTTTCGCCTGACGGGACCAGGGTGGCCTTTGTTGTGCAGTCAGGAGGGCGGAATGACATCGAAATCCTTCCGGTGCCGATCCGCGCCGATGTCGATGCGCCTGCTCCGCTCCTCTCCCATGGATCGGGACGCGACTATTATCCCTGCTTCATCGACAATGATACCGTGGCATTTTCCTCGGACAGGGGACCAAACCTCGCGTTGTATTCAGTATCCCTCGAGGGCGGCGAACCGAGCCTCCTCTGCAAAGACCCCGTCGGCGCATGGGCGGGTGAAAGTGTCGACGGAAAGATCCTCTATGCCACCTGGAGATCCACAGGGTTCATGCTGATGTCAAAAGACGCAGTTCATGAGAACAGTCCGGGAATGGCCGAAAAGAAATCCACCGACGCTGCCCCGTTGCCTCTGTTTCCCCCTGCGAGCCGCTACGTCGACCTGCCTCGATTCGTGTTCTGGGCGCCTTTCCCGCTCTATGTCAGCAGTATTGCCGCGAATGAAATCCTCTTTGCTCCGAGCATTCTCATTGGAGCCCTGTCGAACCTCGAGTCGAGCTCATTCGGGGCCTCCTTCAGCTTTCGCACCGACTGGCTCCAGCCGGCAGTAGGACTCGACCTGGAGACCGCCCTGGGCACAACGCATGTCTCCTACCTTCTTGCCGAGGGTTTCACGATGCCGGGCGCGGGGGACTCCCTCGAGGAGCTGCAGCAGCAGCTGGAATTTTCCTTTCCATTGATAAGCCGCACTATTTTTCAAACTTCGAAGAGTCTCGTCGCAAGCACCGGGATAGTTGATTCGGTCCTCCTCCGGAGCCCGATGCCCTTCAGCTTTGCTGACAGCCTCCGCGGAAGCGGCCCGGGGGGATCGGCACTGAGCTTCGAGCACGATGTCGGTCTCATCATGGGGCTGGCGTACGCGCGTACCACCTCGGGAAGCAGCCTCGACCTTTTTTCCACTAGTGCCCTGGTCCTTTCGACAACGGCTGTGCTGTACCCGCCCCAGTTTTCAGGCACGGGGATGGGAGCTTTTGCTCAGGGACTTTTCTCACTCGCGGTTCCTTCCCTGTTGCCCCACCAGGCAGTCAAGATAGGATTGAAAGCGAGTTACGCGACCTTCGGGAGGCCGTTCACGCAGGTGACAAACCCCCGCGGGGACTTCGATCCTGTCACCCAGGTGCTGCCGGGAAGGACGCTTCTTTCAATTGATTACCAGTTCCCCATAGCCCTCCTGGATGCACCGCTTCTCTACACGTTCGGGCTGGTGGGCATAGGAGGCGGCGTGCACGTGGAGACGGCCGCGGATTGGAGCCCGGCTCCGGCGGCCCTGCTTTTCGACCAGTATGTCTACGCAGGGTTGGAGCTGGTGTTCGTCTTTTCAGTGGGAGAAGGAACGATCCCCGTCCTTGTCGGCGCCAGCGTCAGGTTCGATCCACGATTCGCTGCTCCGCTGAACTGGTCCACCGACATCCGACCGTACATCGCGCTCTCCACTGACAGCTTTGCAGGCGTTGGCCTGATGAATCGCGTCGGACAGGCACCGGTGTACATCCGCGCCTTGTAGGAGGCCCGAGTGCGCGTTCATGAATTCCGCGCAGCCACGGTTGCTGCAGGCGGGGCCGCGTTCATGCTCCTGTTTTCCCCTGCCACGACCTGGGCAGGACCGAAGGACTTCTCTGCGCTGGTCCGAACCGGAACGCCGCAGAGCGTGCAAGTCGCTGTTCAAAAGGGCGCGGACGTGAACGCCCGGGACACCGACGACTGGACCCCGCTCATGGATGCCGCCGCGTACAACCCGAACCCGGAAGTAACTGCAACGCTTCTCAAGGCTGGCGCGGACGTCAACGCCTGGGATGCGCTTGGCATGACCGCTCTGAACTGGGCTGCCGCTCGCAACCCGAACCCCGGGGTCATAACCGTGCTCCTCAAGGCCGGCGCAGACCTTGAGGCCCGGGATATCGGCGGCGATACACCGCTGATGTTCGCCGCCTGGTACAATCCCAACCCGGATGTCGTCTTCACGCTCCTGGGGGCCGGCGCAGACCGGAATGCCCGGGATCACGTTGGTGAGACCGTGCTGCTGCTCGCTGCGAGGTACAGCGCGCGTCCCGACGAGATCGCCATGCTCCTGAAGGCCGGCGCGGATGCAGCGGCAACTGACCTGTCGGGAATGACCGTCATTGATTATGCGAAAGCAAACGAAAAGCTGAGAGGCACTGCCGTCCTCAAGATGCTGCAGGAAGCGTCACGGCCGTCGGAAAGGGGCAATTGAGAGGAACACCCCCGCCACCAGGTGCAGGAAGTCCTGCGGGGAGGCCAGGATGCCCGAGCGGATTCCCGGGGGAAGGGATTTCGTCATGGCTTCCAGCTCCGCAAATGTGAGGGAGAACTCGGCAGCAACACGCGAGTCCGCCGCGCCGGCTGCGGGCATCAGGGCTGCAGGCATCAGGGCTCCTGCCGCCATGACAGCCGTGCAGATGGCGAGAGCCCGGGTGGTCACGTCTGGAGCGAGCTTGCGCGGCAGTCCTTGCACAACCCGAACAATGTAATTGCGTGGTCTTCTATGGAGAAGCTTTCTTTACGTCCAATTGCGGCAATCTGGTCCTCATCCAGGCAGAACTCAAGGTCGACAACCCGGTGGCAGCTCGTACAGGCCAGGTGATGGTGATGACCGTCGCTCCCGCACAGGCGGAAAAAATGTGTCCCGTCCGTGAAATCAATCCGGTCCAGGACCTTCATCCGCACGAGCTTCTCGATGGATCGATACACAGTTGCCCGCCCGATACGGGGGTTGGAACGATGCAGCTTCTTCAGCAGGTCCTCCGCCGAGAAAGAGGCGCCGGTTTTTCCCAACCGGACCAGGCTGCGCGCAATGACCTGCCGCGGCAGAGTGCTGCGTTCGCTGAACTCCCGGAAGGCTGTCGATATCCTCTTCTCGATGTCCATCATCCGTGTTCCACGAAGAACTGAAGGATAGCCCAATCCCCCAGGAATGCCAACCTTTTTCACGGCGCGGTTCTCATCGCGATGCCCCTCCCCGCACTTCCCTGTCAAGGTCCACCGGCTGGACGCGCCGCGGACGCCCGCGTCGGCCTGCTGCCGCTGCGGCGGCGTACACCAGGCCCGCGAGGGCAGAGATCGAGAAGCCGACAGGCGGGTGATGCCACGGGCCGATGAAGGAAACAAGCAGCCCGGCCCAGGTGACACTGACGCCGATTGCGGCAGACAGCAGGAGGGACCGCGCAGGACGGGAGGAAAGTTTCACCGCGGCCGCTGCCGGCGCGATGAGGAGTGCGGACGCCAGCAGCACGCCCAGGACGAACGTGCATGCGGCGGCGGCCAGCGCAAGCACGACCAGGAACGCCACTGAAAGGCCGCGCACCGGCACCCCGCGGGCGCGCGCCCCAGTCGGATCAATCGAAGCAAAGAGGAGCGGGCGGTAGACCGCCGCCAGGGCCAGGAGAGCAGCCGAACCGCAGGCCAGCATCCGGTAGATGTCCGCGGGCTGCACACTGAGAATGGAGCCAAAAAGGACCGAAACACCGGCATTCGAATGCGACGCGCTGCTCCGCGTGTAAATGCTGAGGAACAGAACCCCCAGCCCGAGGGCAAAACTGAGGACCATGCCGATTTCCACGCTGCGGCCCCGCGCGCGCTCCCCCAATGCACCCAGACTCAGCGCCGAGAGAAGAGAAAAGACGATCATCCCGACCAACGGCGGCTGTCCGAGCAGCGAGGCGCCCGTTGCGCCGGCAAAGCAGATATCCATGAAGGATTCGGCGGCGAAGGCCTGCACGCGCAGCACGAGAAAGTAGCCCACCACGCCTGCCATCACCGCGGCCACCGTGCCTCCGAGCAGCGCCTTCTGGAACACGTCGGATGCAAGGAGGCTGAACATCACGCCGCCTCCCGGCCCATCGGCGAGAGGAGCCGAACGGGCAGGTAGACAAGGAAGGAAAGGGAGGCGATGAAGAAGCTCACGGGCAGCCTTCCGCTCACCGCCGCGAGAAGGACGCCGATCCAGACGTATGCCAACCCCAGCCCTACCGAGATGAGGATCGCGGCGAACGGCCGCTTCACCAGCCGCGTGGCCGCGGCGGCCGGGCCCACGAGGAGGGTGAATACCAGCAGGGCACCCATGACCTGGATGGACAACGAGACGATCAGCGCGATAATGCCCATGAAAAAGATCGACAGGAGCTTCACCGGCACGCCGCGGGCCTCTGCGGCGGGCGGATCAAACGTGCTGAACAGGAGGGGCCGGTACAGGAACACGATCAGCGCCAGGATGACCACGCTCGCTGCCGCAGTGACGACGACGGCGCGCGCGCTGATACCGAGTATGTTGCCGAAGAGGATTCCGTATACCCGCTGCGCGTATCCCGAATACAGCGACAGGAACAGGAGCCCCAGCCCGAGGGCAGAAGTCATCACGACCCCGATGGAGACGTCCCTCTCGCGAATGTCCTTTCCGAGAATGCCCACTACGACCCCGGCGCCCATGGTGAATGCAAAGAGACCGTACACGGGCTCGATTCCCAGGAGCACGGCCCCCGCCGCGCCCGCAAATCCGATGTTGGGAAGCGCATGGCCTGCAAAGGTCAGCCCGCGGGAAACCAGGAAGTACCCGCCCACAGCCGCTACAACAGCCGCGCACGACGCGGTAAGAACTGCGTGAACGATGAAGGGAAGACGAAGGAGCTCCACCATCTTCAGGTTTCCGCGCCGACGACGAAGACGCGGCCCAGTGCCTTCACAACCTCGACCGGAGACCCGTACAGCTCGCTGAGGCATTCCCTGGTAATGACCGCCTGCGGCGTGCCAATGGCGCTCTTGCCGCCGGCGAGGTACAGCACGCGGTCCACGTCCGGCAGCAGGGGATTGATATCATGCGTGACGAAGAGCACCGCCACGCCGCGCGACCGGCAGATCCGCCGAACCAGGCCGATGATTTCCTGCTCGCGCGTGATGTCCAGGTTGGCAAGCGGCTCGTCGAGCAGGAGCAGCCGGGGATCAGTCAGGAGGGCCTGGGCGATGAGGAGCCGCTGCCGCTCCCCGCCGGAAAGACGTCCGATGGGCTTTTCAGCGAGCTCGACTGCGTCCACCTCCTGCAGGACATGGTCAATGCGTTCACGCCGGGCCCGGCTCGGCAACCCGGGGCCCCACTTGTTGCCGTCCAGCCCGAATCGGACAACCTCACGGCCGCGCAGGGTCAGGTCGGACTCTATTGCGCGAAATTGCGGCACGTAGCCGATGTTTGCATTCCTCCTCCCCGGCGCCCCTCCCAGGACTTCAACGCGGCCGCTCGCAGGACGGACCATCCCCAGCAGGACCTTCAGCAGGGTGCTCTTCCCGGCGCCGTTCGGGCCGAGGACGGCAATGTATTCGCCGTCCTCGATCGAAAAGCTCATGTCTTCCTGGATCACCGTGCCGCCCAGGCTCACCCGGACGTGTGCGAGGCCAACGACCGGAGAAACAACGGGCTTTACCTCGCTTCCCATGACATCCTACTTCCCCAGTGCCCGCTCGAGGGCCGTAAGCTGGCTCAGCATCCAGTCCTGGTAGTTTACGGCTGACGGCATTGTCTCGGTCACCGGGACAATGGGGATGCCCGCCGCCTTCGCCTCGTCCTGCAGCCGGCTGGTGATGGGTGAAATCGTCTGTTCATTATAAATGAGCACCTTGATTCTCCTTCCTTTCACCTGGTTTTCGGCGGCAACCACCGTGTCTGCCGGAGGATCGTTGCCCTCCGCAATGGCTTTCTGGAACTCGAACGGTGTGAGAACAGACAGCCCCAGAGGCTTCGCCTGGTACAGAAAAATGGTTTCCGTCAGGCCGACGGGCGTCCCGTGCCATTTCCCGCTCATCTGCGCGATCTTTTCACGGACGCGCGTGAGGGAACCCGAGAAGGCCCGGAGGTTGTTTCCGAAGAACGCCGCGTCTGCCGGGTCCATTGCCTTCAGGCTTTCGGTCACGGCCTGCGCGATGGCCTGGACATTATCGACGTCATACCAAACATGTTCATTGTCGGGGAGTTTCGTCGGGACTATGTCGAAGCCCTTGAGGATCACGCGCCGGGCGCTCGGAGAAGCTGACAGCAGCTTGTCCATCCAGTCGTCGTAACCGCCGCTGTTCTCCAGGACGAGGTCCGCAATGGCAAGCGCCCGTGCGTCTTCAACGCTGGACTCGTATTCATGCGGGTCCACGTTCGGGTCCGAGAGGATGCTCGTGACCTCCACCTTTTCCCGGCCGACCTGGGCCACAATGTTGCCGTAGAAATTTTCTGCGGCAACGACCCTGATCCTGCCGGCTGCCGAGGCGGCCGGAATGGCCGGGACGCCAAGGGCAAGCAGCGCGCCCAGCGCCGCTGCGCACCATGCTGATATCGAAACGCGACGTCTCATCGCTACCCTCCTGAAGAATAATTGAATTTCTGTCTCATTACAAATGAGACAGAATATCGTTTGAAAGGTATTGATTTCCGCAGCCGTGGGCAATGAGACGTTTTCTCATTATGAAGGAAGCATCACGGGGAGCTCAGGCCGGGAAGAACGCGATCCGTCGAACCGCAGTGTGGAGCAAGAATGATATCGGGTTGCGATCAACCTTTCACTCTGTCAACACACAAACCTCCTGGCATGGCCACCATACCACTATCAACAGACTTTGCCTCATCGTCGAAGGGCGGGTCAATTCCGTGGGATCAGAACGGTGTCAGGAACATGAATTCAATATCCTCATTTTATTTTTCTATAACAAATTATTGGACGAATTGGCCTTGCCCTCAATGCATCAACAATTTTGTTGACAACTCAGCTTTGCCTGATCTATGATGACATAATCAGTGGATAGTCCATATAACCACACACAAAAAGGAGAGAGTCGCATGAGAACAAAGGGCCTTTGGATGGTGATCCTCGCGTTTTTCCTCGTATCCCTTGCTGCGTTCGCGGCACCGGTGAGCAAGAAGAAGGGCGACTACGTCGTCGGAATCAGCAACAGCACTTTCGGAAACCTCTGGAGGGAAAAGCACGTCGCCGAGACCGTCGCCGTGGCCGAAGGGTACATCAAGAGGGGCTGGCTGAAGAGCTATATCGTCCAGCAGTCCGGACCGGACGTACAGGTGCAGATCCAGCAGATCCGGAACATGATCAACCAGAAGGTAAGCATGATCCTGATCAACCCCGCTTCAGCAACCGGGCTCGTCGGGGTCATCGAGGAAGCAAAGGAAGCAGGGATCCCGTGCATCTGCATGGACGCAGAGATGCTCGGCGCCGACCGAAAACTCGCCCTCAGTGTTGCCACCGACAAGTTCAACGAGGCGTACACGTCGATGAAGTACGTGGCCCAGGCAATCGGCGGGAAGGGCAAAGTTGTCCTGCTGCTGGGAATCGCCGGCGACCAGCCCACGATGAAGAGGCTGGAAGGGGCCAAGGCAGTCCTCAAGGAGTTCCCCAACCTGGAGCTCCTGACGACCGCATATGCCATGTACAACCAGTCCACCGCAGAATCCGTCATGAATGATCTCATCTCGACGTATCCCAGGATCGACGCGGTGTTCACCATCGGCTCCATGGGCATGGGCGTGTGCAGGGCCTTCGAGAATGCCGGCCGGCCGCTTCCGGCCCTCTCGGGTGATCCCACCTACGAGTTTGCTCTCTACGCAAAGAAACAGCGCGACAACGGCGTCAAGTTCATCTACGCATGTCCGGCCAACCCCCGGGGATCGGCGGAACGGCCATGCACATTGCCGCCTACCTGCTGAACGGCTACACTTTCAAGCCCGGCGTGCTTCAGGACAATGGGTACATGTACCCGGTGAAAGCAATGATCACGCCCCAGACTCTGGACAAGTGGCTGGACTATTTCAAAGGCCAGGATCCTTCCGCCTGGATCTCAGAAGTGGCGGGAGAAGACCTGATCCAGACACTTTTCCAGTAATTCCTGCGATTGCACGGAACGCCTGATTCGCGGAGAATCAGGCGTTCTCATGATCTGGACCTGATGTGGAAGATTACATACTGGAAGCCAGAAAAATCACGAAGCACTTCGGCGGGGTCACCGCGCTTGACGGGGCAGAGTTTCAATGCCCGGCAGGAAAGATCGTCGGGCTGCTCGGCGAGAACGGCTCGGGAAAGACGACCCTGTCGAGAATACTGACCGGATACTACAAGCAATCCTCCGGCACGTGCCGGTACAAGGGAGAAATCGTTTCCTTCAACACCCCGGGAGATGCAAACAGCGCGGGCATCGGAATGGTACACCAGAACCTGTCGCTGGTCCCCGACATGACGGTGTGGGAAAACATCTACCTGGGCGCCGAACCCCTGAGAAAATGGGGCGGCATTGACGATGCGCGGGTCAAGAATGATGCGCGCCGGTATCTCGATCGCCTCTGCCCCTGGATACGGGCGGACCTCAAGGTGGCGGCTCTTCCGCCGTCGGAGCTGCAGCTCATCGAAATCGTCAAGGCGTTTTCCAGGAACCCGGCATTCCTCATCCTGGACGAGCCGACATCATCACTGGAAAAGCAGCAGGTCGAGTCCCTATTCGGCCTGATGAAGGAAATGAAGCAATCGGGAATGTCGATGGTCTACATCTCGCACCGCATGCACGAGGTGGAGCAGATTTGCGACTCGATCTGCGTGCTGCGGAACGGCAGGACCGCCGGGACCGTCGACCTGTCGGCCGCGCAGAATGTCGACTACGACCGGATCGTGAACCTGATCACCGGCAACAAGCCGGTCAGCGCGCACAGCAGGGAGAAAGCGCGTGAAAAGGGACCTCTCCTCCTGGAGGTCCGGGATCTCGGTGACAGCAGGGCGCTGCACGAAATCTCACTCACGATTCGCAAGGGTGAGATCGTGGGGCTGGCAGGTCTCCAGGGGCAGGGCCAGGAGGAATTGATCATGGCCCTCTCGGGCTTCCGGCGGGTGACGTCCGGTGAGCTCCGCATTGAGCAGCGGCCGCTCACAATCAGGAATCCCCGGCACGCAATCGCCGCGGGCATCATCGTCGTGCCCGGCAATCGGCAGACAGAGGGCCTCTTCATGGATCTGCCGGTCTTCTGCAACATTACCTTTCCCCAGGCGACGGTCCCCGGCTCGCCGATGTTCATATCCAGGAAAAGAGAACAACGGAACAGCTCGCAGCTGGTGGCGGACTTTTCGATCAAGACCTCGTCTCTCAGCACGCCGGTGACGTCGCTGTCCGGCGGGAACGCGCAGAAGGTGGTCGTGGCAAAGTGGCTTCCTCTGAAGCCGAGGCTCCTCCTGATGAGCGATCCTGCAAAGGGTATCGACGTGCAGTCAAAGTCGGAGCTGTACGAGCTGATCTGCGAGCTGGCTGAAAAGGGCACCTCGACGCTGCTCTATGCGTCCGATCTCCACGAGCTCGTCACCTACTGCGACCGGATCCTTATCCTCTATGAAGGCAGGATCGTGGACGAGCTGCAGAACGCGGGCCTCGATGAAGAATACCTGCTCTCGAGGTGCATCCAGCACGGCATCACGGGTCACCCCGGGCCCGCCGAAGGACAGGTGAGCCCGTGAACGCCTTCAAATCCCGGTACCAATCGTTCTCACGGAATCCCCTTTTCATGCCGTTGGTCATCACCCTGGTGCTGATCCTGGTCAACCTGGTCCTGCAGCCCAGCTTTCTCGAGGCCCGTGTGATCCGCCTCAATATCCTGACATTTTCGCCCCTGATGCTGGTTGCGATGGGGCAAGCCATCATCCTGATCGGCGGCAACCTTGACCTTTCGGTGGGATTCGGCGTCTCTCTTCTCAACTGCTTCGTCGCGATCAACATGTCGCTGGAACCGGGAATGGCGGGTCATAACGCGCTTGTCCTGTCAGCAGGGCTTGTCATCGCCGTTGCCATGGGGCTTGTCAACGGCGTGATCGTGGGCATGTTCAAGGTGCCTTCGTTCATTGCCACTTTCGCGACCTCCTTCATCTGGCTGGGAATCGCCATCATGATCGCACCGATTCCCGGAGGGGCGGTTACCCCGCAGTTCGCCCAGTTCTTCAAGGCCTCCCTCGGTCCCGTCAACGTAATGCTCCTCATCATCGTCGCTGCCATGTGCGCGTGGCAGGTCGTCCGCCGTTTCCGTGCCGGGCGCTACATCTATGCAATCGGATCCAGCTGGGAGGCGTCGTACGCGAACGGGATCCGGGTCCACAGGATCACCCTCGCCTCGTTCGCATTCGGCTGGTGCTTCGTCTACCTCGGCACCCTTGCCCTGACCGCGCAGACGCGCGCCGGGGATTCCGCGCTCGGAGAACCGTTTGCGCTGAACTCGATCGCCGCGGCGGTCATCGGCGGAGTCTCCCTGACCGGGGGCAGCGGCAGCCCCGTGGGGGCGGCGCTCGGGGCCATCACGTTGAGCATTGTCCTGAACATCATCTATTTCCTCGGCTTGCCGACATCTCTCCAGGTTCTCGTGAGAGGGATCATCATCATCGCTGCGCTCGGCGCGACCATGGTCGCGAAAAACGCGCGCGCCCGGATGGCCTCATGATGGAAAACATTCCTCTCATTCCCTACAGGAAGAACCCGGGTGAATACTGGAGGGACTTCAGCAAGGAGATCATCAGCATGCTGCTGGTGGTTGCCCTTGTCATCGTCGGTGCCATCGTCAACCAGGGGTCCGCGGACTGGACCTACCTGCTCGTACGGATCAAGGTCGCCTCCTTCATCGGGATCATTGGTCTGATCCAGGCCACCGTGATCCTTTCCGGCGGAGGCGGGATCGATGTGTCCGTCGGCACAATGGCCTCCATGGGCGCGCTTTTCGGCGCATCCATCATGCAGGGACGCAACGACATGCTCGTCCCCGCGCTCCTGGCCGTCGGCGCGGCGGGATTCATCCTGGGCTTTGTCAACGGCTGGATGATCGCCCGGCTCCGCATCCACCCGCTGATCCAGACCCTGGCGATGAGCTTCGTCATCACGGGAATCATCGTCGCCTACTCCCAGGGCAGGATGCTGCTCGGCAAGCCCTCGCGGATCGTCGAAGAGGTCGTGAACAACAAGATCGGACCGGTGTACATCATCATCGTGCTGTGGCTTGGCTGCACGCTTCTCATGGAGTTCCTGCTCCGCAGGTCGAGGACCGGCCGCAAGCTCACCGCGCTCGGGACGAACGAGAAGACGGCCCTTCTGAGCGGGATCAATGTCCCGACCTTCAGGGTCGGGATCTACGCATTTTCCGGCCTGTGCTCCTCGGTGTTCGGCATCCTGGTGCTGGGATACGTGCACACGGTCTACCTGGACGTGGGGAATCAATATCTCTTCCCTTCCGTCGTGGCCTGCACGATCGGCGGCGTCTCGCTGGCGGGCGGCGCGGGAAGCTACGTGGGCGTCCTGGGCGGGGCGATGGTCTACATCTTCCTCCAGTCCTTCCTGGTCACGATCAACATGAACGAAGCCTGGCGGAAGGTCATCTTCGGACTGATCCTCGTCATCGTCCTGATAGCCTATTCCCGGAACAAGAGACAGAGGTAGGACAGAATCTGGCCAGCGCAACAGCTGCGGAGGACACGACAGTGAACAAGGTACGGGTGGGAGTCGTCGGCGCCGGTTTCATCGGCCACGTGCACATCGAAGCTCTCCGGAGGCTCGGCTACGTCGACGTGGTTGCAGTATCCGAGAAAGACCAGGCCACGGCGGATTCGGCTGCCGCAGAATTGCGCATACCGAAGGCGTATGGAAAATCTGAAGACATGCTTGCGGACAAGGACATCGATGCCGTTCACATCGCCACTTTGAATCACCTGCACTATCCCCTTGCAAAGATGTCAATGGAGTGCGGCAAGCACGTGCTCTGCGAGAAACCTCTTGCAATGGAAAGCGCGCAGGCCCGGGACCTGCTTGCGACCGCGGAAAAGACGAAGGTCGTCCACGCCATCTGCCACAACATGCGCTACTACCCGCTGGTCAAGCAGGCCCGGTCCATGGTGAAGGCGGGTGACGTGGGCAGCGTGCGGCTCGTTCATGGCCATTACCTCCAAGACTGGCTCTTTCTCGACACGGATTACAACTGGAGGCTGATTTCCGCGATAGGCGGCAAGTCCCGCGCCGTTGCGGACATCGGGACGCACTGGCTGGACATGGTCCAGCACATCACCGGGCAAAAGGTCGTCTCCGTGTACGCTGACCTGACGACGTTCATCCCTGTCCGAAAGAAGCCGAAGGTGGAAGTGGCGACCTTCGTTGTTCAGAACCTGAAACCCGAAGACTACGATGAGGTCCCGATCGACACGGAGGACCACGGAACAATCATGCTCAAGTTCTCCGGCGGCGCCAAGGGAGTGCTCGTTGCATGCCAGGTCTGCGCGGGAAGAAAGAACTATATCCATTTCGAGATCAATGGCACGAAAGAAAGCCTGGAGTGGAACGGGGAGGAACCGAATACCATGTGGGTCGGGCGGCGCGGAACGCAGAGCCGACAGTTCCTCAAGGACCCGAACCTCTTCTATCCCGAAGCGGCCAAGTATGGATACGTCGCCGCCGGCCTGGGCGAAGGATACCTGGATACCTTCAAGAGTGTTTTCGCGGACTTCCACTCTTGGATCCTCTCGGGAAAGCCCATGGATGTTGTCCAGGCCCCCTTTCCGACCTTCCTGACAGGACTGAACGAGCTGAACATCGTGGATGCGGTCCTGGACAGCGCCCGCCGCAATACATGGGTTGATGTCGCCTACTCCGCGCATAGCGGGTCCCCGTATCTTTGAGAAAAGGATATCGCGGATCGGGTGTTCGAAACGTACGCGCACGCCGGATCCCGCTGCCCCAGGATCCGGGACCGGCGCCCGCGCTTTCCTGCATCCGGTCAATTGACAGAGATGCCGTTCGGACGCAATCTCTGGGAACGACTGCGCGGGAGGCACAATGTCATTGCGAACAAAGCTCACCGTTGGTCTCGGCTTTCTTTTCGCAATCATTTTTGTGCTTTCCTTCTACAGTTCGTACGCCATCCACCAGCTGTCAAATGACGCGGACAGGGTTCTGCGTGACAACTATGATTCACTTGTCTACTGCAAAAACATGCTGGTGGCACTGGATGACATGCGGAGTGCGGCAAACAGCGCCATTTTCAAACCGGACTCGAATGGCTTCTCCGGCTACCCTTCGCAGCTGTTCGAAACCGGCAGATCGAGCTTCGAGACGAACCTGGGCGCGGAGGGAAAAAACATCACCGAGACACAGGAAAGAGAGTACGTAACCGAAATGGCTCATGACTACGGACTTTTCCTGGGCCTTTGCCGGCAGGTGAACAGGTCCGGAAAGAATGCTGCCCTCTATTTCAACGATATCATGCCCGCCTACTCGAACACACGGCAGGCCATCGTCAGCATCAACGACATCAACATGCAGGCCATCGAACGAAAGAACCTTGCAACCAGGCATGCTGCCAGCAGCATGATTACATCGTTTGCAGTTGTTGGCGCTATTCTGGTGATCCTGGCCTTTTTCTATTTCTGGTATTTCCCATTCTATGTCTCGAACACGGTGTCGTATCTTTCCAAAAAGATGAAAGAATTGCTGGTGGATGCGGGAATCAAGATCGACACGCGGACCAATGACGAAGCATTCATACTCCTGCAATCGATCGACCTGCTGGAAGACAAGATTGCCGGGAAAAAGGCCGGAGAGGCTGTGAAGCGCACCGTTCGACGGAAGCCGTAACGCAGAGCTCGCGCACGGCAGGTGCAGATCCCGGCAGGAGACAACCCGGTTCGGTGTTCCGTCACAACCGCAGAACCGGGTCGAGTACCCTCTTCATCTTCTCGATGAAGTCGTTTTCAGGCATCTCGTGCTTGTTGATGAACTGCACGGTCCCGATCTGCAGCTTCATGCCTTCCGAAAGCTCTGCCGGCTGGAGATTGACCACCATGACGCTCTTGTTCTCGCTCGAGGCAAAGTTGATCTCGTTGCGCACATTGCGTGAATCCATGGCAGCCGGGCTCATGAACACCACGAAAAGCTGGCAGCCCGTCAGGGCCTTTCCCACTTCTTCGGGCCATTCGTTTCCGGGCTCGATGCCTTCGTCGTACCAGACGCGGTACCGGGCGTCGGCAAGCTTCTTGATGACGCTGAACACCTCCTTCATGTTCTTGTGGGAGTAGCTGGCGAAAATGTAGGGCTTGTTCCCGCGGTAGGCCTCGATGGGGGGCTTCAGCAGTGGCGCAAAACGCGCGGACAATTTGCGGAAAGAGAAACGGGCGCGCGGACGCGGGCTGCCCGCGCCGGGGCCGAAGGGAACTTACGCCCGGGCTTCTTCGCGGCTGACGTGCGGCGCTTCGTCACAATCCTTCTCCGCTTGACGACTGTCTTTCTGCGCTTCGCCACGTTCTTCGTGCGTTTCACCCGGCTTTTCGTGCGCTTTACCACGCGGGGCTTTCGCCTGGCGGCCGGAGTCTTCCGCCGGGAGGGGGACTTCCTTCTCGCGGGCTTCCGAACCTTGCGTCGAGCCGCGGGTCGGGCCCTTTTCCGCCTGGCCGGGCGCTTCGCCTTCCGCTTCGCGGTCTTCTTCGCCGGGCGTTTCGCTTTCCGCCTGGCCGTCTTCTTCGCGGGGCGCTTTGCTTTCCGCCTGGCCGACTTCTTCGCCGGGCGCTTCGCCTTCCGCTTCGCGGCCTTCCTGGCGGGCTTTGTCTTCCGCTTCGCTGTCTTCTTCGCGGGGCGCTTTGCTTTCCGCCTGGCCGACTTCTTCGCGGGGCGCTTTGCCGTTCGCTTTGCGGTTCACCGGGCGGAGCGCTTCACCTTTCGTCGAGTTTTTTGCCATGCCTTTATCCCACTTCCGTCTTTCTCTTGATATGGTAGATCGGGTAGCTTCCAAACTTCTTGGGAAGCACGATCAGTCCCACGTATCGGCAGTCGAACCCGTTCCTCCTGTCGGCGAGGAGCAGGGAAGAAAACGCCTCGCTGGCGTAGACGTTCCCGGGCCTCGTGATGGGCTCGATTCGGGCAGCCTGGTTCATGTGGAAGCCGAAAAAGTTCTGCCGATCAAGAAGCGGCTCGCGCACCCGGTACACGGGGCCGGCATGCAGCCCGATGCGCATGCTGAAATCCTTCGGCAGTCCGCGCTTCTCCCAATCTGTATTCCGGACGGTGTCACGCATTGCGATTGCGCAGTCCGCGGCAGCCAGCGGATCGTTGAACACGAAACACAGTGCGTCCCCCCAGGTGTTCTTGTATTCCGGGCTGTGCCCGGTTCGAACGATTGTTTCCGCGATGGCCGTGAGAAATCCCTGGACATAGCCGGGGATCTGCTCCTCCTTCAGCCTGCTGTAGCCCACCATGTCGGCGAACAGGATGGCCATGGTCTCCCGCACGCCGCTCTCCCCGCGCCCCCGCGGCGGCCGCGGCGTCGATTTCCGGGGTCTCCGCGATCCCTTCTTCCTGCCGCCGCCACCGGGGCGCTCCGTCACTGCCGCTGTGGCGGGATGGATGATGATGGAGGGAAAGCCGGTTTCCTCCCAGGCCCTGACGCATTCGGAGGTGCCGCCCGGTTTTCCATTCCGTGCCCCGTCCCACACGGCAATGAGAAGCGGTTCGGTCTCGAGGAAACGGCTGCGGAGAATCGCCTTGCCGAGGATCAGCTGGTTGGCATAGGAGAACAGCAAGTCCTCCCCGCCGTACCCGCCGCGCGTTGCCTGCTCAACGTGCGTGCTGTGGCTGAGAACCTGCTCCACCCGCTTGCTCCATGCCGGGCCGGCGGCATTCACGCTCGTCTCGAAAAAATCAGCCTTCGCAAAGGGAAGGATGATATTGCTCTCCCCTCTCCGCTCCTGGAGGCACTCGTGGAAGAGCACGTCCGCCCCGCTTGCCGCCGAGGCATAGCCGATCCGGACACCGTGCTTCTTGAGAAGGGCCGCGATCTGCTTCTTTACCGAGTCAGCGGCCGTGGTGGGGAAATGCGGAGACTTCTGGCCAGGCGGATCGATCATGTGTCCGGAAAACGCGACGACGGGCGGAATCCGCAGCGCTTCCAGGACACGGGGATCAACTGTCGCATAGCTTCCCAGCAGCTTGAGCTGGCGGCGCGTGCTGGCCAGGTTGGAGTAATTGAGCCGGTTGCTCGCCCGGGCCAGCCGGTAGTATTTCGCCGCCTTCTGCTGGCGTCCAAGGAGGAGAAAGGCTTCCGCCGCGGTGGCCAGGGTCCAGTAGTCCCGACGGTCCGGGTTCTTTCCAGCTTTCCGAACAGATCCCGATGACCTCCCGCGCCAGGCGCTCCGACATGGTCTTGTCTCCCATGATCAGGCTGAGGCTGGCGGCATTGATACCGGAGTAGAAGCCCTTGCTCCGCCTGTACGCTCCCATGTACAGCTCCCGGGACCTCGCCAGGAACGGGTGATCCGTGGCGCCATTGCCTTCGATGAGCCACATCTCCTTGTGGACCCGCCCGAGGATGCCCAGGGTCTCCTCGTCGAAATTGCCCTGCATCATGAGGCGGGAGAGGAGATCACGGGCGGTAAGAAGGAAGCCACACTTGACCAGAAGGAGACTGAACAACTGCGTCAGCCGCAGATGCCCCGGGAAAGACCGTGAGCCCTTCGCTGAGAATATCGTGCGCAAACATGGACTGGTCGAGGGTGTCCGCCAGCGTCCCCAGCCGGATGTAGAAATAGGGGTCTTTTGCCCACGCAGTCTTGTCGCGGGACTCCCAGATATCGTGAATGGCGCTGCCGAGCAGCTTCCTCTTCTGCTTCAGGTACCTTTCGAAGCGCTCCCTGCTCGGCTCCATCATTCCCTGTCCGGTTGCTGAGATACATTTTCCATTCGGAACGTTACGGCATAGTCCAGCGGCCTGTCGAGCACCAGGACGCGCAGCACGGGAATCCGGAACACGACGGAATTGCCGCTCACGGTTCCTCCGGATTGAGAGAGTATTTCACCAGGGGGCAGCACGGTCAGCGTGATGAAAGATTTTTTCAAAAGCCCGGGCGCATCGTCCCCGATGGAGAACCGGATCATGGACAGGTAGTCCTCGTCGGTGACACGGCCGGTGCCCTGGGGACCGAGCTGAGCGAAAAGCGGATCCCTCAACGGGGCAAAGAGCGCGGCAAGCTGGCCCCATGTCGCTCGATCGAGGTGCAGCCGCAATGTCCTGCTGTCACCCGCGTCAGCCACGACCAGCGCGCCGGCGCCGGCAAGACCATCCTGGCTGCGCATCACGTCCTTGAGGGAATCGAATCCGAGCTCGAGGTCGAGGGATGACGAGGTCGGGGTTGCTGCTTTTTGAACGACGATCCCCGGGCGCGACTGGAAATCCTTCCTGATCGCCGCCGCATCGAAGACCCTCCCCTCTTTCAAGGGCCCCGGGTTCCCTGAAATGTCGGCCAGGCTGGCAAGGTAGTCGCGCAGCAGAGGGGAAACCTCCACACGGGTCGCAAGCGATCCGGACCCGTCAGCTGAGATGACGAGTGTCTGGCTCACCGAGCAGGAAGCAAGCGCCAGAGCACAGAGCAGGCAGACCGCCGCGGCTGCGCCGCCGATAAACCCCCGATTCGGCATGGTATGAACGGTAGCCCGCCGCTCCGGGGCCGTCAACCTCACGGACTGCAGACGCCACCCCGGGGGATCCAGGGGCCTTGCAGGGCGCAGGCACCAGCTCAACGCGGCACTTGCCCGGCCCATCCCAAACATTTAGTATCGCTGCCAATGCCCACTATCACGGTTCTTCCCCTCGGCACAACGCTGGTCGTCAAGCGCGGCACGCTCCTTCGCGATGCGCTCCAATCCGCTCGGATCATGCTGGACTACCCCTGCGGAGGCAAGGGCAGCTGCCACCAATGCCGGGTGACGGTGGAGCCTGCCCCGGAAGAAGGCGCCCGGGGCCTGAAAGAAGCAGACCGCGCCGCAGGGATCCGGCTGGCCTGCCAGCTCACCGTCGGAGACGACTGCACCGTGACCATCCCCGAGGCCCGCTCCACTCATCAGGTCTGGAAGCAGGGCCTGAGAAACACGGACATCGATGTGGATATCGGCGGCGGCTCCGTGCGGCGCGTGGAGGTCCGCATGGCCGAGCCGACTCTCGAAGATCAGCGCGCGGACTGGCAGCGGCTGGCGGAAGGCTGCGCCGCGAGCGGCATCACTGCGGGCGCCCCTGATACGGGATCCCTCGAGCGGATGTCGCGCATCCTCAGGGAAGGGGCGTGGACAGTGGACGCGGTGTGCGAGGAAAACGAGCTCCTGGGCCTGCGCTCCCGGGCCGCTCCGCGGACCCTCGGGTTCGCCGTGGATCTCGGGACAACCACCGTGGACCTTGCCCTCATGGACCTGGAGTCAGGAGAGCGGATTGCCCGCAGCGCGTTTCTCAACGGGCAGGTCTCCTTCGGCGCGGACGTGATCTCGCGCGCGCAGAGCTTTCACGACGACCGCCGGCCGGTGCGCGAAGCGGCCCTGCGCACGATCGACGACGGGGCGCGCCAGATGCTCCTGGAGGCGGGTTGTGTGCCCGACAGCGTCGTGAAAACCGTTGTGGTCGGCAATCCCATCATGATCCACATCCTGAACGGCATCGACCCGTACCAGCTCACTCACATGCCGTACGTCCCGGTGATCGGGGGCCCGCTGCGAAGCACGCCGCGCGACCTGGGGTGGACGTTCCAGGAGAGCGGTTACGTGGAGACGCTTCCCCTGGTGTCCGCCTACGTCGGTGCGGATACGATCGCAATGATCGTGGCCCTCGGCCTGGAGCAGGAGCAGGACACCACGCTTTCAATCGATATCGGGACCAACGGTGAAATGGTGCTCGCGCGAGGCGGGGAAGCTGCTTGCAACGTCCACGGCGGCAGGACCGGCGTTCGAGGGCGCCCAGATATCCTGCGGCATGCGGGCGCTGGACGGGGCGATTTACGACGTGGCCATTTCGGGCAATGGCGAGGTGTCTCTCCTCGTCGTCGGCGGGCAGCCTCCCCGCGGGATCTGCGGCACGGGGCTCATTGCCGGTATTGCTGCTCTCCTGAACCGCGGCGTGGTCGACGCGACGGGCAGGATCGTGGACCCCGCCGAGGTGGACGTCCCCGCTCTCCGTGAACGAATCTTTCAGCTCGGCAGCGAGCCGGCGTTCGGCCTTTCCGAAGACCGCAGCGTGTATGTGTCGCAGACGGACATCAGGAAGCTGCAGCTGGCCAAGGGAGCAGTGCGGACGGGCATTGAAACGCTTCTGGAGACCAGCGGTCTGGGCGCGGAGCATCTGGACGCGCTTCGGCTTGCCGGCAATTTCGGCGCCGGGCTGGATGCGCGGGCCGCAATGCGCATCGGGCTGATTCCTCCGATGGACCTCGACAGGGTTCAGGTGGTGGGCAACGCGGCGCTTCGCGGGGCGGTCATGGTCCTGCTCTCCCGGGACCAGTGGCGCGCGGCGCAGAGCGCGGCTGCCAACGCCCGGTTCGTCGAGCTGGGAGGCAGGCCCGAGTTCCAGGCCCGGTTCATGGATTCGATGATGTTTTGAAGACTCCCTGGAGGAAGCCGCCGCGGGCCGGGTAGGAAAACCAGCGTCCCGTTATCTTTCGCGCCTTTTCTTCCAGGGTACGATCGATGAGCGCCAGCATACTCCTCCGGGTCCACGGCGCCGCACTGGAACCCGTTGGCAACGATCGTCGTGCCTCCCGGCGCCGCAAGGATGGATGCCGCCATCCCGCGAAACGCCTCGTGAACGGCGCTTTCCACCGGCCCGACGGCGGTGCCCCCGCTGACGAAGCACACCACGCCGCCGCGCCCCTGAAATGCTGCCAGCACCTCGCGGGCGAGAAACAGAGCGCCCTTGCTGTCGTCGAAGGCCCGTTCGATATCCGCGCTTGCAGCGTGATTCAGCGGCCCGAACGCCGGGCATGCCGGCTCGAGGATCAGCGCGTCGTCCAGTTTCTCAAGGAAGTTCAGCGCGGACACCAGGACGGTTCGCGCCGACACGGGAGATCTCCGGTTCCAGGTCAGCGCAAGCGGTCCGCGCGGCGATCCGTCTCCTCCAGGGGCCTCCGCAGCCGGTGGGCCGTCCCGTGTGAAGACAACCAGCGTGTCCGCGGGCGGCAAGGAGCCGCACCAGGGCCGCTCCCAGCGGGGAATCACCTTCGGTGACCAGGATCGTTCGGGGCATCGCGCCATACTACCAGCGGGCGGGTGCGCGGTCAACGCGGCTCCACGGCAACGAACTCGCGCCGCGGGTCCCGGTCCTTCTCTTTCGTGATCTCGAACATCTCGGCCCAGCAGCCGAAGATAGTGTCCGGATCGGGAAGCTCCTTCTGCAACAGTCGATGGAGCTTCGGGAGGTTCCGCGAAGGCACGACCGGGTAGAGATGGTGATCGACGTGATCGTCGAGTCCCCAGAAAATCATCCGGATGAACCAGCTGACATGGATGGACCTCGTGTTCAGGCGATGGTCGTTGACGTTGTACGGCCGACCGATGTGCTTGGTAGCGTGCCACAACTCTTCGAACGCCGAGCCGATCTGCCACGCCACGGTGACCAGCGCAATGAGCGCCCAGGCATGGAAGACGACCGCGGCGGCGGCCACGGCGGCGTGGGCCAGCAGGATCACGGCGGACTCGATCCTGATTGCGGCGATCTCCTTCTCCGTGCACTGCTCCCTCATCATGCGGTCTTTTCCGCCGACTATCCGCACAACCTGCATCCGCACCAGTCGCCAGGTGTCCCACACCACGCCGACAACCAGGATTCGGAGGATTCGGTTGAAGAAGTACCCCCGCAGCCATCGGGTCGTGATGACCTCGGGCCAATCGGTCTCGGGGTCAACTCCCCGCACCATGGTGTAGCGGTGATGAAGCTTGTGCGAGACACGCGCATAGGTCGGGCTGTTCCACACGACGATCTGAACCAGGAAGAAGACGACCTCGCTGAAACCGTCCGCCGACTCCGCAAACACGGTCTTGTGCTGAAGCTCGTGCGCTATCGCGACGACGAACCCGTAGAAGAAGTAGTAGATATACAGGGCGGGGATCGCCAGCCAGGGGTCAATCCGGCCGAGGAGAACCGCCGCGACGGCCGGAACCGCCAGGAGCAGCAGGAAATATGCAATCCGCGCGAGCCCATTGAGCGTGCTCCGTTCGGAGAGCTCCTTGAGAACCTCCCGCTCGACCTTCGGCCGTTTCCAGTCCTTGCGCTGATTGTCCCACTCGAACTCGGCCAGCTCGTCCCTCATCGCGAATCTCATGGCCCCAATGTACAGCCATCGTCCCGGAGTACAAAGCATTTCAGACCGCGGGCCCCGCGCCCACACGCGTTCACCCGGGCATTGTCACCCGCCGCGCTCCCCTGTTAGATTCGAATCCATGAGTTTCGTCGGATGAAGGTCGCCTGCGGGCAGATCAACCCCACGATCGGCGATTTTGAGGGAAACTGCGCGAAGGTCATTTCCTACGCCGAGCAGGCACGGGCAGCCGGGTGCGCGCTCATTGTTTTCCCCGAGCTGTGCCTCTGCGGGTATCCTCCCATGGACCTGCTGGAGTACGAGCGGTTCGTCGAGGAGACCCTGAAAGCGCTGCGCAGTCTCCAGGCGGGAGCGCCGAAGGGAATCGGGATCATCGTCGGGTACGTGGACAGGAACCGGTCCCGCCCGGGCAAGGGCCTGCTCAATGTCGCGTCTCTCGTCTCCGACGGAAAAATCATCCATACGCAGGCAAAGACTCTCCTGCCGACGTACGACGTCTTCGATGAGGCGCGGTGGTTCGAGAGCGCCGACTCGCGAGCAGTCGTAAGCTTCGGCGGTGAGCGGCTGGGAATCGCGATCTGTGAAGACATCTGGTGGGAAGGGGAAACGGCGCCGGGGCTGCGCTACCCGGTGGATCCCGTGGCCGAGCTGCTGGATGCGGGGGCAACCCTCATTGTTTCCCCTTCCGCCTCCCCGTTTTACGCGGACAAGCCGGCCGTCCGGCTGGACCTGCTCTCGCGCATTGGAAAGACCGCCGGCGTGCCGGTGGTATACGTCAACACCGTCGGGGCAAACGACAACATCATCTTCGACGGCCAGTGCATGGTCACCTCGGGCGAGGGGAAGCTGCTGTACATCGGCAAGGCGTTCGAGGAGGAGCTGGCCGTCGTGGAAACCTCTGAGCGGGGGCCCGAAGTTCCCCTGCCCGCGGACCCCCTGCTGCAGATTGAGGCCGCGCTTGTCCTGGGCATCAAGGATTACGTTCGCAAGTGCGGTTTCACCCGGGTCCACCTGGGCCTTTCCGGCGGGATAGACTCCGCCCTCGTGGCGGTGCTGGCCGTGGAGGCGCTGGGTCCGGACCGCGTGGACGTTTTCGGCCTTCCGTCCCGCTACTCCTCGGAGGGAAGTGTCGCGGACGCCCACGCACTCGCAGCGGCGCTGGGCGTCCAGCTGAAGATTCTTTCCATAGAAGATATTTTCAGCGCGTACCTGGAAACGCTTGCACCGGCCTTCGAGGGAAGGAAACCGGACATCACGGAGGAGAACATCCAGGCGCGCATCCGCGGCACGCTCCTCATGGCGTACTCGAACAAGTTCAACTCCCTGCTCCTGACCACCGGCAACAAGTCGGAGCTTGCCACGGGGTACTGCACGCTCTATGGCGATATGAGCGGAGGCCTTGCGGTGATCGGCGACCTTCTGAAAATGCAGGTGTACGCGGTGGCGCGGTCCATCAATTCCCGCTCCCCGCTGATCCCCGAGGCGATCATCGCCAAACCTCCTTCCGCCGAGCTGCGCCCGGACCAGAAGGACCAGGATTCCCTGCCGCCCTACGAAACGCTGGACGCGATACTCGAAAGGCATCTGGTGAAGAACCAGTCGGTGGACGAAATCGTGGCAGGCGGGTTCGACCGGGGGCTCGTGCGGTCCGTCATCGCAATGGTGGAAAAAGCGGAGTACAAGCGACGGCAGGCGCCGCCCGTTCTGAAAGTCTCGCCCAAGGCATTCGGAACGGGGCGGCGAATCCCGATAGCGCGAAAAATATTCTGAGCCTCAGCGGGCGGGGAATTCTTCCAGGAGCCTGAGGCCCGAGAGAACCTCGGTCACCAGGCGCCGGGAATCAACCGGACCGACCGACGTGACCGAGGGTCTCTTCAGTGGCCGGCTGCTGCCCGACGCGCCCGACCTGCCGCGGCTTCCCTCGAGCTTCCCCTCGCTGTCCCAGCTGGTGTGCTGGATGGAGGCGGTCCCCAAGGGCAGGCCCCGTGCCGAGTCCAGGCAGTCCTGTGCAAGAGACGAGAGCAGCTGCCTGCCGGGCTTATCCGGGGTAAGGGCCTCGAGCTGGAGCAGGAGAAGCGCTGTTTCGTGGCCCGCACAGAGCAGTCTCTGCCGGGTGAAAGAATCCAGCAGGCATCCGGATTGCCACAGCACCCGTCGGCCGCCGCGCGGCTCGTCGTGAACCCTGATCCAGGGCACGACCAGGGAGGAAAACAGCCGGGCGCTCTCGGCTGCCTTTGCGCGCGCGGCGGCTGCGCCGCTGACGGGAGGCTCGACCGGCTTGTACCCCAGTGCGCGCATGCCCACGAACAGCTTCACCGCAAGCAGGGCCCCCGCGGCGTCGCTTCCGCGGCCTTCGCGCGATGCCGGTGGCTTGAATGCATCCCACGCGATTCCGGAGAACCGCCGGACCAGAGCGTCCAGGGCCTTCTTGTACCGGTCCCGTCCCGTCCGGGCAAGCACGAGCGCCGTCGGGAAAAAAATCTCCAGCCCGGCGATGCCCGGCTCGGCATCGGCCTGGACCACGCTGGACGACGGACGGTGAAGCTCACCGGGCTGGCTCAGCCTCCCTTTCTCGTCAAGAAAGAAGTCCACGAACCGCAGGCCGGCGAGGTAGTACTTTTCGTGCGGTCGTCCGCTCCGGGCCAGGTCGTCAGCCAGTGCAAGGAGAAGCTCGGCCACCCTCGCAGATTGTCCGACGGAAAGCACCGTGACATCCGGGCTTCCCCGCACCCCGCGCCAGCGGCCCGAGGGGATGTGATAGCTTTCGTGAAAGAATCCCCACGGGACCTGGCCCTTGAGAGCGAAATCCGCCAGGCGAAGGGCTGTCTCCGAAAGGTCCTCATCCCCGGGGAACAGCTTCCTCAGCGCCAGCGCGCACCCCAGCCCCGCGGACGCGGAGATCCAGGGGCTGTCGGCTGTCTCCCTCAGCCCCATGACCCCGCCGTCCCGGCAGAGGTGCCGCTTCAGCGCGCCGTGAAGCCCGTCGGCCAGTGCCTGCTTGTCGGTGACATTTGGTTCCCCTGAAGCCTTCACTCGGGATGACCGGAGGGCACTCCGCCGCAGCACAGAGGCAGGTCCCCGGAAGGTGATCTCCTCCCGGGGCGCAAACGAAAGACACATGTCGTGTGTCCGCTCCAAACTCCCCGGGGACTCGATGACATTCTCCTCGGCGGGCTGCAGATCCTCCGGCCGGGGACCAACGCGGCCTGCCGGTTCCTCGATCCCCGGAAATCGCACCTGCACATGGAGCCGCGGAGGCTCGTCCTCCACCTCGGTGCGCGCAATGCCGATGCTGCCGGGAGTGCCCGCGCAGGTGGAGCAGGGTGAAAAAACCAGGATCCCTCTGGTGCCGAGGGACAGGAAGAGGCTCAAAGGGTATGTCGTTTTCTCCCCAAGGAAAGAAAGGGCAGCCTTGGGAAGGCCCCGCGCGGAATGAACGCCGGGGAAGAGGCAGCGAACGTCCGCCGGCGGATCCAGCTCCAGGTCGATGCAGAGGTGCACCGTGCCCGGGGTTTTCACGGACCACGTCCGTGAAAGCGTGATCCCGGCGGCGTCCTCCGAGATCCGGTCGCGGATCTCCCCGAACAGGAAGAATGCGCGCACTTCGTACGACCCGCTGAGCGCGATGCTCTCCGCCGGCCGATCGTGACCGTTCCAGAAGAAGCTGTATGGGACGGAGAGCCTCACACCGGTGTCGGAGACGATCCTGATGCTGCGGGAGTCGGTTTGGGTCACCTTCATGTCAGAATTGCCTGAGCGACGATCATATTCCGGAGGTTAATCCTCAGCAAGCGGCGTGGAAAATCCAAGCGCTCGGGCGCACAGCCCTGCGGCCGCGCGCTTGATCTCGTCATCGAGCAGGTATAGGGCAAAGCCGGAGGCGAACCAGCCCGCCGCGATTGACAGCGACCCGGGCCCCTCCTATTCTCCCCGCTGAGGGGAAAGCGGGTGTCAAAGTCAAAAATGGTGTTCGAGTGCTCGGGCTGCGGCCACCAGGAGCCCCGCTGGCTGGGGCGATGCCCTGAATGCGGCACATGGAACGGGTTCACGGAAGTCCCTGCGGCCGAACCCTTCCCTGCGGCCGGTCGCTCACCCGGCCCTGCTTCCCGCGCAAAAAAAGCGGCGCTGCCCATCCCTCTTGCCTCGATAGAGACCCGTGACGGAATGCGGCTGGACACCGGGATCGCGGAGATGAACCGCGTTCTCGGAGGCGGCCTGATGCGCGGCTCGTCGGTCCTGGTGGGCGGGGAGCCGGGCATCGGCAAGTCCACCCTGATGCTGCAGCTGGCGGCCAGCGTCGTCACGCCGGGCAGGAGCCTCTACATCTCGGGCGAGGAATCGCCCGGCCAGCTTCGGATGCGCGCGGACAGGCTCCGCGTGTCCTCCCAGCGCATCGAGGTGCTGGCGGAGACCGAGCTGACGGCCATCATGCAGGTCCTGGAGCAGGTGAAGCCGGTCCTCATCATCGTGGATTCTCTGCAGACCCTGTACACGCGGGAAGTGAATGCGCTGCCGGGGTCGGTGAACCAGATCAAGGTGTGCACACAGGAGCTGGTGGAATGGGCGAGGTCGCGCGGGGCCGGCCTGCTCCTGGTGGCGCACGTGACAAAGGAAGGCGCCATCGCCGGGCCGAAGCTGGTGGAGCACCTCGTGGACACGGTGCTGGACTTCGACCAGGCCAGCGCCGAGGTGCGCACGCTGCAGGCGGTGAAGAACCGGTTCGGCTCGGTTGACGAGATCGGCTTTTTCCGCATGACGGAGAGCGGGCTGGAGGAAGTGGCGGATGCGTCGAGCCTTTTCCTCACGCGGCGGGACGGGGAGATCCCCGCGGGTGTGGCCGTTGCCCCGGTATTCGAGGGATCGCGCGCGCTCCTCATCGAGATCCAGGCCCTCACGGTGCCGGCCAAGAGCGGCATCAGCAGGATCTACTCGGACCGTATCGACTCCGGCCGGGTGGCGCGGATGGCGGCGGTGCTGGAGAAACACCTCGGGCTGCACCTCGCGGAGCACGATATCTACGTCAACGTGGCCGGCGGCATCCGCATCGCGGAGGTCGGCGTCGAGCTGCCCATTGCCCTGGCGCTGTACTCGGCCAGGGTCACGGCGCCGCTGCCGGCGCACCTGGCCGTCATCGGTGAAGTGAGCCTCACCGGCGAAGTGCGGCCTGTGCCCGGCCTGGAAAAGCGCTCGCGGGCATGCAGAGAGCTGGGGTTCGAAAGACTGATCGGTCCGGGGGGCGCGGACTCGGAGCCGCCGCAGGGCACGGCATTCAGCGGAGTCGCCCTGGTGAAAGATGCGGTTCGCGTCGTCTTTGGGGCGGGCAGGGCCGCATCTCAGTCCGTGGATTAGCCGAACGACCAGTTTCCAGAGCCGCTCCAACCGGAACGCCTCAACGCTCGGGCGAATATCGTTGACCCCCGGAGCGGCACGGAACTAAGTTCTCAGGAGGCACTATGGAAGGTCCCGTTCTTCTTCCCACGTCCGCAAAGGCGGAAACCTTCGGCGGGGTTACGTATCACCTCGACGGGGAGCTCGTTCCCATGCTGACCGTCGAGCTCACGCCCGGCTCATCCGTGTATTTCGAGCATCACATCCTCCTCTGGAAGAACCCGAGCGTGACCATCAGCATCAAGGCCATGAAAGGCGCCATGAAGCGGATGATGGCGGGGATACAGATCTTCGTCACCGAGGCGAAGGGCCAGGGCTCGATTGCCTTCAGCCGCGACGGCGCCGGCCACGTCGCTGCCATCCACCTGAAGAAGGGCGAGGAGCTGCACGTGCGCGAGCACCAGTTTCTGGCGGCCACAGGGAATATCGACTATACATTTGAACGGGTGAAAGGCGTCGCGAACATCCTCTTCGGAGGCACGGGCTTCTTCATCGACAAGTTCAAAGCCCCGGACGCCGACGGCATCCTGTGGGTGCACGGGTACGGCAACGTATTCGAGAAGACCCTCGGCGCCGGGGAGCAGATCGACATCGAGCCGGGCGGATGGCTGTACAAGGACCCCGGGGTGAAAATGGAGACGAACATGCAGCGGCTGTCCGCCGGTGTGCTTGCAGGAATGAACCTCGTCATGAACAGGTTCACCGGGCCGGGCAAGGTCGGCCTGCAGTCGATGTACCTCCACATGCCCAGCGCGGAGTAGATTGCGGAGACGATGAACCGCGTCGGCCTGGCCCGGACCCTGAGTCAGCCGACCGGCTGAGCGAGGCCAGCCCGGGCACCGCCGCCGCTGAGGTCATCGACCGTGTCCTGGCTGGCCTCCGCCCCTATTGGAAGCTTTCCGGTCGAAACGAATAGTGCGGCCACCGCCGCGCCAATCAGCCGTGCGAGCCGCGTCCTGACGGGGTTGGCCCGGTGGGGAAAAAAGAATGTCGACTTCCGGGTATCGAGCCAGCCGTGATCGCGCCAGTACGCGTAATCGATCGAATCCGCTTTTGCCCGGCTCCAACCGGCCTGCTGGATGCGGAAGACCATGAGTGAAATGAAAGATGGCCTCAAATATTTCCGGCCATGGATTTCCTGGAGAAGCCGCCTCGACGCATGGTCGATCTTTTCCGCGTGGCGCCGCCGGATCTCCTCCATGGACATAGTCGCGCCGGTCCTGAACCAGCGGGAGCCCGCAATGCGATACCCCCAGGTCCAGAGGGGGACCTGCATCGATCTCAGCGTGTGTTTCGCGGAGGTGGACCCCGTGGTGGCCAGGAGGAAGGCGACCTTCCCGGCAAACTCGGGGCGATGACAGACGTGTGCCAGCCGGTCGATCCAGTTCTTCATGATGCCGTTCACGTCATTCACATAAACGGGCGCCGCGAGCACCAGCCCGTCCGCCTGGCGCATCTTCGCCTTGATGGCAAGGAGGTCGTCGTCCGCATACGGACACGTTTGTTCGCCCCGGTCGAAGCAGGACCGGCAGCCGGTGCATGCGTGCAGCTCGGTCTGCGCGAGGTGAATCGTTTCCAGCTCAAGGGACTCCCCGGTCCTCGCCGCTTCCGATCTGAGCGCTTCTTCCACAAGCGCGGCAACCCGGGCGGTGTTTCCGCTGGTCCTTCCGCTGGATTGCAGGACGAGCATTTTCATGGGCGATTTTCCTTCCCTCCATTCGAGAAAATAGACGCGAAAAAATCAAGACATCCCCGTTGACACTTTTTTATCGTGATACTATTCTCAATATACCTGCGGTAAGGAGCTTCTCTGAAGCCAAGGGTCGCTGATCGAGCGCACACCTATCCTTCCCGCGGATAGGCTTTTTTTGCCCCAACGCGCAGAAAACTGCCATCCGCGGGACCTCGACCGACCTCTCTGCTTCCAGCCCCCCAACCGCATCATTCACGGCATACGACAAGCAAAGGAGAGACATGCCATGGAACAGCGAGCGGTCGGCGTGGTTGCGATCATCGTGAAAAAGAGGGCCGCAGGCGCCCCCGAGGTAAACGAAGTCCTCACGGAGTTCGGTGACATCATCCTGGGAAGGATGGGCCTGCCGCATGCAACGCGGGAGCTGAACATCATCACCCTGATCGTGGACGCCACGACGGACCAGATCGGGGCACTCACCGGGAAGCTCGGGATGATCCCCGAGGTCACCGTCAAATCCACTCTCGCCAAGGTCTGAAGGAGAACATCATGATGCAGCAACCCACCCTCGAGAAGAGCTGGAAGGACACCGTCATCCGCCAGGATGAGATCGACCGCTACCTGCATTGACGGCAAGGATTTCATCGATGACGCCCTGCATCGAGAACCTGCTGGCTGGCGCGGCAGGAGCCGGATGCCGGCCGGGTGCGGCAGCATCATCCGACAAGGCCGAACAGATTGCCACGCTCCTGCCCGGAGGAGACCGCGGCACTCCTGAATGTCCGGGATCCCGCCGCTGTGGGAAGAGATATTCGATGCGGCGGCGCGGATCAAGACCGCGGTGTACGACAACCGGGTGGTGACCTTCGCGCCGCTGTACTGCTCCAACCGCTGCGTCAACCGCTGCGCCTACTGCGGCTTCCGCGCGGAAAACGCCGCGGTTCAGCGCCGCGTGCTCTCCTTCGAGGAGATCGAGCGCGAGGCGCGCGTGCTCGCCGGCGAGCTGGGCCACAAGCGGATCGTGGCCGTCTACGGCGAGCACCCGTCCACCGGCGCCGACTACATTGCGGAAAGCATGCGCCGGATCTACGGCGTGAAGGTGGATGTCCGAAAGGGCCGCGGGGAGATCCGCAGGGTCAACGTCAACGCGGCCCCGATGTCCATTGCGGACCTCAGGAAGATCCAGGAGGCGGGCATCGGCACCTTCCAGGTCTTCCAGGAGACCTACCACCACGGCACCTACGCGGCAGTCCATCCCGCGGGGACGGTGAAAGGCGACTTCCGGCTGGAGGCTGTACGCCCTGCACCGGGCCATGGATGCCGGCATTGACGACGTTGCCATCGGCGCCCTGTTCGGACTTGTACGACTGGAAGTTCGAGGTCATGGGGATGCTCTTCCACGCCCGGGACCTGGAACAGCGCTTCGGCATCGGCCCCCACACCCTCTCCGTGCCCCGCATCGAGCCGGCAGTGAACACCAGCTTCGAGTGGCTCTCGCACCGGGTCAGCGACGAGGAGTTCAAGAGGCTCATCGCCGTCCTGCGGCTGTCCATCCCGTACGCGGGTCTCATCGTCACCTGCCGGGAGAAGCCCGAGCTCCTGCGGGAGGTCATGCCGATGTGCACGCAGCGCGACGCCTCCAGCCGCATCGGGATCGGCGCGTACAGCGACGCAGGGCGGCGGCGCAGCAGGAGAAGCAAGCAGCAGTTCATGCTGGGCGACACGCGGTCCCTGGACGAGGTGATCCGCGAGCTCGCCTCCGCGGGGTACATCACCTCCTTCTGCACGGCGGGCTACCGCTGCGGCAGGACGGGCAAGAACATCATGACCCTTCTCCGCACGGGCAAGGAGGGATGCTTCTGCAAGCTGAACGCGGTGCTGACATTCCAGGAATGGCTGGAGGACTTCGGCTCCGCCGATACCCGGCGGATCGGGGAGGGGATCATCGAGAAGGAGATGGCCGAGATCCGGGCCCGCACGCCGGGGGACTTCACGCCCGGGCCTCGTGCGGACGCTCGAGGAATACCGCTCGCGCATCAAGGCCGGCGAGCGGGACCTCTGCTTCTGAGAGGGCCGCGCTGGAGGCCTGGAGGAGGCAGATGGAGTATCGGCAGGAAGAGGATTTCCTGGGCGTCGTGCAGGTCCCCGCGAGCGCCTACTGGGGCGTCGCACACCCAGCGGGCGCTGGAGAACTTCCCTCTCTGCGGCTACCGGGTCCACCCGGGACTGCTGCAGGGCATTCGCCCTGGTGAAGAAGGCCTGCTGCCGGGCAAACGCGGAGCTGGGGCTCCTGGAAGCACGCAAGGCGGGCGCCATATCCCAGGCCTGCGACGAGGTTGCACAGGGCCTGCTGGCGGACCAGTTCCCCGTGGACGCGCTGCAGGGCGGGGCCGGGCACCTCGACGAACATGAACGTCAACGAGGTGATTGCCAACAGGGCCATCGAGCTCCTCGGCGGCGCGCGCGGGGAGTACGCGCATGGTCCACCCCATCGAGGACGTCAACCTCAACCAGTCGACCAACGACACCTATCCCACCGCCCTGAAGGTGAGCGCCATCTTCGGACTGCGGAAGCTCAGCGAGGCGATTGCCGGCCTGCAGGGCGCGTTCCAGGAAAAGGAAAAGCAGTTCGCGGGGATCGTCACCCTGGGGAGGACCGAGCTGCAGGAAGCGGTGCCCCTCACCCTCGGCGCGCAGTTCTCTGGATTCGCGGAGGCCATGGGGCGGGACCGCTGGCGCACGTTCAAGTGCGAGGAGCGGCTTCGCGTGGTGAACATCGGCGGGACCGCGGTGGGCACCGGTCTCTGCGCCCCGCGCAGCTACATCTTCCTCGTCATCGAGCGCCTGCGGGAAGTCACCGGCCTCGGGCTGGCCCGGGCGGAGAACCTCGTGGACCAGACGGCAAACGCGGACTGCTTCGTGGAGGTCTCGGGCATCCTGAAGGCGCACGCCGCCAGCCTCGTGAAGATCTGCAATGACCTGCGCCTCCTTGGCCTGCTGGGGGAGATCCGGGTCCCCGCCCTCCAGGCGGGCTCCTCGATCATGCCGGGCAAGGTGAACCCCGTGCTCCTGGAAGCGGCCATCCAGGTCGGCATGAAGGTGATGGCCAACGACTCCCTGATCGCGGACGCGTGCTCCCGCGGAAGCCTCCAGATCAACGAGTTCCTGCCCGCTGGTGAGCTTCAGCCTCCACGAGTCCCTGGACCTTCTCACCCGCATCGACACCCTGCTTGCGGCGCACGTGGCGGGCATCACCGCGGATGAGAGGCGCTGCCGTGCCGCACTTCGAGACGCAGCCCGATGATCGTCACGGCGCTCCTGCCGCATATCGGCTACGAGAAGGCGACGCTGCTCGTGGAAGAGTTTTCCCGTTCGGGCGGGGAAAGCATCCTCGATTTTCTCTCCCGGAAGCTCGGCCCGGAGCTGGCGGCGGATGTCTTCTCGCCGGAGCTCGTGGCCCTTGGATACAAGGATACAGTCGGCCCTCCGGAGGGGACGCCGCAACCAGGATCGTCGACAAGGACGGACACGCATGACACGGCACGCCAAAATCTCTTCGCCTTCACGTCGGCCTTTTCGGCCGCACCAACGTCGGGAAGTCCAGCTTCCTGAACATGATCGCGGGCCAGGACGTGGCCATCGTGTCCCTGGTGCCGGGAACGACGACCGACGTGGTGGAAAAGCCCATGGAGCTGCTTCCCATCGGCCCCGTGGTGTTCCTGGACACCGCGGGAATGGATGACACCTCGGAGCTGGCGGAGCTGCGGCTTTCGAAAGACGTGGAAGATCTTCGACCGTGCGGACGTGGTGGTCATCATTCTTGAAGCCGGGAACCTGGACGGCATACGAAGAGGACATCCTCGCGGAAGCGGCGAAGAGACAGGCGCCGGTGATCCTCGTGGTGAACAAGACGGATCTCCAGGCCCCTTCCGACGAGTTTCTGTCCATGCTGAAGACGAAGTCGCCCCGGGTGCTCGGCTGTTCGAGCATCGACCCCGGAGGCCGGGAGGAGTGCCTCTCGATTTTCAAGCGCCACCTCCTGGACGTCTGCCCGGAAGAGTTCCTCAGCCCCCCTCCCCTCATCGGGGATCTGCTGTCATCGGGAAAAGGGGTCAGCCTGGCGGTCCTCGTGGTGCCCATCGATCTCCAGGCGCCGCGCGGAAGGCTCATCCTGCCGCAGGTGCAGACCATCCGCGACTGCCTTGACTGCGATGGCGCGGTCGCCGTGGTGAAGGAGAGGGAGTACGCTGCATTCCTGCGAAGCATCGGCGATCGCGCCCGACATCACCGTCTGCGACTCCCAGGCTGTTCTCAAGGTCGTCGGGGACACCCCGGCAGAGGTGCCCTGCACGACCTTCTCCATCCTCTTTGCGCGGTCCAAGGGCGACCTTGCGGAGATGGCCCGGGGGGCCGCCGTGCTCACCGACATCGGCCCGGAGGACCGCATCCTCATTGCCGAAGCGTGCAGTCACCACGCCATCGAAGACGACATCGGTCGGGTGAAGATCCCTCGCTGGCTGCGGCAGTACATCGGAGCTGATGTGCGGATCGACACGTGCGCGGGTCGGGACTATCCCGAGGACCTGGCCCGCTACCGCCTGGTCATCCACTGCGGCGGATGCATGCTCACCCGTCGGGAAATGCTCTCCCGCATCGAGGAGGCGCGCCGCGAAGGGGTGGCCGTCACCAACTACGGGGTGGCCATCTCCGTTCTCCAGGGAGTGATCGAGCGCACCCTCTCCCCTTTCCCCGCGGCCCTGGACGCCTTTCACCGGGAAAGGGAGCGGCTCCGCAACGCGGCTCTTGCGGATGCCGGCGTGCCAGCCGCCCGGGGCAGGTGAGCGCGATGAACGGCACGACAGTCCGCGACATCATCCAAAGAGTCTCAGCGGCGCAGAGCCCGAACATAAACGACCTGGTGTCCCTGCTCGCCTCGCAGGACGAGGCAGACGTGCAGCAGATCTACCAGGCAGCGGACGCCACCCGGAAGGAGTTCATGGGGGACGGCGTGCTCCTGCGCGGGATCGTGGAGTTTTCAAGCTTCTGCTCCAATACCTGTTTCTACTGCGGCCTGCACGGGGGCAATCCGCGCATCGCCCGGTATCGAATGAGCGCACCCGAGATCCTGCGCTGTGCGGCATCAATTGCGGAACAGGGCATCCGGACGGTCGTCCTGCAGTCAGGCGAGGACGAGTGCCTGGATGCACGGTGGTTTGCCGAGGTTGTGCGGGAGATCAAGAGACAGCCACGACATGGCCGTGACCGTATCCGTTGGGGAGCGGCCGCGCGGTGACTTCGCTCTGTGGCGTGAAGCGGGCGCGGACAGGTACCTCCTCAAGATCGAGTCATCGGACCCGGATCTCTATGGTTCCCTGCACGCACGACGGACACTGGACACCCGGCTTCGATGCCTGGCGGACCTCGCAGACCTTGGCTACCAGGTCGGAAGCGGCATCATGGTCGGGCTGCCGGGACAGACGCTGCGCCATATTGCAGCCGACATCCGCTTCTTTGCCGAGAACGACTTCGACATGATCGGGATCGGGCCTTTCATCCCGCACCCCGAAACGAGGTTCCGGGACGAGGCGCGGGGCGGAGCGGCACTCACCCTGAAGACCGTGGCTCTCACGCGCCTGGCCACGAGGGACGCCATCTTCCCGCAACAACTGCGCTGGGAAGCCTGGACAAGGACTACAGGCAGGACGGTCTGAAGGCGGGAGCGAACGTATTGATGCCCAACTTCACGCCCCTCGAATACAAGAAGTTGTACGAGATCTACCCCGGCAAGCGGTGCATCAGCGAGCCGACTGGCGCGTGCGGGTTCTGCATGGAAGGCCTGGTGGAAGCTGTTGGCAGGAATATCGATCGTTCTCGCGGGGACACACGGAAGGTGCACACGGGGCTGCCGGCCTGAACCCACGACAGGGCGGATGACCCTGCTCGCACAGGGCGGGCCGTGCCCCCTCCGAAGCAACTACGAGCGGAACGGAGCCACGAGTAAGAGGCTGGCCTCGCGAAGCTTCCTGCGGAACTCGGGCAGGTATGCCTGGGCCAGCGCCCGGGCCGGCCGGGACCGGTCGAAGTACCGGCCCGATTCGCCGCGGCCTCCCGCGGCGGAAGTGTCGCCCAGAGCTTCATCCAGAACCGCCAGGATGGAATCCGCGCCCTGGCTCACGGGGCCGAGGGGCTGGATTCCCGCCTCACGCACCATGTGAGAATCGAGGTATGTGCCGGGGTGCAGCGCGTGGACCTTCAGCCCGGGATGCAGGGCGGCGCAGTCAAAGGTCATCATGATGAGTGCGAGCTTGCTTCTGCAATACGCCCGTACCCCTGTGTAGCCGCTCTCCGTCATGAGGTCAGAGAGTTCCACGGTTTCCTGGCCCGCCGAGGCAACGTTGATGACGGCACGCCGCGGCAGTCCCGCACCCAGGAGTGTCTCGGTGAGCAGGAAGGGTGCAAGGTAGTTCACGGCAAAGCGCAGCTCGTGGCCGTCCCTGCTGACCTCGCGCCTTTTCCCGTCCTTTCCGAACCCGATGCCGGCGTTGTTGATGATAACATCCAGCGCGCCGGCGCTTTCTACAGCCTGGCGGGCAAGCCGAACCGTCTCGGCAAGGGATGACAGGTCGGCGACGAAGCCGCGGACCTTCGACCCGCCGGCAGAAAGTTCCGCCACCAGGCCTTCCACTTTCTGCCTGTCTCTGCCGTGGATCAGGAGCTCGGCGCCTTGCGCCGACAGCAGCCGGGCCGTGGCAGTGCCGATGCCGCCGGTGGCACCAGTCAGCAGTATGCTGATCCCTTCAAGTGAAGTTGTCACCCCGGTAGTGTATCATACCGCCCGGACCGCTGGGACGCTGTGCCAGGGCGCCATGCAGGGACGCGCACCACGACACCGTGCCACGACACCGCGCGGGAACGATTTCTGGCCGGTGCGCTCCAGAGGAACTATATTTCCGGTGGCCCCGTCCTGCGAGGGGCAATGACACCAGGGAGGCATCCATGATCGAATCCGTATTCCTCAAGGAAGCGGCAAGTGAGCTGCACAGGTACAGGGACCTTGCTGACAGGGCGCTGGCGCAGGTCAGTGACGCGGACTTCTTCCGACAGATCGACCCCGAATCCAACAGCATCGCGGTCATTGTGAAGCACCTTGCGGGCAACATGCGCTCGCGCTGGACGGACTTCCTCACGACGGACGGTGACAAGCCGGATCGCGACCGGGACGGGGAGTTCGTCATGGAGGAGCGCGACGAGAGAAAGAACCTGGAGACCAGGTGGAACGACGGCTGGAAGATCACCTTCGCGGCGCTGGAGGCTCTCACGCCGGCTCGACCTTGTAAAAGAGGTCCGCGCGCGGGGAGAACCCCAGACTGTCGTGCGGGCCATCATCCGGCACATGAGCCACCTGACGTCTCACGTAGGGCAGATTGCGTTCCTGGCCAAGCATTTTTCCGGTGCGCATTGGCAGACGCTGACGGTCCCGCGGAACAGGGCCCGCCGCTCCACCAAGAGAACAGGCCCGGGCGCGGCCTGATCCCCGGGCGCGGCCTGGCTGCCGACTGATTACCGGCCGCTCGGCATTTCGCGGCCGTGCGGGGCACCGTCGATTTTTCCGATCACCTCCAGAATGTGATCCAGGACCTGGCTGAGCCGGCCACGCTCCTTGCCCAGCGGCCCGAAGACCTCTTCTGACGCACTTAGGAGCGAAGCGTACGCGCGATCGAGAGTCTCGTTCCCTCTCGGCGTCAGCTCGATGAAATGCTCCCTCCGGTTCTTCGAGTTCACCACCTGCCGGACCATGCGCTTCTCCTCGAGGGACTTGACCCGCTGGCTGACCAGTGACTTGCTCGCACCGATGAGACGGGAGATATCCTGGTGGGTCGTTGAGTCTGATTCCCTCACGGCCATAAGGACAAGGAACTCCGCGTATGTCACGCCAACAGGCGCCAACAGCACACCCTGCGCGTACGCGTCCAGCCGGATGACGATTTCGTGAAGCTTGTAGACCTCGGATTCGGCGAATCTCATTCCTGCCCTTTCAGTAGCTTTCGGTGAATATGGCTGCGGCGCCTTTCCGCCGCAGGATCCGCGTCACTTCCGCCGTCATGCCCGGGTTCCCCGAAACGTAGAAGTCGGTCTGCTCCATCTGCTCGAATGCCTCGACCTGGCCCGTGACCCGGCCGTGGACGAAATCCTCGTCACCGTCATCCCCGCCGACGTACCCGGCGGATTCGGCGCCGCTGATGCAGACCACCTCCTCCAGGTGCAGCTTCTCACGGATCTTCGCGGTGTACCGCGGCAGGATGTTGTCTCGCCGCGTCCGGCAGCCAAAGTAGACACGGACCCGGCCGGCGCGGCCGTTCTCCGCCATCTCCTGCAGCATCGGCAGCATGGGTGCTATGCCCGTTCCCGTTGCGATGAAGACCGAGTCACGGTTCCCCGCGCCAAGGCGGAACTCGCCCAGGGGCCGCCGAATGACGGTCTCATCCCCGGGGCACAGCGACGCGGCATAACGCGACCCCGGCCCTCCAGAGCGGGTGTCGATGAGCAGCTTCAGCTCTCCATGAGCCAGCTCGACAACCGAGTATTCCCGCCACTCCGCTTCCCCGACTCGAAGCCTCACATACTGGCCGGGGACAAACGTCAGCTCCCGGCCTGTTCGATACACCACCTCGACGACCGTCTCGGTGAGCTTCGTCACGGAGTGAACCACGCCCGTGAATGAACCGGCCGGCTGGTCCTTGAGAAGTTCTGCCGGCAGGTGCGGCCGGCTTCGGGCTGCCGCCACGATACGGAAAAACCCGCCCGGGCCTGCCACGGCAGCGGCAGTGGCAACCCCGCCCATCATGGCGCCGAGGATGCCGAGTGAAGAGACATCGGATCCCGTCAGGTAGAGATTCCTGATCGGCGTGCGCACCTTCAGGTCCCGTGTCCTGTAACGCTGCGGCGTCGCGGGAAGCCCGTACATGGTCCCAGAGGATCGGTTGGTAAAATGTTCGATCGTCAGGGGTGTGGAAAGCTCCTGGTAGGAGACCAGGCGGGTGAAGACCGGGAACGTGCTTCTCCACGAGCTGGAGGAGTCCCCTGGAAATCCTGTCTTTCAGCTCGTAGTACCGCGGCGCGCGCTGCTTCCACGGGAGGCCGCCGTGCTCCGCGAACGCCTCCGCGCTGACAAGCGCGATGATCTCCGCCGTGTGCGGCCGGTCCCGGCCTGCCTTCATGGAAGGAAACGAGAGATAACACCTGCGGGGCTTCCCCGGCAAGAAGGTCCCGGCCCTGTTCCTCCAGAGCGTCATGGTCGAAGTCCTCGTTCAGCCAGAGATTCTCCCCGCGGATGCCGAGAGTGCCGGGCGAATCGGAAAGCCCGAGGTACAGGGTCACCGCGCTGAGCCCCCGGGGCAGTCTTCGATGCCCTCTCGGGCAGTCGACCCTGCCGCAAGGCAGCAGATGCTTATAAGTGTTCAAGGTGCCCGTATCCGAGATGATGACGGGAGCAAGGCAGCGGGGGCCATTCCTGACCTGGACGCCGACGGCTTTTCCGTTCTCGACGATGATCTCCTGGACATCCTGGCCCAATCGGCACTCCCCACCGTTCAGCTGGATGACGGGTTCGATCAGCCGGGCGATGCGGGAAGCGCCGCCCTTCGGATAGTACGCTCCTTCCAGGTAGTGATTGACGATGAGGGAATGGATGGCGAATGCGCTCTGCGCCGGCGGCAGCCCGTAGTCACCCCACTGGCTTGCCAGGACCGCGCGGAGCCGTTCCGATGTGACAGCCCTCGCGAGATATGCGCCCGTTGTCTGCAAGGCCCGTTTCCTGCCCAGGAGGTTGACGGCGCGAATCCAGAAACCGAAATACCACGGGACAAATCGAATGAGAAAATCACGGACATGCCAGCGTGCAGCCCTCCGGATGTCACGGAAGTACTTCCGGATGGCCCCTGCTTCCTCCGGGAACGGGACACGAGATTCCCGGCGTACGCCGCGGGGTCACCCGGCTCCTCGACAGTGAGCCCCGGATAGACAAAGCGCTCGAACACCCCGGCATCCTCACCCATTCCAGCCGCCCGTTGGTCAGGTAGTCCATAAGGGCCAGCCCCATTCCGCCCTTCCCCATTTCTCCGACATAGTGGAGGCCGACATCCCACTCCCAGGCCCCCCTTCGAAACACGTGGGTGAATCCTCCCAGCTCGAAGTGCCGCTCCAGCACGAGCACCCTCCTGCCCAGCAGCCGGGAGAGAAGCCCCGCGGCGGCCATCCCGCCGATCCCGGAACCGATCACGATAGCGTCGAATCGCTTGTCGTCATTCACGAGTGCGTCCTCCATTTCTGTTTATCCACTAAACAGTTTAATCATTAAACATATAATTGTCAAGCCGTTCGCTTCATCTGATTATCCTTGACCGGCTTCCGCACGTGTGATATGCTTCCTCCTGTCGTACGGCCAACCGGCGTCTTCTTCCAATCGCAAAACAATCCAGAATCGTCTTCGCAAAACTGCAACTACGGGGGGTCACTGGATGGGCAAGGCGGTGTGCCCGCGCTGCAACGTACCCTGGGGGGCCGACGACGATCTCCGTGTCGGCGGCGTATGTCGCCGCTGCTCGATCACTCTTTCATCCGTCCTTGAAAGTCTTCGATCGCCGGCCGCGTACGTCAATCGCGATCTCACTGTCATGACTTCCAACAGGTTGTTCAAAAGACTGTTCGGCAGGTTTGTGCTCGACAATGCCGGGCTGCGAATCGGTGAAGCCATGAAGTGCCAGAGCGCCGCGAGGCACGGCCGCTGCGGCGAGACTTCGCTGTGCCTCCATTGCGGGATCAGGAGACTGATCGACCTCGCGCGGATAACCGGGGAGCACTTTTCCGATATCCCCCTGATAGTGAGAGACAGGTCCGGCAGCGACCATCTCCTCCACTTCTCGTTTTCGAAAGAGGAAGAGTCGATCCTTGTCATGCTCAAGGCAGGTCCGGGCCAGATCATGCAGGAACAGCCGCGCGGAGCCGTTTCCCTCGCGTGAACGCCCGGCCAAGGTAAGTCATCCTTTCCAGAAATCCCAACCCGGGATACTATCACGTTCGAACAATCGCTATGGCGAAACCCTGGCATTCACGACGGTTCGTTTTCTCTCCCTGCGCGGGGGCATCCTTCACGATCCTCTTTCCCCGCGTGGATAACGACCCCGGGGCGGAGCTGCTCACGCTGGCTGCGCGGGTCCGGGGGGCGGAGTGAGCGCGGCCACTGACCGGACCCGAAAAGAGTACTTGCGGCGGACAAGCGCCGCGCTGGACTTCATTGACGGGAACCTGGGGAATGACATCACCCTTGCGCGACTGGCCGCTGCGGCGCACTTCTCGCCGTTCCACTTCCACCGCATCTTCTCCGCGCTCATCGGCGAGCCTCCTGCCGAATACATCCGCAGGCTGCGGCTGGAAAAGGCCGCGGTCCTGCTGACAACCGACCCGGCCACAACCATCACGAGCGTCGCCCTTGCCTGCGGCTTTTCCACCACGGCGCTTTTCTGCAGGCTGTTCAAGTCCCGGTTCGGCTCGTCACCCACAACCTGGCGGGAGAATCGCAAGATTGGACAACAGGTCAGCAAGAAAAGAAAAGACAGATCCCTCGGACCTTCCCCATACTGGCATGGACAGTCAGAAGTGCAGGCCAGGAGGTGGAGAATGGGCAAAACACCGATCGTGAGGATCGAGAACGTGCCGGCCTTTCGAATCGCGTACGTGAAACACATGAAGGGCTACGGGGACGGTGCCGGCATCGGGAGCGCGTTCGAAACCCTTTTCGCGTGGGCCGGACCGCGAGGCGTGGTGAGCCCGAAGATGAGGGTCATCGGCATGCCCCTCGACAACCCGGACATCACACCGCAGGACAAGTGCCGCTACTACGCCTGCCTGGCGGTCGACGAACGGGCGAAGCCAGAGGGCGAGGTGAGCGTCATGAACGTGCGCCCCGGGACGTACGCCGTCGGCCGATTCTCAGGCGGAAGCGACATCTTCCGCAAAGCCTACTCGTACCTGTACGGTGAGTGGCTGCCGGGGAGCGGATTCCAGCCCGATGACTCGCCCGCATTCGAGTCGTATATCGGAAAGCCGGGGGGCTCGTCCGCGCGGCCGAGATTTGTATTCGACCTCTACGTCCCGGTGAAACCGATATGAGGACAATCACCCTGAGGAAGACCCTGAAGCCATTCTATACTGCCTCGGCAGTGAAACCCACGGTGATCGACGTGCCCGTAATGAACGTCATCATGGTGGACGGCACCGGAGATCCGAACAGCGCCGTATTCCAGGAGGCCGCCGGCACTCTCTACAGCGTCGCGTATACGCTGAAGTTTTCATACAATAAGGGCAGGGCAATCGACTACCCGGTGCTGCCCCTGGAGGGTTTGTGGAGTGCGGACGAGGTCGCAGACTTCCTGGAGGAAAAGAGGGACAAGTGGAAATGGACGCTCTTTATCGCGCTGCCCGACCTCGTGACGAAGAGTGACGTCAGAGAGACGGTCGCAGCCGTCCGGAAGAAGGCGAAGTTTTCCGGTTTCCCCGCGGTCAGGTTTGAAAAGTTGGCGGAGGGAAAGGCGGCGCAAATTTTCACGTCGGGCCGTACTCAACTGAAGGCGCTGCCGTCGAACGACTGCACCGGTTCGTGGAGGAGCAGGGATTGCGGCTGCGCGGCCGGCACCACGAAATCTATCTCGGCGACCCGCGGCGGTCAGCTCCGGAAAAGCTGAAGACGATCATCCGCCACCCGGTGGAATGAGGGACATCTTTGCGCTGGCCAGGTTCCGTCTCATGAACTGCCGGTCTTTCAGCAGCTCGGGAAAACCGTAGAAGAACCGAAGCTTCTCCGCCTTTGCCGTTCTGCCCGTCGGTTTCGGGCTCAGTACGAAATACGCAAAGGACTCAGCGAAGTCCTCGACCGGATCGGTGGCCGCATAGTCGGTGACAAAATCGTCCTTGTGCCCGTCGAAAAGCCGAGATGCCTGGTCTGCTCCCCCGTTTTCAGACCAGCCGGGGTAGCGCCCGTTCCAGAACTCCTGGTAGAACTGGTTGAGGTACGCCTTCTCCGTGAAGGGGCTTTCATCATCGGCATACGTGTCCAGGCTCTGATCATCAGACCTCTGATCCTGGTTGAGGGACAGCACGTGCCCCAGCTCATGAGCGATGACCTCGTCAAAGGTCACAGAATCGTCCTTCCCTTTCTGTATCACGGCGCTCTCCCCTTCCCCGTAGTCCAGGCTCAGGGTCCAGCTTGTCCCATCGTCGCTTTCCGTGGCAGTGCCGTCCAGGGCTTCCTGGACATTGCTCGGCGTGACGAACAATTCCAGCCGGGAAACCCGCGCCCTGGCATCCGGGGGAAGGGCGCACCAGACATAGGTCTCCACCGCATCGTAGAGCCGTCTCTTCCCGGCGGAGGTGCTGACGCCCGGGTCAGGCGCGAGGGATCCATGGGTGACCGTGTAGGCCGCAATGACCGTGCCCGCGCCGTCTGCAGAGCTCTGCGCCCCGGCGGACACGGCGCCCATGAGGATGAAGAGTGGCACGACCAGCGCGAAAAGAAGAGCAAACGGAGCATCTCGGCGCGATATCATCTCAAAAGGGTTGGCCTCAGAATCCCCGCTCATCCGCGGAGGGGCCGTAGATCGACGGGACCGGGATGTTGTTCAGACGCAGGAAGACCGTCAATTGTCCGCGGTGATGGACGAGATGGCGAATCGTCGGTCCGACGTTCTCCCCTTTCGGGACGCTCATGAGAACCTGGCCGTTGTTCTTGAGGTAAAAGAGCTCCTGCAGCGATTCATCCGAAATGCTCAGCAAAGCCTTTTGGGCCCCCTTCATGTTCTCATCGAAATGACGCACCAGCTCGGCGGTGGTCCTGGGTTTGAATCGAATTTTCCGAAATCGATCTCCGATGTTTCCACCATCTGGCTGATCCACCGGGGAATTTCAGCAACCAGCAGGGACAGGTAGCCGAGCGTCATCGATTTTTCGTGCGGCTTCCACCCGAACAGGCTTTCGGGGACTCGTTCAAGACACTTGCGGCTGGCTGGAGCCTCTGCCTCCAGGTCCTTCAGGAATCCTGCTCCGACCGTATATGGTGGTTTCATGGTCCTCCCCCCAGTGAAAATACTGCTCCCGAAGGCTGATGGACCATTCATTGCATTGTCGTTGACCCGGCCACGATCGAAGTCTACACTCGATCATCACACCAATGGGAGGTCGATCATGGCAGTCAGGATTCCCGCCGAGCTCCAGGAGTTCATCAAAGGAAAGCAGGGCTGGGTGGCCACTGCATCACGTGACGGCACACCCAATGTTTCCATCAAGGGGTCCCTGCGCGTGCTGGATGACGAGCACCTTCTGTTCGCCGACATCTTTTCGCTCAAGACCCGGAACAACCTGAAGGAAAACCCCAAGGTTGCGATAATGGTCTACGATCCAGAGGCGCGCCGCGGGTATGCGTTCAAGGGAAAGACGGAACAGATTGATAGCGGGCCCCTTTTCGACCAGACCGTGGAGTCGATCCACAAGGCAATGCCGCAACTGCCAACACCGAAGCACGTCGTCAAGGTGGAAATCGATTCAATCTGGGACCAGTCGGCCGGACCCGGCGGGGGGAAGCAGCTCGCATAATCTGGACCGGACCATCATGGCAGCACAGGCTGTTTGAACAGCTCGGTTGGAGTGCGGGACAGGTACGGGTCCGGCAGGAGTCAAGCAGTTCGGGTTGATGATCGCGTTGACACCTGGATATCGCGGACCTATACTCGCTCCAAAGATCAGGCGACGTGTGACAAGCAGGGAACGTTTGGAGGGATTTCTCTCTCATTCGCCGATTGACCGTGTGCCCGTGCAGTTGCAGAACATGGTTCTGGCCGCCCAATCCACCGGCCTCGACTTCCCCCTTGTCTACAGAAACCCGGATCTCGTCGTGCAGGGTCACATTGGCGAGTGGGAAAAGTACCGCCACGACGGTGTCATCGTGGACGTGGGAACCCACGCGGCGGCTGAAGCCGTTGGATGCAGGGTGGAGTACGCGCCGGGGAACTCCCGGGGGTAGCGGGGCCGGCAATTTCCGAATGGTCGGAGGTGGGCGGCCTCCGGCTCCCCGACGTCACAAGCACGTTCCCCCTGACCGTTGTCCTGCAGGCCGTGGCCGCTCTGAAGAAGGAAATCGGACGGCACGCTGTGATCATTGCCACGGTTGATCAAGGTCCCTTCACGCTGGCGACGCAGATCGCCGGCCTGGAGAAGACCTTGCTGGCTCTTGCAACGGGCGAGGCCGAGGAGGAGTTCCGCAGGCTCCTGGATTTCTGCACGTCTTTCACGCGCGCCTATGGCAGGGAGCTCTCCCGTGCAGGGGCTGACGTGATCCGCATGGGAGACTCGGTTTCGGGACCCGACCTCATTTCGCCGTTCTTCTACCGCCGATATGCAATGCGCTGCCAGAAAACCCTGTCTGAAGAGTTTTCCAGGGACCGCATCGTCTTCGCGTTCCACATCTGCGGGGATGCGACGGCCATCATCCTTGACATGGTGTCCACGGGCGCAGCCTACGTGGAAATCGACGAGAAGACGGACCTTGCCGCCGCGCTGAACGCGGTGCAGGACCGCGGCGGCATCAACGGACCCATCAGCCCCCGCATCCTGCGGTTCGGGACCGAGGCGGAGGTCGAGCGGACGTGCAGGGAAACCCTGGGCGCCTGGATGCCCCGGCCCGGGCTGTTCTTCGGTCCTGGCTGCTCGCTGGCCAAGGACACGCCGGAAGAAAATATCCGCATGCTCATCGACTGCGCTTCCCGGTATGGTTCATACACGGGGCGCAGTACGCACGCGGGTGATAATGTCCATAACAGAAGGAGCGAAGCATGAAGACTCTCAGGTTGCTCGTGATTGCCCTGGCGCTCGTTGCCGCGGCCGGTCTCGCATTTGCGGCAGGCCCGCTTGCCATCCCCAGGGCGGCAGGCGGAACCGGCATGAACCTCAAGTTCGTCCTGGTGAGCCACGGGTCCTCGGGAGACCCGTTCCACAGCGTCGTGAAGCAGGGCATGGAGGACGCGGCGAAGCTCATGGGGGTGAGCGCCGAGATCCTCATGTCTGAAGGGGACAACGCGAAGGAAGTGGCCCTCCTCGAACAGGCCATCGCCGGAAACCCGGACGGCATCGGCATCTCCATCGTGGACCCTGTGGCCTTCAACGACGGGATCCAGAAGGCGCTGAACAAAGGGATCCCCGTGATCGCCTTCAACAATGACGCCCCCAACTCCCCCCGCCTTGCCTACATCGGCGCCGCCGAACACAAGGTCGGCTACGTCCTGGGCAAATACATGCAGCAGTTCCTGAAAAAGGGCGACAAGATCGTCATCCCCGAGGAAGTTCCGGGCATGTCGTACGCGGTCAACCGCTCCGCCGGCATCATCGAGGCCATGAAGGAGATCGGGGTCACCGCGGAGGAGTTGGACGCGGGATACGAAAGAGCTGAGACCACGCGCCGAATATCCGCGTACCTGCTCGGGCACAAGGACGTCGGCGCAGTCCTCAACGTTGGCGGCCTGACGACCGAGGTGGCAGGCATGGCGGTCCAGGACCTCAAGCTCCAGGGCAAGGTTGTGGTCGGAGGCTTCGACCTCCTTCCCCAGACACCCGCTGCCATCAAGGCAGGCATCACGAAGGCTGTCATCGACCAGCAACCCTATCTCCAGGGCTTCTACACCGTGGTCGAGCTTGCGACGATGAAGTTCGGCAAGTTCGCCGCCTTCGACATCGACACGGGCCGCGGAATCGTCAATGACAAGAACGTGGACGAAGTCATCGACCTGGCAAAAAGACGGATCCGCTAGGTCGCGCGGCTTCATCTGCGAAATCGGCCTGCCCGCCGCGTGCGGGGGCAGGCCTTCTTTCATCGGCAGTGCCTGTGCATGCACGGCCGCTTTCTCTGTACGGTATTTTCCGCGTGAGGAGGATTGCGCTGTGAAGGAAAAGGGACGGTTCAAAGCGTTTGTCCGTCACAAGGATGTGAGCATCGTGCTCCTGACCGCGGCTCTCGTTGCGATTTTTTCCCTTTCCAACAGCCAGTTCCTCTCGCAGGAAAACCTCTTCGTGATGCTGAAGACCATGCCCGAGCTGGGTCTTATTGCTATCGGGATGACCATGCTGATCATCGCGGGCGAATTCGACCTCTCCGTCGGCTCGACATTCGCCCTTTCGCCATTCATCATGGCCTACCTCACGGAGGCAGCTGGGGTGAACCCCGTCCTCGCCTTTCTGATCGGCATAGCCTCGGGCGTCGCAATCGGGTTCGTCAATGGCATCATTACCACCAAGATCGGAATCCCTTCCTTCATCACCACACTGGGGACAATGATGGCCTTCCGCGGCGTGGTGCTCCTGGCCTCGTCAGGCTTCCCTGAAGCCTATGACCGGACACGGCCGGTTGCCAGGTTCTTCACCTCCGACGTGTCCGGCTTTCCCGTGCAGGTCTTCTGGTTCATTGCCGCGGCGATCGTGATCTGGGTGCTGCTGGAAAATCACCGGTTCGGAACCGGACCTACGTCACCGGGGGCAACAGGAGCGCCTCCGTTGCCATGGGCATTCCGGTGGACAGGGTGAAGATCATCAACTTCATGATCGTCGGCGGCCTGGCCGCCCTGGCAGGTGCCATCCAGGTCTTCCGCATGGGCTCGGCCTACTCGAACGCGGGAAGCGGCCTGGAGCTGTCCGCGATTGCCGCTGTTGTCATCGGGGGCACGATGCTCTCGGGGGGAGCGGGCACCGTGGTGGGCACGGTGATGGGGACGATCATCCTCTTCATCGTGGAGAACATCCTCATCCTCTCCCGTGCACCTGCATTCTGGTTCCGGTTTTTCGTCGGCGTCATCGTCATTGTCGCCGTGACGGCGCACATCCTGTTCCAGGGAGGGAGGAAGCGCAATGGCTGATCACGCTGGCGCGGCGCCGCTGTACAGGATGCGGGGCATCTCCAAGTCATTCGGTCACGTGGAGGCTCTCAAGGACGTGGACATCGACGTCAGCAGGGGGGAGATCATCGGGCTCGTCGGGGACAACGGTGCGGGCAAGTCCACGCTCATCAAGATCCTCAGTGGGATCTACCTGCCCGACAGAGGCCGCATCGAGTGTGAAGGCGTGGAGAAACGCATTACCAGCTACCGCGACTCCCAGGCGCTGGGCATCGCCACCATCTACCAGGACCGGGCCCTTGTGGACAGTGTCTCGATTTACCGCAACATCTTCATGGGCAACGAGATCATCTCCCCGCTGGGATTCATGGGCAAACGGGAGATGCGTGAGATCACTCGGCGTCTCCTGAGGGACACCATCAGCATCGGCCTGTCCAATCCTGACCAGGCGGTGGGCGAGCTCTCCGGTGGCCAGAAGCAGGCGGTGGCGATTGTCCGGGCAATCCACTTCAAGGCGCGCCTGCTCCTGCTGGACGAGCCGACCAATGCCCTGTCCGTCAAGGAGTCCCAGCAGGTCATGGCCTTCGTGAAGGGCCTGCGGGAAGAGGGAATTTCCAGCATTTTCGTCACGCACAATCTCTTCCACGTCTATTCCATAGCGGACAGGTTCGTGATCCTCAACCGGGGGATCAAGGTCGGGGACTACCGAAAGAGCGAGATCTCCATCGAGAAGCTGGAAGAAATAATCGTGGCGGGGGCAGAAGAGGCCCGGTAGGAATCCATGCCGTCGCGGTCAAACATGCCGCCGCCGGACGGCGGCCTTCAGGCGTCTCCCCTGATGATGGGCCGTGCCGGGTCGATGATCCACTCGCTCCATGATCCGGGATACAGCCGGGGCATGCCCTTCCCCGCGTATGCGCTGGCCAGGACGCTGTGCGCGGCGGTCACGCCGGACCCGCAGTACGCAACGGTGTGGGAGGCGTCGCGCCCCCGCATTGCTTCATCGAACAGCTTCGACAGCTCCTGCGGCCGCTTGAATGTCCCCTCTTCCGTGAGGCTGGAAACATAGGGGGCCGAGAACGCGCCCTTGATGTGACCCGCCACGGGGTCCACTGTTTCCCCGATCCCTCGATAGCGATCCGCCGCACGCGCGTCCAGCACGACCCAGGACGGGTCTTCCAGGACAGCCAGGACCTCGTCGGCGTCCATGGCCAGCTGCGGCCTGAACTTGGCCTCGAACTCGCGCGCCGGGTTCGTCTCAGCGCCCGTTGAATAGGAGAGTCCCGCGGCGCACCATCTCCGGAAGCCGCCATCCAGGACCGCAGCCGCATCGTGACCCGCCCACTTGAGGAGCCACCACAGGCGGGCCGCGGCCATTCCTCCCGTGGACTCGTCGTAGGCAACCACCTGCGTCTTTGCGCCGATTCCCATTTCCGAGAGCGTGCGCACAAGGTCGGCGGGCGCCGGCAAGGGGTGGCGTCCCGTGCGCCCGGCTTCGATCGGCCCCGAGAGGCCACGGTCCAGGTGCGCGTACACCGCCTTGCTGATGTGCGCCTGGGCGTACTCGCGCTCGCCGCGATCGGGCTCGCGAATGTCGAATCGGCAGTCCACGAAGACCCAGCCTGGATCGTCAAAGTGATCACTGGCCCTTTCAAGGTCGATGACGGTTTCATGGATCATGTCAGGACAGGGTAGCCGAAGTTGCCGCCCTTGAAAAGCCGCGCGCTGAACCGGGCAGTCCCGTGGCCGTCACACCGTTGGACGGTTATATTTGGCCGTAAGGAGGGTCACCATGCCGCAGATCAACGCATACCTTGCTTTCGGAGGCAACTGCCGCGAAGCCATGAACTTCTACAAACAGTGCCTTGGCGGGGACCTGAATATCCAGACCGTTGGTGAGACCCCCATGGCCAAGCAGATGCCGCCGGAAACACACAAGAAAGTCATGCACGCCGCTCTGACAAACGGCCCGCTGAACCTGTTCGGCTCCGACCAGATGAGCCCCGATGCCGTCGTGCAGGGGAATACAATGACGCTGATGATCAACTGCACCAGCGAAGCAGAGATCAACACCCTGTACTCCAAACTGTCCGCAGGCGGAAAAATCGGCCACCCGTTGAAGGAAGAGTTCTGGGGCTCGATCTACGGCGACTTTACCGACAAGTTCGGGATGCGCTGGATGATGAACTGGGACAAGCCCAAGAAATAGGGCTGTGCCTGCAAGCTGAGCTGACAGCGTCGCGCCTCTGCGGGTCATTCACCCCGTGCAGCAGAGTTCGGGAGATTCGTCTCATCCTTGACAGGGCAGGAGGAATAGCCAGAGACTGTGGAGCCCTCGGATCGGCCGTGAGGAAAGGAAAGGTATGGTCCTTGTTGTCGGCATACTCGGCGCTACCGCACTGCTCTCCGGCCAGCTGACCGCGTACATTGCCATCCGCAGCCGGGGTTCGAGAAGCGCGGTTGTCATGGCTTTCCTCATGGGAACAACCGCATGGTGGGCCGCTTGGAACGCCCTGGAATACCTGGCCCCCGGGCTCCCGTTCAAGCTCGTCTCCGCGAACCTGGAGTACCTGGCAATCGCCGCCATCCCTGTCCTATGGTTCACCCTCGGATCAACGCTCGGTCAGGAAGAGCGGGGCCGCGGGGTCCGAAGACCGCCGTGGGTGATCTGGCTGGTTCCCGCGGTCACCGCCGTCCTGGTCTGGACGGACACGTCCCTGGGTTTCGTCCGTCACGGGTTTCACCTGGAGATCGAGTCGGGTTTCTCTGTGATCGCCAAGGACTTCGGCCCCTGGTTCTGGGTCCATTCCGCGTATTCCTACATCTGCATCATTGCCGGCACGGTACTCAACCTCAAGGCTTTGCACGCCAGCCGCGGCACCAGGAAAGCCCAGAGGGTCACCCTGGTGGTCGGCACCCTGCTCCCGGTGGCAGCGAACCTCATCTACCTCTCAGGCATTTTCCCCCTGGGCAGCGTTGACCCGACTCCCCTTGCCTTCTCCCTCACAGGGCTGCTGGCCGTGTTCAATCTCACCCGGTTCCGTTTTCTTGCGCTCGTGTCCACAGCCCAGACGACCGCCATCGAGCAGCTCCGTGATGCGGTGCTCATACTCGACCGTGACGGGCACCTGGCGTATGTGAATGCCGCGGCCCGAGGCTCTTTTGGAACGAGCGCAAGAGACGTCGGCAGGACACTTCTTGAGCTGGGCCCGCCGTACGCCGATCTTCGCCTGGCCCGCGAACCGGGAGGCGCGGCGGTCTCCGAGGAGCCCGTGCTGTCCCACGGCGGGCGGCTGTTTGAGACCCGCACCGCCGAAATCGTGAAGCGCGGAAGACCCATCGGCTCCGTGGTGACCTTCTTCGATGTCACCCGCCGCGTGGCCGCGGAGGAGGCTCTGAAAACGGCCAATCTTCTCCTGGAGGACCGGATTGCGGAACGAACGCGCGCCCTGGAGGAAAGCAACCTCAAGCTTACCGCGGAGCTCGAGCATCGAAAGCGTGCCGAGCGGCAGCTCACCCATGATGTCCTTCACGACGCCCTCACCGGGCTGGCCAACCGAAGCCTCGCGCTGAGCCGGCTCGAGCAGCTCATCCTTCGCAGCCATCGCGATCCAAGGATGTCCTACGCTGATTCTCCACCTGGATTTCGACGGGTTCAAGACGATCAATGACAGGTTCGGCCGCAGCGCGGGAGACGTGTTCCTCTGCGAGGTGGCCTCGCGGCTGAAGCGGAGCGTGCGGGAAGTCGACCTGGCAGCCCGCGTGGGAGGAGACGAGTTCGTCCTGCTGCTGGACGGGCTGGCCGGCACCGAGAACCTGGAAGAGATCACGGATCGCATCGTCGATCAACTGTGCCTCCCGATCTACTTCGGGACGAGCGCCGGTGATTCCCTCGGCAAGCATCGGCATCGTTGTCAGCCGGGCCGACTACAAGGATCCGCAGTCCATCCTGCACGATGCGGAGATCGCCATGCACCGTGCCAAGTCTTCGGGGCGGAACCTGCGGGTGGTCTTCTCCGAGGAAATGCGCCTCCAGGTGGACGAGCACAATGTCCTGTCCGCCGCGCTGCGCACCGCCATCGCCTCCGGCGGCATATCCCTCTCGTTTCAGCCGATCGTTCGCATGGACGGCACGATCACCGGCTGGGAAGTGCTGGCGCGCTGGCAGCACGAGCGGCTGGGGCCTATCGGCCCGGACCGGTTCATCCCCATAGCTGAAGAGTCCGGACTGATCGTTCCACTGGGCGCGTACATGCTCATCGAGACCTTGAAAACCGCCGCGGCCCTTCGCAGCGAAGGCCTCCTCAACGATGGTGGACAGGAGATGATGTTTTTTGCAGTCAACGTGTCGGCCATCCAGTTCGGGCAGGATGACTTTGCCGAGTTCGTCCTGTCCTCCTTGGATCGGCTGGAGCTCCCCCGGAGACTGCTTCACCTGGAGATCACCGAGAGCGCCATCATGGAAAACCGCGACGTCGCGACGCGCGTCATTGAGCATCTTTCCTTGGAGGGGATCAGCTTCAAGCTCGATGATTTCGGAACAGGGTATTCTTCCCTCGGGTACCTGCACAGGATTCCCATCAATTGCGTGAAGATCGATCGCAGCTTCATCTCGAGACTGGACCATGCCGAAGGGGATCAGAACTCGGCGGGAATCGTGCGCGGGATGATTTCCCTCTCTCACGAGCTGCGAAAGACGGTGGTGGCGGAAGGGATCGAGACGGAGGCACAGGCGGAAATGCTCCGGGGATACGGTTGCGACTTCGCCCAGGGGTATTATTTCGGAAAGCCAATGAGCCACGACGACCTGTTTGAATCACGGCGCACCGCGCAGGTTCGGTGAACGGAGGCAGGAGTCGTCCGCCCCGGGCTGCTTAATTGCTGCTGATCGAAGTCCCCGGCAGCGGCTTGCGCCCCTGGAAGCCGTCCTCGATTCGGTGATACCAGGCCAGCTCGTTCTCATCGCTGCGCCAGCAGAGAAAAACCGTCTCTCCGTCAATGACGGCGGGGAAATCCACAAGCCCTACCGAGAAACTCCAGTCCTTGAAGTAGCAGCCCATTGCCTCCAGCTCGCGGAGGTTCTCTTCAAGCTCGGCCTCCAGGCGGGCCCGGTCCTCATCCTTCTCATCAAGCCCGCGGATCCTTTGCGCCGTCTCCAGCACGTCGGCCACGATCTGCCTGACCAGGGGCAGCGTGCGCTCCGCTTCGTGACGGGTGAAAAGGCGCTTGAACTCCATCACGGTGCGGATTTTCGCCCCCGGGCCCGCACCCGTCAAGTGGATGAGAAGACCCATTGCCAGTCTCTCTCCACAATCGCTACATTCGCAGCAGGAGTCCTGATCCTCTCGCGGAGGTCATTGTGCCGCGAGAAACGAGCTCGCGGCAAAAAGGAGAATGACATGGCGGCGCGTCAGCATTCGGTTCCCGGAAGTGATCGTTCCCCTCTGCAAGGCTCTCGATCCTCCGGCGCGGCGGATCCAAAAGAGCGAATCGAGGTAACCGTGGTGCTGCGCCACGGGCCCGGCGCGGATGGGACTGCGGCGCAAAAGGCGGCGAACGCCGGCTCCATCAGGGACCGAGCGTACCTCACGCGCGAGCAGCTCGAAGCGGCGCAGGGCGCTGCCGGGGAAGACATCACACGAGTGGAAGCCTTTGCCCAGGAACACGGCCTCGACGTCGTGGAGGTCAGCCGCGCACGGCGGAGCGTTGTGCTTTCCGGCACGATCGGCGCGTTCAACACGGCGTTCGGCGTCACGCTGATGCGCTATGAACATCCCACCGGCACGTACCCGGGGGCGAACAGGATCCGTCCAGGTGCCCGAGGAGCTTGCCCCAATAGTGCAGGCGGTCCTTGGCCTTGATGACCGTCCGCAGAGCACCGCCAAGTTCCGCATTCACCGGCCCGCGGACCAGTCCCCCGGGGCGGGCTCCCAAGCGGTTTCTTCCACTTCGTTCACCCCGCCTCAGCTCGCGAGGCTGTATGATTTTCCAACCGGGCTCGATGGCTTTGGCCAGTGCATCGCCATCATCGAGCTGGGCGGCGGGTTTCAAAACGATGACCTGAAAGCGTATTTCAACCAGCTCGCGATTCCGATGCCCCAGGTGACCTCACTGGCGGTGGATGGCGCCCACAATCATCCCGCCGGTGATCCGAACAGCGCGGATGGCGAGGTGATGCTCGACATCGAAGTGGCCGCAACCATCGCCCCGAAGGCGCGGATCGCGGTCTATTTTGCGCCTAATACCGACCGGGGCTTTCTTGACGCCATCACAACGGCCATTCACGACACGACGCGCAAACCGTCGGTGATTTCCATCAGCTGGGGCGGCCCGGAGTCCAGCTGGACGCGGCAGGCAATGCAGGCTTTCGACCAGGCCTTCCAGGATGCCGCTGCACTCGGGGTGACCATCTGCTGTGCCTCCGGCGACAACGGCTCGGCCGACATGGCGCAGAACTGGGACGGCAAGGCGCACGTGGACTTCCCGGCGTCGAGCCCGTCCGTGCTGAGCTGCGGCGGTACGCACCTGGATGCCTCTGCCGGCACCGTGACCGGTGAGGTTGTCTGGAATGATCTCCCCACCGGCGGAGCGGCGGCGGCGGTGTGAGTGACACGTTCGCGCTGCCGGCGTGGCAGGCTCAATCTCACGTGCCACCGTCCGCAAATCCGGGCGCGCACGTGGGGCGCGGCGTTCCCGATGTATGCGGCGATGCCAGTCCGAGGAGCGGCTACATTGTGCGCGTTGATGGGCAGCAGACAGTCATCGGCGGCACAAGCGCCGTGGCCCCTTTATGGGCGGGATTGATTGCGCTCATGAATCAGCATTTCGGTCATCCCGTCGGCTATCTCAATCCCGTGATCTACGTTCTGCCCCCCGCGGCAAGAGCATTTCGAGACATCACCCGCGGCACCAATGGCGCCTACAGCGCAGGGGCGGGTTGGGATGCCTGCACGGGGTTGGGAAGTCCGGACGGCGCGAACCTGATGGCAGCCCTCAAGTAGGCTGAACAGCTCGCTGATCATCCGGGCAACCCAGTTATCCCGCGCATGAGCGCCCTTACTCGCGCAGAGGCCTGTTGAGCTCCGTGCGCCAGCTCGCCGGGTCGGGATTCGATTCAGGGTCCACGGTGTAGACTTCCCAGAGGTCCTCCGCGGGAGCAAGCCCCCTGGCCTTTATCCAGTCACCGAACTCGCCCCAGGCTGCGCCCAGCCCCTCGTAAGGGCCGTGGTAAACGGTCCGGGCCACTCTGGCGGCCGGCATGCGGCCGGGCTTCACGCGTCCAGCGGCCAGGACCAGCGATTTGACCGGCAGACAGATCTCGAAGTCGAATACGTTGGGGTCCATTTTCAAGTGGTGGGTGAACCACGGACCGTCGATGGCAATGCGCTGCTCGGCGACGGCGGCCTTCACTTCATTGATGCCCGGGCCCATGGCATTCCGGATCTCGGCACGCGGAATTGTGATGTGGACCATGGCAGTCAATTGTTCACGCGTGGTGGCGATTGTCGGTTCCTCGATCATGTTGAATCTCCTTGCGCCAGCAGGTCGACCTCGCACACGGTCATCACGAGCTCCCGAGGCCCCAACCCTCCTTGGCCTGCAGGGTCTGCAGGTAGTTTTCGAGGCGCTCGTAGCTTGCCTCGAGATGGTGTCTGTAGGTGCCAACCCAATCCGAAAGCTGTTTGATCCGCTGCGGCTCGAGCTGTCGCGGACGCCGCTGGGCATCCCTCCCCTGGGAGATCAACCCCGCACGTTCCAGCACTTTCAGGTGCTTGGAGATCGCGGGTTGGCTCAGGCGGAACGGCTCTGCCAGTTCCGTCACGGTTGCACTTCCGTGAGCCAGCCGCTCGACAATTGCCCGACGCGTCGGGTCTGCGAGGGCAGCAAAGACCGCGTCCAGGGAAACTTCCGGGTCCGCCATCACCTCTTTCATAGCTATATGGTTATATATCTAAAGAGGAATGTCAAGAAAAAAATGATCGCAACGGCGATCAAGAAAGGATCGGAGACCCGGCGCCTTGACAAAGGGGCATGCGCCGGGGGTTCTATAAGGCGAGGTGAAAAATGAGTCATGCAATATCCTCGAGGAAACAATTAGCTCATCCAGATTCTGAAGGCGCCGCCAGGGGACTGCAGCCAATTGCACTTCCCAGGCCTACGGCTGGTCGAGGCACGTCCGTTTTCGCGGCACTGCGGAAAAGGCAGACGGTACGTTCCATCGGTGCAAAACCCCTGTCCTTGCAGCTGCTGTCAAACCTGCTCTGGTCGGCCTGCGGCGTGAACAGAAAAAAAGGGCCATTCGGGGGCCCGGGAATAACCTCCGCCTCGGCGAGCAATTCGCAGGAAATAGATCTCTTTGTCGCCACGGAGAAAGGCGTCTACAGGTATGATCCGGCCGCTCACAGGATGGTTCCCGTCGTGGCCGGCGACCTGCGGGCCATGGGGATAGGAAAGGGACAAGGGAAGGCGGGCGCGGAAGCACCGGTGCGTCTCATCTATGTCGTGGATATCGACAAGTTCAGCAAGGCCGGATTCCAGGAACCAGGGCTGTGGGACCGAGAGACGCAGAAATCCTATTACTACGTCGATACGGGCATGATTGCAGGCAACGTGTACCTTTTCGCCGCCTCGCAGGGACTGGCGGCCTGGTTTCACAATTGCAACAAGACCGAGCTTGCCGCACGGCTGGGACTGGCAAAAGATCAGCGGGTACTCTTCGGGCAGACCATAGGGTACACGGAGTAGCCCTGGGCCGGTGGATAGTAGTCAACAGGATCAGGCGGTCGCCGGGCTTCCGGCAGCCCAGGGCGTTCACGGGACCGAGGATGCAGGCATGGCCAACCGGGGAGGCAGCGCGAATGTGTCGAAACATAAGGACCCTCTACAATTTCGAGCCGATTGTAACCACGGACGAAATACAGATGGCGTCTCTCCAATATGTCCGCAAGGTTACAGGCTTCCACCATCCTTCCAAAGCCAACGAGGCAGTCTTCCTGGCAGCGGTTGACCAGATCGCTGCCGCCACCGGCAGCCTGCTCAGTGCGCTGCAGACCAGCGCGCCGCCGAAGAACCGCGCGGAGGAGGCAGCGAGGCTGCGGGCCCGCGCTGCGAAAAGATTCTCGAGGTTGACAGACACTCCCGCCTGACGGGCCTCTCCCGGTGCTCCCCACCGGAAGGGCTCACTGCACGAGTTCGTCGCGAGGCTGTTTCGCCGGGCGGTCTGGACGCGCGCAGGGCGTAGATCTCAAGGCGGGCATTCAATTTATAGTCAGAAATTGACTACATTCGCCATTGTGCAGAGGGCGGCCTGCGGAATCCAAGTCTCGCAGGTCCTATCTACGCCCTACGCGCTCCTATACGCGCAGGCGCTGTGTGGTTTTCCGGTAGACAACGGTCTCGGTATCAAAGTCCAGGGTTCAATTCTCTGCGCGATATCCCGTCGGATGATCGAGTGGCCTGCCTCCGAATCGAAAAGAGCATGGCAGCGTGCGCTTCCCCTGGCCGGGAGAGCGCGGAGTCAATTGGCGATGCCGGGGCCAGAGTGCCGGGCCCAGAGTATGAACCGATGCAAAAATAGTGTAGATTGCCCGACTCCGGAGCACATGAATGGTCAACCTCTCGAACATACGCGTTGCCTTTGGCGAGCGCATCATCTTCGACAACGGCAGCTTCCTGCTGCGTCCCGGGGACAAGGTCGGCCTCGTGGGGCCGAACGGAGCGGGGAAGACGACCTTGTTCAAAGTCATCTGCGGGATCGAGAAACCCGACAACGGCACGGTTTCCATGGATCCCGGCACCGTGGTCGGCTACTTCTCCCAGGAGGTTGGCGAGATGTCCGGGCGCAGCGCGCTGGAGGAAGTGCTCGCGGGGGCAGGGCGCGTCTATGACCTGGGCAGGGAGATCTCACATCTCGAGCACCGGATGTCGGACGCTGACGGCCCGGGGCTCACCGAGGCCCAGATGGACCGCTACGGCGAGCTGCAGATGGAGTTCCAGCACAGGAACGGTTACGAGCTGGAAAACCGCGCGGAGGCCATCCTTACCGGTCTGGGCATCGGCAAGGATCGATACCACCTGCCGGTGGAGAGCTTCTCGGGCGGGTGGAAAATGCGCATAGCCCTGGCGCGCATCCTCCTGCTGGAACCAGACGTGCTCCTCATGGACGAGCCCACCAACCACCTTGACCTCGAATCGATCGTGTGGCTGGAGGAATGGCTGGAGTCGTTCAAGGGCGATCTCGTCATGACAAGTCATGACAGGGAGTTCATGACTCGCATCTGCGGCCGCACCGTCGAGGTGGAAGCGGGTGCCATCACGACTTACCCGGGGGATTACGATTTCTACGTAAAGGAACGCGCCGTGCGGCGCGAGCAGCTGGTTGCCTCCCAGAAGCGCCAGGCAGCGATGCTCGCCAAGGAAGAAGTGTTCATCACCAGGTTTGGTGCGCAAGCCTCGCACGCGGCCCAGGTCCAGTCCCGGGTGAAGGCCATAGAGAAGATCGAGCGCATCGTGATCCCGCCTGATCCGAAGGAGATGCGGGTCCGATTCGTGCCGGTGGCCCGCAGCGGCGACCTTGTTGTCCGCATGGAAAACCTGTCCAAGACGTGGCCTCTCCCCGGGGGGCGAAGCTCCCGGTGTTCGACGGGCTTACCGGGGTAGTGAAAAGGCTGGACAAGGTAGCCGTTGCCGGCATCAACGGCGCAGGAAAATCAACGCTCCTGAAGATAATCACGAGGCAGGCCGAGGCCTCCGACGGAGAGTGCACGATCGGCGCCGGGGTCAGGATCGGGTACTTCAGCCAGTACTCAACCGACATCCTCAATCCCGGCCGCACGGTGTTCGAGGAGGTCGCCGAGCGCATCCCCCGCGCGGGCGAAGGCGCCATAAAGAACATCCTCGGCGCGTTCCAGTTCGGCGGAGACGACGTGGACAAGAAGGTCGGCGTGCTTTCGGGGGGAGAGAAAAGCCGGGTCATGCTTGCCTGCATCCTGGCGCAGCCGGTCAATTTCCTCGTCTTGGATGAGCCGACCAACCACCTGGACATTGCCAGCCGGGAAGTCCTCCTGCAGGCCCTCCAGGAGTTTGACGGCACGCTCATGATCGTCAGCCACGACCGCTATTTCCTGCGGCACTTGTCCACCCGGGTGTTCGAGATCGATCACGGCTCACTCAGGGTGTACGAAGGCGGGTACAGGGACTACCTGTCCAGGACGGCATGACGGGGCATCCTGACGAGAAACTCCTCGCGAAGGCCATCGGGCGCTCTTCGCACGTCGTCTACACTCCGGGTCAAGAGCCCGTCACGTTCCGTACGAGCCAATCGGCTCCTCTTCGAAATCCGTCGTCACGGGGGGCTCTTCGCAGCGGTCCCGAATGCCGGCCTGGAAGGCCTTGAAAGCCGAGAGCTGCGAAATCGGGTTCTCGACGCTCCCGGTCTTGACCGAAACACTATGAACGAAAGTGACGCCATCGAGTCCTTTGAAGACGGAGTAACTGACCCCGGACGGAGCACTCTGGTGGAGCTCCGCAAAGACCTTCCTGATCAGGTCCTGGTTTTCCTGGGCGCGTCCCGGCTTCACCTTGTAACGCACAATGAATCTCTTCATCGTATGAATATACTCCCGGTCAGCGCTGTGACAGCGGGAATCCCTTGAGGGGGAGCGCGAAGTACGCCGCTGCATTGTTCCAGCACACGTCCTGTACCATCCCGCCGACCAGCTTGAAATCACGGGGGATCTCGCCGCTGTCCATCTGGCGGCCGAGCATTCCGCAGAGGATCCGCCTGAAGTACTCGTGGCGGGGGAACGAGAGAAAGCTGCGCGAATCGGTGAGCATGCCGATGAAGCGGGAAAGCAGGCCGATGTTCGACAGCATGCTCATCTGCGCCTCCATGCCGTCTTTCTGGTCGTTGAACCACCATGCCGAGCCAAATTGCATCTTTCCCCGCACTCCCTCCTCTGAAAAGCAGCCGATCATCGCGGCAAGTGATGCATTGTCAGCAGGGTTCAGGCTGTACAGGATGGTTTTCGGGAGCCTGCCCTCCGCGTCGAGCCTGTCAAGAAGACGCGCGAGGGGCCGCGCGATGGAGAAATCGCCAATCGCGTCATAGCCGGTTGCCGTCCCGAGGCTGCGCATTGCGCGGGAGTTGACGTCACGCACCGCACCCATGTGCAGCTGCCAGGTCCAGTTCTTTTCCGCGTACATTCGGCCAAGCTCGACAAGCAGGGCGGAACGGAAGACGAGCGCTTCTTCCCCGCTCGGAGCACCGCCCGCCCGTGCTTTCAGGAATATCTCCTGCACCTGGGAATCCTTGTAGTCCTCTGCGAAGGGCTCCTCGATTCCGTGATCAGAGATCCTGCACCCGTGCGCGTGGAAAAAGTCGCGCCGCATCCTGAGGGCCTGGAGAAAGCTCGCGTAGTCCCTGACATGGACGTTCGCCGATGCGGCGAGCCTGTCCGCCCACGCATTGAAAGCGCCGGGAGACTCGATTGCCATCCCCTGGTCGGGACGGAAAGCCGGCAGCACGGTGACGGAAAAGGAAGGATCATCCCGCAGCCGTTCATGATCGGTCAGGGAATCCGCCGGGTCATCCGTCGTGCAGACCACCCGCACGTTCATCCTCTCCAGCAGCCCCCGGACCCGGAAATCGTCTCTGCGCAGCATCCCGGAACAGCTCTCATAGATGGCGTCTGCGCTTCCCGGGTCGAGGAAGCCGCGAACTCCGAAATATCGGCGAAGCTCGAGGTGAGTCCAATGAAACAGGGGGTTTCCGATGGTCGCCGGCACTGTTTCTGCCCATGCCGCGAACTTCTCCGCGTCTGAAGCATCACCCGTGATCAGCCTTTCGGCCGTGCCGTTTGCCCGCATTGCGCGCCACTTGTAATGGTCGCCTGCCAGCCAGGCCTGCGTGAGGTTGCCGAATCCGCGATTCGCCGCGATGTCTGCAACGGGAAGGTGACAGTGGTAGTCGAAAATGGGCATGGGGCGGGCGAAGTCATGGTAGAGCCGACGGGCAGCCCCGGTATGCAGGAGGAAGTTGTCATGGATGAATTCGCGCATCTATATTTGACGTGCCAGCTCAGGCTGCTGCAAGGTGTTCCGCAAGCCGCTCCATCGTCGCACCGGGCGCACTCTCGGGTTCGGCGTCAGTCTTCTCCGGGTTCATATGACCTCCCCCCCCCTTCAGCCTGACACGAGACCCCGCACCCGATCATCAAGTGCTTTCTGGTCCGCCGTGAACGAGGCCAGGCCCGCGAGGTTCAGCAGGGTGTCAGCGGCCGTCTCTCCCGCTGCAATCCGCTGCGCCCACGAGGCGTGCTTCGGGATTTTCCCTTCCCGGGCAATCCGGTCTGCCTCGCCAGCCGCGAGCTGCATGAACATGTCACGCGCTCCCAGCCGTCGGGCCCGTGCAACGAGCTCCTCCGCCGTGTGCGGAGGATTGGCGTTGAGGCTCCGCCCGAGCTCCTTCTCCTGGTCTGTGACTTCCCAAAGGACCGAGAGCCTCAGCTTCCGCTCGTCCACGCCTGAGGCCAGGCGCACGTCGTAGCTCCTGCCCACGTGCGACTCCCACCTGCCCGAGAGCCGGGCATGAGCGTCCGATGCGGCACCGACCGGGATGGTCATGACGTCCACTCCCGCGAGGGCTTCCACCTGGGTGCCGTCCCGGATGCTTGCGGCAATCTGGAGCGTCTTCCTTCCCGTGCGGGCCGAGAGGTCTTTCATTTCCCGCTGGCTTGCCAGCGTGGCTTTCTCCCCGACCATGAGACCGTCGCCCAGGGCGTTGTCGGCCACGTAGGCGTTCAGCCGGCCCAGGAACACGTTGACGTAGCTGGGGAAAGCAAAGGCAGCCGCGAGGTGGTTCTGCCGCGCGCTGAATCCCAGCGTGAAGTTCACGGGGATCCCTTCGGTCCGCAGGGCCCGGGTGGCGATGAGCCCAGCGGCGGTCAGCGGCACCTTGACGATGAAGCTGTCGGAAGAAATCGCCGCGAATCGCCTGCCATACGCAACGGCCGCCTCCGCGTCATGCGCGGTGGCAGTGTGCAGCTCCACGCTGACCTTGGCCCTGAAGCTCTTCACCAGGCGCAGGCCGTGCAGGGCGTTCAGGATGAAAGCAACCTCCACGACCCGCGTCTCCGTGTCCAGGGCCTTGAGCAGCTCGCCCGCTTCCCTGATGACCTGGTCGTAAATGCCCTTCTGCACCTCCTTGTTCAGGAGCGTGTTATTCGTGGTGAGGCCGCTGAACTCCTCGGTCCAGAGCTTTGCGGCCGCCTCCATGTCCCCCGTATCCAGCCACAGCTCGGTGCCCGCATCCCGCAGGCCTTTCCAGAACGGATCGGGCTTGTGAGTCATATCGGCGGCCATCTTCCCGGCCTTTTCCAGCACGAAGTCGCGGACCATGTCGATGCCGGCCCGCTCCAATGTTTTTACCACGAGATATCTCCTTTCCAGCTACATCGCCAGCAGCTCCTCGACGAGTGAAACATTCTCCGGGCTGTCCCAGGCCGTTCCGTCGAAACCGACCTTTCGGGCGAGCATGGTCCCCGCGCGGTCAATGACGTAGGTCACGGGAATGCTCTGCGACGCGTAGATCATTCCTACCGCGCTGTCGGAGTCCAGGAGGACCGGGAATGTCATCCCTTTGTCCTTGACAAATTTGTCGACGTCCGCCGCCGATTCGGAGAGGTCAACGCCGAGGATCACCAGTCCCTTGGCCTTCAACTTTTCGTACAACGCTTTCAGGGAGGGGACCTCGACCTGGCACGGCCCGCACCAGGTTGCCCAGAAATTGACGAACACGAGGCTCCCCTTCAGCGCGCTCAGGGTCACCTGCTTCCCGTCCAGGGACGCCAGCGTGAAGTCCGGCGCGTCCATCTGGACTTTCGGGACCTGGAAACCCGCTTGTTTCAGCAGGGCCGGAATATCGCCCTTGTCTGCCGCGCACAGCGGCACGACGGCAGCCAGTGCCAGCACCGCGATTGCCGCCTGAATATGAAACTTCATGACCCGCCTCGCTTCCCGTGCGGCTCGGCGGCACGCCCGCTTCCCCGTCACTTCATGAATGTAACCACAGGCCTGCGCCGCGGGCACTATTTACACCTCTTGACAATCGTCTTTCGGAAGTACTAAGACAGCCTATGCTCGATCCTGTGCTGATAGGGGTCGACATCGGCTCAGTTTCAATCTCCGTGGCGCTTCTCAATTCCGCGCGCCCGAATGTCGCCAGGAGCGACCGAGACGTGCAGCGGTTCGAGTACCGTCCCCATGGGGGCAAGGTCCGCGAAACGCTGAGGGATATTCTGACTGAGATCGGACCCATCACCGTTTCGGGCGTGGCCATCACTTCCGGCAGTCCACCGCTCCTGCGCAACGCCCATCCCTGTGACTCGCAGATTTCCCTGATCGCGGGGTGCCGCCTCTTCTTCCCCGGCGCTCGGTCAATCATTTTTGTTGGTGGTGAGAAGTTCGGCCTTGTCCAGTTCGACAGCCAGGGCAGCTACAAAGGCGCGCGATCCAACTCTTCGTGCGCCGCCGGAACGGGAAGCTTTCTTGATCAGCAGGCCCGAAGGCTGGGATTCACGGCGATCGATGAGCTGGTGCATCGGGCGTGCGCGAGCACAACGCCGCCCGCGAAGATCTCCACGCGATGCGCGGTGTTCGCGCGCACCGACCTGGTGCACGCGCAGCAGGCGGGCTTCTCGCTGGAGGAAATCTGCGACGGCATCTGCCGCGGGCTTGCGCAGAACATCGCGGATACTCTCCTGGGCGGGCAGCCGCTGGAGCAGCCCGTTGTTTTTGCGGGAGGTGTCTCCCAGAACGCGGCCGTGCGCGCGCACCTCGAACAGGTTCTGCATTGTCCCCTCCTCACCCATCCGCTGGCACCGGTTTTCGGGGCAATCGGGGCAGCGCTTTCCATCCAGGAGCGGGACGACCCGTCATCGCCCGTCATCATTTCCCCTGCTGGCGCCGCGGCACGGGAATACTTCTTCGCCCCTCTGGACTTGACGGACTCCGACGGCGAGTCCCCCGAGGGCGTGAATCGGTCCATCTTCAGGAAGGGCCATTTCTCCGCCGCCCACCCCGTCGAGGTGGAAGAGTACGCGGACGCCCCCGGCGGCGAAGCCGTGGTGCACGTGGGCATCGACGTCGGCTCGACCTCGACGAAGGCAATCCTCATCGACGCTGAATGCGAGCCGCTGGCGGGATTCTACACGCGCACGCTCGGCTCGCCCCTGACCGCGGTCCAGGCAATCTTCGAGGCCGTCGAGGATTGGCAGGCCCGGACGGGGACGACACTGCGCTTCAGCGGCGTGGGAACAACGGGGGCGGGACGGAAGTTTGTCGGCTCCATCGTGCGGGCGGACCTCGTGGTGGACGAGATCACGGCGCACGCACGAGCCGCGTACGCGCTGGACCCCGAAATCGACACGATCATCGAGATCGGCGGCCAGGACGCGAAGTTCACGACCATGCGGGACGGCATGGTGACCTTCTCCCACATGAACACCGTCTGCGCGGCGGGGACCGGCAGCTTCCTGGAGGAACAGGCATGCCGGTTGGGATGCAGCCTCACCGACTACACGCGCCGGGTCACGGGAGTGAGAGCCCCGCTTTCCAGCGACAGGTGCGCGGTTTTCATGGAGCGGGACATCAACAATTTCATGGCCCGGGGTTTCTCAACAGAAGAGATCCTTGCCGCGGCGCTGTACAGCGTGAGGGAAAACTACCTGACCAAGGTGGCCCGCGGCGCTGCCATCGGCGAACGGATCGCCTTCCAGGGCGCAACGGCGCGGAACAAGGCGCTCGTCGCCGCTTTCCAGGATGGCCTGGGAAAACCGATCCTCGTGTCGAAGTACTGTCACCTCACCGGCGCCCTCGGGGTGGCCCTTTTGCTTGCTGAAAAGGGCGGCGCCCGCTCACGGTTCCTCGGCCTGGCCGGGCTGCGCAAGGACATCCCCGTCCGCGCGGAGACGTGCACTCTCTGCGGAAACCACTGCAGGCTGAGGATAGCACGGTGGCCGGGGAGACCGTGGCGTATGGTTTTCTCTGCGGCAGGGACTACGATGCGGCCCGCTACGTGGACAAGAACCGGTCGGGCTTCAACCTCATGAAGGAGCGGCGGGCGGCATTCGCCGCCGCGATGTCCGCGCAGGCGCCCGCAGGGAGGCCGCAAGGGAGCCCGCCCGCGGCCGCACCGTCCGAAAGGGGAGGCCGCGCGCTCATCGGCATCCCTGCGGCGCTCGGTATCTACGGCCAGCTCCCTCTCTGGAAATGCTTCTTCACCGAGCTCGGGGTCCCCTTTGTCACGAGTGAAAGATTCGAAGCGGGCATCACCGCCGGAAGAGAGGTGCAGGGCGCAGAGTTCTGTGCGCCCCTGGCTGCCCTGCACGGCCACGTGAAATACCTTTCGGACAAGGCGGACTGGATCTTCCTCCCCGTGCTCCTGGAAGAGAGCCGGCCGGGCACGAGCACGCCCCGCGTGTACTGCTATTACACCCAGTTCAGCTCGGCGCTGGCCTCGGGCATTGCGGAAGCGGGGCTTCGGGAGCGCTGTCTCATGCCTCAGGCAAGCTGGACCCGGTGGCGCGACCGCACGAAACGCGAGCTGCACCAGGCCCTCGTGAAGGCAGGCATGACACATCTCGGCGAGGCACAGGTCTCCCTGGCGTTCGAGAAAGCCACTGCCGCGTACGACACCGGCGTTCGGCTCCTGCAGGAGCGCTTCATCGCGGAAACAGCTATCGGCAGACGAGCCGGGCGTCGTCCTCCTGGGCCGTCCGTACAACGTGCTCTCTCCGGAAATGAACAAGGGCATCAACGATATCTTTGGCTCGCTCGGGGTGAAGACCTTTTTCCAGGACATGGTGCCCTATGGTCCGGGAGACGTGGAAAGCATCGCCCCCCTCCTGGACACGGTCCACTGGCTCTACGCGGCGAAGATCCTCGAGGTGGCATGCGTGGTGGCTGATTCTCCCACCCTCTACCCGGTTTTTATCACGTCCTTCAAATGCACGCCGGACAGCTTTGCCATCGAGTACTTCAAGCGCATCCTGGATGCCCGGGCAAAGCCCTACCTCATTCTCCAGCTCGATGACCACGATTCCACGCTGGGCTACGAAACGCGCATCGAGGCGGGGGTCGCCTCGTTCCGCAACCACATGCAGCGGCTCTCCAGCCGCCGCGAGGCCCAGCGCCCCGCGCGGCAGCTTCCCATCGTTCCCCGCGCGCTGACCAAGCTTGGCGGCAGGACGCTCCTGTACCCGACCTGGGATCCCATTGTGAACCCGCTGCTTGCGGCGAACCTGCGCCGTGAAGGCGTCGATGCGCGGGAGCTGGCGGAGGACTCGGTTGTCATCCGGAAGGCCATGCGCACCAATACCGGGCAGTGCCTCCCGCTGAACATCATCGCCCAGGAGGCCATGGACCACGTCAAAAGACATGGCCTGGACCCGGCACGGACGGCGACTCTGGCTGCCCCGGTCAACCCTGTCGTGCAACTTCGGGATGTTCACGCCCTTCCTGAAGAGCCTCATGGAAGCCGAGGGCGGCGGCATGGAGCGCGTGGAAGTCTACGCGGGAGACGTTTTCTACCTGGAGATCTCACGCCGCGCGGCCGTCAACTGCTACAAGGCCTACCTGGTGGGCGGGCTCCTTCGGCGCGTCGGCTGCCGGCTGCGGCCGTACGAGATCGTTCCCGGCTCAACCGACGCGGCGATCGCGCGGGCAATGAAGATTCTCATGCCCGCATTCGAGGGACGAACGCAGAAGCACGCGGCAATGAAGGAGGCGGCAGCCCTCTTCGACTCTATCGCCATTTCGCGGGAGCGGCGGCCGCAGGTGGCGATCTTCGGGGACTTGTACGTGCGGGACAACGACATCATGAACCAGGGCCTCGTCCGCGCCATCGAGCGGGCGGGAGGCGAGGCGGTCACCACGCCGTACACCGAATACATCCGAATTATCTCCGAGTCGTACTTCCGCAAGTGGGCGCTCAGCGGCGAGCACGTGAAAGCGCTGAAGTTCCGCGCCCTTTGGGTGCTGGCGGATACGCTGGGCCGATCCTGCCGGGATTACTTTGCGCGGTTCCTGGACCCGGAGCCCGTTGTCACAGAGAACGGGAGCGCCGACTTCCTCCGCGCCTTCGGGCTCCGCGACGAGCACACGGGCGAATCTTTTGAGAACTTGTTGAAGATCTTTCACCTGGTCAGGGCCCACCCCGGCCTTGCCCTGTTCGTCCAGGCAAGCCCTGCCTTCTGCTGCCCCTCCCTCGTGACGGAAGCCATGGCGCGCGACATCGAACGGCTGACGGGTGTCCCCGTGGTGAGCATCACCTACGACGGGACGGGCCAGTACCAGAACGAGGTCATCGTGCCATACGTGAAGTACACTGCCTCCCGGAGCCCCGCATCTATTCGTCCGGCAGCCCCAGCTTCCGCGCGGTAAGGGTGGCCCTTCCCGGGACCAGGGCCGTAAGTCATGGTTTGGTCATGGTGCCAAGGATGCCCGACGAGTCGATTGCCGAGTACAAGAGCACCAGCGCAAGGACGCCGGCCGTGATCCTTCGGACCAGTGTATTCGAGAGCAGCCTTGTAAAGGTGAACCCGAGAAGTGTCCAGGCCGACGTCGCGCTGAATCCGACCACGGCGAAGACAGCCGCGGACATTGCAAGCAGGACCGGCCTGTCTGAAAGCGAGGGAAGAAACGTCGAGTACAGGGTCAGTCCATAGATGATCACCTTGGCATTGAGAAGCTGGAGGAGAAGCCCGTTGACGAAGCCGAGGGCCGGTTTCCCCGCCCCGTCATTCTTGAAGCTGCCCAGGAAAGTGTGAACCGCCAGCCAGGCGATGTACAGGGAGCCCCCGATGCGCAGGTACGTCTGGAGCCTGGGGAACGCGGAGAGGACGGCCGCGGCGACCAATGCGCACAGGCACATTACTCCGAAGAATCCGGCCATGATCCCCACGAGGAACCGCAGGGACTTTCGGTAGCCGGCGGAAATGCCGAGGGACATGGCGGATATGTTGTTCGGTCCCGGCGTGAATGTCGTGACAACAACGAAAATGCACAGGGCGACCCACTGGATCTTCATGAACGCGGCTCCTTGCGGCGGACATCTGCCTCAACTACACTTGGGGACAGCATGATCGTCCAAGCATACGATAGTGTGCAATAACGGTCAAGAGGACGCTATATGGGCAAGGCAGAAATATCCGTCGGGGAAAATCTCCGTGCGCTGCGGAAGGCGAGGAACCTCAGCCTGGACCAGCTGGCCCGGCTGAGCGGGGTCAGCAAGAGCATGCTGCGGCAGGTCGAGATCGAGCGGTCCAGCCCGACCATCAGCGTGCTCTGGAAGATTGCGAATGGACTGCGGGTGCCCTTCTCCATCCTCCTTGCAAAGAAAGACGCTCCCGCCGAAGTTGTTGACTTCACCTCGGAAGGCGCCGTCAAGTCCGGCAGGCGGGGATACCGCCTCTTTCCCCTCGTGGCATTCCAGCCGGAACGGCCCGTTGAGATCTACTACGCGGAGATCGACGGCGGCGTGCATTTCGAGGGGGAGCCGCACCAGGGAAACGCGCGGGAGACGGTGCTCGTCCTCTCGGGCATCGTGGAGGTGACCGTGGGCGGCACCACGTCCACGGCACGCCAGGATCAGCTGGTCCAGTTTCCCGCCGGCCAGCCTCACCGCTACTTTAACCCGGGCGAACACGTGGCCCGGATGATCATGACGATCGATTATGCAGTTTGAAGGGAGCACGCCATGCCCGGGACGCCGTTGCGCTTTTTCGCAGCACCGCCTCGTGGAAAGTCCCTGAGGTCAGTAGCGAATACTCTTCACCTCCCGGATCATGTGCTCGACGATATCCATGGTGACATCAGCCTGGATGATGTGCGCGGGAGCCATGAGGTAGCCGCCCTTGGCGCCCATGACCGCCGCCCTTCGCTTGATCTCGTCCGTCAGGCCGGCCATGTCTCCGCTGGGGAGAAGAAGCTGCTGGTCAATGCCGCCGAAGAAGCTGATCCGGCCGCCGTATTTCGCGGTGAGCTCCCCGGGGTCGGAGCCCGGGACGTTGGGCTGCACAGGATTGTAGACGTCCACACCGATCTCGATGAAATCCTCGATCAGGGGCGCAACGACACCATCGGAATGCATGATGACAATGACCCGTGGATTGGCGGCCTTCACAGCCTGGATGATCCGCTTGTGACGCGGCTTGTACCGCTGCCGCCACTGGTCGGGAGAGATCAGCATGGAGGTCTGGCTGCCGATGTCCTCACCGAACCACAGCGCATCCACCCCGGCGTCCACCAGCTGCAGCGCGAGGCTCGTGGTCCAGTGCTCCACCCGCTCATCCAGCGCATCGACCCACTCCTCGCCCGTCGCGAGAGCCATGAGGTACTTCTCCATCCCCGCCAGGTGCCACGCGAGCTCGAACAGGGACAGCTCTACGTCGCCGATGATGAAGAACTGCTCGCCCATCCTGTCGATGTCCTGGCGCGCCGCATCGAAACGGCCGGGGGCGTAGGGGTCCGGAAACGGGTACGCGTCGATGTCGGCTTTCGAGCCGGCGGACTCCAGCGGACACTTCACCACCTCGACATAGAGGGGTGTCGGCTTCATGTGCATGCCGAACTCATTTGCCGCAACGCCCCCGCCGACCTCGCCGGGGACGAACCCCGCGCGAACGGTCCCGCCCACGACAATGCAGTCACTGCCCAGGGCTGTACGGATGGCGTTGGCGGAGATCCGGTAGGTGAGGTCCTCGTAGTATGAGGGGGCGTACTGGGGGCTGATGCCAAGCTTCTTCCCGAACGCATCGGTGAGGGACCGGCAAAGATCGAACTGGACCGGCATCCGGTCAGGAAGGCCGGGACCGCGGCCGAAGGCCCGAAGAACGCGAACTTTCGATACCATGCCTAATCTCCCTGGCTAGTCGAGGTAGAAGACTTCCCTCAGCGGGATGCTGACGGGCGAGTGGTCGGGATTCGTCTCCATGATGTCGGCCATGTAGTCCCACCAGCGGCGAACGATGTCCGTGGTTCCGAGGTCCTGGGACGAGGAAGAGCCGGACTGTTTCTGGACGGCAAACAGGGTGTCCGTCTCATCGTCGAAGAAGATCGAATAGTCCCCGACACCGCTCTTCCTGAGCAGGGCGGCGAGCTCGGGCCAGATCTGGTCATGGCGGCGCTTGTACTCTTCGATGACCCCGGGCTTCAGCTTCATCTTGAACGCAATTCGCTGCATGGTCGCATCCTTTCATGTATGCCTGCGCGTCCTGCATGCCTGCGCACCGGCAACGCGAGCACAGCCGCGTCCGTCATGCCGTGACGACCCGCCCCGCGTTCTTCTTCCGCTCCTCCAGGAGGGCAAAGACAATGAGGGCCACGATGAGGATCAGCCCCAGGGTGAAGTTGAAGATGTTGCCGCTGAAATTGATGAGCGTGAATCCCTTTCTCAGCACCCCGATGATCAGCACCCCGATGAACGTCCCGGCGATGCTCCCGACGCCGCCCATGATCGAGGTCCCCCCGAGGACGACGGCCGTGATGACCTGCAGGTTCAGGTCGTTGCCCATGCTCGTGGTGGCGGCCGACAGGCGGCCGAGGTAGACCAGCGCGGCAAGCGCGCACATGAGGCCGGTCAGGGTGTAGATGAACAGCAGGGAACGCTTCGTGTTGATCCCCGAGAAGACGAGGACCTTCTCGTTGAACCCGATCCCCTTCAGGTTCCGCCCGAGGGTCCCGCGCGTGTAGTACAGGTTGAACACGATGAACAGGGCCAGGAAGTACAGGAACTGGATCGGCACGATGTCGAACAGGAAGGTGGAGGAGATCGCCTTGAAGCCCTCCGGGAACCCCGAGTAGGTCTCGGACCCGGCGACGATCATCGAGATGCCGCGGAAAAGGTTCATCGTGGCCAGCGTGGTGACAAGGGGCGGGATCTTCGTCCGCGAGATGATGATGCCGTTCAGGAATCCGCAGGCGGTGCCCGTGAGCGACCGCCAGGACGACGGCGCCGGCGACGCTGTGCGTCCGCGGCGTAGACGGACCCGAAGACGATGGCGCTGAGCTGGAGAGTGTACCCGACGGAGAGGTCGATCCCCCCCGTGGTGATGATGAACGTCATGGCCAGTGCCATGATCCCGATCTCCCCGATGATGGCGGTCACGTTGAACAGGACGTCGGGGGAAAAGAAGACCGGCTGCAGGATCCCGAAGAGCACGATGAGAAAGACGAGCAGGACGAACAGGGCCAGCTGGTAGGTCACCCCGAAGCGCGCGCGGCCCGAACCCGGATTCAACTGGCGCATGTCCCTCAGCCTCCCTCGCGCGCCGGGCCGGCCCTGCCGCGCCTCTTCCGCAAGGACGCGAAATCCGTCACGGTGATGAACACGGCGATCAGGATGATCACCCCCTGCAGCGCAAACTGGTAGTAGTCCTGGAACCCCATGTAGATCATCACGGTGCTCAGCAGGTAGACCAGGAGGGCGCCGAACACGGCACCGATGAGCTTCCCGCTGCCGCCCATGATGTTCACTCCGCCGACCACGGCGGCGGCGATGAAGGTCATCTCCCGCCCCTGGAACGAGGACGGGAGCACGTCGCTGCGCGTCACGGCCTTGAGAAGCCCCGCGATCCCCAGGAGAAGGCCCTCCACGAGGTACACCTTGATGACGGTGGAATCCGGGTTGATCCCCGCGTAGATGGCCGCCTGGCGGTTGCCGCCGGTGGCGTACAACGACTTGCCGAACCTGGAATACCGCATGATGAAAATGAAAAGCGCCGCCACCACGATGGACACGACGAAGATGTACGGGACGATGCCGAAGAACATCCCCCTGCCGAACCACGTGAAGTTGTCCCCGAGGTTCTCGATCCACCCCGAGTTGCGCAGGAACGTGGCGTAGAAGCCGAGGTGCACCATGTTCATGGCGAGGGTCACGACGATGGACGGGACCCTGAAGGTGACGGTGATCCAGCCGTTGAGCCACGCCAGGAACATGCCCACGATGATGGCCGCGGGAACCCACAGGATCATGGGTACCCCGTACACGGCCAGCTCCCCGGCGGTGAAGCTCACGAACCCGAGGATGGTGCCGGCCGAGATGTCGATGTTGCCGGTGAAGATGACCAGCGACATCGCGATGGCCCCGACGATCGTCGGGCTCACGTCCAGCATCATGCTGAACAGGCCGTTGCGCGAGGAGAAGTTGGTGGTAAGGGCCATGAACCCCAGGAAGGCCAGGACGATCAGGCCAAGGATGAACTCACGGGTGACGACGCGTTTTGTTGTCATCTCTCTGTCCGTCCTAGAGGGCAAGCTGCAGGATCTTCTGCTGGGAGAGCTCATCGCGGGAAAGCTCGCCCATCCTGGAGCCCGTCTTCATGACGAGCACGCGGTCGCTCATCCCGATGATCTCGGGCAGGTCGCTGGAAATCATGATGATCGACTTGCCGTCCTTCGCGAGGCTGCTGATGATGCGGTGGATCTCGCTCTTCGCCCCTACGTCGACGCCGCGTGTCGGCTCGTCCAGGATGAGGATCCGGGGGGTCGTGGCCAGCGCCTTTGCCACGGACACCTTCTGCTGGTTGCCGCCGGAGAGGTTGTTGACGACGAAGTCCCCGTTCGGGGCCTTGATCGCCAGCTTCTCCATGTAGGTGTCGTTGATGCGGCGTTCCGCGGCGGTGTCCACGATCCCCATCCCGCCGGAGATCCGGGCCAGGAGCGGGAGGGTAATGTTCACGGAGATCGTCATGGGGACGACCAGCCCGTACTTCTGCCCGGTCCTCCGAGATGTACACGATGCCGTGGTCCATTGCCTGGCGGTAGCTGGTGAAATGGACCGGCTTCCCGTCGATGAGGATCCGGCCCGCGTCCAGGCGCGTGAGCCCGCACAGGGCCATGGCGAGCTCCGTCCGCCCTGCGCCCGCAAGGCCTGAGAGGCCCAGGATCTCTCCGCGGCGCAGCTGAAGGTCGATCCCCTTGAGGACACCCGCCTGCGTGATGCCGCGGGCCTCGAAAACCACCTCGCCGATTTCGCACGTCTCCTTGGGGTAGAGGTTCGTGAGGGTCCGGCCGACCATCCAGGAGACCAGCTGATCCTTGGTGACCTTCGCCACCTCCTCCGTGTGGATGTGGGCGCCGTCGCGGATGACCGTCACGCGGTCGGCGATCTGGAAGACCTCGTCGAGACGGTGGCTGATGTACAGCATCGAGACACCGTGGGACTTCAGGTTGCGGATGGTCTCGAACAGCGTGTCGACTTCCTTGTTCGTGAGGCTGGCAGTGGGCTCATCCAGGATGAGGATGCGCGAATCGAAGCTGAGCGCCTTGGCGATCTCCACCATCTGCTTGGTGGCCACGCCCAGGTCCGCGACGCGAACGTCGAGGTCCACCGCCATCCCGAGGCGGTCGAAGATTTCCTTCGCCTTCGTCCTCATGGCGGGGTAGTCGAGGATGGAAAAGAGCTTCGCGGCGCCCAGCAGGGGCCTGCGCAGCTCGTGTCCCATGAAGATGTTTTCCAGGACGGTGAGGTCGGGGAAAAGGCTCGTTTCCTGGAAGATGATGGCGATGCCCCTGGCATAGGCCTCGTTGGGGTTCTTCACCTCCAGGATCTCCCCGTTGAGCTCCATGCTGCCCCGGTCCGGCTTGTAGATGCCCGTGATGATCTTCATGAGGGTGGACTTGCCGGCGCCGTTCTCCCCGCACACGGCATGGACCTCGGCATGCCTCAGGTCGATCGTCATGTCGGTCAGGGCGTTCACGCCCGGGAACGACTTGGAGATGCTCCGGATCCGAAGCACTGGTGCTTCAGGGTGTGTCGCTGTCATCGTTCCTGCCGTTTCGCCCATGGGGAAGAGAAACCCCCCGGCGCCGAAGCGCCGAGGGGGTACTGCTCGGGGAAATCTACTTGTTGAACCAGGCCATTCCGCTGTCCGCCTGGGGATAGCCGCGGAAGCGGTCGATGTTCTTGAGGTTCCAGACGATCGGGTCGCCGAGGATGATCACGTTGTCCGCGAGGATCTTGTGACCGGCGGCTGGGTAGAGGACCGGGGTCTTGCCGTCAAGGAAGCTGACGGTCATGTTCTTGCCGCTGAGGGGCGACACGAAGGACATCCCGCTCGGGTTCTGTCCCTTGAGGACGGCTTCGGCGACGTACAGGGTGAGGTAGCCGAGGTCGAAGGGCTGCCACAGGACGACGGCGGCCATCTTCTTGTCCACCATGTCCTTGCGCGACGACTCGGGGACGCTCACGCCGACGATGTTGATGGAATCCTTGATGCCGAGCTGGTCGCGGGCGGAAGAGACCGCGGGGACCGTGTTGGAGGAAAGGGCGATGATGCCCTTGATGTTCCTGTTGGCGCTCAGCAGGGACTTGATCTTCTCGTCCGCGGTGCCGCGGTCGTTTCCTGCGTAGACGATCTGGCTGGGATCCGCCATCAGGTTGATGTGCTTGTAGTCGGTGGTCTTCTTGGAATTGTACTCGGCGATGATCGCCGCGAGCCACGCGTTCTGGTTCGGGGAATCGTTGGTCGTGGAGACCAGCGCCACGGTAGCCTGCTTGGCGGCGGTGTAGCTGGACAGCCCGCCCGCGAGGCCCTTGAGGAGCTGGACGGCGATCTGGTCGCCTTCCGCCTGGTTGACGAAGTAATTGCGGGCGGTGACGTTGACGTCGGCGTCCCACGTGATGACCTTGATGCCCTTCTTCATTGCCGCGCGCAGGGTGTCGGCGTAGCTTTCAGGATCGAGGGCGGAGACCAGGATGGCATCGTACTTCTTGTCGATGAAGCTCTGGATGTAGTTCTTCTGGTTGGCCGCGGAGGTCTGCGACATCGTGTCGCCGATCCAGTCCACCTTGATGTTGCCGAGCTCTTTTTCCGCCTGGCGGAATCCGCGCTCGCACGCAATGAAGTAGTCTTCAGCGATGAACTTGGGGATGACCCCGACTTTGTAGGTCTTCTGCGCGAACGCAGGGGCGATGGCCGCCAGGAGCATCAGCGGGACGAGAAAACAGAAAAGCCTTTCTCATGAGATCCTCCTCTTTCGGCTTGACGCAGGGCACTCACCCTGCGGTGCAGTAGTACCTCCACTCCCTGGGCAACTCGCAGCACTGTCACGACCGCTACACCCCGCCTGCCAGGTGCCAGTACGCGGCGTTCCAGCGCAGCTCCTTCCTGAACTGGGCGAGGTCGGTCTTCCCGTCGATCAGCACGTACTCGATGCCCGCCATGCCGGCAAAGTCCTCGAGGTGCCGCGCATTCACCACGTAGCTGAAGCCCGAATGGTGCGCCCCGCCGGCCTGGATCCACGCGCGCCGCGGCTACCTTCAGGTCGGGGCGGGGCACCCACAGCGCGCGGGCAACCGGCAGCTTCGGCAGCGGCGCATCCGGGGCAACGACGTCCACCTCGTTGACCACCATGCGGAACCTCGTGCCCATGTCGATGATGGTGGCGTTCAGCGCCGCGCCCTTTGCCGCGTTGAACACCAGGCGCGCCGGGTCATCCTTGCCGCCGATGCCCAGCGGATGCATCTCCAGGCTCGGCTTCCCGTCCGCCAGCGAGGGGCAGACCTCCAGCATGTGCGCGCCGAGCACCTTCGGCCCCTTCGGATCGAGGTGGTAGGTGTAGTCTTCCATGAACGAGGTGCCGCCCTCGAGGCCGGAAGCCATGACCTTCATGGACCGCACCAGCGCCGCGGTTTTCCAGTCCCCCTCGCGCGCCGAACCCGTATCCGTCCGCCATCAGCCGCTGCACCGCGAGGCCCGGAAGCTGCGCCAGGCCGTGCAGCTCCTCGAAGGAGGTGGTGAATGCGTTGAAGCCGCCGTCCTGCGAGGAAGTGCGCGCATGCCCACCTCGATGCGCGCCGCCTCTTTCAGCGACTGCGCGCTTCGCTCCGCCCGCGCGCAGCTCCTTTGCCACCTCGTACTGCGCGTCGTACTCGGCGAGCATCCGGTCCACCTCGGCGTCAGTGGCGTCCTTCACCCGGGCGACGAGGTCCCCGATGCCGAAGCCGTGCACGTCGTAGCCGAAGCGGAGCTGCGCCTCCACCTTGTCGCCTTCCGTGACCGCCACCTCGCGCATGTTGTCGCCGAACCGCGCCACGCGCAGCCCTGCGAGTCATGCCACGCGCAGGCGGCGCGCATCCACACGGCAAGCTCCTCGCTGCACGTCCTTTTCCTTCCAGTGACCGACAATGACCTTCCGCTCCCGGCGCATCCGGGTGCCGATGAAGCCGAACTCCCGGTCGCCGTGGGCTGACTGGTTGAGATTCATGAAGTCCATGTCGATGGCGGACCAGGGGATGTCCCGGTTGTACTGGGTGTGCAGGTGCGCAAAAGGCTTCGTCAGCGCGGAGAGCCCCGCGATCCACATCTTTGCCGGGGAGAAGGTGTGCATCCAGGTGACCAGGCCGATGCAGTTCTTCGCAGAGTTGGCCTCGCGGCAGACCTCGAGGATGCCCGTCCGGGCTGGTGACGACCGGCTTGAAGACGACCGTTACGGGAATCGACGGGGAGGCGGACAGCTCCCGCGCGATCTCGCGGGCATGCTCGGCCACCTTGTCCAGGGTTTCCTTGCCGTACAGGCCCTGGCTGCCCGTGATGAACCACGCCTCGCGCTGTTTCAGGTCGATCATGACGTGCTCTCCCCTTCCGTGAAGACGGCCTTGAGGGCCTGGATTGATTCCACGAGCATGCGCTCGAGGTGCCTGTCAGCGTACTCCCGGCCGAGCTTCGGGCCCGGCGATCTCAAGATACCCCGTGACCTCCCGGCACGGGAAGCGGCCGGCGTTGTCGTCGATGAGCCGCTTCAGCCGCGGAAGGTCGACGATGCCCCGCTTCCTTTCGGCGGGGTCGAACCCGAACGTCGAATTGAAGATGGCGATCGGTGTTCTTGAAATGGAACTCCCGCATCCACGGGATCTGCATCTCGAAAAGGCTCCAGTTGTCATGGAGCACCCTGCCCTCCGCGTCCGCGACGCCGTGGGAGATGTCCCCGCAGAGCTGGAGCGGCACCGTGGTCGATGCATGGGCGGCATGGAATGCGCCCAGCTCCTCGGCAGATGCGCGCGGATGTCCTCCGGGCGTCGAAGGCAGCTCGTACACGGAGGACATCGGCTCGATGGTGAGCGCCTTCAATCCCGCCGATCCGGGCGCAGCCGAGGAGGCCCTTCATGTTCTCCGCGAACGTCCGCAGCCCGGGCTCCCGGGTCTGCGGCTTGTCGCGCAGGACGAGGCAGGCGTTGGAGCCGACGGACTCCGCGCCGACCAGCGCGGCCACGTGGATGACCCGCTCCCAGCCCCTGCGCGTCGCATCGTCGAGGAGGGGATCCTCATTGGCGAAGCCCAGCTCCCTGAAGGAGCGTGAACATGCTCGAGATGCGGATGCCCCGGCCTTCCGCCGACCGCCGCAGTGCGCGGAACCAGCTCGTCCGCCGCGAACCAGACGGGAAAGGAGCTGCCCAACTGCAGGCGGTGAACGCCGCAGCCCTTCATCAGGTCGAACAGCCAGTCGAAGCTGTAGCGCGCGATTCGATCGGATCGCTCTTGACTCCGAGGTGCAGGGTCATGGAACGAACACCACCTTGTTGAAGAACTCCTTGCGCGCGAGGATCCGGCGGAAGACATCGGCGCCCTCGGAGAGCGGCGGCGTGTGGCTTACCAGTCGCGCAATCTCCAGCCGCGTGCCCAGGTGGGACAGCACGGTAGTCCACTCGTTGCGGGACTCCGGCACCACCCGCGAGTTCCAGGTGCCGCGGATGGTCAGCTCGCGCCTCAAGATGGAAGAGAAATCCTTTTCGCCGATCTGGAAGCTTCCCCGGATGTTGCCCAGGAACACCACCTCTCCGAACCGCGCGCCGGCCTGCACGGCCTGGAGGAACGTGAGGGGAAGCCCGATGGCTTCCACGATCCTGTCCGCGCCCGCGCCGCCGGTCTTCTGCCGGATCTGCTCCACGGGGTCTCCCGCGCGCGAATCGATGGGGACGAAGCCCATCTCCGAGGCGATGGCGAGCTTGCGATCATCGATATCCACGATGAAAACGCGCTCGCATCCGCGCAGCCGCATCCACTGGGCCGCCATGTTCCCGATCGGCCCGCCGCCGAACACCGCCCCGTTGTCTCCCGCCTGGATGGTGAGCTTCGCCGTGCCGTGCAGCGCCACGGCGCAGGGCTCGGTGAGGGAGGCATCCTGGAGGCTACCCCGTCCGGGACGGCAAAGAGGTTGGCGTCAGGCGCCCAGACGTGCTCGGCAAAGGCGCCGTCGCGCCGGGACCCCAGGTAGTCGTAGTCGGTGCACTGCGCGTAGTCCCCGGTCTGGCAGGGCACGCAGCGACGGCAGGGAATGAGCGGGAACACGATGACCCGCGCGCCCCGGGCGAAGCGGCCGCCCTGCGACGGCTCCTCCACGGTGCCGGAGAACTCGTGCCCCATGATGAGCGGATAATGGTAGGCGGAGCCTTCGAAACCGCGGTGCAGGTCGGAGTTGCAGATCCCCGAATACGCCACCTTGACGAGGGCCCAGCTCGGGCGCGGGGCGCACGGGTTCGGGCACGTCGAGGTATTCCACGACGGCATCCCGGGTCAGTACGAGGGCTTTCATTTGCCCTACCGTAGCGGCTTCTGGCGGACGTATCAAGTCCGCGAGCGCCAGCGGCTACTGGCCAGCCGCCAGCAGCCATCCCACCGCACCGTCGTAGTCAGGTGTCTTCCCATCCCACTGCGGCAGGTTGACCTCAGGGCCAAGGTCCAGCTTCTGCTCATCCGCCCACTCGCGCAGCCAGTCCAGCGTGTCGTCAACCAACTCACGTGGCGGATCGGGTGCGAGAAGCCTGCCGGCTGGCGAGTGGAAGGCAAAAGCGCCGTCGGCTGCGGAGGTTACGGTCCACCCGCCTTCGTGAACCAGGTGATGATGGAAGGTGCAGAGCATGACCAGGTTGTCCAGGCTGGTTTCCCCGCCGTGCAGCCAGTGCTGGATGTGGTGCCCGTGAAGGAAGGCCGTGTGGGTGCACCCGGGGAAGGCGCAGCCGCGGTCACGCAGCATCAGGGCGCGGCGGATGGCGGGGGGAATACTGCGGGCGCGGCGGCCGATGTTCAGTGCCTCCCCATCTCCACCTGTGGCCACAAGGCCGCAATCGCAGGCCACTCGTCGCAACGTTTCCGCGGAAACGCGGGTGCCGTCCTCCAGGGTGGCCGCCCAAGCGCCGTCTGGCCCAAGCACCTCCTGATCCAGATGAACCATGACCTGGAAGCGCTCGCCGCCGGTTCCCGTCACGGGATTGCCGGCCAGGAACGACTCGGCGAGCTTCACCGCCCCGTCAGCCCGCGAGGGCCAGCACGTTTCCGCGGAAACGCGGCGGCTTCAGCTGCCTCCGCCTCCTCTTGGGCGGCAGGAGCGGCAGGCCCTCCGGAAGCTCCGGGCGCTCCGGAAGCCTCTGTCTCCAGCGGCTCTGCCCGGCGGGCGTGCACCTCCCGGGCGCGCTCGACGGCGCGCAGGATCAAATCCGCCTCGTCCGGCTCAAGCACCAACTCCAGCTTGACCATCCCTCCCGGCAGCAGCCGCTGGCGTACCGAACGCTCCTCCGGCGTCGGCGCCCTTTCGCCGTCCAGCACCCCTCGATAGCCTCGGCACAGCCGCTCAAGCTGCGCCCCGGTTGCGAAAAGCGCCATCTCCAGCAGCTTGGCTTCGTTCTCGGGCGTGGCCACTCGAGTGATCGCGCGGACCTTGGCATACGACAGCCTGGCCGTGCGCAACGATTCGTTGATGGCGGGCAGCATTCCCAGCGCGCGCGCCACCCGTACCTTCTCGCGGGCGGTGGCCGGGTCCCATCCGAGGCGCCATGCCAGCCAGTGCGCGCAGGACACCGCGCCCTGCTCGTGCCAGCCGCAGGCCTCATCGAAGCGTCGGATGCACTCCAGCAGCCGATGCGTGGCCGCATCGAGATGCGCGGACAAGCTGGCAATCTCCTGACCCAGTTCCTCGATGGTGTCCATGGCACATACTATACATATGTATAGCTATCAACGCAAGTGTTTTCTTGTGCTCGTTCGCGCGTTGTAAAGAAGCGTTAGTTACGGGACGCTACGATCTGTATCCGGGCGTTCACCATGCCCGGCCATCGAGCCGCTGAGGAACTCGTACTCCGCGCCGACGCCGATCTTGAGAATAAAGATATTGAATGAGAAGCCGCCGAAAGCGCGCGCGGAAAATCCAGAGCCACCGGCGAAGACGCCGAAGCCGGGATTCTGCAGGGTGAAGTTCGTGCCAAAGGCGCTGTTGATCTGGTCGAGCTGCGGCTGAGTTGCCGCACTGCCGTCAATCTGCATGGTTGACTGCATTCCGCCGCCGGCGTTCGATATGCCGTATGAAGCCCCGACCCCGATATAAGGCGTGATGATGAAGAGTGTCTTGCTGAGCTGCACTTTTGCATCGATCACGCTCGTGTTCCAGAAAAAATTGAGGGAAGGATTGCTGAAGTCGATGTAGTGTGTATTCCCGCCAAACGAGACGCTGGCAACCCTGATGGGCCCGTTCAAAACCCCGGGGACACCAACGTTGCCTCTCATGTAGGTGTACCCCACCCCAACGGACAGGCCGGGAGAGAGGCCACTGTCCTTCAGCAGGGCATAGCGGATATCAGCTCCCACCATCAGGTAGTCCGCCGAGAAGCCGTTGATGCCAAGGCTTGATAGCTCGCCGGCCGGCAGGTAGCCGAACTTGAAACCGATGTCAAAAGGCAGGATGAAGCCCCCGATCCTCGCGTCGAGTGTATAGGCGGGCACAGGAATGCCGATGTTGGAAATGAAGCTGACGCTCGAAGGGATGCTGCCCCCGAAAGTGCTGATTGCGCTTTTCACGGCCGCAAATGGAATGGTGGCTGCTCCTGCCGTAACACCGATGCCGAGGTGGGGAAATTGCCCGATATAGGCGTCAGACCAGTTCAGCCCGACTGAAGCTTCAAGGGGAAGAGCCCCGGCGGCGCCGTTGGCAAAGTCCTGGAAAGCGCTCTGGAACTGGCTGAATTGATAGGTGGGCGGCGGTCCGGCAAAAACCCCTTTGGCCGCAAGGAGGACAAGGAGAACAACGACGAATCGCTTCATCATGCACCTCTCTTCTATAACATATCTCTTCCCGAACCGTATTGCAGAAACATTTCCGCCCGCTATAGTATGCCCTCCCAAGGAGAACCTGATGAAAGCGGCCATGCTGGAAGCGTTGAACTCGATTTCGGTGAAAAACATCCCCGACCCCGCCTGCGGCGATGAAGAGGCAATCCTGGAAGTGAACGCGTGCGCCGTGTGCGGCTCGGACATCCGGATCTTCCACTTCGGAAACGACCGGGTCAAAACGCCGACGGTCATCGGGCACGAGATCGCCGGAAGAGTCGTGAAGGCGGGGCGCAAGGTGACCCGCGTGAAGGAAGGGGACCGCATAGCGCTGGGAGCGGACGTGCCCTGCGGTATCTGCAAGTGGTGCACCAGCGACCAGGGCACCAACTGCTCCATCAACTACGCAATCGGCTACCAGTTCCCCGGCGGCTTCCAGGAGCGCATGGTCCTCAACTCCACAACGTTGAACTACGGCCCGGTGACACCCATTCCAGACGGCCTCAGTTTCGCCGAGGCGGCCATTGCCGAGCCCCTTGCCTGCGCCGTGAACGGACTCGAGCTGGCCAAGTTCGGCATCGGCAAGAGCATCTGCATCATCGGGCTGGGGCCCATCGGCTGCATGATGCTGGAGCTGTCCCGCGTGTTCGGCGCATCCCGAGTCTTTGCGGCGCAGCGGTCGCGGGCCCGACTCGAAATGGCCCGGGAGTTCCTCCCTGCGGCACGGTTCATCGCCACGGAAGAAGAGAACCTCGTGGACACCGTCATGAAGGAAACCGGTGGCGAGGGCGTGGACCTCGCCATCACCACGGCAGGCAGCGTCCAGGCTCACGAGGATGCCATCCGGATGGTGGGGCACCGGGGATACGTAAATCTCTTCGGCGGGCTGAAGAACCAGCCCAGGCTGACCTTTGATTCGAATCTCATCCATTACAAGGAATGCTACGTGATGGGAAGCCATGGATCTCTTCCCCGGCATCACCGGCTGGCTGTGGACCTGATTTCACAGGGCGCGGTGCACGCGAAAAAGTACGTGTCCGCAATGTTCCCGCTGGAAAAAACAGCAGAGGCATTCGCCTATCATGAGTCGCGGGCCGGCCTGAAGGTCATCGTCGCGCCGCACGGGGAAAAGGCGGCCTGGGCGTGAGCGCAGCAGTCACGGGCGGAGTCCGGGGGGGAGCTGCCGGCGGCGTCCGCATCGCCCCTTCCATGATGTGCGCGGATTTCCTTCACCTGGCCGACGACCTCGAGGCCCTGCAGGCAGGCGGGGCGGACTACCTCCATGTCGACGTCATGGACGGCCGCTACGTGCCCAACTTCACCCTCGGCCCGGATTTCTGCAAGGCGCTGGCACGCGGATCGCGGCTGCCGCTGGACATCCACCTCATGGTGGAAAATCCCGAGGGCCACATCTCGTCATTCGCCGCAATTGCCGGTTCTGTTATTTCGGTCCATCCCGAGACCTCGCGGCATCCCCTTCGGACCCTGGACCTCATCAGGAGCCTCGGTGCGCGAGCCGGCATTGTGATTGACCCGGCCATGCCCGTCAGTGCGATTGCTGAAATGCTGCCGTACGCAAGCCTCGCCTGCGTGATGACCGTGAATCCCGGCTACGCGGGACAGAAGCTCGTGCCCACCACCCTGGCCAAGGTCCGCGAGCTCGCCGACCTCGTCGCGGCGCGCGGCCTGGACGTCGAGATCGAGGTGGACGGAAACGTGAGCTGGGAGAACATTCCCCGCATGGTGCAGGCAGGCGCCCAGGTCCTTGTTGCCGGAAGCTCGTCCCTGTTCGACGGCGCCGCGGGGCTGCGCGACAACATACGCCGCATGAGAAGCCTCATCGGCAGCGGGCGAGGATCGTGACCAATCTTGGCGGGATCCGAGCCGGTCGGCGGGCCGCATGCGGTCACCGGAACGCTGCCCACGATCGCGGACATCGTTGCGTTCAAGGAACACACCGCTTTTTTCGGGCACGGCTATTACCGCTTCGTCCCGCATGAGTTCCCGAGACGAATTGCCTCCGACCTGCAGGACAGGTTCGGCTGCAGGCACAGCAGGCTCGCCGAGTCTCCTGAAGCTGCGCTTCGGGAGCTCCTCCTGTGCCTGCACACACCCTCATCGCCCCAGAGATTGATTGTCTTCGCTGACGGTGCTCACGAGTTGCCCGTGCGGGGGGCTGAGTTCTTCCCGCCGTGGCACCGCCAGGGTCTCTTGGTGGAGCTTTCGGGGACCGGACCTTCGGGCAGCGCAATTGGCCGAAATGACATTCTCCTTCTGGTCGTGAACGGCGCCGGCCCGATCCTCGCCGAATCCGCGCGCCAGGCCCGCGCTGCCCGAAAGCGGGGCGCGTCTGTGATCGTGATGTGCCCGGGTGAGTCGCATGACATTCCGTCGATTCCCGACGCCCAGTACTGGGTCGTATCCCTGTCTGCCGCGTGTCGCGGAGTCCGCGGTGGAGCGGTGCTGGGAAGCTCGGACCGCGTCATGGCAAGGCTTGCCGAGCAGATGGAGCGGCACGGCGCGATGCTCTCCAGCAGGGACGCCGGCTGCATCCTCGGCGTGGAAGAACCGGCCGCTTCTTCGGGCGCGCTGGAACGGGTTGCGGCGGCACTTGCGCGTCTTGAAGGCGGCGCGCGGACCTTTCTCTACGCGTCGGGGATGAGCGCGGTCACGCACGTGCTCCATGCCCTGAGGCGTCCGGGAGCCTCGCAGGTCATCGCCATGGGCCACCTGTACAGCGACTGCGTCGACCTCCTGAGATTCGCCCCGCGGAGGCCGGGTGAAGCGCAGAACATCTTCATTGGCGTGCGCCAGGTTGCCGCGTTGGAAAGTCTCATCACCGACCAGACGGCGGCCGTGCTGACGGAAACAATCACCAACCCCCTGAACGATGTGCCGGATCTCCCGGCAATCGCCCGGATCACCCGGGCCCGTGGCATCCCCCTCGTTGTCGACAACACGCTGGCCACGCCGCTGAACTGCATGCCCCTGGAATGGGGCGCCGACTTCGTCATCCACAGCACGACGAAATTCCTGAACGGGAGCAACGACCATGGCGGGGGCGCCGTTGTCGTCCGCGGCGCGCACCACGGGCAGCTGCTCGATCAGGGCTTCGAGCAGTGGGACAGCCGGATGTCGCCGCTGGAAGCAGCGGTGCTGGAAGAGCACCTGCAGGATTTTCCTCGGCGAATGGGACGCTTCAACGCCAATGCCGCCCGCGTTGCGTCGCTCCTGGTGGGACATCCCGGTGTGGGCCGTGTGTTTTTCAATGGGGTCCCATCGCATCCGAGCTACGCCACGGCCCGGAAGATCCTCACGGGTTCCGGCAGCGTGGTCAGCTTCAGCCTGGCAGACGATTCAATGGAAGGTCTGCGCGCGTTCTACGATCCGCCCCTTCCCCATATCCTGAAGGCACCGAGCCTCGGGTCCGACGTCACCCTTCTCTGCCCGTACACCCTGCTTACGCACTTCGACGAACCTGATGAAGCGCTGGAGGCACTGGGCCTCTCGCGCTACCTCGTACGGGTTGCGGTGGGAAGCGAAGAAGACATCGAGCCTGTCGTGGAATCGCTGGACGGCGCGCTGCGCCGCCTCCGCTGAGATCGTTGCACCGGATCATGAGGCCGGGTCGGATAGTGATGCTGCCGCATGTGTGCACGTGCGGCCGGGAATGCGGGCAGGCCCCGCGCTCCCGGTCAGGATGGAGAAACGGGCCCGGGCTTTTCCACCAGGGAATCCAGCATGCGGTCGCCGTCGAAAATGAAGTACCCCCTGAAACGCTGGCCGCCGAGGAGCAGCGGGAGCCACAGCGCGTCGTCGGCCCACATCCGATCGTAGGGAATGCTTTCCAGCGGCGTCCAGCGAGGCGCCGCTTCACGCGTCTCGCAGAGCTGTCCCTCGAAGCCGGTGGCGGTGAACACGGCCCCGTGAAGCGCATAGCCGTCCACGAACTGGAAGTACAGCTCCCCTGCCTCCTGAACGCCCGTGGGCGTGACGCAGAGCTCCTCCTGGACCTCCCGGATGGCTCCTTCACGGGCGGTTTCACCCGGCTCGATCCTGCCCCCCGGGCCGTTGACCTTGCCGGCACCCAGTCCGGTCTTCTTGTCGATGAGCAGGATGCGGCCGTCGCGGAGGACGAAAAGAAGGGTTGCTTTTTCGCCCGGCGTCCAGGTCGACCAGTCGATGTCATTCACCCGGCGGGGGACGTCTCTAATGCTTTCTGCGCTCACGAATTGAAACTACCCCATCGGGATGCCGCGATCAAATGGGTGAAGGAGCACGCGGCCGGCGCTGTTTCCGGAAGAGACTTTTTCATTGCATTCCTTCATGGACCGGTCTATACTGGCCCCGATGAATCACATTCATCACTGAAGGGGATCGTGAGAAGCAGGAACCTCCTGATGGAGGTGAAGGTCTCTCGAGGAGAGCAACCTCCCCATGCGCCTCTCTGGTCCCCTTCCCCATTTCCGCCGTCACCTCGGCTGAGAACCCACCAGCGCGACAAGGCGCGGAATGACGCTGGCGCCGAACAGCCGGCGGCCGCTCACCACCTGCAGGACCGCGGCGAGGGCGATGACAAGAAGCATGACGCTGCGAATGATCGGCGGCCGGAGCCCGCCGATCAACAGCCCCGTGAGCAGGAACGAAATGCGACCGGCAGCAGCGAGAATCATGGCTGACGCCACCCAGCCGGCCGCGACGGCCAGTCCGCTTCCTCCCCCGAACAGGCGCGGCGCGATGTCGAATCCGAACCTCAGGCCTGCGCTGCAGGCGGCAATGACGACGGCCAGGGCGCTCACGGCTATTCGCAGCGGAAGCCGGGCGTCTTCACCTGCCTGGGCGGCGCCCATGCAGGCGGCCATGATCACCAGCAGGTCGATCGTCGGCAGCAGGAGGGAAGCCAGCGGAGAGGAAGACGAGAAGCCCGGAAGATTCAGCAGGAGATCGAACAGCAGCAGCCCCGCAAGGAGACCCGGCAGGACTCGGGCCGTGCGCATCCCTTCAGCGGGTCGGGCGGGGAAGGACTTTCAGGTACATCGCCTTCGCATCGCCCGGAGCGTAGAAGTCCTCCAGCTCGGCAATCAGGGTGTAGCCCCGGGCGATATAGAATGCCCGGGTCGGCGCGTAGAAGGGACGGGCGGACGTTTCGATATATACGCGCGTTCCTCCGAAGGAAGCCATCGCCTCCTCCGCCTGCTCGAGGAGCTGGGTGCCCAGCCCCTTGCCCCGGTAGTCCCCCGAGACCGCGATCCAGTACAGGTCGTAGCTTTCCTTCGTGCATGCAATGGGACCGAAGCTCGTGTACCCGACGGTCCTCCCGTCCTGCTCGGCGAACAGGAAGTGATACCCGCAGCGGGCGCCCTTGGCCAGGCGGTCCTCCACCAGCTCCACCGCGGTGTCCACTTCCTCGGGGTAGAAGAAGCCGGTTGATTCGGCGATCTGGCGGACCGCCGCAAGATCCTTTTCGGTGACGGTGCTGCGGAACTTGACCCCTGTTGAGTTCATCCTGTGCTCTCCTGTCGGCAATTGCGGTCTCCTCCGCTTGTCGCATCCGCAACGATCCTGCGCACGACATCTTCAATGGAAAGCCCTTTCCGAACCGCCGCGGCCATGAACCCGGCGTCGGGAGAAATGCAGGGATTCGTATTGATCTCCAGGACCCAGGGCCGGCCTGATTCGTCCACTCGAAAGTCCACCCGGGCATATCCGCGCAGCTCGAACGCCCGCCAGCACTTCCTGCTCAGTGATACGAGGGACCGGATCAGCGCCGCGTCCTCCGGCGGGAACTCGAACCGGCGGGGTGTATTGCCGTATTCAAAGGAGCCCTCGACCCACTTCGCCCGGTAGCCGACCATCCGCGGCTTCCCGCCGGGATATCCGACGAACTGTATCTCGGCCGGCGGGAGATTCTCCGGCTCGCCGTCCGGGGTGCCCCCCAGGAGAGCGAGGTTGAACTCCCGGCCCTCGACGTATCTTTCCACGAAAAGGTGCTCAATGCGCTCGCCGCGGATGCGGCGCCCGATCTCGTCTGCAAGGGCTTCGTGCGTCGTCGTCACCGAGCAGTCTTCGAGACCCACGGAGGCATGCTCCCACACCGACTTCACGATCCACGGCGGGGGGAACGAGGGTGCCGCGTCCACCGCGGCAGCGGCCGTGGTCCATGGCGGCGTGTCGATCGCGGCCGCGTGCAGGGTCTTCTTGCCCAGCACCTTGTGCGACGTGAGGAGAATGGCCTCGCAGGGAGCGCCCGTATAGGGGATCCCCAGGCTCTCCAGGAGAGTCGGTGCAAGGTGGATCAGGCTTCCCTTTCCGTCGATGGTCTCCGCGAGGTTGAAGGCGATGACGGGGCGCGCCGCCCGGAGCGCCTTCGCTGCCTCCCCCAGGTCCAGGGACAGCGGCACCTCGAAGGTCCGGTGCCCCAGCGCCCTCAGCGCGGAGCGAACGGCATCCACCTGGACGAGGACATCCCTTTCATCGGCTGAAGCGGAAGCGTCCACGCGTCCGTGCACGATGGCAACAAGAGGAAGGCTCATGCGGAAAAATGCGCCGCGTCCGTCGAGGTCGCGGCGCGGGTTTCTCTCATCCGGCTCGCTCTTTTTCGGCTCCCCGCGGATCCGGGTAGCGAAAGTGCAGTCCCTGGTAGTTGCGCATCACCAGGTCATCGCCGTCACGGCCGACGAAATAATCGGGGAGAAGGGGTATCTTGCCGCCTCCCCCGGGGGCATCGATCACGTACGAGGGCACGGCGTAGCCCGTGGTGTGGCCTCGAAGTCCCTGGATGATCTCCAGGCCTTTCTGCACCGGCGTGCGGAAATGGCTCGAGCCGACAATCGGGTCGCACTGGTACAGGTAGTACGGCTTCACGCGCGCCTTCAGCAGGCCGTGCATGAGCCTCTTCATCGTTTCCACGGAGTCATTGATGCCCGCAAGAAGGACGGTCTGGCTGCCCAGCGGGATGCCCGCATCGGCAAGCCGCGCGCACGCTTCCACGGTCTCAGGAGTGAGCTCGTCCGGGTGCGTGAAGTGAATGCTCACCCACAGCGGGTGGAAGCGCTTCAGGATCCGCGTCAGGGAGTTCGTGACACGCTGGGGCATGACCACCGGGACCTTGGTCCCGATCCGCACGAACTCCACGTGCGGGATCCTCCGCAGGCGGGACAACAGCCAGTCCAGCTTCTCATCCGAAAGCGTGAAGGGATCCCCGCCGGAGAGCAGGACATCCCGCACTTCCGGGTGGGCTTCGATGTAGCAGATGGCCTGCTCCCACTGGGACTGGAAGAAGATGCTGCTGCTGTCCGGGTTCTCCACCATGCGGGACCGCGTGCAGTAGCGGCAGTTGGACGCGCAGGAGTTGGCAACCAGGAACAGCACCCTGTCCGGGTAGCGGTGCACGATGCCTGGCACCGGGCTGTCCCGGTCCTCACCGAGGGGATCCTCCGCCTCTCCTGGCATGTGCAGGTATTCGTCGGTGACGGGAATCATCGTCCTTCGCAGCGCCTGCTCGGCGTTGTCCGGATCCAGGAGGCTGAGGTAATACGGCGTGATGGCGAAGGGCAGGGGAGCCCGTGTGCCTCTCGATGGCCGTGCGCTCGTCAGCCGTCAACCGCACCACCCGTTCCAGCGCCTCGAGGGAGCGCACGCGGTTGCGAAGCTGCCACCGCCAATCGCTCCATTCGGCGGGTGTGGCCAGCGGAAAGTGCCGTGCGCGAAACTCTTCGGACCTGGTGGAGGTGGGAAACTTGACAGGAGATGGAGCCGGTTTCTTGATGGATCGGGAAAAGGACGTGAACGTCGGAATCGTAGTCCGGATGCCGACAAGCTCGGCAAGGTCCTGGACTACGGGCATTGTACCTGGAGGTTCTGCCTCCTCAGTGCTCTGCACCTTGGTTTCCATGTCTGTCGGAACTCCTTTATCTCATTTTTGAGCAGGAACAGGGGCCGCTCACGCAGCACAAACGGCGGGTCCCCTCCCCTTTCTCACTACGTGTTCAAGAAATACTACATGCAAAAAACAAATGCAAGAGCTTTTGCGCGCATGCCGTCTTTTTTTTGCAGCCGGAGGGCCGCAACCCCTCAACTGCCGTCAAGTAGTGTATCGGCAGCGGCCCGGAAATTCTGCTACAATTCGCGGCATGCGCAGGATCGCGGTGGTCGGGGGAGGGCCGTCAGGTTTCATGGCCGCCATCGCCGCCGCCGAGGCAGCTCAAGCCGGCCCGGGACCCTGCGTGACCGTCTTCGACGCGGGCGTTCCCCTTGCCACGGTGCTTCGAACGGGGGGCGGCCGCTGCAACATCACCAACGCCGCCTTCCAAGCTCGTGAGCTGGCAGGGTGCTACCCTCGTGGGGGGAAGCTCCTGCTTTCTATTTTCTCCCGGTTCGGACCCGCGGAGACAATGGCGTGGTTCCGCTCGCGAGGGCTCCAGCTGGTGGAAGAAGCCGAGGGACGCGTATTTCCGCTCTCCGGAAGAGCCGAGGACGTACGCCGCCTGCTGGAAAACGAGGCACGGCGGGCGGGCATCACCGTGCGCGCGCGGTCGGCCGTGATCGGAGCTGCAACCCGGGACGGCACGTTCAGCATCGAGTCGGTCCGCGGTGCCGAGGAGTTTGACCGCATGATCATCGCCACCGGGGGGACTGGCGGGACGGGAAGGGCTCCGGCTACAGGCTGGCACGGGGGCTCGGACACTCAGTGACACCGCTGGGACCGTCCCTCATGGCGCTGACGGCCGCGGAGGCCTGGGCGGGGAGGCTCGCCGGGGTCTCCCTCGCAGAAGCGCGCGCGAGCTGGCAGGAGCTGGACGGGACGGCAGCAGCGGAGGAAGGCGGTCTCCTGTTCACGCACCACGGGATCTCGGGACCGCTGGCCTTCCGCATCTCCGCTCGGAACGCTTTCCGCATGGTTTCCAAGGAGGAGCCTCTTTCCCTCACACTTTCCATCCTGACGGGCATGAACGCGGCCCAGATCGAAGCGCGGCTCCTGGCCCTGCTCGCAGAAAGGCCCCGGCAGCAGGTGGTCTCCGCCGTTCGAGCGCTGGTTCCTCGGTCCCTCGCCGACATCATCGTTCAACTCGCCGGGCTGAATCCCGAATCTTCGGCCGCGCAGCTGTCCCGGGTGGGAAGGAAACTGCTTGCGGGCCTGCTGCACAGGCTGCCGCTCACGATCGTCGGCCGTGAAGCCGGGACGGAAATGGTCACTGCCGGCGGCATTCCCCTGGAAGAGATGGACCCGCGCACTATGGGCTCACGCCTCGTGCCGGGGCTCTTTTTCTGCGGGGAGGTCCTGGACATCGACGGTTTCACAGGTGGATTCAACCTGCAGGCCGCATGGACAACCGGGCGCCTTGCAGGCCTCGCTGCGGGGCGCTGAATCGGGTATGGTGTCCCTGGATGAGCAGGGACTTTCTCACGGACCTGGCCGCGCGAGGCCCGGAAGGCAGCAGGGCGATCCTTGTCGGCGTCGAGCTGAAGGGATCGAAGAGTGCGTGGACGCTGCAGGACTCGCTGGACGAGCTTGCGCGGCTCGCGGAAACCGCCGGCCTGGCCGTGGCCGGGTCTACCTACCAGAAGCTCGAGCACCCCAATCCACGGACGTGGATCGGCTCCGGAAAGGTCCGTGAGCTCGGGGAGCTGCTTGCGGCCTCCGATGCAACGTACGTGCTGTTTGACGACGAGCTCTCCCCCGGGCAGCAGAAGAAACTCGAGGCCGCACTGGGGGACGGGATACGGGTCATCGACCGCACACGGCTCATCCTGGACATCTTCAGCCAGCACGCGCAGTCCCGCGAGGGCAAGCTGCAGGTCGAGCTGGCCCAGTACCAGTACCTCCTTCCGCGGCTGGCCGGGATGCGGGCGGGCCTCTCGCAGCAGGTCGGCGGCTCGGGTGCCGGTCCGGTGGGTCTCAGGGGCCCCGGCGAGACCCAGCTCGAGCTGGATCGAAGGCAGGCCCGGCGGCGGATCGCAACGCTGAGGGCAGGCCTGGAAGAGGTGAAAGTGCAGCGCAGCCAGCACCGTGCGCAGCGGGAGAACTCGGGCCTGCCCGTGGCCGCGCTTGTCGGCTACACGAACGCCGGGCAAGAGCTCTCTCCTGAACGCGCTCACGGGCGCCGGGGTGCTCGTCCAGGACAAGCTTTTCGCCACGCTGGACCCCACGACACGCCGCCTTTCCCTTCCCCAGGGCAGGGAGATCCTCCTCACCGACACGGTCGGGTTCATCCGCAAGATTCCCCACGACCTGGTGGCCGCGTTCCGCGCCACGCTGGAAGGGATAGAGGAAGCCTCCGTGATCCTGCACGTAGTGGACAGCTCTCACCCTCACCCGGCCGAGCAGATCTCCGCCGTGGACGAGGTCCTCGGGGGCCTTGAACTCTCTTCGATCCCGCGCCTCATCGTGTGGAACAAGATCGATCTTCTTCCCGGGGCGGATGCACCCGCTATCCTCGGGGGCCGGCACGAGCTTTCCCTGGCGGTCAGCGCGCGCACCGGGGCAGGCGTGCCCGAGATGCTGGCAAAATTGGAAGCAATCCTGGGCGAAAGCCTTGAAGACGTCCAGGTGACGATTCCGTATGGCCGTTATGACCTGGTGCAGCTCGTCTACGAGCAGGGGTCGGTCACAACCAAGTCGGACGGGCCCACGGGTGTATGCCTCAGTGCCCGGGTTCCCGCCGCTCTTGCCCGGATTCTGGAAGAGTTCATCATGGAGCCCGGCGCCGATTAACTCGCGGCCGCCCGGCGGCGATAGTCAGCGTAGGAGACGAGCTTCTTCCCGCCCTTGTCGAAGAACACGACCGCATTCCGGGTCCGCTTCGCCGCGTACAGCGCCTTGTCCGCCTTTCCAACGGCTTTCTGCATGTCCGTGACGGAGCCGATGTCGGCCACCCCGATTGAAAGCGTGGCGCAGGGTTGGCCGCCGGCGGCTCCGACGGCCCGAACGTCCTGCATTCCCTCACGCGCGAGGACTCGGGATTGCTGGGTAAAGCGCAGCCGCTCGGCCAGAATGACGGCCGTGTGCATGTCGGACGGAACGACGATGAGCATCTCCTCCCCGCCGAACCTCACGGCGAGGTCTCCCTCGCGGATGTTGTCCAGGAGCATCGCCGCCGTGGCCTTCAGGACCTCGTCTCCCCGCGGATGCCCGAGAGAGTCGTTCACCCACTTGAAGTGGTCGATGTCGATCATGAGCAGGGACAGCTGTGAACGGCGTGCGCGGAGCTGCTGGAGCTTGTGCGGCAGCTCGTTCAGGAAGTAGTCCTTGTTCTTCAGGCCGGTGAGCGAGTCGAGGTACTGGCCCGGGAATTGCTCGCCGAGCGTGGCTTGGAGGGACTGCTGGGCGTCCCGAGCGCCAATGGCCCGCTCCTTATTCCAGACCGCGTGCTCGGCGGTGGTGGCGCTGGTAATGTCGTGGCCGGCACGGGCAGCGGGACCCTTTGAATCGTTGAGCATGGCGTCGTAGAGGTACGCCACCCCGCGCAGAACGTCCAGGAACGCAACCTGTGCCTTCTGCGGGATTGCGGCTGCGGTCTCCCTGAACCGCGCCTCCACCCATCGTTTCACCTGCCGCGTAACGGGATGGTAGTCAACGGTCCCCGGCCGGGCAGCGGCCGTGAAATCCACGAACCCCTTTGCGCCGAGATCCTCCATGACCTTGCGGCTCACCGGGTCTTCCGCGGCAAGAGTGGCCTGGCTCAAGACGATTCCTGCCTCGGTGAGCAGGCTGGAAAGCCGATCGGCAAGCTCGCAGACCCGTGGCCCTTCGAAATGCTCGCGCTCCGTCAGCAGGTACCTGTAGCTGCGGATGGTGCCGTTGCGCAGCTGGTTGATCCGCTCGGCAATCGTGCGTGACCTCTGGCTTTCCCTGAAGAGGGCGGCGTACCGGGGATCGCCGCCGGTTTCCCGGGCATACTCCCTCACGGAGTCCAGGTACGGCTCGAAGACCCGCGGGTAGGACTCGCGCCAGTCGTTGCGAAGGGCTGCGAGATCTGCATGGAAACCTTCCCGGCCCACCAGCTTCTCCAGCGCGCCAGTGTCGATGGAGGACAGCATGTCGTCGATCAGTGAATGGAACACGAGCACGCTGCACATGCTGTCCTGCGCGGACAGGTTTTCCAGGTCCACGGCCCGCGCCTGGAAAACCGGTGAGTGCGGAAAGATCCTGTTGGCGAAATAGGGCAGGATGAACTCACCCTGCTCGATGCGTTCCACCCCCGAGTCGGGGAACAGGGAGGCGAGCATGGTAAGGGTGCCTTCGAAGCGGACGCTGAACTTCTCCGTCTTCTCCTGCTCCAGCCGGGCGAGCTCCCGCGCCTGCCGTTCCTGGAGCTCCTTCTCGCGCAACTCGTGCATTTTCCGCTGCCACGCTTCCCAGGTGAGGATGTCCCCGTCCTCGATCCCGAGGAACCGGTGCACCGCGGCGATCTTCTCTGCGCTCCGGTCTTCCTCGGGGGTAAAAAGCGGCGATCATTTTCAACAGCGCAGGGTACAGCTCGTGCGCGAACCGACCCAGGTTCTGGAGGCACGCCAGGAAAAGGCCCTCAGCCTCCACCATCTCCCCGGCCGCCCGTGCGCCCGGTGTCATTTCAAGGTTCACGTCCCGCGCAATGTCGAACAGGAGCGCGAGCTTTTCCCGTTCCACCGCCTCGGTGACGGCAACGAGCCTGCAGCCGTCACGCACTACGCGCGCGAGGCCGGAAACCGGCACTTGCTCGTGTCTCCGCAGGCTCGTGCCGAGGTATTCGAGGCTCTTGCGGAGCATGTCATACGGCTGGACAAATACCGAGAAGAACTCGACGGCAAAGGGCTCGCGCGCGCGCAGCTCGGCCAGGATTTGCTCCTCCGTCGGGGAGGCGGAGCCAATGGCGCGCCGTCCCATGAGCCGCCAGGCGCTCTGCCGCAGCGCGTCCAGTGTGTCGATGAAGGACAGGTGGTAGGGGTTCTCGCCGCGGAAGCCCTGCTCATCGGCAACCAGGGCGAGCAGGGGCCTGCTCACGAAATCCGGCCGTGACTTTTCGAAGTAGCTCAGGAAATCATCGAAACGCTGCGGAAAGCGCGTGATCAGAAACCCGTTCTTGTACGCGTACTTGTTGATCTGCCGGCGGAGCCACGGCGGCACGATGGGAAGCCAGTCCACCGCGCGCCTTCCCTGCACTCTTGCCGCGTCGGGCTGGATGCCTTCCGGGGAAGCCGGTGCAGCGGCCTTGGCGCCGGCCCGCTGCGATGCGACATTCCGGCGCCGCTCTTCCATGGTCTTGAGAGCTTTCAGATTCTCCAGGGCAGCCCGGGAGCGCTGGCGCGCTTCTCCTTCCCCGTAGCCCTTCTCGCGCAGGGTTCGATAGACCTTTTGTATCTCGTTTGCGGGGACTCCCTGCCGGAGCAGACTATCCTTGATGGTGTTCCTGTCCTTGTCATCGGAAGACATAGGAAGCGGCTGCCCCTTTACTAGAATTATACCATGCTGGAGGCAAAACGCCGAATCTCGGCGCTGCGGCCGGCAAATCCGCACGTCGAAGTCTTCCACACCAGCTTGCGCGTCGAGCCCGATCGGAGCGGCGGAGACAGCTGGAAAAACTCTCCGGGGGCTCCCGCGGCAGGCGTGCGGCCCGGCCATGGCCCCGCTCCATCTGAGATCCCCTGCGTTTCCCCGCCTGGCGCCGTTGATGTCCTGACGAGGAGACGGGCGTGCTCGGAGTCCGGATCTTCGAGGCAGAGGATCCTACGCCCGCTCCCGGAGGGGCCTTCGGTGATCTCCGACCCCGGCGGAACCTGCGTGATATTCCAGAGCCGCACCGGCACGGGGCAGGCGCCCTCCAGCTCCAGCTCCAGCTCTTCCTCGCAACCGGCACGCCGCAGCCACGTCGGGCCCCAGGCGGCTTCGAGTGCCGCGTCATCAAGCGGGCGCAGGCGCCGCGTGACGCGGAACCGCACGCGCACCGCCGACCGTTGTGCCCAGGCTTCCCCTCGGTTTGCCATGCACGCGGCGCCGCGGTCGGAGGAGAGGGTGAACTTGCCCGGATCGATCGCGGGCGGGACCATCCCGCCCTCCCCCAGGAACTCGGAGGCGGGAGCAAGCCAGATCCGGTCCCCTCCCGGGTTGTTCCAGCCGTCATCCTTGGCGCCGACCCGCAGGGACTGGAAGAACTCCCGGTTCGTCCAGAGCACATTCTCGGCGCGGCGGTGAGGCCAGATCCCCAGAACGCGGCCGTACTCGGGAAGAAGCAGGATCGCCCCGTCCGCCCCCGAAGGAAGGATTTCGCGGGCGATTCCAAGGGTCGTCAGGCTCTCGACGATTTCTTCTATTGTCAACGCGCTGCCGTACCCGGCGGATTTGGCACGTCCCGCGACATCACCTTCAGTGTCGTGCGCTCCTCCCAGCCAATGGACCGCCAGAAACCCTGGCCCTCCACGTTGTCGGCGACCACGAAGATGTGACACTTGCGCAGCCCGGCAGCGGATAGCGCGGAGAGACAGCGCTGGACGAGCTCGCGGCCGATGCCTGACCTGCGATTTCCCTTCTCCACTGCCAGGTGGTGCAGGAAGCCGCGCCGCCCGTCGTTCCCGCACAGCACCGCGCCGACGATCCTTCCGCCCTCCTCGGCGACAAAGCTCAGCCCCGGGTTGTGCTCGAGGAAACGCGCGATGTTCCCGGGCTCGTCGGCCTGGCTCAGGCCCACGCCCTCGGTCCGGCTCCACAGTGCGTAGGCAGAATCGTAGTCAGCCATCATGAACTCACGGATCAGGACCGTCATGGCATCGGTGTAGCGGGGGCGCGCCGGTCCGTCAAGCGCGGCGGGGGGAAAGGCCCCGGAACCCGTCGGGGGTTCCGGAGAACCCCCCGGCGTATGGCCCGCGGTCAATTGGCGGTGATCGTCAAAGTGTAGGACAGGAGATTTTGCCTTGGGTTGTTCTGGAAAAGATCCAACAACCTCACGGCGTTGTGCGCATCCGGCGTGAACTGAATGCTGATCGAGTTCACATTCGCAATGTTATAAGATTGGTTTGCATCGAAAGTGGCCCCTGAAGTGTAGTAGTAGAGGCCGAGACTGGGTGCACTCGTCAGTGGGAGTATCGGCACATCAAGCGCCCATGTCGCTGTAAACGTGTTTGCGGTGCCGGTGTTGAATCGGTACGTGTGGTCGGTCTGTGCAGTTGGCATGTTTGCCGTATGCACCACGATGCTCATGCCGGGCTGCAGCACCACGCCCGTGAGATCGGTGAAGCTCGCCCAGGGGGTAAAGGTCCCTTTCTGGACAATCCCGGTATAGATCCCCACCGGTGTCGTTCCCGCGGAAGGGGCTGTGTTGTTGCCGGGGTTCACGTCCTCCTGCGCGCTCACCGCGACAAGCAGGTAGTAGTTGTTGTATGCAAGCGGCCAGGTTCCGTTGAAGGGAATGCTTCCCGAGGTCTGGAACGAGTTCAGAGGCGGGGCCATGCCCGAGGCAATGCTGATCGCGTAGGAATCGAGTGTGGGGTTGGGTGACGCGTACACTGTCCAGGTGACCCATTGGGAGCCGTTGTTCAGGCCCTGATTTCTATACTGGAATGATCCGGCCACAGGTGTTGCAGGGGCCACGGGCGGTGCCATCGTCCCTGTCACTGAGCCGGGTACCACGATGTAGTCCACGTTGGGCGGCACCACCACGACGGCCGCGGCCGTGTGGTTGATGTCGTCCGCGATCAGCGCGGTACTCTCGTCCGAGGCAGTCACCGAAACGACAAGGTAGTAGTTGCCGACCGTGGACGGCCAGGACCCCCCGAAGGGGACCCCCTGCTGGGTCCCTGCTGCAAAGGGGGGGCTTGTATAGGGGGGGCCGAAGAAGCCGGAGGCTACCAGGTTGGCCCCCGCTCCCAGTGTCGGGGTGGGAGATGTATAGGCGCTCCAGTACAGGTTCTGCGTTCCGCCGGCATCCCCGTTGTTCCGGACCGTGAAGCTCGCGGTGAACGGAGCGCCTGCCGCAGTGCCGGAAATCCAGTTCACCGCGGTCACGGTGTAGTCCACGTGCGTCACCGTCAATGCGCCGATTGCCCCGGTTTTTCCCCCGGGCGGCTGGTCGTCTCCCGCGGTAATAAGCACGATGAGGTAATACGGGCCAAAAGCCGCGGGCCACGTCCCGCTGAAGCCGATGTTCGTTTGGGTTCCCCCCGGCCCCAGTGCGGCGACGCTGCCGCTGGCCACAACCGTATCTGATGCGTCGATGATCGCGTTCCCCGGGGAAGCATAGACGGTCCAATGCACCGTCTGGATTCCCGTCACTGAGCCTCCATTGTGGAGCGTGAAGTTGCCTGCCAGGGGGCCGCCTGAGACGAGAAGTCCTGTATTATTCACAGCTGTGACGCTGTAGTTCACGTCTGGCGCGACAACCGGAACGACGGCGCTTGCACCAACATCATTTGTCGGGTTCATATCATCCGCGGCAGCAACCTTGACGAGGAGGTAGAAATTGCCGGTTGCCGAAGGCCAGGTCCCGCTGAAGGGGATTCCAGCCTGGCTGACCGTCGCATTGAGCGGACCCGTGGTTCCAGCTGCAACGGCAATGGCGCTGGCGTCCAGGACGGCGTTTGTGGAAGCGAATGCCGTCCAGTTCACCGTCTTTGTCCCGTCTGCCGAGCCGCCGTTATGCAGCGTGAAGGTGCCGGAAAGGGCTCGGCCTGCCATCGCGGGGCCTGCGTTTGTGACCAAGGGCACGTCGTAGTCGGGCACTGTCGTTACGACGAGAGCGCTAACCATGGTGTTGTCGCCCGGGGTGACATCAGTATTGTCCGCCGCGGTGATCAATACCTTGAGGTAGTACGTGCCCGGAGCAGCCGGCCATGTGCCCCCAAAGGTCTGGACCGGGCTGAGGCCGGCGCCAACCGGAGGGTGGGTGCCTGAATCGACGACTTTCGCGCCCGCGTCGATGGTGTTCGTGGAGTTGGTGGAAACGTAGGCGGTCCAGGACACCGTCTGGGTGCCTCCGACTGTGCCGAAATTGTTCAGCGTAAAGGCGCCGTTGATCGTGCCTCCGGCGATGCTCGGTGGAGTGTTCGTGACAGCCGGGACCTTGTACTTCACGTCCGGGGCAGTGACAGTGACGGCTGCGCTCACTTTGATATTGTTGGCGGGGTTCGTGTCGTCGGCAGAGGAAATCTCGACAATAAGGTAGCGTGTCCCAGACGTCCCGGGAGGCCAGTTGCCTGTGATGGTGATTGGAACAGGGGTGCCCACGGCAATTCCCGGGTTGGTGCCTGAGGATACCAGAGTGTCCCCCGCGCTCGGGGTCGCGTTCGCGCACGCGTAGGCCCTCCAGGTGATGGTCTGGGTGCCGGTGGCGACGCCGCTGTTGAGGAGCGTGAAGGAGCTTGCTGCAATAGCGGAGCCGGCAACCCCGGTCGCCGCGGCTGTCACGGTCTGCACGCCGTTGTCCACGTAGGTGATGTTCTGCGGAACCGCGGTCACACCGGTGTTCTGCCAGGGCGCGGCCGCGGGTAGAACCGGGTCCGGCTGTACTTCGTCCGGTGCCGAGACCTGGACCTTCAAAAAGAACACGCCATAGGCTGCCGGCCAGGCTCCTGAAATGGTGATCGGCGGCAGGGTGGACGCCCCGCCATTCAGCGGGGCAAAGCTGCCGGAGGCAACCAGAATGGCCCCGGCGTCGATGCGCTGGGACCCGTCGGTTGATACGTAGGCTTTCCAGTTGGCGGTGTATGTGCCCGGATCTGCCCCCGCGTTTGTGACGGTGAACTGGCCCGCAAGGGGTCCCCCCGCGGCAATTCCGCCCGTGTTCGTCACTCCGGAGACCGTGTAATGCACGTTCGCCGGGTTGAGGGGAAGTGCCGCCGAGGTATACGTGTTGTTCGCCGGCGTGAGGTCGTCGGCAGCTGAGATCATGATGTACAGGTAGCCCGTGCTTCCGGGGGGCAGAAACGACGGCCAGGTCCAGGAAAGCGGCACCACCGTTGTCGCCCCGGGCGCAAGGACCGGGCCCGCGTAGGTGCCGCTGTCCAGCAGGGCGCTTCCCGAGCCCGGAACAGGGGTTGGAGAGAGGAACACCCACCAGGAGATGGGCGCGCCGCCGGCTCCGCTTCCCCCGTTATGGATCGTGAAGCTGTAGCCGCCCGCGGTCGTGCCGCCGGTTCCCGCCGCAGGGAGCGCGGCAGCAGAGATGTCGTAGTTCACGGGCGAGTTTGTTGCCGTCACGTTGATCGTCGCGTCTATGAAGGTGACCCCGTCGGAGACGCGAACCTTGTCGACTGTCGAGCTTGAGTTGCCCGCTGTGTACTTGCCGGTCGCCGCGATCACGGTCGGTGTCGGAGGTCCCGAAGCGGATGTCTGCATCGCAAAGCTGTAAGTCCCGCTCCCGCCGGTGGCGACGAAGGTTATGATGCCCCCGACGTTGATGGATACGGTGGAGGGCTGGATAGACAGTGCTCCCGTGTTCCCGGCAATCGTGACCGCTGCATCCGCTGTGTGACCTTTGCGGTCGGTCACACGCACGGTTTCCGTTCCCTGGGTGGTCGGCGCGGTGTAGGCGCCGGAGGACGGATCTATGGCCAGCGCACGGGCCGGCACCACCACGTACGAGTAGGGCGCCGATCCGCCCGAAGCGGTGAACGTGACGGTGCCATTGATGGGCACGGTCACTTTCGGCGGCGCGATGGAAAGCGTGTCGGTTGCGATCTTCTCTCCCAGGGCCTGGAAGAAAGAGGGGTCCTTGCAGGCGGCCAGCGCGAGGGTCCCGATGCAACATATGATGAACTGCAGCTTCTTCACGTGTACTCTCACTGCTCCACACTCACAGCCTGAAGGTCATGCCGAGCGAAGGTGTTATCCCCATGAACAGGTACGGCACCTCGAAGTATATCTCGTAGTCCACGGTGAAACTGATTCCGAGCCACGGCCTGATGAGAAACTCTGCCCCGATGCCGCTTTTCAGAAACGGTATGACGTTCACAAACGTATTGCCGGAAGCCGTCAGGACGACGAGGGTGGCAGGCCCGCCCGTGAAATGCAGGGAGAAGAGAAACCGCGAAAGCTCGAGCTCGTAGCGCACGTCCGCTCCAACGGGAATCAGGAAGTTATCCGAGGAATCGGCGGCGCCCTGCGCCGCGAAGTAGTTCATCCCCGCGTAGATCCCGATGCCCACCCTGCCGGCGGCGGTGTCGAACACAAGGCTGGCAAGCACCGAGGGCAGGTAGCCGAGGGTGAAGTAGTAGCTGGCGGCTCCTGTGGCGATGAACGGCGCGAACCCTCCCACGAGGAGGAGCTGTGTCGACGACTTTCCCCCAGGGGATTGACTGACGGTTCCGCTCCGGGCAGCAGGCTCTGCCTGCTGCCCGGCGGTGGAGACGGCAGCGTTCGTGATCTTGCGCGCCGCGGCCAGTTCCCGAACGCGGTCCCGCAAGGTGGTGAGGATGGAGTCCAGCGCTTCGAGGACGATGGTGTCCAGCCGAAGGCCGATCCGCCCGCTTTTCTCCGCCTTGGCGGCGAGCGAGCCGTCCCGCGACTCGTACCATCCCATGGAAACCGAAATCTCGTCCCCGAAAACCGAGTACGAGCAGTCAATCGCAACCGGTGCGCTGCCCGCCGAGCCGGCGGAAAGGGCCACGGAAAGACCGAGACTTTCAAGCTCAATACGGATTGCGTCCGCGACGACCTGCCGGAACTCATCGCCTGGGGCGCCCTGCGGATGGACGATCACGAGCACGTCGGGCCTCATGCCGGGCGCTTCATCCGACCAGGTGCGGGGCACCGCCGTGACGGCAAGAAGCCCTGTGCAGAAGAGTACGATGAAGTGCGAAACTGGCCTGCGCATTCTCCCCGCTTCCCGCGTTGCGATCAACGTGTACCGATCCGGGCCGAAATCCTGGCGCAGCAATCGGTTGGGGGCACATTGAGCGGCCATGCCCCCATCCTCAGGTATAGTGAACAAATTCGAACAGTCAATACTTTTGATGTTCCGTCAGATTGCAATCGCCGGCTCCCCCGTGAATACTGGGGGAATGGATGGACTGGTGACAGTATCTCCCGAAAGGCGGGTCTGGTGCAACCGCACCCTCAACCTCCGCTCCATCAAGGCCGTGGGCTACGACATGGACTACACGCTGGTGCACTACCGCACCGCCGAGTGGGAGCGGGCGGCGTTCGAGCGCGCACTGGGGCCGCTGCAGCGCCGAGGCTGGCCGGTGGACGGCCTCGTCTTCGATCCGGCAAGCGTGATCCAGGGGCTCGCCTTCGACCTGGAGCTGGGCAACCTCGTCAAGGCCACGCGCTTCGGCTACGTCATCAGGGCCCACCATGGAACCCGCCCGCTCACTTTCGACGAGCAGCGCTCCGCGTACTCCAGCACTTTCGTCGACCTTTCCGATCCGCGCTGGGAGTTCATGAACACGCTGTTCTCCCTTTCCCAGGCGAACCTCTTTGCCCAGCTGGTGGACCTGCTGGATGCGGGGAAGCTGCCGGAACCCCTGGGGTACCGCGACCTTCACCGCGTGCTGCTCACCGCGCTGGACGAGGCGCACAACCTGAGCGAGCTGAAGACCCAGATCATGGCCGACCCCGATCGGTTCGTGGAGCTGGACCCCGACCTGCCCCTCACGCTCCTTGACCAGAAGATGGCGGGAAAACGGCTGCTCCTCATCACCAACTCCGACTGGCAGTACACGCGGTCCATGATGAGCTATGCCTTTGACCGCGCCCTGCCGCGGCCCATGAAGTGGAGGGAGCTGTTCGACCTGGTGATCGTGGAGGCGCGCAAGCCGGGGTTCTTCTCACAGCGCCAGGCCTCCTACCGCATGACGGAAGAGGGGCAGGGGCTCCTCCTGCCGCACCGCGGCTCTCTGGAGCCGGGACACGTCTATGTCGGCGGGGATGCCCCCCTGGTCGAAGCCAGCCTTGGGCTGTCGGGAGCCGAGATCCTGTACCTGGGTGACCACCTCTTCGGCGACGTGCACGTCAGCAAGGAGATGCTGCGCTGGCGGACCGGGCTGATCCTGCGGGAAATGGAATCCGAGATCCTGGCGATGGAGAAGGCGCGCGACGCCGATGCCCAGCTGCGGGCGCTTATGGGCAGGAAAACCGAGCTCGACGTCCGCCTTGCCCAGCTGCGGCTGGCACGGCAGCGCTCGCAGCACCGCTACGGCCCGAAACCCGTGGAAAGCCCGGAGTCGCTGGAAGCGTCCCTGCGAAGCGTCAACGAGGAAAGCCAGGAGCTGGACTCCCGTGTCGCGCCGCTTGCAAAAGCCGCGGGGGAACAGGGCAATCCAACGTGGGGCCCGCTCATGCGCGCGGGCAACGACAAGAGCCTCTTCGCGCGGCAGGTGGAGCGCTACGCCGACATCTATACCTCGCGCGTGTCCAATTTCCTGGCGCAGACGCCCTTTGCGTATCTCCGCGCGGCGCGAGGCTCACTGCCACACGACGACTGAAGCCGCCGCCGTGGCCCGTCCGTGCGGTCTCTCAGTCGAACAGCCCGCGCGCTTGTCCTTTGGCGCGACGATGCGGTCCCAGCGCTCTCCGGTCTGCTTCTCGATTCCGGCAATGGGAAACGTGCGGGGAGCCTCAGCAAAGAACACGTCGAGCAGCCGCAGGAACTCATCCAGCGAAGCCATCTTCCGGGCGTTCAGGTACTCCCGGTGGCCTGTGAATAGACCAGCCCCTTCCAGGAAGGGTATTTCCAGCTGCACGTGCCGACGCGAAGCTGCGGCCCCATGCTGGAAATATGGATACCGGGCCGCGTTTCGGCTACACTCGGACCGCTGTGAAAAAAAAGAAAACCGTCGTCACCACCCTCCGGCAGTCACTCTCCTACGAGCCGGTTGAGCTCGCCTTCGGCACGAGCGGCCTCCGTGGCCTCGTGAAAGACATCACGAACCTCGAAGCTTACGTGAACGTGCGGGGTTTCCTCTCCTGGCTGCTGGGAAGGGGGGAATTGGAAAAGGGCGGCCGGGTGTACGCCGCGGGAGACCTGCGGCCGAGCACCTCCTCGATCGTGGCCGAGGAGGGATTTCGCGGCGAAATCCTCCAGGCGGCATGCCGCGCAGTCGAGGACTCGGGACTCGTCTTTGTCAACCTGGGAAAAGTCCCCACCCCCGCCCTGGTGCTCCACGCAATGCGGCACTCGGCGCCTGCGATCATGGTGACCGGCAGCCACATTCCCTTTGACAGGAACGGCTTGAAGCTCACGCGGCCCGCCGGTGAGGTGATGAAGGCCGACGAGGAGCCCATCCTGGCCGCGGTGGCCGCAGCGCGCCGCACGGAGTACGAGAAGCATTTCGAGGACAGCCTGTTCGACGCCCGCGGCATGCTGCGCCCGGAACACCGCGTCGATATCCCCGCACCGGATCCGGAGGCGGCACATGAATATGTCAGCCGGTATGTGAGCGCCTTTCCCAGCGGCGCGCTGGCAGGGAAGAAGATCATGGTATGGGAGCACTCGGCCGTCGGCCGCGAGCTGCTGGCCCGGACGCTCGCGGAGCTGGGCGCCGAGGTGGTCACCGCGGGCCGCAGCGACACATTCGTCGCGGTGGACACGGAGGCCGTGAACGAGCCCATGCTCCAGTCCCTGCAGGCACTCGTGGATGCGCGGGGCGGAGCATCGCTTGCCGCAGTTGTTTCCACCGACGGTGACGGGGATCGACCCCTGTTCCTGCCCGTCGAGGCCGGCCGCCTGAGGTTCGTCCCGGGAGACCTCCTGGGACTGCTGGCGGCGCGGTTCCTCGGCGTCCGGCAGGTTGCGGTCCCCGTCAGCTGCAACGACGCCGTGGACGAGTTCTGTCGAGCCGGCGGCATCGAGCTGGTAAAAACCCGGATCGGCTCGCCCCACGTCATCGCCGCCCTGCGCGAGGCTGGCTGGGAGGGAAACGGCGGATTTCTTACCGCGGCCACACTGGCTGTTCCCGGCGGCTCCTCCCTTGCCCCTCTGCCGACACGGGATGCGCTGCTTCCCCTTCTCTGTGCGTTGTTATCCTCCTCGTCCCATGACGGTCTGCCGAGGAGATTCGGCGGCTCCGCCGTGATTCGGGACTTTTCGATGGAGGCGGCACGGGAAATCATGAAATGGCTAACGCCGTCCGACCCCACCGATCGTCGAGGCAGGGTTCTCACCCGGCGGCGTCACCGTCCGTCACGCGGATGGGGCCGAACAAGCCCTCGCGGCGGCCAGCTCCGCTGGCGGACGAGATCGGGGGGATCCGCGCGGGAATCGGCAGGTATTTCCTTCCCGATGGCGGATTTCCCGAGGTCGTTCGGATCAACTGGCTGGACGGGGTGCGCGTGCGGTTCGCCTCGAATGACGTCGCTCACTTCCGGCCGTCCGGGAATGCCCCCGAGATGCGCTTCTACTCGAATGCGGACACCCCCGAACGCGCGGCGGATCATCGCCCGGCTCGGGGTTGCGGACGACGGAATCCTGCGCCGCATGGCCCGGGACGCGTCGGACCGCATGGCCATCGCCAGCTATCGCAGCTCGCCGCGGCCGCTGGCATTGTTCGGCGCGCTCCAGCACTACGCGTGGGGCGGGTACGACCTCATCCCGCAGCTCGTCGGAATTTCGAACACGGAGCGCCGACCCTGCGCCGAGCTGTGGATGGGAGCGCATCCACGTGGACTGGCGCAGGTTGAAATCGACGGCAACCGCATGACGCTGGACCGGCTGCTGGCCGCCGATCCGTGGCTGACCCTGGGCCCTGACGCCGCGCTGCGGTTCGCGGGCCGGCTTCCCTACCTCTTCAAGGTGCTCGACGTGCGGGACATGGCCTCCATCCAGGCCCACCCCACCCGCTCGCAGGCGGAGGAAGGCTTTTCGAGGGAGAACGCTGCGGGCGTCCCGATCGACGCTCCCCAACGGCTCTACCGTGACGAAAACCACAAACCCGAAGTCCATGCCGTGCTGACCGAGTTCTGGATGCTGCATGGCTTTCGGCCGCTGGAGGAGATCGCCGAGGTCCTTTCCTTGGAGCAGGAGCTCGCGCCGCTTGTCGCCGGTTTCGCCGAGAAGCTCGGCGCATCAGCCGCTGGTGACCCCAATGCCAGGACCGCCCTCCTGCGGGAGCTGTATGAGCGGGTGATGACGATGCCGCAGGCGGACGTGGATTCGGTCCTGAACCCCCTCGTGGCACGGCTGGAGGCAGACGAGGCAGCGGGCCGGCTGGCGAAGGACAACCCCGGGATTCTGGGCGCTGCGCGCGGCGCGGACGTTTTCAATCCCCGGCGGACACCGGGACCGGGGGATATTCTCGATCTACCTCCTGAATCTCGTGCGCCTGCGGCCGGGGCAGGGAACGTTCCAGCCGGCGGGAACCCTGCACGCGTACCTCGAAGGAGCGGACATCGAGCTCATGGCGAACTCCGACAATGTTCTGAGGGGCGGCCTTACGCTGAAGCACGTGGATGTGCCCGAGCTGCTGGCAACCCTTTCGTTCCATGACGGACATCCGTCGATCCTGGAGGGCAGGGCAACATCGGAGACCGGCCGTGAGTACGAGACGCCGGCCGAGGAGTTCGCGCTGGAACGCATCGAGGTCTCCCCGGGGGTCCCGTACTCGGGAGGACGCGAGCACAGCGTCGACACCCTCATCGTGATCGAGGGAGCGGCTGCCATCGTTGCCGCCGGGAGGACGCTGCCGCTTTCACGCGGGGGCTGCGCGATGGTCCCCGCGGGCATCCTGTATTCGGTCGCCGCGCGCGCCCCCCGTGCCGTACTCTACAAGGCCGGGCATACCGGCGGCCACGTGAGTCACACGTAGTCCGGGCCGTATTTCTCCGCCGCCAGCGCGTGAAGCCTTTTCAAATCCTCGGCCCTGTCCTTTCTGCAGACGAGCGTCGCGGTTTTTGTGTGGACAATCACGAGGTCATCGCACCCGAATGCCGCGATGAGGTGCGCGGAGTCGTCGGATACCACCAGTGTCTTCGTCGTCTCCAGGAGGACGTGCTTTGCCGCGGCAAGCGAGTTGCCCGCATCGTCCGTCGGACAGGTCTCGGCAAAGGCGGGCCAGGAGCCGATGTCCCGCCAGGAGAGGGCCATTGGCACCGCAGCGACTTTTACCCTCGGGTCCCGCGAGGCTTTCTCCATCACCGCAAAGTCGACGCTGATCTTTTTCAGGCCGGGGTAGACTTCCCCGATCGTCTCGCCAAACCCGGCTGTCCCCCAGGCATCGGCGATTGCCCGGATTCCCCGGAAGGCCGCCGGCTCGTAGCTTTGGACACAGTCCAGGAATGCCGGCGCCTTCCAGACGAACATTCCGCTGTTCCACAGGTAGCGTTCAGGACCCTCTGCAACCCAGCGCTCCGCCGTGGCCGCGTCCGGCTTCTCCCTGAACTCCTCAACTTTCCGCGCGTGGGCGAGGAACACGTTTCCCAGGCGGAGGTACCCGAAGCCAGTTGCGGCGTACGTCGGTGCTATGCCGAAAGTGACGAGCACGCCGGGACCTGATTCGGCGGCCTCGAATCCGCTGGAAACGACGCTCTGGAATGTCTCCCGGGGCTCGATGAGGTGGTCAGCGGTCAGCACGAAGATGGTCGCCTCCGGATCGGCACGGGCGATGACGGCGGTTGCGTATGCCAGCGCGGCCAGCGTGTCCCTGCCCATGGGCTCGCCAAGGTAGCGGTCGGCGGACAGGCCCGGCAGTGCAGCGAGCACCGCCTCGCGGTGCATCTCGGCAGCGCAGACCCAGCGCTGCCGGAGCGGCACCAACCCGTCGAGGCGCTCGAATGCGAGTCCCAGCAGGCTCTTTCCCCTGAACAGGGGGAGGAGCTGTTTGGGCTCGCGGGTCCTGCTCATTGGCCACAGCCGGGTTCCCGAACCCCCGGCAAGAATCACGGCGTGTCTCATCAGCCGAGCATATCTTCCGGGTCACTGACTGTACACGTCGCAGACACATACAAAATTGTAGGAAACACTGCCAAAGGCTACAGAGCTGTGCAATTCGGGGCAGACGATCTCAGACGATTCCCGAATTTCCCTGCAAAGCGGCCGAACAGGGAAGGAGCTGAGTCTGTGAGCAAGAAGATAGAGGCAATCATCAGGGAGGACGCGCTGGACGCGGTCAAGGACGCACTGCGCGAACTGGGCATCTTCGGAATGAACGTTTTTGAAATCCGCGGTCACTGGAGACAGGGCGGCGTGGACATGTCGTGGCGGGGGACCACCTGCAAGATGGACCTCCTGCCCAAGATTCAGCTGAACATTGTCTTGAGCGATCACAATAGCGATCACAATGTAGAAAAGACGATCGAGGCGATTGCAAACGCCTTACGTACCGGAGGGGACACGATGCAGTGATGTACGCGGGCGATATCGACGATAGAAAAAAGAAGACATATCGCCTCCTGGGGCAGGCGCGGTGCGGCGGGCCGTTGGCCAACTCCGTACCGTCCTGCCCTTTTTTCATCCGGTCTTGCGGTTCTTCCACAGCAGGGCACCCTCAGAAGGTACATGTCGGAATACGGTGCGAACGGGCACGGCTCAAGGTTCCTATCATTCGGCAACCTGGGTTGCAGGGGTACTCCGAAGCCTTCATGCAGATGAGGATGATAATTCCTGATATGAGAAAGAGATAGAAGGATTTCTCCTCTCGGCACGGGTCTTGCAGCGTCCAAGGGCCGGTTTTCGGTTTCACGCTGAGAACAGGGGAGGCCTTCATGCGGCAGGATCCAGAGAAGCTTCCGTTCCCGAAGCTGATCATTTTCGCTCTCGGACAACTGGGCTGGTCGCTGGCCTCATACGGGGTCGGCAACCTGGTCAATTACTTCTACATGCCGCCTGACACGGCTGCATCCGTGGTCTTTCCGCCCTTCATCTACCAGGGGGCGATTGCGGGCATGCTGACGGTGATCGGGGTGATCACCTTTGTCGGAAGGGCATTCGATTCCGTTACCAATCCCCTGATCGCTTCCTGGTCCGACCGTTCAACCGCAAGGCTGGGACGGCGCCGTTTGTTCATGCTCGTGAGCGCAGTTCCTTTTTCCCTGTTTTCGGTGCTCGTGTTCGTTCCGCTGCGGCATTTTTCCTGCCAGCCGAGCCTAGTGTCGAGCTGGGCGAATGCCGCATGGCTTACTGCGGCCATCCTGTTCTTCTACTTCTTTTTCGTGATGTACACGGCTCCGTACAACGCGCTCATCAGCGAACTCGGGCACAATCCCCGGGAACGGCTGCTGATCAGCACGATGATCTCCGTGACGTGGGCCCTCGGCTTCGGCATCGGCACCCAGGTGTACCAGCTCCAGGGAATCTTCGAACAAACCGGCATGAACCCCGTCTCCGCCTTCCAGGCGGTTCAGATGGTCTTCGGCGGGCTTTCCCTCGTGCTCATGCTCCTGCCCGTTGCCGCAATCGACGAGAGGAAGTATGCGGCTCACTCTGTATCGAAGGAAGGGACGATTCAGGCTCTTCGCTCGGTCCTGCACAACAGGAATTTCTGTCTGCTGCTCGTAACAGAGTTTCTCTATTTCGTCTGTCAGACGGTGATGCAGGTGGGGCTCGTCTATTATGTGGTCACCCTCAGTAGTTCCCGCTCGGTTTATTTTCGCAGATCGTCGGAGAGTTGGCGTTGGTAGATACCGCAGGGGGACCCTCCGGTAATTCATTGCATAGCAGGTACTTGCCAGCCATCTAGACATCAGGATGTATCCTGTTTCATACTATCGCCGCTATGGGGAGGGGCGGCGGGCAAGGCCCGGAAAAACTTCGATTTCGCGCTCTAGTGGATTGCATCGCAACAGGGGCGAAAACCGTCCCCGATGCCCGCCACAAAGACCGTGCGCAGATGGGGATCGAGGATTTCTACCTCAGTGGCTTCGCGCTGTTCTTTCTTCAAGATCCGTCGCTTCTGGAGTTTCAGCGACGCTTTGAGGATCAGATCCAGAGCAACAACCTGCGCACGGTCTTCGGCATCCAACAGATTCCCTCAGATACCCACATGAGGGATCTGCTGGACAGACAACCGGCAACGTTTCTTCAAGCCGTGTTTAGCGAGTATCTGCGCCGCCTTCAGCGCAGCAAACAACTGCAACGCTACGAGTTTCTCGACGAGGGATATCTGTTGACCCTGGACGGCTCGGAGTATTTCTCAGCGAGAGTGTGCACTGCCAACGATGCTTGCAGCGACGCAAGTCGGATGGTCGGGTAGAGTACTATCATCAAATCCTGCAACCCGCTGTTGTGCATCCAGATCTTCGCCAGGTGTTGCCCTTGGCGCCGCAGTTCATGCGGCGACAGGACGGAGCAACCAAGCAGGATTGCGAGATCAATGCCGCCAAGCGACTGATCAAAGACCTGCGCCGAGAGCACCCGCAACTGAAGGCTGTGGTGGTGGGCGACAGCCTCTACTCCACCATGCCCATGATCGCAGAGTTGAAGGCGCATCGATTCTCCTTCCTGTTGGTGGCCAAGCCTGACGATCACAAGAGTCTGTTCGAAGACCTCAAGGGACTTCAGCGGGGCGCTGGGCTGGAGAAGCTCGTTGTCGCTCAGCCCAAGGGCAAACGCTTTCTCTACGAGTGGGTCAACCAGATCGCCTTGGGAGCCAACCCCAAAAGTCCGTCGGTGAACTTCGTGCAGCTGCACATCTACGATGCCAAAGGACAGCTCACCTACCGCTGCTCCTGGGTGACGGATATCAAATTGGACAAAGAAAACGTGCAGAAAGTGGTACGGGCAGCTCGCGCGCGCTGGAAGATCGAGAACGAAGGGTTCAACACGCTGAAGAACCAGGGCTATCACCTGGAGCACAACTTCGGCCATGGCAGCCAGCATCTCTCAGAGACGCTGTTCCTGCTGAATCTACTGGCCTACTTTGTTCACCAGATCCAGGAGTTGGTAGATCGGGTGTATCAGCTCGCCCGAGCAGGCTTCAGTTCCCGCGTAGAGTTTTGGAACGTCATGCGTGGCTCATTTCGCATGCTGCTGTATGCCTCCTGGGAGGAAGTGCTTTCCAGGATCACCGGGCCACCGTTGCCCGCATTTCCCCAATCCTCACCTCGAAACTGAATCTGCCCCAGAGGGGCGGACCTTCTATGGTATGCCCATATGCCTCTGCCCAAGCGGCATTTGCACACCAACCCCAGCTCCAACAGCCGCGCATCGCTGCTTTCAGCCAAGCCCGCACCCATGACTCTCATCCGCTCCTTGCTCCGGGTCCGCTGCTCGCACCGGCCGCAACCCCTCGGCGGGAATTGCTGGGTCACCCTGCTGAAGCTTGACAAAGAGGTCACCTCCGTCCTCCTGCCGCTGATGTTCGTTCTCTCCTTCGCCTTCTACTACCCCGTCGTCAAGGCTACCGTGAGGCTGGAAAAGAAAAGGGTGCTCCTCGCGGGATTCTTCCTGCTCATCTTCCTCTTCCTCTTCTTCGCGGTCATGGGCGTTGTTCCCGTGCGAGCGCTCCCGTACGCCTACGCCGTGGCAGTGTTCGCCGCCCTGCCCATGGCGACCCTGGGGATCATTCCCAACGCGATCGTGGCCGACATTGCGGAAGCCGATGGCATCGAAACCGGTGACTTCAAGGCGGCGATGTTTTTCGGGATCAGGGCCTTTGTGGACAACCTCGGCATGGCGATCGGGAACATGCTGTTCTCGTTCTTTCTGACGCTGGGAAAATCCGTCGAGAATCCCCTGGGCATCCGGGTGAGCGCCGTCGTGTCGCTGTGTGTGTGCGTTCTCGCAACGGCAGTTTTCTGTGCCTACAACGAGGGCACGGTGCTGAAAAGTCTCCGAAAGAAGGAAGCACCTGGCAACGGGGAGCCGGGGGAGCTGCGGCAGACGCACGGACTGCAAGTGGCTGACAGCGGGGAATCGCATAAGAGCGGGCAACGGCTGCTCCTGCAACCAGTTGACGCTCCGTGCAAGGCTGGTTGCAACCCTTTCGGGCGAAGAGGTGGCGATGACCCTGTCTAATTGTTTGTGGCGGAGTGAGGTAGCCGTTGGACGAAGGCTTGGCATCACGATTGCAAAGAAAGGGGCATGCCGCGAGAACCGGCACGCAAAGGAGAGTTCAGCCATGAAGATCCTTCTGATCAAGCCTGCTCTCAGTCCCGTCCTCTTTGCTCCCATGTGGGGCGACCCCTTGGAGCTCGAATACCTTGCGGCCGCAGTGCCGGATCATATGGTCGAAATCTTGGACATGAGAGTTGACGATGATCTTCAGACAAGGCTGGAAAAGTTCCGACCGAACCTGGTGGGCGTGACGGCCAACACCTGCGATGTCCCCATGGCCCTCCAGGCTCTTCGTGAGGTCAAGAAGTTCGACGCCGGCATTGTCACGGCCGTTGGAGGACACCATGCGACGTTTCTTCCTGCCGATTTTGCCGAGCCGTCCGTCAACGCGATCTTTCTCGGGATGGCCGACATTTCCTTCGGTGAGTTTGTCAGCCGGCTCGAGGACGGAATGGATCTGTCGGAAGTCCACAACCTTGCGCTGGTCCGGAACGGCAGGCTGGAGTTCACGGAACCGGAATCTTTGGAAACGGATCTCGACTGCATTCCCTTTCCGGCACGGCATCTGGTGGCCAAGTACGGAGGAAGCTACCGGGATCTGACCCGGACCGGACCGCGCAGGTAATGTCCAGCCGGGGCTGCCCCTTCCGGTGCACGTTCTGTTCCTGCTGGAAGGTCATGAACGGCAAGTACCTCACCCGCAGCCCGGAGTCCGTTGTGGAAGAGCTGGCGTCACTTGGGGATGAAATCGATTCCGTCCAGTTCGCCGACGACAATACATTGCACAACGTGGAGCGAGCCCGGCGTCTCGCCCTGCTCATCCGGGAAAAGAAGATTCGAAAGAAGCTGTCCATGTACGCCCGAGCCGATACCGTGGCCCGGTATCCGGATCTCATGGAAGCATTGAAGGAAGCAGGACTGGCACACTTGACGATTGGAATCGAGTCCTTCCGCGAAGAAACACTCTCGACGCTCAACAAGCGGAGCTCTGTGGAAACGAACAACGAAGCAATCCGCATTCTTCGGAGGATGGGGATCAGCAATTCCGCCCATTTCATCGTCAATCCGGATTTTGCCAGAAGTGATTTTCAGGCGCTCTTCCACTATGTCTGTGAGAGCGACCTCTTTCAACCCACCTACACGGTCCTGACTCCTCTTCCAGGCACCGATCTCTACCAGAAGCTCCACGACCGCCTGGTCATCAAGGACTATGCCTATTACGACCTCGGCCACGCCGTGCTGCCCACCCGTCTGAGCCGCAAGGAGTTCTACAGGCAACTGCTCCATCTCTACGCACGGACGTACTCGTTCCGTCGCTATTTTCGTTCGCTGCTCGGCGACCTGCTTTCCCGGCTGAAGAAGGACGGGAAACCGCCTGAAAGTGTGGACCGGCTTTCCTTTCCCAAGCTGTGCATCCTTCATCTCGTTGCAGTTCCTCTTGTATTCAAGGTCCTGAGAATCCACAAGGCAGAGCCCCTCGTGCGCCCCGCCGTTACCACCGTCACATGAAAAACGAGTGGCATCATCTCTTGCGGAAGCCGCCCTCGACGGAGCCTGTGAGTTTGCTCCGGCTGTTCGCGGCTGTGGTGGCAGCGGTTGTCGTGCTTGATTCCTGTGCCATTATGGGAGCAGCGTCTAAGCTGCAGACCGTCCTCTCGAGTGAGGAGGACCCCGAGCTCGCAGCGGCCGCCCTCCCTACTTTTTTGATGGCGGCGGAGGCCCTCCTCGAGGCCGATCCAGGGAACCAGGACCGGGTCGTCACGGCTGCCTCCCTGTATGTCATGTACGGCAACGCCTTCGTGCAGGGCCCCGCGTCCTCGCTTCCGGACGAGCGCTTCGAGGAGAAAAAGATCCAGTACGACCGGGCTGGGGCCCTCTATCGCCGCGCCTTCCGCCTCCTCTCCGGGGCCCTGGACAGGCATTCTCCCGGCCTGGTCGAGGCCGCCGTGGCAGGCAAGGCTGATCTCTCGCTCTTCAAGGAGGCAGACGTCCCCCTCCTCTATTGGAGCGCCGTCTCGGTCCTGGCAGGCTTCGGCCTCAATCCTCTGGATTTCAAGAGCGCCCACTACCTCGGCACGGCGCCCCTCTTCCTGGGCAGAGCGGCCGAGCTCGACCCTGGCTGGAACGGCGGGGCCATCTACAGTATCTGGCTGTCCTATTACGCGGGCATGCCCAGCTACCTCGGTGGGGACCTCGCCAAGGCCGAGGCAGCCTACAGGAAGGCCTTGGCCTACTCCAAGGGGGGCAGCGCCTCCCTCTTCGTCTCCTATGCCTCCTCGATCTGCATCTCGAAAGAAGACTACGAGGGCTTCAAAGCCGCCCTCGCCAAAGCCCTCGCCATAGACCCCAACGCTGTCCCGGAAAGCCGCCTCGAGACCGTCCTTGCACAGAAGAACGCCCGTCGCCTCCTCGCGGATGCAGGCCAGTACTTCACCCTTCCCGAAGGAGAACAGACGCCATGAAGTTACGCCTCGCCGTCCTTGCTCTTCTTCTTGCAGCCGTGGCCTCGGGAGCCGGGCTCTGGGCCCAGAGCCTGACCCTCAAAATCGCGGCCAACGTGCCGGCCAACAGCCCCTGGGACCTCGGCCTCAAGCGCCTGGCCATGGAGTTCGCCCGCGTCTCGGGCGGGAGGGTCAAGATAGCCTTCCCCCAAAGCGCCCGCGTGGCCACCGATTCCGACATAATCCAGAAGATGCGCCTGGGCGTGGACGGGGCCCTCCTCACGAGCTACGGCCTCGCCGAGCTCTACCCCGACTGCCTTGCCCTCTCAATGCCCTGCTTCATCAGGGACGACGACGAGTTCGAAGCCGTGCTCGAGGCCATAGATCCCTTCATGAAAGCCAAGCTCGCCGAGCGCTACGTCGTCCTGGCCCTGGCCAAGGGCGGCTGGGTGCGATATTTCTCCAAATCGCCCATCGTCTACCCCTCCGACATAGCCAAGCTGCGTATCTCCACCGATCCGGGCGACGACAAGGTGAACCAGCTCATGCAGAGCCTCGGGGCGAGGACCCTCAAGGGTACGATCACCGACTTCCTCCTCCAGATCAACTCCAACACCGTGGACGCGACCTGCGTGAGCCCGATCTTCATCGCCAGCCTCTGGTCCCAGCTCAGGGGCAAGATCGGCTACATGTCCTTCAAGGTCGCGCCGTTCGTCGGCTCCATCGTCTTCAACAAGAAGAGTTGGGAAAGGGTCCCGGCCGATCTCAGGCCCCCGCTCGAGCGGGTGATCCGTGAGATGGCCAAGCAGATCAGCATCGAGAGCACCAAGCTCGAGGCCGACGCCATCGCCTCCCTGGACGGGATCAAGTGCCCGCCCGAGCCCGCAGATGCCGCGGCCAGATGGGCGGAGCTGATCGCAGAACAGCGCAATGGCATCATCGCCAAATTGTTTTCCGCAGACATTCTGGAAACCATGGATGCCGCGCTTGTCCATGCACGGAAGTCAAAATGAACGGTGGGAGGACCCTCGTTCCTCCGCCGGACGGCGGTGCAATCAGGGTTCTGCGCGGCTTCTTGATTGCGATCGCGGCCGTCGCCGTGGCGACCATTATCGGGCTCCCGACGGCGGATTTCGTCCTCGCCCACGTCTTCTGGAAGGGTATAGCCCCGGCCAGCGATCTCGCAGACCACGCGACCCTCGTCCTGGCCTTCGCGGCCGCCGCCCTCGCCTCCATCGACAAGCGGCACATCTCTCTCGCTGGTGGCGAGAGCTACCGGAAGGGCCGGTTCAGGGCCTCTCTGGCCTCCTTCAGCCAGGTCGTCGCCGTCACGACGCAGAGCTGTCTCTTCTGGGCCTCCTTCTCCCTCATCTTCACCGGCTTCGACGCGGACGCCCGAGTATGGATCATCCCGACGAGGACCTTTGCAGCCATAATGCCCCTCTGCCTCGCCTTCATGGCCGCCTTCACCATCCGAGGGGAGGGCCCGCACCGGGGCCGGATGGCCATAGCCGCCCTGGGGCTCGTCCTCGGCTCCCTGCTCGCCGTATCCTCCATACTCAATCTCGCCCAGGCGGCCTTTGGCTCCGCGCCGGCCGTCCTCGTCTCCGTCGCCGCCTCGGTCCAAACTTTCGTCGGGGCCTTCAGCCTGCCCCTGGGCATCCTTGTCGCCCTTTCCTTGCCCTTCGGCGCCCCTGTCTTCACGGTGCTCGGCGGGATCGCGGCCATACTGTTTGTCGGGAGCGGCGCCTGCATCGAGCTCGCCCCCAGCGAAGCATACTCCCTCCTCAAGGGCGGCTCCATCGCGGCCATCCCCCTCTTCGGTATCGCCGGAATACTGCTCGCCGAATCAGGGGCGGGCAGGCGCTTCGTGGCCGTGTTCCGCGAGTTTTTCGGCTGGTTCAGGGGGGGCGAAGCGATCGCGGCGGTCCTGGCCTGCGCCATCTTCAGCACCTTCACCGGCATCAACGGGGTCACGATAGTCGCCTTGGGGGGGATTCTCGCGGCCGTCCTGCACAATTCGGGGGGCCTCACGGAGGAGGGAAGCAGGGGCCTCATAACCGCGAACGGCGACATTGGCCTTCTCATACCGCCGAGCGCAGCAGTCATCGTGTATGGGGTCAACGCCCAGTTCCTCTACAGCCCGGGCCAGGGTTTCACAATCGTCTCCCTTTTCAAGGGAGCCCTCGTGCCGGGGGTCATCCTCATAGCGGCGATGTGCGCCGTCGGCGTCATCATCTCTCCCAGGCGCGCTCCGGGGGAGAGGGCCTTCAGCCCCAAGGCGGCCAGAGGCGCCCTGGGGCCAGCCACCCTCGAGTTCCTGGTCCCCGTGGGCGCCATCCTCCTCTACTTCACCGGCCTCGCCGGGCTGCGCGAGATAGGCGCCCTCTCGGTCCTGTATATCGCGATAGTCGAGTCGATCATCAGGCGCGAACTGGGTCCGCGCAAGCTCGTGGCCGCACTGGGCAAGGCCTTCCCCATGGTGGGCGGCACCCTCATGGTAATCGCCGCGGCGCGCGGCCTCGCCCTCTATCTCATCGACGCGAACGTCCCCGCCGCCTTCACCGGCTGGATCCAGGCCTTCGTCGGTTCCAGGTTCGTCTTCCTCCTTTTCCTCAACCTCTTCTTGATCGTCGTCGGCTGCCTCATGGACATCTTCTCGGCGATACTGGTGGTCTCCCCCTTCCTGATCCCCCTGGGAATAGCCTTCGGAGTGCCCCCGCTCCAGTTCGGCGTCATCTTTATCATGAACCTCCTCCTCGGCTTCCTCACCCCCCCGGTGGGCATGAACATCTTCCTCGCGAGCTACACTTTCAGGAAACCCGTGCCCCGCATTGTGCGCGATGTGTGGCCCTTCCTGATCGTGCAGGCGACAGTCCTGCTCCTCGTCACCTATGTGCCCGCCCTGTCGACTATCTTGGTGATGTGACGCTTGATCGAGGGCCGGCATGGAGCATGATGAGGAGCGGCAAAGAAAGACAAGAAAGGAAAATCGGGTTGGGCGGATTTGAATCGCCGAAGAGTGAAGGCACCCCCCCTGCCGGCGACTCAGCCCGTGGAGCGATCCAGCAGGGCCTCGACCTTCTCGCGCTGCTTCCAAAGCGCGCATCCGCCCGCGGTTTCCGCGAACATCGAGTGCTGCTCCCGCATCAGGCGCAGGAACCTCGAGGCAAGAGCCTCGCGGAAAGGCACCTTGAGCAGGTTCGTGTCGGAATACGGCGCGAACGGGCACGGCTCAAGGTCGCCGGAGGCGCTGATATGCACGAAGCCGCGGCCCGAGGCAAGGCAGCCGCCCTGCTCTTCCTCGTCCCAGGGAACGGCGATGAATACGGCAGGGAACCGGTCCCGAAAGGAGGCCACGAGCGCCTTCATCCCGGCCCTCTGCGCATCGGTGATGACCCATTCATCTGTTCCCGCTCGGATCGGCGTGTACTCCAGCAGCAGGAAAAGTCTGCAGCCCGCGTCCACCGCATTCTGCAGGAAGTCCGGGTCAGTGACAGTGTCGAAGTTCGTCCGTGTCACCGTGAAGGACAGGCTGAAGAATGTCCCCTCGCGTTTCAGCTCTTCCATCTTGTGCTGCAGCCTCTCGTGAACGCCTTTTCCCCTTCGCTCATCTGTTTCCGCCTGGTTTCCCTCGATGCTGAGGACAGGCACCACGTTGCGGAGCGTGGTGAGGCGACGGATGAGCTCCGGGCCGAGCAGCAGCCCGTTGGTTACGAGCAGAAACACGAGGTGGGGAAACTCCCTCGCAATATCGATGATCTCGGGCCGGGTGAGGGGCTCGCCGCCCGCAATCACGAAAAAGGAGATGCCCAGCTCATCCGCCTCCGCAATGATGCCGCGCATCTTCTCCGCTGAAAGCTCGTCAGGGACATCACCCCGGATGGCCTGTGCGTAGCAACCCTTGCAGCGCAGGTTGCACCTGTTTGTGATGCTGAATATCGCGATGGGGGGAACCGTGAGGCCGTTGCGGGCCTCGGCTGCCCGGCGCCGGGCCGCCCTGCCCTGCCAGAAGATGGTCCGCGCGAAGAACAGCGCCTGGCTTGGGTGCCGCAGGCTCACGCGCACGAACTCGGAGAAGAAGATGCGAAGGCCCTGGTTGAGCTTCGAGGTCGCGGACATTTGTATTGCCATGGTGTGACGATCTCCTGCAGCGGTGGATGGGGGAACTCTCGTAGCATAGCACGAGCCGAGCCCTTTGAAAATGGAACACCGAAAGGGCGCTGGGGTGTCACGGGTTTGCGCGGTTGCGATTCCCTTCAGGGAAACGTATGTAGAATCCGCATCAACTCCTTCAGCTTCTCCACCTGAATAATGGCATGCATCGTTAGGTCGTCGCGCCAGAGATCACAAAACTCGACGGCTTTCCCCTCCTGGGTACCTCTGACCCCTCCGTGCATGATGGCGTTTCGGAGGTGCCGCAGCACTGCATGGCTGTTAGGCGCATTTCGCGTCATATACGCTTGGTTAACCTGCACCGATGCGTGCGAGACAAGTTCGACACTGCCGACGCGCACGTCAATGGTGCCGTTCTTTCGCGCGAATTCGTCCAAGGCCGCCCGTACGCCATCGGGAGCTCGCCCTATCTCACCGTGAAGTACCAACTCAAAGTAGAGACCATAGTGCCACGAGACTTTGCACGAGTTCGCTGTCGCCAGGTTGCGCTTTTTGCGTTTTCGCAATGGCCGGAGACCCAGTTCCAGAAATCCAGCGTTTTGCCCGGAAATCGACACGCAAGTTGACTTACTTCAGCAGGGCTCTGAGCCGGGAGAGAACCGAGAGCAGCACGTCCTGTTCGTCGGGCAAGGAAAAACGCGGGGCAGGCGACAGCCCCGGTGGACCTGCCGCGGCTCCCCCGATGTTTCCGAGGAACGCGTCGAGGTCCCGGAGCGTCTCCAGCCGCGCCTCGGCACGGCTTTCCGCGGCCAGCGCATCGAAGTATCGATTCAGCCGGTCATACAGGTCGGGGTGCTCACGCACCACGTCCGGCTTGAGAAGGATCTGCTGCACCATGAGCTTCGTTTCCAGCAGGGCCACGAGAGCGGCGTGGGCATCGTCTCCCCTGACCGCCGCCGAACGTGACGCTGCGAGTTGATCCCGAAATGCGTCCAGGGCCGCTAAGCCTCGAGTGCGACCGGCTGCATCCCCTTCCAGCATCCTGATGCGCGGTGCGTCCTCTGCCGCCTGCCGCTGGGCGCCGATCTGGGCGAGCTGCGTCACAAGCTGGTTTGCCGCGGCCTGGTCTCCCTGCAGGGACTCCAGCGCCTTGCCGTACAGGTCCGCCGCGGTATTGAAATCTCCGCCGCGGTAGGCGGCATTGCCGGCGGAAAGGAGCCCGGCAACCTCGGTCTTCTGGCGGTCGGAGTAAAGTTTCTCTATCGCACCAAGCTTCTCGTATCCGGCCTGCACCGCCGGTATCCGCGCCAGGGCCGAGAGGTAAAGGTCCCGCGCGCCGGCGTAGCCCTTGTCCTTGAAAAGGGCATCGCCCTTCTGGACAAGCCCGGCCACCTCGCCGATCAGGTTGGCCGAGTCGACGAGGGCCTGGGTATTCGCCGCTGCCGAGCCCTGCGCAGCCTGGCCGCGCACAAGCTCGTCGAGCGAATCGACGAGGAACAGGTCAACCGGCCGGCGCTGCGCAACCGCAGGGAGGGCTGCGAAGCTCGGATCGTCCAGGAAACGTCGGAAATCCGCCAGCACGGCGCGCGCTGCGTCCGGCCGCGAAGCCTGGATCTGGCCGCGCACTTTCTGGTACCAGGAGAGGAGCTGGTCCAGCACAAGTTGTTCGTTGCCGCGCTGCTGCCGAAGGCTGTTCAGCTCCGCGAGTGCCGCCGCCGAATCGCGCTCCAGCGAAAGCTGCTTCTGCCTGTACCCGGCTTCCAGCTCCGCCTGGCGGCGACCCGTTTCCGCCTGTACGCGGGTGCGTTCGGATTGGGCCTGCGAGAGGGCCTGCTGGTAGCTGGCCTGAAGGCCCTCGATTGTCTTTTCCCGCGCCGCCCGATCCGCATCAGCCTGCCTTCGGAAGGAGGCCAGCTGCGCGTCCTGGTCCGCTACGCTCTTTGCCTGCATCTCCGCTATCCGGGCATTCACGGCCTGGGCAGAGAGCCCGCTTGCCTCCATCTTCGTGCGCGCGTCCTGAACCGAACGGGCAAAGGCGTCCTGGAGCTCCTGTTCTTTCTGCCGGACCGAGGCCTCCGCATCCTGGCGGATGCGGGCGCGCTCCTGGTCGATGCCCGCAAGCCTTTCCCGGATGGAATTGATTTCCTTGTCTTTGCCTTCCAGCTGCTGACGCGACTGCTCCTTCAGGGCCTCCACCATTTTGCCTTCAGCTGAAAGGATGAGCGCGGGTGCCGCGACAATGGCCCTCTCCGTGCGGCGGGAAAGCTGGACGGCGATAGTCACTCCCGCGGCCATCACGATGAGCGCGGCGGCATTGACGATGATCGGGAGAACTCCCCCGTTCTTCCGCGGGCGGAAGGAAAAAGTGTCCGCGGTTACCTTCAGGCGGCTGCGGGAAACCACCTCATCGATCTGGGAGAGGACTTTCTGCCGTTCCTCGGGCGTGATCTCGTCATCCTGCTCGGCGCGCAGCTCATCCGGCCCGAGGATACGCAGGCGCGGCGCGGAGGGTTCGCGAAGAAGCTGGGCCTTTTTCAGCAGTCCTCTTTCACGCATGAATCAGGAGTATCTCCTTCCAAGCATCGGCGGCGGTTCTCATAGGATTGAGCGGACGGCGACGTTGACGCCGGACAACACGGCGCGCTATCCTCAAGCCCCGTGACCATCCGAACGAAGATCGTGCTCGTGGTCCTCCCCCTCATCCTGGCTCCCCTCGTTCTCACCGGGGTCATCTCCACGCTGTCTGCCCGCAACGGCATTACGTCCGTGGCCGCAGGGCTCCTGCAGTTCAAGGCTGAACAGCTGGTCACGTACGCGGAAGGGCAATGGAATCTCCTGAACGCCAATGGTCTGGAAGGGACACCGGCGTACGTGGAAGCGTCCAAGGCGGCCATTGAGAGCTTTGCCAAGAGCCTGGTGAGGTCTCCCACGGAGACCATCTTCGCTCTGGGGCCGGACGGCACGGCGGCCATCCGCTCCGGAGAGCTTCGCACGAGTCCCGCTGAAATGGAAGAGCTGCGCGGCATGGCGGCCGCAGGCGCAACCGGCTGGCAGACCATCCGGATCGGGGGCGCCCCGGCCGTGGCCCACCTTGCAGTCTTTACGCCCTTCCACTGGACCATCGTCGTCACGGAGAACGCGGCCGCGTTCTACAGCGCCGCGGACTCCATCCTCCGCCAGGCCGGCTACATCCTGGGCGCGTCACTGGTGGCCGCCGTCGTCCTCCTGCTGCTATTCGCCCGCTACCTGACGCGGCCCCTCCAGCAGGTCGTCGATGCGATGGGTGACATCATTGCCAAGGGCGATCTCTCGCGCCGCGTGGAGGTGATGTACAAGGACGAGACCGGCCGGCTGGGGCATACGTTCAACCTCATGAGCGAGGAGTTGGGGAAAGCATACGGCACCATCAAGGCATACGCACTGAGGGCCGAGGTCTTGAAGATCAAGGAGGAGAAGATCCGGCACGTCTTCCAGAGATATGTTCCAAAGAACGTGCTGGACGACTTCATCAAAAATCCTGACGCGGCCCTCGTCGGAGAGGACCGGATCTGCGCAGTTCTGTTCTCAGACATCCGCGGCTTCACCACCATATCTGAAAACATGCGTCCCGAAGACGTAGTGGAATCGCTGAACAACTATTTCGCACGGATGGTGAACATTATCATGCGTCCCGACCGCGGAGGGATCGTCGACAAGTACATCGGGGACGCGATCATGGCGACGTTCGGGACGATGGGGCATCACGAGGACAACGCAATGAGGTCCGTGCTCGCTGCCTTTGAGATGCTGGACGCCCTGGCTGAGTTCAACACCTGGCAGAAGCAGAAGGGGAGACACCCTTTCCGCGTCGGGATCGGGATCAACTATGGCAATGTCACAGTGGGCAATATCGGCTCCGAGCTCAAGATGGACTTCACGGTCATTGGAGACATGGTCAACCTTGCCTCGCGGCTGGAAGGGCTGACGAAGAAGTACAGTGAGCCTGTCATCATTTCAGCGTCCGTCCATCGCAAGGTAAAAGAGACGGTACATTGCCGGATGCTTGGCAAAGTGACGGTGAAAGGCAGACGGGAAGGCACCCCCATCTATTCGGTCCGGCGGTCCTTGAGCCCCGCGGAAGAAAAGGCATGGCCTCTGCACGGGCAGGCGCTTTCCCTCTACTACGGGCGGAAGTTTGTGGACGCCACGGAGGTCTTTGGGCAGGTGCAGGCGCTCATGCCGGAGGATCACTGTGTCGGCCTCTTCCTCGAGCGTTGCGCGACGCACATGGAATCCCCTCCCCCGGACAGCTGGACTGGGGTCGAGGAGATGACGGAAAAGTGACGGCCTAACCCGTCACCGCGCCCTTGCTTGCCGAAGAAACCAGCCGCGCGTACTTGGCCAGTGCCCCTGTGGCGTAGGCTATGCCGCGCTGCTTCCACGCGGCGCGCCGGCGGGCGATCTCTGCAGGCGGCAGGTCGACGTTGATGGTCTTCCGATGGGCATCGATGGTGATCATGTCCCCGTCCTGGACGAGCGCGATCATGCCGCCGTCCCGGGCTTCCGGCGATACATGTCCGACGAGCATCCCGCGGCTTCCGCCCGAAAACCTCCCGTCGGTGACCAGCGCGACTTCGCGAAGGAGCCCGGCGCCGGCGAGCGCGGAGGTCGGTGCAAGCATTTCCCGCATCCCGGGACCCCCGCGAGGGCCCTCGTTGCGGATGACCACCGTGTCTCCCTTGCGCACCGTCTTGTCCAGGATTGCCTTCAGCGCTTCTTCTTCGCTTTCGAAAACCCGGGCAGGCCCACGGTGAAGGAATTCACCGATCCCGACCGTCTTCAGGACAGACCCTTCTTCCGAGAGGTTGCCCTTGAGGATGCTGATCGGACCCTTCGGGCTCACGGGGTCTGAAAGCGAATGGATCACGTCCTGCCCGGAGAGATCCGCACTGACGCCTTCCAGGTTTTCCGCCACGGTCCGGCCCGTCGCGGTCAGGCAGTCGCCGTGCAGGAGCCCGGCGTCAAGGAGCACACGCATGACTTTCTGGAGCCCGCCGACCTTGTACAGGTCCGTCATGACGTAGCGGCCCGCGGGTTTCATGTCGCACAGGGTCGGGGTGGAATCATAGAAGGAATTGAACTCGAAGATATCAAGCTCGACTCCCGCTTCCACGGCAAGGGCTAGCAGGTGGAGAACCGCGTTCGTGGAACCGCCAACGGCCAGCACGACCCGGATGGCGTTTTCGAAAGCCTTGCGCGTCATGATCTGCCGCGGAGTGATCCCCCGCTGGAGAAGGTTCATGACCGCCTCACCGGCCCGGACCATGTCACCGTGCTTTTCCGGATTCACCGCGGGGATCGAGGCATTGCCCGGTAGGCTGATGCCGATTGCCTCCATGGCCGTTGCCATGGTGTTCGCCGTGTACATCCCGCCGCAGGCGCCGGGTCCCGGGCAGGCGGCGCACTCGATACCGTGCCTCTCCTCTTCCGTGATTTCCCCCGTGCTGAACTTTCCCACCGCCTCGAAAGCGCTGACGATGTCCACCGGCCTGCCCTTGTAGAACCCGGGGAGGATGGAGCCGCCGTAGACGAAAACGCTGGGGACGTTCAGGCGGGCCATGGCCATGACTGTTCCCGGGATGGTCTTGTCGCAGCCGCCGATGCCGAGGATGGCGTCCATCTGGTGCCCACGCACCACCAGCTCGATAGCGTCCGCGATGACCTCCCGGCTGACCAGCGAGCACTTCATTCCTTCGTGTCCCATCGCCTCGCCGTCGGTAACGACGAACGTGTTGAACTTCAGGGGCACGCCGCCGGCGCCCTTGATGCCTGTCTTGGCAATGGCGGCAAGGTCGTCAAGGTGCACGTTGCACGGGGTGACCTCGCTGCCCGCGCTGGCTACCCCGACGATGGGCTTGTCGAAATCCTCGTCGGTAAACCCGACTGCGCGGAGCATTGCCCTGTTGGGCATCCGGGAGACCCCGCCGGTCATGATGCGGCTGCGCTCGTTGAGCGCGGTGACAGTACTCGAGTTCTTCATTTCCGTTCCCCCTAAGAATGGAAGCCGTTGACGTAGGGGATCCGTGCCGCGGCCGCCCGGATGCTCTTTTCATTCGACAGGAGAACGGCCGTGGTGTCCCATTCTCCCGTCAGGAGGCTCCGGCGGTCCGAGTCCGGCATGACGAAGGAAAACCGGCGTCCCGAGATGGTGATGCTCGCTGCGTCCAGGTCGATCGAAACCACGGCGTTCGGATCTGCCTCGACCATGTCCGAGATGGCGCGGCCGTCTTCGGGTGAGACGCGTGCCGCCGGCAGGCCGAGGGCCGTGCAGTTGCCCGAGAAGATCTCTGCAAACGATTCACCGATGAACGCCGTGATCCCCATGCGCATCAGGGACTGCGGTGCATGTTCGCGTGAGGAGCCGCAGCCGAAGTTCCTGCCGACGATCAGGATTGCCCCGCCCTTGAACCTCTTGTCGTTCAGCGGGTGCGCCCTCTCGCGCTTGTCGCTCCTGGGGTACGGCATCTCCGCGCCTTTTTCATCGAAGCGTTCGTCATAGAAGGCGTACTTGCCCAGAGTCTCGAACGTGATCTCCCGCAGGTAGCGCGCGGGAATGATCCGGTCCGTGTCGATGTCGTCTCCGGGAAGGGGGATGCCTCTGCCCTGCACCTTCAGACGCTTGCTGTCTTTTGCGCTCATCGTCTCTCCCTGCCTTCGCGCGCATCCACGACCTCTCCCGCCAGGGCAGCGGCGGCCACCATGGCGGGGCTCATGAGAAGCGTGCGGCCCTTCGGCGAGCCCTGCCGCCCGATGAAGTTCCTGTTCGATGTGCTTGCGCACACCTGGCGGTCGGTGAGCTTGTCGGGGTTCATGGCCAGGCACATGGAGCACCCGGCCTCGCGCCACTGGAATCCCGCCGCGCGGAACACCTCGTCCAGGCCCTCGGCCTTTGCCTGCCGCGCAACGCTGCGCGAGCCGGGAACGGCAAGTGCCATGACCCGTGACGAGACCTTCTTCCCCTTCACGACCCGCGCCGCTTCTCGAAAATCGCTGATCCGGCCGTTCGTGCAGGAGCCGACAAAGGCGACGTCCACCTTCAAGCCCTGCAGGGGGCTGCCCTCGGCGAAGCCGGTGTGCTCGTAGGCCTTGCGCAGCGCATCCCGCTCCTCCGGCCGGGCCTCGGAGACCCGGGGAAGGCGCTGCGTGACGCCCACCGCCTGGCCGGGGTTGATGCCCCATGCCACCATGGGCTCAATAGAGGAACCATCCAGCTTGAACACGTCGTCGTAGCGGGCATCCGGATCCGAGGCGATGCTCTTCCAGAAGGTCAGGGCTTTCTCGAATTCGGCGCCCTGCGGCACGAACTTCCGGCCGCGAAGGTAGGAGTAGGTGATTTCATCCGGGTTCACATATCCCGCGCGCGCTCCGGCCTCGATGCTCATGTTGCACAGCGTGAGCCGCGCCTCCATGGGCAGCGCCGCGATGGCCGAGCCCGCATATTCGTAGGCGAACCCGATCCCGCCGTTCACTCCAAGATCGGCGATGATGCGGATGATCAGGTCCTTGGCCGACACGCCCGGGGCGAGGGTCCCGGAGACCTCGATCTTTCGGACCTTCGGACGGGTCAGGGAAAGGGTCTGCGTGGCAAGGATGTCGCGGATCTGCGACGTGCCGATGCCGAACGCAAGGCTTCCCAGCGCGCCGTGCGTGGAGGTGTGCGAGTCTCCGCAGGCGATGGTCATCCCCGGCTGGGTGAGCCCCAGCTCGGGTCCGATGATGTGCACGATTCCCTGCTCCTCGGTGCCCAGCCCGAAGAACCGAATGCCGTGCTCTTTCGTGTTCCGCTCGATGGCCTGCATCATTGCCTCGGCCTGCTCGTCGGCAAAAGGACGCCGCTGGTCATCGGTGGGGACGATGTGGTCCACGGTCGCGAAGGTCCGGCCCGGGAACATCACCTTCAGTCCACGGTCCACGAGCGCCTGGAAGGCCTGGGGAGAGGTGACCTCGTGGATGAGGTGCAGCCCGATGAAGAGCTGATCCTGCCCCGAGGGGAGCGTGCCGACCTTGTGCAGGTCCCACACCTTGTCCAGAAGAGAGCGTCCCATCGTCAGGTAACCTCCTCGCCGCGCGCCACGATGACCTTTCCCGTCCTCACCATCTCGATGACGCCGTAGCGCCCGAGCATCCGGTGCAAGCGCATCCACTTTCTCCGAGTCCCCCGTGACCTGCACGGTGAGCGCCCCCTCGGCAAGGTCCACGACCTGGCCCTTGAAGGTGTGCACCACGTCCAGCACCTCGGCCCTCTTCTCGGGAGTGCAGCGGACCTTCACCATGGCGAGCTCACGCTGTATCACGTCCTTGCCCGTGTTGTCGATAGCATGGACGACGTCCACCAGCTTGTTCAGCTGGCGGATGATGTGCCCGATGGTCTTCTCGTCCCCCGTGGCCACGATGTTCATATGGGAGAAGGAAGGGTCGTACGCCTCGGAGACAACGAGGCTGTCGATGTTGAACCCGCGGCGCGCAAAGACCAGGGCCACCCGGTTGAGGACGCCGAACTTGTTCGCCACGTACAGGCTGACGAGGTGGCGCTTGACTCCCCCATTTGCGTCGCTCATGCGCCTTCCTTGCGCGCGCGCCCGGCCCGCGGGGGACCGAGGATCATGTCCCGGATGGATGCGCCGGCGGGAATCATGGGGAAGACGTTGTCCTCCTTGGCGACCTCCGCGTCGATGACCACGGGCCCCTCGTTCCACGCCAGCGCCTTCTCCAGCACGGAGCGCACGTCCCCGATGCGCCGGATGCGGAACGCCTTGCACCCGTAGCTTTCCGCGAGCTTCACGAAATCGGGGTTGCCCACGAGGTCCACGCCCGAGAGGCGGTTCTCATAGAAGAGGTTCTGCCACTGCCGCACCATTCCCAGGTAGCGGTTGTTGATGATGAGGATCTTCAGCGGAAGCTTGAGGTTCGCCGCGGTGGCCAGCTCGGACATCGTCATCTGGAACCCGCCGTCTCCGACGATGGCGCAGACCAGCGCGTCCGGGCGGGCCAGCTGGGCGCCGATTGCCGCCGGGAAGCCGAAGCCCATGGTCCCGGCGCCGCCGGAGGAGATCCAGTGGAACCGCTCGTCGGTTCGATAGAACTGCGCCGCCCACATCTGGTGCTGCCCGACGTCCGTGGTCACGATGGCCTTGCCACCGGTCTGGTGGTACAGCTCGTCGATCACGTACTGGGCCTCGAACGCGCCGCGCCTGCGGTAGTGCAGCGGGTGGGCCTTCTTCCACTCCTCGATCTGGGCCAGCCACGCCGCGGTGTCTCCCGGGACGAGCTGCGTGTTCAGGCTCTCGAGAACCGTCCGCGCATCCCCGACGATGGCGCAGTCCATGATGAACTGCTTGTTGATCTCCGCTGGGTCGATGTCGATGTGAATCTTCACCGCATCCGGACAGAAGGTCTCGGGTGTGCCCGTGATGCGGTCGTCCCACCGCGAGCCGACCGACATGATCAGGTCGCAGTCCGTCACCGCCTTGTTGGCGTACGCGGTGCCGTGCATGCCCAGCATTCCCAGGGACAGGGGATGGGTCTCGGGGAACGCTCCCTTGCCCAGCAGGGTGTTGGTCACCGGGATGTGCATGGTCTCGGCAAGGACCCGCAGCTCCTCGCCCGCCCCCGAGATGACCGACCCGTGGCCCACGAGGAGCACGGGCCGCTTTGCCTCGCGCAGCATCCGTGCCGCGCACGAGACCTGTGCGGGGTCCCCTTCCGCGGGGACCCGGTAGCCGGGGAGCTGGAACTCGTCGTCGTCGCGGGCCCAGATCATGGCGTTGGAGCAGTTCTTGGGGATGTCGATGAGGACGGGGCCGGGCCGCCCTGAGCGCGCGATGTAGAAGGCCTCCCGCACAACGCGCGGGATGTCGTTCGGGTCCTTCACCAGGTAGGAGTGCTTCACGATGGGCAGCGAAATGCCCGAGACATCGGCTTCCTGGAACGCGTCCAGCCCAAGGCTCGAGACGTTTGCCTGACCGGTGATGATGACCATGGGGACCGAATCCATCCCCGCCGTGAGGATGCCGGTGATGGTGTTCGTGGCGCCGGGACCCGAAGTGACAAGGACCACGGCCGGCTCTCCGGTCGCCCTCGCGTACCCGTCTGCCATGTGGGTGGCCCCCTGCTCGTGCCGAACGAGCACGAGCTTGATCGTGGAATCCACCAGTGCATCGAACAGGGGGATCGCGGCCCCGCCGGGGAGGCCGAAAACGTACTTCACCCCCTGTTGTTCAAGCATCTGCACCACGCCCTGGGCGCCGGTGCATCGTCGTCCTCGAGTTCTCTCTTCCATGGCTTCGTCTGCAGTCTAAGGTACTCTCCAAAGCCCTGCCGGGCCACCAGATTTTCACCCGTCCCCGCGAGCAATTGACTGGTAAGGGACAAAGGTTTATCACCAACCCAGCTATGACGCACAAGGAATGGCCCTTCTTCGAAGCGCAGCGGATCCGTGACCGGCTGTCAAGGATCGGGACCCGCTCGGTCACCGCGGAGACCGGGTATGGCCCCTCCGGCCTTCCCCACATCGGCACGTTCGGCGAGGTGGCGCGGACATCGTTCGTGCTGCAGGCCCTGGCAGCGCTGGAGCCGGGCATCGACACGCGCATCGTCGCCTTCTCCGACGACATGGACGGACTGCGCGACGTTCCGAAAAACCTCCCCAACGCGCAGATGCTGCAGCAGCACCTCGGCAAGCCGCTCACCTCCATCCCTGACCCGTTCGGGGAGGAGAAATCCTTCGCCCACTACATGAACCGGAAGCTGCGTGAGTTCCTGGATTCCTACGGGTTCCGCTACGAGTTCGCCTCCTCCACGGACCAGTACGCCTCCGGCGTGTTCGACGACGGGCTGCGCCGCATCATGCAGAACTACGACGCCATCAGCGAGCTGTTCAAGGCGACCATCGCAGAGGAAAAGCGCGCGGCATGGAGCCCCTTCTTTCCCGTCTGCGAGAACTGCGGACGGGTCTATTCCACGCGCGTGACGAGCCTGGACCGGCGGCGTGCACCGTGGACTATGCCTGCGATGCGCCCCTTGCCGGGCAAGTACCAGTCCTGCGGCCACGCCGGGACACGGAGCATCCTCGGCGGCGCGTGCAAGGTGGGCTGGAAAGTGGACTGGGCGCTGCGATGGTTCTCGCTGGGCATCGACTACGAGATGCACGGGGAGGACCTCCTGGACTCCGCGCGCCTGTCCTCCCGGATCGTGAAGATCCTCGGGGGAGAGCCGCCCGAGCTGTTCAAGTACGAGCTGTTCCTCGACGAGAAGGGGAAGAAGATCTCGAAGAAGATCGGCAACGGCATCTCGCTGGAGCAGTGGCTGCGATTCGCCCCGGTGGATTCCCTCCTGTACCTCATGTACATGAAGCCCCAGCAGGCAAAAAAGATGGGCCTGCCCATCCTGCCGGAGATCGTGGACCAGTACCTCGAGCTGGTGGCCCAGGACGAAGGAGCCGAGGATTCCCCGGTTCCCTTCATCTCCCGGCTGTCCAGGGGCGCGCACGCCGGAAGACTGCCCGGGGGAAGGATCATCACCTATTCGCTGATCCTGGAGCTCATCCTGGCGCTGAACCAGGACGATCCGCCGGATCGTGCGCGACTACCTGGTGAAGTACGAACCGGAAATCGCGGACAACGTGGCCTACTACGAGCAGCTCATCGAGGATGCGCTGGCCTACTACCGCGAGGTGCTCCTGCCGGCGCGCGACCGTGGAAGCCGCGGACCACCAGCTGGATGCCGCGGTGTCTGCCCTCCGTGACGAGCTTTCGCGCCGCGCCGCCGCAGGGGCGTCGGCGGATCCCGACGAGCTGCAGACCATGGTCTTCCAGGTTGCCAAGGACACGGGAGATCCGGACGAAGGACTGGTTCCGCGCGCTGTACCGGATCTTCCTCGGCCAGTCGCAGGGGCCGCGCATCGGCAGCTTCATCGCCCTGCTGGGCTACGCAACGTGCATCGAGCGGCTGGGGGCGCACCTGGCCCGGGGTCCCAACGGATGAGCGACGGCCCGCCCGCTGACAGGACGCGGACCAGCGCTGAGGAAATCCTCGACGGCTCGGTAAAGAAAGGCGCGCTTCCGCAGGCTCCTGCCTTTCCTCGGGCCGGCAATCATCGCGAGCGTCGCCTACGTGGACCCGGGCAACTTCGCCACCAATATCCAGGGCGGAGCCCAGTTCGGCTTCATGCTCCTGTGGGTGATCGTGGCATCGAACCTGCTGGCCATGCTGCTGCAGACCATGTCGGCGAAGCTGGGCATCGCCTCCGGCCGCAATCTCGCCGAGACCTGCCGGGAGAACTTCCGACGGCCGGTCGTGCTGGTGATGTGGGCGCTCATGGAGATCGTGGCCATGGCCACGGACCTCGCCGAGTTCCTGGGGGCGGCGCTCGGATTCAACCTGCTCTTCGGCATCCCGCTCTGGATGGCCGGCATTCTCACCGCGCTGGCAACATTCCTGATCCTCAGCCTCGAGCGGTTCGGCTTCCGGCCCATCGAGGCAATCATCACCGACCCTGGTGGCCGTGATCGCGGCAAGCTATATCGTGGAGCTGGTCCTCGCACGGCCGCCGCTCGGACCAGGTTCTCCTGCACAGCGTGGTGCCCCAGTTCAGCGGCTCGGAGAGCGTGCTCCTCGCCGTTGGAATCCTCGGGGCCACGGTCATGCCGCACGCGATCTTCCTGCACTCCTCCCTCACGCAGGCCCGCGTGGTGACGAGGGACCCGCTGAAGATCCGCCGGCTGTTCCGCTTCGAAGTGGCGGACGTGGTCATTGCAATGGCCATCGCGGGGCTGGTGAACATGGCCATGCTGATCATGGCCGCCACGACTTTTCACACGGAAGGACACACCGACGTCGGGACGATCGAGGAGGCCTACAAGACTCTCCAGCCCCTCCTGGGAAAGGCGGCAAGCTGGGTCTTCGGCGATCTCGCTCCTGGCGTCGGGGCTCTCTTCCTCCTCCGTGGGGACGATGGCCGGCCAGGTGATGATGCAGGGGTTCCTCCGCCGGGGAATCCCCGCCTGGATTCGAAGGCTCGTCACCATGGCACCTTCCCTGACGGTCATCGCCCTCGGCCTGAATCCCACCCGCACCCTCGTGGTGAGCCAGGTGTTCCTCAGCTTCGGGCTGCCCTTCGCCGTCATCCCCCTGGTCATGTTCACCAGGCGGAAGGACATCATGGGTGTGCTCGTGAACAAGCCTCTCACGAACGTGCTGGCTGTCCTCGCGGCAGCCCTCATCGTGGCCCTGAACCTGTATCTTCTCTACCAGACCTTCTTTGGAGGGTGATGCGATGTTCCACCATCTCCTGGTTCCGCTTGACGGATCCCGGATGTCGGAGTCGATACTTCCCCTGGCCGCCCAGCTGGCACGCCGATCGGGCGCGATGCTCACCCTCGTGCACGTCATCGAGAAACACGCCCCTTCGGCAATCCACAGCGAGCGCCACCTCGTCACCGCCGCCGAGGCTGCGGCGTACCTGGCCGAGGTGGTGCTGATGCCCGTGCTGGCTGGCCTGCGCGTGGACACCCACGTGCACGAGGCGGGGGTGCGCGACGTGGCGCGAAGCATCACCGAGCATTCCGCGGAGCTCGCTCCCGACCTCGTGGTCATGAGCACGCACGGCACCGGTGGGGCACGGCGCATGCTCTTCGGGACGATCGCCCAGCAGGTCATCGCCCTGGGGGACACGCCGGTCCTGCTTGCCCGTCCCACGCGGGAGGGCTCGACGAACCAGCCGCAGGAATGGAGCATCATCGTTGCCCCCATCGACGGGAATCCCTCGCACGAGAAGGGCCTGCCCCTGGCGGCCGAGCTCGCGGCTGGCCTTCACCTGCCGCCTGCACCTGCTGATGGTCACGCCGCACGCCGGCGAGCTCAGCGGCCTGGAGAAGGCGGCCGGCGTGCCTGCTCCCGGGCACCACGCGCCTGAAGCTGGAGATGGACAGCGCCGGTGCCGCGGACTACCTCGCGGCACGCGCCGCGGAGCTCGGGAAACTGGGCGTTCAGGCGACCTGCGAGGCGTCGCGGGGGGACCCGGCGCGCGCCATCGTGCGCACGGCGCGGAGGCTCTCCGCCAACCTGGTGGTGATGGGCACGCACGGGAGGGCGGGGACGACCGGCTTTTACGAGGGGAGCGTGGCCGCGCGCGTCACCGCGCGCGTCCCGGTCCCGCTCCTGCTCGTGCCTCTCCGGGACTGACCGGAACACGGTTGCCTACCGGGGCTCCGCCGAGGCCCGATCCGGCCATGTCGGCCTGGACCGTGGTGGCAAGCTGCCGGTCGAGGGTGTCCACGAGGCTCTCGGTCTTCTCGGTGCGGACCATTCCCGTCAGGCTGAGAACCCCGTCCCTGGTGTGAAAGACTCCCGGCCACGTGGTGCGCGCAGAGGTGAATCCCGCGTCGCGGACGGCCTGCACGACCCGCTCGTCATACTGGCCGAAAGGATAGGCGAGGCTGGTGACGGGATGGCCGATCTGCGCCTCGATCATCTCCTTTGCGGCGACGATCTCGTGGCGCAGCTGCTCATCGCTCTTCAGCCTGGTGAGGATGAGATGCGTGAGGGTATGACAGCCGATCTCCATGCCCTGCGCGTCAAGCTCGCGAATCTCGTCCCAGGTCATGTGATGGGCCCGGCCCACGGCCCTCACCCAGACGAAAAACGTGGCCGTGAACCCGTACTTCCTGAGGAGCGGCACGGCGTTGTCGTACTGGCTCTGCCAGTCATCGTCGAACGAGATGATGACGGGATGAGCCGGGAGCGGCGCGCCGCCGGTGATGCTGGCCGTAAGGGCATCGAAGGTCACGGACGTGTAGCCGTTCTCCCTGAGCCACGAAAGCTCGGCCTCCAGGGTCTCGGGCGTGGCGATCCACCGTCGGGCGCCTTTCGTATCGGACGGGATGTAGGGCCGGATGGAGTGGTAGATCAGGATCGGGGTCACGGTGCCCTCGCTGCCCTCCCCGTCCCGGGGAATGGGGGGCACGCGGACGGCGGGAGAGCGAGGCGGCAGTGCAGCCTGCGAGAATGCACCGGCGGCAAATCATGAGTGCAGCCAGAACAAAGGATAATCTCTTCACGGCGTCAGTTCCCTATGCACCAAAACTACCCCGGCTGTGGTTGGCCTGTCAAACGATGCCCGCGCATGCGGCCCCTTGAAACCGGGGAAAGCGCGGCACTATCCTTCCGGCGATGCGGGAAAGCGACTACCTCCCCCTTCTGCAGCTCGCCCTGAGCGAAGACCTCGGGGAACTCGGGGATGTCACCTCGCAGGCAGTGGTGCCGGACGCAGAGCGCAGCGCCACGCTGTGGAGCAAGGACGAAGGCGTGCTGGCCGGCGAGGAGGTCTTCACCGCGGTCTTCCGGGCCGTCGATTCCGGGACCCGCGTCGAGTTCGCGCTGCACGACGGTGCGGGCTTGAAGAACGGCCAGCGCGTGGCCGAGGTGAGGGGCAAGGCACTGGCAATCCTTTCCGCGGAACGGACCGGCCTCAATTTCATCTCCTTTCTCTCCGGCATCGCGACGGCCACACGTTCCCTGGTGGAGAGCGCGCGCGCCTCGGGCCGCGCGGTCATCCTGGATACGCGCAAGACCCTTCCGGGCTGGCGCGCGCTGTCGAAGTACGCCGTCACCGTCGGCGGGGGACGCAATCACCGCCAGGGCCTGTACGACATGGTGCTGATCAAGGACAACCACGTGGACAGCGCGGGCTCTGTGGAAGAGGCGGTGCGGCTGGTCCGACGAGAAATGGGGGAAAAGGTTCCGCATCGAAGTGGAATGCCGCACTCCCGCCGAGGTCACTGCCGCCCTTGCCGCGGGCGTGGACATGATCATGCTGGACAACATGGAGGCAGAGGCCATCCGGCGGCGAGGTGCGGAGGATCGCCGGCCGGGCGAACGGTGGAGGCCTCCGGGACCATGACGCCGGGACGCGTGCCCGCGGTGAGCGCGGCCGGCGGTGGACTTCATTTCCGTGGGGGCCATCACGCACTCGGTGAAATCGCTTCGATTTCTCGCTGAAGATGGGCCCGCGCACCGGGGCCTGAGAGGAACGGCGGAGTGGCGGCAGAGCAGGCCTACGAGTTCGACCTGATCGTCCTGGGCACGGGAGTCGCGGGTCTTACCGCCGCCCTTGCGGCCGCCGATGAGGGGCGCTCGGTGGCGGTGGTATCCAAGGAGCCGCTCCTGGAGGAGTGCAATACCCAGTACGCGCAGGGAGGCATCGTGGCCCGCGGGGAGGGGGACTCCCCCGCTCTCCTTGCCCAGGACATCACCGTGGCGGGGGACGGCATCAACAGCAGGGAGGCCGTCGAGCTGCTGGCCGCGGAGGGCCCGGCCCTCGTCGACGAGCTTCTCGTGCGGGAATGGGCCGTGCCGTTCAACCGCGACCCCGCGGGCAACCCGGCTCTCACCCAGGAAGGCGGCGCACTCGGTGCGGCGGATCTACTTCTCCAAGGACACGACGGGACGGGCCATCGAGACGTCGCTCCTGGCTGCCGTCCGCCGCCAGCCCGCGGATCAGCACATTCCCGTCTCACGCGGCCATAGACCTGATCACCAACACGCACAACTCCACCGATCCGCAGGAGCGGTACAGGCAGGACGCGGGTCATCGGCGCATACCTCTGGGACCCGGCCGCGGCCCAGGTGAAAGCCTTCTACGCGCCGGCCACCGTGCTTGCCACAGGCGGCGTGGGCAACCTCTTCCTCCACACCTCCAACCCCGCCTGCGCCACCGGCGACGGGCTTGCCATGGCCAACAGGATCGGGGCGGAGATCCTGAACGCGGAGTACGTCCAGTTCCACCCCACGGTGCTTCTTCCATCGCGACGTCAAGCGTTTCCTCATCTCCGAGGCGGTCCGCGGCGAAGGCGCCCGCCTGTTCAATCACGCCGGGAGAGCGGTTCATGACGCGGTACGATCCCGAGCTGGCCGAGCTTGCGCCCCGGGACGAGGTTGCCCGCGCCATGTACCGCGAGATGGAAAACGAGGGCTCGGACTACCTGCTCCTGGACGCGCGCTTTGTCGAGGGCTCCCGGCTGGAGGAGCGGTTCCCCGGAATTTTCGAGAACTGCATGAGCGTCGGCCTGGACATACGCCGCGAGCCCATTCCCGTGGTGCCGGCGGCGCACTATTTCTGCGGCGGGGTGAAGGTCGGGCTCACGGGACGCACGTCGGTCGAGGGGCTGTACGCGGCGGGAGAGACGGCATGCACCGGCGTGCACGGCGCCAACCGCCTTGCTTCGGTGTCCCTGCTGGAGGCCCTGTACTACGGACACGCAGCGGGAAAAGATGCCGCGCGCAACCTCGCCGCGGTGTCACCCGACGCTGAAGAAAAGCATCCCCGAGTGGGTCTACCCGTCTCCGGCGGAAGAGTTCGACCCCGTCCTCATCCAGCAGGACATGCTCAACATCCAGTCCACCATGTGGAACTACGCGGGAATCATCCGCAACAGGAAGCGCCTGGAGCGCGCCCTGGCGGACCTCAACTATCTCAGCCACAGGATCGAGCAGTTCTACAAGCAGGCCAAGGTCAGCCGGTCGATCATCGAGCTGCGCAATGCCGTGCTCGCCGCGCACGTGATCGTTTCCGCCGCCTACTCGAACGCTCGGTCGCTGGGCTGCCACTATCTGGAATGAGGGCGCTTGTTGGCCCGCGTGCCGCAGGGTCCGGGCGTGCCGCAGGGTCCGGGCGCGCCGCTGCAACCGGGGCAGCGGTGGCAGCGGTAATTGCGGCCGCCCTGCTCTGCTCCTGCGTCGGCGTGCGGTTCGGCGATGTCAGCGCCCGTTACCCTTCCGCGCAGCTGCCGTATCCGCGCTACCCATCGGCCCGGTTTGCTGTATTCAGCGACCCTCACCTCTACGATGCCGAGCTTGGAGTCGAGGGCTCCGCGTTCCAGCACGACATGGACAGCGACAGGAAGCTGCTTCCCGAGAGCAGGGAAATCCTTTCCGCGGCCATCAATCGCGTGTCCGCTTCCGGCGCCGGCTTTCTCCTCATCCCGGGAGATCTTACGAAGGACGGCGAGAGGCAGGACCATCTTCTCATGGCCGCCGAGCTTGCCGCCCTCTCGCGGGCCGGCGTTCACGTGTACGTGGTGCCGGGCAATCACGACATCCTCAACCCGCACGCCGTGCGGTACAGCGGCTCCCGCACGTCGCGCGTGCCCAATGTGACTCCCGGCGGAGTTCGCGCGAGATCTACAGGGATGCGGGATACGGGGAGGCGATCTTCCGGGACCCGGGCTCGCTCAGCTACGTGGCAGAGCCCGTGCCCGGGTTGTGGCTTCTCGCCGTGGACTCGGCAAACTATGCGGGCAACGCCGGCCGCTCCGCGCCGGAGACGGGAAGCGGCCTGACGCCAGTCCCGGGTCACGTGGATCGAATCAATGCTCGGCCGGCGCTGTTGAAATGCGGAAGGCCGTCATCGTGATGCTTCACCATGGTGTTGTCGAGCACTTTCGCCGGCCAGTCGAAGTACTTCCCCCGTTACCTCCTCGACGACTGGCGCGGCGCATCCGACATGCTGGCCGCCTACGGCGTGCGTGTCGCCTTCACGGGCCATTTCCATGCCCAGGATGTCGCCATGCGGCGCACAGCCGGCGGAGAAGCAATCTTCGACGTGGAGACCGGATCACTGGTGACGTTCCCCGATCCCGTGCGGCTGGTGACGATCGACTCGGAAACCCAGCAGATGAGCATCGAGTCGTCGTTCATCGATGAGCTGCCCTCGTTCACGCTGAGGGGTGCCGATTTCCGGGAGTACTCGCGTCAGTTCGTCCTGGCGGGCACGACGAAGATCGCGAAGAACGCAATGAAGTCCTATGGGATCTCTGACGAAGAGGCGGAGGGGCTTGCCGCCCAGGTGGCCGCCGCGTTCGCAGCGCATTTTCGGGGCGACGCGCGATTCACGGGCTCGGAGATGATCAAGACACGCGGCCTCAGCCCGATCGCCGGCCTGTTCGTGGCGCTCCGCGGCGACCTGGTCAAGGGTCTGTGGCAAGCCAAGGAGCCGCCGGACAATGACCTCGTGATCGACCTCGCGGCCGGGACCGCAGCCTACTCCCCGGCCCGGGCCAGCTCTTCCAGCGCCTCCCTGGCCAGCGGTACGGTGTCCTCGGGTTTCACCTTGTACCAGGCGCGCTGAATCACGCCCTTTTCGTCGATGAGAAACGAGGATCGGATGATTCCCCAGTACGTCTTTCCATAGTTCGTCTTCTCCCCCCATACGCCGTACGCCTCCGCCACGGCATGATCGGTGTCCGCGAGGAGCGGGAAGCCGAGGGAGAACTTCTCGTCGAACTTCTTCTGGTCTGCCGGCGTGTCGGGGCTGAGGCCGAGGACGGCCACGTTCAGTTTCTTCATGTCCTGGCGTGCATCGCGCACAGCGCACGACTGCGTGGTGCACCCCGGGGTGTCCGCCCTGGGGTAGAAGTACAACAGCACCTTGCGGCCATTGAACCCGGCCAGATTCACGGTGTTGCCGTCCTGGTCGGAGAGGGAAAAGCCGGGCGCCTTCCGGCCCGGGGAAAGTGTCACTTCCATTCTCAATCCTCCAGGCATCAAGGTACGAACCGCTCGGCTTGTCGGCAATCCGGGGAGCGATTATACTCGACAGCGCCATGGAGCCGGGAGGGAGCCAGTGCACAGCCGTGCTGTACAATGCCGACTGCCGGCGCATGCCGGAGCTGGCAGACGGCGTCGTTGAGCTGGCCGTCACCTCCCCTCCGTACTGGCAGATCAAGGACTACGGGTCCCCGGGCCAGATCGGCTTCGGGCAGAGCCTGCATGAATACCTGCGTGACCTGCACCGTGTATGGAAGGAATGTTTCCGGGTCCTGCACGAGGGGGGGCGGCTGTGCGTGAACATCGGGGACCAGTTCGCCCGGGCCAGCCTCTATGGCCGCTACCGGGTCATCCCCCTGCACGCAGAGATCGTCTGCCAGTGCGCAGAGACCGGCTTCGATTTCCTGGGATCCATCATCTGGCGCAAGAAGACCACCATGAACACCAGCGGCGGCGCCGTGGTGATGGGCTCCTACCCGTACCCGCCCAACGGGATCGTCGAGATCGACTTCGAGTACATCCTGATCTTCAAGAAGCCGGGCACCCCGCGCACGGCGCCGCGGGAGCTGAAGCTGCGCTCCGCGCTCTCGAAAGAGGAGTGGAAGGCCTGGTTCTCCGGCCACTGGGACGTGGCAGGCGCGCGAAAGAACGGACATGACGCGCCCTTTCCCGAGGAAATTCCGCGGCGGCTCATCAGGATGTTCAGCTTCCCCGGTGACACGGTGCTCGATCCGTTTATCGGCACCGGCACAACAGCCAGGGTGGCACTCGCCCAGGGGAGGAATGCCGTGGGATACGAGATCCGCGCTGACTTCCTGCGCCCTGCGCGCGGCCAGTCGGACCTTTTCGACGAGTCCACGAGAATCCTCACGCCAGGGAGAAAAGCCGACTTGGCTGCGGCCGGGACCGCGGCAGCCCCGAGCCACCCCCGCATTCCCGACATGATTCCCCGTGCGCCGGCAGCTCCCGTGCCGCCCGGCCCGGCGCTGCATACGGTCACCGCGATTCGCCCCGATTGCAGCCTCGAGCTGGACTCCGGCACGGTGGTCCAGTTTCTCGGACTGGAGATCCAGGACGGCCGCGGCTGCCATGGACTACCTCAGGGAACGGGTGCTGAAGAAGAAAGTCTTCCTCAGGGACAATGCGCGCGGACCCGGTTCCTCGATTCGGGCGAAAATCATCCTCAAGAACAGGATTTCCATCAACGCGCAGCTCGTGAAATCAGGGGCGGCCAGGGCTCTCCCGGCGCCGGGGAGGTAGGAAAGCATGGTTCACAGGATCGGGGACAAGGCACCCAGCGTCGGCAATGCACTCTTCGTGGCGTGGAACGCGGAGGTGGCCGGCAGCGTGACCCTCGCCGAGGAGACGAGCGTGTGGTTCAGCGCCACGCTCCGGGGCGACATCGAGCCCATCACCGTGGGCCGGGGTTCCAACGTGCAGGACGGGGCAACGCTGCACGTCGATTTCGATCTCCCCTGCGTGGTGGGAGAGCGCGTGACAATCGGCCACCAGGCCATCCTGCACGGCTGCACGGTGGGCGACGACTGTCTCATCGGCATGGGGGCTGTGGTCCTGAGCGGTGCCGTGATCGGGAAGGAGAGCATAGTCGGGGCAGGGGCGCTTGTGACCGAGGGCAAGAGCTTTCCGCCGCGTTCCCTGATCATCGGGAGCCCCGCGAAAGCGGTGCGTACGCTTGACGATGCAGCGGTGGAAAAGGTCAGGGAAAACGGGAGGGTCTATGTCCGTCTCGCGGCGGAGGCGTCCCGCGGCTACTCGGAAGTGCCCGGCCCGGAATTGCGCGGCCCACGGGTGCCCGGGCCCAATGTGCCCGGTCCAGGGGTGCCGGACCCTTCAAGCTCCAGCTCGGGATAGGGCTTGTGCACGGGAGTCCGTGCGCCCCGTTGGTTGCCGCGAGGACCATCGCGATGGCAGGGATGAGCCACAGGACGGCGGAGTGCCACTCGTCATCGTTTCTCCCGTGCCGCGAGCAGCATCGGCCATTCCCGCTCGAACATCGGCGTGAGCAGCCCGGTGCCCATCATGCCGCGCACCTCGTCCAGCGTGAAATGCCGCCCTTCTTCGATCTCATCCGGGTCCGGATGGATGGGCTGCCCGGACACCAGGGAATAGCAATGGGCGAGCTCCGACTCGAAGTCGCCCTCGCTCAGCCACGAATACAGGAATGCGGCGCCAACGGCATCGATTCCCAGCTCTTCGCGGGCTTCGCGGAGAAGCGCGTGGCTCACGTCCTCGCCGGCGCCGACGTGACCGCCGACCGAGGTGTCCCAGCGCCCGGGGTTCGTGTCTTTGCTCATCGACCTCTTCTGGAGATACAGCCTGCCCGGCCGGGTCGAACACGTGCAGGTGCACAACCAGGTGGATCAGGAGCGGATTGCCATGACATTCCGCACGCGACGCCTGTCCCGTCCGGTTGCCGTTCCTGTCCACGAGCTGAAACATTTCCATGATGCGGCTCAGCAGGCGTTGCGGCGGCCCGGCACTTTCCGTCCCACGCAATAGGAGACGAATGTATCCAGGGAGGTGATGGCCGAGCGGATGTCGGGAAAGACGGGAAGCCCGCCCTCTTCCAGGGCGGCGACGAAGTCCGCGTAATGCCGTCCCGCGTTCACCGAGATCACGATGGGCTTGGCAAAGCGGCGCGAGATGTCCACGAGCAGGCTGGCAAGGGCATCCGGGTCCCGGCAGGTTTCGGGCACGGTCTTCAGGGTCACCGCGTGGGGGACCACGGCAACGAACACGCAGTCCACCCCGTCGTCGGCGATAACCGCCTCGACGAACTGCGCGTAGGTGCGGTCGTCCGCCATGGGCGTGATGTCGAGGAACGGCGACGTAGTGTCCACGAGACCCGAGCTGTTGATGGCGGTCAGCTTCTCCAGCGTCCGCGGGACCCAGGCGCGCCTGCGTGAGTCCCTTCAGCTCGTCGGCGCCCACGGTGGATTCGAACCCCGCGTTGACAACCCCGGCCACCCGGTTGCCCCGCGGCCGTCGGCCGGCGAGGAGCGAGAATACCCGGATGCGGTCGTACAGCTCGTCGATGGTCTCCGCGATGACCACACCTGCCTGCCGGCAGGCGGCGCGGAACACCTCGTAGTTGCCGGACATGGACGCGGTGTGCGATGCCGCCGACCGGGCTCCCGCCTCCGTGCGCCCTCCCTTGTAGGCGATGATGGGCTTGGGAGACTCCCGCGCGCACTCGAAGAAGGCGCGTCCCTCCCCGGCATCGAAGCCTTCGAGGTACAGGGCGATGACCTGCACGGCCGGATCGCCTGGAGAAATGCGCCAGAAGGTCCCCGACCTTCACGTCGAACTTGTTGCCGAAGCTCACCACCGACCTCAGGGGCCGGCATGACTTCAGCTTGTCGATGAGCGTCACCGACAGGGCGCCGCTCTGCGTGAGGAAAACCGCGCTGGCCGTGTCCGACGACCTGACCTCCAGCCTCTTTTCATTGATGAAAAGCGTATTCACTCCCGGCTTCCCGTCCGCCGCGGCGTGGTAGACGCCCATGCAGTTGGGCCCGATGACACGGATGCCGGGGGGCACGGACTGCCCTGAGCTGCCGGGCAAACTCGTCGTACGGAATGGAGGAAGGAACACCGGGGATGAGGACCACGGCCCGCACGGAGGTGCCGGCAAGGGAACGGAGGAAGGCCGGCGCATTCTGCGCAGGGGCCGCGTACACGGCCAGCTCGACGGGACCGGGGAGAGCGGAGATGTCCCGGTACAGCGGGTACTGGTGAGCCCCGAAGGTGAGGGAGCCTTCCCGGGGATTCACCAGGTACAGGTCATCGCGATGCAGCTCGTGCAGCAGCTCGGCGATATCGCGCGCCATGCTGTACTTCGAGAGGTCAGAAGAAACGCCCACCACCGCCACCCCGCGCGGCCGGAAGAACGCGTCCAGGTTTCCGATGGTGACGCGCGGGTTCCACTCTTCCGCCGGCGGCGCCGCCGCGAACTCGGCCAGCCCGTCCAATGCGACGAAGCGTGCCGTCCGTGGAGATGGCGAAAGGGTTGACTTCCAGCGCCTTGAACACCCAGCGCGGCTTCTCGGCCATGGGCGAATACGTCAGCGCAAGGGCGCTGAGCTGCGCCATGGCACGGGCTATCATTTCCAGGTATTCCGGGTGGCCGATCTGCTCGAACTTGTGCCGGATGTGCAGTGACCTCGTGAAAGACAGGGCGTCCTCGTACTCCATGGGGGGGAGGAAAATGTTCGCAGGGTCGAAGTTCTGCGCAAAGAACTCCGCGTCATCACCCCCCTTGCTCACGGTGAGCGCAGGGCCGAACGCCGGGTCCTCCCGGAACCCGATGAGCACCTCGTTGCCGAGGGCCTGCGTATGCGGAACGTGCTCCACGACCAGGAAGCCGGCAATGGCGGGCCGTTCGGCGGCCGCGAAGTGAGACTCCACCTCGTCCCGCATCCGCGCCATCACGAACTGAACGTACAGGGGATCAGTGCCGCTGACCACCCGCACACCTCCCAGCTTCTGCTTGTGCGGCACCTGGGGGGAAACGATCTTGACCACCAGCGTGTGGCCGATCCTGCCCAGGCTCGCCTCGCTGCATTCCCGCGGGTCACGGACAAAGAGGTGGCGCGGTACGGTGAGACCGAGGCAGGAGAGGATCCCGTACACCTCGTGCTCGTGCAGCGATGACCGTCCCTCCCGCTCCGCCTCCTGGAGGATAGCGTCCACCCCGCACTCCGCTTCTTTCGTGAGAACCGACATTCCCGCTCCTTCCCGCCCCGAGACTATCATATGGCGGCTATCTCAGCAGGCGCGTGATCACGTGCAGCATCCGGGACGGAAGGTCCTCGTACCCGCTCACCCTGACAACCGACCCGCCGCCCAGCCGCGCCATCTTTCGGCACAATCCTTCGTCCATCACGTAGTCCTCGGTGAGCAGGACGAACAGGCGGGGGAAAAGCGCCGCCTCGGGGACAGGATCCTCGCCCGCCGTGAATACACCGTCGGTGATGAGCAGGCCCACGCGCCGCGGCATGCGGGCGCGGAGGAGCTCCCGCCTGCCTTTTGCCAGTCCCTCGGCGATGTTCGTGAAGCCGCGCGCCGGCTGCGAAAGGAGCTGCTCGACCACGCGGGCCGCCGTGTCTTTCTGCCCGAGGTGGGTGAGCGCCTTGGCGCTGGTCTCGAATGCCACCACGGCCAGGTCCTCGCTTTTCACGGAAAACGCGAGCACGGCGGCGGCAACGGCCGCGAGGGCGAGGTTCTTTCCCGACATGGACAGCGAGGTATCCATCATGAGAACCACCTGCGTCCGTCGCGCTTCCCGGCGCGTGCCCACCCAGTCCTCAGGCTCGGGAAACTCCTTGCCGAGAAGATTCTCGAGGGTTTCCTCCTCGTCCAATTCCCCGCGAAAGGGCTCGGTCAGCATCTCCCGCACGACCTTTCGGGAAGGCTGGATGGGGCCCACCAGGTCGTGCGCGCGGCGCAGGATGGCCCGGGTGGCGATCCGCCGGGCCATCTCTTTCAGTTTCCCTTCCGCAAGCTCGGTAGACATGGCCGACAGGCTCTCGGCGACCGTCCAGCCCGTGAGATCCCCTTCCGAGAGCCGGAAGGCGCCCGCCAGGCTGCCCCAGACATCCGCGATGAGCGCACCGCCGCCCCGGCCGGTCGTCATCCCCTGGGCCCACGGTGACGAGCGCGGCATGGAATGCCGGGTCAGCCAGGGGAATGGTCAGTTTTTTTTTACGGCAAGCAGGATCTCGTCCACCGCCGAGGCGAGGTCCGGCTCCTCCTCGTCCCGCAGCTCCACGCGCGTGGCCAGGGCGGTCAGCGCGGCAGAGCGAAGACGGTCGGGGCCCGTGAGCTTTTCCGCAATTGCGACAATGCTCACCGCGGCGCGCACCGAGGCCCCCTTCCTGAACCGGGGGCTGGTCCGCGTGGTCCGCACAATGGCCACGGCATCCTGGACGAGAGCGCTGTCCCGTGCTCGCCGGTCTCCCGGCGCACGATTTCCCGTTCCTCTTCCTCCGGCTGGTAGAGCAGCGCGACGTGCTCGAACCGATCCTTGAGCGCCTCCGACAAGTGACCGGTGGCGATATATTCCACGGGGTTCTGGGTAGCCACGACCTGGAACCCTTCCGCAGCCCTGACTTCGCCGATGCGCGGGAGGATAAGAAGACCCTCATCCAGGGCGGGAAGCAGGACGTTCTGCACGGACTCCGGCATCCGGTTGAGCTCGTTGATGAAAAGAACGGCGCCTTCTTTCATTGCCCGCAGCAGCGGGCCGGCAAAGAAGCTGTGCTCGCCGTAGCCCTGCTTCAGAACGATGGGAGGGTCGAACCAGCCCGTGAGCTTGTTCTCCGTGTATCTCTCGTCCCCGTCTATCCGGATGGTGGTGCGTCCCATGTGCTGGCAGACAGCAAGGGCGACGGTGGTCTTTCCCACTCCGACCGGGCCCTCCAGCAGGAGGTGCCGGCCGGAGGAAATCACGGCCAGAGCGATCTCCAGCTCGCGGGAGCGCCCCACGATGTCGGAAATGGTCACCTTTTCCTCCCCCTCACGATTGTGGCGAGACCCGTGGACGACCAGCCCTGCACATGGGCAACCCGCTCCACTCTTCCGCCCCACCCTTCCACGAGGTCGCGTCCGACCACGCCTTCCACCGTGTATTCCGAACCTTTCACCAGTATATCAGGCCGGACGGCCTGGAGAAGCTCACGCGGATCACTCTGGCCAAAAATGGCACAGAAATCAACGCCGCGTACCGCCGCAACGATCTCGGCACGAGCGAACTGGGACACTGCCGGCCGAGTCCTTCCCTTCAGGCGCCGCGCCGAATCGTCGCTGTTGATGCCCACCACGAGGGCTCCGCCCAACGCGCGCGCCGACTGCAGGAGCCTGAGGTGGCCGACATGGAACAGGTCGAAAACCCCGTTTGTGAAGACGATCCGCCTGCCCGCGCGTCGAATGCGCGCACACTTCTTCTCCACGGAGGCGAAATCCGTCACCACGCGCGAGCGTGAAGCGGCAGCATCAACGGCCTCCAGGACGCGAGTGAGCTCCCGCTGCGTCACGTTCGTAGTCACGCCGCGAAAGCCTGCCTGCACATCCGGCCGCACGGGCACGGTGCCTGATCCCACGACAAGCCAGGACGCGGACAGCTCAACCGTGAGCTCCGCGGCCATGTGCTGCCACGCTGCGAAGGAACGGCCGATCGTCCGACCCGGCACCGGCACCACAGAGTATTCGCGAAGCGAAGACCGCGTGGAAATCTCCCTCCACCCGGCCAGCAGGATTGCGCGCTTCACAGCACCGCCCGTGCCCCGACAATGGAGTCCAGGCGGAATGTACGCGTGTCGTTTCTCAGCGTGCAGAATGCCACCACGGCCACGCTTCCGCCGACCAGGGAGAACGCGACAGGCTTGATGGTGCGCTCCGTGAGCGCACCGCCGCTGGATCGGTAGCAGATTGCGACCATTGTTCCGCGCGTCAGCGCCTGCTGGAGGAGCCGCGCTGTCCGGGGCTGGCGGGGGGCATGACAGGAGAAATCAAGCGGAGCGCCGCTGAGCCGCGCCAGGTCTTCTGTCGTCAGCTCCGTCTCCCGGGTGAGCTTGCAGATACAGGCCTGGAAAAGCCTGCGGCACGCGTGCGCGTCCGCAAGGGCCCGGTGCGCGCCCGGCATTTCCAGGCGAAGGTCGCGCGAGAGATTCCCCAGGCTGTAGCTGAATCTTCCTGGAAATGCCCTCCTGGCCAGCCCGCGGGTGTCCAGCACGGGACCGCACGGTGCGGGCAGGCCTGCCTCTTCCGCTTCAACGCCCACGAAGCCGACGTCGAAGGAAGCATTGTGAGCAAGCGGCGTCCCGCTGCGGAGAAGGGTCAGGAACGCCGGCAACGCCGCGGCCGGGGGCGGCGCTTCGGCCAGCATTTCATCGGTTATTCCGTTGACGCGACCCGCGGCAGGCGGCATGGGAACACCGGGATTCACCAGGCGGGAGAACGTGTCCAGCACCTCGTCGCCCTGGAAAGCCACCGCGCCAAGCTCCACGACACGGTCCACCCCGGCCACAAGGCCGGTGGTCTCCACGTCGAAGGCCACGATGACAGGCTTACAGCTCACCCTTGAGTTTTTCCGGGGTGGCTTCTCCGAGAAGGAGCTTGCAGATGTTCTTGTACCCGACCTTCCGATACTTTCGGAGTATCCCCGAGAGCGCCTCATAGGCGTCCGGGTGCGCCGCCTTCAGCTCGTCAAGCCGGGCAAGCACCTCTTTCAGGTCATCAAGTGAGGCCAGGGCGGGCATGCGCGTCTCCTCTTATATCGATGTAAATGAATCAACGGTCGTTTTGTCCAGGCGCTTCACCGCCTCGACGACAAGCGTCACAGCATTGTCCACGTCGTCAAGGCTCAGCATCGCCACGTGGGAATGGATGTGCCGCGTCGGTATGGTCAGCACGATGCTCGGGCACCCCGCGTTTGCTATATGAATTGCCCCGCCGTCGGTGCCTCCGCCTTTCATCTGTGAGAGCTGGTACGGTATCTTCTGCTCTTCAGCGAGGCGGATGAGGAACTCCTTCAGGCCCTGGTTGGGGATCATGGAGGCGTCGTACGTCAGGATGGCGGGACCGAAGCCCATCCGCGTGGGGGCCTCGTGCGCCTCGATGCCGGGGACGTCACCGGCGATGTCGACTTCCAGCGTGATGCAGACATCCGGCTGCACAACGAATGCGGAGGTCCGCGCCCCGCGCAGACCTACCTCCTCCTGCACGGTGGCCGCGCCGATCACGGTGTTGGGATGGTCAATGCGTTCCTGTTTCAGCCGGCGCACCACCTCGGCGGCGACGAACGCCCCGGCGCGGTCGTCAAATGCCTTGCCGCAGGCGATGCGGGCGGTGCCGGAAGGCTTCTCTTCAGCGGACTTCTCGGAGCCCTCGGGCCTGCGGTAGACGTTCTTTTCAATTGTATAGAAATCGGAATCGGGCACGACAGGGTCGCCGATGCGCACCCCCATGTCCCTTGCTTCCTTCTCATTTGAGCATCCGATGTCGATGAACATCTTGTCCTTGAGAACGACCTTCGCCCTTTCCTCCGGCGGAAGGATGTGGGGAGGCTTGGATGCAATGACGCCGCGCACGATTCCCCGCGAGCCGCGAATCTTCACTCTCTGGCCCAGCAGGACCTGGTCGAACCAGCCGCCGATTGTGTTGAAAGTGAGAAAGCCGTGACCGTTGACCCCGGAAACGATGAACCCGACCTCGTCGACGTGGCCCGGGAGGATGATCAGCGGCCGGGCGGACGTCCCCCTGGCGCTGAAGTGCAGCGAGCCCAGCTTGTCGCCTGAGATCTCATCTGCAAAGCGCTGGACGTAGCCTTTCACGAGGGACACCGGCTCCCTCTCGAAACCGGAAGGGCCAAAGCTTTCGCTCAGGTTTTTCAGGAACTCGAGTGCCTGCGCTTCCATTGGATGGTCAGGATAGGGTTCGGTCCAAAGCCTTGTCAAGGACGGGGATTGTCGGTATGCCGTACGCGTGACTGAAAAACTGTATTACGCGGAGCCGGGCAGGCTCGAGTTCGACGCCCGGGTGCTGCGCGCTGATGCCCTTCCCGACGGCCGGTCCCGGGTCGTCCTGGACCGGACCTGTTTTTACCCCGGGGGCGGCGGGCAGCCGTGTGACCAGGGCACCCTCAACGCCGCGAAGGTTGTTGAGGTGCGCGAAGAAGAAGGGGACATTATCCATGTTGTCTCCGGCGCCGTTGGTCCCGGCCCTGTCAGCGGGACAATTGACGCGGAGCGGCGGCGCGACTTCATGGTCCAGCACACCGGCCAGCATATCTTCTCCCAGGCCCTTGTCCGCGCGGGAAACCTGGAAACGGTTTCCGTTCATTTCGGTGACGACGACACAACAATCGAGCTGAAGGCGGATTCAGTGGATGACGGGGTGCTGCGCGCGGCAGAGGAGATCGGCCAACGGAATCATCCGCGAAAATCGACCCGTGCTCCTCCACGAGATCGACCGCGCCGAGGTGTCGCTCTTTCCCCTCCGGCGGACTCCTCCTGACGAGGGGCGGCTGCGCATCGTGGAGGTCCAGGATTTCGACTGGGCAGCCTGCGGCGGCGTGCACGTTTCTTCCTCGGGAGAAGTGTTCCTCGTGAAGGCGGTGTCCCAGGAGAAGATCCGGGGACGGGTGCGCATCCACGTGATGATCGGCGGCCGCGCGTTCGAGGATTACCGCCGAAAGATCGCCCTCGCCCAGGGACTGACCCGTGCCCTGACCTGCGGCGAGGACTCGATCCTTGGCCGCGTCCAGGAGATGCTGATCGCAGAAAAGGAAGCGACCCGCGAGCTGCGGAGACTTCGCGCCGCGCAGGCTGCAGCGGATGCGGATGCGGCGTTGCCGGGCGCACGGAAAGTGCCGGGAGCGGTCCTGGTCCGCCGCGTTTTCGACGAGTGCGGCCCCGACTACCTGAAGGCTTTCGTCGAAAGGCTCCTTTCGGCGCCGGGCAGGATCATCATCGCGGCGGACCGGGGGAAGGACTCTTTCCAGTGGATCGTCGCCCAGTCGGTCGGTGACCGCCTGGAGCTCGCCCTCATCGTGCCGGGGCATTTCGACACCGCCGGTGCGAAGGGCGGCGGCCGCGGTGCCCGGATGCAGGGTGTCGGGTCGCGGCCGGAGGCCCTGGAGAAGTTCGCGGAAGCCGTGGAGGCTGGAATCATCCGCGCGCTGGAAAGGGAGACGGCATGAAGCTCCGGTTCCGCTACAACTCCCCGGTGATTCTCACCTTTGCGCTGCTGTGCGCCGCGGTCCTCCTCATCGACCAGCTCAGCGGCGGCACGTTCATCAAGGCGTATTTCGTCCTCCAGCCCGATTTCAATGCCGGCTCGTTTCTTTCGTGGCTGCGGCTGGTCACCTACGTGATCGGGCACCAGGGCTGGACGCACCTGATCAGCAACTTCTCCTTCATCCTCCTCATCGGGCCGGTGCTGGAGGAAAAGTACGGCTCGGCCCCGCTCCTGGCCATGATGATCGTCACCGCCCTGGCCACCGCCGCTCTCAACCTCCTGGTGGTGCACACCGGCCTGCTGGGCGCCAGCGGGATCGTGTTCATGCTCGTCCTGCTCAGCTCGTTCACGAACATCCGCCAGGGCGAGATCCCCATCACCTTCATCCTCATCGTTGCGCTGTACCTGGTGCGGGAGTTCGTGAACGCCCTGCATCCCGACACCATCTCCCAGCTCGCCCACATCGCCGGAGGCCTCATCGGCGGTGCGTTCGGATTCCTGTTCTCCAAGCCGGCCTCCGTCCCTGCCGCCGCGGCGGGGAGCACCGACTCACCGGGCCAGCGGCCGGCCCCGCCGCCGCGGACAAGAAGGAGTAGCCCATGCGCCCTGTCGGATCATTGGCCTTTGCAGCAGCTCTCGTCTTCTCCCTCATCGCCCCCAGCGCGGCCCTGGCCCAGGTTGACGAGAAGGACGTCTCCGTGCCGATCTCCACGCTGGTGCTGTTCACGAGCGGGGTGGGGTATTTCCAGCACGACGGGACGGTGGAAGGCAACGCGAAGATGGAGCTCACCTTCTCCGCCGGCCAGATCAACGACCTCCTGAAGAGCCTGGTGCTGCGCGACCTGGACGGAGGCACGATCTCCAGCGTCACCTATTCCTCGCGCGACCCGATCACCCGCACGCTGAAGAGCTTTTCCATCGACCTCACCTCCAACCCGACCCTCGCCAACCTCCTCACCCAGACACGGGGCGAATCGGTGGCGGTTACACTGGCCAGCGGGAACACGCAGAACGGGACGATCATCAGCGTGGAGACGCGCCAGGCCTCCACCGGCGCAAAGGGGGAGATCGCCGGTGAGTTCCTGACCGTGAATACCGCCGCCGGGCATAACGAGCATCGCCCTGATGGACATCCAGGGCATCAGGTTCCTGCGGAAGGAAGTGCAGGATGACCTTGCGCAGGCGCTGCAGGTGCTTTCCTCCTCGCATGGCATCGAAAAAAAGAAGGTCGTGCTGCACTTCGCGGGAACGGGCAAGCGGCGGGTGCGCATTGGCTACATCCTGGAAGCGCCGGTGTGGAAGACGAGCTACCGTCTGGTCCTCGGAGATGCCTCGGCCCACCTCCTCCAGGGCTGGGCCCTGGTGGAAAACACATCGGACACGGACTGGAGGAGCATCGCCCTGATGCTGGTCTCGGGCCGTCCCATCACGTTCACCATGGACCTCTACCAGCCCCTCTACATCCAGCGGCCCGAAGTGCAGCTGGAGCTGTACCAGTCCCTCATGCCGAAGACCAACCAGATGGCGATGGAGGAGCAGGCATCAGCGGCGGACGAGGTGATGCCCGAGGCGGCGCCGCCCGCGCCGGCCCCTTCGGCCGCGGCCAAGTCGGCCGCGCCACGGGCCATGCTGGGCGATGCGTCGGGAGCAGGCGGCCCCGCGCGGGGATTTCTCCGTGTCCCAGGGCGTGGCCGCCGCCGCCAGCGGCGGCCAGGTGGGCGAGCTGTTCCAGTACTGCCATCGACAAGCCGGTGACGCTGCCCCGGCAGCAGTCGGCCATGCTGCCCGATCCTCAACCAGCAGGTGAACGGCGAGCGCTACTCGCTTTTCAACGAGGGCAACCGATCCCAAAGCACCCGCTGAACGCGGTGAAGCTGAAGAACTCCAGCACCCTGCACCTCATGCAGGGCCCCATCACGGTCTTCGATGCGGGGACCTACGCGGGAGACGCGCAGATCACCGACCTCGCTCCCGGGGCCGAGCAGCTTGTCACCTACGCGATGGACCTGGACACCGAGGTGCAGGCCGCGCCCGGGAGCTCCCCGGTGTCGCTGGTCTCGGTGCGGATCAGCAGGGGCATCTTCCTGTACACGAGCAAGGCGCAGCAGGAGCGGGACTACACGATGAAGAACAACGGCACGAAGAACCGCACGGTGCTCATCGAGCATCCCTACCAGCCCGAGTGGAACCTCGACGCCCCGAAGGAGGCCCTCGAGCGCACGCGTGACGCCTACCGTTTCGCCGTGCCTGTGGCGGCGGGCAAGGGCGCCACGCTTGCCGTGGTGCAGAGCCGAATCATCGAGCAGAGCATCGCACTCTCCAGCATGGGCGGCGACCAGTTTGCGCTGTACCTTCGAAACCCTGTGGTCAGTGCTGCGGTCAAGGCGGCGCTCCAGAAGCTTGCCGACCTCCAGCAGAGGGCGGCCGACACGGCCGCGCAGCGCGCGGTGAAGGAATCCCGCGTTGGCGGAGATCGGCAACGACCAGTCGCGGATCAGGTCCAACATGGACCGCCTCTCGCAGGGCTCGGACCTGTACAAGCGCTACGTGAAGACGCTCGCCGACGAGGAAGACGAGCTGGCGAAGCTCCGCGATGACATTGCAAAGCTCCGCGACCAGGAGGCGGCACAGCAGAAGAGACATCGCCGCCTTCATCCAGGGCCTCGACGTGAGCTGATCCGGCCACAGGCTCCGCTCGTTGGGGCCCATTGGTTTCTCCAACCTTGTGCGGGGCCTGGGGAAGCCTTAGAATGAGGGCATGGATGCTGCGGCGATCTTGACAGAGAAGGAGGTGAGGACCGCCCTGGCCGCTCTCAAGGACCAGCTTGGGTCACTCCTGGGCCGCGCATTGGTGAAACTGGTTCTTTACGGTTCCCGGGCGCGCGGGGACGCGGATCCCGATTCGGACGTGGATGTGGCAATCGTTTTCCGCAGTGCAGAGGGAGGGACGCGGAGCCGCATCCTGGACGTCGTTGCCCAGGTTGAACTGGAGTGCGGGGTGCCCCTTTCAACACTGATACTTCCGGAAGAAGAGTACCGGCGGTTGCTCGGGCAGGAGCGGAAGATCGCGCTGGACATTGAGCGGGAAGGCGTGGGGATATGACGGATGCCAACCGGGCAGCAGGCATTGGGGAGGAACTGGCCCGTGCTGAAAGCGCACTCGCCGCCTCCACTCTTCTTGCGGATGGGGGATTCCCTTCCGATGCCGTGTCCCGGCTTTATTATTCCCTTCTGTTCCGAGTGCGGGCTCTGCTTCTCACCCTGGGGCTGGAAGCAAAGAGCCATGAAGGAGCTCTGCGGCTTCTCTCCCTGCACTTCGTGAAAACCGGAAAGCTGGAGCCGGAAGCCTCTCACCTGTTTTCAAGGCTCATGAAGTACAGGGAAGAGGCGGACTACAATCCCTCGTATGTTTTCACCATGGACGATGCGCGCACGCTGCGGGATGAAACCACTGCGCTCGCCTCCCGGATCGCAGAGCTCATCCGCCAGTCAGGCTACAAGGCATAGGAACTCCCGCTTAGTACTGGAGGGCGAACCCCATGAAGCCGATTCCGATCCGGGGCGCAAACTTCACCGCGCCCTGGTCAACAGCCTTGATGGCCGCTTTTCGTGCATCCTCGGACGCCCAGTGCCTGACCATTTGATCGATCACCATTCCGCCGACCACTGCTCCGATGGACGGGAGATAGTCGGTGATGCTGTGACTGCTCCACGCATTCTGGATGGACGACGTTGAGTCTCTGAAATAGTCCAGCCTGTCAAAACGGAGGTCGGAGGGCAGCAGGTAGTACACCGCCGCCAGTGTCCCCGCGACTACTCCGAGGTCGAGCGTCAGGAACCCGAGGCCGCTGCCGGCGTCGCCCACCTCGAACTGTCCCAGGCCGGGCAGGAAGAGGGACTCCATGGCGATCCTCTCGACGTACTGGTCTTTCTGCCTGGCAATGCTGAGCCTGTCCCGAAAAGAAGCAAGGTCCCGCATTGACTCATCCAAAATCTATACGAAACCAAGCCGTTGCCTCATTTGAAAATCTATACGAACTGATTCGCCGATTCCGTCCCCTTTGGCAGTCTGAACACCTGCAAGGGGGGCTCAGTGAGGGAGTTGACGATGAGGCAACGGCGAGCTGTAACACGGGTGACCGCCCGAGAGTACCGAAAAGCATCGAAAAAAGAGAAGGGACGGATCCTCTCAACCTTGGTCAAGCAGACCAAGCTGAACCGCGTATATGCGGGATGGCTTCTGCGATCCTGGGGAAAGAAGGTCTGGTTCACCATCGATGGACAGCCGGTGCGACTGGTGGTCGGCGCCTCACGGAAACGGCGGGTGCTCCATCGCCCTCGCCTCTACGGCCAGCCGGTGGCGGAGGCGGTGAGAAAGATCTGGTACCTGTTCGACTCTATGTGCGGCAAACGGCTGGCCGTGGTGTTGCGCACGACCGTGGACACCCTCATCGAGGCGGGAGAACTGAAAGTCAGCTCCGTGGTGAAGCAGAAACTCTCACGGATCAGCCCGGCCACCATCGACCGCCTCTTGGCAGGGGAGAGGAAGAAGCTGAGACTGAAGGGGCGCAGCCTGACCAAGCCGGGAACCCTGCTGAAGCACCAGATTCCTATCCGTACCTTCAGCCAGTGGAACGAGAACAGGGCGGGGTTTCTGGAGATCGACATGGTGGGTCATGAAGGGGGCGACCCCCATGGGGACTTTGCCCTGACCCTGGACGCCACTGATGTGGCCACGGGGTGGACGGAAATGCGGGCAGTGCGCAATAAAGCGCGCCGGTGGGCCTTGGAGGCGCTGCGCCTCATACGCACGCGCCTGCCCTTCCCCATGCTCGGCGTTGATTCTGACAACGGCAGTGAGTTCATCAACGAGCACCTGTTCAGTTTCTGCCGTGATGAGAAGATCACCTTCACTCGCAGCCGCCCCTACCGTAAGAATGACACCTGCTTCGTGGAGCAAAAGAACTGGACGGTGGTGCGCAAGATGGTAGGCTACCGCCGCCACGACACCGATCGAGAGGTGCAGCTTCTGAACACCCTCTATGACAACCTGCGATTGTTGATCAACTTCTTCCATCCTTCGATGAAGTTGATCTCCAAGAGCCGCGACGGGGCCAAGATGAAGAAGCGCTATGACAAACCCAAGACACCTTTCCTGCGCGTTGTGGAGGATCCAAGTGTTGGCAAGCTGATCAAGGCCAGGCTGCGCGCCCAACTCCGCACGCTCAACCCCGTGGAGTTGAAGAGGAATATCGTGGATGTCCAGAAGCGGCTGGAAGCCATTGCGGTGGCCAAGGCGAAGGTGAAGCAATCGTACAATCCCCGACCTCAAAAGTCCCCTGGCACGGGAAAACGATGATAAACGCTGGCCGTGGCCGTAGCTGCCTGGAAACGTTCTTCGTGGTGGATGGCGTACTTTCCAAGAGGAGTCGGTACTTGGACACCCCCTGCAAAAACGACCTCTTGCTCATAGGGGAAGGGTTACGTAGAGTTTTGAGAGGAATCGTTCGTATAGATTTTCTTGTGAGGCAACGAATCCCCTTTCATATAGATTTTCAGATGAGGCAATACGGGTCCTGCACGCTGAAATCTCCCAGCTTTTTTGCGCCGAGCTCATCCTGGATGGAGGAAATGTCGGCCGTGATATACGGGCCGGCCTCCTCTCTCGGTGTTTCCAGGCCACCGTTGGGGCAGGGGTACTCCGGCGGCGCCGCGAAGAGAAAGACGGGCGTGAGTGCAATGGTGAGCATGGCGACTACGCGTTTCATTCGATGTCTCCTTCACCCATTCAACAGCAGGGTGGAAAAGAATTGTCACCCGTGCGAAGCAAGATCCCTGCTGGCCGTTCCCGGCGCCGCGTTCCTAGTCCGAGGCGGCTTCCGACGGTGATCAACCGTCGTCGACTGCTTGACAGGTCACTTCATATCAGGAGCGCGTAGGGCGTAGATAGGGCCTGCGGGATCTGGATTGCGGAGGCCGCCCTTTGCACAATGGCGAATATAGTCAATTTCTGACTACAAATTGAATGTCCGCCTCTTTCTAACGCCCATTCGCACCGAACTTTCGCCTGTCCCCGTTGTGAAAAGCGTCGAAATCCGCGCCCCTGTTCGATCTGGCCAAACGCAGGTTCGACGAGTCGCTGAGGAGCAACTGCCGTCGACGACCTTACACAACCGCGCTCCGCGCGGTGCTTTCAAGGGGGCAGAGGACTCGAACCTCCGGCAGGCCTTCGTGGAAGATCGTGGCCTGTTAAAGCCGTTGTGACCTCCCTCACCTTCCCCCTGAAGAAAGAATATCGCGCTTTCAAGACACAGCGTCCCCCGTCCGACATTAAGAGGGACGGAGAAAACAGAAGGTGTCCGAAACAGCCCTTGAGCCATTCACGCTGGAGTATACACGCGACACGGAAATCCTGAAGCTCCTCAGCGAGCTGAAAGAAGTTTTCGAAAACCATTTCGACCGGACCTGGTTTTCCCTCATCATCGACGGGATGCCCATAGATTTCCATACCGTGCGGGACATCCGCGAAGTCGTCTCCCTTACTTCCCTGTACCCCGGCGAGGAGTGGCAGATCTTCCAGGGAGTGCTCGAGCTGGAAACATTCTGCCTCACGGTGAAACGATTCCTCCTGCCCGGTGCTCAAGGAGAGGCTGGGAATCTCCTGGCTGATGCCGAAGAAACGCGTCCGGGACACACAGCAGTACATCATCCGCAAGTTCGTGGCCTTCACGTTCCCCTACAACCTCGAGCGCCTGCGCCGGCTGACCGTTCGCCTGAAGGCATCCCTGCTTTCATACTATCCGTTCCTCCACTAAGGTGGTACATTCGGGCCGATGGGAGACACGGCTGTCCGCACTCGGCGTGCTCCTCGTCCTGCGGACCCTCCTGCCCTGGATATCAAGAGCGCCCACTCTCTTGCCCGCCGCCTCGTCGAGGGCTTGGCGTCCGTCATCCGAGGAAAGGAGCTCGTTCTCGAGCAGCTGGTGACCGGCATCCTTGCCGGCGGGCATGTCCTGATCGAGGACGTGCCGGGCCTCGGGAAAACCACCCTCGCAAAGACCGTGGCGCGCCTGGTCTCCCGCTCCCGCAAGGGCAGCCCGGTGGTCTTCCGCCGCATCCAGTTCACGCCTGACCTGCTTCCGTACGACATCACGGGCGTTGATGTCTTTGATCCCGGCACGCGCACGTTCGTCTTCACGCCTGGCCCGGTCTTTGCCAACGTGCTCCTTGCCGACGAGATCAACCGCACCACCCCCAAGGTACAGTCCGCCCTCCTGGAGGTGATGGCCGAGGGGCAAGTGACGGTGGGGAACACAACCTACGCGATGGATCCGTTTTTCTTCGTCATCGCCACGCAGAATCCGGTTGAGATGGAGGGAGTGTACCCGCTTCCCCTGGCGCAGATCGACCGTTTTCTCATGAAGCTGCACATCGGATACCCCGATCGGGACGTCGAGGCGGGAATCGTCCGGGACGATCCGTCCGCCCGCGTGATGCCCGGGATTCGCCCGGTGTGCGGAAAGCAGGACATCCTTGCCGCCCGCGCCCGCGCAGGGGCGATCTACTGCGACGAAAAGCTGATACGCGCCGCAGTGGGCGTTTCCGCCGCGACGCGCCAGCATCCCGGCGTAGTTCTGGGTGCCTCCCCGCGGGGAAGCCTGATGCTCGTGCAGGCCGCCCGCGCATTCGCTCTGGTTCGGGGCCGCGAGTACGTTGTTGACCAGGACCTGATAGACCTCGCGCCCCTGGTCATTGCTCATCGCCTGCGCCTGAAGGACACGCGCACTGACGCGGCCGCGCTGGTGAGGGAGATCGTCATGTCCGAGCTTTCACGCATCTCCTACTGAGGGCGAGATCCCGTTGCGCCTGCTCTCCGCCGCCGTGCGGCTCACCCGCTTCCTGTTTCCGCTCACCGCCCGTGGAGCGCTGATCCTCGTGCTGGCCGCCGGACTGCTGGCCGCGGGTATTGCCCGGGCGGACCTCGCCGGCCTGTTCTGGGGATCCAGTTTCCTCCTTGTGACGACGTACGCCCTTGTGGCCGGGCACCTCCTCCTCTTCTCCGCCCGCCGACGGAAAACAGCGGAAAGCATCAGCTTTCACCTCCCTCCGGGAGGGCTCGACCCCGGACACGACGCTGAGGCCGTCGTTGCTGCGCGGCTGCCCCGCGCTTTCCCGCCGGGCTTTTCCGTGTTGCTTGCGCTGCCCCTGTCCTGGCACGCACGGAAGATAGAGGGAATTGGATTACAAATGCGGCCGGGCACCAGCCAGGCGCGGGCAGCCTTCCATGCTGCGCACCGTGGAGTCTATGAGGGCAGCGGGGCTGTCCTCGAGGCGCACGACGTCCTGGGACTGACCTCGCACCGGCTCACCTTTCCGCGGCAGGACATCCTGACGGTATACCCGTTGGTACGCCGCGCGCGCGAGATCCTGGGGCTTGTAGAACAGACCGACGAAGCCACCGTGGATTCCCGGCGCAGGAGGCGCAGCGAAGAGCACCTGGAGGCGCGCAAGTACTACCCGGGCGACGACGTGCGCAGGCTGAACTGGAAGGTCTTTGCGCACATGGACGAGCTTTTCCTTCGGATTGGCGAGGAGGTTCCGCCTCCCGAATCCCGGATCCTTTTCGTCCTTGACACGACGTCGAACCCCACCGTGCCGCGGGCGCTCTGTTCGGATTACCTGGACATGCTGGTGGAGTCCTGCGCGTCAATCATGGTGCACCTGGCCAGCCTTGGGCTGGAGGTGACGCTCTCTCGCACCGGCGTCCGGGAATGCCGATCATTCGGCGAAGGTTCACGGACAGCCCTCCTGTCAGCCCTTGCCGGCGCCTGGTGGACCACTGAAGCCTGGGCACCGGAGCTACCAGCAAAGGCACTGCAGGCAGTGGTCTTCACCTCCCCCGGGTCCCCCGGACTGCCGCGAATCATGTCCAGCATCCGGTCTCGGGGCTGGCGCACGAGCATTTTCATCCAGGACCTCAAGCCCCTGGAGACGGTCACCGCGGCCCGGCTGCGGGATCTCATTTTCGTCCCGCGGCTCCCCGGCGCCGCAGGCCCTCCGCAAAGCCCAGGCCGCTCGCGCGGTTTCCCGCAAGCGGCGACACCACGGAGACGGGAACGCTCGGTCTTTGCTGAAGCGCTTGCGCGCGACATGGCTTTCTATTCAGGCACAGCGCAGAGAGTGGGACATGCGGCAGAGATCTGAGAGGACGCGGCAGCTCGCGCTCTTCATCCTGCGAAATCTTGTTCTCTACTTTCTCCTGGTCAACTCCTTTCTGCAGCTCCGCGAACAGCTGGACCCGTTCTTCCAGAGCGCCGCCTTCATGACGGCGGTGCTTGCCGCCCTGGTGATGGAACGGGCGCGGCTGCGCACCCTGCCCGCGCTGGCGCTCGCCGCGGCGCTTCCCATCCTTGTGCGGATCCTGTTTTTCCTCATCTTTCGAACCCAACGCGCCATCGTGTCTGCGCCAGCCACCGATTTTCTCTTCTATTATTTTGACAAGGATTTTTTCCCGGCGCTTGCGGCCTACGCAGTGGCCTGGTTGTTCAACTTCCTGTCCCTGAGGCTCAAGCCGTTCCCGTTCATCGAGGCCGGCCTCAACGGGCTTCTCCTGGTCCTGGTGTTCTGGACCCAGGCCGGGTACAAGCTCACCCTCTACCCGCACCCGTCCTATTTCGCCTGGGCGCTCGCCGCGTTCGTCGTGGCGGAGTTTTTCGTGCTCCTCCTGGCCGGGGGGAACGGGCTGCGGTACGCTGCGGACGAGGCGCCGCGGGTTGATGCGCGGGCAGTAGCGAGCTTCTCGTGGGTGCTCGTGCCACTGCTCCTCGTATTCCTGCTTTTCCTCCTCAACAAGTACGGAGACAGCTCGGTGAAGGCCGGCGGCGGGCTGATGAAGCCCACGATGTTCCGCTTCGACTTTGCCCCGTACGTGCGGCTGGAAAGCGAGATCCGCACCTCCGACCAGACCGTCCTTCTCTTCCGGACCGAAGGGCAGGCCGAGCGGTTCCTCCTGCGCCGGTTCGTGCTGTCCGGGTACGAAGCGAACCAGGGATTCTTCATGCAGAAGACCGGGGGCATCGACGAGTACTCCGCTGTGGTGCCCGATTCTGCCGAAAACTTCCCCGACCCGGGGTACCGCGAGCGTCGTGCCGTTGCCCAGGAATACTACTTCCTCACGCTCGATCCTTCTTCCCTTATCGCCCTGAACTACCCCGTCCGGGTGGCGCCGCTGCAGAACTGGAAGTCCTCGTCTTTCCTGCGCGTCTACAAGGTGGACTCGCACGTGATGCGTTCCGCCGCGGGCCCTCGCGGGGTCACGGTGGCGCCGGCCTTGCCGGCGGAGGGCCTGCAGCTGTACACGCGCACGGGCGGAGATGAGAAGATCCACGACCTGGCGGTGGAAGTGACGAAGGACGCGAACGGGTATTACGCAAAATCAGCTGCCATAGAACAGTACCTGAAAACGAACTTCCAGTATTCGCTGAAGCCCGGGATAGCGGAGGACGGAAACCAGCTCCGCCACTTCCTTTTCGTCTCGAAGAAGGGGTATTGCTCATACTTCGCTTTCGCGATGGCACTGATGTGCCGCAGCCTCGGCATTCCCGCGCGCGTGGCTGTGGGATTTTACGTCGATCCGCAGTCGGAGGTGCTCAACTTCTACCAGGTGCGTGCGTTCCAGGCACATGCCTGGGTCGAGGTGTATTTCGGCCAGCTGGGCTGGGTGGAGTTCGATCCTACCTCGGACATCCTGGCCGCCGGAGAAGATTTTGCGCCCTTCCCGGGACCGGACAAGGACAGGATGGCGCGCCTCATTGCGGAGATTGTGAAGAACCAGGCCGGCGCCGAAGAGCAGGCGCCGAAGGTGCCGCCGATCGCCGCCTCGGCGTCACGGCTGGGCCGGGAGCTCGCGCGGATCGCGGTCCTGGTTGCGCGGCTGTGGTATGTGCTGCTGCCGGCACTGTACGTGCTCTTTCTCCTGTGCATCAAGTTGCTCCCGCTTCTCCCCGGGTTCCTTTCGCGCGATGCCCGGCGGCGTGCCCGTGCCGGGTACACCTGGTGCCTGGTGCAGTGTGCCGGGGTAGGCAAGGCGCGCCGCCTCACAGAGTCTGCCCTGGAGCACGCCGCCCGGCTGTCTCGAGAGAGCGAAATCTCCATTGCACCTGTTGCGTCGATGTACCTGAAGGCGGCGTTCGGGGAACAATTCAGCAGCGGGGACCTGGAAGCAGCTCGGCCCGCGCTGGCGGAGTTCTCATCCACGTTCCGCAGAAACGTCGGCCTGCCTTTGCGGCTCCTGGGCATGGTGAACCCCCTCGGCGCTGTGCCACGGAGGCTTTGAGTGCAGGCATCCGCGCCGGGCCGCGCTTCCGCGGGCCGCGCCTCCGCCGGCCGCGCCGCCCATCGCCGCTCTTTCCCATCCCTGCTCCTCGCCGCTCTCTTCGTGCCTGCAGCTCTCCTCCTGCCTGCTGCCCTCCCTGCCCAGGCCGCCCAGGGCGACACCCTGGAAAAGCTCACTTCCCGGGCGCAGGAGGCCATCACCCGGAACGCCTACGAGTCCGCTGTAGAAGATCCTCACGAGGCCAAGGCGCGCTTCCCGACTTCACCCAGGGCGAGCCTCGCCCTGGGTGACCTGTACTACGACAAGGAGCTGTACACCCTTGCCCTCGGGCGAGTACCGGGAGGCGGAGAAAAAGGGCGCCACAGATTTCGCCACCCTCACGCAGATCTCCCGAAGCTTCGCCAAGCTCAACCAGGAAAAGAGCTCCATCGAGTATCTCACGCGCATCCTCCAGCAGTACCCCGACAGCACGGATACGATGGATGACCTGGGCTGGATGTATTTCAAGACCCACCAGCTGGACAAGGGAGAGAAGGTTCTGCTGCCGGGGAATCACGAAGGCAGGGCCGCAGCGCGGCCTGACGATGACGCTCGGCACTGTGTACTCGGGAATGAACCGCTACGACAAGTCGCGCGAGTACTACCTGAAGTCGGTGGACGATGCCCTGCGCGTCGGGGACCGCAACTTTGCCTCCATCGCCTACTACAACCTTTCCCTCCTTGAGCACAGCTTCTTCCACTACAACTCCGCCCTCCGCTACACCGACGAATCCATCGCAATGGAGGACCGTCCCTCCGGCCATCTTGCCCGCGGAGAGCTGTTCCAGTCCCGAATGGATTTCGGCTCCGCCCAGCAGGAGTACCAGGACGCGTACGCAAAGGACACCACGCCGCTGTCCAAGGTGAATCTCGCCATCCTGTTCCAGAAGTTCGGGCGTCTGGACCTCTCGCGCCGCTATGCGGAGGAGGTCCTCGGCTCGAAGGACTACGCCTGGCTGGTGTACTACGGGACCGACCTCACGCGGCACCTCAAGGATCTGCACGAGCTCCTGGGCATCGTGTACGCGGGCCTCGCGGTTCGCGAAGCCTCGCGGCCGACGACCGGGATCCTGGACCGGCTCTCGGCCCTGGCTGCGTCCGTCCGCAACCGGATCCTCTCCTGGTACCACGACCAGAGGTTCCGCGCATTTTCCCTGCAGGTGGGCACGCAGTACCTCGACCAGGGCTCGTACGAGGACGCCTGGTGGGAGTACTACAAGGGAAACGAATCGTACCCCGAGGTGGCCATCAAGTACCTCGGCATGACCCGCGCAGCTGGAAACCGCGCGCAGCCCGCACGCCGCCTCCTTCTACATCCTGGAGGAGGGCAAGCTGCGCCGCTCGACTGCGCTCCTGGAGCAGAGCCTCGCCGGCTTCGATCCTTTCTGGGAAAAGGAACCCGCCGCTGAGGCCCTCGCCGCGCTGGTGCCGCTCCTTCCGGGCGGCGCCGAGCAGGGCCGGCGCCGTGAGGTCATTTCCCGCCTGTTCCAGATCAATCCCGGGGCGCTCCCCCAGGCGGGGATCGGGCTGCCTCTGGCGGTCTCGTTCGAAGGCGCGGGCTGGCGGGCGACGGGGAAAAGGCGCTCGTCCTCCGGTTTCTCCGCCGCGCCGGGTCGGAATGCGTCGAGGGGCCCCGGGAAGGATTCGCCTACTCGCTGCGCCTTGTCATGGGGGACAACCCGGCGGACGGCGGGGCGGTCCACTGGACGGTCCGCGATACTTCCGGGACGATCGTGAGGGAAGGCAAGCCCGTTTCCGCCGGGAAGTCTTCGGCAGCGCTCCGCCGCGCTCGTCCGCGAAATTCTTGAAGAGCTGTACTCCGTTCACTAAACTATGAGATGAGGGGAATGAAGGAGTCTCGGTGCCGAAGCTCGTCCTGAAGGTGTCGCCCAACGTGCCGGAGCTTCCCGCGGCCGTCCGCAAGGAGAAAGGCCTGACGGTCAAGAGGGTGAAGACCTTCACCCGGGAGTCCCTGCGCGCAACAGCGGCGACGACATCGTTGCGTGGTTTCTCGATCCCGAGTTCGTTGCCGCCCATGGCGATGAGCTGAAGGCTGCCCCGCCTGCCCCCGGCTCCCTCCTCCTCTGGAACCCGAGCGGCGGCTCCGCTGTTCGCGGACTCGGTTCCCGCCGAACTGGTGTTCGACGAGGTCGTTTCCCTCAAGAATCCCGCGTGGTTCCTCCGCACGGTGCGCAACCTCTTCCGCCGCCTCTGGCTGGAACGGGAGCTGGCGCTGAAAGAAGGCACTCCTCCAGGCCCGCGAGACGGAGAACTCGGAGCTGCTGCAGGTCGGCATCGCCCTTTCCGCGGAAAGGGACAACGACAAGCTGCTGGAATACATCCTCCGGCAGGTCCGGCACATCGCACGCGCGGACGCCGGGACGCTGTACCTCCTGAAAGTGGACGAGGCCAGCGAAGAGCAGAAGCTCCTTTTCAAGATCACGCAGAACGACTCCAACCCGCGGGACTATTCCGAGTTCTTCATGCCGCTGTCCAAGAAGACGGTTTCCGGGTACGTGGCCATGACGGGCACGGTGCTCAACATCGAGGACGCGTACAAGATCCCCGCGGACAAGGAGTACGGTTTCAACGTCAGCTACGACAAGTCCACCGGCTACCGCTCCAAGAGCATGCTCACCGTGCCGATGCAGGACCACAAGGGCGAGATCCTCGGGGTGATCCAGCTCATCAACTGCAAGGTGGATCGATGCTTCCCTGTTGAAGACACCCGAGGACGTGGACACGTGCGTCATCCCCTTCAGCAAGGAGATCGAGCCGATGGTGCTCTCCCTGGCCTCCCAGGCGGCGGTCTCCCTGGAGAACAACCTCCTGTACCAGGAAATCGAGACCCTGTTCGAGGGATTCGTGAAGGCGTCCGTGCAGGCAATCGAATCCCGGGACCCCACTACCTCGGGTCATTCCAACAGGGTGGCCGTGTACACGGTGAGCCTTGCCAAGGCGGTGGACAGGGCCGGCGTCGGCGCGTACGCGGGAATGCACTTCACCTCCGAGCACCTGAAGGAGATCCGCTACGCCAGCCTCCTGCACGATTTCGGCAAGGTCGGCGTCCGCGAGCACGTGCTGGTCAAGGCGAAGAAGCTGTACCCGCAGCAGATGGACCTCGTGAAGCTGCGCTTCGGCTACATCCAGAAGGCGATGCTGTACGGGCTGATGAAGGAGCGGTTCGAAGCGCTCCTGAAGTCAGGCAGGGAGGAGTACGAGTCCCGGAAGACCGAGTTCGACCGCAAGGAGTCGGAGTACCTGGCCGAGATCGAGAAGTACCTCCAGAACATCGTCACGGCCAACGAGCCCACGGTGCTCGCCGAGGAGCCGGCGCGGATCCTGGACGAGATCCATGGCAAGACCTTCGAGGAGCAGGGGGGCCAGGCGGTGCCCTTCCTGACCGACGACGAGCACGTCAAGCTCAGCATCCCCAAGGGCAGCCTCGACGAAGCGGAGCGCAAGGAGATCGAGAGCCACGTCACGCACACGTTCAGGTTCCTCAGCACGATCCCATGGACCAAGGAGATGCGAAACATTCCCACCATCGCCTATGGCCACCACGAGAAGCTGAACGGCGATGGCTATCCCCGCGGCATCCATTCACCCGAGATCCCCGTCCAGACGCGCATGATGACGGTGTCCGACATCTTCGACGCCCTCACCGCGAGCGACCGGCCCTACAAGCGGGCGGTTCCTGCGCAGAAAGCCCTGGACATCCTCAACGCGGAGGTCAAAGAGAAGAAGCTGGACGCAGACCTCGTGAAGGTCTTCATCGAAGCAAAGATCTGGGAAACAAAAGCGGACGAAAGCCCGGCCCGGTAGCCGAGGGGTTCAGCCAGACAAGCGCCGCTGTTCAGCCTGTTGTCAGTTTGACGATCTCGTCCTGCTCGGAATAGGAGAGCGGCGCACGGATTCCTCCGCGCTCGAGCCAGGAGCCTTCGCCGGCGGGGAGCATCTCCCCGATCACCGCGCAGGGGATGCCGCGCGTTCCGAGCTTTCCGCAGGCAAGCTCCGCGACCGGGCGCGCAGCGGTAAAGAGAAAGACTCCCGAAGAGAGCAGCCCGAGGGGTTCCATGCCGAAGCGGCCGCACAGCAGGCGCGTCTCCTCGCGGATCGGCAGCGACTCGGCGCGCACCAGGCACCCGGTGCCGCTGCGTCTGCAGATTTCCTGGATCCCCATGGCCACCCCGCCTTCGGTCGGATCATGCCCGCTGCTCAGGGCAAGGCCTTCCAGCGCTCTCCCCTCCTCCACGATGGAGATCCCCGGGGTGTCCAGCCAGCCCAGCACCTCGTCGAACGCCGGTGAGCCGAGAACCTTCAGCGATTCGGTGGGCTTCCTGCGGGCAATGATGGTGGTGCCCTCGAGGCCCACCCACTTGGTCATGCAGATGCAGTCCCCCGGCCGGGCGCCGCCGGTGGACAGCGGCGTGCCGGAGAGGAAGCCAACGGCCTGGCCGCAGACAAGCGTCCTCTTCACCACGGGAGTGACCTCCGTATGACCGCCCACCCACAGGATCCCCGCCTTCCCACATGCATCGGCGATGTCGGCAAAGATGTCCTCTATGTCTTCCTCGGCGGCTCCCGGTGCCAGCAGGATCGTGGTGGTGAGATACACGGGCCTGCCCCCCATGGCCACGATGTCATTCGCGTTCACCGCCACGGTGTACGCGCCGATCCGCTCTTCTGTAAAAGTGATCGGGTCGGCGGTGATGACGAGTGTCGGGGCGCCCGGGGCAACGGCCGCATCCTCCCCCGGCAGCGCCCCCACCGCGAGCAGGGGTGAGTGGGACGTGTGGCGGAGCAGGCGTTCGAGAAGTTCTGTGGGCAGCTTCCCCTCTGCCAGCGGCTGTTTCATTCCCCGCAGGATCGGGGATTTGCTTCCGCACGTCAAGAAGCGGCGCTTCCGACCGCCTTTTCGCGGGAAGGCCGGGGGATGCGCTTGCACACCAACCCTCCAAGGATTTAGAATGGGCTCATGGCAAAAACGCGGGTCCAGGACTACGTGGAGAAGTTTGCCGAACAGCCGATCCGTTTCACGCCCTACGCCCTGAAGAAGACCGGGCTCGTGCAATCCCAGGTCTTTCTGAAGATCGAGGATTACCTGCTCATCTGCGCCCCGTTCCAGCTCTCGATGAGCCGGGGAATATTCCTGGTTGTTCTCAGCGCCCAGGAAATCACCTTCTTCCAGCAGTTCCAGAAGAAGCTCTGTTCCATCAACCTCACGTTCCAGAAGACCGGAACCAAGAAGCCCCTCAGCCTTCTCCTCCGCGGAACCCTTGAGCGCATCGGGCCGGTGAAGGGCAAGCAGAACGTCTGCATGATGGATGCCTCCCTCAAGTCATGTCCGCCCGACCTCGTGGAGATCATCGGTGACTACATCACCGCTTTCGAAGGCCTGAAGAGCCAGTACGAGAACTTCAGCGGGCAAGGCCATCACGGTAGATGAAACCGCTGCAAAGCTCATGCGGTTCAACAATTACGTGGAGCTGGTATTCGGAGCCGCCAAGGCCCGGGCAAGCCTCACCGCGCTGTCCGTCAACACCCTCACCCTGCGGCTGTCCGTGGCGCCGCCGGGCCTCGCGGAAGGCGAAGCCTGCTCGGCAAAGCTGTACTTCCAGGTCTACCAGTTCACCGCCAATGGGAAGGTCAGCGGTCTGCAGCGGAGTCAGGATGAGCAGGTTCTCGTTTCCATAGCGATCGAGTTCACCCCCGAGCTCATCGAAATCGTGGATGATTTCTTCTTCCGACAGAGCATCCAGGGAAAGCCACGGTCGGCCCAGCGCGGCGCCTGAAAGAGCGGAAGGAACACGCGACCCGGACGTCTCCCATTTTTTCGGGATCGAAACGGACTCCGGAAGGGTGTGGACAGAGCAGGGGTAAGGTCTGCGACGCCGGGGGTGCTTCCAGCGATCAAGGAAAAGCGAAAGGTCGGCGCGTTCGAGGCCATCGTGATAGAATTGATCACGAGGACAAATGCAGATGCTGACTGGAGAAGGTCCATGGCCACAGGATCGCCACCGCAAACTCTCGCCAAGGGAAGAAAGCAAGGAAGAAGGCGCGCCGCCCAGCCTGGATGAGATCGCTGCCCGCCTTGAGGCCGAGACCCGTCCGCGGAGGGAAATACCCGAGTTTACATCCCCCGCGGGCTGGTCCGAACCGGCCTCCCGCCGTGAAAAAAAAAGGATGAGATCCTGATGCAGGAGTCTGTCGGGGTCAGGCAGCGCGGAAATGAAGGGTTTCGCCGCTTGTTCGAAAACAATTACTTCAAGTTGTGGGTCTGGTACGATCATGACAAGACCGCCTTTCTGGGCTTTCAGCTTCTCTGGGGTAGAGACGACAATGAGAGCGCAATCACCTGGAAGGCGGACGGAACTTTCAGCCATCACGGAGTGGCGTCGGATGCAGGCGGTGTTCGGCCAAGCACGATGTACATCTTTCGGCGGTGTGCCGCGAAGATCGATCAAGGGCTCGTCGAGTTTGTCGTTTCGAGAGTGATGGAGAAGACGGGCATCAGCCAAGCAATGATCGATGACGTGGAGAAAGAGTACCGAAAGCGGAAGGCCTCCGGGACATAAATGGTGGTCGCGGTATTCTGCGCGGCCATCCGACGCCCAGTTCCGCTGAGCGCGCCGAATTTTGATTCCAGTCGGGAGCCGGCAGAGACCGGCTGTTTGTCGGCCACAAGTGCGCTCGATCCAGACCTTGAGCCGCACCCATGCCTGCCCGTCCTCTTCGTCCTCATCCAACACACGGCGCACATGGGCCGGTCGTGGCCGCGGCCGGTCCCTGGGGAGTCTCCGCCGGCTTCGTGCTGGTGGGGTGATCCCCGGGCGCCGGCCTCGCGGACTGCGGCGTCCAGGAGCGCGTAGGGCGCAGATAGGGCCTGGAGGATCTGAATTCCGCAGGCCGCCCTTTGCACAATGGCGAATGTAGTCAATTTCTGACTACAAATTGAATGTCCGCCTCTTTACCTTTGTTTCAAAAAACCATTGCGGCCGTCGCTGGACTTCCTCCGCACGCCCTGCGCCGCAGTAGAGGCCTCCATGAGTGGCGTTTCCGCCGGATTATGGCTTCGCATACTTCCGCCAGCCTGTGGCCAGTCGCCTATTTCGCCTGTTCTTTGACCAATTTCAACGTCTTGCCAGGTCAAGCTCCAGCAAGGCGTTGCTGACGGAAAGGATCTTGTTCTGGAGAACATAGTCATACGCGGTCTTTCCTTCCTTCGACTTCACCCTTCCGTCAGCGCCAGCAGCAAGCAGGAGATGCAACGCCTGCGGATACCTTCCGCGTAGTGCCGTCTGCATTAGAACCGTCAGCCCTTTGTCGTTCGCCCGACTCAGAAGCGCTCCTCCCTTCAGGAGCGCCGAGGCGACATCGGGATTGCTATTGTAGCAGGCCGCAAGTACTAGACTTGATGTCCCGTCGGCGAGCGTCTCTTCGATGTCTGCTCCTGCTTCTACGAGCGCAGAAACTACTTCCCGGTTTGGATTCCCTCTCGCGGATAGCAAAAGTGGCGTCCACCCATCACCCGTCTTCTCCTCCACTCCAGCACCTGCCTGAAGGAGTGCTCGAGTTACAGCGGGCGTAAAGTTATAGTAGGCCGCGTACATCAAGGGCGTCCAGTCCTTGTTCCTTTCCTTCACGCTGGCACCGGCTTTGACAAGAAGCGAGATGGCACCTGGCTCCTTGCATTTGGAGGCGGCCAGCAAAATGGCAGTCCAGCCGTCTTTATTTCTGTCTTCGGCGTTTGCACCTGCCCCGAGAAGAGCGCCTGTTACCTGAGGATTATCGTTGAAGGCGGATGAAAGCATGAGCGAACTTGTGCCATCGGCCAACCGGGCATTTGCGTTTCCGCCAGCTTGTAGCAGCACGGAGACCGATGCCATGTTTCGATTATACCGAGCCGCTATCAGGAGCGGCGTCCAACCCTCTCGGTTGCGGTCATTGATGTTTGCTCCCGCGTCTAGCAACGCGGTCAGGACCTTCTCGTTTGGATTCTGTCTTGAAGCAAACATCAGAGCCGTCCAGCCATTGCGGTTCGCATCGCTGACCCTTGCTTTCGCTTTCAGCAGCGTGGAAATAACTTCAAGGTTGGTGTTGAAATTTGCCGCCAGCATGAGGCAATTCGTCCCATTCGGCAGCATGTCGTCAGCGTCTGCTCCTGCAGCCAGGATCTGCGAAACGACCTGACTGCTGTTGTATTGAGCGGCGAGCATCAGTGGGGTGTATCCCTTGTTGTCTTTCGCGCCAGGGCTTGCTCCCGCGGCCAGGAGGGCAGCCATGATGTCCGGCTGGTCATCGTATTGTGCAGCGATGTGGATCGCCGTAGTGCCGTCAGTTGTCTTGAACTGAATGTCAGATCCCGCATCTATGAGAGCGGCGACAAGGCCGGGCACGGCATTGTAACGTAAGGCAAACATCAGAGACGTCCAACCGGCGTAGTCTCGATCATGAACCTGGGCTCCTGCCTTGAGCAGCGTCTTTGCAACTTCGGGATTCGGATTATAGCGCGCAGCCATCATCAGAGGAGTCCAATAGGAGCTGTTTCTCTCGTTGACCCTGGCGCCCCCTGCCAGTGCGGCTTCTACATCTTTGACTGTGCCGTCTTTTGCGACATCGCATAATGACTGCGAGTCAGCGAGTTGTGTCAGCAGCGCGAAAGCGGTCAGAGTCAGCAGGAATCCTTTCATTTGATTTTCCCTTCAAGCTGATTCTCCGATATCGTAGGATAACAAGGCAGCGCGCTTCAACTAAGGGGCAAAGATAGGCATAGGTGTCCTAAAACGCAAGACTGAAAAACTGATAACATCCCTCATCGGCCTGAGACGGACGGAGACAGAAGGATCACATCAAGCGTGTCCGTCAGCCATTTTTCGTAGCGGTCTCCTGACCACCCCCTGTCCACTGTCAGCAGCCAGTGCACCTCCGCACTGCTCAGCGCCCAGACGGCTTCCGCTGCCGATTGAGCATCGACGCCTTGACGGAGGGGACCATTCGCAATGACCATTCGCACAAACGCGCGCATCCCCTCCAGCCGCTGTTCAAGCACCTGCCCCAACAGCGTTGCAATCTCTGGCTCCGTTGACGCGGCGGTGTGCATGATCCGGAAGACGGGGCCGACGCGGGGCATGATCTGTCGCATGCCTGCCGCAAAGAGCCGTATTTGCTCGCGCTGGTTCTTTGATCGGCGGACCTCCCGTGGCCCCTCTTGCTCCAGAAGAGGCGTCGAAGCGGCAACTCCAAGCACCGACATCCCAACGAGTTCAGCCAGCAGGGCACGCTTGCTTCCAAAGATTGCATACACGGTCTCCGGGGAGACCTTCGCCTCAAGAGCGATCGTGTTGATCGTGGCGCCGGTGTAGCCGTGCTCGCCAAAGAGCCGCCGCGCTGCCTCCAGAACATGCAGACGTGTCTCGGCCGCTTGCGCCTTTCGTCGGTCCGAAGCGTAGGGGCGCTTGGCAGGAATGCTCTTTGACATTTGTGTTGCCCCTTTCATTATATTTTAGTAAAGTGTATATGTAATGAATATAGCAAAGCTATATCAAATACAACGCCGCTCAGATGATCGACGTATAGCGCATTCTTTGGGGAGTGTCGATCCCTGTCGGGCGGCGAAGCGAAAATACGCACAGGAGGATTCCATGTCTCACCAGCATCACGCGGAGACGTTTCGCATCGTCGTGGAAGAGGCGTTCGGCAAGGGCAACGTTGCGGTGCTCGACGAGGTGTTCGCTTCAGATGCCCAGGAGCATCAGTTCGGCATGCCCCCGACCGTCGAAGGTCTGAAACGCTCGATCATGAGTCTGCGAGCCGCCTTCCCTGACCTGACTCTGACCGTGGAGGCAGTTGTCACAGACGGCGATATGGTCTGGGGTCGGGCGACGGCACGGGGAACCCACCTGGGACCATTCATGGGGATGCCGCCGAGCAGCAAGACGTTCGCTATTCAGGTTTTCGACATGTGCAGGTTCGAAAACGGACGCATCGTCGAACACTGGGGAGTTCCTGACAGGTTCGCGCTCATGGCTCAACTTGGTGCACTTCCCCGACCTGGACAGGGAACTCAAAAGGAGCAGGGCGGGCAATCTCGCACGCAAGAAACCCAGGCAGCCGAGTCGCGATCCTCAGAATAAGGGCGGATTGAATGCCGACGGAGAGCTACTTAGTCTTCCTTCATGGCAGGGGTGGAAACCGCACGTCATGGTGGCAGCAGGTGGATTTCTTCCCTGGGGGCAGTTGCATTGGGCGGCATCGCCCGTGCTCTGCCCCAACGGGTTCGCATGCGCCAGCTTCGTGCTCATTCCTGCGAGTGGTCACTCCCCTTACTTCGAGCACGCAGACGCCTTCAACCGAATTGTTGCCGACTTCCTGGACGGACCTGAGGGCGGGAGAGTACCCAGTCGCGGGGCAAGCACGAACTTCGCCTAGCGTGGAAGCCAGGCAAAGCGAAAATTTGGACAGGCGTTGCGAAAATCGTTGCAAGAAGGTTGTTTTCAAGGAGAAAAGCAAAGTGTACCTACTGCGAATGGAACACCCCGTGCCTGACTTCGACGGCTGGAAAAAGGCTTTTGACGGCGATCCTGTTGGCCGCCAGAAATCGGGCGTGCGCCGCTATTGGATACTGCGCCCGATCGATGATCCGAAATACGTGATGATAGACCTTGAATTCGATACCCAACGTGAGGCAGAAGCTTTGCTCGCCGCGATGCGTGTCGTTTGGGGTCGCGTCGAGGGCAAGATAATAACAAACCCCTTCTAGCGTCTCTCTGCCTTACCTCTGCCGGGCGGTCCGAAAAGCGGCGGTTTTTCGAGGCTCCATCGCCTCGGTTCAGGCGCAATCGAGATCACCCCGGGGCCCGTTGAACCATCTGTTGAACGAGCCGACCTCTTCTCCACAATCGCCGCCCATCCCCCGGTCTGAAACCGCCCCGGGTTCGCAGGACGAGATAGAGCGCATAGCGCGCAAGCGGTTCGGCGTGGGGTACCTCTACCCCATCCAGCGCTTCGTCGTATCCAACGTCCTTGACGGGCATCCACAGATCGTCGTCCTTCCCACCGGTGCAGGCAAATCTCTGTGCTTCCTTCTTCCTTCCCTGCTGCTGCCCGGTCCGACTCTCGTCCTCATGCCGCTCCTTTCGCTTCTTGCAGATCAGACGCGGAAGCTTCAAGCGGCGGGCATCTCATTCGGCGTCCTGAAGGGCGGTCTTCCCGCAGGGGAGAAAGCACGACTGTGGGCGGGACTGAGAAGCGGCGCAATCCGCCTGCTCCTGGCAACACCCGAGGCCTGCCTGGCCTCATCAAACCTGGCAGCCCTCGCGTCCTGTCGGATCAATCACATTGTCGTAGATGAGGCGCACTGCATTTCGGAATGGGGACAGACTTTCCGACCCAGCTATCTTGAAATCGGGTCACTCGTGCGGAGGCTGGGCGTTCAGATGGTCAGCGCCTTCACCGCTACGGCCTCGCCCGAGGTGACGAAGTGCATTCGCACGCAGCTCTATGGAGACGGGGACGTTCGGGTTGTCGGGGAGAACGCGGACAGGCCCGGCATCGCCTATTCCATCATCCCCGTGCTCTGCATGCAGCACGCACATGCCGGCTCGTGCGGGCCGCCGAGCATCCTCTCCTCGTGTTCTGCCGGACGCGGAATGATACGGAGGTGGCCTGCAGGGCCGCGCGACGAAGCTGTTTGGATCGCGCTGTCTTCTTCTATCACGCAGGCCTTTCGCGGGAAGAGCGCGCCTCCGTGGAAGCCTGGTTCCTGGCTTCCCGCGACGGAACACTTTTCGCCACCTGCGCATATGGTATGGGCGTGGACAAGCCGGATATTCGAACGGTCGTCCATGATCACGTGCCTTCTTCAGTGGAGGCATACCTCCAGGAATCGGGACGGGCCGGGCAGAGACGGCAGACCGTCGCGTGCCATCCTCCTGCTTGACCAGCGGGCGGAAAAAGCGCACTGGACCCGGCTCATCGATCCACGAGCACGCGATCGTTTTGAACGAATTCTCTCCTGGGCGATGCAGAAGGGCACGTGCCGGCGCAACGGCCTCCTGGCCCTCATCGGCCAGGACCCGGTGTCGTGCGCCGGCTGCGACGTGTGCGCAGGGTCCGATGTCCGTGCGCCCGCGGGCGAATGCGAGATATTGACTTTCGTCAGCCGGCACCGTCGACGCTTTCCGATCGCGCGGGCGGCAGAGATCCTCTGCGGAGCGCCGGGTCCCCGTGCCATGCGGGAATTCCATGACAGCGTAAGCGGTTTCGCCACGCTGGTCGGCTGGGAGCGGGAAGAGGTGGAGGTGGCGATTCGCGCGTTGGTGACCTCGGGGAGCCTCTCGATCCCTGCGCGCAGTCCGTGGGCCGGAAAGCTGAAAACCCGAGCCGGAGGAGACCGCGGGCGTCCGCCTGCCACTCCGAGCCCCTGGTGGACTTCACCGAAAAGATGAAGGCATCAGGACTTCGAGGCCGGGGGGACGCCATCCAGCACCTCCCGGACCTTCTCGGCAAGGGTGGTGAGGGAGAATGGCTTGCTGATGAAGCTCACGCCTTCCTCCAACACGCCCCGATGGGCAATCACATCCGCCGTGTAGCCGGACATGTACAGGCATTTCAGGTCCGGCCGCGCGGCGCGGAGCCGTTCTGAAAGCTGCCGCCCGTTCATCTGTGGCATCACCACGTCGGTTATCAAGAGCTGGATCGGCCCTGCCTGCTCCTCGCTCCTGCGAATCGCCTCCTCGGGTGTCCCCGCGGCGAGCACCGTGTACCCCAGCTCCTCCAGGCTTTCCCGAGCCAGTTCCAGTATGGCCGCCTCATCCTCTACTACCAACACCCTCTCCGTGCCCCCGCGAAGCGTCACTACCTCCACTTCCTCCGCATCGGCAGCCGGGACCCTCTCAGATCGAGGCAGGTACACCCGAAAGGTCGTTCCCTCTCCCGGCTCGCTGTACACATTGATGAATCCGTTGTTCTGCTTCACGATCCCGTAGACAGTAGCCAACCCCAGTCCCGTCCCTTTCCCAAGCTCCTTGGTGGTGAAAAACGGCTCGAACAAATGCGACAGCGTCTCCTTGTTCATCCCGCACCCGTTGTCGCTCACAGCAAGCAGGATGTATTCTCCGGGGACAAAGCCGACCTGTGTGGCGCAATACGCCTCGTCGAATGTGACGTTTTCCGTTTCTACCACAAGTTTGCCCACCCCGCCAATTGCATCCCGCGCGTTCACCGCCAGGTTCGCGAGCACTTGGTCAAGCTGTGAGGGATCGATCTTCACCTTCCACAGATCGCGCCCCGGCATCCACACAAAATCGATGTCCTCTCCGATCAGCCGCTGGAGCATCTTCTGCGATCGCGGCACGGCTTCGTTGAGGTTCAGCACCTTCGGGATCACCGTCTGCTTGCGGGCAAAGGCCAGCAGCTGCCCGGTGATCTCCGCCGAGCGCATAGCCGCACGCTGTATCTCCAGCAGATACTTGTGCAGCGGCTGCCCGGCATCGACTTTCGCGAGCGCCATCTCCCCGTAGCTGATGATCACCTGCAGCATGTTGTTGAAGTCGTGCGCCACGCCGCCAGCCAGTTGCCCCGCCGTCTCCATCTTCTGCGCCTGGCGCAGCCGATCTTCCAACTGAGTTTTGTCCGCGGCCAGACGGGCGTGTTCGGAGACGTCCTGGAAAAAGCCAACAACCCGGCGATGCTCAAGATCCGCCCTGCCAACGGCATGAACGTTGCGGTGGTTGCCTTTGGCAGTGATGACTTCCAGCTCCACATCAAACGGCTCGGCCTGCTCCATGGCCCGCCGCACGGCGCCTGCGATGATCGGCGCTGAAGAGGGGACGTAGAAACCGATGCCGTTTTCGATCGTCGGTTCGAAGGTCGAATCGACTTCATGAATCCGGTAGACCTCCTCGGTCCAGAACTGTTTCCCGGTGTCGATGTTCAATTCCCAGCCGCCGACTTTGCCGATCCTCTCGGCTTCCGCGAGCAGGCGCTGGCTGTTGGACAGCGCCTCCCGTGCCTGCTTGCGCAGGGTGATGTCGCGCATGCTTCCTGTGATCCCGGCTGCGCCCGTACGACCTTCGCGACGGATCCGTGCCGTGACGGAGCAGTCGATCATCGAACCGTCACGATTTCTGAGCGTTATTTCGTAGTCGTCGATGCGGCCCTTGTCCTGCAATTGCGCGAGCACATTGAGACGGGACGCGGAATTCGCATAGAAGTCTGACAGGTTCTTTCCGATCAGGTCCTCGCGCTTGTATTGGCCTCTGGAGAGAAACGCGATGCTGGGACTGACCTCAGCGATTGTCCCGTCCAACTCCGTTTCGTAGTATACGTCCAGGATGTTTTCGAAAATACTGCGGTACTTTGCCTCGCTCGCCGAGAGGGCGGCCGTTCTTTCATCGATCCGCTTCTGAAGATTCAGCCTTTCGTCGGCCAAGAGCCGTTCCTGTTCGTTCTTTTGCAGGATCGTGGCCAGCATCGCGACGGCGTTGTGCAGCAGGTCCTGGTCTTCCTTGCTCAGGTTGTTCAGATGAGCGACGCTGATAAATCCGTACGAAGTGCCCGCCGCCGCGATTTCGATCTCCCCGTCCTCCTGCCTGCCTCGCGTGAGGCTCAGCGAGACTTCAATTGACGACCAGATTTCGCCCAGGGCGTCTGCAAAGACCCGGATGACTGTGTCTTCCTTCCTGAGTTGGGACAGGTTGAACATGAGGAGAAACAGGTCGAGCGCCTTGTCATGCTCGCCTCTCATTGAGGTGGAGCGGCGTGCCGTTGATACTGCGGTGCATTCCGCGCAAGCCATTCATCCGGGTCGAGGTAGTACGGATTTGCGGTGATTGATCCGCCCTTGCTCACCGTGAAGGGGTGCGTCTGCAGGACGTTCATGATGAGCTGTCCGCTGAACCGGGTGAGATTGTACATGCAGATGCTTATCCACGGTTTGCCGGGAATGAAGTAGTTCAGCCGTGACTCGTATGCCATGAGCTGCGTCCTGTCAAGGCGCATGTCGAGCGCCCAGACCATTTCCGCGGTGGTTCGTACATTGATCTTTCCGTTTTTCTGGCTCTCCTCGAAGAACCTGTCGAGATTCGTGGTCATCTTCAGGGGAGAGAACACACCGTCGGGGTAGTAGAGGTCTTTTGCCGTGTTCACCACGAAGCGGGGATTATCACTAAGCTCCGGGTCCTGCGGATAGCGGGTCCTGTACTCGCGGGTAAAACTGTCGGCCGTCCTTTCTGTTGGCGTGTACAAAACCTGGGCGTTATCCAGTATCCCCTGCCGCAGGTATCCGAGGATGATATCGTCTCTGTCCTGGGCGGTTTCGTAGAGGCCGCAGAAATGCGCGCCATTGTTGCACTCGTGGCCGCCAAAGCCCAGCGCGATACGCTCCTGGTCCGAAGTCTGGTAATGCATTTTTCTGCCTCCTCCTCTGCCAATGCTAGCGCAGGGTCATGAACTTTCACGTCGCATATCGATGACTATTGCGATTCAATATTACCACCGTGCAGAAATCATGTGTGTAAGGGTTAGTCTGAATCGCGGGTAAGCATGTGGACCGTCAGGCCGTCAGTCAGTGTCCTACAACGGAGCGGCTTTGAGCTGATCGCAGCATGGAAAGGACGACTGGCTGTTGCGCGCCTGGACAGTCCGTGCTACAGTTCGGCCAACTCCCGTCTACAGAAAGAACGGCCCTGATACCACGCCACAAGCGAATGCCACGGACTACCGAGGCCGGGTGTCGAAGGAGACAGCATGGAAAAGGCGTTTCAAGCCCTTCTGGACGAATGGAAGGGCGTCAAGGGGAACGTCATCCCTCTCTTGCAGAAAACCCAGGAAATCTTCGGATTCCTGCCCGAGGAATCGATGCGCGAGATTGCGCGCGTCACGGGCAAGACGACAGCGGAGATCTACGGCGTGGCCACCTTCTACGCGCAGTTCCGCTTCACCCCCATGGGGAAGCACGTGATGAAGGTCTGCCACGGAACCGCCTGCCACGTGCAGGGGGCGGATTCCCTGGATACCGTGGTCGAGCAGAAGCTGGGCGTGAAGCCGGGCAGCACCACGGCGGACGGCGAGTTCACCGTGGAGCGGGTGGCCTGCCTGGGCTGCTGCTCCCTGGCGCCGGTTGTCATGATCGACGGAGAGGTGTACGGGCGTCTCACCGGTGACAAGCTGGGCAAGATCGTGTCGGCGGTCGGCACCGAGGCAGGAGCGGTCAGGAAATGAGCAGCCGAGCTGAAGTTGCTGTCGGAATGAGCTCGTGCGGCATCGCCGCGGGCGCCCGCGTGGTGTTCGAGCAGCTTTCACAGGGACGTGGCGGCCGGGAGCCTGCCGTGGTCCGTTGTTTCCACGGGATGCATCGGCGCCTGCCACGCTGAGCCCCTGGTCGAGGTGCGCCAGGCGGACGGGCGCTCCTTCCTCTACGGGAACGTGGACGAGGCAAAGGTCCAGGCCATCATTGCCGGCCACCTGCAGGGCGGGACGCCCTGTCTCCGAGCTCCTCATCCCTGTCGACTATCCCTACCTGGCGAAGCAGAAAAGGATCGTGCTGGCCCACTGCGGCGTCATCGATCCTGAATCGATTGATGAGTACCTCGCACACGACGGCTATGCCGCCTTGAAGAAGGTTCTCACGGAAATGACCCCTGGCGCGGTCATCGACCAGATGAAGCTTTCAGGCCTGCGCGGGAGAGGCGGCGCAGGGTTCTCCACCGGAATGAAGTGGACCTTCGCGCGGGACGCGAAGTCGATAACGGGCAAGAAGTACGTGATCTGCAATGCGGACGAGGGGGACCCGGGCGCGTTCATGGACCGGTCGGTCCTGGAAGGCGATCCGCACGCCGTTCTGGAAGGCATGCTGATCTGCGCGTACGCAATCGGCTCCGACGAGGGCTACATGTACGTGCGCGCCGAGTACCCGCTTGCCATCAAGAGGCTCCAGATCGCCCTCCGCGCACATGGAAGCGCACAACCTCCTGGGAAAGAACATCCTGGGCACCCCGTTCTCCTTCACCGTCCACATCAAGGAAGGGGCAGGCGCATTCGTCTGCGGTGAGGAGACGGCGCTGATGGGCTCCATCGAGGGCAAGCGGGGAATGCCGCGGCTCCGGCCTCCGTTTCCCGCGGCCCGCGGCCTGTGGGACTCTCCGTCGAACATCAACAACGTGGAGACATACGCGAACGTTGCTCGCCATCATCCGCATGGGCGGGGCGGAGTACGCGCGGATCGGTACGGAGAAGAGCAAGGGAACGAAGGTCTTTGCCCTTGCGGGAAAGATCAAGCGCGGGGGAATGATCGAGGTGCCCATGGGCATCAGCCTGCGCGAGGTCATCTTCGACATCGGGGGCGGCATCCTCGGAGGACAGGAAGTTCAAGGCGGTGCAGATGGGCGGGCCTTCCGGCGGGTGCGTCCCGGAACAGCTTGCGGACGTCCTGGTGGACTACGACTCGCTGACCGCCACGGGCGCCATCATGGGGTCCGGCGGAATGGTGGTCATGGACGAGTCCACCTGCATGGTGGACGTGGCCCGCTACTTCCTCACCTTCATCCAGAGCGAGTCCTGCGGCAAGTGCACCTTCTGCCGCATCGGCACGAAGCGGATGCTGGAGATCCTCACCCGCATCACGGAGGGAAAGGGGGAGGAGAAGGACATCGCCGAGCTGGAGGACCTGGCCGCAAAGGTCAAGGTCTCCTCCTTGTGCGGGCTGGGCCAGACAGCGCCCAACCCCGTGCTCACCACGCTGCGATATTTCCGCTCGGAATACGATGACCATATCCGGAACAAGCGGTGCACGGCAAAGAAGTGCAAGGCGCTGATCCGCTACAACGTTGTGGCCGAGACCTGCACCGGCTGCATGCTGTGCGCCCGCGTCTGCCCCACGAAGGCTGCTCACGGCGAGAGGAAGAAGGTCCACGTCATAGACCAGGACACCTGCATCCAGTGCGGGCTGTGCTTCGAGGCCTGCCGGTTCGATGCCATCGAAATCTCCACGGGAAACAATGAAATGTCACAGGCTGCCGTGACGAGGGCTGACAATGGCCGCTGACACAATCGAGATCACGCTGGACGGAAAGAAGCTGCTCGTCGAACCGGGAAAGACAATCCTCGACGTGGCGGAAAGCCAGGGCATCAGGATCCCCACCCTCTGCCATGACCGCCGCCTGGAGCCGTACGCATCTTGCTGGGTCTGCCTCGTGCAGGTGGAAAAAGCAAAAGGGTTCGTCCCGAGCTGCAGCACACGGGTCACCCCGGGCATGGTCATCACGTCGGGCTCCCCGGAAGTCATTGCCGCGCGCCGAATGGCGCTCGATCTTCTCCTTTCCAATCACTACGGGGACTGCAAGGCGCCGTGCACGCTCACCTGCCCGTCCAACATCGACATCCAGGGCTACCTCGGCCTCGTGGCAAACGGGAAGTTTGCCGAGGCGGTGGAGCTGATCCGCCGGGACAACCCCATGCCGGCCGTCATCGGCAGGATCTGCCCGCGGCCCTGCGAGCAGAAGTGCCGCAGGCGCCTCGTGGAAGAGCCGCTCAACATCAACGGCATCAAGCGCTTCGTGGCGGATTTCGAGGCGGGAGCCGGAGGGATGAAGTCCCGACCCGTGCCGGCTCCCAACGGCAGGAAAGCCGCGGTCGTGGGCGCGGGCCCCGCGGGCCTTGCCGCCGCCTGGTACCTCTCGGAGAAGGGCGTGCAGGTCACGATCCTTGAGTCCGAGGAAAAAGCCGGCGGCATGCTCCGCTACGGCATCCCCGACTACCGCCTTCCGCCGGCCGTCCTCGATTCGGCGATTGCGCAGATGCTCAGCATGGGCGCCACCCTGTCAACCGGGGTGCGGCTGGGCCGTGACGTGACGCTGGAGAAGCTCCGCGCCGACTACGATGCGGTGGTGCTCGCCTTCGGCGCGTGGAAGGGCCGGGGTCTGCGGATACCCGGCGAGGATCACCCCGCCGTGCTGTCGGGAATCGACTTCCTGCGCGACGTGAACGCGGGAAAGCCCGTCACGGTGGGAGATGTGGTTGCGATCATCGGCGGCGGGAACACGGCGCTGGATGCGGCGCGGTGCGCCATGCGCGCGCGGCGCCTCGAAGGTGACGATGTACTACCGCCGCACCCGCGAGGAGATGCCGGCATCTGACGCGGAGATCGAAGAGACGCTGGAGGAAGGGATCGATATCCAGTACCTCGCCGCGCCGGTCTCCATCCAGGCCGAGGGCAGTGCCCTGAAGACCCTCACCCTTGCTCCGCATGGCCCTCGGCCAGCCCGATGCCTCGGGCCGCCGAAGGCCGGTTCCCGTGGACGGCTCCGAGTATTCCGTTCCCGTGGACACCATCATTTCCGCGGTCGGCCAGTACTCCGACACGAAGCTCATTTCCGGCGTCCCCGGCCTGGTGGATGAGAAGGGCAACCTGAAGGCGGACCTGGAAACGGGCACGCACCGAGGTCCCCGGGGTGTTCGCCGCTGGGGACCTGCTGACGGGCACCGACATCGCCATCCGCGCAATTGCCGGCGGCAAGCACGCGGCGCGCGCGGCGCTGGCGTACATGGAAGGACGGACCTACCAGCGGCCCAGGGAGTTCCTCAGCAGGAAGGCCGACTTCAAGGAGCCCGTGGCGGCGGATTTTGCGGACACCCCGCGCGCGCCGCGTGCACGGCCGGCAGTCATGGAACCCGAGCGTCGGAAGAGGACCTTCCAGGAGATCGAGTCTACTCTCGCCGTCGAGGCGGCCCGCACGGAGGCGGAGCGCTGCCTGGAGTGCGGATGCCAGGACGTGCGCGAGTGCGCCCTGAAGCAGCACGCCACCGAGTACGAGGCCGTGGCAAAGCGCTTCCTCGGCGAGGTGGCCGTCCATCCCATCGACGAGTCGCACCCGTTCATCAGCCGGGACCCCTCCAAGTGCGTGCTGTGCGGCCGCTGCATCCGGATCTGTCTCGACGTGCAGGGCATCGGCGTGTTCGGGTACATCTACCGGGGCTTCGCCTCGGTGGTCGCCCCGTCCTTCGGCATCCCCTTCGGCGAGGACCACACCTGCATCTCGTGCGGTCAGTGCGTCTCCGCGTGTCCCGTGGGGGCGCTCACGGAAAAGCTTCCCGCGAAGAAAAACGTTCCGCTGCTCGAAAAGACAGTGGAAGGGACCTGCACGCGCTGCTCGGTGGGCTGCGGCATCGACTATCGATGGCACGGCAGCCTCTTCACGCGTATCACGGAGCGATACGAAGCTCCGAACAACGGCAAGCTCTGCAAGAACGGGAAGTTCGGGCACGGGTTCCTCAACGACCCCGTTCCCGCGTCCATCGACCTTGCGGAAGCAAAGGGCCGGCTCGGCGCGGTCCTGGGCAAGGCCCGCACGCCTGTCATGCGCATTTCCCCGTACCTCAGCGGCGAGGCCATCGACGCCTTCGTCCAGGCAGCCGCGCGCCGCGGGATTCCCGTCCGCGCCGCCGGCCTGGAAAAAGTGGACCCGCGCTGGTCCCAGCTGGCCTCCAAGGCTTCGGGATGTACGGATGACGAGCACCCGCTCATCGTGCTGATCGGGGACATCGAAGCCACGAACAATGTCGCCTTCACCGAGGCCTATCGGCGGCGGCGCGCCGGCACGGCAGACCTGTGGATTCTCGGGCACGACAGTGAGACCGCGCAGCGCGCTGCCTCGCGCGTGATCGCGGACGTCAGGGCGGGAATGGACGAGGCGCTGGCAGCCGGGTCCCGTGTAGTCGCGTGGGTGAATCCTGAGTCGGCGCCTGCGGGCGCGCTGGAAGCCCTTCTCCCCGTGCGGGAGAAGCTGGAGATCCAGCTCTTCTGGAGCTCGCGCAACGCGGGGTACCTGTTCTCGCGGCAGACTCCGCTGAAGGGAACGCCCGACCTCTACCTTGATATCGGGGTGGAGGAAGCGACTAACGGCGCGCAGCGCATCGCGTTCGGAAAGAAGCAGGGCGATGAGGCCATGTTCATTCCGCTGCCGCGCGAGCTGTGGATCCACGGCCGCTCATACCCGACCGGGATGCCCAGCATGAGCAGCGGAACCATCAACGTGGAGGCTTTGAAAGAAGCGGCCGCCCTTCTCTCATGAAGCGTTGAACGGGAGCCAACCGTTCCGCGCGATCCCTGGAGCCGTCGGCCCACCATTGGGATTGTTGTCAGTTTCTGACAACATCCTCCAACGCTGCGTCTGGTTCGTTGGGGAACCCTGCGTTGCCGAAGAAACCGGCGGCCCTGTTCCCAGGGCCGCCGCAGTTCAGCCTACCAGTTCGGAGTCTGAAGAATGTACGTGGCGTAGTTTGCCGCGACAGTCTGCGCCGTCATTGGCGTGTTGGTGATCCGCACGCCATTGATCTTTCCGTTGAATCCGAAATAGCCGTAGGTCGTGTCATACTGAGTCGGAAGCTGCGCACCGACGTGCACACTGCACGCAGGAGATGTCCGCGCGGTGATTGACGCCGCGGACGGTGACCCGAGGCTGTTGTTCAAAGTGCCGTTGATGTAGAGTTGCATGTAAGGCGTAGGAGCGGTCGCGTCCCAGGTCGCCACCAGGTAGTACCACTTGGCAGTGTTGAGATTGATCGTACTGGTGAGGAGCGCATAGCCACTAGATCCCGTTGCGCCAATCGGATCGATAACGAATGCAACCTGCCCCTGGTTGCCCCAGAATTGCAGGGACCACTCTTCATCGGAGAAGGTCGGAAGATCGCCCTTGTGCACGATCCCACCGGTATCTGTCTGCTGGTTGATGTAGACCCACGATTCGATAGTACCCTTCAGGCCCAGGTCGTATATTGGGGAGTACGGGATGTTTGTTCCCTGGCTGCCGTTATATGTCCACTCGGCGCCCGGGGGTTGAATACTGCCCGGGAATAGTCGTTCCGGTGTTGTTCACTCCATTGCCTTGCTGAATGGAGGTGTAGAGGATCGCAAGATCGCCAGTGCCGGTAACGTCAGTGACTGTCTGGACGGCAAGCGGAAGATTCCCGCTTACTGACCCTGTTGCATTTCTGGTGTACAGGAGCGCTGACGGGTTGCCAGCGAGAACCTCGCTCACCGCCCCAGTCGGCGTGTAAATGGTGGTCGTGGCCCAGTTGCTCAAGCTGACAAAGTCGTTGCTCGTCTGAAGAAGGTAGAAGTCTTTCTGACCTGAAATGTCAGCAACCCGGCTCTTCATGTTGGTGATCTTTGAGCCGGAGCTCAAGACCAGGTTGTTGCTCAAGTCCAGGTCGTAGCTCACCTGTTGGCGGAGCACCGACTCTGCCAGGGTATTGAACTGTGATCCCACGAAAACTTTCTGGAGAGTTTGTGTATAACTCCCACCCGTGGTCGTAAGAGTGTCGATCGTCTTTTCGAAGGCAACGGTGAAACTGTTGAACTTGTGATTAGCGGAGTCCCAATACTCCGTGTAATACCTGATACCCAGAATGGTCTTCGACTGCGTGCCCTGCCAGAACCAGAAGTTCGTATTCGACGCAGGCGTAACGTAGTAGATCACCACAGAAGAGAAGCCGATGCCGGCTCAACCGGGGATTGTGGAATCATAGAGATTGGTCGTGAGAATCGGATAGTAGAGCTGGCTGAAATCCAGGGATGCACCGACGTCCATGTTGGGATTGTAGGGAGCCGCGACGCCACCAAAGTTCGGAGGTGCAAAGTACAGCGTGTTGCTTGGATCCGGCTGCGCCACGATCGTCTCCGTTCGTGTCGTCCCGTCAGTGAATGTCAGCACCTGCTGTACGCGTGCCTTCTGGTCCTGGACCCAGCCGGCACCGCTCTACCGCGACGATTGCGTCGTTCTTGTCCCAGATGCCATCTGGACCAAGAGAATACGTCGGGTTTCCGTCCATCACGTAGTACTCTTCTACATAGTTCTTTCGAATGTCGTCGGATGGGTAGGTAGTCGTTGCTGTAACATCATAGACATGATTCGCCGCGTCCTTCGTCGTGATCGTGAAAGTCGTCGTCTGCCCGGGCTCCGGGATAGTTGACGAAAGTCGTTTGGTGACAAGGTTCGCGAACGAGTTGTTCGTGAACTGGCTGACGGGCACAGTTGCTTTGGAACCGCTTCCCTGGCTGCCGGTTGTGACCTTGAGGAAAGGCGTCAGCCCTTTCGCACCGCCGGGCACCCCGCCCCTCTCCGCGAAGTAGGAGGACATGAACACCTTCTGAAATGCAGCCTGGTCGGCGGGGAACTGACCGACCCGTTGGATTGACCCATAAAAGCGCAGCCGCCAAGAACCAGCACCGCGCAGGAAGTGACTATCAGTATCAATCTTGTCTTCATACACCTCTCCTGGACGCTGTGGACCGTCGAGGCGTCCATTGAACTATATCCCGGTTCTTGAATATTTCAGGATGGAGAAGCGAGCTCACCAGTTGAACCCTATCGCAATGGTCAGATCGGGTTCGAGAGTGAACAGCGTTGCGTCGTATCCCGACGACTTTGCGTTGTTCACCGAATCCGTTTCTGACTGGCTGGGCAGCTTGTAACCGAGCACCAGCTCGGCGCGGAGATACCCGCCGGAGGAGAACCTCCAGTCCGCTCCCATTCCGCCTTTGATCCAGACCTGATCCTCGTTGGACTGCTGTTGAACCGTCAGGGTTTGCCGGACATCATTCCCGTTTGCGTCGAGGTAGAGAAGGAGGGTGTCTTGCTCCACGCCAAGAAGCGGGAAGAGCACGAGAGGCCCGACCTTGAAGGGATATTTTGCATAGACCGACAGGCTGAGATACCCTTTCGTGCCCGTGCCCTGGTCCACGACCGTGCTTGTTGTGCCCGACGTCGTCTGCGTCTGGTTCTGGTGCCCGAGCACCGCGAACCGACAACCTGCGCCGAGAATGAAATACTGCCCGTCGAGAAAAACTTCGGCATGGAACGGCAGGGAAGTGTTCGTCAGGTCTGACGAGACAGCCAGAGAAGAGTTGGAGTCGCTGAACCTGTTCAGGAAATACCCGCCGGAAATCCCGAAGCCGCTGCTCACGTCCAGGGCGAACACGCTTGTCGAAAGCGCCAGCAGAATGAAAGCAAGGCGGACACGCATCCCGTTTCACCTCTTTGTCAATGTTTCGACACACTCATGCATTCCTATTATTGAAGGAATTGTGCTGGCAGCGGCAGTTTCGAGCGGGAAACGTCAGCTTCTCATGGCCCGGATGAAAAGAATATGGTCGAACCTTCGCAGGCTCCGCACCAGGAAGACCGCTGCGGCAAGATCGCCCGCAATCCCGCCGGCGAGGTAGCTCGTGCCAAGCAGCCTGGTTGACCCGATCAGGGCTATTCCCACGCTTGCGCCCAGGTTGACGGCAAAGAACACGAGCGTCGAGATTGCCGCCTTGCCGTACATCTCCAGGTAGAACAGGAAGATCAGGAGACTGAGAAAAAGGGAATGAAAGAATACCGCCCCGAGGGTGACCTGGAGCGCGGGGACATTCACCCCTTGCCCGAACAGGGCCCGGCCGAGAGTCGGCGCCGTGAGAACCAGGACCGCGCTGACGATGGCCTGCAGAACCGCCTGCCCGCGAAGACCGGTGCCGAGGCTCCTGATCATCGCGTATTTCTTCTCCTGGATCTTCTGGAAAGGCTCCGAGTTGACGCACCGCAGGAACTCGCGCAGGCGGGGGTAGAACGATGTTTCCGTTTCTATCGTGAAGTAGATCAGGCTCGGGATGAGGGTGAGGATGGCAAAGAAGATCGGTATGTCGTATGAATCGAACACCCTGAACCAGCTGCCCCCGATCCTCGTTCCAAAGGCAAACCAGAACACCACCTTGTCGGCCCACGTGGCCCAGGCGTACAGGAGACCGGCAAGAAAGAGCATCCGGTACCGCGAGAGGTACGAAAGGAAACTTCGGAAGAACAGGCGTGAAGGACGAAACCGGGCAAGCGTCATGGCGTACAGCGCAATTGCGGCCAGCCACTGCCCCGCTGCGTACCCCAGGAGCGCCCCCGCGGTGGCCCAGGTCCTGCCCAGCAGGTACGTGCCCAGGAAGGAAACAAGCGAGCCTCCAAGGTAGGTCATCAGGATGCCGGTGTAGGAACGCAGGAGCGAGATGAAGGACATGAGCACCCAGTTGGCGCACGTGGCAGCGAACAGCAGCTCGGCCGCCAGGATGAACAGCGCGGGACGTGACACCATGCCCTGGATGTGCATGGGAAGGAGGCCGCACCCGGCGGCTGCGGCCAGGACGAACGTGACCAGGAGGAAAGAGAGCAGCGCGGAGCCTGCCTCCCTGTTTTTCTCGTCGTAGATGAGATCCGAGACCTGCCGGGTGAAGACGTAATGCAGCCCGCTGAAAAGGATCAGGGAAAATGCGTAGCTGTACACGATCACCGCGGAGAAGAGCACCGGCGCCTCGGCAAGGGCGGCTCCCGCGTAGCGCTGGATGAGAAAGATGCCGAGAACGGACAGGAGCCAGGGCCCGGCGACAATGGCGGTCCCGGCCAGGCTCACGCCGATGAACCTGAGGACCCCGCCCTGCGCGCAGGACTCTCTTCAGCTCGAATCCTATCCCGGCCACTCCGCACCCTTCCCGGACAGCGTCTTGTACAGCTCCCCGTATCTCCTGAACACCTCCGTCTTGTCGTAGAACCGGTCCACCTTGTCGCGGTTTTTCGCCGGATATCGCGCAGCATCTCATCCGGATGGCCATGGATGTAGCGCACCGCCTGCGCGAGCTTCTCCGCATCCTTGGAGGACGCCAGGAAGCGCTCGTCGTAGTCCAGCAGCTCCGGCACGTTGCCGACGCGCGTTGAAACGACGGGCAGCCCAGCCGCAAAGGCCTCCAGGATCACCAGCGGCTGCGCCTCGCGCACGCTGGTCAGGAGCAGCACGTCGAGAAACTCGTAATAGGTCCGCACGTCGGCCTTGCCCGTGAAATTGAAGCTTTCCGTGAGCTGGAAGCTTTCCACGAGTGAGCGGCAGTCCTCGAAATAGGCCTGGTCCTCGTCGGTCGGGCCGATGCACCAGAACGTCGTCCCGGGAATCCGACCGGCCACGATCTTTGCCATGAGGATGAACGTCTTGATATCCTTGATCGGCACGACACGCCCCACCAGGCCGACGTGAAAACCGTCCCGCTTCTTGCGCACGATCGAGGAAAAGCGCGGGATGTCGATGCCGTTCGGGATCACGGTGGCCTTGTCCTCATCGGCTCCCATCTCGATCTGGCGTCGCCTGTTCTGCTCGAACAGGGAGACCACGACGTCGGCGTAGCGATAGCTCAGTCGGCTGATCCCGTTGTACATCGCGATCCACAAGTCGCGCTGGTAGCCCCTGACGAACTGGGCGCGCTTGATCTCCATCTCCCGTTCCTTGTGGTACAGCCCGTGCTCGGTGAGAAGAAAGGCCTTGCCCGTGCGCAGCTTCGCCGTGACGGCGGCCAGCCCGGCGTACCCGGTGCTGACGGCGTGGTACAGGTCCGCCTCCGGCAACTCCTCGCCCATGATCCTGAGCACCATGTCGTGCGACGGATTTCCATGACCAGAAGTATTCGGAGAAACGGATACACCGGGATTGTTCCTGGCGTTTCGCCGAGACGATCATCTCCCATGCCTTCTCATGTCGGACCGAGTCCTCGTAAGGGAAGAGTCCCGGTGGCATGCGCGGCAACCACGTCCTCCAGGCGCGGATCGGACTGGGAGGCGAACGCACGCGTGCATCTCACGGACCGCCTCCACAAGGCCGCCGCGCGGCTGCCGGCCGCCCCGCGCCGGGACTGCACTTTCTCGTTCAGCACGATGTCGCGGTGCGCCACGACATTGGCGGGGAAGCTCGTAGCGGAGGGCCTGGTTTGCCGCGGGAGAAATCGTGAACAGCGTGAAAAGCGGACGTGGGGAAGCGCGGCGATCAGCTCCTGCACCCAGGCGGAAACTCCCCCGGTGATGAAGGGATAGGAACCCTCCACAAGGAGGCAGACGGTGATTCCCTCAGGCATCCCGGTCCGCCCAGAACGAGACGGCCCTGTCTCATGCTTCGCCATGGCTCGAGCGTCCGCCGGTCGCCAGGGCGCGGCAGATTTCCGTCACGGCCCGGTAGCGGCCGGCGGTGAAACGCAACGCGCGCGGACATGAGCTGCGACTTCGACATCCGCTCAGCGGTCGGAAGCACGGCCAGGAGCCGTCCCGCCTCCTCCAGCATCCGCCGGGCAACGAGGATATCCATGGCAAGCGGGAGATCCGCGCGGGACGAGGGCTGCATCCCGCTCCTCTCCGCAAAGGATGGACATACGCCTCCCGAAGGTAGAATGTGCGCACCGACTCCGAGCCGGCACTGGAGCTCCGCCATCTCGAAGAACTCGCGGGCAAGGCTGGCGTCGGAGCATCGGCGCCCGGACTGATCTTCAGCTGCGTCCGCAGCTTCTCGATCTCACGAGCGCGCGGCTTTCCAAGCGCGTTGATGCCCTTCGGCGCCGAAAAGCGCAACCTCCTGGTCCTTGCTCACGAGAGCTTCTCGAGGACGCTCTTCAGGAGCACGCTGCTCTGGAGGGTGAGGTCGGTCCGCGCCAGCACCCGCTCGATCTCCTCCAGGTCGAAGGGCTCCTCGTCCAGCGGCTTGGCGGAAGTGCTGGCGTACACGAACTGTTCGACGGGAACGGTCCCGGTGCCGACCGCTTTCAGTGCGGCGGCCGGCGTGCGCGGCTGGTACCCGGGCCGCGGTGATCGGAAGAAATCGAAGCCCGCCACCGCTATACCTTCTGCATTTCCAGGAGGTTCTGGGCCGCCTGCAGCAGCTCATCGGCGGTCTGCTCGGCCCCGGAAAGCGCCGCGAAACCCAGGATCACTTCAAGGAACGCGCGCTGCTCCTTCACCCGCCATTCGGTGGAGTTCAGCTTTTTCCAGCACCGTCAGGGAAAGAAGGGATGCGCCGTCCGCGTCCAGGCGGGGATACAGCACCGCCAGCTGTGACGCGGTCTTGTAGTGGAAAACGCGCGCCTGACCCGCGGAGGTTTCCTGGACAAGGCGCGCGATGTCACGGATGAACAGCATGCGCCTGGTCCGGCCCGTGCTCCTCCGCCAGCTCATCGAGGTTGGCAAGCTCCAGGATCAGCGACGGCCAGCGTGCCGCTTTCCACCCTGAACCGCGCCAGCTCGAGCTGGAGCATGGCGTACAGCTCGGGGAACGACGGCAGGCCCGTGATCGGGTTGACGTCCTCCTGGTGAACCACGGAATCGAACTCGATGGCGCGCTCCAGGCCGGGGGCGGCAAGTGCCATGATCACCCGGAGCATCCTCTCCGAGTAGAGGTTGTACCGGGCAAACGGCATCTCCTCGATGTTCAGGACGCCCCAGATCCGTCTTCCCGCGGTGATGGGCATGGTGATGATATTGCGCCCCGTGTCCATCCGGGCAAGGAGCTCGTTGGACAGAAGCATCTTCACGCTGAACACGGCGTTGTTGCGCACCACCCATCCCTCGATCGTGCCCTCGTCCGGCAGGATGGTGCGGGTATCCCCCCCCGCTTCCCAGCCCTTCCCCGACCACGAAGGCCAGGCGCCCTCCCCGGGACGATGCTGCCAGATCGAGCACCGCGTGGCGCCCACGAACCGTGCCGTCATTTCCAGGATCGCACCGAGTGCCTTGGTGAGGTTGAGCGCTCCCAGGACCTGGACCTGGGAGTAGAGGGAAGTGATGCTGTCCTCCTGCCGTGAAATCCGTTCCTCGAGCTCAGTGTTGGCATCCCGAAGGGCGCGGACCTGCCGCTTGAGAAGGCCCTTGTCGCGGGAAAGGGACACAAGGAGCTCCCGGGCCTTGCGGTCCCTGCGCGTCAGGGAGTCGCGGATGATGCCCAGGAGATAGACCTCCACGATCGCCGCGGCCAGCGGAAGCGGGCCGAGCTGCCCGAGCGTCGCCAGGACCCGGCGGAGGGAAATCCCCGCCGGCGGCAAGGCTGAACGCGAGGGGAAGGACCGCCCCGGCGACGAGAGCGGAAAATCCCAGGGAAAGGAATCCATAATACTTGCCGTAGGAAACAGCGATAAGTAATGAGAGGGTCACGTATGGATTGAAAAAGCCCCTCAGGAAGCCTGGGTTGCCAGGGAAAAACCAGTTCACCACGCCGACGGCAATGGAAAATGCAAGGAACTCTGCTGCACGCCGTGCCGGAGGTGTACCTTCCTTCACGGGCGTCATTGTAGCATGGACAGGAGTATGATGTCATGAAACGCTGGCTCTTCCGCTCTCTCGGGACCGCGCCCGTTCTCCTGGCCGCGGCGCTGATCCTCTGTTCGGCGGCGCTCGGCGCCGCCGCTGGGCAGGCCGCCTCGGGCAGGCCACCTCGGGGCAGGCCGCCTCCGCCCAGGCGAAAGGTTCTCCGAAGGGCCTGGAGCCGGTGTTCCCGGCGGAGAACCCCAACCTCGTCTTTGTCGAAGGCGAGGATGCGGTGTCGACGAATTTCGCGCGTGAACCGGTGCTCAACTTCGGTGTCTCCGGGCTTCCGCGCGCTCCAGCTCAACCGCAGCACGGGCCTGGCGGGGGTGAGCTCTTTCTACGCGGAATACGTGTTCACGGTTCCTTCCGAGGGCACCTGGGAGCTGTGGTATGGCGGAACGCCTCCCGGTCCCCGTGACGACCTGTATGCGTCATATGCCTCCCCCTTTGCCGTCAGTCATCGACGCTCAGCAGCCGCACGCCCTCGCCCGCGAGGACGTGTGGGTCGTGGAGAATTACACCCCCGGTTTCTACTGGAACAGGATCGGTGACAACACCCTGGGTGCCGGGCGGCACCGGATCCGTTTCGAAGTGACGGAGAAAAGGCGCGCAGACGCGCGGTACGTCATGTACCTTGACTGCTTCTTCCTCGTCCGGAAGGAAGGAGGAAAGAGGGTCATTGACGGCCCGCTTCCGCCTGTCTTCCCGAAGAACATGGATGACAAGACCCTGGACATGCCTTTCGCTTCCATTGACGACACGCTTATCAGGATCAGGGACAATCCGGGGAGCGTGGCGCCGCTGCTGGAAGCAGCGCGGCTGTACTCCATGCTCGGTGACTACCTCAATGCGCTGAAACACCTCAACAGGGCGGCCGTGCTCCAGCCGCGTGATGCGCAGATCGGGCTCCTCATTGCAAAGAACCGGATCTGGAAAGGCGATCTTGCGGAGGGCCTGAAGAAGTACTGGGAAGTCCTGGGGCTGGACCCGAAGCAGCGCGAGCTGTGGCTGGAAGCGGGCAAGGTGGCGGCATGGAACGGGAGCTACGACGAGTCCCTGGGATTCTTCCGGGACGCCCTTGCCGTGTTCCCCGGGGATCTCGACCTGACAGTCAACCTCGGGCTGACGCAGCTCTGGTCGGGAAAAGGCCAGGATGCGGAGTCCACGTTCCGCGCGGCGCAGGCAATTGCAGGCAGTGACCCTGCCAGGCTGATGGACCTTGCGCGGGTGTATCGGGTGAACGGGTACCCCGACAGGGCGGTCCAGGCGCTGAGCGCGGCCGTAAGCGCGGCGCCGCAGAGCCTCGAGGCGCGGCTGCTGCTCATGGACCAGCTCCTGTCCCTGGGAAGAAAGGCCGAAGCCGATTCGACTCGAAAATCTCTTGTCGACACCTATCTCCCTTCGGACCGGCTCACGTCGCTCCTGAATGCCTTCCAGGAACGGGAAAGCCTCAAGAGCCAGGCCCTTGCCGAGGACGAGGAAAAGCTTCGCCAGAATCCCGACAACCTTGTCCTTCGGCAGACCCTCGCGCAGAGCTACTTCTGGAACGGGATGAAGGACAAGGCCGTCAACGAGTATCGCCACATCATTGCCAACTACCAGTACGGCTCGCTGGGGGACATGGAAGTGCGTTCGGCCGGCCTGGTGACGGCGCTGGACAGGGGATACGCGCTGCGCGACTACTTTGCCCGCGTGCCGGGCAATGGCCGAGCAGGCGGTGCAGGCGCTCGCGGCACGGGCATCCCGTCTGGCGCAGGCCGGCGCGGCCCGCGACGCAGCGCACAAGGCGCTGGACGCCGCAGAGCGGGCGCAGGCAAAGGCGAAGGCAGGCAAGGAAGCCGACGCGGCGCAGGAGTCGGTGCACACGGCGCAGGACAAGCTTACCGCCGCCGAGGACGCGGTTCGAAAAGCAGGTGACGATGCCGCAGGCTCCGTACTTGCGGCGCGAGAGCTCTCCAGCCAATTCGACAGGGTGAAGCTCATGCGAACGGCTGACGCGGGCGCGGCGAAAGAGCTTGCCTCCCGGGAGGCGGACGCTGAGACTGCGTTTGAAAAGGAAACGGGACCCAGCGGGTGGACGTTCGACCAGGCCGGCATCCTGGCGGAGCTTTCCCGGGACACTGCGGACAACGACCTTGCCCGGATTGTTTCGGCAAAAATCTCACTTGCCGACGGCCTGGCATCACGAGCGCAGTCCCTTCTTGCGCCGGATTCAGGAAGCCGCGCCTCCAGCAGCGCGGCCTTTACCTACGGGCAAAGCCTCCTGTGGGGTGGACGGGCAAGGGACGCCTCCGTTGTATTCTCCCGGCTCCAGGACGACCCCGGGGATGCCCAGACACCCGCTGCCTTCAAGGACCTCGTCGCGCTCCTGAGATCCCTGGAGGCTTCGCCCGGCCCCCCGCGGGGACGCTGCCCGCGCCTGACCCGCTGGCAGAGCTGAAGCAGGTGTCCGCAGATCTCGCCGCTGCATCGAAGGAAGCAGGCTCCCAGCAGATCGCGTTGGAGAAGGAGCTGGCCGCCCTGCACGTCTTGTACCAGCACGCGATTGCCCGCGCATTCCATGGAGCCGAGCTGCGCGTTGCCTCGATCCGCAATGAACTGGGCGACTATTACCTTGCCGAGACACCGCCCGCCCTCGATGACGCCATCCTGCAGTTCAGGTGGGTTCTCGCGGTGGACCCGGGCGATATCGACGCAACCTTCCGGCTGGGCAAGGTCTACGAGTGGAAGCGGGACTGGCGGTCAGCGCAGGACTCCTACCGCATCGTCTACCAGGCGGATCCGTACTTCGAGAACGTGTCCACCCTGTACAACCACCTTGCGCGGGAACATTCCGAGGCCGTCACGACCATGACCTCCGCGCTGGCGGACACCCACCAGGAGGACTGGCACTCGGAGGTTGCCTGGTCACGGGCTTTTGACAGCACTTTCGGGCATTGCTGCCGCATACAAGGCCGACGTCCTGAGGGAGCAGAGCACCCCAACGGGTGTGCCGGACAATTCCTCCTACCAGGTGCACGATGTCTCCATCGGGCTTCCGGTGAACCTCTACCTCCTCAACGTCAGCCTCACCCCGGCCCTCGGCGGGCTTCTCTTCGGCAACGGCCTGTTCCAGCAGGGCGGGTTGGGGAGCATTGCGGACAACTTTGAATCGTACAAGGCTCTGCCCTACGCGCGGCTCGATGCCGGAGTGGGAGCATGGAACGCGCTTTTCCTCAGCGCGACCATGCGCTGGGGCCCCCAGCTGGAAACGCTGGATCCGGCGCGAGGAACGATTCTCTTCGACGCTTCGACGGAAGCAAACCTCACCACGGTGCTTGCCACCGTGGACGTGCCGGTGGTCCGTGACACTTCGCTGCGAACCTATGGCAAAGTGGACCTCATCCACACGGGCGGATTCGGATACCAGAACTTCATGTACACGGCTGTCCAGGAAGTCACGATCAATGTCCTGAAAGGCGGCTCCCCCTGGTCGGTCTTGTCCGTCACCGGCAACGTCACCTACCAGAACAGCGCGTCAATCGAACCGTTCCTCTACTGGTCGCCGGACAGCATTTTCCTGGCCGGCGGCAGCATCACCGCATCCACGTGGCTTGCGGCAGGCGGCGGATCAGTTGTGGGGCTCAGTCTCCGCGCGTATGGCGGCAGCTACCTGGAAATGGCTTTCGAGTCCGGGACGATCCACCGTTTCAAAGCCGAAGGGGAAGCAGACGTGAGCTACACCAGCGGCAATGCCGCATGGACGCTCACCGTGCTGGGCAACGGCACCTATAACTTCGACGCGCTCCCGGGCACCAACCCCTGGGATTACTGGTCGATCTTCCTGAGGCTGGGGTGCACCTTGAAGCTGCCGGACCTGCTCGCGCCCTAGGCGTGGGCCTCTCGGGTCATCCCGTGAACGCCGGTCGTGACCCGTGAACGCCGGTGTGACCCGTGACAGCGGAGGCCGGCGGGTCACCCCACTCCGAAAAGCTTCTGGTACTCCTGGTAGAGGGGATCTTTTGCCAGGTCTGCGGCATACCCCTGGGCGAGCGAGTTTGCCTCCGAGCCCGCGAGGCAGGTATACGGCAGCAGGGAGGAGAGCAGCTCCATCTTCAGCGGGCGGAGCCCCGAATCCGCGATCATTTCCGCGAAGAGGCACGCCACCGAAACGAGGATCACCGTGCTCTTGTAGGGTGAGGTGATGTGCTGGGATTCGTGCTCTTCGGCAACGTCCACAAACAGCTCGGGAAAGTTCCACCGCTTCAGCAGCGCACCCCCGAGCTGGCGATGGTTGACACCGAAAAACTGTTCCTCGATCGTCTCAAGGGTCATGCTTCCCAGCTTCTCAGCCTCGAGGGCACGCTCGTACTCGTCCGGTGAATTATTGTAGAGGATGGCCTGCCCGATGTCGTGGAGAAGGCCGGCGATGAAGGCTTCCTCCGCCCCGGCCCCTTTTGCGCACCTCACCACCAGGCCGCGGGAGAGGAACGCGGCAAGGGTGCCGTGCCTCCAGAAGCCGGCGTGGAACGAGTGAGTCCGCATCCGCGGAAACATGCTCGACGCGGTGAGGAGCAGGACGAGGTTGCGGATGTTCTTGAAGCCCAGGAGGGTGATTGCCATCTGGAGGCTGGTAATTTCCCTCTGGCGGGCATACAGGGCGGAGTTTGCGATCTTGAGGATCTTCGACGTGAGCCCGGGATCCATCATGATGATTCCCTCGAGCTCCTTGAAGGAGATTTCCTTTCCTCCTTCCTTGAGATTCATGACCTTGGCCGCCACCTCCGGCATGACGGGAAGATCCTTCACCTTGTCGAGATACGCATCCACAACGCTGTCCCCCTGGTTCAGTATCGGCGGCCGGCAGGATCAACGAAAGGCGGGCTCAGTGATGAGCCATGGGACGGCCGCTCGGTGCGCGGGCTGCACCGACCTTCGGGAACCGCTCCTCAACGGTGGCCAGGACGAACTCCAGCCACTCTCGACGCGCGGGGGGGTCGGTCCGCCGCATCTCGCGCAGCACATGGCAGGACGCGGTCATTCCGCACCTTCCCAGGACCGAGTGGACCCAGAGCGCCTCGAGGGTTCGCGCTGAATGAGGCTCCGCGTCCGAGGTGCAGAACACGAGTCCCTTCTTGCCGGTGAGGAGCGGTTTCCATCCCTTTTCTGAAAAATCCTCCCCTTCCAGCTCGTAGGCAACGCCCTGGCGGAAGACGCGGTCGATCCAGCCTTTGAGGACCGCGGGCGGCTGGCCCCACCACTCAGGATGAAAAACAAGCAGTCCGTCCGCGGAGGCAAGCTCGTTGCAGTGCACCTGCACCAGCTCGTCCAGACTGAAGCTGCGCGCAAGCTCCGGCGCCTCCAGGATGGGATTGAATCCTTCCTTATAGAGGTCATGCAGCATGACGTCATGCCCAAGGGATTTCAGTTTTTCGTATGCAGCCGTTGCCAGGGCAAGATTATAGCTGCCGGGATTCGGATTGCAGAGAATCTCCACAAGTTTCATCTGGTTAATCTTGACTAATTTAGTCAGGATTGTCAACTTATAGGGGAGAGAGTGACGGCAATGGTATCTCGCGAAGAAGTCATGGACATACTCAAGAACGTTGAGGACCCCGAGCTGGCCTTCAGCATTGTCGACCTCGGGCTCGTGTACCGGGTGGACATAAAGGAGACAGCCATCGAGGTGGACTTCACCCTCACCTACCCCGGCTGCCCGGCGGAAGACATCATCCGCAAGGACATCATCGAGACGCTGCGGGATGCCTTCGGGCTGGTGGACGTCACGGCAACAACGGTGTGGTCCCCGATGTGGGGACCCGAACGGATGAGCGAAGAGGCGCGGGTCGCCCTTGGCTATCCTATTTGAAGGGAGTGGCATGGCACATCATCTGCAGGTAAGAAACCTCCAGGCATCCATCGGGGAAAAGCCGATTCTCTCGGGGCTGGACCTCGACATCCGCGCGGGAGAGATCCACGCGCTGATGGGGCCCAACGGCTCGGGCAAGAGCACCCTGGCGAACGTGCTCATGGGTCACCCGTCGTACACGGTGACCGGGGGCACCGTCACCCTGGACGGAGAGGACTACCTGGCCCTCTCGACCAGCCAGCGGGCATTGAAGGGAATGTTTCTCGCGTTCCAGTACCCGGTGGAGATCGGGGGCGTGACAGTGGGCAAGTTCCTGAAGCGGGCCCTCGAGCTGCGCGCCAATGGGACGGGCAAATCCACCGGGCACGGTGGCGGAATGAACGTCACCGCGTACATCAAGCAGCTGCGAGAGGCCATGACCTTCATGGAGATGGACCAGGGCTTCATCAACCGGTATCTCAACCAGGGATTCTCCGGCGGTGAGAAGAAGCGCATGGAAGTGCTGCAGATGCTGATGCTCAAGCCCACCCTGGCAATCCTGGACGAGACCGATTCCGGGCTCGACATCGACGCGCTGAAGGTCGTGGCAAAGGGGGTCAACGGCTCCGCGGCCCCGAGTTCGGGGCCCTCATCATCACGCATTACCAGCGCATTCTCACCCAGATCGTGCCGGACTACGTGCACATCATGTACAAGGGTAGGATCGTGACCTCGGGGGGCAAGGACCTTGTGGCCACCCTGGAGGAGCGGGGCTATGACTGGGTGAAGAAGCAGTACGGCATCGAGGAGGAAGCAAATGAAGGCGCAGTCGTCGGTCGTTGAAATAGCAGACTACGAGCACGGGTACCATTTTCCAGACGAGTCGGTCTTCAAGACCAGGAAGGGCCTCGACGAGGAGATCGTCAACGCGATATCGCACCGCAAGGAAGAACCGGAGTGGATGCGCCAGTACCGGCTGAAGGCCCTGGCCGCGTTCCGCAGAAAGTCGATGCCCAACTGGGGCGCGGACCTCTCCGCGATTGATTTCGACAGTCTGTACTACTACGCCGCGCCGCAGGACCAGCAGTCAAAGAGCTGGGACGATGTGCCGGCCAACATCAAGGAGACATTCGAGCGCATCGGGATCCCCCAGGCCGAGAGAAAGTTCCTCGCGGGCGTCGGCGCCCAGTATGACTCCGAGATGGTCTACCACAGCATCAAGGAGGAGCTCACCAGGCAGGGAGTGATCTTCACAGACCCCGAGACGGCCGTGCGCGAGCACCCCGACCTCGTGAAGCAGTACTTCGGAACCGTGATCCCCTACCTGGACAACAAGTTTGCAGCACTCAACAGCGCAGTGTGGTCGGGCGGCAGCTTTGTGTACGTGCCCAAGGGCGTGAAGGTGGAAGTTCCCCTGCAGGCGTATTTCCGCATCAACGCCCGCAGCTTCGGCCAGTTCGAGCGCACCCTGATCATCGCCGACGAGGGAAGCTTCGTACACTACATCGAGGGATGCACGGCCCCCATTTACGCCACCGAGTCTCTGCACAGCGCCGTGGTGGAGATCATTGCCCTCCCGGGATCACGGGTGCGCTACACGACAATCCAGAACTGGTCCGCGGACGTGTACAACCTGGTGACCAAGCGCGCGGTGGCGCACAAGGATGCCATCGTGGAATGGGTGGACGGGAACATCGGCTCCAAGCGGACCATGAAGTACCCGTCCATCTACCTTGTCGGAGAAGGGGCGCACGGCGAGGTGCTTTCCATTGCCTTTGCCGGCAAGGGCCAGGAGCAGGACACCGGCGGCAAGGCGGTTCACGCAGCCAGCCACACCTCGTCGGTCATCACGGCCAAGTCAATCAGCAAGGGCGGCGGCACGGCATCGTACCGGGGGCTGCTCAAGGTCAACGAGGGACTGCACGACGTGCGCTCCCGCGTGGTCTGTGATGCCCTGATCCTGGATGAACATTCAAGAAGCAACACCTACCCGTACATGGAAATCGATTCCGACGACGTTTCCATCGAGCATGAGGCCCGGGTGAGCAGGATCAGCGAGGAACAGCTCTTCTACCTCACCAGCAGGGGAATGAGCGAGGCAGAGGCATCACTGATGATCGTCAGCGGCTTCCTGGATCCCCTCGTGAAGCAGCTCCCCATGGAATACGCAGTCGAGCTCAACCGGCTCATCGAGCTGGAGATGGAAGGGACGGTGGGGTGATGGGCGTCGCCAAAGGCGGACTGGGCATCGCTACGGGTGGAACAGGCGCCGCCGCAGGCAGACCTGCCGTCACTTCTGAACCTGTATGGATGCGGTCCCTGCGCTCCGGTGCACGGGAGCGATTCGCGGCCATGGCGTGGCCGACTACCGCGGAAGAAGAGTGGAGGAGAACGGACGTCAGCAGGCTGGGCCTGGAGTCGTACAAGCCGGCCCTGATGCTCACCCCTGCCTGCCCGCGGGAAGCTGATCGCGCCGCCGGAGGCGGATTTGGCGCCGCACTGGCGCTAATCCGCTTCCAGGCCAACAAGTGCATCGAGGTCGGCCTCTCCGAAGAACTGCGGAACGCGGGAGTGCGTTTGCTTCCCCTGGACAATGCCCTGGAAGAGTTCGAAACCCAGCTGCATGGGCTGTACCAGCAGGCTCTCACCGAGGCCGACAACCGGTTTCTCGCGTGGCACTACGCGGAATTGAGTCACGGCGCCCTGCTCTGGGTTCCGCACGGTGTCGAGATCAAGGAACCGTTCTTCATAGACTTCGAAGAAGGCGGCGCTCCAGGGACGATGAGCGCGCCGCACCTGGCCGTTCTCCTGGGCGCGGGAGCCCGTGCATCCGTTGTCCAGCACATTGTCGCGCCACGGGGCAGAACGGGCAGCGCGGGCGGCATCCTGTGCAACGCGGTGGTCGACATGCGGCTGGCCGAAGCTTCTGCGCTGCAGATCTGGGAACAGCAGGAGCTTGCACCGGCAGACCTCTATGTCCGCCACGCGAGGGCAGAGGTGGGCAGGGACGCATCGCTTCGGCACTTCGACGCGGAGTTCGGAGGGAAGTGGGCAAAGACCCGGGTGGACTGTACCCTGGACGGGCCCGGGGCCGAGGCGTTCCTGGACGGCGTGTACTACTGCGGGGCGGGCCAGTACATGGACCTGCGCACCGTGCAGCGGCATCGTTCACCCAAGGCTTCAAGCAGGGCCGTCTACAAGGGCGCGGTAGCCGGCGGCGGACGGACGATCTTCCAGGGGCTGATCGAGGTGGCAACCGGTGCATCGGGTACGGATGCCTTTCTCACCAATCGCAACCTGATCCTGGGAGAAGCGGCCCGTTCAGATTCGATTCCCACGCTGAAGATCGGAAACAATGACGTCAAGTGCAGCCACGGCTCAACGACGGGCAAGCTGAACGCGGACGAGCTTTTCTACCTTGAGAGCCGGGGTTATTCGGCGGCGGACGCGCGGGAGATGCTCGTGGTGGGGTACTTCGAAGACCTCCTGACCTCCGCCCCCGAAAAGTTCAAGGACAACGCCCTTGCCGCGATCAGGGGCCGCCTGCGCACAGCGGCCTGACCGTCGGCATGAGCATCTGGGTCAAGGTGGCCTCCGCCGAGGAATTGGTGTCGGCAATGAGCGTGACCGTGGACGGGGCCCCCGTCGCCCTCTTCCGCACGGAGGAGGGAATCTTTGCGCTGGACGATATCTGCTCCCACGAGTACTCAAAGCTTTCTGAGGGCGATGTGTGGGCCGGGGAGGTATATTGTCAGAAACACGGCTCCCGGTTCAACCTTCGATCCGGGGCGGTGACCGGGCTTCCGGCAACGATGCCCGTCATGGCATGGGACGTGAAGGTGGAGAATGGGGAGATATGGATCGCACGAATGCCACCGGATACGGTGGCGGCACCACGCACGAAAAGACCCAGCTGATTGGCACCCGGAGCGTCGAGGACGTCCGTTCCGATTTTCCCCTCCTTGACCGGACGGTGAACGGCACGACAATCGCGTACCTCGACAACGCGGCAACGTCCCAGAAACCCCGGGCGGTGCTGGATGCAATCAGGGTCTATTACGAGCACGGCAACGCGAATGTCCACCGCGCGCTGCACACCCTCGGAGAAGAGGCCACCGCGGCATACGAAGAGTCGCGCGGCAAGGTACAGCGTCTGCTGAATGCCAGATCATCGAATGAAATCATCTTCACCCGGGGCACCACGGAGGCGATCAACCTCGTAGCGTCCTCATGGTCGGATCATACGCTTTCTCCGGGAGACGTGGTGCTCGTGACCGAGATGGAACATCACAGCAACCTGGTTCCCTGGCAGCTGGCCTGTGCTCGGAAAGGATGCACCCTCCGCTTCATCCCCCTGGCAGAGGGCGGCACCCTGGACCTGGCGCAGGCCGAGAGGGCGTGGGATCCGCGAACGCGCCTGGTCGCAGTGACCTACGTCTCCAACGTCCTGGGCACGGTCAACGACGTGAAGGCCATCACCGCCTTTGCCCATGCGCGCGGCGCCGCCGTGCTGGTGGATGCGGCGCAGGCAGTTCCGCATCGGCGGGTGGACGTGCAGGACATCGACTGCGACTTCCTGGCTTTCTCCGGTCACAAGGTGTACGCCCCCATGGGCATCGGCGCCCTGTACGGGAAAGAACAGCTTCTCGAATCCATGCCTCCCTGGCAGGGCGGCGGGGAGATGATCCGCTCGGTCTCAATGGAAAGCTCGACGTGGAACGACCTTCCGTGGAAGTTCGAGGCAGGCACGCCGAACGTGGAAGGCGCGGTGGGGCTCAGCGCTGCAATCGACTACCTGCACGCCCTCGGGCTCCCGTCCATTGCCGCGCGGGAACGGGAGCTGGCGGAATACACGCGGGAGCGGTTGAGCGGGGTGACCGGGCTGACAACGTACGGTGCGGCACCGAAGCGCAGCGCGGTGTTCCCGTTCAACCTTGGGGAAATCCACGCGCACGACGTTGCGCAGTTCCTGGACCGGGACGGGATTGCCGTGCGGGCAGGTCACCACTGCGCCCAGCCCCTCGCAAAGAGGCTCGGCGTGCCGGCTACCGTCCGCGCGAGCCTGGCCTTCTACAACACCTTCTCAGAGATCGACCGCCTGGCGGAAGCGCTGGAAGGGGCGCTGAGGTTCTACGCGTGAGCGCATTCGACGACCTGTACCAGGAAATCATCATGGACCACTACCGTTCTCCGCGCGGGGCGGCAAAGCTGGACAACATTCCGCAGGCCATGGCTCATGAAAACCCCACGTGCGGTGACACCATCAAGCTGGAGGTGGTCGTGGGAGAGGGCGACATCCTGGAACGCGTTCGATTTGACGGGCACGGGTGTGCCATCAGCACTGCCTCGGCGTCCCTGATGACCGAGTCCCTCGGCGGGCTGTCCGTCACGGAGGCGCGCGAGCGCGCAAGCACATTCATCAAGGCGCTGCGCGGTGAGATCCCCGTTTCGGTCCTGGATTCGATGGGAGACCTGGCCGCGTTCAAGGGACTTTCCACTTTCCCCGTCCGGGTCAAGTGCGCCACGCTTGCCTGGCACGCATTCCTGGTGTCATTGCCGCGGTCACCGCGGTCACCGCGCTAGGTGACATTCGCAGGCACGGTAGTCCGTGCCGTATGGGCGGCATTTTTCAGCAACATGAGGAGGCAGAATGTTTGAGAGCTACGATCCCCGCGAAGGAAAGGTCCTGACCCTCCTGGACGATGCAGGCAAGCTCGCCCCGTTTCCACCGGGAATGCCGCGTCTTGCCGACGAGCAGGCGCTGGCGGCGTACAAGACCATGGTGCTCTCCCGGCAAGCAGACGAATGGGCCGTGAGCCTCAACCGGGCAGGGACGGATGCCCACCTACGCTTTGAACAAGGGCCAGGAGGCCAATTCTGTCGGGGCCCTCATGGCTATGCGGCCGGACGACTGGTTCGTCCCGGCATTCCGGGAGCTTGGAGGCATGCTGGTTCGCGGGGTGAGCCTGAAACAGTATTTCCTCTACTGGTTCGGCAACGAGTGGGCCAATCACATGCCGGCGGACCAGTTCCACATGCTGCCCATTTCAGTGCCGGTGGGCAGCCAGATGCTCCATGCCGTCGGACTGGCATGGGCCGAACATTACCAGGGCACCGACAGGATCGCCATCACCTTCATGGGCGAGGGGGCGAGCTCCGAGGGCGAGTTTCACGAGGCCTGCAACCTGGCCGGCGTCTGGAAGACGGGCGTGATAATCTACGCGCAGAACAATCACTGGTCCATCTCCCTTCCGTGGTCCAAGCAGAGCGCGAGCGCCACCCTGGCGGAGAAGGCTTTCGCATATGGATTCCCCGGCATCCGCATTGACGGCAACGACATATTTGCCGTGTACGCTGCGGTGAGGCTGGCAGCGGACCGGGCCCGTGCGGGCAAGGGGCCGACGCTGATCGAAGGCCTCACCTACAGGCTGGGAGCCCACACGACCTCTGACGATCCAACCAGGTACAGGACGGACGAGGAAGTGAAGCAGTGGGAGAAGCGTGATCCCCTGCTCAGGCTCGAACGCTATCTCATCAGCACAAAGGCGCTCGGTGAGGATGAGGCACGGCATGTCAGGGAGCAGTCGCTGGCTTGCGCGCAGACGGCATTCGAGGAAGCCGAACAGGCTCCCGATACCGTGGTCGAAGACACGTTCCACTACCTCTACCTCGAGACGCCTGCCCTCATGGAGGCCCAGCTGAAGCGGAGGAAGGCATGAAGGTCCTCACGCTGATCGAGGCCGTCACGGATGCCCTGCGGACGGAGATGATGTCTGATCGAACCGTCATCGTGTTCGGCGAAGACGTCGGCCTGGAAGGCGGCGTCTTCCGCGCAACCGCGGGCCTGCAGAAGGAGTTCGGCGAGGGACGGTGCTTCGACACGCCGATCTCGGAGGCGGGCATTGTGGGGGCCGCCGTGGGAATGGCCATCGTCGGGCTCCGCCCCGTGGTGGAGATCCAGTTCTCGGGATTCGTTTTTCCCGCGTTCAACCAGATTGCCAGCCACGTGTCGCGCATCAGGAACCGCACGCGCGGCGCCCTCAGCGCACCGATGGTCATCCGCATGCCGTACGGCGGCGGGATCCGGGCGCCCGAGCATCACTCCGAGAGCGTTGAAGCGCTGTTCGGACACATCCCGGGGCTGAAGGTGGTCATTCCTTCGACCCCTCATGACGCCAAGGGGCTGCTGATCGCGGCCATCAGGGATCCCGACCCCGTGATCTACCTTGAGCCCGCGCGCGCCTACCGCGCCGTGCGGCAGGAAGTGCCCGACGAGGCCTACGCTGTTGAGATCGGGACCGCACGCGTGGAGGCTGAGGGAGACGAGCTGACCATCATTTCCTACGGCGCGCAGATGATGGAGGCGCGCCTGGCGCGCGCGGCGCTTGCCGCCGAAGGACACTCCGTTGAGCTCATCGACTTGCGGACCATTTACCCCTTCGACTCGGACGCCGTGGTGGAATCAGTGCGGAAGACCGGGAGACTGCTGGTTGTGCACGAAGGGCCGCAGAGCTTCGGCGTTGCCGCCGAGCTCATGGCCACGGTGATGGAACACGCCTTCGACCGCCTGGAAGCGCCTCCCGCGCGCCTTGCAGGCCCTGACGTGATTTACCCCATGCCCCGCGGCGAGAGGCACTACCTGATCAGCGCGGAGCAGGTGATGTCGGAAGCGCGAAAGGTGATGAGCTATGAGTCGTGACACGGGGCTGTACGAGTTCCATTTTCCCGACATCGGGGAAGGTCTCACCGAGGGGACGATCGTCGAGCTGAAAGTCCAGCCGGGACAGAGCGTGAAGGCAGGCGAGCCCCTGGCAATCGTGGAGACGGACAAGGTTGTCACCGACATGCCCTCCCCTGTGGACGGCGTCGTGGTTGAGATGACCCTCGTGAAGGGCCAGGTGGTCCGGGTGGGGGAAGTGGTTGCCCGGATAAGGACAAGCAGCTCCCCTTCCCCATCAGTTTCTCCATCACACGAAGTGTCACACGCGGACTCAGGAACGGTTGTCGGCAAGCTGGACACGGGATCCGGCAGCGTGCTCCCCTCCAGCAGCGAGGGCCTTGCAGGCTCTTCGCCCCCCGGCCGCAACGGCGGAAACGGGGCCAGCGCCGGCGTGCGCGCCTCACCCGTTGCCAGGAAGCTGGCCGCGGACGCGGGGATCGATCTTTCGCAGATCGCCGGCACAGGGCCCGGGGGCAGGGTCCTTAAAAAGGACCTGGCAACTCGCAGCGCTCCCCGCGCCTCTCCGTCCGTCACGGACCAGGCCTCTGATGGAATCCAGGTCAAGAAGCTTTCCACCCTCCGCCTTGCCATCGCCGCGGCCATGGAGAAAAGCCAGGCAATTCCGGCGGCCGCGGTGCATGACTACACCCTCGTGGACGAGCTGCTGCGGTTGCGCCGTGATCTGAACGAAAACGCCCGTGAAAAGGTCGGCCTCCTGGCGTTCTTCGTGAAGGCGACGGCCCTGGCGCTTCAGGAGTATCCGCTCCTGAGCTCCACCTACTCGCACGACAAGAAGGAGTACCAGGCCTTTCCAACGCCGAACATCGGCGTGGCCGTGGACACGGAAGAAGGCCTTGTTGTTCCCGTGGTGAGAAACGCAGCGGAGATGTCCGTTGCGCGAATCCATGCGGAGATCGTCCGGCTGACGGAAAAGGCACGGCAGAGGACCCTTCTCCTCGAGGAGATTCGCGGCGGCAGCTTCACCATCTCGAACTTCGGATCATTTTCGGGAGTGTACGGGAACCCCATGATCCTGCCGCCGCAGGTCGGGATCCTGGGGATCGGGCGTGTACACCAGGAGCCCGTGGTCAAAGACGGGGCAGTAGTTCCTGCCTCCGTGCTTCCCCTGTCATTGGTGGTTGATCACCGCCTGATTGACGGGGTTTATGCGTGCAAGTTCCTGTCACGATTCATGGAGCTCGTTTCCAAGCCGCTGCTCCTGCTGATGCCCTGAGACCTGGGGCCGGACGGCCGCAGAGCTCACAAGCGTGCATGCCCGAGTTGCGTTGCCGACACGTGCTCCATATACTCCAAAGCAAGCATGGACTTCAGAACGCGTCTTCTGCGAACGCTTCGCGCAATCGCGCCGATCCTTCAGGAGCCGGGAGTCATGGTCGCAGGCTCCGAAGTTCCGAACCTGCTCGAACCTGACGCACGATCCACCCTCGTGGTCTCGCAGGACGTGGATATCGCGGTTTCCGTAGATCGTCATGCGGCCGTCAAGGAGCGGCTCCGTGACGTCGACGGACTGGCGCCTTCCAGGGAAGAGCCCTCGGTCTGGCTGCCCAAAGACGCGGACCTGATCGAGGTCAACTTCATTGGGTGGGATCCAGGCAGTGCGCGGGCCGGTGAAACCTATGTGTTCGAGGATGCTGAGCTGCCGCTCCTTGTGTTCGGTCATCTGTCGCTGCTCCGGCCGGGACGAACGCTCATGATCGAAAGCGTCCTGATTCCCCTGCCCCGTCCTGCCGGCCTCCTGCTGGAAAAACTCCTGACAGACCGCAGCGGCGAAAAAGGCGACCGCGATCTCCTGGTCGCGTTGGCTCTCCTGCTCGTTTCCGAGGAAAGTGATCTCATGGAGGTCGAAGCACAGTATCGCGGCTTGGCGCCCGATCTTCAGTACGCCGTGCGCTCCGGTCTCAGCACGCTGTCGCTCCTGGAGCCCCGGCTCCAGATGCCGGACCCTACCCGCCACCGCCTGCTGGTCGCGGACCTGTTGGCGCGGCTGGAAAGAACAGAGCCCAGCCAGTGAATGAAAAGCTCCATGCGCGCGTCCGTCACGTGCGCGAACAATCCATCATCCGGGCCTGGGAATACCGCCAGCGATCCTCGAGCAAGGGCGTCTGGCATCGCTTCCGACGGATCCTTGTGAATGCGGCCGAGGCATGGATCATCGGTGAACCTGAGGCGGACCTTCTGGAAAGTCGAGGCTTTGTCCCTCTTCCCGTCGGACGTGAGTTCGATCCGCCAAAGCGCCTTTTCTTCCTTGCCGGTGAAGAGCTGGAAACCGTTCTCCAACGGAAGCAGGTGCCGGTGAGCCTGCATGGCGAATTGCTTCTTGCGCGCAGCATGGTTTTGCTCCCGCACATGGGCACTGGAGAACACAAATAGTGAAGCTGCTGAAAGGTCCTCTGCCTGGCCGGGGCGTTGCGTGGCGCTTGTTCTGGTCTGATCCTTCCTATTGGTATCCCAGGACCGTCAATCCGGCTATCCTGCTGAAATGGTCACGGTCACGCGTAACAAGCGGTTCGCCTATTTCGAGTGCCGTCGCCCCAATCCACAGGTCGTTGTCGCCCCAGCGGCTCCCTGAGGAGCGAAGGACACGGGAGACAGCGGCATATCTGGTGGCAACGGCCCTTGTGATCTCGACGATATCATAAGGAGCGACCAACTCCTGCAACCCGGGTGCCGCCTGATCCTCGTACCCTTCAGCCAGTTCCCCGAAAGTAATGACGCTGATGCGCATTGGCTGCGCCTGGTTGTGCGCAAGAAAGTCCATCACGGGTCCCGGATGCCTGCGGGCGATTTCCCGCTCCAGGTCGATCAGGAACGTGGTGTCAACGATCATTTCCCGGCCCAATGTGATTCGGAAGATCGGGGATTTTTTTGTGCCTCATCAAGACGATCGAGCAATTCCGGTGAAATCAGCGTTCTTCCTTTTTCAATCCGCTGCTCCGCGATATTCAATACTTCCCCGGCGGTGATAGGGGATCCGGGGAATACGGCCCTCCGCACAACTGACGAGAATGATTCGGAGGGTGTCCGCCTGGCTTTTCGGAGCCTTTCGTAAGCGTCCAGTTCCAAGGAAATAGTCTTCGTGGCCATGCATGAATCATGCATGACATGATCATAAAAGTCAACAACTGGCGAGTGCACACGCCGAGAACTGACCAATCAGCGTCACCGTGCTGCGAGAAGGCAACCGCGCTTTTCCTACCACGCCCGCTCAACAAGCAGGTCCGGCATCGGGAAATGTTTGACATTCAGCGTGTGGATTTTCCCGCCGGTTTTCATGACAGTCGCCGCAAGCAGGGCGTCTGCCACATCGACACCGTGAGAGGGATTCCAGGACCGGTACAGCTCACCGCCGAGGTCGACGATTCCCGCGTCGACCGGTACGGTCTCAAACAGAGAAAGCAGGAGCCGTGTTGCCGAAAGCTCCGCCTCTTTCGCGAAGAACACGACCTCGGCCCGCTGCAGCGCCCCCAGGCAGAGCTGCCTCCCCGGGTCAGCGCGAAGTAATCTGAGGAGTGCCCGAGCCCGCTCGTCACCCCGGAGGTGCCAGATCAGGATATCCGAGTCCAGATATGTCCTCACGAAGCCCTGCGCCCCAGCGATGTTCTAAATGCCTTCCGTGCCTTGCGAGCCGTCGTCCCCGCAGTCTCGCGGCGGTTCCAGGCGCCCCAGGTCTCCTCCAGTACATCCAGAGGCTGACCTTTGCCTGCCTGATCCGCGTAGCCGCGCAGCGCCTCTTCGAGAATGCTTTTCTTTGACTTGCCGAGCTTGCGCGAAAGCGCATCAAGGAGAGCGGCAACGCCTTCATCTATTCGAGCGGAGAGAATCTTGTCCATACGTAAGAATACTAACGTAAGAATCGCGCTCGCGTCAACACCCTTTGATCGCGGAGTCTGCTCTCAGAACGAGTAGAGGGGAGCAGTCGTCGTGACGGAGTTCACCGACTGTCCTGAAAGCTGCGTCGTCCAGGTTGATCCTCCATCCGTGGACACCTGGAGGCCCGCGGCGGTCCCTGCCCGCATAGATTGTGCCCGCCCCGTCCACGCAGACGCAGGACACGAGCACCCGGGAAGGGCGGCAAGACGCTCGTGCTGATTATGTACAGCCCGCCTTTGGTCGCAGCGTAGAGATTGCCGCTTTGGTCCGCGGTTATCTGATTTACCGGGTGTTCAGCGGAAGCGAAAGCAGGCTTGCCCAGGCCGACGTTCCGGCATATTGGGCCGCGAGCCCTCTGTCGGTCCCGACAATGAGGTCGCCAAAGGAGTCGACATAAACTGCCGTCACCGTCGTGCTGAGCGGCACTATCGTCAGCAGGTGATATGGTCGAGCCCACAGGGATGCCATTGTTGTACTCGTACAGGCCAGTTCCGCTGGCCACCAGGGTGTACGTTCCAGAGGAAAACACGTCGTTGACTGATGCCGCCGTGATGTAATTCGTCCAGGTCAGGCCATCACTGTTCAGGATTGAAACGCCGGCATTGGTCGCGGCGAAAATGCTGGAGCCCGAAAAAAGCCTCTTAATGTCGGAGCCGGCCAGGCCCGTGGTCGCAATCCGTGATGTTCCGATGAATTGAGAGACTCCCCCCGTGTTGTTGCCCACATAGGCAACGGCGCCCGCTCCCGATCCAGAAACGACAACTGCGCTGGCGTTGGCGAATGGGTAGCTGGTCCAGCCTGTTCCGTTGAAGACGGAAAGGCCCGTGCCCGTGGCTGCATAGACAGGGGTTATCGTCGAGGAGTAGCTCGGCTGCATCGGACAGCCTGAGAGCGCCAATCCTGCGATCATGGCCGCGCTGAAGGCGGCTGCTGCGTGCATCGTCTTCCTCATCAGTTCGTCCCTTATAACGAGATACTCAGGCCCAGGCTGGCATCAAGAATCGACAGGGATGCCCCCGAATCATTCGCGCCGGTGAAGGAGGAGCCTGGTCCTGCGTAGTAGGGAAAGGCGGTTGTCACGTTGGTCGTGCCCGTGTTGACCTCCGTCAGGTCTCCCTTGAGGCCCCAGGAATACTTGTAGCCGATCTCGAGCCTCAGTGTGGCCCGCGGAAGGACCACGTACTCGATGCGACCCGCGGGGCTCGATCATGAAGCCCCCGGACAGAGAGGAGTAGAAATCGATCTGCCGAAAGACATGATTGTCCTCGGTATAGCACCGCAGGAGCGGCGTGAAGGCAAACGAGGCGTCGATGGAGAACCCGCCACTGGAATGCGTAACGGGCGCGAATGCCGATAGCGGCGCCGACATACGCCGTCTCATAGATAATCCCGGTGCCGTAAATCGGGGTCTTCGTCTCATTGGGCGACCAGACTGGATAAGGACCCCGATGCAAATGGGGACATGGTGTAGGGGTTGCCAGTAGTGGGGTACTGGAGGTAGCCGTCGCGTGCCGACCATTTGAAATCCATGTAGGAGAATGCGCCGAATGCTCCGATCCTCAGCGCGCCCTGCCTGTAGAAGTCCCAGCCGACTTTGAGATCGAGGAGATTCGCACGCTCCGCGTAACTGTCACTCTGCGAAAAATGCGTGCGCTGGCCGTCGCCGTTGAGGAAGTCGGAGTCTGTCATCTCGCCGGCCTTGCCGGCGAATCCCTGTCTCACGTCAAGCGTAACAAAGATCCCCACTGTGCTGTCCAGGGAGAGTGCCGCCCCGGTGAAGATCATGGGCTCCAGGGACCAGTCAAGCTCGGAGTTCTTGTAATTGGCAGAGAGGGCCTGGTTGTACACATACTCGTTGGCCATCCCGTAGAACGCTCCGAACCGCGCTCCCGTTGTGAAGGAGATCGGCGGGACAGCGTTGTCTGCTCGCGCGGGAAAGGCACCAAGGCACAGGAGGGCACCAGGCCCATCACGAAGAGCCGCATCTTGTCCATGCACATTTGCATGGGGCCGGATAGTACACGCACTTCGCGGAGAGCGCCAGATCCAGGCCGGGGCGCAAATCATTCGAGCCTGTCGTGCCGCCGCTGCTCCCGCCGATGCCCTGAGGCCCGTGACAGCCACGCGTTCTTTCAAGCCCGCCGGGACCCGTCCGTCCCCGTAATCGGGGGCCGCGATGCACGGCCCCTTGTGGATGCCTATCTTGAGGATCAGATCGCGGCTGGTGAATGCGCGGCTGAGGCGGTTGATCTCCCTGTTCATTTCAAGAGCCGCCTTCACTGCGTCCAGCGGGTTAAGGAACGACGCCATGACCGCATCGCCAATAGTCTTCACAAAGGCGCCGGAGTTTTCCTTGATCACCCTCCCCAGCTTGTCAAAATGCTTGTGCACTTGGGAGAAAGCCTTCAGGTCCCCGATCCGCTCGTACAGCGCGGTTGAGAACCGGGTGGGAAGCCCAGGATGAGCATCGACGCCCGCGCCGCCGTCTGATTGTCAGCCGCAACGACCACCCTCCCCGGGGCCACCTCCGCGCGATCGACCACCAGCTTCCCGGATTCCAGCCGCACCGTGAGCGCCTGCGGCCTGGCTGCCGGCTGGCCTTTCACGGCAACCGAGGCGCTCTGGTGGTGCATCAGGTCGTTGAGCGTAATGCTCCCTCCCGTTGTCCCGATCTCAAAGCGCTTCCTCTGGCCCGGGCCGACATAGGACAGGCCCCTCACGAACTGCGGAAGCGCGTCAATAAAGCGTGGACCTCCCGGGATGGTCGCACCCGGGTTGAAATGGTACTTCAGGAGATAGTCGTCGATGGAAAGGAGCTCGGGACGGTGATAGGCGATCTCGCGGATTTCGGGGGAGATCGTGAAGCTCACCTGATCAACAACTCTATCTTCTCCAACGCTTTCCGCGAGAGGTCTTTTTCTTTGCGGATCGCATCCATTTTTTCATCCAGGACTTTTCCCTTGATGCGTGCCGCCATGTCATCGCCCCCCAGTGATAACGATTCGTGCTTAAATTCTTTGCCTATACATTACCAATTTACTAATATTTAAGCACAGTATTAATCAGGAGGTATTGAATGCCGTTCAGTCTGCCGGATCTTCCTTACGCCTTTAATGCACTGGAGCCGCACATCGATGCGAAAACCATGGAGATTCACCATGGGAAGCATCATGCAACGTATGTAGCCAAGCTGAATACAGCACTCGAAAAAGCCCCGTCCTTCCAGGGCCGGCCCATCGAGGAAATTCTCAAGACGCTGGATTCCGTTCCTGCCGATATCCGCACGGCCGTTCGTAATCACGGCGGCGGACACCTGAATCACAGCCTCTTCTGGAAGATGCTCTCGCCGAAGGGCGGCGGCAAGCCCACGGGGTCACTCGCAGCTGCGCTGGACAAGAACTTCGGAAGCTTCGATGCCTTCAAGGAACAGTTCGGAAATGCGGCTGCCAATCTATTCGGGAGCGGGTGGGCGTGGCTGTGCTCCGATGCGGCAGGCAAGCTGGTGATCACCGGCCTGCCGAACCAGGACAGCCCCGTCTCCCAGGGACTGAAGCCCCTTCTGGGCCTGGACGTGTGGGAGCATGCGTATTACCTGAAGTATCAGAACAAGCGGCCAGACTATATTGCTGCGTTCTGGAACGTGATTTCGTGGGAACAGGTGGCAGCGAACCTGGAGGGAAGGTAAGAGAACACGTCGCCACGATTCTCGTGGCGGCGATCTCATGTACCTGGGAGCGCGTAGGACGTAGATCCGAAGTTTTGGCTTTGGCCTGTGGGAGCTGCGCCGGAATTTACACGAGGCCGGAATCTGTTCTGCTTCTAACAACGCGGACAGGCGAAGGTTCGGTGCGAATGGGCGTTGGTCTGCCTGACGCACAACCTGCTGAAACTATTCCGACATCAGGTGAGAGGGAGCCCAGCGACGGCCGCAATGGTTCATCAAGACAAAGGTAAGTGGCGAACATACAATTTGTAGTCAGAAATTGACTACATTCGCCATTGTGCAAAGGGCGGCCTGCGGAATTTAGATCCCGCAGGCCCCATCTACGCCCTGCCTAGACGATCTTTACCAGTTTCCCGGTGCGCAGGCAGCGCGTGCAGATCTTGATCGTGGTCTGGGACTTGCCGATCATCGTCTGGATCTTCAGAAGGTTCGGCTTCCACGTCCTGCGGGTCCTGTTCTTTGCGTGGCTGACCTTGTTGCCCGTGACCGTGCCCTTGCCGCATATTTCACACTTGCGCGCCATTTATTTCCTGCCTTGGATTTCAGTTGTTCCCGACGTGACAACATACCGAAAAAGCCCTGGTATGTAAAGAGGCTCGGGCAAAGGCACAAGGCACGACACCCCGATGCTCGTCAGCGAATCATGACCTGGCCGCCGGTAACGGGCAGGGCCTGGCCAGTCTCGTACTCCTGCTCAACGAGGTAGAGGATCGCCCGCAGGACATCTTCCACCCGGCAGCCTCGTCCCATGGGCACCCGTGATTCGTACGAGCGCCGCACGTCTTCCACGGTCTTTGCCCCGGGGACCTTTCCCGCCTTCAGGTACTGCACGAAAAGCCCCTTCTCCGGGTCAGACCACAGCGGTCCCTCGAAGAAGTTGCCCGGGCAGATGGAGTTGACCTTGATCCCGTCCTCCACCAGCTCCAGCGCGAAGGACTGCGTGAGCCCGATGCCCCCGAACTTCCCGCCCGCATAGGCAAAGTTCTTGTTGCTTCCCTCCAGGCCCGACTTCGAGTTGATCTGGATGATGTCTGCCATGCGACCGGCAGCAAAACGTCTCTGCAGCTTCATGATCGGGCGAAAGGTGCTTCACGCAGAGGAAATAGCCCGAATAGTTCACCCGGGTGACGAACTCGAAGCTCTCCAGGGTCATCTCGTCCAGCCCGCCGGCCTTCAGGACACCCGCGTTGCTCACCAGGAGGTCCAGGCCGCCGAACGCTTTCACGCATTCACGCGCCAGCGCCTGGAGAGACGCGGGGCTGGTCACGTCGGCGGCAGCGAAAAGCGCCCGATTTGTCCCGCCTCCCGCGCGTGCGCCGCGGCGTTCAGCTCCCCTTCCAGGCTCCTGCCCGGCGGCCTCGTTCAGGTCGGCGATGATGACGTTCGCCCCTTCCCGGAAGAGGCCTTCCGCGATCCCCTTTCCGAAGCCCTGCGCTGCCCCGGTGACCAGGGCGATCTTTCCTGACACGCGCCCTGCCGCGGAAGCGGCTTTCGACACCGCGCGCCGATAGTTCTCCACTTCCCACGTGTCGATGAACTGGATGTCCTGGGGCGAGAGGAATCGTGGACCGCCGAATGCGCGGGAAAGCCAGCTCACCTTCATGAGGTCCTCGAAGACATCAAGGCAGGTTTCCGCGGATTTTTTCGTGTCCTCCACGGCCACGACACCGATTCCGTCAATCAGCAGGATTTTCGGGGCGTATCCCCATTTGGACCGGTAGGCTTCCAGGGCGACGGGGAAGGAGGACAAGCAGCTGCTTCAGGATCTTCCACCATGTTCAAGGAAGAGAGGTGCCGACTTGCAGTAGACGATATTGTCCGGCATGAAGGGCAGCTGCACGAAGCGCCCTGTTCTCCGGCAGGAGGAAATGCTCCGCCAGTGGACCGTTGCGGGCAGCCGCGATCTTCGGCGAATCCGGCTCCGAAAGCAGCATGCGCAGGGCCGGCAGGATGCGCACCGCGGCGTCCGGCACGGGCCTGTCACCGGACGGGGAGGGGCTGCGTGAACCGGGTCGAGATCTTCCGCACCACCTCCTCGGTGAGTGCGCGGATCTCCGCCGCCGTGTCGGCGGCTACGACCAGCCCGTGGTTCTGCATCAGCACGATCCGTGGATCGCCTTTGTGCGCGCGCGCGGTACGCCTTCAGCTTCTCCTCCATGAGCTTTGCCAGGCGGTAGCCGGGATCAGTGTAGGGCACCCAGAGGGCCTCGTCGCCAAAGAGCTCCCGGGCCGTCTTCTCCGCATTGCGCGCTGCAGGTCAGGGCGTTGATCGCGTACGGGTGCGTGTGGACAACCAGCCGCCACTCCAGCATCTCGTGAAGGGATGCTTCGACGGACGGGCGGCCCCCCGCGTCCGGCTGGGTGCGGCTCTTCATGAGATCCGCCTTGATCTCCGCTTCGCGGCGGAGGGCATCCGTGGAGTAGGTGCGTCCCAGGATGGCCCGCACCTCGGCCCGCGAAAGCTCGACGAAACCCGGAATCGCCGATGTCGCGCAGGGCGAACCCGCTGGCCTTGATGGCCATCCGCTCCCGGTCCTTCACGGAGGTATTGCCCCCGCCGGCAATGACGAAATCGCTTCCCCTTCCGTAGAAGCGGGAAAGCTCGATGATGTCTCCCAGGTCCATGCTGCCGCCCTATCGCCTCTTTGAAAGCACCGTGCGCTCGTACTCGGTGACCACGTCCAGCCAGGCTGCCCCGGCCGGAACGCCCTGCTGCTCGCAGAATCGGTTCCAGACCGCCGCGAACGGCAGGTCCCGCGCCTCCTCCATCAGCGCCAGCCGGGCGCGTGAAGTTCCCGGACGCCTCTTCCTTCTTCAGCATGTCCGATCGGCTCCAGGAGCGCAAGGAGGATTGCCTTCAGCGTCGCGCGCGCGCCGATCACCCAGGCGGCCACCCGGTTGATGCTCGCATCGAAGTAGTCGGTGGCCACGTGCACCCGGTCCCAGGCGCCCGCGCGCGCAACCTCGGCGGCCACGGCCTTGACCTCGTCGTTGAGGATGACCACGTGATCGCTGTCCCAGCGCACGCCCCGGCTCACGTGCAGGAGAAGCTCGCGGGAGAAAAGGAGGATGGCGGAGAGCTTGTCCGCCACGGACTCCGTGGGATGGAAATGCCCCATGTCCAGGGTGAGCATCATGTCGTGCTTCAGCGCGTAGGCCAGGTAGAACTCGTGGGACCCCACGACGTAGGACTCGGAGCCGATCCCGAAGAGCTTCCCTTCCAGCGCGTCCTTGATGTACCGCGGGTCCACGGCGCTTCTCGAAGACTGCGGTCCAGGCGAGTCCTTCAGGTGCTGCCGCGGCGTGAGGCGATCCGCCGGCAGGTCCTTGCAGCCGTCCTGGATCCAGAGGTTCACGATGCACGGTGCAGCCGGTCTCCTTCCCCATGGCCTCGCCGATCTCGCGGCAGCGCAGGGAATGGTTCACCCAGAAGTCCCTCACCTTCCTGTCCCGCGGAGGAGAGGGTGAAACCGGACTCCGCCATGGGGTGGCTGAAGTAGGTCTCGTTGAAGTCAAGCCCGATGCCCAGCTTTTTTGCCCAGCTCATCCAGCCCGGAGAAATGCTCGGGAGCCAGGGCGTCACGATCGACCTTCCGTCCCCCGGTCTCCGCGTAGATGGCATGGATGTTCGCCTTGTGCTTCCCGGGGATGAGGGAGAACGCCTTCTCGTAGTCGGCGCGAAGCTCCTCGGCCGTTCGCGCCTTCCCGGGGTAGTTGCCGGTAGCCTGGATGCCTCCGCCGGTCAGGCCCGCCGGGTTCTCGAACCCGCCCACGTCATCTCCCTGCCAGCAGTGCAGGGAAAGCGGCACGGAGGACAGGGTGGCAAGAGCCTTGTCCGTGTCCACGCCCCAGGCGGCATAACGTCTTCTTTGCGTCAGTCGTAGCCGCGGGCAATATCGTCTCTCGTTGGGTCCTGCATGCGGTGTGTCCTCCAGAGTCTGTACCGTAGTTGCGCGGGATCAGTTGGTCAATGCCGCGATGGCGGCCCCCAGGAGGGGCGCATCCGCCACGGAGGCGATCTCCCAGGCGCGCGATCGATCACCGCGAGAGAAGGGTGCGCATCCACGATTCGACCCTGGCGTGGAACGTGCGAAGCTGCCAGAAGGTCGTGCCGTCCACCGTGATGCAGACCGGGTAGCGCGGGTCGCGGCCCTTGCCCGGTTTTCAGGAGCACGGCCGCAAGGTTCACCGCCACCATGGCCGCGGCGCGTTCGACGAATGGAGTCGCACAGCACGTACAGCGCCGCGCACGTCCTCCAGCCGGCCGCCCGGCGCAGGCGGCGCCCGAGCGGGTTCTCCGTGCTGTCGGGAAAGAGCAGGAAATCGTTGAGCTCGCGGGTGGAAAGCGACGGCAACGCCGCCCGACGGCCCGCGCGGCGTCCGCGGAGAAGCAGCCTGCCGCGCGGCGCGCTTGCGCGGCAAAAAGGCACAGCGCCCCGAGGTAGGCGCCCGAGATGGTTTTTTCGTGCCGGTACTTTCCCGGGTTTGCCGTGGTCGCGATCAAATGCATCGTCCACCGGCCCGCAGCGCCGCGTGCGAAGGAGCCGGATTCGGTATTCACCACCTGGGAGCCGGCGGGATCGAGCCCGGGCACCTTCCTGATGAGCGCGTTCCGCTCCACGTAGGCGGCATTCAGGCCCGTCCCGCAGACCAGGCCGATGAAGTCATCGAACCGGCGCCCGGGCACGGCGTTGCGGCCCGGCCAGGAGCGTGGCAACCGTGTCATTCAGCAGGACGATCTGCGCGCGTCCGTGCGGCGCGCGGCCGCGGATGCGGCGCGTCGACGCGGAGCGCGAGCAGAGGCCTGCCCCCACGAGCTGCCCCTCCACGCCCTGTGCCTTGATCTCCTTGGTGAACTGGATGAGCCGCCCGTCCTTCTGCGGAGTGATCTCCGCGGGGTAGGAGAAGCAGAACCCGATCCTGTCGCGTCCTGCGAAGATGAGGACGCACGGCATCGCGCCAGCGCCCGGAAGAACTCCTCCCGGGAGAGCGCAGCGTCCACGCCGGGCATGCGATGCCGCGACAAGACCGTCGATGACGGGCGCGCCCGCGCCGTCGAAGCTGACGCCGGCGACCCGCATGTTGGTGCCGCCCGCGTCCAGCGAGACGACCCGCTCCCCCCGGGGAACCGCGCGCGCAGTCTCGATGTAGGTGGCGATCATGGGGAGCGAGGAGGGTCGGCCCTCCAGGCCGCGGGTCATCTCCTCCAGGAACGCGTCGCAGCACCCGCGAAGGTCGATGCCGGACGGGTGAAGGCGATTGCGCGCGAGGAACCGTTCGATGGAGGATTGCGCGCGTGCCATGGCTGCCGTCAGCACTCGCCCGATTCGGTCCCGGGGCAAACACGGGCTTCAGGACGATGTCCAGGTCGTGCTCCTGCTGCAGCCGCGCAAGCTCGTCCTTCAGGCCGCCGACGGACACGGATGGCCCGACCACCAGGTGCGCGGTGAGCCGGAACATCGGCGCGCCCGTCCAGGGAGCCGCGGCGGTCTCCGTTTCCAGGTCCTCGATGTTGATGGCGTGGCTGCGGAGAACGGCGGTCACGGAGTGCACGATGCCCGGCGTGTCCAGGGACACCGCCTTGAGGAGATAGGGACGGCCCTTCTCCTCTCCGCCGGCGGACCGGATTCGCCCCGCGGCTCGTGCGTCGGGGTGGCAGACCACGCGCAGGCCCAGTTTCCCGCCGAGCACGGGAAGGGACGCGGTCATGGTATTGCACGGACGCTGCCGGGCCGGACACGAGCATGATGAGGGCGAACTCGCCGCCGAGGACCGCCATCTTGCTTTCTTCGATGTTGCAGCCGGCACCGGAGACCGCGGCGGCAGATGTCGTCCACGATGCCCACGCGGTCCGGTCCCACGGCGGTGAGCACGACGAAACCTGTGGCCATGCGGCAGAGACTATACCGGGGAAGGTGCCCTGTCCAGCTGCGGCCGCGTACTCGCGTCCGACCGTCGCGTACTGCACGGCTTCCGCCATGTAGCCCACAGCTTCCTCCAGCCGTGCCCAGCTCCTCGTAGCCGTACGAGAAGCGGAGCTGCCGCGAGCCCTGCTCCACCATGCGCCCGCGGGGGTGCACGCAGAACTCTCCGGGGATGTAGATCACGCGGGGGAGCTTCCCTTCGGAGGTGCCGTCGACCTGCTCGTTGCCGGTGGTCCGCGCAAGGCACCGGAAAAACGGCGAGCTCTCGCCGGTCTTCACGCCGTCCAGCGTCAGGTAGTAATAGAAGCTCGCCTGGCCGCCGCGGCAGTCCACCATGGAAGCGCCCAGGAGGTTGTCCAGCCAGCCCGCGCACGGCAAGCGCCTTTTCCCGGTATCCGCGGGTGACCTCCTGCGAGCTGGCGATCCAGGGCGTTGTCCAGCAGCCAGCTGGCGATCTCCTGGTTGACCAGGGGAGCGCTGAATCCCGCGTCGCTCGTCCTCTGGATCATCGCCTGGAGGAAGGGGCCGTCGTTGCCGATCATGTACCCGATCCTCAACGACGGCGCGATGATCTTGGAGAGCGTTCCGATCTCGAAGACGATGCCGTCCTCATCGTCCAGGAGACCGGACCGCGGCCGCTCCACCGAGGGGTCGTGGATCAGGTCCTCGTAGGCCTTGTCCAGCACGAGGGGTACGATCCTTCCGAGCTTCCGCGAGAGCGCCGCTGCAAGGCGAACCAGCGCCGTGCGCTCGCGGTTGGAAATGATGGTGGCGCTGGGGTTGTTGACGGTCACGACGTACAGGAAGCTGATGTCCTGCGCCTGGCTGCCCAGCGCCTCGATGCGCGCGGCGACATCCTCCGCGTGCAGGCCGTCGGCGCGCTCGGGTACGGTGACGACCGTGAATCCCCGTCGCTCCAGGAAATCGCAGTAGATGTAGTACATCGGGTCCGAGGTGATGACGATGCCAGGCTTCAAGACGTACGCAAGGCCCTCGAGCAGGCTCGTGGCGCCGTCCGGGCCGACGATGATCTGCCGTCCGGGCAAGCTCCGCCTCCGTGAGGCCGCCGACGTTCCGCGAGACGTGGTAGCGGCGGATCGATTCGATGAGGGTCGGCGAGCCTTTCGGGCCGCCGTAGTTCAGCGGGGACTTGTACCGCCCGGGATGGGCCAGGACCTGCGCAAGGGCCTCGCGGATCAGGGCGCCGGGGATGGTGTTCTCGTTCACGTACCCGACGCCGAGGTTGATGTCCAGTCCCTCGCGGAAGTCCGCCGGCAAACGACGACATCATGCGGTTCACCGGCGAAGGCGTGCACGACCGGCAGCCGTACTCGGAGAGGGGAATCGTGAGAGGGTTCATGGCTGCGGATTCTACAGGAGGAGCCGCTCCTTGAGGAAGTCCTTCATCCAGCCGTTGATTGCCCACTGGTCAGCGACGGGCTTCCGCGTGCCGGGGAGAGTTGCCATGTAGTTCGGCGGCCCGAACTCGGGACAGATGGTCAGGGTCTGCGCTCCTGCCGCCTTGCGCGTGTCCACGATGGCCTGCCACCACTTCACGTGCGCGTCCAGTTCCTTGACCCATTCTTCGGCGCGGGGATCGGTGACCTGGGGAGACTCGGCGTGACCGACCCGGGCGTGGACGTGGTGGGCATGCGGGCAATGGCGCGCTTCACGCTCTCCTCCTGGTCCTCCAGCAGGGATTCGTGCACACAGCACCAGTGGGAGAAGTCCGCCGTCAGGCGCACGTCCGGAACCGCATCGATCAGCGCCATGGTGGATGTCGTGGAGAAGGTGACACGTCCGCGGTGCACTTCGTGCGCCACGGGAATGCCAAGCTCCTTTTCCAGCTTTGCCGCGGCGGCGAACACTTCCAGGTTCTGCTTGATCGGGAAGATGTCCCGCCCGGTGTGGGAGTTCACCATCACGGGGCGCAGCTCGGCAGCCCGGCGGTACTGCTCCTCGAAGCTGCGGGCATGCGCGGCTCCATCGGCGCCCGCAGAGTACTGCTGCGCCACGAGCATCATCCCCGTGTCCTGCAGGAGCTTGCCCAGCTCCCGGCGCTCCTTCGCGTCGGCGGGAATGCCTGTCTCCACGCCGTCGAACCCGGCGTCCTTTGCCCGGCGCAGCCGTTCCCCCGCGGGAACGCCTTCCATGCCCCAAACGGTACAGATCCAGAGTAGTTTCATGGGTTGAAGATAATGGGCGCGGAGGCCGTTCGGCTATGAGCGTTCGGTCAGGCGTCAGTATGCACCCTTGCCAGACGCGAGTGAGAGTCAGTCCTCGACTGCGGGTCCCCGGAGCTTCTTGTGCGCCGATCTCACTTTTTTGGACCGCAGCCGCGCTTCGCGCGCTCCGCGGGAGGGCCGGGTCTTCACCCTCCCCCTGGGCACCACCGATGCGCGGGCAATGAGCTCCGCAAGACGGCCAATGGCGATCTCGCGGTTGCGTGCCTGGTCCCGGGTATCCTGGACAGAAACCACGATCTCCCGGTCCGCGGAGATCCGGTTGGCAAGCCGGAGCTTGACCAGCGCCAGCCGCGCCCCGCCCAGGAACGACAGCGCATCCAGCGGCAGCCGGGCAATGACCTTGCTGGAGACCTTGTTCACGTTCTGCCCGCCGGGCCCGCCGGAGCGCGCGAAGCTGAACGTGCCCTGGGCCCTGACGATTGCCTCGATTTCCGCCGTTGTCATGCCGCCTCCGCGCGTTGTCAGCCGCTCCGCCGTTGTCATCCGCCTCCGCCGTTGTCACGCGGCACGTCCTGCGCCAAGGGGCATGCGGATGGTGAATGTCGTCCCCGCGCCGACGCTGGGACGCAACGGAGATGCTCCACCCGTGACTTTCAATGATCGACTTCACCGTTGTGAGGCCGAGGCCGAATCCCTGCTCCCGCCGGGAGTTGGTGCCCCGGTAGAAGGGATCGTAGATCCGGGAGAGGTCCTCCGCCGGGATCCCGATGCCCGTGTCCGTGATGGAGAGAAGCAGCTCGCCTGCCTGCACCCGCGCATCCATGGCGATCTTCCCCATCTTTTCCGTGTAGCGGATCGCGTTCCCGACGAGGTTTTCCAGCGCGCGCGTGAAAAGGCCGGCGTCCATGCGGACGGTTGCTTCGTCGGGGAGCTCGATGGTCCAGGCGAAATCTCTCTTGAGGATGAGGGCATCTTCCGCGAATCGCCGGGCAAGGTCCGTAAGAAGGGTCCGGGCCGGCACCTCGTGGTGGGTCATCCTCCACTGCCCGGTTTCCATCCGCACGAACTCGATCAGCTCGCCGACCATGCCTTCGAGTGACCGCGTCTTGTCCAGGATGATGGAGAGGTATCTCTTCTGCGTGTCCGGCTCCGCCGCGTACCCGTCGGAGATCGCCTCCACGTACCCCTGGATCAGGGTGAGGGGAGTGCGCAGGTCATGAGACACGCCCATGATGAACCGGGCCCGACGAGCGTACTCTTCCTTGAGAGCCTTTCGCATGCTGTCGAAGGACCTCGTGAGAGACGCGATCTGGTCATTCCCGCGCGCGGGCAGCTCGAAGTCAAGATCGCCGCCTGCAATCCGGCGCGTGGCTCCTTCCAGCGAATGGATGGAGCGGTTCAGCGAACGCAGGATGAGGAAGCTCATGAGGGATGAGAACAGGAGCAGGGCAATGGAGGAGAAAGTGACGACCTGGATGGTGAGGTTCCTGAACCGCGCCACCTCGGGACGCATGCGCGGCAGCTTGAGGACCACCAGCGAATCTTCCCCGGAGTGCGGCTCGGCGCTGTCCACCTGGAAATGGAAGTGCTCGGTGTTCGCGCTGATGTAGGACCACAGGGCGCCGCCGGCCACGGAGGTCCCCGCTGGAAACTCGGCGATCGTGGAGGAGGTCACCACCTGATTCTTGTCCAGGATCAGGATGTCCAGCCCGGGCGGCCGGTTGTCCATGAGCGCGGCAAGATCGTGACGATGCACGGCACGCGGCACATGGCCCGTGATCCAGGACCTGATCTGGTCATAGTTGGGAAGCGGCTCGCGCCCGCGGATCACGCTGAGCTGCACGAGGAGCACGAGGGCGCTCACGAGGAAGGGAACGGCGATGATGCCGCCAACGAGGATGACGAACTGCGTCCGCAGCTTCATGCGTGGATGGCCTCGGCGTTGAAACGATAGCCCATCCCGTGGACCGTCTCGATGAAGATCGGCGAGGCAGGATCCTTCTCGATCTTCTTGCGCAGCCTCTGCACGTACACGGCCACGGCGGTGACATCACCGAACTGGTTGCGCCACACCTCGGAGTAGATGGTGTCGGGCGGAAGAGCCTTGCCCGGGTGCGTGACCAGGTAGGCAAGCACTTCGAACTCCTTCGACGAGAGGGGGATCTTCTCCCCGCCTTTCTTCAGGAGGTACCCGTCGATATCAAGGAGAAAGTCGCCGAAGCGGATGCTGTTCGGGCTGGCTTTCAGGTCCGTTGTGCGGCGGAGCATGGCCCGCACGCGGGCCACGAGGACTTTCGGGGAGAAGGGCTTGGTCACGAACTCGTCCGCGCCGATGCCGAGCCCCAGGATCATGTCCTCGTCGGCGTCCCGCGCGGAGACGATCATGACCGGCACGGAGCTGGTCTTCCGCAGGCGCTGGAGGAACTCGAACCCGTCCATACCCGGCAGGTTGATGTCCAGCACGACAAGGTCGAACCGTTCCCTGGCGAACTGGGCCAGCGCGTCTTCCCCGGTCTCGCAGATCGACGCGTCCATCCCCTCCTTCTGGAGGTACAGGCGGACGAGATCCGCCATTTCCCTCACGTCCTCGATGATCAGGACTCGTGCCTGCACGCTCCCTCTCTCCCCCTCCGCTCGCTCCCAGGTGGATACCTGCTCCGGCCCTCCAGGACCGGTTCCTCATTCTCCATCCTTCTTGATGTTCAATGCTACCCACCTGCCGCGGCTGGCGCCATAGACGGACCGTGAACGTTGAATAACCTTTTGTTATCGGCCGGACTTTCTGCCGCAGGTAATGAAGGTGGGGAAGGAGTATGCGGTTGGGGTTGGCGGCGCCGTCGTAGAAGATGTCCACGATCGGAATGCCGAAGTCGTCCTGGATCTTGCGGTACAGTGAGGCGGTCACGACCCCCGGGCAGCAGAACAGCGGGTTCACGTGGACAATCGCTTCCACCTGCCGGTGCGTGCAGTACCAGAGCGCCCTTCCGACGTTGATCGAGGTCTCCCCTGCAATCGCCTCGGGGATCCCGTAGTCCTTCATGAGCTTCACGCACTCGGCGAAATCCGGCTCTGCCTGGTCCCCGATGAGGTCTCGGCGAGCTTCTCGTAGCGGCCCTCGATGGTGCGCAGAAGCCGTGCCGAGCGCGGGTCCTCCCCGTACCGGCGCACCCCCACGTCCAGCATGTGGGCGGCGTACTCGCTCATGGAGGAGAGGATCAGCTCGCCGTCCAGCTCCTCGACGAGCGCCTGGATCCCCTGGTTGGCCACGGCGTTGTACTTCACGTACAGGTCACCCAGCAGGGCGATGCGCGGCTTGCGGCCGCCGGATTCGTTCCGCGGCACCGCCCGGAAAAGCTCGACCGCCCGCGCAAGCGGCGTGCGAAGCTCCACGCCGGACCGCAGGGCGTCCCGCACCAGCCTGCACGCCGGCGTCGAGGGCCCGGTCTGCATCCCCGGGAACTCGCTCGTACGGCCTGATGCGCGACACGAGCTTGTACAGCGTGCAGGCGACGATGTACCCCTCCAGCAGCTTCCCGGCGAGCACCGGGGGCAGAGTGTCGCCGAGCGACATGAAGTTGATGCGCCCGATTTTCAAGCCGCCGATGCCGGCGGCCCGGAAAGCCATGTCGGCGAAGATCGGGAAACTGGGGCATGTTGCACGACAACGGCACCGTCGGCATGAAGAAGAAGGTCCGCGCCGGGATCGAGCCGTTCGGAGCGCATCTTTTCGATGGCCGCCCCGACAATGGACACCAGCGGCGTGCACTCTCCGCCGCTTGCGTGGCGGAACCCGGTGTTCTGCGCCGAGGCGCTGGGCTCCAGGAGGATCGCCGGGTGGCCGAACCGGGTGAACGCCTCCGCCCAGAACCGGCTGATGAGAGTGTCGATTGCCGAAATGAGAACGGTGTCCCCTTCGGCAAGCGTGTCGTTGCGCGCGTGGACAACTGGTCGCAGCGGCGACGATCCCGCTTGCCCGGCGATCTCCCGGGCCCGGTGGTTGCGGAACGACTGGAGTGCGGCCTCGATCCTCGTGAGGTAGCCCACGTCGGAGGCGTGGGCGTCCAGCTGGAGGAAGAGGAACGGCTTCCCGAAATGGGTGACGATGTCCTTCACGTAGCTCATCAGGAACGAATCGGGGCTGCACCGGAAGCAGGTGAGGAAGACCGGGAACAGGTTCGGCGTGCGGGCGGCGAACTCCGCCGCCCGCACGATGAGCTTCCCGTAGTGCCAGTGCATCCTCTCCTCGTACTGGCGGGCATAGGTGAGAGGCATCGGCTCCAGGTCGAGCTCCTCCTGCCAGTACACCGAGGCGCCCGAGCTGTTCGAACGTGCGCGGAAGCGATGAGTGCAGCACCGCGTCGAACGTCACGTACGGCCGGCCGAGCAGAAGCACGCGCAATGGGCTCCGCATCAGGGCCCGCGGCCTTCGGCACGTTCTCCAGCCTCTCGAAGGTCCCGGCAAGGCCGGCCCGTGCCTGGCGGAAGAGCGCGGAGGCATCACGGAACGCCCTGCGGGCCTCCTCCTGCCCGATGCCCGGGATCCGGGCGCTGAGCTCCGCATGGATGATGTCGGCAATCTCCTCGTCGCTTTTTTCCCTGAGCGGGAGAAGCGGCGAGATGAGCCGATTGCCCGGTCTCGAAGGCGGTGAGCTTCCCCACGACCGTGGGAAGGTACTGCGAGTAGTAGCAGAAGGCGCTGTCGTTTTCCCGCCGGCGGAAGCTGGATCGGTCCGGCTCGGGGCCTTCGCGTTCGCTGGTGACCGCCGGGACGAAGATGTAGTCAACGCCCCTGTCCAGGAGCTGCTTCACGTACCCATGGGCGAGGATCATGGGCGCGCAGAAGTCGGAGTTCACGGATGCCGCCCCTGCCTCCACTGCGTCCTTTCGCTGGTCCGATGTTTCCACGGTGAATCCCAGGCGGAGCAGGAAGCTCCGCCAGAGCGGCTCGTACGAAATGGCGTACAGGCCGCGGGGAATCCCGATGGTGATGGAGCTTCGCTGCCCGGCATCCGCGGGAAGTCCGTCCCCGGCGATGCGGCAAGCGGCCCCATGGCTTCCAGGAAACGCTTCTCGGGGGCCGACAGCGTCCGCCGAAGAGCCTTCGCGTCCCGGGTGCCCGGCGGTTTGCGTATTCCCTCCCGCATTTCATGCCCCACCCTGTCCGCTCTCCATTGCGCTCGACAACGGTGAGTGAGCAGTGGTTGGCGCAGAGGCGGCACTCCTCCGAAGCCAGTGCAATCGGATCCGTCTCCCAGATGAAACGGGAGGAGGACAGCGCCTCGTCGCGGCAGTGCAGCGCTGCCCCCAAGGCGCCGGTGAGATGGCAGTACGGGGAGACGTGGACCGTCTTTCCCAGCTGCTGCTCGAATGCGGAAACCAGGGCCCTGTTGCGTGCGGTGGCGCCCTGGAACACGATGGTGTCTCCCAGGCCGCTTTTGCCGACGACCCGGGAAAGGTAGTTGTCGCGGACAGAGTGCAGCACCGCGCCCGCCAGGTCCTCGCGGGACCAGCCCTCCCCGAGGAGCGCGGACAGGTCCCGCTCCATGTAAACGGTGCAGCGGTCACTGGTGAACGGGGCCGTGCCGGACATCGCCATTTCGGAAAACTCGGAAAGGCTTACCCCCAGCCGCCGCGCCTGCTCCTCGATGAAGCTTCCCGTGCCCGCGGCGCAGACGTAGTTCATTGTGGAGAAATAGACTTCCCCGTCCCTGATGCGCGTGAACTTGGAGTCCTGGCCGCCGATCTCGATGATCGTGTCCACGCGGGGATGCAGGAACACGGCGGCCCTCGCGTGGGCCGTGATCTCGTTGACTTCGCGGTCGGCTTGGAAGACCTGGCGGATCATCGCGCGGCCGGATCCCGTGGTGGCCACACCGCGCAGCGCCGGCAGACCGGCCCCATGACCCTCAGCAGGCTCTGCACCGCGCCAATGGGATCCCCGCCGGTGCGCGTGTAGTAACCCGGCCAGGGGATTCCCGTCAGCTCCAGCCAGGACCGCCTTCGTGCTGGTCGAGCCGATGTCGATTCCAAGGTAGGCGCCTTCCGCGGGGAACCTGTCCGCGTCCCGGCGCGGGCGGAAGATCTCCACGCCGTCCCGCTCTTCGATGTCGAATGAGTCAAATGACGGGTAGTCCGCGAGGGAGCGCGAGAGCGGTGACCGCACCGCGCGGCCCGTGCTGGGCGGCTTCAGGAGCGCACCGATGTCTATGGCCCTGGTATTGCCGAGCAGCGCGGCTCCGATGGCGGCTGCGCACTGGCAGTCGGCGGGAACGGCCACCGCGGCGCCCAGCAGGCTCTCGATGGTGGAGGCGATCTTTCCATTCAACGCCACCCCGCCCACGAGCCCCACCGGGGCGCTGAGCGCTCTCCCCTTCAGCAGCATGTCCAGCATGCTCCGCGCGATCCCCTCGCAGAGGCCGGCGGCAACAGCATCCAGGGAGTATCCCTGCTGCATCGCGTGGATGATATCCGTCTTTGCGAACACGGCGCAGCGCGAGGCAATCCTCGGCGCCTTGCCGCTGAACGCCGCGGCGCGCCGCGCAAGCTCCTTCACCGGCACCCCCAGCCGCTCGGCCTGCTGCTCCAGGAACGATCCTGTCCCCGAAGCGCAGGGAGGGTTTGCCGCGTGCTCCACGTACCGGCCCTCCCCGTCCAAAAGGATGAGGGCGAAGCTCTGGCCACCCATGGAGATGACGTTGCGGCAGCCGGGAAGCAGGTGCCGCGACCCCTCGATGGTGGCCAGGGTGTTGTCGATGATTTCTCCGGCCACTCCTGCAAGGCTGCCGGTGGCGCCGGCCGTGTCGAAGTCCGAGAAGCCCGGGCGCTCCAGGACGCTTCGGACGGCTGAATCAATCTCGCCGGCGTGGTCGAAGGACACCCTGTCCAGGACCTTGCCGTCCTGCATCATGACAGCATTGAGGGTGAGTGTGCCGATGTCGATTCCGAGACGGTTCATGGGAAGTGCCTTAGATATAGAAGGAATTGTTCATCCCTTCAAGCCCGCCGAGCCTGCTCGGACCAACCCCGGGTCACTCCGGGAGCCTACCCGAGGGCACTTCCACTGGAAATTACCTTCTCCCAGGCCGCAACAGGGTCTGCGCTCCTGCCCACCTCCGCATACACTGCAATGCGTCGTTCCAGCGTGAGGCCGGCAAGGGGGTTGTCCGGGTGGAAGATCCCGCAGCGAACGGCCGCGTCGGCCAGCCGCTCATGGGCGATGAGCGCCCAGGTGGCGTCCATGAGGTGCGAGAACTCGGGGAGGGCCAGCTCGGGGCAGTTGAAGGACTGCCGCGGGCTGTTGATGTCCACCCCGCTGATCTCCATGAAGCCGTGCAGCGCGCAAAGCTTCTGGACACGGAGGAGCTGGGCCACCGTGTTTCTCGGGGGCATGTAGGCAACCGCGCGGAAGCCCAGGCGCTTCACCTGGGCCATGAGCTCGTCCAGGTAGCTGTCCTCGAACTTCTCCGCCTTCTTGTCTCCCGTCGGAGAGTCGGTGACGTCGCCCAGGTACGGGTACGTCGGAATGCCGCCCACCTCGTCAGCAAACCGCACAACGTCCCGGACCGGGATGCATTCCGAGGAATCGGGCTGGATGTAGACCCTCTCGATGAAGGAGCTCTTCAGCACGCCGAGCAGGTCAAAGAGTAGCATCTCGTTCGAGGGGTCCGCCAGGTATTCGGACACACGGGCCGAAGGCGCGATCCCGATCGAGTCCCGCAGGTAGTGCAGGAGCGGCCGGCCTCGCCCGGCCTTTTCCACGATGACCGCAGCAACCGCATACATGATGTGCCGCTCGGTGATCGTTCCCCCGTCATCGGCGCGGGAACAGGACCGCACGTCCGCCTGCCAGTCCAGCGTGCGCAGCCCGTAACTTGGGAAGCAGGGAGTTCAGCACTTCCACCATGCGGCGGCCGCGCAGCTCGCGGGCCGCCTGGAGCGGCCTGAGGAACTCCTGCACGCGCGGGACGCTGCGGGCCGGCACCCCATGGATGATCATGTACAGGACGCCCAGGGAGTCGGGGTTGTTGATCCGCCGTCCCTCCAGCGCGGTGCCCGCCGCGCTCACGCGCAGCTCAACACCCGCCGTGGTAGCGATCCCGAGGATTTCCCCCGCTTCACGCATTTCCACGGCGCCGGCCATGGAGTCGTGGTCCATGATCCCTACCGCGGCAAGACCTGCTGCCTGGGCGCGCTCCGCGGCGGCACAGGGCGAGTACGGGCTGAAGGAATAGATCGTGTGCACGTGGCAGTTCACTTCCTGCAGGATGGCGGCAGGCCCGCGGGCTGCGCGCCGGGCCGGCAAGGGCCCGCAGGGCGGAAAGGCGGTCTGCCGTTCGGGGAGCGTTCAGTGCTGAAAGGTCGGTCATCTGTGCAGCGCCGTCAGGAACCGCTCGTGAAGGAACGGGCCGTCAATTCCATCAAGGTCGCGGATGATGCCGCCGGCCATGTCTGCATGTCCGCCGCCGAAGCCGATACCGGCCAGGGCCGACTGGACGATCTGGGATGCATTCCAACCCTCCCTCTCGTTGCGCACGGAAACGTTGATCACATCGGCGTTGCGCGCGCACAACACCACGAACTCGGCCTCTTCAAGTGAAATGAAGAAATCGCCGAGGATCCCCAGCAGGTTCTGGTTGCATCCTGCGGGAAACCAGCAGAAGGCCACGCGGTCCGCTATTTCCACGTTCTCCAGCGCGTGACGGTAGAAGGCAAGGTCCTTGGTCTGGATGGAATTGCGGAGTATGGAGTTCTCCAGCCGGATGTCCGCCCGCAAGTACAGGTCGGCGTAAGCCTCGATATCGCCGTGGCTGACCTGCCGGGTGAGCAGGGCGGTGTCTGTATTGATGCCGATCATGAGGGCCGTTGCCACGGGGGCGGGAATTTCCTCACCTGCCTCGCCCCAGTAACCATGGATGAGGGTGGCGCAGGCGCCCAGCTCGGGCCGGATGTCGACGAAGGCGACATTGTCAGGGCTTTTCACCTGGTGATGGTCAATGACGGCAATCTCGTCTCCCGGGAGGTCCGTGACGTTCTTGCTTCCCTTGCACCCGTCCACGATCAGCACCGGGTCAGCGGCGCCCATCTCCACGGAGGCGGCAGGAAGCGCCTCGATCCCGAGGTCCCGGATCATCCGGCGAAGCGAATCGCGCTGGAGATCTCCATGGTAAACGATCCGCGACGGAACTCCCGACCGGGCAAGCACTCCCTGCATGCCGAAGGCGGAGGCTATTGCGTCGTGATCGGGGAAGTCGTGCGTCTGCACGAACACGGGACGCCGCGTCCCGATGACCCCGAGGAGCTCTCTGAGCCTGTTCATGTGCCCTGACTATAGCACGGGTGCACACGGTTTGACAGCGCACCGGGTCGCGCCTACACTTCCTTGAAAGAGGCACAGATGGGCGAGTCCGGCTCCAAGAGCTTCAAGAAAGACGCACTGATCTACATCGAATCCGACGAGGACTCGAGCGACGTGTTCGTGGTGGAGACTGGGGAAGTGGCGCTCACGGGCACCCCGGGGCTTCCAACGTTCCGTTCGAGCCTGGGCCCGGGCGGCATTTTCGGCTTCACCTCGTGCCTCTGCCGCAGGCCGCGGATGGAAACGGCCGTTGCGAGGACCGACAGCACCTGCGCGGTGCTGGGGCGGGAGCGGTTCATCGAGTCGGTGCAGTCCAACCCGGAGCTTGCCAGCCGGATCATCTCCTACTTTGCACAGGAGCTCCGAGCCTACGACGACATGATGACCTCCCCGACGGAAGAGGCCAGCGCGCGGGACACCGAGGGAAACTTGTACCAGCTTGCCGAGCACCTGGCAAAGAAGGGACAGCGGGCCCATGCCATCCACACCCTGCGGGTGTACCTCGATCGGTTTCCCGGAGGCTTGAACTCAGTGGAGGCCAAGAAGATGCTGACCGCGCTGATTGCAAAGGGGGGTGAGCCGCCGGCGCCGAAACCGCAGGGCCTGTACAGGGAATACGCCGACCGGCAGATGATTTTCTGCGAACAGGAGCCGGGGGACGAGCTGTATGTCATCAAGTCCGGGAAGGTCGAGATCCTGAAGATCGCCCCCCCGGACGAGATCCTCCTTTCGATACTTCGGGAAGGCGACATCTTCGGTGAGCTTTCCATCGTCTCCTCGGCCCCGCGGAGCGCCACCGCGGTGAGCGCGGGGGAGTCGGTGCTCCTCCCTGTTTCGCGTGAGTCCCTGCTCTCCGTGTTCCAGAAGTCGCCGGCCATCGTGGGCCGGATCCTTGCGGCGCTCAGCCAGAGGCTGTGGTTCACGTTCATCCGGCTTCGCGCCAAGGTGTACGAGAACCCGCTCACCCGCGCGTATGTCCTGGTGGAAAACAAGCTGCTGGAGGAACGAATCTCTCTCTCCGCAACCAAGCCCTTCACGCTCGCCCTGGGAATCGGGGAAATCCTCGGCATGGCCGGCGTCCCGGCAGACCAGGTGGACGCGGTGAAAAACGTCCTGGCCGGCGACCCGAACCTCAGCTTCCAGTTCCGCCAGGTCACCATAGAGAGCCCCAGCGCCCTGCAGGCCAAGGCGCGCTACTACCGCACGCGCGACCACCTGGGCAGCTCCGAGCTGAAAGTGGAAGGACGGAAACGCACACCGGCGCGGATCGGTCTGGACATGCACGAGCTGCGGGTCCCGCCGGATAAGATCCCGTAGCCATGGATGGCGAGGGCGAGCGAGGGCAGGGATGCCCGAGAGCGAGCCCGTAGCCCCACCGCGCTTGCGCGGTGCTGGATGCGTAGCGCGGCGCAGCCGCGCGGAGGGCGGCAGGCGTCTGCGAAGCAGACGCCGAGAGCCGCGAGGGCGAGCCATTGCAGGGACGGCGTACCCGCCGAACGGGTACTCCCGTATGCCCGAGAGCGAGCCCGTAGCCCCACCGCGCTTGCGCGGTGCTGGATGCATAGCGCGGCGCTGCCGGGGCCATCGTGCTTGACTCGGCGCATCCGGGTGGGTAGAGATTAACCTATGCGAAAGCCCCCTGCCATGGCCGCTGCAACGGATCAGGAACGGGTGCTCCTGGAGGCGTGCTCCCTCTCCGCGGAGGATTGCTTTGTGCGCATGGGCTCCCGGGAAAAAGGCCTCTCCGCGGAAGAGGTGGAAGAGAAGCGGAGGGAGTTCGGAACAAACGAGGTGTCGACCAAGCAGGGCGGCCTGCTCCTCCGCACCTACCACCGGTTCGCAAATCCCCTGGTCATCCAGCTCCTGATCATTGCCGGCGTGTCCTTCATCATGGGGGACCTTCGTTCCTTCATCGTCGTCGCCGGCATGGTGCTCATCAGCGTCGGGCTTTCCTCCTTCCAGGAGGAGCGGTCGGGCACGTTCGGTGGAAAAACTCCAGGCAATGGTCCGCACCACGGTGAACGTCATGCGGGACGGGAAGGAATCGGAGATCCCGCTGGCGCGAGATCGTCCCGGGGACGTCGTCGTGCTGGATGCCGGGCACGCTGGTTCCGGCGGACCTGCGCCTCACCGCCACGAAGGACTTCTTCGTGAGCCAGAGCGCCCTCACCGGGGAATCCATGCCGGTGGAGAAGAGCGCCGCGGCAGCCCCGGCCGGAGTCAAGGCGGCGCTGGAGCTTCCCAACGCCTGCTTCCAGGGCACCAACGTGCTCTCGGGAACCGCCCGCGGGGTGGTGATCAACACCGGGGCCCGCACCTACTTCGGCGCCATCACCCGCAAGCTCGCCGGCCAGCGCTCCAAGACGAGCTTCGACAAGGGCATCTCCGGGTTCACCTGGCTCATGATCCGGTTCATGGTGGTGATGGTGGCCGTGGTGTTCCTCATCATCGGCATCACGAAGCACAACTGGCTGGACGCCCTGCTGTTCGGCCTGGCCGTGGCCGTGGGGCTCACGCCCGAGATGCTCCCGATGATCGTCACGGTGAACCTCGCCAAGGGCGCCCTGGCCATGTCCAAGAAGAAGGTCATCGTCAAGAAGCTGAACTCCATCCAGAACTTCGGGGCCATCGACATCCTGTGCACCGACAAGACGGGCACCCTGACCCAGGACAGGGTCATCCTGGAAAAGTACGTGGACGTGTCCGGCAAGCAGAGCGACGAGGTCCTCCGCTACTCCTACATGAACAGCTTCTACCAGACGGGTCTTCGCAACCTCCTGGACAAGGCCGTGCTCGCGCACGGCGAGTTCGAGGTGGAGCGCCGCTGCCAGAAGGTGGACGAGATCCCCTTCGACTTCACGCGCAAGCGCATGTCCGTGGTCGTGGAGTACGAAGGGCGACCACGTGCTGATCTGCAAGGGCGCGGTGGAGGACGTGTTCAAGGTCTGCTCCTCCTACCAGGTGGAAGACGACGTCCTTCCCATGATCGACATGATCCGCCAGGACGTCCTGGAGGACTACGAGGCGCTGAGCGCGGACGGCTACCGGGTGCTCGCCATCGCCTACCGGGAGTTCCCCCGGGACAAGACGGTGTTCGGCGCCGCGGACGAAAGCGACCTGATCCTCCTCGGCTACATCGCCTTCTTCGATCCTCCGAAAGAAACCACGGCCCAGGCCTTGAAGGCGCTGAAGGACGCCGGGGTTGCCGTCAAGATCCTCACGGGAGACAATGACCTGGTCACCCGCAAGGTCTGCAAGGACGTGGGCATCGACGTGGAGCACCTGGTGACCGGACCCCAGCTCCGGCGGCCTCACTCCCGAGCAGCTCGTGGAAACCGCGGAGAAGGCAACAGTGCTCGCGCGGCTGTCTCCCACCCAGAAGGAGCAGGTCATCCAGGCCCTCCAGAGCAAGGGTCACGTCGTGGGGTTCATGGGGGACGGCATCAACGACGCCCCCGCCCTCAAGAAGGCGGACGTCGGGATCTCCGTGGACACGGCCGTGGACGTGGCCAAGGAGGCGGCGGACATCGTCCTGCTGGAGAAGAGCCTCCTCGTGCTGGATGCCGGCATCATCGAGGGCCGCAAGGTCTTCGGGAACATCATCAAGTACATCCGCATGGGGGCAAGCTCCAACTTCGGCAACATGTTCAGCGTCGTGGGCGGCAGCTTCTTCCTGCCCTTCCTGCCCATGCTGCCCATCCAGGTCCTCACGAACAACATGCTCTACGACATTTCCCAGATCGGGATCCCGTCCGACCGCGTGGATCCGGAGTTCACCACGGTGCCCAGGAAATGGAACATCGGCAACATCCGGCGGTTCATGTACTTCATCGGTCCCATGAGCTCCATCTTCGACTATGCCACGTACTTCCTGATGCTGTACTTCTTCGGGTGCATTGCCTTTACCTATGCCTCCACGAGCCCTGATATGAAGGCGTACTACGAGGCACTCTTCCACACGGGCTGGTTCGTGGAATCCATCCTCACCCAGACCCTCATCGTGCACATCATACGGACAAGAAAGATTCCCTTCATCCAGAGCCGGGCAAGCCCGGTCATGTTCTTCTTCACCCTGCTGGTCATGGCCATCGGCGCCGCGCTTCCCTACAGCCCGGCGGCTCACTTCTTCGGCCTCGTGCCCCTTCCCGCCATCTACTGGGCATGGATTGCCGGGTTCCTCGTGATCTACTGCGGGCTCACGCATCTCGTGAAGACCTGGTTCTTCAAGAGATTCGGAGTCGACTGAAAAATGTCGCCAGGAGTGACCGCAACCCAGGAGTGACCGCATGAAAAGTCTGCTGGACGCGCTGCAGGAAGGGAGGCTCATCGAGCTTCCCGAGATCGACAAGGGAAAGATCCTGAATCTCCTGGCCACCCTGATCGAGGCAATCCCCGATTTCCGCAGCGGCTTCGATTTCGCCGGCGCCGTTGCCGGCCGGGAGGCAGCCGCCAACACCGGCATCGGCCATGGATGGGCGGGCCCGCATGGCCGGGTGTCCGGGGAAGGGGACCTGTTCTGCGCCATCGGGTGGAGCCCCACGGGCGTGGACTACGGCGCGCCTGATGGCAAGCCCGTGCGCATCGTGGTCATGCACTACATCCCGGATTCCCAGAAGAACGTGTACCTGCGGGAGATCGCGGGCCTGGCAAAGGCAATCAAGAGCAACCCGGCGCTCGGCGAGCTGTCCGGCCTGAAGGACCTCGCCGAGGTGCGGCACCGGCTCATCGACCTTCTCACCGCGGCCGTGGACAGCGCCCTTCCGGACGTGAAGGCGCGGATGATCCAGCTCGAAGCCAAGCAGGCGGTGTCCGCTCTGGCGGAGACGCTTCCCGCTGACGCCCTGTCCGCGCTCAGCCTCATCCCGCTTTCCATCGTGATCGTTCCCGGCTCCCGTCCCCTCGATCCTTGTCGCAGGACAAGGAAATGATCGCGCAGATTGAGGCGGCGCCGGATATCGCCGCGCCTCTTGCCGCGCGGATGCCGTTCGACCAGTCCGGGTACCGGATCATCACCCGCTCCATGTCCTCCTACCAGCCCGACCGGCTGCTGTACGACTGCATCGCGGTCAAGCTGCCCAACGCAGCAAAGAAGTAGGCCGTGCACGCTTCGTACCAGCGCCTGGTGGAGACGGATCTTCTTCCGCGGCCGCAGCAGCCGGCTCAGCGAGGCCGTCTCCTTCATCGCCGCAAATCTCTTCCTGTTCGTCGTGGTCTTCTACCTGCTTCTCAACGACGGTGGTCTACGACTGGACGGGAGCCCTGTACGCGACAGGCTTTCACCTGAACACGGCGCTGGACAACATCATCCCGTTCGTGCCTGAGTGGGCGATCTTCTACCTGTACCTGTTCTACCCGCTGTCCGCGCTCACCATGGCGTGGTTCGCCCTGGCAGACTACAGGAGGGGATACCCGCTGGCGTTCTCCCTCATCCTCATCAATCTCGTGGCGGACCTGGTGTACATGGTCTTCCCCGTGACAACGGACATCTACCGATCAGGCGCTCCTGGCCCACCCCCTGGTGGGAAACGCGTTTGCCAGCGCCATGTACGCCCACTATGGAACAGATCCTTCCTTCAACTGCTTTCCCAGCCTGCATGCGGCCGTGGCCACGATCAGCTTCTATGCCTGGCATCGGTATGCGCGGCTGACCGGCAGCAGGATCGCGCGGGCAATCGCCGTCGGGATGCTCGTCGTCGGGATCGGCGTGGTGCTGTCCACCCTCTTCGTCAAACAGCACTACATCGCCGACGAGATAGCCGGCGTGCTCCTTGCCTGGGGAATCGGGCGCTGGATGTTCGATCGCTTCTGGGGCGCCGAAATAACAGAAAGTTAGCCGCAAAACCGCCCCAGGTTAACGAACCTTAATGGCCTGTTAATGGCTCCCTAACCAGCCGGTAGGTATGTTCGATGCATGTCGCGGACAGCAGTGATATCCATCGGCGCGCAAGTCTCGAAAGGCGGACGAGAATCTCCTCGTCCTGTACCTGAGGGAAATCAACAAGGTGCGGCTTCTCTCCCGGGAGGAGGAGCAGACGCTGGCCCGTGAGGCTGCAAAGGGAAGCGCGACCGCAAAGGAGAAACTGGTCCGGGCCAACCTTCGATTCGTGGTCAACATCGCAAAGAAGTACCAGCGGCGGGGACTCCCGCTGGAGGACCTCATCAGTGAAGGAAACATCGGCCTCCTCCGCGCCATCGACCGGTTCGACGTGGAGAAGGGATACCACTTCATTTCCTACGCGGTCTGGTGGATCAGGCAGTCCATCCTGAACGCCATCAACGAAAAGTCGCGCACCATCCGGCTTCCGGTGAACAGGGCAATGGAGCTCGCCCAGCTGGAGAACGCCATCGAGCTGGGATCCGCTGCGCAGGGAAAGTCCGCACGGCTTCTTGCCGTTGCCCGCGAGCCCGTCTCTCTGGACGCGCCGGTTGGCCCCGGCGACGACGCCTCCCCGTTCGGCGACACCGTGGAAGACAAGGGCAACCTCTCGCAGGATGACTACGTGATAGCAGAGGCGCTTCGCGATGACATCAGGGCCGTTCTCGGCACCCTGGCGCGGAAGGAAGCGGAGATCATTTCCGCCCGGTTCGGCCTGAACGGCGGCAGGGCGCTTTCCCTCCGCGAGCTGGGCGTCCGCTACCGCCTGACAAAGGAGCGGATCCGCCAGATCGAGAAGAAGGCGCTTCGCCGGCTCCAGGCCCAGGCTCCCCGGCGGATCCTGGGCGCGTACATGTAGAGCACCTGGGCGCGACCGCGGCTGCCGCCTGCGAGCCGCGGCGCCGCTAGCGTGGTAGGTGTCCCGCAGGTGCCGCACCGAGAGGCTCCGCCTGAACTTTTCCAGCGGTCAACCTTTTTCCGCGGGCGGAAGATGCACGGTGCGCGGCGTTCCGGGCAGGAGCGTGAAGGAGTTGTCGGAGAACTCTCCGGCAATTTCCCCCGCGTCCAGGGCCACGTAGAAGGCAGGCGCATCTGATGGCGAGGCGGACGGAGAACCCGCCCTCCGTCCCCGCTCTTTCGGCACCTCCGCTGTCACCGTCGGAGTGACCCTGGCCCTTGAAAGCCGGATGCGCTTGGGCTCGGTGAGGAACAGCTCGTTGTACGATGTCTCCCCGTCCCTGGTGAGCGCAAGGTGAATGAAAGCCACATCCGGTGCACGACGCCAGGTCCTCGACGGCATAGCGTTTCAAGCGCCGGGCGCTGCCCGCCGGCATGCGCACATCCACGACCTCTCTACGGACAGATCTTTCCTTTGAAATCGACAACCGCAGATCGACGGCATGGCACTTCGCTTCGACCGGCAGGTCGTTCACCAGGCTCACCTCCACGCGTCCTTCCCTGGTCCAGGCGCACAGGAGCACCGGTGCAAAGAACCGGCGCGCCGCGTAATGGAGGAGCTTCCAGGAGCCGTCGTATTCCATGGATGACCAGGAGCAGACGGGCCAGTTGTCGTTCAGCTGCCAGTAGAGCGTGCCCATGCACGTCGGCCGCAGGGCCCGCCAGTACTCCACGGCGGTCTTGATTGCCAGCGCCTGCTGGACCTGGCTGAGGTAGACGAAGTTCTCGAACCCTTCCGGCATCCGGAAGTACCGGGTGAACATCTCCGTGATGGCCGAGTTGCCGCGCGGGTGGCTGCTGGTGGTGCTCCATCACCGGCGAGGTGACGTTGAAATCCGCCTCCTCCGCATAGGTGCGGATGGTTCGAACCGAGGGGAAGGACTGGTAGCCGAACTCCGAGCAGAACCGGGGCGTCACGTCGTAGTAGGCGCTGAACGGCTTGCCCTCGTGCCACACGCTCCAGTAGTGCATGTCGCCCCGGCGGTCATCGTGCCAGTTGTCGGAGTAGTCCCCGCGGCCCGGCGGAAGGAGAGCTGGGCCAGAATGTGCGCGTCGGGATCGCACTCGTCGACCACCCTGCCGATCACCCCCTCGTTGAGCCTGTCATAGTCCACGATGTAGCGGTCACGGTTCTTCTTCGACTCCGGGAACCAGGTGAGGGCTCCCACGTCCTCGTTGTTGCCGCACCACAGGGCAATGGAGGGATGGTCGCGCAGCCGCTTCACCTGGTGACGGATCTCCCGCTCCACGCTGGCAAGGAAGCCGGGCGTGCTGGGGTACAGCGCGCAGGAGAACATCATGTCGTGCCAGAGCATGATGCCCTTCTCATCGCACAGTGTCGTAGAAACTCGTCGGTCTCGTAGCGCCCGCCTCCCCAGATGCGCAGCATGTTCATGTTGGCAGAGCGCGCGCTTTCAAGCAGGTGCGCCAGCATCTCGGGGGATTCCCTCTGGGGAAGGGCGTCCGGCGGAATCCAGTTGGCGCCCTTGCAGAAGACATCCATCCCGTTCACCCGGAAGACCATGGAGAGTCCCGACTTGTCATCCTTGTTCACAAGCTGAATCGTGCGCAGCCCGATGCGCTTTGAAATCGAGTGCCCGCCCAGTTGCACCGTCATGTCGTAGAGGTGCGGCTCACCGTAGCCGTTGGGCCACCAGAGCTCGGGTGACTTCACCGTGACATCAAGGGAGGGCCGATTGTGCCCGGCAGCGAGCTTCACCTTTCGGGAGGCAGAGGCGTTGCCGATGCTTGCTTTCAGCTCATATTCCCCGCCGCGGGCAGCCTCAACTTCCGCAAAAACGCGCACCACGCACTTGCCCTTCGAGTGCCTCTGCTCCGTGTACACGTAGTCAATGCGAACGTCGGACCACGCCTCCAGGGAGACGTTCCCGGGAATGCCTGCAACCATGAGACAGGGACCCCAGTCCCAGCCGCCGTGGCACTGGACCTTGCGGACCAGGTTTCGGTGCGGGGATTGAACGGGGTTCTTGATATGGGGGACCGGGTAAGGAAGCTTTTTTGCCGCTGCAATGGCCGCGTTCTCCGCGGACTTGAAAAGAATGCGCAGCGTGTTGCGGCCCGGCTTCAGGTGCTTGCGGACATCGAACCTCCAGCGCACGAACATGTTGTCCGCGCTGCCGATCTTCTTCCCGTTCAGAAAGATATCCGCAATGGTGTCCAGGCTGTCAAAGGAAAGCTCGACCCGGTCCTCGGCGGCAATGGCCGCGGCCAGGTCGAAGCTGCGCTCATAGGCCCAGTCTTCCCGACCCACCCACTGCACGTCCATCTCGTTTGCGCCCCAGTAGGGATCAGGGATCCTGCCCGCCGCAAGCAGGGCTGAATGCGTTTCTCCAGGGACAGCCGCGGGAAAAGATTCTTTCGTCGAAATGCGATGCAGGCGCCAGGCGCCCGCAAGATCGATCGATTTCATATGGACCCTCCGAACCCGTTATTTGTATCGGATTCGAAGGGCTCTGTCCAATTCGGTTCCCTGGTGACCGCCGGCAGGCTTGTCCGCCAGGCGCTCCTAACGCACCCGCACCATGCGGGAGCCGCCGGAGAAGTCAGAGACACCCAGCGCGGGAGCTCCTCCATAATAGAAGGTGGAGGCGCCGCCGGCCGCAACGTCCACCGGCCTTGTGCCCACATCCACCCACGCCGCGCTTGCGCCGCTCAAATTGACGCTGGCGCGGGTTCCCGTACAGTTCAGCACGTTTGCGCGGCTGGCTCCCGAAACACGGATGGTCAGGGCTCCCGCCGAGCCCACGCAGGTCACCTGGCTTGCTCCGCTCACGTCGAAGCTCGCATCCCCGCACACGATATTCGGAAGACCGCACTGGCTTGCACCGGACAGCACCACCGTGAGGCCATTGCCGGAGGAGAATCCCGAGTCGAGATTGACCGTGCTGGCTCCCGAGACGTCGATGCTGACTACTACAGGCATGTGCACTTCCGCGATCAGCGTGACCCCGTTGTAGTTGTACCCCGGCTCCAGCCCCAGCCGAAGTGTGCCCGGGCCGCCGTTCTCGACAATGAGATAGCGATGCAGATTGTCGTCGCATGTGATGGTCACCGAGTAGACGGTATCCGGCACGACCTTGACCACAAAGGAATGCGACGCCTGGATCCCGCTGAACCCCGCGGCCGGGTACACGGACCGGGTGAGCCTCCCCGATCCAGAGACCGGCAACAAGAGATCACAGCCGGCCAGGCCGGCCGTGAGCGCCAGTGCGGCTGCCAGCGCAATGGCGGCAGTGAGGGCCGGTCCGGCGCGCAGAAAAAGAGCCTTTCGTTTCTGGTTCATGTTCATATCCTCTGCAAGGGTGAAACACCCGGCTTCGGCCTGAGCGACACCAGGCGGAGGTAAAGGTGACTGCTCTATCGCGAGCCCGGGCGGGGGCCAGCGACTGCCTGGAGAGTCCATCACCGGCCCGACGATGGCCCGCGCGGAGCCCCACGCGACGTCCCCCGCTGCAGGCCCGTTTGAATTGAAGGACCCCCTTGCGTATCTTTTCATCATGCAAAACTCATTATTGGATTTCACAATTGAAAGACATCGCCGGGACGGAGGTGCCCCTGCGGAAGTTCGACGGTCGTGTCCTGCTGCTGGTCAACGTGGCAAGCAAGTGCGGCCTCACCCCGCAGTACAAGGGGCTGCAGGAGCTCTACGAGAAGTACAAGGACAAGGGTTTCGAGATCCTCGGATTTCCCGCGAACAACTTCCTGTGGCAGGAGCCGGGAACTGACTCACAGATCCAGGAGTTCTGCACGTCCAACTATGCGGTCACCTTCCCCATCTTTTCAAAGATCTCGGTGAAAGGGAAAGACATCCACCCCCTGTACGATTTTCTCACCGCACCCGCCACGAACCCGAAATTCGCGGGCAAGATCGGATGGAACTTCGCGAAGTTTTTCACAGACAGGACGGGCAAAGTGATTGCGCGGTTTGAGCCCAGGAAAGAGCCGATGTCTCCCGAGATCGTCCAGGCAGTAGAGGCGGCCCTCCGTGTGGCCTGGAAGGCGCCGGCAACACCGATCGTATTCTGAGTGAGAAGCAGATGCTCCTCCGTAATGCTTTTCGACCCCGACTGAAAAAATGTCGCCAAGGTTATATTCGGCGCTCCCGAAGTGCATTCCAGCCCCAGGCTCAGCGCCTGGATCCTCACCTTCACCCCGACGCCTAATTCCGGGATCACAGAGGTGTTTCCCAGGACTGGCGAATCCTCCCCCAAGAGCACGACATTCCTCCACGCCGCATCAACAGAAATAGAAAGAAAGACATTGTCCGAGTTCAGCCAGGTGGTCAGTTCGGGCCAGAGTACTCCCAGCTTTCCGAGGCGGAGCCCTGATGGTTTCACTGCCGAATCACCTTCAGCAATGAAACAATAGGTGCCCCGCACAAGCACAAGAAGGCCTCCCGACAACAAACAGGATGCGGCGTTGAGGGAGATGATCCGACGTCGGCCCGAGGTTGACCATGGCAGTGAAGGCAGACCCGGACAACACGAAGAGACTTCTCATGTTTGACGAGCCTTTTTATGCCTTTGACCAGGACCGTACAAAGCTCGCGCTCAAGATGGTACGCAAGGTGCAGGACGAACGGGAGTGGCAGGTAGGACTCTTAACCAAGGACGTGAACTTCACAGAATCCGCAAAAGAGATTTTGAAGAACCCGGTTTTTCACAATCTTGCGGCGAACTGATTGATCGCGTGTACGTCAGGAAGGTGGAGGCTGATCACTCCTGCGATTGCGTGGTATCATCCAATCAACCGGTGAACGGTGATCTCAGTGCTCAAGTTGCGGGAAGGGTCAGTTTGTCTCGGGGCGCCAGAGCTCGTTCACAGCAATCCTGTTATCAGGAGCGCCCACCCATTGGGGACACCGTTCACCGGCCTCTATTCAAGGGAAGCTCTACACGGGCCGAAGGAGGACTGCTTGAAGAACGTAGAGATGAAGGTCGAAGGAAATATCCTCACGATCAGAGTGGACCTGAGCAAGGAGTTTGGCCCATCAGCTTCAGGCAAGACCATCATCATCGCCAGTACCGAGGGCAACGTGTCCGTGACGGATCGCGACGAGAAGGTCGGGCTGAATGTGTATCGCAAGAAGCCGTGAAGAGCCAAAGGCTTGTTGAATAGCAGGGGAGAGGAATGTGATTTCGATGGACGGAAAGCAGGTTGGACAAACGGCGGTACAGATGCTCATCGAAGCGGGGCTGAAGGCAGGGTTCACCTGCGCGGCGCCGCTCAAGACGGAGACCCTCCGATTCCTGCCCGAAGTGCGCGAGATGTGCAATGCAGACCGCTGCCAGCATTACAACAAGAACTGGATGTGCCCGCCTGCCTGCGGCACTCTTGAGGAGTGTGCCGCAAGAGCAGTCGGATTCAAAGTGGGGATAATTGTTCAAAGTGTGGGTGATGTCGAGGACTCCTTTGATTTCGAAGCCGTGCAGAGGATCGAACAGGAGCATAAGAAGCGCTTCCAGAATCTGGCGGCCGCGCTCGGCGCCTCCTGTTCTCCCATCCTGGCCCTGGGCGCAGGTACCTGCAATCTTTGCGAGTCCTGCGCCTATCCTGACGCACCTTGCCGCTTTCCAGACAAAGCACTCTCCTCGATGGAAGCCAACGGATTGTGGGTGAGCGACGTTTGCGAGAAGAACGGCGTGCCCTACAACTACGGCCCGAACAAGATGGCCTTCACGAGTTGTATACTGGTGAACGACTAAGAAACAATCGACGGGACTCCGGCCAAAATCGCATTTAGCGATTTCACACTGTCAGTCAGGTACTCGCCTACTTCTTCGGAAATCCGATAGACTACGCCATCGTGACTGATTGGTCGGCTTATGGGTCGTTTCGGACAATTCCTCACCAATCCCGGATGCAAGGCGCTTTCACATCAAAATAGGACCTGCTCAGAGTCGCGACCGTAGGTTGTGGACCGCCGGGCAGCGGACAGGAGGTACATCATGAACCCAATGGTACATGCGAATGGGACCCACGACATCAGACCGCGCACGGCCGCACTTGTCGGTGGAATCGGGCTGCTGGTGATGGCTGTCGTCGCAGCGCTTTCCAACTTCGGCGCAATCAACAGCTTGATGGCGACCATGGACGCCGGTGCAACCGCGCGGAACCTCGTCAACTCGGCGGCACTCTTCCGCTTGGGGGCTCTCGGGCTGATCGTGACCGCCATCCTGGACATCGTGGTTGCGTGGGCGCTCTATGTGGTGCTCCGCACGGTGAACCCGAGCCTCTCGCTGCTCGGCGCGTGGCTTCGCCTGGCTTACGCCGCCATCTTTGCGGCCGCGATTGGCAGCCTGTTTAGCGCGTTGCGTGCGGCGCCGGTCGATCCGGCCCAAACGCTATTCCTCCTGAAAACCTATGACCAAGGCTGGCACATCGGACTCATCATCTTTGGTCTCCACCTTGGGGTAATTGGACTTCTCGTCTGGCGCCCCGGCTTCTTCTCTCGGCTTGTCAGTGTGCTCTTGGTCATTGCCGCCGTCGGATATATCGTGGACAGTCTTGGCACGCTTCTCAGCCCGACCTATTCGCTTGGTCTGTCGGAGTTCACATTCGTTGGCGAAGTGGTCTTCATTTTCTGGCTGCTGATTCTCGGCGGCAGGCTCCCGGCTACCCAAGTGTCTGAATGACGGGACCTTTTTTAGAGTCTCCTACGGGGAGTAACCCCCTCGTCTTCAGACGAAGACTTCAGTAGGCTTGCGGTACGATGGACAAGCAGTATCGCAAAGCATCGCACTGCGTGTATGACTTGAAGTATCACCTGGTATGGATAACCAAGTACCGCAAGCCAGTACTGGGCAAAGAAGTTGGAACCCGCGTAAGGGAATTGATCCGAATGATTTGCGCGAGCCTGGACGTTGAGATCGTGAAGGGGAATATCCGTCGGGATCACGTGCATCTGCTGGTGAGCGTGCCGCCGACACTGGCGGTGTCCAGGCTCGTGCAGCGCATGAAGGGGCTGACATCACGGAAGCTATTGCAGGAGAACCGAGCATTGAACAAAACATTTTGGGGGAGGCATCTATGGGGCCGCGGGTACTACGTGGCCAGCACAGGGAACGTGACCGAAGAAATGATCGCACACTATATCGAGAACCAAGAGGATCCGGAGCGGGACCAGGATGCCGACTTCAAAGTAGAACCGTGATGTCGGCCCCAGTCGGCTTTAGCCGACGAGCGCGAACCCCCCGACTTTAGTCGGGGGTGGTTCAGGAGCGCTGAGAATATCGTTGTTGAGAAGACGGGAAGGCGAGCGGGAAGGGTTTGACGTGGAGACCTTTCCCGCTCTTCCTGGTTGATTCGAGGGTCAACGAATTGAGCGTATTGGGGATACATGCTCAACTCGAACACCGGCGCACCTTTCGGTTTAGAGTTATTGCTATTCTCCTGATAGAGCTTCGCGGAATCGCATATGGCCACGCCACAGAAGAATCTATCGTCTTTTGGATAATGGAATACTTCTTCGTGAGGTACGGCTTTCTCGCCGGACAGATCGCCCCGTTGGACTTTTGGAATGGCACTCTGTTCGGTGTGGAGACCATCGGGCCCTTTCTCACCTTCGTTCCGACGGTGGTGATGCCGCGTCTGATCGCAGGCGGTGACCTCTCGGAGAAATTCTTGCTGCCTAGGAACTCTCATGGCGAGCATATTGGTAATCACCCGCTGTCCAGGGGGTGGAGGTATCGCTATGTCTTGGTAGTGGGCAACGACCGGGACCTTTGGTGTGATCACCTATATGGTGGCCCTGGCCTGGTTTGCAATCGAGCTGCTACAGATCATCGGCGCGCGTCGGCAAGCCCCCTGAAACCCCCTATTGCATATGGGGGCAGGGAAGACGAAGCGACTTGGATCAACTACTGCATTGCCTGAATTGCCATCCACAACAGCGTCAAGCCATAGGCGGTGATCAGTGCTGTCCTAATCCAATGCGTCTTCAGTATCAGGCGAAGGTATGGGCTTGCACCGCCCAGCTTATCCTTCGAGAGCTTCGCCTGCCAGCGGCCCCAGAAAACTGCCGTCAGTGCATGTGAGAGAAACTGGAATCCAAAGGCAAGCCAAATCTCCCAAACAGGAATCTTGTCAGGACGGTACCAGAGCAGTGCTATTAGTCCGATGAATGAAAGGCCCACAGGAATGAACACCCAGTAGAGGAGCTTCTTCCAATGCACACTCTGCACCGCAGCAAAAGTTATGGGGTCAAGGAGCTTCCACGTTCTGAAGATGTCTACCTCGTGCGCCCATATGGTACCCACGTTGTAAAAGGCAAGCATCAAGTTTATGAGAAGGAACGCTTCTTTTGTCATGTCATTTCCTGCCCTGCCATAGCCCTGTTCGGCCTCATAGGAGGCCACGTTTCCGCTGACGCCGCAGGACGCATCCAATGGGTCCGTCTCCATGGAAGCGGACTCGACCCCGACTCTCGGACCACAACTCCCTTGGCCTCAAGATCAAGCTGGACGGTCTTGGTCCACCATCCTTTGGTCACCAGAAACGCCAATTCGGTTTGCCATTTCGTCATATCCGGCTCGGATGCAGGATCAGTGAGATACCACTCGATACGCCCACCCCATTTTTCTCCATTCATCTGCCACGCGATGCCTTCCGACCCTGCCCAGGCGAGCAGTTTCGCGGTCACCTTTTGCAGCCCGTCTGGATGTCCTGTGTGAAGCAACGTCGTATAGCGGCCCGCTGGCAGAACGTCAACAATGATTTGTTGTCGCTTGGCGGAGCAACGGCAACCGGAACAGCCACATCGATTTCAAGTCTCCCCTTCATTTCGATAACGAGATAGCGCCAGAAAGGCGCGCCAGCAGGTTGTATGCCCTTTTTGGCAAGCCAAGCAAAAACATCGTTGAATAAAGGTGGGAGCACGGTCGCAATCTCTCTCATAGCAACTTGGCGACGAATGGCCACATAAGTTTTTGCCGTGCGACTTACGAGTTTCGGCATCGTTGCCAAAGTCTTCTTCCCCTCCTCAGGCAATCAAGGAAATGTTATACGGCGCTAGACCCGAAACTGCCGAAGATGATGGTCCAGATGCTGATACATCAAGGCCGCCCATTCCATCGGAGTCAGCGGACCGAAAAAGCTGTGCGGATGTTTCGTGCATCCTGCAGGCCCAGCAGAGGGCTTGAGTTCGGCGCGTACTTCCGATCAACGGCACGCGCTATCGGAAGTAGCGCGCTCCCCCAGGAGCGCAGGAGAACTCAAGCCCGAAGCCGCTTCATGCACGGGCGGCGTTCGAGCGGGTAGTCAGGCTCCCTCACCTATTGCCCGACCTTCTCAGCGCGCCAGTACTCCTTGCTCTTGCCTGGGAAATCACTCTGCGGGCCGTGCGGGAACAACGGATCCGTTGCGTTGCCGGTCACCACTTCAAACCAGACCTGATCCCTAGCGAGGAAATGCATGGCGACCACGCCACCGACGACCTTTCGCTCCCAATGACCCGTTGGAGTTTTGACGTCCGTCCCATATGCAAGTGTGAGCAAGAAGCCGTCCGGTGTCTTCTCGGTGCTCTTTATCACATAGTAACCGCCCTCGTAGGAGATCACCTTCTCTCCCGCACCGTTGGGCCCTATTTCCAGAAAGTTACCGGCACGCAAGAATTTGCCGAGAGGAGTCTCAACTCCCAGAGTCGCCTCACTCTTTGGTCCAAGATTCCAGAGGCCCCATATCTCGCTGGTGTCCGCGGCACAGCAGGTAATCAGCACCGACAAAGCGCCAAGCGCTCCCAATAGTCGTTTCACTGGTTATCCTTTTCCGTGATGATGACGAAACGTGTTTCCTCCGGGTAGTTCTTTCTCCCATTCTCGCTGGTGCCGGATATCGGATCCCAGACGAACTCACCCTGAGGGCCGCCTTGCTGCCAGTGAATAGGCTCAGTCCCGCTTTCAGGGCCGACGTGACGCAAGCTAGCAGTCGCCGAAGCTCTTACGTCGGCATAGTACGGATCGCTTGGACGGGCGACAACAATCTCAAGCCTTTTAGGATCTAGGCCGAGCCGGCTGACCGCGTCAGCTATCACTGCCACTGACTCGTTGACTCTGAAATTGGATTCCATAGCTCTGCTGCCCTTCGCATCGGGGGTCGTCAGGGCCTTCACGGCATCCATTTTCATTTGCGGAGACATGGTCCTCTTGGCGAAGGTTTCTGCTATTCCCTGCAACGCCGCCATGTAGCAAGGTCCTTCCGTTGGGATTGCGGCCATCGAACCGTCAGTCACGCGAAACTCTAGTGGATTAGGCTCGTCCTTACCTGGACTAAATACATCGCGTCCATTTGGATCAGTATACTTTATTGGGTTGTTGACCGCGCAGTTGTAGACCGAAAGGTTTCCTAGATTGAAGGCGCCGCCTCGTCCGGGGAGATTCCTGTTGACCTCTTTCGTATTGTCGCTCACCGGCGCCTCCGGGAAATACTCCCCCATCGCCGGATCCGCACTGGTCCAGCGTGACGTCCTGGGGTCCAAATACCTCGCCCCGTAGTAGTATAGCCCCGTCTCCGAGTCCAACTCCTTCCCCGTGAACTTGTACGGGATCTTCTTGAAGGCGTCACTCTCCTTGTCGATCCAGCTCTCCCCATACGGGGTGTACTCCACCCGCTGGTACTCCTTGCCCTGGTAGTCACTCACCAGCTGCGAGCTGCCCAGGTGGTCACCATGATAATAATAGGTGTTCACCTCCTCATATCCCACGTCTAGCTGCCCCTGGATATTCAGCCGCGTGGCCACCCTGCTCTGCCCCACGTAGATGTGCTTGCTTTGTCTCAGGCTCGGGTAATCAGTCTGCGCCTGCCACATCGCGTCAAAGTACAGGCTCTCCCCCTGGCTTGAGTGCTTCACAGCCCTCTGCCCGTCCGCCCCGTAGCGGTAGTCCACCGTCAGGCTTCCCTCCACACTCCGCTGCAGCCGATTCTCCTCATCCCACACGTAGTATCGCGCGTACACCGAGGAGCCTGCCTCACTCTGCCCTGACAGCACAAGTCCGAAGCCTGTGTCGGTCATCCGCAGCGTCCCCTGCTTCGACACGGTCCCTCCCAGCACCACACCTGTCCCGTGGCCCCCTTCCCTCTGCTCAATCACGTTCCCGTTGCCGTCATACCTGTAGTACAGGTTGCCGATCTGCTCAGCCTGGTGCCCTTTGCCCGCATAGTAGCTATACCCAAGAGTGTAGTTCAGGTCCGCACCCAGGCTCTGCGTGGGGCTTGTCGTGCTGCTGCTCGTCTTGCCGCTCAGGTTACCTATCGCATCATAGGCAAAGCTCTGCTGGTAGCCGCTGGTGTACTCGTTGAACCCCCATGGGTGAGATGCACTGGTTCCCTGTGCTCCCACCAGCTGGTAAAGGTTGTCGTAGCTGTAGCTCTGCGTCGTGGTGTATGTGGCACAGGCGTTTCGGCAGCCCAGGATGTTTCCCACATTGTCGAAGTGGTAGTCCATGTTCTGCAGCACCCCACCGTACTGGCTCTGCGTGCTGATGCTGCTCAGCCACCTCCTCAGCGGGTCGTAGCTGTAGCTGGTACGATTGCCATTTCCGTACTCGATGTAGCTCCTCTGCCCGATACTCGTCGTAGCCGATGTCCTTCACATAGTCAGTGCTCTGGCCCCAGTGCGTCCCTCTGACCTTCTGCACCTGCCCGCCTGAGTCATAGCAGTAGCTCACCACCTCCCCATCGGGGTAGGTGATCTGCTGGAGACGGCCAAGGTAGTCAGAGACGTAGGAAAGGCTTGCGCCTACCGGATTGGTCAAAGGTGTGAGCCTCTTGACGGTCCGGCTCATTCGGACGGTCTCACCCAGCTTCCCGTACTGGTAGCTCACCGTTCCGCTCTCGTCGTCTCGTTCAATCAGCCGTCCCGCCGCATTGTTCGGCCGCACCGGGCGCTCCATAGACGTAGCTTACCGCTTCACTCGCGGGGTACTTGACAGCCACAATGCGATTCAGCCCGTCGTACTGGTAGTCGATTTCCTGCCCCTTGCCGCGCAAAACCGAGGTGACCCTCCGGATCAGGTTGCCGGACTCATCATAGCTCATTGTGGCGATACCCGTGTCGGGACTCTGCATGCTGGTCCTTCTGCCCAGCATGTCGTAGAGGACCCGTACTTCGCTGCCGCGGCTGTCCACAGCAGCCAGTATCTGGCTCAACCCGTCGTACTGATAGGTGGCGCTCATGAGCACTTTGCCCGTGCAGTCCAGCCGTGTGACCCGCGTGATGTTCCCGCGTCCATCTGACTCCCGTTCCTCAGCGTTTCCAAGAGGGTCAATGCTGTGCTGGACGAGCCGCGTCGCAAGGCCATTCACCAGGTAGGAGCTACTCGTGGTGGAGTTGTCTGGCAGAACCTGCGCGATGATCCTGTTCTGCGCGTCATAGCTCTTGCTCGTGGGGTTCTTCATGGCGCATAGACCGGGCAGATCTTCACCAGCTGCAAACTGTGGCTGGCCTTCCTGCACCGGGCGGCCATCGTCGTCATACGCAATTGCCCCCGACAGGTTCCATCCCACGCTCCGTCACCCCATCGTTGTCGCGATGCTCTCCCTGCTTGGCGGTCTGCAGAGCTCGCCCCAACCCGTCCATGGCGATCACGGTCCGCATGGTCTGCGTGTCGGAAGAATCGTAGAGCAGCTTGTTGAATGTCACGGCTGTCCAGGGGAATTGTGATGTATTGTACTGGCAGCGTACCGCGGGCACGAGACCGGTGTCGTAGGGGCTTCTCACTTCCACCAACCTGCCGAAGCCGTCGTAAACATACCTCATGCGCTGGAGATTCTGGTCGACCTCAGCGGTCTTCTTGCCCAGGACGTAGTCCCACTCCAGGGCTGAGTCGTACTCGGGGGTTCCCAATCCGCTCACATTGAAGCTGCGTATCAGCATGGCATAGGTGTGCACCTGGTCGTCATAGTTCCAAGCAACGGTATGACCTCGAGGGTCCCTGATGCTCGCCAGGTTTCCGTACTGATCATACGTGAGGCTGAAGGAGTGAGAGGTGGTTGGATTTCCATATTGTTCGAGAGTCAGGAGCTCGCCGTTCCTGCCATAGGTTCCCTGGCGCAATCTCATCAGCGCGCCGCTTGAATCCTCGACGAGAATGCTGGAGGGGCTTTGCTTCTGGTAGTCGGCACCAAGGATCGTGAGATCATACGTTATAAGTGCATGCATCGCGAGGCCTGGATCACCGGTTGTGCCGTTGTCGTCCAGCTTGATCACGTTCCCGTATTCATCGTAACGGAACTGCCTGGTGGTCTCCACGAATTGCCGACTTCCCACCTGGTATTGGCGGGTTGTCTCGAGGTTCACGTTGGGGAAGTAGATGTCCAGCGCCTTTCCTGATGCTTTCGTGACGGTACGCTGGAGAGTCTTGTGCACGTTGATGATGCTCTGCTGATAAAGGACAAGGTTGCCTTTGCTGTCAGGGCCCTCCAGATCGCTTCCCGCGCTCATGCCCCGGGTATAGTAATCCTGGTTGAGGTAATGAGTAGTAAAGACTGCCTGGCTTGATGAAGTCGCGGCCACCTCTGCAAAACCGTAGAACAGGCGTTCACGGCGGTCGTAGTGTCCGCCTGAGTAGCTGAAGGTCTGTGTATACGTGCGGAGGCCCCGATCAACAGGGGTCCCGTCGATGGTCGACATGCCATCGTCCCGAATAAAGCTGCTTAATACCCAGCGGCTCTGGGGCATGTCGATTGTGTTGCCTGCGCGGGTATAGTCAAAACTATAGGTTCCTCCCTGGGGCAGGATCAGGCTCTTGATCAGGCCGGATTTGCCACTCTGGTTCCTTTTCACGCGCAGGAAATTCTCACCGGGCAGCTTGAGCACGTGGTCGGGCAGGCCGTCGCCGTCAATATCGATGAACTTCAACGTTGCACTGGTGGTGGCGACGCTGCCGTCGACGCCCGGTGATATGGTCAGGCTGAGAAGCCAGAAATTGAGGCTCAGGCTGATGTTGGCCCCGAGATTGAAACTCGCCCCGGTGGAGTATTCGATGTCGTCCTGGACGCTGAAGGGATCGGAAACGCTCTTGAAAGGATTGCTCTGCACGTTGGGCAATCCTCCGGATACGATTGTTCCCAGGGCCGGCAAAGGCAAGCCGGTCAGGTCACCGAGGGTTTGCAGGTCGTGGGAGACGACACTGCTCAGGTCCAGAGAAACCGCAGTCGTGCTGCCCCACTCAGGCCGAAAGAGGTGCACCTCGGGTCCAAAATGGTCTCCAAGGTTGGAGCGCACGCGAAAGAAACTCTCCCCGTTCAGCTTGACGACCTGGTCAGGCAGTCCGTCTCCGTTCACATCGGTGAGGACCGAGAAAGTCTGATTGACGGTCCCGTTGAGGCCGGCCGAGATCCCACCGCCGACTCCCACCGGTCCGACGGACTCCCCTATCGAGCCGCTGACCGAAGCGCCGAAACTCCCTGTACTCGTGCAGCTCAGTCCGGGAATGCCGGGGGTGTACAGCTTGTCGGCGCAGTTGTCGGCGCTTGCAAAGAGGGCAACGTCAATTCCCGTCGGATCGCCACTCTCACGCCATGGTACAGGTGAGGCGAAGTTCCCATTTCCGAGGTTGAGGGAGACCAGGTAGTCGCCCATGCCGCTCCGCAGGACGTGGTCGGGAAGGCCGGAGCCGGAGAGATCGTAAAACCCTTCGGTCTGGACTGAGGAACTTATACTGCCGTTAATGCCGCCACCGACGTTGAACGAGGCGCCCGGGTCAGGAGAGGCAACCTGCGTGCTTTTTTGCCTGCCTGACGCGCCGACGACCGCCAGCATGCCTCCCGCGGCCGATCCAAATGAAGCTCCAAAGCCGTAGCTCGTGTTGGTGTACATGGCCAGGTGCCACTTCGTTCCGCCCGGCGTTTGCCACGTGATCGACTGTCCAAAGCCGGGGCCCGTCCCCGGGGTAATCGCGAACGAGGATGCTCCGTCCTGGGAGTCCCCGAAGTCGATCAGGTCAGGGAAGCGGTCGCCGTCCATGTCGGTGAAACCACGGTACTGCCACGATGAGCCGATATTGCTGCTCACGTTGCCGCCTAGGTATCCGATGCTCACGCCGCCGTTGGTATCCGTTGAGACGCTCCGGCTGCTTCGAATAAACGGAAGCGGGCCGCCTGGGCCTGATGATGTCCGATTCCCCGGCAGGCGATAATAGGTGTCCCCGCCGTTGCGGCTGGGATACAGATCATCACCCCTGATATATGCTGCGAAAGTGTAGGTGGCATAGATCGGCTTGAGGTTGGCGTCCATCGTCTGATCCGAGTACGAGCTTACCCTTCCAACCCATGCGTCGGGGGGCACCGTTGTCTTCTCTTGGCCGTACGCCGCAATCGCAAGGTTCCCGAGGGAATCAACTGTGTTTGGCGTCATCGCAAGAGAATACGGTGGCGGTGTCACTTGGCCGTTCGTGGCCTGGGGGACCTCGCCCAACCGTGCATCGCTCCATCCATAGGAGCCGGTCCACAGTCCAAAGAACCAGCCATACGTGCCGCCGTTCAGGGTCTCTGTCCCCCCAGGGATCGGCCTGTTTTGCTCCGTGGGAGTTGGGTACGTCGGATAGGCGATCAAGTTTTCCGGAAGTGTAGTCGGCATTTGAATCAAAGCTGTGAATGTAACGGGGGGCAACGATTGTCTTCCCGTCCTGGGCGAAGTAGGGAACGAAAACAATGCTCGATCCGTCGCCGGGGCCCGTCGATCCCTGGGGGATGAACGCCTCTTCAACAGACCCGGAGGGCAAAGTTCCGTCTTGGGCGGGCAGGCGCTGATCGGAGCTGTACATAATAGTGCGATCCAGGGCCGTCCACGCCCATACGGAGCAGGCGCTCATGGTGGCCGCTATTTTCCTGTAATCAGCGTTCGAGTCCGCAAGACCTGCATAGAGCGGCTTCAATGACCAGTCACCTGATCCTGAATCACACTCATAGTACGGAAACAGCTCGACATCGCGACGGAAGGCGCGTATTGCCTCGAGGAGCTTGTTCTGTTCATCTGCGTTCAGGTCCGCGTGCTGGTAGAAAAACTGATTCCCTTTCGCATCGGAGAAGGAAAGAAAGTACGAGGAGACTCCTGCCGGACAAGCAGCCATAAAGCTGTTCATTTCCGCCAGGTTCAGGAGTATGAATCGCTGCCTCTTCGCCGCGTCACCCGGCAAGACGTCGAAAATCGATTTGGACTGTCGGGACGCCCCGTCAATGAGAAGAAGGGCGGTCTGCAGGTCGGCCGCGTACGTGCCCGGGTCCGATGCACCGTCCTGCGGGACAAGCGCGTAGTCGCCGTTGGCGTCTCTTGCAAAGCAGTTGTTGAACGACGCGAGCTGGGCCGAGGTCAGGCCTGCCGTCACGCTGTTCCATGCCTGCCGCTGGATCAAGGAATATCCCACCCCGCTGAGATTCTCCGCGCTCAAGATGTAGTTGCTGACCGCGCCCTGATAGAGGGATGCCGTCAGACTCTGGATATAGGAGGATCGCGCCGAGAAGGCGAAATCGCGCGTGATTCCCCGGTCAGACAAGGTGATCGTCTGTGAATCGGCACCGCCAGTGATACGTGGATTGGCCGTTGTGTCCACGTTTTCTCCGCTTTCCGTGACGCGCGCGAGGTTCGGGTTCCCCTGGCTGTCCGCCTTGAGCCAGAGTTGCTCGAATTGTGCCCCGGCGGGATCATAGGTCTGTTCGAGGAGAATGTTGCCTTGGGCCGCCGGCGCGGAGACAGTGGCCGGCAGACTGTCATGGACCGTCGACCTCCATGTGGCCGCGCCTCCCCCTCCTGACTGTGGAAATACATAGCCGCCTCCCGGAGCTTTCCAGAATCCCATGGAGGAGTAGTCGTCAGCATTCGCTCCGAGACTCTGAAGAGCGGCGAGAAAATACTTTCCAAAAAGGCTGTCCGAAGAATAGGATGCCGGCGAGAAAACGTTCGAATCGGTGAACACCTGCCCAGCCCTGCTGCCTGCTCGAATGAATGTCTGACTCTCCGGCTCATAGGAGAATCCGTACTGCAGCAGCGTGTCCGCCGTGGGGCGGGTGACTTCCACGACTTTGACGGCGCCGGTTGCATCCTTATAGGAAGTGGAAAACGTTCCTGCCAGCGTATCCTTCGAAGCCGCGGAAAGCATGGCCAGGAACAGTGTTTTCGGTACACGCTGCGCTGTAAAAAAGCCGTTTCGGAAGAGGGCCCGGTACACAGGTCCGAGCTGGGAAGGGTCCTTCCCCTCCCAGCCGGGAATACGGCTGTAGTAATCTGAGCCGTTTCGGGAGCCCGAATTGTATTGGTATATCAACAGGAGCGCCTGATCGGGAAGCGAACTCAGAAGAGCAGGCGGCGAGAAAACGCCGCAATACTTCATGTCCTCGAACAGGTTGATGCTCGTGTATTTGATCCCGACATTCCACGACACCTCGTCTCCAAGCTCATGGGGCCTGGTATCTTCGAGAAAAAAAAGCTTCTGGCCGGAGCCAATCGCAAGTGTGGACCGTGTCGTCGGGGACGACGCATTCGCCCTGGTGAGACTGATTGTCGCAGCCGGAGTGGTTGTATTCTCGGCGTACGTATCAAGCTGAAGACCATCGTCACTCACGCTGCCGGGATTGATCAGGTGCGCACTCTGCGTGACCGCTATGGTGCCCGAACGATACGCCTTCCACGCGCGCAGCGGCTGTTCCTGAAAATAGGTCTTTTGATAGTCCGCGTCCTCGGAGCCGCTTGACGAGCTGCCCGCGGAGCTCTCTGTGCCGGACCCCCATGGAGTCGGATCGAATCCGGTCCCCGTGTTCCCCCCGTAAAAATCGCTTCCGGCAGTGACAAAATCCGGAAGCCCGTCAGCGTTCACATCCACGAAGGCCGTTTGCGTTTCCGAATACGAGTTCTGCCTCGTCAACGCGTAGCTGGTCCCCAATAAGCCCGCGGAGAGCCCGAGGCTGAATGAAAGCTGGTCCTCCCGATCCATGGTTCCCGGCGTCCCGAAAGCCGAGGCCAGCGCATCCAGCCCGCGGGGAGTGTTGAGGTAGGCAGCGATGGAACCGCCCTGGTTCCACGCCAGGTCCGGCAGGCCGTCGCCGTTGAGATCAAGGATAGTGCTCAGGCTGCCGCTTGAAGAAGAGTTGACGCCCCCGCGCAGGCCAAAGTTTGCGATCTCGATTTTTCCAAAAAAAGGAATCGGGATGAACAGGTCCAGCCCGAGATAAAGATTGCCGCCGACGCTCGAGCTCTTGCTTGATTGCAGCAGTCCGTCGGCGGACGCGGTCCACAGCTCTTCCGCCGTTCCGAAAGCGTCGTACCCGACGGGATTCCCCTGGTCCAGCCGCTTGGGCAGAGCGTAGTAGTCGAACGAATAGCTGTAGAATGTGGAAGAACCCGGTCCGCCAACCTCGCTGTAGCCGCTGAGAAGCGACTGGCCGAACTCGTTGTACTTGTAGGCGAACTGGTAGCTGCGAACGATCGCATCTTTATAGTAGAGATTGATCGTCTGAAGCCGCCGGGCAAGCTTCGAGAGGAAGGTTCCCCGTGAGTCTAGCCTCCTGTCTTCCCGGTCTTTGCTTTCAAGCACGAACGCCACGTGAAAGGCGCCTCGGTCTCCCGTGGATTCGACGCCGGTGTAGTAGATGTCCGAAAGATACGCGTAATTGTTGGGGGTAGTTCCTGGCGTGGAAATGTTCTGATCGTTTGTGTATGCGTAGCTGATGACGTTGCCGAAACTGTCTTTGACCTTGCTGAGGTACCATGAATACGTCCGGGTTCGATCGGATCTCTGGGGCCCCAGCCATCCCTCGGTCTGGCTGTGCCCGTACTCCCTGACTGTGCCGTTCTTCTCCGTCACCTGCCAGTAATCGTCTTCGCCCCCTGCTCCGCCTGCGCGGTACCACCGGATGCGCGCGAAGCTCTTCTCGGTCCGTGGCTGAAACAGGAGTGAGCCATCTCTGTCCGTTCCGATGGGCAGCAATTCCTCCCCGTCCAGGCTGTAGCGGTCCGCCCCGTCGTAATGCGGCAGGCCAAAGCGCGTGTCAATCGTGATGGCTGGGACTTCGATATCGAAGCCCTTGCCCAGCCAGGTCTCCGCTCCGTCGCTGGAGTAGCGCAGAGCAAGCCGCGGGTTTGCGCCTCCCCGCCCGGGTGGGAGCCTCAAGGGAAGCCGGAAGGAAGCGGAGCCGAACGACCCGGGCTGCGGGCCGTCGGGCATCACGACGCCTTCTCCTGGGTTTGCAGCCTCCAGGTTCTTGATCGAGTTCACGTCATATTGGATGGGCTGGGGTCCCTCGGGCAGCTTGAGGGTGGCGTTGATCATGTCGGTAAAGTGACGAGAGAGACTCGTTATGGTTGCTGCCTTCCTGTCAACGCTTACCTTTTCCAGGCGCTCCCACCGCCCCGCCATCTGGTCGTAGAAATAGGTGTACAGGTTCGAAAGCGCCGTCGGAGATTCCGCAATACCCGGGTCGAATGACATGGTGATGCGGACTGGCTTCTGGAAAACAATGCCATGAGGCTCGAAGCGATAGCCCTGCACGCCGAGGGTCGCATTCCTCATGCCTTCATCAAGCTGCGCTGCCGCCGGGAGCTTGCTGATTGCGATCAGGGCGGGTTTTTTCAGCGCGCCAGCCGGCATCTCCAGGCGTACACCGTCCATATCCATGACCACGGCGTCCTGGGGGCCCACCAGCCGGGATACGTGAGCGGAAGACGGCGCCGCGTCGGGCGCATGAAGGGCCGAAGTCTCGGCCGGCGCCTGCGGAACAAGAGAAACGCCCCCCTGCGCAAAGAGGGGAATCTGGGCGACGAAAAAGCAGTGAAGAAGAATCCACGCAACCACGCGATCACTTTTTCTCATGTTGTTTTCTTTATGCCGCCATGGACTAGTTTTCCTTGTAGCTGACAGTGACCGGGGTGCCGGGGAAGCTGTCCTGGGGAGAAATCACCGCCAGGTAGCCGTCACCGCCTCCAGCCTCCAGTGGTATTCTTCCGTCACGGAATGTCATGACCTCCGAACCATTCAAGGAAAGATGGAAGAGCCCATCCGCATCCCGCGTCACCTTCAGGTTGTTCGTCATCCCGTAGCCCTTGGCGAGGCCCGGATTCTGCACCCACGTCGGGCTGGTATAGGGCGTGTACACCGAGCCGGTTGCCTCGCCTATGGTGTATTGCTGCTGCGAGTTGATCATGGCGACCAGCATCGTTTCACCCTGGGAAGGATTGCCCGCGTCATGCTGGCAGAAGATGATCCCATAGCCCGCGTACGCATTCCCGCTGCTCTTGATGAGGGCCGCGTCCCTCTTCATGAAAGTCTGCTGACCGGCAAAAGGAAGAGCCCACAAGGTGTACCCATTGGGCCCCCAGTATGCGCTGTCATTTGTTGTGAATTCGTACACGCCGTTTTGCTGGACAAAGAGTTCGCTCTTTTGCTCGACAACTCCCGCCGTGCCCGTGTCAGCGACAACGGCTTGAGTTCCGCCGGCAGGTGAGGGACAGCCACCGGGGAAAAGAATGATAGCCGGCATCAGGATGACCAGGGCGATCCTCTTCATCCTCTTCCCTCAGTAGCTCATGATGCTGTTCAGTGAGACCGTGTAGGTGATCAGTGACCCGCCGCCGTTGACCGCGAAGGACGAAGGTATCGGGTAGATCTTGAAGAGAAACGGCATCGCGGCAACGTCAGAGTAGTTCGTAATGACGATCGCCTGGTTGTTCACGATCTGCACCGGGTTGGTTCCCTTCAGGTAGAAATACATCCACGTGTTCGTTGATCCTCCTTGCAGGTTGTCCTGAGTGACGACGATATTGGCTTTCCGATGAGGTGGAATGCTCACTGAGTACCAGTCCACATCCTGAGTCAGCAGCGGGGCGCCACTCAGCTGGATGACAGAGCTGTAATAGTAAAGGTTTGCCGCCAAAGTCGACGTCAGGGGAGCAGCTTCTGTTTCAAGGTCATTGGGCTCGAGGGTATCATGGCACACGGCACTTGCAACGCCCATCACCGCCGCCGAGGGACCAAAGCTTCTTGTCCCCCGGGTTCTCGTCAACCGATAGAGATAGCGTCCCTGGTCGGAGCAGTCGGTGTCCTCGTAGCCGGTGCCGCTGCCGGCGTAGACCGCCGTCCAGCTGGGAACACCGCCGTCCTGTGTCCTCTCGAGAATGTACTGATCGGCATTGACGTCCCGGGGCCAGCTCACTTCAACACGATTTTCTTTTGAGAACGAGGCGACACGCGGCGCGTCAACCGAAGGGTCTCCGAGCGTTCTGCTCATGTCGGTCAGAAGTCCGCTGCCGCAGGAGCTCAGCCACGGCATAGCAATGCAAGCAAGGATCACAACACTTTTATTCATGAACGCGCTCCTATGGGCCTCCACCCAGCCAGATGGCCACGGACAGCCGTGGTGAGTACGTGAAAAGCGGTTTTGCATAAAATGCCACGTCAAACATGTTGGACAGCCCCAGGGATACGGAGTTGGAGAGGACGTACTGGTACAGGATGGAAACCGAAGCGCCCGGTGCCACGGTTGTCTGGACAACCGTGGTACCGTACTGCCTGGCCTGTACGAGGGTATCGACCTCCAGGAGCGGCCCGAGGCCAATGCCGATCCGATGCCCCGATCCAAGCTCCACGAATCCTTCCACAGGGATGCGCACCTTCGCTGCGTGGAGGTAGGAGCTTTCCAATCCTGGCTGGCAGGTTCCCAGTGCATATTCGAGGTCCAGCCCCACTGCCAGGAAACAGGACTGCCGCCAGATGTGGAACAATGGCCTGGCGGGAATGAAACGAATGCCGACGTCGGCGCTCACGAGGCCTGCCATGGCCTGGCTCCAGTCTCCGCCCGTGGGCGTCCAGTAGCCTGCTGATGCGAGGAGAACGACCACGTTCCGGGCCGGCAGGTCAGATGGAGGAGGAGGTCCCATGCCAAGATCGCCGCGGACATATGCTGCGATCTTTGCCGCCAGGTCATCCATGAGGCGTTCGTAGTGGCTGTCGTCATCGCCGGCAATGAAGGCTGCGGAGACTTCCTTCCGTTCCCGCTCCAGGAGCTTTACCTCGGCGTAGGAGGAAAACTCGGTGCGCTTTACAAACCCGTACAGCAGAAAGGGGTAGCCCTGGGATTCGCACAGCCGCGCAGCGTCCAGAAAGGATCGAGGCACGGAATCCCCTGACGACCCGACTGCATGCAACGTGACGCCGTTTGCGATAGCCGCCCCGCCCAGCCGTTTGAACAAGTCTTCCTGGGGCTGCCTGCCTTCCGCCCCGCCCGTGCCGGTGTCGTCCACGTACACAATCGGGGCCAGGAAAATCTCCATTCCCCCGACGGTCCCTGCACCCAGAATGCAGGCGAGCATCACAACGACAGATTTCGGAGCTGTGCCGAAACACCTCATTGCTGAGCCTCCTGAAGACCCTCCCTGGCCAGGGCAGCGGCCTGAGTGTCGGATGACGAGGAGATCCGACGCAGAATCACCCGCCCCTCCGGCGCGCTTCCACTGGCTATAAGGCTCAGGCCTTCGTACGCCTGCAGGAAGGCGGATCTCCCCCGCTGTTGGCCCTCCTTCGCGAGCTTCAGGGATTCCCCATAGTCCCCGCGTGCGTACGCGGCTCTTGCAAGTTTGATGTAGAGCTCCACGCCCGCCCTCGACCCGGGTGCCGTTCCCTGGTCGAGAGAAGAGAGAGCTGTCTTCCAGTCCTGCTCGGCTTGCAATGCATTGCCAAGGCTCGACTCGCAATCACCAAGGGAGCTCAAGGTTTCAGCATCCGCCGGAAGCTGTCGTAAAGCTGCCTCGAAATAGCTCTTCGCCGAGGGGATATCCGCGACCTTGAGCGCACAGTATCCGGCGGTCTTGAGGAAAACGGCGCTACCGGGCTGCAATGCGACAAGAAGCCTGAGATGTCCCAGCGCAACAGCCCATTTCTGGCGCTCGATTTCGACCATGGCCAAGGTTTCCAAGGCAAGGGGGTTTTCCGCGTCGATGTTCATGACCAGGCGAAGATTCTTCTCAATGAGGGGATAACTGGCCGTGTCGGACGGGTTTGCCCGATAGAGGCTCGCCGCGTAGTACAGGCGGGCGTTGACATTGTCAGCCTGCGATTCAATAACCGCCATGAAGCTCTTCTGCGCCTGGCCATACCTCCGGGATTCATAAAGGGCCATACCCTCTTTCATCCGTCGCGCGGCAGAAAGATCCTGCTCCGTCGAGGAATCAGGAGAACTGGAGGCGGTGGTCGCCGCGGATGCAGCGACAACTGCAGACGCGGTGCTCTCCGTCGCGGCAGGGGGCGCAGCCGGTGCCGCGGGCTGCTCAACGGGTGACTCGCGCGCAGGTGCTTCCTGCCGCGTGTCGTTGCTTTTCGCGCTCACAGTCGAGACAACGACGCTGGGCTGCGGAGACGCGGCGAGTTCTTTCATCTGATGCGCCATCTGATCCAGCCGACCCGGAAGTCCATTCCCAATGCGGAAAGAATCTCCTTGTGCGCTTCGCCGTGATGAGGCAATCTCTTTTTGCATACCGCCGGACAGATCTTTGATCTCCCGGGAAAGGTCGTCGATATGGGATTTCGTCTGCAGTGACAGTTGGGAAATCCTTGTGTCCAGGTTTGAAAGCTGTCGGCGTGTGTTTTCGATTGCCCGTAGATTGACGGACAAAACGGCCAGAGTGGCGCAGAGAAGAATGAAGGGGGCGGAATACGCCAGGAAGCGCAAACCCGCGGGCAGGCTTGGCTTTTTCACGCGGACCTCAGCCCGAGGTCTGGTCCGGCTCTGCAGTTCTTCATACTTTTTTCATCTCCTTGGACGACTTTTTCAAATAGAACCAGCCAAAACGACTGATTGCTTTATGGAAGCCATTATATCCCAGGCCCGAAAAAACTCAAACGAAACCGGCGCGGGCGCAACGGCTTTCGCAACCCGAGGAAGGGCGACCTTGCAAGGGCACCCGCGCGTGGCCCGCATCGCCGTTGGCTTCCCCTATTTTTGGGCTGCCTTCAGCGCGGTCAACCTCTTTTCGACTTCGGAATCGCCGCGTTTGGACAGATACGCTTCGAGGTTGCCAATGGCTTTTCGAGGCTCCTCCAGGTTGTTCTGGTAGATGTCAGCCAGGAACAGATAGATCGAAGGTTCTTTGACGCCCCTGGCCAGCATGCCATTCAGAAGGTCAATCGCGTCGCCGTACCTTTCAGTCCGGTAGGCCTTGACCGCGCGCAGAAACTGAAGCACCGAATCACTCGCATCAAGTTTCCCGGCCCTTGCCAGGAACGCTTCCGCATCGTCCCACTTCCTTTCTTCAAGGGCTTTCTCCGCCTTTGCCAGAAGCTGCCCAAAGGAGACCATCCGCAGGAAAAGGACATCTGTTCTGTTCAGGAAAAGAATTTTTTCGTTGAGCGGCTCGTAGCCTTCCTTTTTTGCATCAAGCGAATGCGCGCCTCGGGCGAGATCGGGAAGCATGAACCGCCCCCGAATGTCCGTGACCAGTCCTGTGTCGCTGTTGTTTGCCACCTCATCGACGGACAGCTTCACCCCGGCGCAGGGCTGGTTTTCTTCGTCGTACATCATGCCGAACAGCGGCGCCTTGTCGAACACCCTGCCATCGCCGCTGCCCTGTGACGCGCATCCTGCAAGGACCACGGCAATCAGCAGGAAGGCTCCCTGGATTCTTCGCATGGCTACCTCTTGTTCACGATGTAGACGTCATCGGCGTGGCGAAGGACAAGGCGCTTGTCGGAGGCCTCGACGAGGGACCACCCGCCCAGGGAGCCCGTCGGGGACACCTGTATCACGCGTCCGGATCTCGTGTCTTTCAAGAGAAGAGAGCTCGGATTCCCGGGCGCTCCCTTGTAGAAGCCGAGATACACCAGCCAGGGTGCGTCGACGGGCGTCTTGACTTCAGGCGATGGCTCACGATTCATGACTGTGTGAGGCGCGGGGGGAGCGCTCTTAATGAAGAGGGCGAGTATTTCCTGCGGCGCGGCCCTTTCCGGCTTTCCTTCTGGAATTGCGGGAATGGCTTCGGGGGCCGAGGAAGCAGCAGGTGAAGCCTCCCATGCTGTCGGTTCTCTCCAGGAGATGATCAGCATGGCAATCAAGAAGATCGCTCCGGCCATGAGGGCCATCTGGGCGCCGTTAAGAATCGCGGACTTCATAGCCAATCCTGAACGAGGCGTCTGCGTCTCTCGTGCCTTCACGCACGGTCAGCGCGAATGAGGAAACGCTCCAATGGTGGTCGGATTCGGAAACCTCCTTCAGAAAGAGAACAAGAGAGGCAATGGATCCCGAGACCGAAAACTCCAGGCCTGTTGCGCCCTTGACCTCGATTACCTGGTAGCGAACAACCACGATCCCATGTGACGCGAGCTTTTTCCTGATGAGCGTTCCGAAGGAGTAGGGGTTCATCTCGTTCGGCGCATAGAAACGGCTTCTCATGACGTCGAGCTCTCCCTGGAGCTGGCCCCGCAAGAATACCAGTCGGGACTCCGAGCCAATGGAGTGCCGTAGTGCCGCATTTTGAACCGCATATTGGGCCGCCTTGGCACGAGCAACTCGCGAACGCTCGGCGCCGAATGTGAATGCAGCACCGAGAGCCACAAGAAGACCGATTGCTGCCAGTATTCGCAAAAACTTCCATTCCCTCTTAGCGGGCATGGAATACCCCCGAAAAAGAAAAGCGCTCTTTTCCCGACAGGGGGTCGGGAATTACCTGCGAAAGCTTGACGGAGCTGAAAAATGTGCTGCCGCGGAAACCTTGCATAAGCCTCAGCGGGTTGAGGCTGATGGCTTCGATCACAAAGCTGTCCGCCTGAACCTTCAGGCTTCGAATCTGGACATCACTGCCCAGCACTCTTCTCAGCTCGGAAAGAAGCGAATAGAGGTCCGGGGGCTCCTCTGCGATCATCCGGGAAAGTTCTGCGCGAAGTGCATCCACGTCCTTCTGCACGGCCATTGCCCTGGCGCTGGTTTCTTCCAGGCTTGCATGCGCCTCTTTCAGACTTTGGTATTGCGCCTCATCGCGCCGAACGTTCCTGTAATAAACGAGGACCCCCAAAACAGAAACGACAAACACCAGCAGCGCAATTCGCGCAGCAGGGTCCAGAACAGCGTGTCTTCGTCCTGGCCCGCAAAAAAGCCCGCCCGTTTTCCGCTGAGTTGCCGAAAGCTCCTGGAAGTTGAGGTACTGCGGTGAGCGCGGCTTTTCCGCCCTGGCGGCCGCACGCAGCCGATCCAGCTCGGCCGCTGAGGCAACTACCAGAAGAGGAAGCGCTCGCACGGCTTCCGGCAACTCGTCCTCTTCCGACTGAAGATCGAGCGTCTCCCCATTCTTCCTTCGGAAAAGCCGGCAGGAGATCAGCAGCCCGGCTCGGAAAACGGACAATTCCGCCCAATCTCGCTGAACGAACCAGACCCGAATGTCCTTGCGCCTCCGCGCGGTCCGTCCCAGCAGGGTGTACGGCAGGAGCAGCGGCTTTCCGGGGCAGCACCTTTGTATTTTTCCAGGGTCGCTTTCCGTGAAATGAAGACAATGGCCCGTTGATGCGCAGCAGCTGACTCGACCCTGTAGTCGAAAGCTGTTTCACCGGGGCTCCCCGGGTAGATGCTGCGAAGGCGATACCGAATGAGACTTTCCACCTCCTTTTCCGGTACGTTCGGGATATCGAGGATCTGCAGATCGAAATCCAGCCGCGAGACGAGGAGACCGTCAATCCGGCAATTGCCGCTCAGGTGAGCCCCGTCATCGAGCCGCGTGACGTGAACTTCGGCTTCCCGCTCTTCTCCGTATCCCAGCGCGATCACGAATAGTACCTTTCTTCCACAATGAGGAACCGCGGGGAGCTTCCGTCATCCGCAGGCACTCGCGCGACGATCAACTCCAGCCGGACGGGGCGGCGAGTGAGGGTGATCCTCCAGAACCATGTCACGACGCCGAGGTATTGATAAATTCTGCTGTCATCGGGAGCGCCTATGACCTGGCGCAGCTTTTCAGCGGTCAATTCTGATCGATCCCGCAAGTCCAGGATGACCTGCGCAGCCTGCCGGGGCTGGGGGATCCGCAGGTCGGGAAGTGACAGGAGCTCGCCAAGTATCAGTGGCTCGGTAAAATGGACATTGAGAACAGGCTCCGCGTTCATGACCGGGAACAGCTTCCCGTAATCCAGGCCAAAGAAATCCCGGAGGTCAGTACGTTTCAGAAGTTTTTTCTGCATCAAAGCGTGCTGAAGTCTCGTATGGAAGACCTCGGCGCCAGCCTGGTCCGACATGCGGATTGCGAAAAGCTTGCGCAGGGCAAACTCGTCGGTCACGTTGAGATTTGCATAGCCGTATCCTGTGAAATAGCGCGGCAGTGCACCTTCCTTGATGAGGTCGGCGTATTCTGCTGCGATGTCGGTTGCAATGCCCTGGTCCTCTCTGCGCTGCTGGAGATCCTGGGCGGTGCTGCCTGCGCGCAAAAGCTGCCCAAGGATCGTCTTTTCGAATACCGCTTTTTGCGTCCAGTTTGCGTTCAATTTACTCGAGATGTCCTGAAGGGCAACGCTCACACGTGAGTCCTCGGGACTGCCGATCTGGCCCCATATTGGATCCAGGGGCGAGTCAGAATCCGGCGTCGGATCGCAAGCGAGCAACGCCACCAGGCGCTCACCCGCCTGCTGGAGGGAAAGCCGCAGCTCCTCACGTTCGGAACTGCGCGATGTGTAGGCGAATGCCGCCTGGAGGATGAGTGCACCGCCCCCAGCCACGGCCGCCATGAGGATGAGCATGGAGAGCGCGACGATGGTCGTGGATCCGGTGCTCCTGTAATCAGGCTTCATTGAGACGACAGGCTCCCCAGGGGCGTTGCGCCAAAACGTGCGACAATACGAACAGGCTTTCCATCCCTTCTGTCCAGAAGGAGGATAACTCCGCATTGGTGATTCGAATCGTCTGTTGCGGCAGAAAGCTCCACGTGCTGGAAACCGGCGTACCGCGTGGACGTCCTGTCGTCACCGACTGTCAGAATACCCTCCCGGAAGGTGACATTCAGTTCCTTCCCCGAGTCTCCATCGAGGTAGGGAACGCTCAGTGCACCATCCCCCATCTGGACAATTCCGTCCGGGGCCCAGTACGGAAGGTATACCCGGCCGGCAAGCCCGCGAAGCCTGTCATCAAGCTGAAGCAGACGAACATTCGCAAGCATCCCGTCCCTCAACTTGCCTGCGAGGCGCAGAGAGACCCCGACAGCATGCCAGGCCCCGATGCCGAGGGAGGAAAGGATGAAGAGTGCCACAACCACCTCGATGATTGTTGAGCCACCTTCATTCCTTCTGAAAAAGAACGGTGTGTTCTTTCGCATGAGCGTTCCTCAGTTCGATCATGGCTTGCACCCGTGCGTTTTGCCGCGCGCTCAAAGACGCCGCCAGGCTGATGCCGCCCAGGAACGTTGCAAACCCGACCATGACGATGGAAAGGGCCACCACCAAGTCCAGGAGAATGGAGCCCTGTTCAGAGCTTCGGACCATTACCTAGTCCTCCCACGAGGTGATGTCCTCGTCGTTGCCCTGCCCCCCTTCCTTGCCGTCTGCGCCGAACGAGCGAAGGCCAAAGGGCAGGCCGTTCGGTCCGGGCACCGTGTATTCGTAGGGATGGTCCCAGGGATCCGAACTGATTTTCCTGGTGACATAAGGTCCACTCCATCCCGCGGGCATGGGCTCCAGGACAGGCTTGACCCACAGGGCATCCACCCCCTGCTCCTGGCTCGGGTACTGCTTGCAATCCAGGGCGTACGCACTCACGGCAAGAGAAAGCGTCTCGATCTGGTCCCTGGCGGAGACCCTGCGCGCCCGGTCGACATAGCGGACCGCCATGAATCCAACCGTTGCGGTGAGGATCACGATGATCGTCAGGACAATGAGGATCTCCATGAACGTCCATCCCGCTTCCCGGTTGACTAGAGCATGGTGCCGTACAAGGAGAAGATCGGAACGATGAACAAGACCACGAACAGGATGATCATGATTCCCAGTGCCACGATCAGGGCGGGCTCGAGAAGAACCATGAGACGGCCTAGCCATTTTTCAACCTCCTGGTGATAGTATGCGCGCAGCTGTCCGAAGACTTTTTCCACGTGCCCGACCCGCTCTCCAATACCTACCCATCGTGAAACACGGGCCGGGAACAGGACGCACCCCGCAAAAGCAGCGGAAAGGTGCTCCCCCTTCAGCACTCTTTCCCTGATTTCGAATATCTCTTTCCTCAGCGCACGGTTTTCCACCGCGCCTGCTCCTTCGGCAAGCGCTTCCTCCACGCTGACCCCCGAAGCGGTGAGCGTTTCCATTGCAAAGGCGAAGTTCAGGAGCTCACGTTGTACCAGGAAGGTGGCAAGGACAGGGGCGCGCAGCAGCAATGTATCAATTCGCACGGCGAGCCGGCCCCCACGGTGTCGCGCGCGCTGCACCCCGATGAGGAGCGCCGCTCCCACGATCAGCATCGCACCCAGGACGACAAAGGCAGCCGTGAGGGATTGCATCATGGTCTCGACCTTCCCGGCCATCCCGGGCCCGATCTGATTGAAGATCTCCCGCAGCCGGGGAAGAAGAACCACGACAATGAGAACTGCGGTTGCCAGGACTGCTCCCATGACTATTGCCGGGTAGAGAAGCGCAGCGCCGAACCGCTCTCGCAGTCTTTTCTGGTCGCCCAGGTATTGGGAAAGCCGACCAAACACGCGCTCCAGGGAGCCAATACGCTCCCCGATTCTCACTATTCCGCGATATACCGGGGGAAAGCTGTTTCCCGTCCCTTCAAGTGCCGCGGCGAAAGTGCTGCCTTTCCTGATCCTGTCCAGGAGCAGGGTGACCAGGTCACTTCCCGATCCGTGGGTGGAAACGGTCTGCGCCACCTCAAGGGAATCCTTGAGCGAAAGACCGGAGCCGAGCGTGAGAGTCAGAAGATCGGTGAGCTCACCGACATCCCTGCGAGAAAACCGCTTGCCGGCCTTTGGCGCTGCCTCCCCCACGGCCAACTCCTTGAGGGAGAGCACAAAACGGCTCGCCGACGACAGCTCTCGAAGAAGCGGCTCTTCGGACGCGGCCTCGCGGAGAAACTCCTCGATTTTCCCCTTCGTGTCAGAAACACGGCACACGTACACGGGCATCAGCTCATCACCAGGCTTTCAACTTCCGCCAGGGTTGTCAGGCCATTCACGGCCATCCGCAGTCCATTCTGCAACAAGGTGCTGTAGCCCCTGGTGCCCAGGTAGCCGGCGATGGCAGAAACGCGCTCGCCTTTCAGGATCATCTCCTCCACGGTCTCATCGGAGGAAAACGCTTCCACGATCGCGGTACGGCCCTTGAATCCCGTACCGCCGCAAGCGTCGCAGCCCCTGCCCCGATGCAGGCTGCCTGCAGATAAGCCGTTGCGCCTGAGAAGCTCACTCTCTTCTCGCGTGGGCTTTCCGGCGCGAGAGCAGGAGCCGCAGATTTTTCGAACCAATCGCTGCGACATGGAGCCGCGCAGGACGGCGGCAAGGAGGTACGGCTCCACGCCCATGTTCCTGAGCCGGGGAATGACCGATATAGCGTCGTTCGTGTGGAGCGTGGAGAGCACCAGATGCCCGGTGAGCGCCGCGCGAACGGACAGCTCAGCGGTTGCTGAATCGCGGATCTCACCTACCATGATGATATCGGGATCCTGGCGGAGGACGCGTCGCAGCAGCGAATCGAACGTCAACCCGATGCGCTCATGGGTCTGGATCTGCCCCACTCCCTCGATCAGGTACTCCACGGGATCTTCAATAGTCACCACCTTGACCGTTTCCCATGCGATTTCCCGCAAGACAGAGTTCAAAGTCGTGGTCTTTCCGCTGCCGGTGGGTCCCGTGGCAAGCACGAGTCCGTGGGGAACCGAGACAAGCCTGCGAATGAGGGCAAGATTTTCCGTGTCGATGCCAAGATCGCCAAGACCGAGGGGCGACCCGGTGGTATTGAAAAGCCGCAGCACGACAGACTCCCCTGCGGCAATCGGAATAATGGAAACCCGCACATCGAACGTGCTGCCGCCAATACGCACAGAGGTCCTGCCGTCCTGGGGCAGCCGGCGCTCCATGATGTTCAGGTTGGACATGATCTTGATGCGGGAAGCGACCGCCGGGAACTTTTCTTTCTCCAGGCGGCTCACCGTCTGCAAGACTCCGTCAACCCGATAGCGAACCCTCGCATCTTCGGAGAACGATTCGATGTGAATGTCGGATGCACCCTTCCGTATGGCCTCGATGATGAGGCTGTTCACCAGGTTCACAATCGGGGCATCGTTTGCGAGCCTGTCCAGCGTGAGCCGTTCGTCCTCCGCTGAAGCGGAGCGCGGCGCTTCGGTTTCCAGCACCGAAAGACGTTTGCCCAGGTATGCGGAAAGCTCGGTACGGTCTATGCGGAAGAACTCCACGGGCTTCCCATGAAAGGTCCTGAGATACTCGCGGATGGCCGAGTTGCCGGGTTCGCAGACCCCGACAAGGACTTCCTCCCCATCCTCCCGCAGCTTGATGACGGAGTGGGCGTCAATATACTCCAGCGGATACTGGTCCTGGCATTCAGGGAGGGGCATGAACTCAGCGAGGGTGACAAGCCGCGGGTCACATTCTGTCGGGCGCAGGATCGGGTGGTCAGACACCTTGGCTATCCCTTGATGAGCTTTTGATACAGCGCCTCGATCCGGACTCCTTCGTTCACTGCCTGTTGATCCGGATACTCGACGTGCGGCACGATGTAGATGACGAGCTCATCGTTCTGCACCGTTTCGTTCCTGCCCTGGAACAGGAGCCCTATGAGGGGAATATCGCCGACCACGGGAGTCTTTTGAACCGTGACGGTTTTTTCCTGCTGAATGAGCCCCCCGATCACAACAGGCTTTCCCGAGACCGTGCGGACATTGGTGCTCACGATTTTTTCGGAGGTGGAGGGAGGGTTGCCGGAGCTTGGAGAGAGATCCGCCCCCTGCTTGGATATCGTGGAGGCTACCTTCATGGTAATCATCCCGTCCCCCGAGACCCACCCGTTCATGCTGATGATGAGACCTGAGGTGATCTCACGCGTGACGCCGCTGGCCTGGAGCTGCTGGGTGGTAGTGTTGAGCTCCAGATCCCGATAGCGGGTGGTAAGTGTGTTCTGGAACTTGATTTCCTGTCCGGAGAGGCCGTTCAACGTTGTGTCGGCAAGCACCTTCGCCTTGTTGGTGCTCAGGCCGAGATTCAGGTTGACCGCGAAGAGCGTCCCGAAAGTGGACACGATGTTGAAGTTCAGCTGCAGGAGCTTTCCTATGGTCCCAAGAAATGCGGTTGATGAAGAGCTGGTCACCGGGCTGCTGGAAGCGGAGGCGCTCCAATCCAGGCTCTCTCCGCCCTGGTATTCGATGACGAGAAGCTCGTAACGGACCTGGGGTATGGGCCGGTCAAGGGCCTCCAGTTCGCGAGTGAACTGCCGCAGCTTGTCCTCAGTGCCATTGAAAAAGACCAGGGTGGAATCTCCCGTTGCCTGCACATCGTCCTTGCCGACGGACGGCGGAAGGTTCTTCAAAAGGTAATCTGACTGCACGTACTTCAGGCGAATAGGGATCCCGCCTTGCTTCTTGTCTACGATTTCCAGGTACTCGTCCAGCTGCCGCTTGTTCTCCGGTGAAAGCAGCATGACGAACGAATTGCCCTGGGGCAGCGGAAACGGCTTGATCCCGCTCAAGTGAGGAGGAAGGAGGTTCATGAAGTCACTCACCCTGAGGTAGCTCAAGTCGAAACGATAGTAGCGTTTCTGCTGCAACGGCTGATCGAGCGCCATGATGAACTCTTCAATCGGGCCGATCTCCTGCGCGCTTCCTGAAAGGATGACCGTGTTGGTGTTCTTGTCCAGGCGGAAGAAACTCTGCGCTGCCATATCCTGAGGAAAGAGGTTGGGCAGGTCCTGCACGGAGAGGTAGGTGAGAGGAATGGAACGGATCGTCTTCAATTTCTTCATGACGTCCGCGCGTTGTATCTCATAGACGTAGTAGATGCCGTTCTCGACGGAAAAGTCGGCGTTGGCCTGTTCGAGAACCAACCTCAGGATTTCCTCCAGCGCCTTGTCGGTGAAATGGATATTCTCGAGGATGGCATCGCTGCGGAGAAAGAGTGAGTATTCCAATCCCGCCTTCTTGAACACCTCGGTAAGGAGGTCCCGCAGGCGCGTTTTCTCGGCGTTGATGGTGTACTTTCCGCCGCGGAGGCTTACCAGTGTTCCCGGCTTGTCAGTCCTCTGGTCGGCCCTGCCTATGGCGTCCAGGCGCCTGATGTAATGGAAATCATCGCTTGTTTCCACCTGGTAGTCAGGGAAGCGTTTCACGATCATTTCCAGTATCTTTGCCGGCTTCGCATTTTCCACGTGGATGGTGATGTTTTCCCGGGGAAGCGAGTCGAAGAGGATGGTCTTGCCAATGGCTCGGGAAAGCGCGGCGACGATCAGCCTCGGTTCCACGTCTTCCGCGTCCAGCGTGGCATTCCCTGTTTCCGTATTCCACGACGAGCGCACCCTGGAAACGAAGTAAATGTTCCCGTCCTTCCAGGAGTACATCTTGTAGGTCGTGAGAAAAATCTTCAGCGCGGTTTCGAAGTCGGTTTCGTTGAAATAGTAGGATGCGCTGCCGCTCACCGTTTCATCCGGCACGATGGACCTTCCAGACGTTTCCGCGAGCGCCAGGAGGATGTCTACGATGGCCTGGTTCTTGAACTCCATCTCCTTGATTTGCTGCGCAGGCATGGCAGCTGCAAGAAGGAGCCCCGCAACCGCCGCAAGGACAAGTCTCTTCATGTCGTGCTTCCTCACATTCGAAAATCCGGCAGAAAACTGCGGAGGCTCGTTGTCATCATCAGGAGAAAAGACAGCGCGGCTCCGACCGTCAGGAACGGTGCGAACGGGATTCGCGTCTTGCGGTCGGCCTTGAACAGCACGATGAGAACAGCGGCGGTCATAACGCCGATGACGGAAGCGATGAAGAGCGCGGCAAACCATGTCGAGAAGCCCGCCGCAACCGCAATAAATGCGGAATACTTGGCATCGCCCAGGCCGATCTGACCCCTGGTAACCCACCAGATCAGCCAGAACACGCCAAATCCGACGGCGCCTTCCGACACAAGGATCCAGACGGGCTGCTCATTCCAAAGCAGCTTCAGGAGGAAGAATGCTGTGATCCCGCCGAAGGTGAGAAGGTCTGGGATTCGATACTCACGAACATCAATGATGGTGATAGGCAGAGCTATGAGTAAGAAAAGAACAAGCTCGATCCAGGCACGCATTTTTAATTTTCACTTTCAAGTACAGAATGCCTGTACTCTTAGGCGGAAGTGTATCGCAGGATGTATTTTCTGTCAATACTGGAGATAATTAATATAATTACGGCGACAAGGAGTATCCGCGGGATATCCCGATCCTCAACCTGAATATCGGAACAGAGGGGAGAATGACCGTACAACAAGTCGATGCAGCTGACGCTTTTCCGATCCTATGGCCGCGCGTCGATATGGCGATCTACAATATTCATCTGCGCCCGCAGGGCGGCTTCCGATGCCAGCAAGGCCATCGTTTCTGCTTCGGAAATGGGCGGCATTAATCGTGAGGCGATGCCCTTCCGGCCGAGAGTAACGGGCAGGCTCATATAGAGGTCGCGCAGCGCCGAGTCCCCCGTGGAATATGAGGATACGGTGAGCGGCTCTTCGGAATGGCCCAGGACGCTCTCTACGACCCGAAGGGCCGCAAAGGAAATCCCATAGCAGCTGTGCTCGCCCGCCAGCCGTATGTCCCAGCCCGCACGCCTGGTCTTTTCAATGAGCGCCTCCCTGGCCGCTGAGTCGAAGTCGAATCCTCTCTCGGCAAGACATGTGGCAAGGGGCCTGCCCTCGTACGTGGCTCTGCTCCACAGGGGCACCATCGTGTCACCGTGCTCTCCCATGATGTCCGCCTTGATCTTCGCTGGATCGAGATCGTAGGCCTGTCCGAGGAAAGCCCGCAGCCGGGTACCATCGAGGACCGTGCCGGAGCCGATGACCCGCGAGGCCGGAGCGCCCGCAAAGCGATACGCCGCGTAGGCCATGGAATCGACGGGATTCGTCACAATGACAAACACGGCGTCCGGGCTTCGCGCGGCAATAGGAGGAATCAGATCCCGGTATATCTCGATATTGTCGCGCAGAACGTCGGCCCGCTTTCCGTCTTCCCTGGGAAGCACGCCGGCTGTCACGATCACGACATTGGAGCCTGCCGTGTCGTCCATGCCTCCCTGCCGTATCGTGCTCTGCTCTTCGCCCAGGCCGCAGTGTGATATGTCGAAAGCCTTGGCCCAAGCCTTCTTTTCGTCCCGATTCCGAAGGACTATGTCCAAGCCAGGACGGCGTACGAACAGCGAATAGGCAATCGTCGTTCCTATGGCGCCGCATCCGGCTGATGGTGATCTTGCTGCTGGGAAGAGACAATCGCGCCTCAGGGAGAGAAATTAACCTATCCGTGCCAATGGCCTTGGGACCTCTCAGCTACTTGTCCTTGACGTAGTTGATCTCGAACTTCTTGTTCGTGATGAACAGTACAACAACCTCCGCATCTGCGGTTGCGCCATGTTGCATGAGCATCCCTTCGGGGAACCAGACGAAGCCGCCTGGGCCGTAGCTGCCGGAGTTGGTAACCAGGGTGCCTTCCAGGACGTACATCCCGTGCGCGCAGGGGTGCGTGTGCCACGTTGTGGTGAAACCTGCCGGGTAGCGCGTCAGGCTGATTTCCATTCCCGTGTCAGGGTCCTGGAGCAGCTTCTTCCTGAAATTGCTCTTGCCAATAAACTGGCTGTAATGCTCTTCCCACGGCACAGCAGTCGTGTCAATTCCAAGCATTTCCTTTTCAGACATCTCTTGCTCCTTGGGACACTAGCTTCTCACGGCAACCGCCGTGGCGGGCTCAGGCCGGGAAGTCAACTACACCCTTCAGCATATCGGCCCGATTTGTCATTGCGAGCTCGAAAGCCCGGGGAGTCTCATCGAAGGTGAAATGGTGGGTGACCATTTCATCGACTGGCGCCAGGCCTTCCTCTATCATTTTGATCGCCAGCGGATACACGTGCCGATATCTCCGTGACGTAACTATGGACGCCTCTTTCATGATCAGCTTCCGAAAGTCAAAACTGACCTTCTCCTTGGCATATCCAACCAGAACGATTCTCCCGCCTCTTCTGACCAGATCCACTGCTTGTTCAGTTGCAATCTCGCTGCCTGAAGTCTCTATGACAATATCAGCACCCTCTCCTCCAAACTCTTCCAGTACCGAGCTTGTCATGTTTGGACTGTTGGCGTCGAAAGCCCCTTTTGCCCCCAGGTGTTTTGCAAGAAGCAATCTCTTTTGTGATATCTCGACCACATGAACGTCAGGGATTCCCATTGCCTTCAAGGCCATCAAGGTGGCAATGCCCACGCTGCCGGCCCCGAGGATCAGGACGGTTTTTCCGAACCTGGCCTCCGCCTGGCCGCTTATATGGACACCGAGGGACAGAGGTTCGGCAAGAGCGCCTTTCATCGTTCCCATTCTTGCTGATATCTTGAAAGTCATCGATTCCGGATGAGCCACAAGTTCCGAGAATGCGCCATCGTTTGGTGGAGTAGCCATGAACACGACGTTGGGACAAAGGTTGTAGAAACCAGTCTTGCAATACCTGCATGTGCCGCAGGTTTTCTGCGGCTCCAGGGCCACCAGGTCCCCCACCTTCAGACGCTTTACTCCGCTTCCAATCTCTACTATTTCCCCGCCGCATTCATGACCAAGCACCATGGGATAATTGACCACCTGGTTTCCTATGCGGCCATATTGGTAATATGCAAGGTCGGACCCGCATATTCCGACGTGTCTCACCCGGATCAAAACATCGTCGGTTCCTGTTCTTGGAGCTTCCCTCACTTGAATTTCGATCTTCTGCGGTGCAACAAGAACGGCCGCTTTCACTTTGCCGGCCCCCGAGAATCCACGGCAAGCTCTTCCGTCCTCAGGTCCTCAAGAACGGGAATTGACGTCCGCAGCCTGCTTACAAGCGTCAGGTCAATGGTGGCTGAAATGGCCATTTCTTTCATCTCAGTTGCTTCTGAGACTATCAGGCCGTTCGGATCACAGATGAGGCTCGCGCCGCACGCCTGATAAAAATCTGATTGCGCAATCTGGTCTGAACCGCAAACGTAGAGAAAGTTATCGAGTGCCCTAGAGCGCATGGCCAGTCTCCGAATGTTCCACGTCATCGCGGAGCCACGCGGTCGGGACAAAGGCTATGCTTGCTCCTTTCATGGAGAGGCTTCGAGCAACTTCGGGAAAGCGCGTATCATAACAAATCCACATTCCGACTTTGCCAATGTCCGTGTCGAACACAGGGTACTCAACGCCCCGTGTATAGATTTGTCTCTCGTTTATCCACAAATGGTCTTTCCGATAGACACCCACAACTTTGCCTTCCGGGCTTGTGAGCATGGCTGCGTTGAAATACGCTCCGCCTCGCTTCTCTGCAAGGCCGACAACGCAGTAGACGCCATATTCTTTTGAGAGTGCGCAAACAAGCTTTGATGTGTCGCCTGGGATGCTTTCCGCGGTGTTGGCTATCGTCTCCGCCGGAACAATGCCCTGGATGCAGACTTCAGGGAATACGACGACGTGAGGAGCCGAACGTCGTGAGCTGTCGAGCAGTTTCTCTACCTTTTTTCTGTTCGCCTTGACATCTCCTGGAGTCGGCTCGAATTGGCAGCAGGCTACCCGCATCTCTTTCATATCGGCACCACCTTTCCAAGGCTGTTCATGGCTGCACCCTATTATGGTCAGTCCAGCGTGATTTGCGTCTTGATGCTTCGCGGGTTTCTCCGGGAAGCGTATTCGAACGCTTCCACGCCCTTCTCAAAGGGGAATGTGTCGGTTATGAGCGGTTTCACGTCGATCTTGCCGGAGCCTAATTGCTGGATGGCATTGGGGAAGACGTGGGCGTACCGGTGGACGAACTCCAGGCGAATTTCCTTCACCTGCGGTGTGGAAACCGTAAAGGAGACCGGCAGCGGGGGGCAGCCAATTTGAATCACGCATCCGCCGGGACACGCCATTTGGAATGCCGCCTTCAGGCTATCAGGCGCGCCGCTGGCCTCGAACACGACATCCGCTCCCCAATTCTCTGTTTCGCGAAGGACGGCCTTGTTCGGGTCCTCTTTGTTGGCGTTGACAGTAACGACGTTGGCATATCTCTTGCAGAAATCAAGTTTCTCCTGGATGACGTCTACCAGAATCACCTTGCTGCAGCCTCCTGAGAGGGCAGAAAGTGTGGTCACTATCCCGATCGTGCCGGCTCCGATCACGGCTGCCACCTGACCGTTTGAAATCCTGGCCTTGTTGGCGGCGTGGACCCCAACTGCCAGGGGCTCGACCATTGCACCTTCAGCAAAGGTCACAGAATCAGGCAGACGGTACGTGAACGCGGCTGGGTGTATCACTGTCGGGCGCAAACAACCGTGGATTGGGGGAGTTGCCCAGAACCTGACGGCAGGGTCAAGATTATACATCCCGCGCTTTGCAGCCCTGCTCTGAGAATCCGGAATTCCAGGCTCCATGCAAACCCGGTCTCCGACCTTCAGTGAAGCGACATTTGCGCCGACCTCGACAACGGTTCCGGATGCTTCATGTCCAAGCACCATCGGTGATTTCACCATGAAATCTCCGATTCCCCCGAGCTCATAGTAGTGCAGATCACTTCCGCAAATGCCTACCGCCTTTACCGCTATTCGCACTCCATCAGGACCGAGTTGCTCGGGAATCTCGATATCCCGGACCTTCAAGTCCCTCTTTCCATCAAGAACCAAAGCTTTCATTGCTCGCCTCCGCTACTTGAGATTGAAGATGTTCGGCAGGTACTTCATGAAAAAGTAGGAAAGGACGAGGGGGGGCAGGAGAAGAAGCGTTATCGATGCACAGATCTGGCCCCACGGGACCTCCATTCCGACAACTGCGAAAGCTGCCGAAGCCACCGGCATGGTCACAGCGTTGTGACTGGTGAGGACAAATGCAAGGAAGAACTCGTTCCAGACGAGAATGAATACGAAAATTGTCATTCCGAGGATGCTCGGCAGGGCGATTTTCAGGGATATCTTCAGGAGGACTTGAAGGTGATCAAGACCTTCCAACTGGGCAGCCTCTTCGTATTCGATCGGAATTCTTTTGAAACATTCGATCACCAGCCAGATCATCGAGCTGACGGAAATGGTCATGTAGGTGACGATCAAGCCAATTTTCGTGTCCAGCAATCCGAGGCGCAGCCAGATGGTGAAGAAAGGAATCACGACTGCTATGGGCGGCATGAATCGAAGAGAGAGGATGAAGAATCGAAGATCTTTCTTCCGCTTGAAGGAAAACCTCGCAAAGGTGTAAGCCACGGGGACACCCAGCAGGAATCCCAGCGCGACAGTGCATGGCACGACGATGAGGCTGTTCTTCAGGCCCTGGACAATCGTATCCATCTGGAAAACCCTGGCGTAGTTATCCATCACGGGCGTAAAGATGAACCTGGGCGGGGAGCTGATGATGTCTATTCGAGACTTGAATGATGAGAAAATGATCCACAGGATCGGCGCCACAGCGACGATCAGCGCGAGGATGATGACGATCTTTGCGGCGATCTTTCCGACTCTCACTCGTGCCATTTTTCCAGCCTGTTCCAGATGATTGTGAGGATGACAATGGAGATTATCACCATGCTCACGGACATGCTCGAAGCATAGGATATTCGACCGGAGCTGCCGATCCCCTGCCAGTACGCGTACATGTCGAGCGTCTCCGTGACGATACCCGGACCGCCCGAGGTCAGGACAAAGATGAAATCGAAGCTCCGCAGGGATTCCATTGTCTTGATGAAAAGGATGGGAAGAGAGATCGGAAAGATGATCGGAAAGATGATGCTCCGGTACAATTGGACCTTGTTCACTCCATCCAGTTTGGCGGCCTCAATGATCTCCGGGGAGACGTCCTCCAGCATGATCACACCGAGTGCCGTGATGAGAAATCCCCATTGCCAGATATCAATGAGCGCAATCGAGATCAGGGCGATGGAAGGGGTCTCCAGGAATCTGATCGTTCCAATGCCCACCAGATGAAGCAGGTAGTTGATGATTCCGATGGAGGGAGAATACATGAGCCGCCACATGTATGCTGCCCCGACCCGGGGAAGAATGGCAGGAATGATGAAGAGGAAGAGACAGAGGTTCTTCAGCGCTCCCTTGGCGTTGTCGTGGACAATCGGCGCAAGCAGCATCCCGACAAGTATGGAGCCGCCAAGTGTCAGGCACAGCCAGAACAGGGATATCTTCAGCGAATTGAGAAACCTGTAGTCCTTGAACATTTCGATATAGTTGGCCAATCCGACAAAAGAAATCGAGCGTGAGTTCCGCAAGTCCCAGTTCTGAAGAGATATCCGGATCGCGGTAAACAGGGGATAGAAAGCAAGAGCAAAGAGAATGAGAAATGTCGGCACCATGAACGCATAGAAAAACTGTCTCTTGGACATCTCTTCCTGTCTCTCTCTGAATAGCAGATTAGGGAACGCAAAGGGGCCCTTTTCAACCCTTGCGGGGCCCCTTTGCAGATTCAGCACATGAAGGGTAGAGCGGAATGCTTACCCCGGGTCAACACCCACTATTTCTTCAATACGTTCTTCGTGTAGTTCACCGCGTCATCGAGGGCGGCCTGAATATCGTATGCCTGACCGCTGTAGGCCTTGGTGAACAGCTCTTCCAGCTTGACGCCAAAGTAGTCTCCGATTTCCGGCCACTGCGGAATCTGGAGAATGCACATTTGCTGGTCTTTCATCATCTCCAGCTGTGCCTTGGCGTAGGCCGGCGGGTAGGCGGCAGCAAACTCGGGGCTTGCGAAGGTGGAGACTCGACCGTTTGTCAGTCCGTTCCCGCTCTTCACCCGCCGGATCGAATTCCTCCTTGCTTGTCCACCAGCCGATAAACTTTCCTGCCGCCTTGCGCAGGTCCTCACTTGGGCACCCCGCGGCGGAGATGGCAAGGCCATGGACCGCTATGTTGGAAAGCGAGTTTGCCGGTGCGGCGAAGCCGACCTTGTCGACCACCTTGGAGTCTTTCGGATCCAGGATGTAGTCCGCCTTCAGATTGGCAAACTCGACAATGGCTTCCTTCCCGGCCGCAAAATTGTCCATGACGTCCGACCAGGACATGGTTGGCCCCGGGCTGTTCTTGATGAGCTCGATATAGTACTGAACCGCCTTCACTGCTTCTGGAGAATTGAAAACGGGGTTCCCAGCATCGTCGAGCCATTTGCCGCCGAACCTGATCAGGTAGGGGCTGAACCTCCACACGTTCATTCCTGACCCGCGCAGACCCCTGGTTCCCGTGCCATAGAGATCCGGCGGATTCTGGAAGTGCTTCACCGCAGCCAGGTACTCGTCAAGAGTCTTGGGTACGGCGATGCCGTCCTTCTCAAACAGGTCTTTGCGGTAGAATATCATGCTTCCTTCGAAGGAGATCGGCGCGCCGTATGCAACCCCCTTCATGGTCAATACATTGACCAGGGGCTTTGAGAAGTCGTCAAAGTCGTATTCGGCCGGATAGTAGCTCTTGATGGGAACAAGCCAGTTGTTCAGCGCGAACTCGGCGACGTTGGCTTCATCGATGTAATAGACCTGGAACTGCCCGGCCTTGGTGGAGGCGTCAAGTCTGGACTTTGATCGGCGTTCGTTCTCCGCGAAATAGCTGATCTTGACGTCAATGCCTTCCTTGGCCTTGAACTCGCTGAGGAATTTCTCCAGGTACTCCCATTCCCGCCTCGGCTGTGACAGCACGTTCAAGGTGATCTTTTTTGATCCCTCGTTCGTGCCGCTGGCAAAGGCCCCAGCACACACGAGAAAAACCATTGCAATCACGATACCCCAACTCTTGTGCTTCCACATCGTTCTTCGCCCTCCTTGCCTTTCCTTGAGTTTGATCAGAGGCTGCTCATTCAAACACCGTCAATCGGTAATATGGAAGTTACTATTGTCACTTTTTCGTACCAGGAAGCGCGGTACATTTATACTAGTACAGAACGCTATTTCTGCCCCAATTGATTGGCATATTGGATGATCTGGAACCGATCCTTGATTCCGAGCTTTCCGTAGATCGAGCTGACGTGGTTTCTCACGGTCTGCTCGGCGATGCCGAGCTCCTGGGAAATCTGCGTGTTGCCATATCCCTTTGAAATCAGCATGAATATCTCTTTTTCTCTCTGACTGAGCGTCTGGTACCATTCGATTCCCTGGGATTTCTTGCCATTGCGTTCGTAGAGCTGCTCGACGAGCTTGGAAGCCACGGAAGGAGAAATCTGGACTGACCCTTCCTTGATCGCACGGATGGAGGCGATGAGCTCAGTTGGAGAAACATCCTTCAGCAGGTAGCCGGCTGCGCCATGGTGGAGTGCCTCCCGCACATAATCGTCCTCGTCAAAGGTGGAAAGCATCATGATGCGGATTTGCGGAGCGAATTTGAGAATATCCTGTGTCGCCTGCACACCGTCCATCTCCGGCATCCGGACATCCATGAGGATGACTTGCGGCTGCAGCGTCTGGGCGAGCTTTACCGCTTCTGCTCCGGTGGCTGCCACACCAATGACCTCCATGTCCTTCGCGTAGTTCTTGATAAGGGTACAAATGCTGTCCGTGAACAGCCTTTGATCGTCAGCCAGCAGAACGCGTATCTTGCCTGTCATTTACGTATTGACGTCTCCTATGGGCAGTCGAATCAGCAGATGGAACCCGTCCCGATGATTCGGTATCTCGATCGTACCTCCAAGCGGGGCGAGCCTCTCCTCCATTCCGGCAAGGCCAATGCCCTTTTCTATCTTCTCTGCGCCTCTCCCGTCATCCTTGATATTGATGATCAGGCTGCCCTGCTGCTCCCAGAAACTGATCAGGATCGACTTGGCGCTTCCATGACGCAGTGAGTTCGTCAAAGCCTCCTGGAGAATACGGTAGATGGTGACATCAATCGATGTCCCATACGTCCAGCGGATATTGCCCAGCGTGAGGCCAATCTTCACTTTCGTAACCTGCTCGAAGGTCTTCAAGACCCTGAGCAAAGCTTTGATTCCTTTCAGCCGGTCCTCTTCCGTGGCCCTCAGGCGCCTGAGAGACCTCCGCGTCTCCTGCAGACCCTCGCGAGCCTGCCTTTTTGCCTGGTACAGGACGTCCGTGAGCTTGTCCACGTCAAGGCCGCCCAGGCTGATGGCAACTTCCATCAAGGCCATCAGGTTCGTGAACGCGTACCCGGAAGAATCGTGGATCTCACGAGTGATTCGTTCCCGTTCCTTTTGCGCGGCAAGGACTTCGGCAAAGTTTGCGAATTCCTGGAATGCGAGATTGGCGCTCGTGAGCACTCCAATATTGGTATTCAGTTGTGCAATCAAGTCTCTCAGCTTTCGAATATGGCTGAACGCTCGCTTGAGAATATATGCCACCACCGTCACGCCCACAAGAGCGCAGCCGAACAGAACGAGCTCTTGCGTGGAAATTACCGGAAAACCAGATTGTCCGGGAAGCAGGAAGCGTCTGGGCAGTCTGAGAAAAAGGATCCCGGCAATCGCCATGACTCCCGAGAGAACGCCGTCATAGGGCAAAGGCATTCTTCCAATTATCTCGAGTTGAAGCCCGATAAGGAGGGCAAGCTCGATTGGCAGATACTCCTGAAAGGGATAGCTGATGATCAGCAGGACGGCCGCTCGAACAAAAAGGATAAGACGAAGATGGAAGGACGAATGCAGGAAGAACACGAAGATCGACAGGCACAAAGACAGCACGATGCAGATAGAAAAGGTCTGGATGTAGATCTCCGGAAGCTTGTCACGAAGTCCTCCCTGAGACATTTGGAGGAAAGCCGCGAGGTATGAGAGAACCGAGCATGACAAGACTGATGTGCGAAGTATGGTGTGTATTTTCACGAGGCTTGTTCGATAGACTCCCAGCGAGTATAGGCTGATGCTTTCTCCCCTGCAAGAAGAACGCATTGTGCCCCCAGCCTGACTCCCACTCCTTGTTTTCTTTTTGCTGACTGCCTTCAGCGTTTATTTTCGAAGGCAAAGGTTGACAACCCGAAAAGCTTGCAGATACAGTTCGGCCAGAAATCTTCTTTATGAAGGGTGGGCATCGACATGACGTCGCGTGAAAGGGTGAGAAAAGCGCTCAAGCATGAAGTCCTGGATCGGATCCCTGTGGACCTGGGCTCGACGAACTGCACCACGGTGACCAGGGTTGCCTATGACGATTTGAAGCGGGAGTTGGGGGTCGACGTGCCGACCGTGCGATTCATCATGGAGAACTTCCAGATCGTCAAGGTGGATGAGCAGGTTCTCAAGCAGCTCGGCGTGGATACCCGTGGAGTCTTCGGCAAGCCTTCCTCCCACCCCGTCAAGAGAGTGATTGATCAGAAGACCTACGTCAGCGAATGGAACATCACCTATCACATGCCCGAGGGTGGGCTGTACTACGACATCGTGGAATGCCCGCTGAAAGACGCGTCAATGAAGGATCTTGAGACATTTGAATGGCCGGACCCCGCGGACCCGGACAGGATCAAAGGGCTCAAACAGGAGGCGGCCGAACGAAACCGGGAGAATGAGTATGCCCTTGTCGGAGACATGGTTGAAACCGGTATCTTCGAACCATGCTGGTACCTGCGCGGGTTCGAGCAGTTCCTGACGGACCTTGTCCTGAACAAGGATTTTGCGCATGCCCTCATGCAGTCGATGCTCGAAATCCAGCTGAAGCGGTACGAGCTTTTCCTTGCCGAGGTGGGCGACTGCCTTGACGTTGTATTCGTTGGAGACGATCTGGCCACGTCAGAATCCTCACTGATGAGCCCGGATCTCTACCGCGAAATGATCAAACCCTATCAGAAACGCTACTTCGAGGGGATCAAGCGAATGACGGGGGCACGGCTCCTCTATCATTCCTGCGGCAATATCTCTGCATTTCTCCCTGACCTCATCGAGATTGGCGTGGATATCCTGAACCCTGTGCAGGTCAACGCAAATGGCATGAATCCCGTCAGCCTGAAAAGCGAATATGGCGATCGTCTCAGCTTCTGGGGCGCAATAGACACGAGTGCGGTCCTGCCGCGAGGAACTCCCCAGGACGTGGAAAACGAGGTGATACGCCGGATAGGAGAGCTGGGACCCTCAGGATATGTGCTGTGCCCGGTTCACGACGTCCAGCCGGATGTTCCCGGCAGGAACCTGCTTGCGATGTTCAACGCAGCCAGGAGATACGGAAAGGACCTCCGCTTTCAAGCGCAAGGGCCCAGGACAAATCCCGCGTGAGAAGGGCGGAGCTCCCTATTATGAGACTTGAGCTGCCTTCAACGCGGCAGCCGTGTTTATGCCGGCAAGCTCGTGGCATGTCTCGATGTAGGTGGTGATGTTTTCAATCGGCACATCGGTCATGATGGTGTGCGAGCTCTGGAGGATGTAGCCGCCTCCCTTTCCCAGCGTTGCGGCCCGCATGCGCATCTCTGCGGCAACCTCCTGCGGGGAACCGAAGGGCAACGTGGTTTCCACGTCAATCCCACCGTACAGAGTGATCCTGTCGCCGTACTGGCGTTTCACGACATTCGGGTCGTACACGGAGGGCTGGATCGGGTTGAGGACATCCAGGCCTATCTCGATCAGATCGGGGATCACCGCGAGTATGTTCCCGTCTGAATGCTGGCCGACGATGCCGCCTTTCTCCTTCACCCGCTTGTAGCACACTGCAAGGCGGGGCTTGATCAGCCTCCTCCACGTGTCGGTGCTGAAGAAAAGCGACGTCTTGGATCCCCAATCATCGGCAAAGTAGAAACCATCCGCGCCGAGATCCATCTGCTGATCGATGATCGGAAGGTTCCATTCGTACAGGATCCTGTCCAGGAGCTCCTCGACGAACTCGGGGCGAAGCGCTGTATCGACGAGCAGCTCCTCGAACCCGCGGATGCTCCATGCGCGCTCGAAGAGGCACATGCCGAGTTTGCCGAAGAGAAAGACTTCTCCCTTGTTCCGTTCGACGAGCTTCCTGGCCTGGTCAAAGCGTCCCTCGCGCCAGGGATCGGGCATGACATAGCGGTCCAACCGGCTCTGCTCGTCGTGCAGGGGATAGGCCACGGGGTGCGGCATCCCCTTGCTTCGGTCCCATGTGCAGCCGAACTCGTCGACGTGCAGCCCGCCGGAATCGTCCAGTGAGGTGGTCATTGCACCGCCACTCGGCAGCTGTCCCATCCTGATGTCAGGGCTCCATGGATTGACGTTGAAATCGCTTCCGATCTTTACGATGTGGTTGCCGACCAGCTCGACGACGGCATTGTTGTCAGGAAGGCCGTAATGTTCCCGTAGACTCTCATAGACCGCGCCGGTGGCGTGAAAGTTGTAGGGCACGAAATCGGGTTCCTCGTGGCGGATTGCGGCGAGCACACGTTCGCGTCGGTTCATGGCAGAATCATACCATCCTGCGCAGGTCTATTGTACAGAGGAGCCGACCCTTCTCAGGCCCGGCCATGCCTGCTGATCGCGACGGTCCTGTCCGCGCTCATGCTCAATGTGATGTCCGAGACGAGCCGGTGCTCCATGACGCGTTGGTAGTTCGCATGATCAACAGAGAGGTGATGCTTCAGGGCGTCATCATGGGGTTTTCCCCCCTTGAGGAGCCGTTGAAACGCATCTTGAAGAGTCTCAATCGATGATTCGATGAAAATCGTGAGATCAGCGTATTCAACAAGACCTCGCCAGCCAGGCTGGTCGAGAAGGAGGTAGTTGCCCTCGAAAAGCAGGATTCCGCTTGATGCCACCCTGATGGCGTTATCCACCGGGTCATGGAGCTTTCTGTCGTAAAACGGCCATGACACAGGACCCCCCTTGCGGACCGCGAGCAGACGTTCTCTCACTCCGGCAAAATCGTAGGTCTCAGGACATCCTTTTCTGCTGCTCAATCGAACTTCCTGGCCTGCGCCGGTCATGGTGGTTCGGGCCAGGTACTCGTTGGTGTAGTGGAATCCATCCAGTGGCAGCGCTTGCATCGGAAGCAACCGTCGGTCTTCTGCAGAGAGACTCTCCCAGACGGCGCACAGTGTGGTCTTCCCGCTGCCCGGCGGGCCCGCAAGGAAAACAACAAACCTTCCGCCCCGATCCCTGGCGCGTGCATTCATCAAATCGATGAGCGGTCGATGAACCCGGGCAACGGAATCCGCTGTCACCTCGATGGGCCACTCCTGTCCGGCAAGGTTCAGATGGAATGTCCTGCTACCAGTCACGAAGCCCAAGTGCAGTACACCTCGCGCCGCCCGGCGCTGAAGCCGCCAGATCGATTCGAAAAACGGTGCCGCCGTGCAGACCAAAGATCAATCTGCGCTTGCCTTTTGCCAAAGTGAATGAGATCCTGAACGTCAATGGAAGCATGATCGCATGCGACGCGGCGGCTCAACAATGGGGGAGGTGAAAACATGTTTCTCCTGACAGACGTAAATGAACTTTACGACAAGTTCTCAGACAAGGTCTATTCTGCAAATGTCCTGGACAAGAAGACGAAGGAACTGATCGCACTCTCGTGTTCAATCATGGCGGATTGTGTGCCCTGCATCAATCATCATTACAAAGCGGTTGTCGTGGCAGGTGCAAATCAAGAAGAAATTGCGGAAGCCTTGGCGATCAGCATGTCGGTCAGTGCGGGCAGCAAAAGAGCGAAATATGCGAAAGTCATTGTTGACCTGGAACATGATGGTGCAGGGCGTATATGAAGAAACAACGCGGGCTGAAAAGTCGGTGGACACCTTCGGCGGCTCCGGCGAATCCATCATTCGCTGCGTGAAGAGGACGCCGGCTGGCATGGGTTCCACCTCCCCACGAAGGTAGAATCACGGTTCAACCGCGCGGGAGGGAGGGGAATGGGCGGCCGATCACGAGAGCCTCGCGCAGCTCGGGCTCGAGGTCCATGAGGGCGTCGTCGGGCTCGGCACCCAGCGCGTCCAGCGTCTTGCTCATGAAGTTCCGCGCCGTCACCGTGAACACCACGTCCAGGATCTCCTCGTCAGAAAGGCCCTGCGCCCGCAGGAGGTCGAAGTCCTTCTGGGTGATCTGGTTTGGCTCGAGAGTCACCTTCTGGGCGAACTCCATCAACGCGACCTCTTCCGCGGTCAGACCCGCGTTGCGGAAATCCCTGGCGATAGCGGCCAGCTCGCCGGGACCGAAGAAGTTCTTTCGCAGGATGGAACCGTGCGCCAGCATGCAGTACGTGCACTTGAGCGCCTGCGCAGCGGCAAGGGTGACCAGCTCGAACCGGCGCAGCCGCATGTGGGATCGGATGGAGCCGAGCAGGTTCTGCCAGGCTCGATAGACCTCCGGGCGCAGGCTGAACGCCGACGTAAGGTTGGCGACGTAGCCCCTGTTTTTCAGGTCTTCCTGATAGATCTCGAGAAGGATTCCTTCGGCCTGATTGGCCAGGAACTGTCGTGATGAACGCCATGAGGACCTCCCTGCGCAAATGATTTGCCCTGGAAGCTGAGTGACGACGCTCCGGAAGCGAGCCATTCGACCACACTGACCGCAGAAACGATCTTCGCGCCGTTGACCATGTCTGATTCGCTGATGCCGCGCGGTTTGGCGCAGGCGCCGCACGCCCAGATCTGACCGCCATTCGCGACAAATGACTGCATGACCTCCTTCAAGGGCTGGAAACCCTCTTTGCATACCTTTTCGGCGTATCCCTTGGTTGCAATGTCATAGAGAGGCCCCAGCGAACGGGGCGTGAACAGCGGGTCGCATGCGCCCCAGAACACCCGATGACCGCGGCCATACTTCTGGACAAAGTCCTGCACGATGGCCGTTTTGCCGATTCCGGCCTCTCCGCTGATGAGTGCTATTCGCCCCTTCCCGCCGCTGGTCTGGATGAGAGTATCGTCGAGCAGTCTCTGCTGTGATTCGCGCTCGAGCAGCTCCATCAAAGTCTCGCCCTTAATCACGCTCCGGCCGCGTCGGGTTTTTTCGAACGGGTCTCAAATCCCCAGGTCAGGTGCTCCCCCCAAGAAGATACTGCCAGGTACTCATGGCGTCCCGTGGTCTGTAAGTTACTTTGACGCGCATCGGAATTCAAAGGAAATCATCTCAGAGCCAGCGCTGGTCGGATCTTCCTCTGCCAGGGTCCACGCCTGGCTTTGCCAGGCTACGCAATCCTCAAAACCGCCGCGGCTATTTTCTTGGCGTCGGGAATGATGGCGGTTTCAAGGGACTTGGCAAAAGGCACGGGGCAGTTCGGGAATGCAACCCGCAAGGGCTGCGCGTCCAGCGAATCGAATGCGCTTGCCACCACCCGGGAGATGATTTCCGCGCCAACGCCGTTATTCTGATAGCCTTCTTCAACAGTAACCAGCCGTCCCGTCTTCCGTACGGACTCGAGAATCGTCTCCATGTCCAGGGGACACACGGTCCGAAGGTCTATCACCTCGCAGTCGATCCCGTGGTCCTTTGATAAGGTTTCCGCGGCCTCGAGCGCTCGCAGAACTTGCAGGGAATGGGCAGTGATGGTGACCTGGGTGCCTGCCCGCTTGATCTCGGCCTTCCCGATGGGAATCAACTCCTCCGCGTCAGGCACATCGCCCTCCGAGTTGTAGAGGATCTTGTGTTCAATGAAGAGCACTGGATTCGGCTCTCGAATGGCGGATTTCAGGAGGCCGCGGGCGTCACGCGGCGTGGAAGGCATCACCACAATGAGGCCGGGCGCATTGCAGAACCACGACTCCAGGCTCTGGGAATGCTGGGCCGCGTATCCCTTCCCCGCTCCGCCCTGGGTGCGGATCACCATGGGAACGTCAACCTGACCGCCCAGCATGTAGCGGGTCTTGGCCACCTGGTTCACGATCTGGTCCATGCAGACACCGGTAAAATCAATGAACATGAGCTCAGCTACAGGCACGAGACCCGTAAGGGCTGCGCCCAGGGCGGAACCGATGATGGCAGATTCCGAGATAGGCGTATCAACAACGCGCTTTGCGCCGAACTCGTCAAAGAGACCTTTTGTGACCGCCATGGCCCCGCCGAATTTTCCCACGTCCTCGCCGATGATGAATACACGTCCGTCGCGCTTCATCTCCTCTCTCAGCGCCAGGCGTATCGCTTCCCTGTACGTCATCTTCATGCTTCGCCCCCCGGGCCTGCCGCACCGCGTCCGTGGGCGCAAACACGTTATCCAGGACCCCGTCAGGGGAAGGCTCAGGGCTCTCTTCGGCGAATTTCAAGGCAGCCGTCAGCTCCGTTTCCACCTCGGCTTCCACCGCCTGGATCGCGGACCCGGCCACTCCGTACGCCCCTTCAAGCCTCAGGCGGAAGCTTTCCACCGGAGACCTCTTCTTCCACGTCTCTTCCTCTTCCTTGGTCCGGTAGCTCCTGTTGTCGCTTGCTCCGTGGCCGAGGAATCGATACGTGACGAACTCCAGGAAGCAGGGGCGGCGCTTCTCCCTGACGTAGGCTATCGCTTTCCCGGCGGCACGGAAGCATTCCTCCGCGTCCATCCCGTCAACCGTGGCATGCTCGATGCCGTACCCGTGCGCCTTGTCGCTGATATCCGAGGTGGGGCACATCTTCTTGATGTGAGTCGACAGTCCGTACTGGTTGTTCTCGCAGACGAACAGGACGGGCAGACCCATGCACGCCGCCAGGTTCACTCCCTCGTGGAAGGTTCCCTGGTTGGAAGCCGCGTCTCCAAAGAAAACGACGGAAATCTGGTCCGTCTCCCGATACACTATCGAGAATGCCGCTCCGACAGCAATCGGGATCCCTGCGCCCACGATCCCGTTGGCTCCGAGGTTTCCCAGGGTGACGTCCGCAATGTGCATGGATCCGCCCCTGCCCTTGCAGTACCCGGTGCTCTTCCCTCTGATCTCCGCCAGCATTCGGTCCATGGCCGCTCCTTTTGCAAGGCAATGGCCGTGGCCTCGATGATTGCTGACGATATAGTCGTCCTTCCTCAGGAAGAAGCAGACAGCAGGAGCCACAGCCTCTTCCCCGATGTACAGGTGCGGCGACATTCCGGGGATCCGGCCGCCGAGGTACAGCTCGTTGCAGGCTGTCTCGAACCTGCGGATCCGCAGCATCGAGCGGTACAGCCGAAGCGCTTCCTCTCCGCCCATGGGCAAAGCCGCTGGGGCGCTGTGCGTGGGCGGGCGCTTTGTGGGGGCCTCGGGCTCTTTCACGCCCGCGGCAGTCTTCCTGTTCTGTCCTGGTGCCTTCATCCCTTGAGCTCTGTCCTTTTCTGGACGAGCTTCTTCAGCTCATCCGCCACCATATGCGAGATCATCATGTGGAAGTCTTCGACCATCACCATCTTGTCGCAGGGAACAGTGATGCAGAGGTCGGCCACCGAAGCGGCCTTGCCGCCCTTGAAACCCGCGAGGGCAATAGACCTGGCACCCTTTGCCCGCGCGACAGCGAAAGCGGCGAGAACGTTGGGGGAATTGCCCGAGCCGCTAATGCCAATGACAACGTCTCCCGGCTCCACCCAATTGGCAAGCTGCTCCGCGAACACATGCTCATAACCCATGTCGTTGCTGATGCCCGTGACGAAGGACATGGAGTCGTTCAGGCACATTGTGCGAAAACGCCTCTTTTCCGCAACAACCTGCGCCTTGTCGTCGGAGCTTACGGTGTGCTTGGCGAGGTCGTTGATCATGTGGCTTGCAGTATTGCAGTGCCCGCCGTTTCCCATTGTAAAGATCGCTTTGCCCTGCAGGCAGGTCTCCCAGAGCATGTCCACCATCCGGGAAATCGCATCGTATGGCAAAGAGGCGCAGACCTGCTTGTACTTCTCCGTGTACGCTGTCAGGCCCGCCGTATAGTTGCCCGTCATCGGTCATTCTCCTTCCTGGCCATGTCCTGTCCGCAGTGTCTTTGACGCATGCCCGCATGAACGGCTGGTTGCATCGATAATAGATTCCCTGGCGTGTCCATGTCGAGGGCGGCCGTTTAGAAAGTTATCACACCTTTCATGTAGCCGCCCGTCCTGCTGGCCGCGGCGGCAAATATCTCGGGCGCCTTCTCGACCTTCTCCACGTGGGTGACTAGCTTCTCGTTTGACAGGGTACCGTTCGACATGAGGGAAATACTGCGGGAAAAGAGATCCCCGAAATGCGGATTCATTTGCGGCTGTATATTCATGATCCGCCAGCCTTTGACGGTCCAGTCGTCAAGGTCGAATGTCTGTGTATGGTGATGCCAGGCGAAATTCTCGATGATGCCCCCCGGCCTGACGATTTCCATGACGGTTCGGATGGATTCAGGGGTGCCCGCAAGGTCAATCGCGATGTCGAAGCCTGAACGTGTCTTGTCAGGGCTTCCCGCTGCCTTCAAGAGCACCGTTTCATCGGCGCCAAGCTGTTGGGCAAGCTCGAGACGTCTTGCATCGACATCGAAGGCTGTAATCCACCCCGTGAGGCACCGTCTCAACCCCTGGACAAAAAGGAGACCCATGTAGCCCGCTCCGACTACCGCCACCCTGTCCCCCGGTTGAATGCCAGCGTAAAGGAGACCGTTCACAACACAGACAACGGGCTCCACGATCCACAAGTGCACCGGCAGGGGGCTCTCAGGAATCACGGCCACTTCCCGCTCGCTGCGAAGGGCGTGCCGGGCCAACAGGGCGCCTCCTGGCGTTCCGATTGGAAGCTCGTGCAGCGCTACCCGTTGTCCCACCTTGACCGCGCGGACCTTTGCGCCGGCCTTGATCACCCGCCCGACGCCTTCGTGGCCGGCACAAAAGGGATAAGGGTGATACTTCTCAAACCTGCCGTTGAATGCAAGGACGTCCCATGCACAGATACCGCATGTTTCCATCGCCACCATCACTTCGTCTGGCCCAGGCTCCGGGATCTCCAGGTCACGCAGCTCAATTCTGCAGCTCCCCGAGGTACCAGATTGCTTCTGTTTTCATCTCTTCCTCCAGCAAAAGAGTATGCAATTCTAACCTGACTTTGGTGAGCTATCAATTGTCACTCAACTACTTGTTTGAAACAGCGACGATTCGTGTTTTTTGTTGACAAATCCGGAAGTGCCGCTTAGAATCCTCCGGCAAGCGGACCGAGCTGTGTATGGCTCACTCTGACATGAACGCGCCATGTTGGGCGTTGCGGGTCAGGGTTGGAAGGAGGTGGGTTGCAAGGGGAGATGAAAAGGAGCGGTGTTGCACATTGGTTTTTGATGAATTGTTGCAAAGTGAATGTGAACAGGAGGAAGGAATGAAAAAAACGATCAACGTGTTGATCGTGTCGTTGGTGTGCTTTCTTCTGCCCGTCGTCCTGGTTTCCGCGCAGACAAAGCGCTTTGATGGCGTCACTCTCCATATCCTGAGCATGCAACATGAGCCCATCAAGCAATCGATTATCAAATCGATCCCAAGAGCAAAAGCCGAGCTCGGCATTACCATCGAAGTAGACGAGGGCGAGTATACGACGACAAAAGAAAAGACTGTGAATGCCGCGCTGGCCAAGACCGGACAATACGACATCACAACCATGGCACAGCAGTGGACTGGGGAGTTCCAGAAGGGTAAGTACATCGTCGCGCTGGACGACTATCTGGCAAAGGACCCCGCGTACAAGAGCGCTATTGTCCCTTCCATTCTCGCCCACTCCGCGTTTGGCGGTAAGCAGTGGGGAATCCCCTTCGTCGCTGAGATAACGCTCCGCTTCTATCGGGCGGACATTCTGAAGAAAGAGAATCTCGATCCCCCGACGGACTGGGACAAGTACTGGAAAATCGTCAAGTACTTCAACAAGAACCCCAAATACAAGGACTTCTACGGGGCAGGAGAGATGTACGCCCGGGACCAGGGATACCTTATTGGCTGGCTTACCCGGTACTGGCAGAACTACAAATGGAGCTCCCACAAAACGGCGAACGGCTTCTGGGATGACAACTACAAGAACTGCTTCGACAAAGCAGCCTTTATCGAAGCGGTGAACAACGCCAAGGAGCTCTACAAGTACATGCCCGAAGGGGTGCAGGCCTTCAGCTTGCCGGAGGCTCTGGACTACTTCATCAAAGGCAACTGTGCCACCGTCCAGCTGTGGGCGGCAGGCATGGGGAATGCCTCCGAAGATCCCAACAAGTCAGAGGTAGTGGGAAAAGTCGCGGCAGTGCCGGCGCCTGGAGTGCCCTTTGCTGCCAGCTGGCACCTGACCATTGCCGCAGCTTCCAAGAACAAAGACGCTGCATGGGCGTACATCCGCTGGCTTACAACGCCGGAGAATGACCTGGGCTTCTGGCTTGATAACGGCAAGTCACCCATCCTTTCGGCAACCTATGACAAGCCGGAGGCAAAGAAGCTGTACTACATCGGCGCGCTGAAGGACGCCTTGAAGGTTTCCCGCAACTGCGGAAACATCGAGTCCATGGAAGACTTCTACGGCGGGGACCTCTTCCCTACCGCTATGGACGGAGTTGTAGGGAAGACGACGCCCGAATCCGCTGCGGACAAGGTCTCCAAGCTGATTTCTGGGCTGCTCGAAAAAAGCGGTCACCCGCAATAGCACGGCCTTTTCAATCGGACCGGCGCGACCAACAGATCGCGCCGGCTTTTCCTCAGATTTCGCAAAACGACGTGACTGACAGGAGGCCAGGGAATGTCCCAGCATGACGCGCTGCGGAACCCGCAAGGTGGGGGAATGCCGCCTGCGCGCGGCCAGACCCGACATCGGCGCCGATGGGCGGGACAAAGCAAATGGCTCTACCTCCTCCCGGCCCTCGTGATCCTGGTGGGTGTCGTCATCTACCCGCTGATTTACATGCTCGGGGCCACCCTCTTTCAATGGCAAGCCGGCGCATTTGGGCAATTCCTGGGGGGAAAGCTCTGGGCCCAGCTGATTCCCGGGGAGGCGTTGCGCATCGCACTGACCAATTCTTTCGTTCTGGCCGGCGGTACGGTGGCATGTGAGCTTGTGTTCGGGTTGGTCCTGGCCCTCTTTCTGAATGAGTCTGTCGGGCTGCTGCGTCCGCTCCTGCGGGGTGCACTGCTCATCCCCATCTTCATTGCCCCCGTAATCGTCGGGCTCACGTGGAGGATCATCTTCAACCCCCAGTACGGGCTGTTTGCCTGGGTTATTCACCGCAGAGGTTTCAGCCCGATCGCCCAGGAAGGCCTGGCGATGTACGCCGTCATCCTCTCCGAGGTATGGCAGTGGACCCCTTTCGTCTTCGTCATTCTGCTTGCCGCGCTCCAGTCAGTTCCCATTGAGTCACTGGAGTCCGCCCTTGTGGACGGTGCCTCGTACTTCGCGAGGCTCCGATATGTGATAGTCCCGCATATCCTGCCGGCAATCATCATCGCCTTGCTTCTGCGCTCCATGGAGGCTTTCAAGATCTTTGACACCATCTGGGTATTGACGCATGCGGGGCCGGGGCGGGCCACGGAAGATATGACGTACCTGATCTGGCGCACGGGAATCTGGGTGAGCGACGTCTCCACCGCGGCCACGTATTCGTGGGTGCTCGTGATCATCCTCACCGCTCTTGCGTCGTTCTTCCTGCGGTATGCATACAGGGAGAGGGGGTAGCAGGTCGTGTCCAGGAAACGTTCAATACTCATTGCCGTGTCAATTGTCGGGTGCATTCTCATCCTTGCCTATCTGTTCCCCGTTTATTGGCTGATCTCCATGTCTTTCCGCATCGAGAAGGACATGTTTACGTGGCCGCCGAGACTTTTCCCGCGGGTATTCACGCTCAACAACTACAAGGGTCTTGTCGAAGGGCAAAACCTGATGTGGTACCTGCGCAACAGCGCGATCATCGCACCGCTATCCGTCGTAATTTCCATGCTGGTCGGATCACTTGCGGCCTATGGGCTTGCGCGCTTTCACTATCCTCACCGCATGGGGTCCCGGCTGGCAAGCTGGATTCTCAGTCTGCGCATGCTGCCCCCCGTGGCTGCGGTGCTGCCGCTTTTTCTCATCTTCAGCGCCCTGCGGCTTATCGACCAGTTCTACGGTGTTGCGCTCGCCTACGCCTTTTTCAATCTGCCTTTCATCATCTGGCTGCTGAAGATCTATTTCCAGGACGTTCCGGAAGAAATCGAGCAAGCAGCGTTGGTTGACGGTGCGAGCCGCCTGCAGTCCTTTTTCCGGATCACAATTCCGCTTTCCACCCCAGGCATCGCGACCACTTTCATCCTCGCCCTTGCCGCGTCCTGGAATGAGTTCCTGATGGCCTCCCAGCTTGCGACCTTTCACACGCGCACGCTGCCAGTCTTGATTGCGAGCTTCATCTGGGACAGAAACATGCAGTGGGGGTATGCCACAGCATCTGCTGTGCTTTCGGCGGTTCCCATGATGATCATAGGACTGTTCATCCAGCGCTACATTGTCCGTGGATTGAGCTTCGGCGCCATCAAGTAGCTGCGCCATTCTCCAAACTGCATCGGCTGTCTGCTTTGTGCAAAGAGCCAGTGCGACGCGGCCGAGCAGCGCCGTATGCACCATTCCTGATGCCTGCATGGTCGGAGGAGGGCCGACTTGAATGTGAATGTTGAGGAGAAGAAGATCCTGAGGGGGCTCGCAGAAAAGGTCAGGGACATTTCCATGGACCCCGTTTGGGATGAGAAAAGAAGACTCTGGAAGGAGAAGAACTCTCTTCGCAAAGTCAGGCCGCTGGTCCTGTGTTCCCTCCCCGAGGCTGCCTGGGAAGAGATTCTCCCTGAGCCCTCCCTGGTTGTAGAAGACCCCTTCTTCAGACGATGCGAATGGGAGCTCCGGCGCAAGATCTATCGATGGGCTCACATCAAGGACGATGAGATAATAGACGCTAGGCTCTATGTTCCAATCGAACGCACTCTCACCGATTGGATTGAAGGCCGCGTGCGTCCGTACAGCAACAGAGCAGACCGTTCCGCGCAATTCAGCCCTTCCCTTCGCGAACATGGGGACCTCAAAAAGCTCCGATTCCCGGAGCTCGCCGTGGACCGAAAGCTGACCCGGGAACGTCTTGGCCTTGCTGCCGATATCTTCGGAAGTATTCTCGAGATAATTGAAGGAGAACCTTTCTACGCCGGAACTGACAGCCAGGTGATGGGGTGGGGCAATGGCCTGATCGATATCCTCTGCGAGCTGCGGGGCCTCGAAACCGTATTCTATGACATGTACATGGAGCCGGGGTTCGTTCATGAAACCATGGATTTTCTCACGCGCGGGACTCTCCACTATCTCGACAGCATGGAAAAAGAAGACCTGTTGCGCTTGAACAACAACGAGTTCATTTATCAATCCAACACACCGCTCGGCTCAAACGGGTTGGCCTGCACTGACGAGCTCCCCGGCGGCGCATACATCCCCGCTCATGTCACCACCAGAAATCTGTGGGGGTATGCCCAGGCCCAGGAGTTCTCCGAAGTATCCCCGGAATTTCATGAACAGTTCGTCCTCCCCTACCAGGCGACTGTTGCGGAACGATTCGGCATGAATAGCTATGGCTGCTGCGAGCCGAACGACAAGAAGTGGGGCAGAATAATCCGGCACATCCCCCGTCTTCGGGAGGTCTCTGTCAGCCATGCGGCAAATCTGGAAGTCGCAGCAGAGGCGCTGAAGGGCAACTACGTCATTTCGTGGAAGCCCCATCCGGTGACCATGATTGCTTCCTACGACGAGGATCTCGTCCGCCGGGTGCTGCGCAGGGGATTCGAGCAGCTGAAGGGATGCTGCGTGATTGTCTGCCTGCGGGATATTCAGACACTCTTCGGTGAGCCCGTGCGTGCCGCCGGATGGACCAGAGTAGCGCGGGAAGTCGCCGAGGAGTTCTAGGCCGATGAGACGGTTCGGCCTTCGATTGCTCCTCCTTCAAAAGACAACGACCCCTTTCAGGTAGCCGCCCGCCCTGTCCGCCGCCGCGACGTAGATCTCATTTGCCTTTTCAACCCTTTCGGTGTGGGTGACGAGGCGTTGGTTTGAAAAGGTGCCGTTCGCCATGAGAGCCACGGTCCGGGGGTACAGATCACCGAAATGCGGGTTCATCCCGGGCTGTATGTTCAGAATCCGCAAACCGTTTGTGTGCCAGTTGTCAAGGTCGAAAGTGAACTCGTGGTGATGCCACGCGAAGTTCTCCAGGATGCCTCCCGATCGGGTTATTGCCAGGGCAGTCTTTATTGAATCGGCATTTCCCGCCGTCTCTATCACTACGTCGAAGTGCCCGGCCATTCCCGCCGGAACTTCTTTATTTTTCAGATTGACCGTTTCCACCGCCCCGAACTCCCTCGCGAGGGCAAGGCGGCGCTCATCCACGTCGAATGCCGTGAGTGATCCGACGAGGGAGCGGAAAAGACCCTGGGCAAAGAGAAGTCCCATGTAACCCGCTCCCACTATGGCCACCGAGTCTCCCGGCAGGATACCGGAGTACTGGATTCCGTTCACCACGCAGGCGACCGGCTCGACAACCCAGAGGCTTACCGGGAGGCTGCTTTCAGGTATTATCGCGAGCTGTCGCTCTGATCGGAGTGCATGTCGGGCCATCAGGGGCCCGCCAGGGGTTCCAATGGGCAGCTCGTGCATGGCAACTCTCTGGCCCAGCTTCACGGAGCGCACCTTCTCTCCCATCTTCACGACGCGCCCGACTCCTTCGTGACCGGCGCAGAAAGGGTAGGTGTGATACCTCTCGAACCTGCCGTTGAACGCGAGGACATCCCATCCGCAGATACCGCAAATTTCCATCTCCACCGTCACTTCATCCGGCCCGGGCTCTGGGATGTCCATGCTCCGCAGCTCGATCCTGCGCTCGCCAAGGTACCAGATCGCTTCTGTCTTCACTGCTTCCTCCGATTCGACGCCTGTTGTTGACTCAAGGCGAGGCACGCCACGATCATGACCATTGCATGGTAAGCTCTTTGGCAATCGCTGCCCATTCCCACAATCGCTGTGGTTGGCGTCGTACGGTGCTGATGTCCTTCAGGACAAGCTCAATGTTGTTCCCTCGCGCCATGTGAAGCTGCTTCTGCAAACCCTGACGCACCTCCGCCGCGTCCCAATGCCCGAAGGCCAAGAATGACGGGCTGGGTTTGACCGACAGTACGTAGCGACCCAGGGCCAGTCGTGAGGCTGACGCGAGATCTGCCCACGGGCTGATGGAGATCTTTCGGAGGTTGGGAATTCGCTCAAGAATCCCGATCTTATCATGCAAGGGCTCGCAGCAACCGTAGTAGTTGAGCCCGAACCGCTTCAACCATCGCAGCTCGTAATGAAGCCCAAACGCTGCGTGCATCTCTGGAGAAACGGAGCCAAATATCTGTGCTGCAGCGTGGCCCCATTGGTCCATCGTTCGGGTGTTCTCGGGGCCCCCACCGGGTTGCGGCAACTGGTTCGTGTATCCGTACGCGCCCGAACCGATTCGCACGTTGCTGTTGTTCGAAGACAGGAGACCTTGGTCGATGTACTGGTCGAGCGCCTGCTCGAAAGCGCCCACCAGGTGGTCGATCAGCTTGTGCATCAGGACGGGCTTGTCGAGAAGGTTCAGGAGCAGGTGGTCCGCACCCATCCAGTAGACGATCTCGTCCCAGGGCGCGAACCAGAATCCGGGGACCCCCCTCTTCTGCACTTCGACAATGCCGTCGAACACGTCGTTGTAGGCCTGGTGAAACTCGTCGGTGCGGTGTCGATTGTGCGTGACCCGCGGCACCTGTATCTTCATGACATCCTCTTCCGACATGATCTGATCTTCGAAATGCCGGGAGGCGATATCCGAATCGACGGAGGTTTCCCTGACATCAGCCTTCATGGGCAGGCCGAAACCGGTGTTCTCCAGTATGAACGGGGAATAGATGACCGGCTCGATGACCATGTCTCCCTGCATGTGCCGCCACTGGTAGAGGGTTTTTCTCAGGTCCGCTTCGATGCGCCTGCAGAAGGGGCTTTCCGTGCGAAGGGTCAGCTCGTCCTCGACGTTCATCTCGTTCCAGCACACCTCGTTGATCCAGACCAGGGGCCTCACCGGCTGCAGGTCATTCAGCCTTCGCCACAGGGCCTTTCTCTCCTTGTTGACGGGCATGCTGGCGATCTCCGCGTAGGAACCGGCCAACTCGCGCAGGGTCTGCTTCTCCTGCCGGCTGAAGGAGATCGGGACATCGACCTGTGTGTCATGCGGCCGGGAAGCAACGCAGATTGTATCGCCGTACAGTGTTGCCAAGGATAAGCCTCTCCTACTTGATGAATCCGCCTTTGCGGACTCTGATCTGCAGCCCCGCCAGGATAAGTACGGCGGCCACGGCTATGTAGTTGTACGTAGGGGATACGCCAATGAGAACAATAAGATCCGAGACCATTGCGATGATAATTGAACCGAGAAGGACGCCTGTGATGGTGCCGCGCCCGCCTGTGAAAACAATTCCACCAAGAACAACGGCAGCCACAGTCTGCAGCGTATAGCCTTGTGCCGTCCACGCGTATGCCTGGTTGACCCAGGCTGTCATTATTGTTCCTGAGATCGCACCCAGAAAGCCAGAGATGGCAAATACCATGATTTTGGTCCGATCAACATTGATTCCACAGGTTTTTGCTGCCGCTTCGTTGCCGCCGATGGCGTAAATTTCTATTCCACGTTTGAACCGCGAAACGTAGATTTGGAATATGATTCCCGCTACGATAGCAATAATGACCATTATCGGAAATCCGTAGAAGTCGCCAATGATCCAACTGAAGCTCAACTGTCGAGGCGGGGTGACGGTGGTGGGAGAGATTGGATAGCCGCCCGTCACAACCATCGCAAGGCCTCGAAGGCCCCAGTACATGCCGAGGGTCACCACAAATGAAGGGATACGAGCCTTTACGACCAGCAATCCGCTGAAAGTGCCAACAAGAACTCCGTAGATCAGAGTCAGGATCAGGGACACTGCAAACGGAAGCCGCATGATGATGTCAAATGTCGCAAGCATCGTTCCGCTGGATGCGAGCACGGATTCCGGGCTCAGGTCGATCATTCCCGTCAAGACGACCAGACCTTCTCCAATGGCGAGCAGCATCAAAGGCGCTGCGGATATGAGGACCGCCCGAATATTCGCCCATTTCACAAAATCACGCGACATTGCAACGGCAATCACAATTGCAATCAAGAAGAAAAGGATCGGTTTCACTCGGTCATCTTGTACGAACAACCGAATCGACCGAGAACGAGCAAGACTCAGTCGATCATGATTGGTGGGGTCTTTTTCCGCGTATGTTTGATTGGACATACAATCTCCTCAGGCTGCAATCCCCATCATGAGGCGGATGACTTCTTCGATGTTTGTCTCGACTTTTACCCGTTCGGCGATAATCTTGCCAGTTCTGATTACCACGATCCGGTCTGCAACCTCCATTATGTCCAGGAGCCTATGGCTGACATAGATGATTGAACAACCGCTGTGTTTGAGCTCCTTCACTTGATCGAGGAAGCGCCCGATGGCACTCACGGAAAGGCTGGCAGTGGGTTCATCCATCAAGATGACTTTCGGGGGATTCAGCAAAGCACGCGCGATAGCCACGACTTGCTGCTGGCCGCCGGAAAGATTCTCGACCCTGGTGCGTAATGGGATTGTGAAGCCAAGATCCGCAAGAACTTTCCTGGCCCTCGCTTCCATCTTGCCGCGCTTGAGCCACTGCAAGAATGAAGAAACCGTCAGCTCGCGGCCAAGGAAAATGTTCTTTGTAATATCCAGATTCGGAGCAAGCATGAAATCCTGGTAGATTGTTTCGATCCCCAACAGCCGTGCCTCCAGAGGACTATTGATCTGAACCGGTTTGCCTTCAATCTCAATTGTCCCTTTGTCGAGCCGATGGACGCCAGCAAGAGTTTTGAGGAGCGTGGATTTCCCGGCTGCATTATCCCCGACCAAGGCAAGGACTTCGTTGCGCTGCAACGTGATATCCACACCGTCCAAGGCCTGCACATGACCAAAGCTTTTCGAGACATTGGCCATCCGAATCAGATCATTGTCATTCATGCTTTCTTCTCCCCCGGGCCTGTGGTATTCCAAAAAAGTTCAACCACAGGCCCTCGAACGCTTGAATTGTCTGAAATAGTCCTTCTCTGACTTTTCAGTAGGGGAGGGGGGGCGCAGTGATCGGGTCTGTCGGCAATTTCCTCAACGGTTCACCGAAAGGTCCGAACTTATCCACGTTGGCCTTGTCTACAACGAAGCTTGCGGTAATGATGTCGCTGTTCGGCCACTTGTCTATGGGCGGCTTCTTCCCTTCCTGCAGATACTTCCAAGCCATTTCCACTGCCCAGTCTCCCTGCAGCCAGGCCTGGTGCGCAACGGTTGCAAGCATTTTGCCGTCCTTGATCGCCTGCATTCCGTCCGGATCGCTGTCAACACCGATGATCTGGACGTCGACCCCGGGTTTGAGCCCGGCAGCCTCCAGAGCAATGGATGCACCGATGGCTTCAGCATCATTGCCTGCCAGGATAAGGTTGATGTCCTTGGTCTTCACCAAGATCTGCTGCATCTTGGTGATAGCGACTTCTCGGGCGAAATCAGCTGCTTCCTCCGCAACGATTTTGATGTCGCCGGACTTGATAAGGGGATTCAGCTTGTCATACCACCCTTTTACCCGCTCGGTGTTGCCGATATTCCCGACCAGCCCCTGCAGAACGACGACTTTCCAAGGCTTTGGCAAGTTGGATTTCTGCAGATAGTCGACGGCGTACTGACCAGCCTGGTTGCCGATCTGCACCTGGCTGGACCCGACATGCCCGAGACGAAGGCTGAAATCCGCGACATCCCTGTCCGATGCAAACACAGGGATGCCTGCTTTCTGGGCTTCCTTGAGCGCCGGGACCAAGCCCTGCTCCGTTACACAATCGATAATAATCATGTCTGGTTTCTTTGCTATAGCTTGCAGCACCTGGTTTGCCTGAAAGCCGGGATCGTTACGTCCGTCAAGAACCACCAGATCGATGGGGTACTTGGCGGCCGCTTCCTGGGCGCCATGGATATTTGCGATCAGAAAGGGATGCCAGAATCCAACCGAAAAGAAGTAGAAAGTATACTTCTTTTCAGCCTTGGTCACGTCTTTTTGACCACCGGCCGACAGTGTCCCGATTGCGAACATCGCGATGAACAACACCAAACCAATTCTCTTCAGCGAGTTCCTCATAACTGTGCTCCTCTCACCTCAGTTTCCTTCTTGGACGTTGTGGAGACCCGATCTCGTAATTCAAATCTCGCTCGCCACGTCAAACAAGCAGACTTTGGCCGACAAGTCCTTTCGCCTCCTTTCATAACCCTGGTGGATGCCCTATGCCGCTCTTTCTCTACGACTAATGACGTACTTTGGGCGGCTCAGACTGGCGATTTTATACTACGCCGATTACCCCGTCAACCTTTTTTTGCAGAATGAATATATTTTCACCATCCAAAGTCTGCTCTATTGATCAAAAGCACAAATCATTTGTATTGAATCAGTCCATAACAGGCCATATCGCCCCCTCCAGTGCTTTGTATTGCAGACAAATGAACTTTCTGCTATAAGGACGTAGTGTTATCTTGGACATCACTTCTCCAGAAATCGCAGCTGGGGAGGCAAGGGTAAGCAACCGCCTGAATGAACTTCGAACTGTACGTGGGGTAGAAGTATGGCCAATAACGCTGAGGAAGAGAGAGTTTTCGTTGAAGAACGCCGCAGTCGAATTATTGAGATTTTGTCTCGTAAGAATCGCGCTAGCGTAGCGGAGCTGTCCCTGGAGTTCCGTGTCGGAGAGGCGACCATCCGCCGGGACCTCCAGGAACTTGAAAGCCGTGGTCTCGTGCTCAGGACCCATGGCGGAGTTCTCGTCATGGATGCCGTTTCCCATGAATCCCCGTTAGCGGAACGAGAAACACACAATCATGAGAGGAAAGAAAGAATTGGCCGTTGCATAGCGCAGTTTATCAAGAACGGCGAGAGCATCCTGATTGATGGAGGGACCACGACACTGCAGGTTGCCCGCGCTTTGCACGTGAAACGGCAGCTGATCGTGATCACCAATTGCCCCGCCATCGGCGAACAAATGATGGCAAACGGAAATAACCAGGTCATCCTGACTGGCGGCGAGTTGCACGGAATGACCGGGGTGGCCGTCGGCCCGATGGCGGAGCATGCAGTCCGCCAGTTTCGAACTGACAGGGTGATCATCGGCATGTCATCGCTTATTATCGAGGATGGGTTCTTTACCGTGAATCCTTCCGAGGCGGAGCTCAAACGAGTGATGATGCGCTGCGGCAAAGAAGTCATCGTTGCCATGGATTCAAGCAAGATCGGAAAAGTCACCCTGAGCTTTGTCTCTGACTTCTCGATGGTCGGAAAGCTTGTCACGGATGACGGCATCTCCGCAGAAGACGTCAAGAGAATTGAAAAGAACGACGTAGAGGTCATCGCGGTATAGTGGAATAAATTCATTGAGCGAACGGGACGGATGTCCGCGCGACGAGATGGATCCGCGGCCCGTAGGCAGAAGTGAAAGGAGGCGACCATGGGTCTTGTTGCATCCAGCGATCGATCAGCCTGGGCATCGCGAAAGTGAATACCGCGAGCGAACTGGTGCACGGACCCCGAAGCTCGCCGACCACTTAGCGGGCAGATAAGAAGACCTTGTGGAGCCCTCCAGCTATGCCGAGGCGACCCGGGGGCTCGTCCCTATAATCGGGAGATGTATCTCCACAATAGGAGCGGACGGAAGGCGTGAAATGCAACGGATAGAAAAAACTATGTACAAAGGCTTTCAGGATTGCCTGAGGATTTCCAACAGCCTTGCAGACTTGGTCGTCATGAGTGCAGCGGGGCCTCGAATCATCAGGTTCGGTTATATTGGAGAAGAAAACGAATTCAGGGAGTTTCCCGACCTCCTCGAGCGGGGAGACAGCGACGCCTGGCATGTCTATGGCGGGCATAGGCTCTGGCATGCGCCCGAACACCTGGTGCGCACCTATGTGCCCGACAACCAACCAGTCGAAACAAGAGATTTCGGCAGCTTTCTCAGGACCATCCAGCCTGTGGAGAAATCAACGGGAATTCGAAAAGAGATGGATATCTCAATTCATCCCCAACGCGCTTCGGTGAAAGTGATCCATCGCCTTACGAACGAGAATTTATGGGACGTGGAACTCGCTCCCTGGGCGCCGACTCTTCTGGAACGCTCAGGGAAGGCCTTTGTCCCTTTCGGCCCCCGAGGTGTCCATCCCACGGACTGTCTGCCGACAATGACAATCGCGCTCTGGCCCTACACGGACATGGCGGATCCACGATTTCATTGGGGAACACGTTACGCCGTTGTCCGGCAGGATCCCTCGATAACCCGGCCTCAGAAGGTCGGCATCTCCAGCTCTCTAGGCTGGTGCGCCTACCTGAGGCATGGTCACCTGTTCGTCAAGACCTTCACATGGGTGCCAAATGCGAGATATCCGGATCTCGGCAGTTCAGTCACAGTCTTTATCAATGACATGAGCCTGGAATTGGAGACTTTGGCGCCTTTGTCCCTGGTCCCCGCAGGAAAAAGCGTGGAGTACGAGGAACACTGGAATCTCTTTAAGGACGTGCCCGATCCCACGGATGAAGATGAGATCGACGCAACTATTGCCTCACGCGTGGAAGAAACCCGCAAGATTTGATACGCAGTCGCAGGGATTCAGAAGCTGCAGTCAGGCGCCTCAAGGAAGCGCCCTCTGCAATGCAAATGGGAAAAAGGCTCGATGCCCAGTCTAGGCGAAAAAGTCCACCTTTGCGCCCACTCCCTGCGGGTTGATCTGGTTTGAGGCGGGAGTCTGGGAAGTCTGGGAAGTCTGGGAAGTCTTGGACGTCATGGCTGTCTTCCTGATCATGTCGTCAGAATCGCCGTCCGGCTCTTTCTCCCCCGCGACTTCCTTCGTCTGCTGCTGAGAAAGAAGGTCGTTTAACCTCTGGGGCTGGGCCGATGTTGAATCAATGCGCATCTGTGTATTCCTTTCACTATATAGCATAACGATTATCTTCCGGAATGCAAGGGCAAACAGTTGGCTCGGTCAAAGGCGAGTACCGCGCTCGCGGGAGCGAGATGAGCCCGTGCCGGTCTCAGCCGTCATTTGGGGGGACATCAAGCCCTCCGGGGACGCGAGACATCAAACTGGATCTCGTATTCGTTCTATGTGACGCAGCCGATATGCGGCGTGCAGACCACGTCTTCCATCGTCAGCCGCGCGCGGTCGGATAGCATTCGGCGCGGGCCTGCGCAAGAGACACCTCGACCCCCCTATAAGCACGTTCATTCCGAACTCCCAGCCATAGCCGGCAACCTCTTGCCGATGCGCCCATGGCCAAGATGCCCAGCATCTTTCCCCCTCAGCGTATTGCCAATCCCGATCCGCCATTTCCCTGCCTTGAGGGCGGATGCCCGCCGGGGGATCTGCCGAATGACTCCTACTTCATGTCCGGCGATTCCTTGTTGAACACCAGCAGCAGAACACCGCTCATTGCAAGAAGCACGGCAAGCCCGATGATGGACGGCATGTACGAGTCGTTGAAGGCTCCCTTGAGGCCGTCCATGAGAAGGATCAGGAACCCCGAGGCCTGGACCACCAGCGCAAAGATGCCATTGCTGGTTCCTTCCGGTGCCGGATGGGTGATCTCGGCGCCGTATTGGTAGGCAACAGGCGTCAACCCCGTAATGCTGAACCCGACAAGGAAAAAGATGATGACTTCAAAGACATAGCTCGTGCCCAGGGCGAGCGCCACGGTGGCAGGCACCGCAGTGAACAACCCGGCAAGAATAAGGGGCTTGCGGCGGCGAATGGAATCGCTTATCCCCGGCATGACAACGCTTCCCAGGATGCCCCCCAGGAGCAGGATTGCCGTGAGGAGCACGCCTTGGCCCACGGAAAAGGATTTTTCCTTTCCAATACCGTCAATCAGAGTGAACACGCCGTTGACAATTGCGCTGCCCAGGAACAGCGCCAGGGAAAGGAAATAGACGTCGCGTTTCTTCAGTATCTGGCGCAGACCGTCCAGCACAAGGGCGCGTGTCTGTTCAGCCGCGGGGCCCGGGGGCGTTGGCGGTTTGGATCTCGCAAAGACCAGGAACAGGATCACTGCTGCCGTGGTGGCAATCCCGTAAATGAGCTGCATCCCCGCAAAGCCGCTTGCCGAATTGAAGGCCGGGCTGAGAGTCTCTCCAAGACCAATGCCCAGGAACAGTGAAAGGAAGATGACACCCGTGATCGTGGCCCTCTGCTTCTGGGGAAACCACAGCGCCGCGAGCTTGGTGAAAGCGTTGAGAAGGAAGGGCTGCCCCACGGAGATTCCGATTGCCCCGATAAGCGCAGCGGTGTAGCTGGTCGGGAAGACGGCTCGCAGGATCGCAAAGACTGCCATCAGGGCGGCCCCGAACCCGACTGCCTTCTTGAAACCGAAGGTATCAATGGCCCATGACGCCGGGAAAGCCACGGGAATGTAAATGAGCAGGAAGAGATTTGCAAGGAGGTCGATGTCGTCCCTCTTCACCCCGTAAGCGGTGGCCGCAACAGAGGCAATCGGGGCATAACAGATCCACAGGACCTGCACTATCACGTTGACGAGCATGAACGTGCCGAGCACCACCCACCGATAGGGGTAGATTTTCACTTCCGGTTCAACCATGACCGCGTCCTCCCTTGACTACAGTGATTTTTCCAGGGCCCTGTTCAACCTCTTCACAAAGCCGGCGGGATCCTTCAACTTCCCGCCCTCAACAAGCAAGGCCTGCTCCAGGACCGGGCGGCTCGTGTCTTCGATCCCGATTCGTCCTGGCATGGCGGCAAACCTGGTGACAATGGCGTGTGCTGGATAGAGCTCCAGGATGGGCTTCACCTCCGGAAGGTCTTTGTTTCCAATCATTTTCAGTATCTGCCGCATCTGGATCCAGTCTGCAGTCTCATTGATGCATGTCCGCGTCAACGGCTGAGTATATCGATAGTTGATTTCCTCGTCACGCCGCATTGATCCATTGTGGCTTGACCGATGTGGAACCGATGCACATCGCGACGTTCGCCGGATGGGCGTGGTATATTTGGATGAGATGCACTGCGCAACGTTCATTCCCGGTCTCATTCGCGGAGCCGTCCTCACCGGTGGGCTGGCCGCCACGGTCCTGTTGAGCTGTTCCTTTGACCCGGGACCTCCGCCTCCACGTTACGATCACGTAGTGATCGTAATAGAAGAAAATCATTCGGCAGAGCAGGTCATCGGCAGCCCATACCTGTCATCGCTTGCCGCTCGGGGAACAGCTTTCTCGGAAATGTATGGAGTCACTCATCCCAGCCAGCCCAACTACCTGGCGCTTTTCAGCGGCTCCACTCAGGGTGTCGTTGATGACAACCAGTACACTTTCTCCGGGCCGAATCTTGCCGACAGCCTCGCGACCGCCGGGCTGTCCTTTGCCACCTACAGTGAAGGTCTCCCGTCTCGCCGGGGACACCGTCTTCACTTCAGGGCGTTACGTTCGCAAGCATAACCCTTGCGCCAGCTTTTCAAACCTGCCCGGCACCACGGTAAATCTTCCTTTCACAAGCTATCCTTCTGCAGACTTCACCCGGCTGCCGACCGTGAGCTTTGTCATTCCGGATCTCGACAACGATATGCACGACGGATCCGTGGCCGCAGGCGATTCCTGGCTGCAGGCACATCTGGATGCATATGCCCACTGGGCGGAGAGTCACAACAGCCTGCTCATCGTCACTTTTGATGAATGCGCGGGAAGCGACCCTGTCTCGACAACGCCGATCGCCACGATTTTCGTGGGTTCGGCGGTACTGCAACGCGTCTCTCCTCAACGCCTCACGCTGTATTCCCTGCTGCGCATGGTGGAGGACATCTATGGACTTCCCATCATAGGGCAGGAGGCATCGGCGCCGCGAATCGTCGGCGCCTGGAAATAGGCGCCGCGCTGGAGCGCACCGAAGCACGGGCCGCGCGCCGCAGCTTACAGTGATTTTTCCAGGGCCCTGTTCAATCTCTTCACGAACCGGCCGGGTCCTTCAGCTCCCCGCCTTCAACCAGCAGGGCCTGCTCCAGGAGCAGGCGGCTGGTGTCTTCTATCACCGCCTGGTCCTGCACGGCTGCAAGCTTGGTGACAATGGGATGCGTCGGGTTGAGCTCCAGGATGGGCTTCACTTCGGGAAGGTCCTTGTTTCCCATCATCTTCAGTATCTGCTGCATCTGCACAGAGGGATCATGCTCGTCCACCACGATGCAGGAGGGGGAGTCAGCCAGTCTGCTGGAGGCGCGCACGTCCTTCACGAGGTCCCCGAGGGCCGTCTTGATCTTCTTCAGCAGCGGCTCGATGGCCGCGGCCTTTGTGGAGTCCTCGTCCGTCTTCAGGTCATCCGCGGTTGCGGACCTGTTCACCGCCTTCAGCTCGATGTCCATGAACTTGCCAATTGAGCCGGCAACGATCTCGTCGATCTCATCGTCCATGACCAGGACCTCGATCCCGCGCGCCTTGTACGTCTCCAGGAGCGGGGAGCTGCGGAGCCCCGGCTCGCGGCCGCCGGTGATGAAGTAGATGGCCTTCTGGTCCTTGGGCATCCGGTCGCGGTACTCCGAGAGGCTCGTCCAGGCCGCGGGGCTTGCCGTGGACTTGTAGCGCAGGAGCTCCAGCAGCATGTCCTTGTGCTCGAAGTCCTGCAGCACGCCTTCCTTGAGCACGCGGCCGAACTCTCCCCAGATCTTCTCGTACAGCTCCTTGTTCTTCGTGAGCTGGGAAAGCTCCTGGAGGATCTTGCGCACGGAGGAAGTGCGGATGTTCTCCATGATCCGGTTCTTCTGCAGTATCTCGCGGCTGACGTTCAGGGGCAGGTCCTCCGAGTCGATGATCCCGCGCACAAAGCGCAGGTAGACAGGCAGCAGCTCCTTTTCGCTCTCCGTGATGAACACCCGCTTGATATACAGCTTCACGCCGGGCTGGTAGTCGTAGCGGTACAGGTCAAAGGGGGCGCGGGAAGGGATGTAGAACAGCGTCGTGTAGGCAAGGGCCCCCTCCACCGAGTGATGGATCCAGTGCAGGGGATCGTCGGTGTCATGGGACAGTGTCTTGTAGAACTCCTTGTAGTCCTCCTCCTTCAGGTCGGACTTGGCGCGGCGCCAGAGGGCGAGGGCGGAGTTCACCTGCGAGTCCTTGTCCACCTTCCCGCCGTGCTGTCCTTCCTCCTGGTAGTGGAGGTGGATGGGGAAGGCGATGTGGTTGGAATACTTCCTGATGATGCCCTCGATCCTCCACCTGTCGGCGTATTCCTTGCCCGCCTCGTTCAGGTGCAGGGTCACCGTGGTTCCCGCCGCGTCGCGCTGGGCCTCGGCAATCTCGTATTCGCCCTTGCCGTCGCTGGTCCACTTCCAGCCTTTCTCGTCGCCTATCTTCCGCGTGATCACCTCCACGGTGTCCGCCACCATGAAGGAGGAGTAGAAGCCAACGCCGAACTGGCCGATGAGTCCCGAGCCCTTTTTCGCATCCGCGGCCATGGCCTGGATGAACTCGCGGGTTCCCGAGCGCGCAATGGTGCCCAGGTTCTCCTCCAGGTCCTTTTCGTTCATGCCGATCCCCGTGTCGGAAATGGTCAGGGTCTTCCTGTCCTTCGTGTCAAACGAGATGTCGATGCGCGGCGCAAAGGGGACTCCCTTGTACTCGTCCTGGGTGAGGGTGAGGAACTTCAGCTTGTCCAGCGCATCGGACGCGTTGGAGACGAGCTCGCGGAGAAAGATCTCGGTGTTCGAGTACAGCGAATGAATGATGAGCGTGAGAAGCTGGTTGACCTCGGCCTGGAACTGGTGCTTGGACATTGAGTTACACTCCGTGGGAATATTTCAAGGCAAAAGTAGCGAGAAAACCCTGGGAGGTAAAGGGGACCAGAGAAAATGCTTGAAAGAGAGGGTCGGCGGAGAGCGGGGTCGCCGCCGACCCGGGACGATCAGTCTTTTGCAACAGCGGGCGCCGTCCTGGCGGCGGGAATGCCGCCCGCGGGTGCAGCGCCGGGGGCTCCCTGGCCCGCTGAGGCGCCACTGCCTGGAGATCCTTCTCCTGCCGGAGCCCGGCGTGCCCATGGGTCCTCCGCAGCGCAAGCTCGGGAAGGAAGAGCGTGAAGATGAAACCGGCCGCGATGGCAAAGAGTCCCCAGAAATACACTCGAAGCACTGCCTGGGTAAAGGCCTTCTTCAGCGCCAGGTTGACCTGCATGGTGAGCGTTGCGGCCAGGTTGTCCAGCAGGGTCCTGATGGCTGTGAGCGCAACGGCCACGTCCCCGCCGGGTCTCGACCCGGCAGAGCCGGCGGCTGAACCGGCCCGTGCGTTGATCAGGTCCTTGTACTGGATCGGCAGGAGCGGGTCTTCCATCAGGCTCTTTGCCGCGGCCCGGTCCCCGCGGGTCATCACCGCCTCTATCTTGCCGTAGGTCCCGCGCAGCTGCCCCTTGATCTGGTCACCAACGGCGGCAACGTTGCCGGATTCGAGCTGTCCCATGGAGAAGCTCATGCTGCCCACGCCCGGCCTTCTGCATTCGGCGGGCATGTACCTCGGAAGCTGCTCAGACAGCACCCCGGCCAGGATGGTGCCGAACACTGCCACGCCGATCGTTGCGCCGACCTGGCGGAAGAACTGGCTGCTGCTGGTTGCGGCACCGATCTCGCGCGGGTTCACCGAGTTCTGGATTGCAAGGGTATAGATGGGAAGTGCGGGACCCAGCCCGATGCCCAGGATGATCATGCGCCAGGTCACCTGCAGGCGCGTTGTCTCCACCGTCAGCCCCTGCATGAGGAAGTAGCCGACGAACAGGATCACCGCCCCGGCCAGCAGGAGGATCTTGTACTTCCCCACCCTGCTCACGAGCTGTCCCGGACATGAAGCTGGAGATGACCATGCCGATGGTCATGGGCATGACGGTGAGGCCGGCAGCGCTGGCTGAGACGCCGACTACCATGACCATGTAGATCGGGAGAAAGAGGATGGCGCCGAAGAAAGCAATACCGGCAATCAGGAGCGCCGCCGCGTTGCCGATCACGTACGTCCTGTTCTGGAACAGGTCGAAGGGAAGTATCGGTTCCGCGGCCCTTTTCTCAACCAGGATGAAAGCCGCAACCCCGATTACCGCCAGCGCGAACAGCCCGATGACCTGCAAAGACCCCCACGGGTACTCCTGCCCGCCAAGGCTGAGTGCCAGGAGGAGCGGCACGACCGCCACGAGGAGCGTTACGGATCCCCACCAGTCGATGCTCACCTTGCGGTCCAGCTTCGGCTTCAGCGCCGGCATCTGGAAGATGATGAACGCCAGCGCAATCAGGCCGACAGGGAGGTTCACGTAGAACACCCACCGCCACGAAAGGGTGTCCGTGAGAAGCCCGCCCAGCCACGGTCCCAGGACGCTCGAGGTCCCGAACACCGCGCCGAAAAGTCCCTGGTACTTGCCGCGCTCCGCCGGGGTGAAGATGTCCGCAACCACGGTGAACGCCGTGGAGAAGATGCCCGCGCTGCCCAGCCCCTGCACTGCCCGGAAAACGATCAGCTCCGTCATGGACCGTGACTGCCCGGAAAGCACCGAGCCGGCCAGGAACAGGAGCACTCCTGCCAGCACAACGACCTTGCGGCCGTACAGGTCCGAGATCTTTCCATAGATGGGGATCATGGACGTGGAGGCCAGCAGGTACGCCGTGACCACCCACGTGTAGAGGCTCAGGCCGTTCAGCTCCTGGAGGATCCGGGGCATGGCCGTGGCAACGATGGTCTGGTCCAGCGCTCCCAGGAAAAGTGCCACCATGATGCCGGCAAGCGTGAATGTCCGTTCCCGATTCGTAACGGTATACATGATTGAACTAAAATACTGGCGCCTGGTCGGGCAGTCCACTCGGCGCACTTCCGTGCACTTCGGTGGGCTCGGCTCCTCGGCGCGGCCATTCCGCGCTTCCCCACCGCCGAGGTTCCGGTGTACCGTGGCCATCGATGATAGGCTCCATCTCGGCAAACCCGCAGAAGCGCAGGCTGAAGTTCATCGGCTGCGAGATCATCTACCGCGAGGCGTGCTGGCTTGCAGCCACCTGCCCCACGCTGGTGGACGTGGAGTTCCTCCGCAAGGGACTGCACGACCTTGAAACCCCTGACATGGTGTCCCGCGTGCAGGCGGCAATCGACGGCGTGGACCCCTACGTCGGCTACGAGGCCATTCTCCTGGGCTACGCCCGGTGCAACGACGGCCTGGTGGGCGTCACGGCCCGCGACATCCCGCTGGTCATCCCCCGGGGGCATGACTGCATCACTTTCTTCTTCGGCTCCCGCTCCGCGTACCGGACCTACTTCGACGCGAACCCGGGCACCTACTATCTCACCACCGGCTGGTCCGAGCGGAACATCGAAGAGGGCGTGGACTACGCCAAGCCCGCCTACGGCCAGCAGGGCGTGATGGGAAAGCTCGGCCTCACGGAGAGCTACGAGGAGATGGTGGAGAAGTACGGCAAGGAGAACGCGGACTTCCTGGCCTCCACCCTCGGGGACTGGCGGAAGAACTACAACAAGTACCTGTACCTGACCATGGGCGTCACCGACGAGACGGCGCTCATCGAGGCAGCGCGCGCGGATGCGGCCCGGCTGGGCTGGCAGTTCGAGGTGCGCAAGGGAAGCATGAGCCTGTTGTCCCGCCTGTTCAACGGACCATGGGACGAAGACTTCCTCGTCGTGCCGCCCGGGAGGCACATCGTGGCGCGCAACGACGACCTGGTGCTGGACGTGGGGTAGCCGCCCCAGCGGCCGACCGGCAGGCCGCGGCACAACGCGCCGGTCGCAGGTCACTCCTTCTTGAACGGGGTGTCCGTTTCCGGCAGCTTTGCCAGGTCGAACGGCGTGGCCTGGTAGACGCAGTAGTTCAGCCAGTTGGAGTACAGCAGGTGGGCGTGTGACCTCCACGTCACCAGCGGCTCCGGCGGGGGTCATCGCCCGGGAAGTAGTTCCTGGGCACGGCGATCGGAAGCCCCTTGGCCACGTCCCGGTCGTACTCGGCCTTCAGCGTGAGCCTGTCGTACTCGGGATGGCCGGTGACGAAGATCATGCCGCCCGTCATCGGAGACCGCCATGTAGACGCCCGGCCTCCTCGGAGACGGCCAGCAGCTTCAGCGACTTCACCTTCTCGATGTCGGCCTCCCGCACCTCGGTGTGCCGCGAGTGCGGCGCCATGAACACCTCGTCGAACCCGCGCATGATCGGCTCGTGGGGATCCAGGACGCGGTGCGGGAAAAGCCCGAACACCTTCGCGGGCACCGGGTACTTCGGCACGCCGTAGTGGTGGTACAGGGCCGCCTGCGCGCCCCAGCAGATGTGCATGGTGGACCAGACGTTCGTGCGGCTCCAGTCCATCAGGCGGACCAGCTCGGGCCAGTAGTCCACCTCGTGGAACGGGAAGCGTCTCCACCGGCGCGCCCGTGATGACCAGGCCGTCGAAGCGTTCGTGCAGCACCTCGTCCAGTGACTCGTAGAACGCGTCCAGGTGCTCCTCGGGCGTGTTCTTCGACTCGTGCGTGCCCATGCGGATGAAGGTGATGTCCACCTGCAGCGGGCTGTTGCCCAGGAGGCGCAGGATCTGCGTCTCGGTGACGATCTTGGTGGGCATGAGGTTCAGAACGGCGATGCGGAGGGGCCGGATGTCCTGGTGGACGGCCCGCTCCGTGGTCATGACGAAGATGTTCTCTTCCGAGAGCGTCTTGCGGGCCGGCAGGTCGTTCGGGATCCGTACGGGCATCTCATTCCTCCGGGGCTGAGTATCGACGAAAAACGGCGCGGCGTGAAAAGCGCGCTGGCGGGTCGGCTCAGTGCAGCATGCGCCTCTTGTTGCGGATGTAGTCGGCGAACAGGAACTCGCCCAGCTTGTCCGCCTGCGGCGTAGTACGCGCGGCCCTTGTTCAGGCGCGTCATCTCGTCCACGAAATCCACCAGCTCGGAGTCCTGCGCGAGCATGAAGGTCGTGATGGTGATGCCGGCGCGACGGCAGGCGGATGCGGCTTCCAGCGTCTGGGCGAGGATCTTCGGGTCGAACCCGTAGGGGTTCTTGTAGACCTCCCCGTTCTCCGTGATGGCCGTGGGCTTGCCGTCCGTCACCATGAAGATCTGCCGGTTGGACTGCCGCGTGCCTTCCAGGATGGTCTGCGCCATCTCCAGGCCCGCGCGCGTGTTGGTGTGGAACGGACCCACCTGCAGGTAGGGGATGTCCTTGATGGCGATCTCCCGGGCCTCGTCGCCGAAGACGCCCACGCGCAGGGTGTCCTTGGGATAGCGCGTGAGGATCAGCTCCGTGAGGGCCAGGGCAACCTGCTTTGCGGGGGTGATGCGGTCCTCCCCGTAGAGGATCATGCTGTGGCTGATGTCGATGAGGAGCATCGTGGCGCACGATGAAAGGTGCTCGGTCTCGTAGACCTCGAAGTCCTCCTCCGCGAGGGAGATCTCCTCCACGCCGCCCCGCTTCACCGCGTTGGAGATGGTGCCCAGCGCGTCGATCTGCGTGACCGGGTCCCCGAAGCGCCACGGCCGCGTCTCGGTCAGCCGCTCGTCGCCGTTGCCCGTGCTGGGCACCCGGTGCTGGCCGAACCCCGACTTCTGCAGGCCGTTGAAGATCTGGTTCAGGGAATCCTTGCGGATGACCTGCTCGCCCTTGGCCGTGAGGGCAAACGCCGCCGTCCTTCAGCTTCTCGATGATCCGCTGCTCTTCCAGCTGCCGGCGGAACTCCTCCAGGTCGACGTCGGCGTCCAGGGATCCCCGCTCCTGCAGGTACTCCATCCACTTGAAGACCTTGTCCACGTCTCCACCGGCCATGAGCATGAGGTAGTTGAACAGGCTCATGAGGTCCTGGAAGCTCTTCAGGAGATCCTGGAGCGTCTGGTCCCACTCGGAGTATTCCCAGCGCATGCGCGCCGCCTTCCTAGTTTTCCCCGCTCGCTGGCCATGTGGTCGAACATGGCCTTCAGCATGTCGCGGTAGGCCGTCTTCAGGCCTTCCTCGCGCTTGGACACCATGGAATGCTGGTGCAGGCCCTCCAGGACGAACTCCATGCCCAGCGCCACGCCGTCCCCGTCCTTCAGGTCCAGGTGCTTGGCCGCGATCTCCTTCAGACCGGTGACCTTCTCCAGGCGCTTGACGTAGTCGTCGTGCGTCAGCTCGTCGGAGGTCTCCACCGTGTTGCCCTTGGAGAACCAGGCGAGGATGGGCTGGAACGGAGACGGCTCCTGCCGGCCTGGCGGCTGCTCCTCCGCGCCTTCCCTTTCCTGCTTCTTCTTCTTCTTCTTGGGGGCCGGGTCGGGGAACCAGCGGTGGAACGTCTCCTTCACCGCCTCCCCGATGATCTTCCGCGCCACGATTGCCGCTCCCTGCTGCTCGCCCTCGTACACCAGCTCCACCTTGCCCGTGATGGCCGTGACCGCCGCGTGCAGGTCCCCGATCCGCGGGTAGACCTTCTTCTCTCCCTGCACGATGGCGCGCCGCTCCATGTTGCTCATCACGTTTTCCAGGAGCGAGATGCTCATGCGCGCGGAGACGCCCGGACGCCTGGTTGACGTATTCGCTGATCCGGGCGGCAAACGCCACCTCCTCCACCAGCTCGCGGAACCAGTCCGGCATCACCAGCTCGATGCCTCCGCCGCGCGTCGGTCCACGCCTCCTGCGCCGTGATCCGCATCGCGGCTTCCCGTGAGGTGGGGTAGTGCGTGATGATCTGCGAGTCGATGCGGTCCTTCAGCGGGGTGATGATGTTGCCCCGGTTGGTGTAGTCCTCGGGGTTGGCGGAGTAGACCATCAGGATGTCCAGCTGCATCCGGATGGGAAATCCGCGGATCTGGATGTCCTTTTCCTCCATTATATTGAGCAGGCCCACCTGGATCCGCGGCGGGAGGTCCGGAAGCTCGTTGATGGCGAAGATCCCGCGGTTGGTCCGGGGGATGATCCCGAAGTGGATCACTTCCTCGTCCGCGTAGGCCAGCTTGCGCGTGGCCGCCTTGATGGGGTCGATGTCGCCGATGAGGTCCGCGATGGTCACGTCCGGCGTGGCAAGCTTCTCCCGGTAACGGGCGTCCCGGGGCATCCACTCGATTGGGGTCGCGTCCCCGCACTTTGCCACGAGCTCGCGCCCTTTCCTGCTCACGGGGGCCAGCGGGTCGTCGTTCGTCTCCGTGCCCGCAATCACGGGCACCTGCTCGTCCAGGAACCTGACGAGGCCGCGCAGGATGCGCGTCTTCGCCTGGCCCCGGAGCCCCAGGAGGATGAAATCGTGCTTGGAAAGAATGGCGTTGACCAGGCCGGGGACGACCGTGGACTCGTAGCCGATGATGCCCGGGAAAGAGCTCTTCACGCGCGCGGAGCATCCGCACCACGTTGTCGCGCATCTCGTCCTTCACGGTCCGCAGCCTGTAGCCGGACGATTTCAATTCACCAAGGGTTTTCGGAAGACTCACAGCACCTCCTCGATTCCGCACCGAAAAGGTACTGAATTCCGGGGACCGGGGAAAGGAAGCGCGTCCAGCGCGGCCATGAGTGTCGACGCACGGGCAGTCGATATCCATGGTATAATTCGGCTTACACTCTTCCAGGCACGAGGGGGATCCTATCAGGCGCGCCGTGCTCATCTGCCTGCTTCTTGCCGTTCTGCCGCTGGGCTGCCTCTTTGCCGAGAGCGCGGACGCCTGCCGCGGGCGGTGAAGCGTTCAACCTCTCCACGGCGCTCTTCGCGGAGCTCACCGACAACGCCGACAGGCCGTACGCGTCCTTCCCGCTGCTCAGCATCGGGAGCTTCCACCTCGCGCGTCAACATCACCAAGCACTTCATCCTCATGACGTGGTGGCGCTGCTGGTGCTGGCCAGCATGCTCTACCTGGCCCGCAAGCTGAAGAACCCGTACACGAAGCCCACGCGGCTGCAGAGCCTCTTCGAGTCCCTGATCGAGTACATGCGGCGAGAAGTCTACGAGCCGGTGCTCGGAGCAGAGGGCAAGAAGTTCCACCTCCTGTGCTTCACCTTTTTCCTGTTCATCCTCTACTCGAACCTGCTGGGCATGATTCCGCCGTTTGCCCCGATTGCCTCCGAAGGGGGGCGGCGAGATGGTCTGGCTGGGCGGCGCGGTCACCGGCAACCTGGCCACCACGCTCGGGCTCGGGCTGATCACGTTCGTGGTCTTCAACATCCAGGGCATGCATGTCCAAGGGAGTCCTCGGGTACTGGAAGGACCTCGTCCCGCACGGGACCCCGGGCTGGATGGCGCCTTTCACCCTGCTGCTCGAAGTCGTGGGGATCTTCTCCAAGACCATCGCGCTGATCATGAGGCTTGTTCGCGAACATGATCGGCGGACACGTGGCAATCCTCGCTGATCCTCCTGCTGATCCTGAAGTTCCAGTCCCTGGCCATCGGGCCCGTGGCAGTGCTCGTGGACCTCGCCATCTCGGCACTCGAGCTGTTCGTGGCCGTCCTGCAGGCCTACATCTTCTCTTTCCTCTCGGCCCTGTTCATTGGCCTGGCCATGAGGAAGCATTCAGTGAGCGACACCGGTCCCCCTGGGGGGCCGCTTGGAAATCTGACTCGGAAGGAGTACGACATGGATGTTGCAGCACTTGCACCCGCAATCATGAAGTTCGGCGCGTATATCGGCGCGTGTATCGGCGCAGGCCTCGCGGTCCTCGGCGTCGGGCATCGGTCTTGGCCGCATCGGAGCCAGCGCCCTGGAAGGCATTGCGCGCCAGCCGGAGGCATCAGGCAAGATCCAGACGAACATGCTGCTGGCCGCGGTTCTCGTGGAGGGAGTCGGCATCATCGCGCTGGTCATCTGCATTCTCGCCATCGTCTCTTAGGGGGGCCTGACATGGCGCTTCTGCGCGTCGATCCCGGCCTCATCATCTGGCTGTGGATCACCTTCGGCATCATCCTCCTCATCCTGCGGCTCACCGTCTGGGGACGGATCACCGGCGGGCTGGACAAGAGATCGGAGAAGATCGCGTCGGACCTCGAGTCGGCGCGAAAGGCGGGAGAGAAGGCGGGCGCCGTCCTCGCGGAGTACGACCAGAAAATCCGCGAGGGCAAGGCGGAAGCCGCGCGGATCATCGAGGAGGCGCGCGTGGAGGCCTCCCGGCTGCGGGAGAGCATCCTGCAGCAGTCCCAGGTGGAAGCACGCGAGCAGAAGGAGAAAGCGGCGCAGGAGATCGAGCTGGCCCGTGAGGACGCCGAGCGGGCTCTCCGCGGCCAGGTGGTCTCCCTCTCCTTCTCCATTGCGAGCTCCATCCTGAAGCGGGAGACGGGCACGCCGGACAACCGGGCGTTCGTGGAAGAGTTCGCCGACAAGCTGATATCCGCCGGTGCCGGCCGGACCCTCCCGGAGCTGAGGGCATGACCACCCACGTCAGCCGCAACTACGCACGGGCGCTCTTCGACCTGGCCTCGGAAACCTCCTCGATGGACGCGGTGGCGGAGGACCTTCGAGCCGCCCGGGATGCCCTCTGGAGCAATCGCGAGGTGCGGGACTTCTTTTCCAACCGGCTGATCAGCAGGGTGACAAAGAAGAACATCGTGCCGCGCGGGCCTTGAGGGGAAGGTGGACGAACGCCTGGTGACGTTTCTCTTCCTTGTCGTGGACAGGGGCCGCGCGGCGCTGCTCGGGGAGATCTGCGAGGAGTTCGACCGTCTCTGCCGCCTGGCGCACGGCGTGCGCAAGGTGACGGTCTCTTCCGCCTTTCCACTGTCCGCTGAGGAGAAGACGCTGCGTCACCCGGGCGCTGGAGAAGCGATTTTCGGCGGTCGTGGAGCTGGAGACCGACGTGCGCCCCTCGCTGATCGGCGGCGTGGTGGCGGTGAGCGAGGGGCAGGAGATCGAGTTCAGCATCCAGGGCAGGCTCCGGGAACTGGCGGAGCAGATGGAAAAGATCGGAAGATAGGGGAAACCATGCGCATCAACCTGGAAGAGATCTCCAGCCGCATCAAGCAGGAAATCAGCAGCTACTCGAAGAACCTTTCCATGGACGAGGTGGGCACCATCGTGGAGCTCGGGGATGGGATTGCGCGCATCTACGGCATGCGCGGCGCCATGGCCATGGAAATGCTCGAATTCGAGACCGGCGTCTTACGGCCTGGCGCTGAACCTGGAGGAGGACAGCATCGGCGCTGTCATCCTTGGTGACTACGTGAACCTCCACGAGGGCGGCAAGGTGCGCAGGACAGGCAGGGTCCTCGAGGTGCCGGTGGGCCACGAGCTGGTTGGCCGCGTGGTCAACCCGCTGGGCATTCCCATTGACGACAAGGGGCCCATCACCGCCGTGCGCACACGGCCTGTCGAGTTCAAGGCGCCGGGCATCCGCGAAAGGCAGTCGGTGAAAGAACCGCTGCAGACGGGGGTAAAGGCCATCGATGCCATGGTGCCCATCGGCAAGGGACAGCGCGAGCTGCTCATCGGTGACCGCGGAACCGGCAAGGAATCCCTGGCCATGGACGCGATCATCAACCAGAAGGGCAAGGACGTGATCTGCGTCTACGTGGCCATCGGGCAGAAGGCTTCAATGGTGGCGGGCATCGTGGAAGCGCTGCGCTCGCGCGGGGCCATGGAGCACACCATCATCGTTGCCGCCACCGCCGCGGAACCTGCCGCCCTGCAGTACATCGCGCCGTACGCGGGGTGCGCGATGGCAGAGTACTTCATGTACGAGGAGCACAAGGACACCCTCTGCGTCTACGACGACCTCTCGCGGCAGGCCAATGCCTACCGGCAGCTCGCCCTGCTCCTCCGCAGGCCGCCCGGCCGCGAGGCGTACCCCGGTGACGTTTTCTACCTGCACTCCCGCCTGCTGGAGCGCGCGGCGCGCCTGTCCTCCGAGCTGGGCGGCGGGTCGCTCACGGCCCTTCCCATGATCGAGACGCAGGAAGGCGAGGTGTCGGCCTACATCCCGACGAACGTGATCTCCATCACAGACGGCCAGATCTACCTGCGGGCGGACCTGTACAACGCCGGCGTCCGTCCTGCCATCGACGTCGGGCTTTCGGTCTCCCGCGTCGGAGGCAATGCACAGATCAAGGCCATGAAGCAGGTGGCGGGATCCCTCCGCATCGACCTTGCCGCCTACCGGGAGCTGGAGGCCTTTGCCCAGATGGGAACCGAGCTGGACAAGGCCACCCAGAACCAGCTTGCCCGCGGCGCCCGCATGGTGGAGGTCCTCAAGCAGCAGCAGTACTCGCCGCTTCCCGTGGAAGAGCAGGTGATGATCCTCTACGCGGCCACGCGCGGCTTCATGGACGATGTGCCTGTCTCCCGCGTGCGGGACTTCGAGGCGAAGTTCCTGGACTGGCTGCGCGCAAACAAGCCGGAGATCCTCGCCGGGATCCGGAACCTCGGCACCCTCTCCGAGCCCGAGGTCCTCTCGGAGGCCATCACGGCCTTCAAGAAGGGGTTCTAAGGTGCAGTCCATCCACCGCACCGGCGCGACGGTAACCAGCACTCCTGGTGCACACAGCCGCCCTTCGGGCGGCGCGGGCTAGACATGGCCAAGACCCGGGACATCCGCAAGCGGATCCTGAGCGTCCGCAACATTCACAAGATCACGCGCACCATGGAAAAGGTGGCGCAGTCCAAGGGCATGAAGCTCAACGGCAGGTTCGACGATGCGAAGAAGTTCCGTCGCACTGCCGCGGGACTGCTTCCCGAAGCGCTGGGCGCGCCGGTGTCCAGCCTGGAGGCGGCCCAGGAGCTTGCTTCCCACCCGCTGGGCGCGGCGCATGCCGAGGTGAAGCGGGTCCTCCTCTTCTGCGTCACCTCCAGCCGCGGGCTGTGCGGCGGGTACAACGCAAAGGTCATCCAGGCAGCGAGGGCCCGGATGGAAGCGCTGCGGCAGGACGGCAAGGATGCGCTGCTGGCAGTCATGGGGACGAAAGGGACTGGCGTACTTCCGTTTCCACAACCAGCCTGTGGCGCTCGCCCGTGGCCGACTCGGATGAGAACATCCCCTTCAGCCGGCTGGACGAGGTCATGACGCAGATCGCGGAGCAGTACGCTGCGACAGGAGTTCGACGCGGTGGAGATCGTCTCCACCCGCTACAAGACGCGTGCCGTCCAGGAAGTGCGCATCGAGCCGCTCCTGCCCTTCTCTCCCGTGCATGGCGGGAGCGGCCATCGGAGCCGGCAAGGCCGAGCCCACCCCGGGGCCGGAAGGAAAGCCGCTGTACCTCGTGGAGCCGGACAGGCGGCAGCGTGCTCGGCATTCTCCTGCCCCTGCTCGTGAAAGTGGAGCTGTTCTGCGTGGTCCTGGAGGCCATGGTGTGCGAGCAGGCGCAGCGCTCCATGGCCATGCGCAACGCCACGGACAACGCGGATTCAATGACCAAGCGCCTGACGCGGACCTACAACAGGGTCCGGCAGGCCCAGATTACAAACGAGATGATAGAGATCATCAGCGGAAGCGAAGGGGGCAGAACATGAGCGCAGGCGGCAAGGGGACCGTCATCCAGGTGATCGGATCGATCCTCGACGCGGAGTTCGAGGAGGGGCACCTTCCCGAGATCCGCAACGCCCTGGTGATCGAAGCGGTGCACGGCGGAAAGACCACCCGGCTGGTGAGCGAAGTCCAGCAGCACCTCGGCGGAAACAGGGTCCGCGCGGTGGCCCTGGATTCCACGGACGGCATCCCCCGCGGGTGCCCCATCATCGACACCGGGACCTCCATCACCGTGCCGGTGGGAACCGAAGTCCTCGGGCAGGGTTTTCAACCTGCTGGGCGAACCGGTTGACGGAAAGGGTCCCGCGCCGACGACGAAGCGCATGCCCATCCACCGGGCGGGCGTTCCCTTTGCGCAGCTGGAGCCCAAGACCGAGATTTTCGAAACGGGGATAAAGGTCATTGACCTTCTTTGCCCGTACGTGAAGGGCGGAAAGACCGGCCTGTTCGGCGGAGCGGGCGTGGGCAAGACCGTCATCATCGAGGAGCTCATCCACAACATCGCCACGCAGTACGGCGGGTACTCGATATTCGCCGGGGTCGGGGAGCGGACCCGCGAGGGCAACGACCTGTGGCGCGAAATGGCGGAGTCGAAAGTGCTGGAGAAGGCCTGCCTGGTCTTCGGGCAGATGAACGAGCCCCCGGGCGCGCGCCTCCGGGTGGCGCTCTCTGCGCTCACCATGGCGGAGTACTTCCGCGATGACGGTCTGGACATCCTGCTGTTCGTGGACAATATCTTCCGCTTCACGCAGGCGGGAAGCGAAGTGTCTGCCCTCCTGGGCCGCATGCCCTCGGCGGTGGGCTACCAGCCCACTCTGTCCTCGGAAATGGGCGAGCTGCAGGAGCGCATCACCTCCACAAAGACCGGTTCCATCACCTCCATCCAGGCCGTCTACGTGCCCGCGGACGACATCACCGACCCCGCGGCCGCGGCCGTGTTCACGCACCTGGACGCCACCACGGTGCTCTCCCGGCAGATTGCCGAAAAGGGAATCTACCCGGCCGTGGACCCCCTCTCCTCCTCCAGCCGCATCCTCTACCCCTACTACGTGGGGGATGAGCACTACAACGTTGCGCAGGCGGTGCTGCAGTGCCTCCAGCGTTACCGCGACCTGCAGGACATCATTGCCATCCTCGGGTACGACGAGCTCTCGGAAGAGGACAAGGCCACGGTGTCCCGCGCTCGGCGGATCGAGCGCTTCCTCAGCCAGCCCTTTTTCGTGGCCGAACAGTTCTCCGGATTCAAGGGGCGCTACGTGAAGCGGGACGAGACGGTGACGAGCTTCCGCGAGATCATCGACGGGAAGTGCGACGCGCTTCCCGAGCAGGCCTTCCTCTACGTCGGCACCGTTGCCGAGGCCCGCGAGAAGGCAGAGAAGATGAAGAACGCATGAGCACCGACGGATTAGGCACCGACGTACACGGCGGATTGGGCACCGACGTACACGGCGGATTAGGCACCGACGTACACGGCGGATTAGGCGGGTCTTTCGCGTGGTCCGTGTCCACACCTGAAGGGATTGCCGCCTCGGGCCAGTGCGAGTTCCTTGTCGTGCCCACCACGGGGGGTGAGCTGGGCGTGCTGGCCGGTCACGCCGCCCTGGTGGCCGGCGTGCTGCCGGGTGACCTGCGTGTGACCGCGGCCGGACAAACTCATGCCGTGAGCGTCGGCGGGGGCGTCGTGGAGGTGCGCGACGACGAAGTACGCCTCCTGGTCACGCGCGCCGCGGATTCCGCGACACCCGGCGCTGCGGCCTCTGCGAATCACGGCGCGACGCCCGCCTGAGCCCCCGCAATCGACTAACAACTGTTCGACGACATGATTCGGTCCTCCCGCCTGCCCTCGCCCCCCCCGTCGGGCGCCGCGAGAGGTCTTCACGAATTTTTCCCGGCGCGTGCGAAAGTCTTGACAAGTGGGCCGCGGTACACTATGATCTGAAATGTCTTTCATCCTAATGAGACGAGAGGGGCAACCGTGGCTGTAAAGAAGAGTGCGAAGAAGACCACCAAGAAGGTCGCCAAGAAGCCGGCCAAGAAGGCCAAGAAGCCCGCCAAGAAGTCGGCGAAGAGGTAGGGAAGAGAATCTTCCCTCGCGGGGAGGGAGTAACCATCCTCCTTCCCCGCGTCTCTTTTTCTGAGCAGCGGCAGTCCCGCGCAGGCCTGACGGAAATCGCCTGACAGGCCGGGGGTGGTTCGCTCACTCGCCTGTCACTTCATTTCCAGAAAATCCTGACACACGCGCATAGCGTCTTCAACCGTGATCCCTTTCATCCCGTTGGATCCCGAAACAATGACGCTGACGCGCCTGCCGCGCGGCGCCCAGACGCGATAGTCACTCACGCCGAACAACGCCACGGTGGCACACCCTGCCGCCGCTGACAGGTGCGTCACCCCGGAATCATTTCCTACGAACAGACGGCAGAGCGCCACGCGCGCCGCAAGCTCCCGGAGCGGCAGCGATCTCCAGACTGTGGAGCCGGAGGGGATCGGCGTCCCCTCCTCGGCCGGTCCGACAACCCACGCAACATTCTCTCCCTGGTCGGTGAACCAGCGCGCAAGATGGAGATACCTCTCCAGAGGCCAGTTCTTTTTCCGGCTTCCGCTTCCAGGATTCAGGACAACAGGCGCAGGGCCCTTCATCTCGATCACGGGCACGAAGACCCGCGGCATCCGGTCTTCCTCCTCGAGAGGACCGGCGAACAGCGAGAGATGGTAGTCGACAACGGGGGTGACGGTCGGGGGAAAGGGATCCTGACGGACGATCTCCTTCACTCCCGCGGCCGCAAGGATTCCGGGCAACGGAGACTCGGACCGCGCGTAGACAAGGGCCGAGGCAATCCCCTGGAGCCTCTGCGCAAGCGCGCGGTCAACGCCGGCAGGCGCCGAGAAGAGGCCGGCGAACGTCCGCGCCTCCGCGTCCCAGGTCTCATCGAACGCAGGTGAACTGACGGATGCATACGCCGGTTTTCCCAGCAGGATGAGCTTCTCACCCGGGTGTGCCTTGCTCCAGCAGGCAATCGCCGGAAGGACGGTGATGAAATCTCCAAGAGCGCCGGCGTGGTAGACGAGGCTTGCCATGAACCTTTCCTGGAGCGCATGGTAGCATAGATCGATGGATTCTGCTAAAAAAGCCCTGAGATCACAGAGAGAAGGTTTGCCAAATGCCCACCACCGACAGGAAAATACTGGTCATCAACTGCGGCAGCTCGTCGCTGAAATACGAAGTCTGGGGAATGCCCCAGCGGTCGAGCCTTGGGCGGGGCCTCGTGGAGCGGATCGGCGAGCTGAAAGGCCGGATCACCCAGAAGACACCGCGGTGCGAATATGTGAAAGACGTGCAGGTCCCTCACCACAAGGCGGCCATGGAGCTCGTCCGGGAGGCGCTGACCGACCCGGAAAAGGGAATCCTCGCGGACCTGTCCGAGATTTCCGGCGTGGGACACCGTGTTGTTCACGGCGGAGAGCAGTACGCCGCTTCGGTGGTGATCGACGATGACGTGATCAAGGCAATCGAGAAGAACGTGGAGCTGGCCCCCCTGCACAACCCGCCGAACCTCATCGGCATCCGGGAGGCGCAGTCGGTCCTGCCCACGACCAGCCAGGTGGCGGTGTTCGACACGTCGTTTCATCAGACCATGCCGCCGGCCGCCTACCTCTACGGGCTGCCCTACGAGCTGTACGAGAAGTACAAGATCCGCCGGTACGGCTTCCACGGCACCAGCCACCGCTACGTCGCGGGGCGCGCAATGGAGTTCCTGAAACGCCACCCCGAGAACACCAATATCATCACCTGCCACCTCGGCAACGGCGCCTCGGTCACGGCAATCGAGCACGGCAGGTCCATCGACACCTCCATGGGCTTCACGCCGCTGGAAGGGCTGATGATGGGCACCCGCTGCGGCGACATCGACCCTGCCATCATCGACTTCCTGGAACGGCGCGGCTACACCTCCCCGGAAGTCAACAACATGCTCCAGAAGAAGAGCGGACTCCTGGGGCTCTCCGGCATCTCCAATGACCTTCGCGACCTCGAAGTGGAAGCCGCGAAAGGCAACCAGCGCGCCGTACAGGCGCTGGAGGTGTACGCCTACAGGGTGCGGAAATACGTGGGCGCCTATGTGGCCAACCTCGTGAAAGTGGACGGCCTGGTTTTCACCGGCGGCATCGGACAGAACGGCGTGAAGATGCGGGAGCGGATTTGCCATCGGCTGGAAAACCTCGGTATCTTCATGGACTACGGGTTGAACGCGTCGCTGGGCTCCGGGGAAGGGATCGTTTCCTCCCCGTTCTCTCCTATCGCGATCCTCGTGGTGCAGACCAACGAGGAGCTGCAGATCGCGATCGACAGCTACAACCTCATCTTCGGCGCGGACGCCACGTATCGACGACGCGGCACGGACGTCACGCTCTGAAAGGGGTCTTGAATGGTAAAGCTCGACTTCTCCAAGGGGGACGGCCTGGTGACCACGGTTGCGCAGGACTGGCAGACCGGCGAGGTCCTGATGGTGGCCTACATGAACGCCGAGTCCTGGGAGCTCACCCAGAAGACGGGAATCATGCACTACTGGAGCCGCTCACGCGGCAAGCTGTGGAAGAAGGGGGAGAGCTCGGGAAACCTCCAGGAGGTCAAGGAGCTGCGCATCGACTGCGACGAGGACTGCGTGCTCGCCAAGGTGCGCCAGATCGGTGACGCTGCCTGCCACACCGGCTACCGCAGCTGTTTCCACCGGGTGGTCGAGGGCGGAGCGGTCCGCGTGGACGGCGTGCTGGTGTTCGACCCCGAGAAGGTCTACGGAGAGAAGAAATGAAGGAGCGGGTTATCAAGCTGGGCGTGCCCAAGGGGAGCCTCGAACGGGCTACCATCGAGCTGTTTGCCAGGGCGGGGTGGAAGATCTCCGTCTCCGAGCGGTCCTATTTCCCTTCCATTGACGACCCCGAGATCAGCTGCAACCTCGTGCGCGCCCAGGAGATGGCCCGCTACGTGGAAAACGGCGTGCTGGACGCGGGGCTGACCGGCCTGGACTGGATTCTGGAAAACGACGCCGACGTGGAGATCGTCACCGATCTCATCTATTCAAAGGCGAGCACCACCAAGGCGCGGTGGGTCCTGGCCTGTCCCGCCTCCTCTCCCATCAACAAGCCCGAGGACTGCGCGGGAAAGACCATCTCCACCGAGCTTGTGGGTTTCACCAATCGCTGGTTCGCCGAGAGGAACATCCCGGTGAAGGTCGAGTTCTCCTGGGGCGCAACCGAGGCCAAAGCCGTGGACGGGCTGGTGGATGCAATCGTGGAGGTCACGGAGACGGGCACCACGCTGCGCGCCAACGGCCTGAAGATCGTGCACACGCTCCTGGAGACGAACACGAAGTTCATAGCCAACAAGGCGGCAATGAAGGACCCGGTGAAGAAGCGCAAGATCCAGCACATCGCGCTCCTGCTCCGCGGCGCTCTGGCCGCGGAAAACATGGTGGGGCTGAAGATGAACGTCCCGGAAGCGAGCTTCGACGAGGTGGTGGGGCTCCTGCCCAGCCTCACCTCGCCCACCGTGGCCCGCCTGCACGACACGGCGTGGTTCTCCGTGGAGATCATCGTGCAGGAGCCCGTGGTGCGCGAGCTTGTGCCCCGGCTCATCGAGAAAGGCGCCGACGGCATCATCGAGTACCCGCTGAACAAGGTTGTCAACAGGAGCGACTCGTTGTGACCACCCGCGGAGCGCCGTCCCCCGGAAGGCGCTCATGAAAGAGTACCTGGACCTGTGCCGCCACATCCTCTCCAACGGCACGGACAGGCCCGACCGCACGGGAACGGGCACCCGCAGCGTTTTCGGCTGGCAGATGCGCTTTGATCTGCAAAAGGGCTTCCCCCTCCTTACGACCAAGAAGCTGAACACCCGGGCAATCGTCCACGAGCTGCTCTGGTTCCTGCGCGGAGAGACCAACGTGAGGTCGCTGCAGGCCGCAGGCGTGCACATCTGGGACGAGTGGGCGGACCCGGAGGGCGAGCTTGGCCCCGTGTACGGACGGCAGTGGCGTTCCTGGCCGCGGCCCGACGGGGGAAAGATCGACCAGATCGCCGAGCTGGTGCAGAGGCTCCGGGCCGAGCCGTGGTCACGGCGCCACGTGGTCTGTGCATGGAACGTCGCGGACATCGACCGGATGGCCCTTGCCCCCTGCCACTGTCTGTTCCAGTTCTACGTGGCCGGGGATCTTCTCTCCTGCCAGCTCTACCAGCGGAGTGCGGACGTCTTTCTCGGCGTGCCGTTCAACATCGCCTCCTACAGCCTCCTGACCCACCTCGTGGCGCAGGCCTGCGGCCTTCGCGCCCACGAGTTCGTGCACACCCTGGGTGATGCGCACCTGTACTCCAACCACCGTGAGCAGGTGCTGGTGCAGCTGGAGCGCCAGCCGCGGCCGCTCCCGACGCTGCGGCTGAATCCGGACGTGAAGGACATTTTCGGGTACCGGTTCGAAGACGTGACCTTCCATGGCTATGACCCGCATCCCCCCATCCGTGCTGAGATTTCCGTTTGAAGAACGACGCATGACGATCTCCCTCATCGCGGCGGTGGCCGCCAACGGCGTGATCGGAAACCGGGGCGCACTTCCCTGGAAGCTCCCCGACGACATGGCGCGGTTTCGCCGGCTCACAATGGGCCGCGCGGTGATCATGGGGCGGTCCACTTTCGCGTCACTGAGCAAACCCCTCGCGGGCCGGCAAAATATCGTTCTCTCCCGGGACGCATCCCTGCGGATCGAAGGCTGCCTTGTCGTGCATTCCCCGGGGGAAGCCCGGGAAGCGGCGGCGAAGGGGGCTGCGGGGAAGGGCGCGGCAGAAGCTTTTGTCATCGGGGGGGCGGCAGTGTACGACCTCTTCCTCGCGGAGGCCGGCCGTCTCTACATCACGTGGATCGACGAGGAAGTCACGGGAGATGCAAGGTTCCCCGCAGTAGACTGGAACACGTGGCGCATTGTGCGGGAGGCACCCGGGGCAGGACAAGCGGGAGCAGCCGCCCCGCCCCATCGATTCGTTGACTATGAGAGGAAGCCGCGGTGAGACGGGCGCGACCGCCCCTCTGTTCGGACACTTCTGCGGCCTGGTCCCGGGCACAGGACTGCGCCATCCAGGCGCAACGGGGGCATTGAAATGCTCCTGCCTTCCGCGATAAGCTCAAAAACCGTCGAATAACAGTGCTTTCCTGGGGCCAGTGATACATTTGTTAAGCACCACGCGAGAAGAAGCGACTTGCATGAGACACGAACGATGAGCGGAGTCTCCGTCGGAAGACCCCTTCAACCGGGCGGAGGGCTGTCAACCGAAGCCATCCTCACCACGCACCGCATCCTCGGCGCATTCGGGCGCGATCCCCGGACTTTCGACATCCTCCATGCCGACCTGTTCGATTCGCGTCACGAAGTTGTCCTCTCCGCACTCCGGGCACTTGCAGGCACAAGAAACAAGAGCAGCTTCATGTACGTCGCGCGCCTGTTCCAGCATCCTGACCCCGAGATCGTCTGCGCGGCAGTGAAAGCCGGCGGGATGATTGCTCCGCCTGATGCCCTGCCCGGTTTTCTTCAAGCTCGCAACGTCCAGCAGGGTGGAAAGCGTTCTGCTGGAGCTCCTCCATGCCATTGAGCGATGCTGCCCCGATTCAAAGGAGCTGCGGCAGCTGGCGGTTGCCCTGTCGCGCTCGGTCACGGCACAATCCGAGACCCGCGCAGCGGCCATCGAAATCCTCCTGCGGATGGACCAGGGCACGGACTCCGAATGGGCGCGTGCCCTGCCCAATGAGGACCGCGCGGTCCTTGCGTACCTTTTCCAGTCTGCGCGCAAGGACGAGGCGCTGGGCACGGCGGTCCTGGAGGCGTTCGGGAAAACCCACCAGGACCTGCCCCTGGCGCTGCGGTCCGCGCTCATTCCCGTTGCAGCCCCGCTGGCTACCGAGTCCGCCCGGGCCGTTTTCTTTGCGTCTCTCCAGGACGCGAACAAAGGGATCCGCCGTGAATGCTACCGGTACGTCGGGGCGTTTGCGTCCCAGCTTCCATTCGCGGATGCGCTGTGCTCCCGGCTGCTGGCACACGTGGAATCCTCCCCGGCACTGGAGGAAGAGGCACTGGAGGCCATCGATTCCCTCGAAGCGGCCATGCGCGCCTCGAAAAGCACGGTCCCGCTGCCGTCCCTCGACGGTCATCCCGGCGGCATCAGCAATCTTTTCCGGGAGCTGAGGGTCGCCTTCGTCACCGATATCGACACGTCGCATGAGACCGGCATGAAGATCGCCAGCGCCAAGGAGTACGTGGAGTTCCATTTCGACGAAGCGACAAAGAAGGACTTTCTCCAGTCCATCAAGAGCGGGGGCAGCCCGATGCAGAGGCGCCATTGCGCGCAGGTGCTCAAGGACTCCGGCGTGAAGCTCGAGGCGCGCCATTTCGACGGCTACAAGGTCCTCTCGGCGCTCCTGGCGGATCCGACCCGCGCGGGAATTGCCCTGTTCATCCGTCACCTCGCGCAGGCGGATACGCAGAAGCGCGTGATCTTCCGCCGCCTCATGCGTGCGCTCTCCCTCGTGCGCATGGCGCCCTCCCCGGGGACGGCCGACCTGCTGTTCTCCATCCTGGACTGGGCCTGGAAGATGAAGCTGTACCAGCTTTCCGAGCGCGCCCTTTTTGCCCTCCATCGCGTGGATTCCGGAACAGCCCTGGCCGTCTGCCGGGAATGGATGTCCCCTCCCTTCACAACACGGCGCCTGGCCATTGCGGCGATCGAGCTCCTGAAGGACATGGATATAACCTCGATGGAGCCCCGGGTCATCGCGCTGCTGAGGGAGAAGGACCGCTACATCCGCCTCTCTTTGCTGGACGCGCTGGCGTCCGTGAGCGCCGCTCCGGGGGAAAACCTCCAGCGCGCCATCCTGCAGATCTTCTGCGAGGAATCGGACCAGGAGGTCGCCTCCAAGGTCCTCGACCTGCTGGGATCCAAGGGTGACCTCGGGATGGCGGCGGCCCTCGTCCAGGTGTACGACAGGTTCGAAGACTGGAAAAAGATCATCACCCTCGCGGTGGTCCGCCGGATCGTGCGTCGACACGCTCCCGTGAGCGATCCCTCCCTTACCGAGTTCCTCTACAGGACGCTCCGCAGCGATCCGCCCCCGATCCTCGCCAGGGTTCTGCCCGTTCTCCTCTCCCTCGGAGACACCTATGCGCCGCGCGTCCTGGGCGACCTCCTGGCCCGGCTTTCCCCGCCGGACATGAGCGCGCTCGTGCGCGAGCTCCGCGACGAGCTGAGTCCCGCGGTGGTGGCCGTCATCTGGTCCCTTCTCCGCGAGGAGGACAGCAGCCTCCAGGAAGCGCTGGGGGAGGTCCTCCCCGGCACTGTCGATCCGCGCGCGCAGCAGCTCCTGGTAAGCATGGTGCGCAGGCTGCGGACGGGGGTCGGCGAGGGAGAACCGCAGGGGGCTGACGGGACGGAAAGGGACGTGCTTCTCTCCTCGGAGAAGGAGACCTACAAGTTCGAACGGGAGCACGTGCGTTCCTGCGCCGTTCTTTTTTCGGATATCCAGGACTACTCCGGCAAGGCGGAGGAGCTCACCCCGATGGAGATCACCGCTCTGCTGCAGGAGTACGAGGGGATCCTGCTGCCGATTGTCGACGCCCACGAGGGGACGCTGGTCAAGAGGATGGGCGACGGCCATATCTTTGTTTTCGACGATCCCCTCTGCGCGGTGCTCGCGGGCATCCGCGTGCAGAAAGCGCTGCGGCGGTTCAACCGGTTCCGTCCCGAGAAGCTGCGGGTGGTGATCCGCATCGGCATCCACTGGGGTGAGGTGGTGGAGAGGGCGGGTGACGTTTTTGGCAACACGGTCAACGTGGCCTCGCGCCTGCAGGCCGCGGCAATGGGCGGGACAACGTGCATCTCGCAGGGGCTGTTCAAGTTGGTGGCGGACTGGATCCATGCAAACGACCTGGGGATGATCCGCGCGAAAGGTCTCCGCGATCCCATCCACACCTGGGAGCCCACGGAGGTTGCCCTCGGGCTGCCAGCCGAGCTTGACCCGCTGAGGAAGACCCGTGGTGCCGCACCCGCGGCGGCCGGCCAGACCGGGGGCACCTCTTCCTCATTTGCGCCCGGCAGTGTTGATGGGATGATCAAGGCCGTGGGGGAAGCGTTTCAAAGCCTCTCCGTGCTCTCGCGGCGCAGCGCGCGCAGCGAAAACGAGGCGCAGGTGATAGACGCGGCTTTCGCCCGCGCCTGGCGCGAGCTGCAGGCACTCATCGCAGGGCTGGCGAAGCCCACGTAAGCATCACGCGGGGCGCGATATCCAAGAGCCGCGCCTGTCGGCCCCACCGCATCACTTCACGGCTCCTCCGGCGCGTGCTACACTGCGCCCGATGCCCGGTGAAACCATCCTCGTGGTCGAGGACGAGCCCTCGGTTGCTCGCGGCCTGGAATACGGACTGAAGGCGGAGGGATTTACCGTCCTCGTGGCAGGCAACGGAGGCCAGGCAATCGAGCTTGCCCGCGGGGCCAAGGGACAGGCCGCGCCGCACCTCATGCTCCTGGACATCCGGCTTCCCGACATGAGCGGGTTCGACGTCTGCCGGATCCTCCGTGAAGAGGGCCGTGCGCTGCCCATCCTCATGGTGACCGCGCGGGACGAGGAAGTGGACAAGGTCCTGGGCCTCGAGCTCGGCGCGGACGACTACATCGTCAAGCCGTTCTCCTTCCGCGAGCTGCTCTCCCGCGTCCACGCCGCGCTGCGCCGCGCCTACGGGGAGCTGGCCTCGGCCGCGGGCGCGGAGCGGGTGAGCTTCGGAGAGGTGGCGGTGGACCTGCAGCGCATGCGGGTGGAGCGCGCCGGCAGCCCGGTGATGCTCACCCCCACGGAGTACCGGCTGCTGCGCCACTTCGTGACGCATGCCGACCAGGTCTTCAGCAGGGACAGCCTCCTGGAGATCGTGTGGGGGTACGACAGCAGCGTGGACTCCCAGCGCACGGTGGACGTCCATGTTCGACACCTGCGCGAGAAGCTCGAGCAGGACCCGGCCACGCCCCGGTGGCTGGTCACGGTGCGGGGCGCGGGCTACATGTTCACGCAGAAGCCGGCCTGAGCCCTGGGCAGCGTTAAGAAACATTAACGCGCCCGTAAAGCGTCGATAACCACGGGAGCGTAGCTTTCTCCCCGGAGGTACATGACACATGACACATCGAAAACATTTCATTGCCGTCACGTGCCGGGCTGATTCCGCTCACCCTCATCGCCGGACTGCTCTTTGCCGCGCTCACGGCGGCGGTGGGGTTTGCCCAGCCGAAGGCGGAATCGAAGGACGCCGCGGCAGCACCGTCCACCGACGGCGGCGGCCGGCGTCCTGGTCATTGCCGTGCAGCCGGGAAGCCCCGCCGAGAAGGCGGGGGTCGCTCGCGGCGACATCATCCTGGAGGCAAACGGCAAGCCCGTGAATGACGCCCTGGAGCTGCGGCAGGCGGTTGTCGGACACGCAACGGGCGACACTGTTTCCCTCAAGCTGCGGCACGGGGACACCCAGAAGAGCCTCACCCTCACCATCGGAACCCAGAACGGGCGGCCGTGGGTCGGCATCCTTCCGCTGCCCGGCCGCGGACGGAGGCCTTTGCGTTCGGCGGCGATCGGGACGTGCGTGAGTACTCGCACGGGAATGCATGGTACCCGGGATGCGTGAGTTCGACGGGCACGGCATGATGTTCGCCGCGGAGGGCGCGCTCGTGGAGAGCGTCACCGCCGGGCAGGCCCGCGGAGAAAGCCGGCCTGAAGAAGGGCGACCTGATCCTCTCCGTGGACGGGACCACCGTGGATGCGCGGAACCCGCTGGGTGACCTGGTTTCGGCGAAGAAGGTCGGGGACACGGTCACGCTTTCCGTCACCTCGTGGGGCCAGGAGACGGCGCATGACGTGAAGGTGACCCTGGAGAAGAACCCGGCAAAGGACGCGCCCTTCCTCGGCGTTCAGTACGCTTCGGCTCCTCCGCGGTTCGGCGGGGACGGGATGCCGCGGACCCGGGATGATGGCGGGTGCGTTCGTCGTGGACGTCACGGCGGACGGCCCGGCGGCAAAGGCGGGCATCCAGGCGCGCGACGTGCGTCATCAAGGTGGACGGCGCAGCAGGTCACCAATCCCCAGCAGGTGGTGGACGCCGTGGGAAAACACAAGCCCGGTGACACGCTGGCGCTCACCGTCTTCCACAGGGCGGACGGCAAGCAGACCGACATCACCGTCACCCTCGGGCAGAACCCGAAGGACGCGGCAAAGGCGTGGCTCGGCCTGTCGATGAGCGACAGCTTGCCGGGAATGCGTGAGGGATGCGCGGCCAGCCCCGCACGCCGCCCTCAGCGGCAGGGGCGAACACGCCGACACTCTGAAAAGAGGAAACAGGCAGGAGTGTTCCAGTCGATCCGGTGGAGGCTTGCGGCCAGTTACGCGCTGCTCATCCTGCTGTCCGTCACGCTGATGGGAGCCCTCGCGCTTTCCATCGTGCAGGGCTACGTCGGGCGGCAGGAGAGCGCGTACCTGAGGGCGAACGCGCGGGAGATCGCGGACCTCGCGCAGCGTTTCCTCGAGCCGCACGGTGCGCCGGGTGGCCCTCGAGGAGCTTGCCTCGACCTCGGCGTTTCTCGGCGACGCCCGCGTCCGCATCCTGGACCCCGTCGCGCGCGGTGATCGCGGACTCGGGCGACCCGGGCCTTCCGGACGATTTCCTCTGGCTCATCCCCTCCGGGCCTCTCGGAGTTCCGCGGCGAAGATCGCCCCCGAGCGGGGCGAGTCGCTGCCGATCATCATCCCCATGCCCGGCACGGTCCCTGGGGATGCGGCCCCTGCGGCCGCGCGAGCTGATGCCCCTGCTGCGCGATCTCCCCCTGGGCACGTCGTTCGTGTTCGCGCGCCGCGTTCCCACGCCGTGGGGCCGGCGGTTCGTCTTCGAGAACGTGCCCGGGCATCCCCCGCCGCCGCGGATCGGAGCCGCCCCCGTCCCGCCAGGTCCTCGCCACGACCCTGCCCGTCGGACCGCCCGGACGCCCCCCTGGGATGGGTGGAGATGTCCAGCCCCCTCAGCCTCAGCAAGCAGGCGCTGGGCCCGATGAGAAACGCCATCTTCTTCTCCGGTCTCGGTGCGCTCGTGGTGGCCGTGATCGCCGGGTTCCTCATCGGCCGGACGATCTCCGACCCCCTGCGCAGCCTCGCAGGGACCGCACGGCAGATGGCGGGCGGCGACCTCTCCGCCCGGGCCCCGACGCGCCGCAAGGACGAGATCGGGGACCTCGCGCGGCAGTTCAACGGCATGGCGGAAAGCCTGGAGTCGTCCTTCCGCGACCTGCGCGCCGAGCGTGACTCCCTCAAGAGGTTCGTGGCCGACGCGTCGCACGAGCTGCGCACGCCCATCACGGCGCTGGCCACTTTCAACGAGCTGCTGCAGGGCAGCGCCGCGGACGATCCGGCGGCCCGGCAGGAGTTCCTCCGCGAGAGCCAGGGACAGCTCGCGCGGCTGCAGTGGATCACGGCGAACCTCCTGGACCTCTCGCGCCTGGACGCGGGGATCGCGGGCCTGTCCGTCGGGCGCCATGCGGCCTCCGACCTCGTCGAATCCGCCGTGGCCGGCTTCCCGGGCCGCGGCGCGGCGGAAAAACGTCAGCACTCGACGTCGGCGGCAGCGGATCCCTCCCTCGTCATCATGTGCGACGGGCAGAGGGTGCAGATCGCCCTGTCGAACCTCGTGGCGAACGCCGTCAAGTTCGTCCAGACCGGGAGGCGCCGTGTCCGTGCAGGTCACCTCGGGTGACGGGCGCGTGAGGTTCTCCGTGCGGGACAACGGCCCGGGCATCAGCGCCGAGGAGCAGGCGCTGATCTTCGACCGGTTCTACCGTGGCAAGGGCGCCTCGGGCGATGGCGCCGGGCTCGGGCTGGCCATTGCCCGCAGCGTCGCCAATGCCCACGGCGGGAGGGTCGACGCGTGCAGAGCGCCCCGGGGAAGGGCAGCACCTTCACGCTGGAGATCCCCATCGGCGCGTAGATGCGCCGCAGGTTTCCGCCTTCCTTGACCGCGCGGCCGGCCGGCAGGCATACTTCGATCGTGCGCACGTGGACCCTCCGGCATCCTGCCGCCATTGCCGCTCTCCTTCTCATTGTCGGGCGCGGCGCTTGGGCGCAGGCCGCACCCGGCGCCGCATTCCTGGGCATGGCAGTGGCCACGGGCATCAGCACGGACACGAGCGGCCTCACGGTGCTCGAAGGCGTGCACTACGCTGTCCGGTCGAGGACCGATGCCGTTGAACCGAGGACCTGCAGCTGTACACGCGGTGGAGCGGCTCGGGGAGCCACACCATCGGGGTGTACGATCGTCGACAGGTCAACCGGTGACAGCATAGCCGAGACAACGGACGACCTGGATTTCGGCAATGATCCCGTCACCTACTTCACCCACGACTTCAGCGGCACGAGCTTCCCGTCCGACGGCGCCTACGCAATCGAGGTGACCCTGGACGGCGCAACGGCGGCCACCTACGCCTTCTACGTCAACGCGGACGACCAGATGCCCGACGTCCCCGCGTTCGTGCTCTCGGTGCCTGCTGAAAGCGGGACCGTTGACGACAGCGGAAATGCGGGAGTCGCGGGCATCTTCGAGTACTTCACTTTCTCATCCCTGCCCGCAACAGATTCATTTTCCATCGTCACGATCTGGTTCTCGGGAGACGGGCAGTTCGACCACCGGGTGAAGATCCTCGACCCCGCGGGGAAGGAGGTTGCCGAGTCGCGCCGCCTGACCCTCACGGCGCACCGCGGACGGATGAGCGTCTCCACCGACGTGTTTGATTCCGTTGCCTTTCCATCCGTCGGCGTCTATCACGCCGTTGTGTTCCTTGGCGGAGACAAGGTGTTTTCTTTCCCGCTTGTCGTCACCCTGAAATAAGATCCGGTCACCGGCACAGGGACGGCGGAGAGTGGGCGTGCGCATGAGGTTCTGACCGGCCTTCACGGCCGCGCCGCGTAGCTGAGGCGCCGGTACTCCTCCACGAAGCCGGCCTCCAGCAGGCGGTTCTTGTACGGGCTGGCCGGCGCCGGCTGTGCCGTTGATCGTCTCCACCCGGAAAGACGTCATGGGCCGCGCGTCACGCCCGGTCAGGACCTTCACGAACGACAGGTACTCCGGAAGCCGCGGAACGTCTGGTGGGACACGGAACTCCAGCTCCCGGCCCCTGCGCCGGGACACCAGCACCACCGCGCTTCCCTGGTAGACGACATGGGTGGAAGAGAGCCGCGAGGGCAGAACGCTTTTCAGCGCAGGGATATCGACGCCGCAGAGGCTCGCCGGATCAGCGGCGTTCAGCCACCACACCGCGTCATTCTGACCCGGCATTCTGCCGCGAGCTGGTCCGGCACCGAAGGGAGCGCGAACTGCACGCCATGAATGCCGTCGAAGAATCTCCCCGTGACCACTTCCCCCGAAAACTCCATGAGGCGCAGGCTGCGAAAGAGGCGGGCCCACCGAAGGGGCGGCAGCTCGAGCTCGAGGATCTCGCGAAAGACCACGCCGCAGCGCTTCAGGACCTGGCGGATCCGGTCCCGGGTGACCTCCTCCTCGTCCAGTGCATCGCGGAGGTCGTCCCGGCCTTCGCGCTGAACCAGGAACCAGTACCCCGTGCCGGGCCGGGCTGCCTGCCACCTGTCGAATCGCCGTCCGCGCCGCGCGCCTCCCGGTGAACGGCTCCTCGGCGCGGAACCCACCGGCAATCCCCCGCCGGACCGGCGCAAAGGTATCGCGGTGACAGCGCCCTTCCACGCGAGCTCCCAGAGACGGGCTGCAACCTGGGAGGATTCCCTGATCGCCCCGGGGCCGCGCCGCGCATGATCGACAATGTCCCAGAACGAGAACCTGCCCGCGGCACCGGGAAACAAGGCGTCGGTCTCTCCTTCTTCGGCCCTGTCGAGGTACAGCTCCGCGTCCTGCTCGAAACAGAAGGTGAGCTTCCGCCGTCCGCATCCCAGCCACAGCAGGCCTGCCTCTGCAAGGAGCCCGTCAAGCCACTGGGTGGTGTATCCGTCCAGTCGGGCGGGAAGCACCTCCTCCTCCCACAGGTGCGCCGGCAGCGGAAAGCCGAACAGCTTCTCCCAGGCGGCCTTCATGTCGTCGCGCGGACGCTCCCCGGTCCGCAAGCCCCTGCTGGCGGGCAATGAAGAACGGCAGCTGCTCGACAGGCTGGGTGCGGACCGGGGGACGCGCGCGGGCCCGGGAAATCCGCAGGAGGATCTCCAGGTTTTCACGGTCGCAGAGAAGCAGGAGCTCGGAATCCGCGGCCAGCCGATCGAGCACCACCAGCTCCTCCTCCGCGAGGTCTGCAAGGATGGAATCCAGCCGATCCTCCGGCAGCCCGAATGTCCGCGCAACCAGTGACGGCTCGATCGGCCCGTAGAAGCGCAGCCATTCCGTGATGATCGCCTCACGGGTCTCTTCGTCTCCATCCTCGAATCCCCGCCGCAGGCGCGGCAGGGATTCCGCGGCGGCAACGCACCGGGACCCTGCGTCGCCAAACGCGTGCTCGACGATCTTGTCGGAAATGGGTGCAAGCAGTTCCTCGGGCGGGAGACCCGTGTCTCGCACGCACGCGGCCAGAAGGGTTTCCCATTCCGCCGCGGGCAGGAGAACCCTCTCCTTCACCCAGTCCAGCAGCTCGCGCGAATCCCGGGGCGCGTAGCCGGAAGCGGTACGCTGGAGTTTCTCCTGGAAGACGGAAATGACGCCGCCCTCGATCCGCGGCCGCAGGTCGGAAGAAAGGGCGAGCTCGCGCACGAGATCGCCCCGGAGGTTCGTGGACGAATGTCCCGCCTGCGCATCGTCTGCATACATCAGGGTGTTCGTCTGCTTCCAGAGCAGCTCTCCGCAGAAAGGCGACGGGACGGGGGTGGAGACTTCGCTCACGCGGATGGTCCCCGCCTCCAGCTCTCCCAGCACGATCCGAAGGTGGTCGAGGTCGAACTCGTCCCGCAGGCACGTTCGCCATGCCTCCAGCAGCAGCGGAAAATCCTCGTAGCGCGCAACAACGGCAAACAGCGACTTCGCCCGCTGGCGTGTCAGCCACAGCGGCGTGCGCTTTCCGGCGGATGCGCGGGGGAGCAGGAGCGCCCTGCCGGCGCTTTCCCTGAATCGCGCGCCGAAAAACCCGCTTCCCTCCAGCCGGGAGCGCAGCAGCCGTTCCAGGCTGCCCGGATCCACGAGAGACAGGATCTCCCCGGCCTCGACGCGGCTGGGCAGGTGGAGGAGTATCGAGTCGTTGGTCTGGATCATCTCGGGACGGAATCCGAACCGCTCCTCCCACGCCGCGGAGAGCGCAAGGCCGAAGGGACGATTGACCCGGCCTCCCCAGAGGGTGTGCAGCACGACCGTGGCCCCCTCACCCTTGCCGTCGGGATCCCTTGTATGCTCCACCACCAGGTGGTGGCGGTGCGGGAGGTCGGCACCCGTGGCTTCCTGCTGGCGGGCAAGAAACCCGATCATCGCACGGGAGGCGGACGGGGCCAGTCCGTAGCCCGTTTCCAGGTCCGCGGGAAGGCGTTCGTCCTGGACGCGCGGATTCCACTCTTCCAGAGCCCGGGCAATCCTGTCGGAAATGTGGAAATCCCGGTTTCTCTCCTCCGCTTTCCAGAAAGGGGACATTCCCAGCCGCGCCGCCACGGGCACGACCTCCACGTTCTGGTGGTCGATCTTCTGGATCCGCCATCCCTGCGCGCCGAAAACAAACGTGTCTCCAAGGCCGCGCTCCCAGACGAACTCCTCATCCAGCTCGCCGATGAGGGACTTGGAATCCGCGGCACGCATGCTGAAATACCCGCGGTCGGGAATCGTGCCGCCGCTCATCGCCAGCCGAAGCCGGGCGCCTTCTCTTGCCTGAAGCGTTGACTCTATCCGGTCATAGGACACCATGGCGGAGAGGTCGCGCAGCCGTGTTTCCTCGTAGCGGCCTGAGAGCATGTCCAGGACGAGGTCGAAATGCCGCCGGGGCAGGGAGTGGTAGGGAAACCCCGCGCGGATGAAATCGTAGAGCTCACCGGTATTCCACTTTTCCACCGAGGTCATGGAGACGATGACCTGCGCCAGCACGTCCAGCGGGCAGATGACGGGTGCAATCTCGTCGATATCCTGCTCCCGCACGCACCGGGCGGTGACCGCGGCGTCCACGATGTCCTTGCCGTGAAGCGGGAAGAGAACGCCCCTGCTGGGCTCGTCCACGCGGTGACCGGCCCGCCCGAGGCGCTGGACCGCGGAGGCGACGGTGAACGGCGTCTGCACGAGGATGACCCGGTCAAGGGAGCCGATGTCGATGCCCAGCTCCAGGGAGCTGGTGGCCACAATCGCTTTCAGGTCCCCCTGCTTCAGGCGGCTCTCCACGACCAGGCGCAGCTCGCGAGACAGCGAGCCGTGATGGGACCAGGCCAGCGGCTCCGGCAGGCCCTCGTTGATGAACCGGGCAAGCTTCTCCGCGTGGCGGCGGGAGTTCACGAAGAAGAGCGTCGAGCGGTTTTCCGAGATGATGCGCCGGCACTCGCGGGCAAGGGCGTCGAAAACCGGCTCCTCTCCCGGCGGTCGGCGCCCTCACGCGCGTCTGCGGGGATACTCCACGCGCAGCTCGTAGGTTTTCGTCATGGGACAGTGCACCACCTGCACCGGCCTTTTTTCATAGACAGGCTCGGGCCCGCCGGCAACCCGCGGAGTCGGCCACGGTGAATCCGCCCACGAGCTCCGCGATGACCGAGAGCGGTTTCACCGTGGCCGAAAGCGCAATGCGCTGGAACTCGCCTGAAAGACGCACGAGCCGGTCCACGGCTGTCACCAGGTGCGTGCCCCGTTTCGACCCGGCCACCGCGTGGATCTCGTCCAGGATGACTGCGGTCACGCCGTCCAGCATCATGCGGCTGTTCGGCGACGAGAGGATGAGGTTCAGGCTTTCCGGGGTAGTGATGAGGATCTCGGGGGGATTTCGAAGCATGCGCCGTCGGTCGCCGGAAGGAGTGTCCCCGCTCCTGGTCATCACGCGGATCCTGGGCAGGTTCTCACCGGCCTGCCGGAAAACCGTTTCCAGCGCGGCCAGCGGGGCGAGCAGGTTCCGTTGGATGTCGTTGTTCAGAGCTTTCAGGGGGGAGACGTACAGGATGCGGACCTTCCCGGTCCGAAGCGCGCCCACGGCAAGCTGGTTGATCCCCCACAGAAACGCGGCAAGCGTTTTCCCGGTGCCGGTAGGCGCGGAGACGAGTGCGTGCGCTCCGCGCGCTATCACCGGCCAGGCGCGCGCCTGGACCTCGGTTGGTGTTCCCACCGAGGAAAGAAACCATTGACGGATGAGGGGATGAAACAATTGCAGGGCACTTCCCACAGGCTCGTTCATTTTCGTCTTAGCCTCTGTTGCTGCCATCCCTGTCCTTGCGACTGGTCATGGAGAGCATGCTCATCTTTCCACGTCTTCTCATCGGTTCTAGCAATCATTCTTCCGATAAGCGAATGGGTGCTGCTGTATTTCATGAGCACCGCGGCACGCCGGAGTCCGGATTTCTCACACCTTTAATTGAACAGGGCCTCCCGTTCCGGCATAAATGTTTTACCACAAACAAATTACTCTGAAACGGAAAGGCCAAGCAATGCAAACACACTGTATTTCAAAGCAGTTCTCATTTCAAGATATGGACATACGGAGCCAGTCCGGGTGAATATGCGCGGAGAAAATTCCCGCAGGTCTGTCGCTGGCGGGTGAGAGGCGCAACGTGAAAATGGCAGCGCCGGAGGCGGCGACCCGATTCGCTCCGAGGGGGTGTTCAGATACAGGGTGTTTCCTACTTTGATGCTTCTTCGAGTTCCCTAAGGGCGTCGGTTCCTATAAGGCTAGGATTGTCTTGTGCATAATCAAATGCTGTTCTTCCCTCGTTGCTCTTCGCCTTCGCGTCTGTACCAGCCTTCAGAAGTGTTTTGATCACTACGGAGTTTTGGTTGACCATGGCGGCCCACGTCAACGCGGTCCAGCCATCGTTATCCTGGGCCTTGATGTCTGCACCAGCCTTCAGAAGTATGGCGATCACCTCGGGCGAGTCGCTTTCCCATTATTGTCTCCTGCCCTATACTCACGAAATCTAGCGTGAGACAGATTTTTGAAGTTCCTGACGCCGCCCCGATAGACACAACGTTCTGCTCAAACGTCAGGAACACTTGTGGTTTTACCTGGCGTTAGTCCAGTTCAGGACAAAGGCTCTCGATTTGTCTGTAAATGAACCTGCCAGAGCCATTATGAAGTCAACTAAACACCAATGCCCAACAGGCCTCCGGTGAAAAGCCACAGTATGCCCGTTCCGACTTTACCCACGTAGAATCGGTGGATTCCCAGCCAGCCCAAAAAGAAACAAAACAAGACGACCGCGAGTCTGCTTTTCTGACTGGCAACCTTAACAGTCTGTTGGGTTGATGTCTCGTGACTCGGCTTGGGACTCAATGGATGTCCGCAGTGTGGACAAGAAGCGGCCAGATTAGAAAGCTCTTTCCCGCAATTTGGACAGAACACGATTGGCCTCCTGATGGTCCCGAGAGTATTTTCAGCCCCGGGGAAAGTGCCTGGACGCCCCCGAGGCCGAAAAGAATCGGGTCAACCTATATGATTCCGCTTCCGGGAATCAGTCTGAATATGGCAAGTGCGAGGAAGACAACGGAAATAACAAGCCCCGCTATAGAAACACCTTTTTTCTGACTCCGCGCCACCCCAAGGATTCCAAGAATGAGTCCGATGAGAAGGAGAACTCCGGGCAAACCAATTCAAGATGCCAAGAAAGGGGATAAAGCCGATCAGAGCCACAAACGCACCGATGATAGAAAGGACTAGACTCGCAACACCCATGTTTCCCTCCGATTAGATGATTTGAATGTGTTTACTTTCCCACATTTTCTATTTTAAGAAACGGACCAGCGACCTCATCGAGGCCTACTTCACCATACCAAGTATAGGTTTCAAAAATTCTTTAGGTTGGCGATCTTATCAGCAATAGAAGCGTCAAAGGGATTGGAAAATCCAATATCGGCAATCATAACAGTTTGATCACTGTTTATCCCACCACATATGGCACGGACCTTAACTTTTTGTCCGTCGTATTTTTTGGGATTAACTTTAACCAAATTCCAAGCTAGAGATTTCACGATAAGTAGAAGATCCGCCGCCCTTAGCGAGTTTCTCATTTTCAATTTGGTCCTTGGCGCTATTAATCAGTTCCAGCGCCTTTGAGAAATCTCCTTTCAGATAGGACTTTTTCGCAGCATCCAGGTTAACAGCAACATCCTGGGCGAGAAGTGCCGAGGGCAATACAATTGCCAAGATGATTGCTAATACCACTACTAGTTTGCCCTTTGTCATTTAAGATCCCCTTCCTTTTCTCTTGTTTGTAAGCGCCCAAGGAACCGCCTCATACTTCGCGGCGGGCTTGAGTGCCTTGGGATCGACATTCAGCCGCCCGAAATGGCCCTCCTTTGGTAGAGGCGGCATTTTAAAGCAATCGTATTTCGATGTCAGTTCTACGAACCGGACCAAAGCACTCCCAAAGCATTTCTTCCAAACCAGAAAAGTTCAGGCGTTGGCTCGACGATCCGTCACCTTCACCCGAATCAGACTTCCCCATCCGACGCAACATCAGTCTACCATACGTTTGTTGCGAGAGCAATGGTC
>CAWJRT010000022.1:0-14041 GCA_963845325.1 uncultured Spirochaetota bacterium
CACGTGCACGCCCAGCTGCGAGCAGCCAACAAGGAGCGTGTGCGCCACGTTGTTCCGCCCGTCCCCGACGAACGCGAGGCTCCGTCCCTTCAGCGGCCCGAATGCCTCTTCCAACGTCATGAGGTCCGCGAGGACCTGCGTGGGGTGCCACTCGTCGGTGAGGCCGTTGTAGACCGGCACCCCTGCCCAGTGCGCCAGGGTCTCCACGGCGGACTGCTTGAAGCCGCGGAACTCGATGGCATCGAACATCCTTCCAAGAACACGGGCAGTGTCTTCAATTGCTTCCTTGGTGCCCAGGTGGATGTCCGCCGTGGAAAGAAAAACAGGGTGCCCGCCCTCCTCGCCAAAGGCGGTCTCGAAGGCGCAGCGAGTGCGCGTGGACCGCTTCTCAAAAAGCAGTGCGAGGGTGCAGCCCTGGAACCGCCGGGGGCGTCTTCCGCTCCTTCTTTCCTTCTTCACGCGGTGCCGGAGCTCCAGGACGTGGCGCACCTCGGCAGGGCTCCAGTCCTTCAGCGTGAGCAACGATCTTCCGCGAAGGATTTCCCTTCACTTCAGCCTCTCTTTCAGGACATCCTCCAGGGTCGGAGTCCCCGATCTCCTTCAGCGAATACCGCACGCGCAGCATGGGCTTGTCGATCCTGATGATCCTCGTGAGGTCCACGGCGTGGCCCTACAACTACAAGGTCGCAGGGCACGCGGCGAATGGTGTCCTCCAGGTCTGCCACCTGCTCGTCTCCATACCCGACCGCCGGAAGAAGCGCTCCCACGCGGGGATACTTCCGGAAGGTGTCGCGGATCTTCCCGGTTCGCAAATGGCCGCGGGTCAACAATCTCCGACGCCCCCCAGGTCCGGGCCGCCACGGTGCCCGCCCCATACGCCATTTCCCCGTGCGTGAGGGTGGGGCCGTCCTCAACCACCAGCACGCGCTTTCCCCTGATCTCCTCCGCCCTGTCCACCGAGATCGGTGAAGCAGCCTCGACTACCGTGGCCTCCGGATTGACTGCCCGGATGCTTGCGCGGACGGCCTCGATCCCCTGCGGCGTCGCGGTGTCCATCTTGTTGATGACCACCACGTGCGCCATGGCGAGGTTCACGCGGCCGGGAAAGTAGGACAACTCGTGACCGGGCCGGTGCGGGTCCACAACCGTGATATGAACGTCCGGGACGTAGAAGGGAAGGTCATTGTTCCCGCCGTCCCAGAGCACCACGTCCGCTTCCTTTTCCGCCTCCGCGAGAATGGCGGCGTAGTCCATACCGGGGTAGACGACGAATCCTTCATCAATGTGCGGCTCGTACTCCTCCATCTCCTCGATGGTGCACTTGTGGCGCTTCATGTCCTGCAGCGCCGCAAAACGCTGCACCTTCTGCTCGGAGAGGCTGCCGTAGGGCATGGGATGGCGGACGATCACCGGTTTCCTTCCCATGCCTTTCAGGATGGCCGCCACGCGCCGCGTCGTCTGGCTCTTGCCGCTGCCTGTTCGAACCGCGCAGACGGCAACTACGGGGACGTGGGCCCTGAGCATCGTGGATGCTGCCCCCAGGAGCCGGAAATCAACCCCCAGCGCAATTGCCCGGGAGGCCTGCTCCATCACGTGCTGGTGAGATACGTCGGAATAAGAAAAGACGACCTCGTCAATCTTCCGGTGCGCTGCACAGGCTCTCCAGCTCGGCTTCGGCCACGATGGGGATCCCATCGGGGTAGAGAGCCCCTGCCAGGTCGGGAGGATAGCGGCGCCCCGCAATGTTGGGAATCTGCGTGGCAGTGAACGCCTCAACGCGCACGCTGGCGTTGTCGCGGAAAACGACGTTGAAGTTGTGAAAGTCACGGCCCGCGGCGCCCATGATGACGACGGTTCTTCCAGACATTGCAGCTGCCGTGAGCTCTCGGTCAGACGCCGGCGCGGGTGCCCCGTTCCTTTTCCCGGACCTCGTCCGGCTCTCCACCGTCGCAGCAGGTATCGTAGACAACCACCCTGCCCCGGTCCGCCGCCTGCACGCTGGCGTGCCCGCCGAAGGTGGGCAGGAGAAGATCGGGCCGCATCACCTCCGCCGGCGTTTCAAAGGCGACGAGGGTGCGGTTGAGGAGCATGATGCGGGAAAACCGCTGGGCGGCCACCTCCAGGTTGTGGGTTGAGACCAGGAGCGTTACGCCGCGCTCCGTGAGGCCGCGCAGGAGACCGAAGATGCCGTTCTGGCTGGCCACGTCCAGGCCGGTGAGGGGCTCGTCCATGAGAACGATCTCCGCATCCTGGGCCAGCGCCCGGGCAAGGAAGGCGCGCTGTTTCTGGCCGCCGGAAAGCTCGCCGATCTGCCGCTGCGCCAGCTCTTCCATGTTCACCATTTCCAGGCACTGGTAGACAAGGCTCCTGTCCGCCCTGCGCGGACGCCGGAACATGCCGATCTTCCGGGTGCGTCCCATCAGGACGACGTCGAAGACGGTGACGGGAAAGTTCCAGTCAACGATGTTTGCCTGGGGCACGTAGGCGATGCAGGTATGGCTGTCCGGCGCGCTCCCGTAGACAGCAATTGTCCCGGACTCCAGCTGCAGGATGCCGGCAATGGCGCGAAACAATGTGCTCTTCCCGGCACCATTCGGACCCACGACGGCAACCGAGTCTCCCCGCGACAGGGCAAAGGAGATCGAGTCCAGGGCCTGCTTCCCGCCGAGCTGGACGCACATGCCGGATACCTCGAGAACAGGGCTGCTCGTTTTATGGGGAATGCCCGCCATGGTGCAAATCTACCGGGACCGCAGGTGCATGGCAAGGGCCGACCTCAAGGGCTCTCGGATGGACTCTCGAAGATCGTTGTTCCGTCCCAGCAGAGGAAAGAGCAGCGGGAGAAATCTCGGCTGAAAAGCGCCACGTCGGCATCGTACCCGGGGAGAAGGGCACCCTTGCGGCCGAATCCGAGGAGGCGCGCGGGATTGAGCGTGGCCATGGCCACGGCGCTGGCCACCGGGAGCTTGAACTCTGAAATGAGCCGGGCAACCGTGTCAGGGACCAGAAACCGGGAACCAACCAGGACGCCGGTGTCCGCGTAAAAGAGCCCGGTTCCACGCGCGGCCAGCTCCCTGCCGTACAGCCGACCGACAGGCTGCCCGGGGGGCAGGCCCGCCGGAGCCACCGCGTCGGAGATGGCCACAATCCGGTCCATGGGCCTGCTCCGGAGAGTGAGCCGCACCGCGGCGTCGTGAACGTGCGTGCCGTCGCAGTTCAGCTCGGTATAGACCGTCCTGTTCAACAGGGCCCATTGCGCAAGTCCAGGTTCCTTGTGCGAAACCCCGCTCATGCCGTTGAAAAGGTGCGTTACCCCGAGGGGGGAAAGCTCGTCATATTCGTGCAGGGAATCGTAGGAAGCATCGGAGTGGCCAAAAGAAGGGAGAATGCCCAACTGGGGAAGCAACTCTATTACTGCACGCGAGCCAGGGAGCTCGGGCGCGATCGTCAGGATGCGGATGGTCCCCCGCGATACCCTGACCATCTCCTGCAGTGACCTGGTCGAGGGTTCCCTGAGCAGCTCCAGCGGAATGGCCCCCCGCCTTGACGAACAAACGAAAGGGCCCTCCACGTGGATGCCTGGTATTCGCCCGTGCACAGCAGCATCCATCCTGGTGGCATCAATGGCCGCTCCAAGCGCATTGATGTGGTTCTCGTCCGAGACAATCGTCGGAACAAACGCACCGATGCCTTTCCGTGAGAGGAACCCCGCCATCTGTGCCAGGGACTCCGGCGTCATGCTTTCCGTGCTCACACCCCCGCACCCATGAATGTGGGTTTCCCAGAGAGCCGGGCACGCACGCATGCCGGCTGCCGGGATCATTCTACAGCCCTCGGGCAGCCGATTCGGAAGCCGATCCACCGCGCCGGCGAACTGGATCCTGCCTGCATCGACAAGAACGGCGCCGTTTCGAATAACCCTGTCCGGCAGGACGACCTCGCAGCCGCTGATAAGGAAAGCTGATTTCGTGCCAGGTTGCCCCACGTGGCCAATATATGGAAGAAATCAGACAGCGGGAAGGCGACTGTCGAGCGCCAGCCTTCGGAGAACCGGCGCGGCTGGTCTTTTGGAGGGCGTCGCAGAATGGTCGCGATTGACACATTTCCCGGGAATAGCTATAGTCCGACTCTACTCGCTGCGGTGGTGAAATTTGGTAGACACGCTAGCTTGAGGGGGCTAGTGCCCGAAAGGGTGTGCTGGTTCAAGTCCAGTCCGCAGCACTTTGTACGGTAAAGACTTACAACCCTTTCGGTTTTCAGAGCCCCTCGTGAAAATGCCCCGGGGTACCAAGCAGGGTACCAAAACGTGCCGGAAACGGCCTTTTTAGAGAGGGGGGGCGGGGCTATGGCGAAAAAACGGTTCTACGTAGTCAAGCGGCGGGACAGACTCACCAAGGACGCAACAACCGGGAAGTACAAGCCGACGTACTACGTTCGTTTCCGTGGCGAAGGCGGGGAGCTTCTCTCTTGGCAGAGCACCCAGGAAACCCTGAAGACCCGCGCCGAGTTGTGGGCGCAACGCAAGATCAAGGCGGGAGCGCTCACTGCCCAGGAACGCATGACGTTCGGCATCTATGCGGCGAAGTGGTGGACGTTGGAATGCCAGTACTGCGAAGCGAGGATCGCTCGCGGGACGTCGATCACTCTCGGCTATCGCAAGGTGAGACGCTCCTACCTGGACAAGCACATCCTGCCCCGGTTCAAAGACACTGAGCTGTCGAGGATCACCACACGGATGATCGAGTCATGGATCATGGCGCTTCGCAAGGCAAGCGAGATTTCCCCGACGACGATCAATCACGCGCTGCGGACCTTCAAGATCATGCTCGGGGAGGCGGTGCGACTCGGATATATGGCCGCCGATCCGTCAAAGAGCGTTCGGCAGTTGAAAGAGACGCCCGAGGCGCGCGGCATCCTCACCCTTGACGAAATCCGGCTCCTGTTCGACGAGAAGAAGATCGGCAAGGTATGGGACGGCGACTTCCGACACTTCGCCTTGAACATGACTGCCGTGAGCTGCGGACTGCGGCTCGGTGAAGTGCTTGGGCTCACAGTCCAGTTCGTTCATGATGAATACTTGGAGATCGACCGAGCGTGGGGCCAGGTGGACGGCCTCCAGGACCCGAAGTGGCATAAGACCCGGCTCGTGCCCCTCCCCTCTCGCACCTCTGCGTCCCTCCAGCGCGTCATCCGTGAGAACGAGCACCGGGATCCGAGCGATCTCCTGTTCCACGGCGAGGCCAGGGACCGCCCGATCGCGCATCAGGTAGTGCTGCGCCGTCTTTATGCTGCCCTCGATGCAATCAAGATCGACGAGAAGGCCCGTGTAATGCGTGGTATCGTCTTTCACTCTCACCGCCACACGTTCAACACGTTCTGCCGTGGCAAGGTGCCTGATGAGCTTCTCCGTGCCGTGGTAGGGCACGCTGATGAGCGCATGACGGAGCGGTACTTCCACCCCGGCCTTGAGGCGATCAAAGAGCTTGCGAAGGTGCAAGAAACGCTACTCGGGTGAAAGAGTGAAACCGTTCAACGAACTGTCCGACGATGAAAAGACCGAGCGATTGAAAGAACTTGACGACATCTTCAAGAATGCCCGCCGTACAACTTCGACGAATGCTCCTGAGCATTCACCAATCGACAAGATGAGCGCCGAAGAGAGGGAAAGGCAGACACGGCCGACCTTTGCCGTAATGCTTAACAGCATTATTGACTGGAAACTCGAAGGCCTGCGGAAGGAGCTCACAACCCCCGGCGCTATTCCGTGGCCAAAGCTAAAGATGGCAACAGCCTGGTTAGCTTCCACCTGTCCCATGCTCTATGAATACGCGCCTCGCCTCGAAGCCGCGAAGTTGATAGAGCGCACGTCAGAGGGGTTCAACGTGAAGTGCCAACAGGCTACTTTTGCCTGCTTGCTCGGCAAGTGTGGGTTTCAGGATTGGAAAAACCTTGGAAAGTACGTCCAAATCAACGGAGTGCAGCCCAAAGGAAAGAGCGTTAAGAATCAGGCAAGCCCAGGAAAATACCCAAAAGAGTGGCACAAGATCAAAGCGGCAATACCAGAGATATAAGGGAACTTTTTCTTATATATAGACACATTGACTCGCGGTAAACGAAAGAGTCAACCCCGGGCGGCCTCTTTCCCCATAACATTCAAACAGAAACGGGAACGAAAGGGGAAAGACAGTGAAACCTTTGCTAAACATCAAACAGGCATCCGAGCTGACCGGCCTCTCGGTCGCGACGCTTTACAAGTACGTGTTTCTGCGGACGATCCCATTCGTCAAGCTTTCGACCCGCGTGCTGTTCGACGAGGATAGTCTCGCGGCGTGGATCGACGAGCACCGCCGCGAACCGGCGAAGGCGAGTGCATAGGCGAGTTGGCCATGAGTGGGCGACTTCACCGGGTCCAGGCCGACTATCGGCACGACCAGTTACCGTCAATCACAATCGGTCTGTATGAAGCCTTCATGGCACGAGGTGAAGCGGGGCACGATGCATTGCTTGCCTATATGCATTTGCTCTACACATACCGAAGACAGAACACCAACCAGGTTTGGGCTACTCAGTCCTATCTCATGAAGGGCTTAAGAATGGGCAGGAACAAAGTAACGGCTGCCCGAGGTCTCCTGAAGGAAATAGGGATTGCCCAGTCTGTCGACGTCCGGGACCCTGTAACAAGGCGAATCACCGGCCACTACATCAAGTTGAATCTTCTCCCGAATCCAGGCAAAGCCATATTACCGGAATCCGGTACGGTGGTGTCCACAGTACCGGAAAGCCACACTACCGGAAAACCACAGGGTGGCGTCAGCCGGCAAATGCTTGAAGAAGTAACCGAAATGCTTGAAGAAGGAAAAGAAAAGGGAGAAGAACCCCGGCCCTCTTCCCTTCTAACCCGAATAAAAGAGGTTGCGAAGAAAAAAGAGATCCCGCTTTCTTTTCTCTCGATGCGAGCCAAGAGCATGAAAGACCCGGCTTTCGGGAAGGGCGCTGCTCACACCATCCCGCTCGTTACCTTCGCGAAGTCAATCCGCGAGCTGAGAACGAGGACCGAGCGTCAGACGGGAACATTCTCCGCGCGTGGACTCACTGCCTCGAAACCAATCCGGGAAAGGCCGCTCACTTTGCGGAGGACTACTCGAAGTATTGCCGGCAGCTCACCGATTCAGACCTGCGGGAGCACGAACGCATTAAGGCGATGGAACGCGGAGGAAAGAGAGGGCAGTACTGGAAAGACGGCAAGCTGGTTGATGAAGGCTACGAGAGCGTAGGGGCTGGCGCCCGGGACACGGCATGAGCCGCGCAGACCAGGAACGTCCGCCGGTTAATGAACGCGGCTATGATGCACAGTGGCGAAAGGTTAGAGCGTAGGTCCTTCGAGCTGCGGGGATCCCGGAGAGCGAATGGCGTAACTTTGTCGTTGACCACCGGCCCAGATACAATCCGGTGTTGGAACCTGATCACTGGAAATATGAGCTTGTACCGATGCTTCGCAGCTCTCACAGCGAGAAGACCGCTCGGCATGACGGCGCTTTCGGGAGAGGACCCGCCGCGATGTGGCGCCATAACCTTCCAAAGCCTGGCGAGTTGTTTCCGGATGCGGTCTACCTGCAACGGCCGCGATTACGCGGGGAAGATTGGGGGCCATAGTTTCGGGTAACTGGCAGAAAAACAGGTTAGTAAAAGGGAACGAGATTGAGACGATACGGGGATCACGTGCATCGGAGCAGGGCCACGGAATTCAAGCGGGGGGTTTCAGGCAATCCGAAGGGGCGGCCTCAAGGAAGCGGCTACAGACAGCGGGCGGAAACACTTCTGAAAAGAGCGGGAATTGACATTCAGAATGCAAAGCACCGAGAAGAACACCGAAATCTGATCCAAGACGCATACTTCTTGGCCTGGCTGAACCAAGGGCAGCGGCGAAGAGATCGTTGACTCTGTTTTGTTTGGTCAAGCAAAGGAGCGAAGATGTATAAGGACTGAGAAAGAGCGTATATAATACTGCCGAGTGCAAAAGATTGACAGTGGGTGTAATTGATAAGGGGTCCAGATGAAAAAGCCTATCGTGCTCGTGGCTCTATTCCTGGTAACAGCTGTAGACGCTCGCGCTCCTGTCACCATGAGTCTCGCGAACCAGTCCGCGCGAATGCCGCGATCGCGTTTCCGGTGCCGCTTTGCTGAGCCGGACAATTCATGAACGGAAATACGAGCTGGCCGTAGAGATCCGCGTCCGGACGCTCGTTGAGGCGGTCCAGTTCCTCCACCAGCACAAAGCGTAACGCGTCGAGCCCTGCCGCCCTGCGGTCGAGGAGGCGGGCGAGGGCGCGCTCAACTCGCTGTGGGGAATACCAGCGGGCGACTTGGAAGACCTCCAGGCTTTGCCAGTAGGCCTGCTGGACTGCTTGGTCCCATAGTCCGTCGATGAACCACACAGTGGCAGGTCCCACGGTGTAGGCCTGCCGGATCATCTGGCAGCGGGAGCGCCCGGCCCAGCTCCCAATCCCGCTGTCTTCGTGAGGATCAGCGCTGGATGACCGATTGCACATGTTCGGCCTCCACCTGCTTGCTGCTGGCAAGGAAAGCCTTCAGCAGGGAGGCGCTGGCGATGGTAGCGATGGTGCGCAGGGTACCCCCCGAGGCTTGGTGGATGAGCATCATGGCGTTCTTGGTGAACAGCGGTGCCTTCTGTCCGCAGGTGCTGATGCGCGATTCGATGTAGCTGGCGCTCTCCTCGGCTGAGAGGCTGTCCAGCGAGACGGTGACGGTGATGGAGGTGGCCAACGACTCCAGCGTCGAGAGACCGAACTTGCGCGTGAGAGTCTCGTTGCCGCACAGGATGACGGTGAGAGCGTTGAGGGAGTCCAGGCGGAAGTTGGTCAGCAGCCGTATCTCGGCCAGGATGTCGTTGGACAGAAGGTGCGCCTCGTCCAGCGCGAGCACCGGGTGTACGTGCGAAACGGTGGCCAGGGTGAGGATATGGCTTTGCAGCTCACGGAACATGGCGGCTCGACGGGAGCAGGGCTCCAGGCCGAAAAGGGTGCACAGGTGGGTGTAGAACTCCAACATGCCCACCGAGGAATGGCAGAGGTAGAAACTCTTGAACAATCCCGGGGGCAGTGAGTCGAACAGAAGTCGCAGCAGACTGGTTTTTCCCGTGCCCGCCTTCCCGCTGATAACTCCGATGCCGTGGGTATCCACCAGCAGACGGGCGGAAGCGAGGTTGCGTTGCACCGAGGGCAGCATCTGCAATTGGGCGCTGGGAAGCTCCTTGCTGAAGGGCGGCTCGCACAGGCCGAAGTAGCTGAGCATCTCGCTGCTTTTCATGGCTGCCCCTCCCTGCCGTCAGCCTCCAGGCGGATACGAGAGGCGAAGAGGCCGGCATCCACAGGAGAGGTGGGAGTCTGAGACTGCGGGAGTGGGGCTTCGGGGATGGGGTCTACCACGAGGTCTTTCAAGGGGTAGTTTCGGCGGACCTTCGTGTTGGTGTAGGAATCCACCACGCGCGCCTGGCCGCATTCACGGCCTTGGTGGCGAATGTTCAGCCGGCGACGTTCGGCGGGGATGAACGGGTCGTAAAACAGGCTGATACGCTCTCCCTTCAGGGTGGAGGGAACTTCGAAGAGTATGCCATCAAGGGTGATGGTGCAGTCGTTGTACACTTTGCGGCTGATCTCGTGGAGGAACACCTCATCGTAGTTCACACTGGGATCCGCGGGGATGATGGAAGCTGCCTTCTGCACCCAGGCCTCCAGGGGTGTTTGCCCCCCCAAACCCCGGTGAGGGCTTCGGTGATATTCACGCTCCAACCAGCTGTGAAAGCGCACCTCCAGGTCCTCCAGGTTCTTCAGCCCTTCGACGTCCAAGGGACGAAGGAACTGCTCTCTGACCGTGCGCCAGAATCTCTCTATTTTTCCACGACCGGCGGGCTTTCCCGGTCGGGAGTGAATCAGCGTGATGCCAAGAGTATCGAGGATGCGCTTGGTCTGGCCGCTGACAAACGCCGATCCATGATCGCAGTAAAGCCGACCGATGCGTCCATGGGCGCGCAGGATATGCTTGATGCCGCGCTCGAATAGAAGCGAGTTCTCCGAGAAGGCGAAAGCCGAAAAAACCACCCGACGGGTTGCGTCGTCCAGAAACCCCAGCAGAACCGCCTGGCGCTTCCTGCCTTTGGCATCGGCCACCGCCACCGTGTACAGCCCGTCGGCTTGCACGCATTCCAGCGGGAATTCGAAGTCGAACTTCAGGTTCTGTTCTCGTTCGTGTTGGCGCAGGCGACTCTGACGTTCCATTCCCGCGCTGCGCACCAGACGCGACAACGAAGAAGCTGAGGGGGTGCCCGATATTTTGCCTTGATCCTGCAGGGTGTGTAGCGCCACACTGGCACACAGTTCAGGGTGGGCCTCCAAGTGCTCCAGCAGCAGCGCCGCTTCCTCCGCCGAGAGGCTACGAGCAGCGCCGCTATCACGGCGACGGTGAGGCAGCAGCCCCTCTTTGCCGCACTTCAGATACAGCCGCAGCCATTTCCTCAGGCAGCTGACGGTCAAGGTCTTGCGGCCACGAGCGGGCACCTCGTAGAGCACGCGCGATTTCTCGCGCAGCAGTCGCCGCCGTTCCTCTCGGTTCAGGTAGGGGTTGGCCAGCTCTGCGATGATCCCGTAGCGGAAGTCGGCGACCTGGGTTGCCTCCTGGTTTCGTTGCTCTGCCGTCACGATGGTCCTCCTTGCGCCCTGGGCGCCATCGCCACGGTACTCTCACCTCCGATGCCCACGGCAGATGCCGGGTTATGTGAATGCGCGCCCGCGCTTTGGCGGGCAGAGAAAAACAGGATCGAAGAGCGGCAGAAACAGATCGCGTTGACCCCATGAGCCAGCGCCCAGCCGTTCAGATCCACAATCGGGTGATCGGAGGGACCGCAGACGGCAGCGATCCACGCCAGCCCATGCAGCGAAGGGGAGGCCGCCTGTGGCCAGATCGCTTTGGCGCGGGCCACCGCCGTGTCCAGCATCTTCTCCAGTCGCCTCCCCGTGCGTCCCTCCGTGCCTTGCTCCACCAGCGGTCTACCGGCTTCGCTTCGTGAGGCACCCTGTGAGCGCGCCACCAGGCTGCCCTCCGCCTCCTCGGTACCCAACGATGTGTCGGGAACAGAAAATCGGGGGATCAGCGCGTGCGTCGTACCACAGGCGCGGCACCGTACGCGCTGGATGTCAATGCGCCGGGCGAAGTGGTACTTCTGGTAGACGGCGTGCCGGCCGAAGCCGCTTTTGGCCCCGCACGCCGGACAGCTTTGCCCCAGCACCAGCACGGCCCATCCAGACTCGATCGCCGAGAGGCTATAGGATTCCTGGGATATGTCGAGTATGATTACAGAGTCTTTGTGGGAGACCGGGCGCTGGTTGGCATTACCGGGATGCTCGGTTTCCCGTTTCCTTCCTACCAGCTTCCTACTTCTTCAATTCGGCAATCCGGGCCTGATTCCGCAACCAGAGCGCGAGCACCTACAACAGCGGGAGCGTTCGGACAATCCACTTTCGGGACCGGGCAGTGGCTTCACGACGGCTGGCTAGCGAGTAAGAAAATGGAGAGCAAGACGGAGGATCTTTCGGATATTGGAACGGCTCAAGAATACACGGGATTCGTGTACGGTGCGACGAGGGTCATGTGGGCAGTCCAGTGGCTTGATCCTGCTCCCACCTCTACACTCGGCCAGTGGCTTGCGGTTGTTGGAAAGTACCTGGACGACCACCCGGAGGAGTGGAACCTCAGCGCCGAGATATTGGTTTATCGGGCTTTGCATGCAGTGTGGCTTGGAAAAAAGAAACCTCCAAACTAGACGGCACGGAGCTGTACGATGAAAAAACTACTCTTGTCGGTAGCGGCTCTAGTTTTGGTCAACATGGGGTCGTGGGCGCAGAACGGTTTCGGAACAGGGGGCTGGCTCCGCGACAACTGGCCAGCAGAACAGAAATTTACGGACAGTGAGAAAGTCATGTTATCGTGGGCGGGGTCTGTCAAAACAATCTACTCTGACGAACTGAACCGCGCCAGCACATACGAGGGTTTTGTACTTGGCGCGGCAAGGCTTATGCAAGACCTCCAATGGCTTGATATTCCGGTGACTGTCTCATGGGGGCAGCAGTGCGCCATTGTCGGGAAGTATCTGGATGACCACCCTGATCAATTGAACCTCCGCGCCGAGCAGTTGGTCTATTGGGCTTTAGTTGCGAAGTGGCCTGGGAAAAAGAAACCCGCCTAGCTCGCTGTGCCGTTGATGCGCTGTCCGTCTCGGGGGCTGCGGCCCGTATCCCCTCCCATCGGGCTCCGGCCGTTTTGCCGGGGCCCTTTTGTTTTCGGGGGGTACTCCAGTGCGGCAAGGCTCTCGAAAGTCTCATCATCGCCCGCCACGGAGCACGTTTTGAGGGGAGGGGCAAGCAATCGTAGCGCTATCGCTCCAATTTCCCCGGCGACCGGCTTTGCGCGCCTCCCTGGGCGTGCCTCGCACCTTGGCGACATCTGCCGGCGCGAGAAACCACCGGTCCCCGAGCTTAGTCCGATGTCCCCCCGTAGACAATACTTCCGCAGAGTCACCGCCACCACGGGGAGATCACGGGCCGCCTGTTCCAAGGTCAGTAGCTTTTCCATGAGGAGAATCGTAGCGCTCCCGCTCCGATTTGTCAAGCGCTGGCAACACAAGGAGCACAGGGCGGCTCCAGGGCGCGCGGTGAGAGTGCCTCCAGGACGCTCGTAGAAGGCCCTATGGCGAACCCTCCCGCCCTGACGCATGGGCGCTACCACACGGCACGGGCATCCTTACGCGCCGACCACAGTGCGGTGCATGGCGGACTGACGGCCAAGAGCGGTCTCCGGCCGCGCGTGCGGCCCCCTGACGTTTGCGCTCACACACAAGGCTATGATACCCTTTTGGGTCGGAGATAGCGTCGTATGACAAGGTTAAGGTATAAGTTAATTTAGTTTGACAGAACCTCGAATGAAGGCTATGATTCTATACGAGGGAACGGCGCTCAAGATCTACACGCTGAACCAAGAAGGTTCCACGGGTGACGAGGTTTCGGCATTCCTGCACTCGAAAGATCCGGCTACAGTTCCCAGCGCGAAAGGACTAGCGGCTATCTTGCAGCATGTAGCAAACAGCGGCTTGGGGGGCCTGTCGAAAAAGAAGCGCGACTGCTGGAAGCAGGAGGGATTGAGGTTTTGTGAGTTGAAAAAGCCGCCTTGGCGGTTCAGCTACTTCGAGTTTGGGCGAAAAGTCCTCTTGGCCACAGTGTTTCGCAAGTACAAGGACAAGCCTGTAGACGAGTACAGGCGGGCAATACGCCTTTACGAAACATTCAAGGCGAATCAAGTGTGGGAAGGATGAACATGCACGATGGAGAAAGGGCTTTCCGTGCCTTGCTGGAAGACTGGAAGGACGATCCGGACTTCGTAGCTGAGGGAATCGCGGTTGAACTCTCCTCTGCGATTAACTCGGCCCTCAAGTCTCGAAAAATGACTCAGAAGCAACTGGCCGAGAAGATCCAAGTGAGCGCCGCTCGGATAAGTCAGATCATGTCCGGCAACCTCAATCTCACGCTCCTCACTATGTGCAAAGTTGCTCTGGGTGTCGGACTGCATCCGAAGCTTGAGTTCCTATCAAACGAAAGACAGGCGATGCCGATGCTGGCGGGAGCGGCGGGTGTCGTCAGTTGGACACAAGTGGCGACAGCTGGAAGGCCTGTCTATTCCACTACTCTGCCATATGTTGCTGCGCCCATTGGCGAACCGTGGGCGCACTACGCGGTCGAAATGGTCGGAGGCATAGCACCTTCGGGATTCGCAACAACTGCCCCAGAACTACCAACAGGCCAATCAACGGGGCTGAGCCCAATTCGCGAGAAGGGAGCAGCGGCGTGAAGATCTCCCAAGAATACAAAAGCCTGATCCACGAGGAATTTGAGAACGTGAGTGAATCGTTGAAGGATGCGAAGAACCCCAACGAATTCTTTTACTTTTTAAGTGCCTCCTTCGGGATTCTCAATCG
>CAWJRT010000023.1:0-28236 GCA_963845325.1 uncultured Spirochaetota bacterium
CGGGTCGAGTAGGCAATTCTTTCTCCGGGCACGTGGGAAAGGATGGTCTCTTCGATGCGGTGGACGATTTTCACGGGCTCCCGGGCCCCCGGGAACAGGAGACAGACCCAGGGGCGCGTGTTTGTTTTCTCCCGCGGCACATCGAGAACGAGGTCCGCGATCTCGTCGCGGTGGAATACGTTGGGTAGCGGCCGACCGAGAATCCCGCCTCGCGGATGACCGAGCGAGCTTTCTGAGATCCAGGCTCAGAACTCCTCGGCACGTCCTGCACGTTGAACTGGCCAGTCAGGTCCGTGGCCTGGCTGAGCACGCCCCACGTCAGGGACGGTAATGTTCATGGACGTAGAGGTTGAGATGGTCGAACTTCCCGTCGACCCAGAAGATCGTGACGTAGGGGACCCGGGATCATTCCCGTAGATGATGTCGGCTTTCGATTCACCCCCTGGTTGAACCACGTCAGCGGGATATGGATCGGGGCGATCTGCTCTTCGAGGTCCAGTACTGGACCATGTAGCCGAGCTGGTGCATCCACACCTTCATCACGGGAACAACCTTGTAGTAGGCGTCCTTCGTAGAGTGGATTGGTAGTCGGGCGCCTGCTGGGCAAACGACGGGAGGCTCGTCAACAGCAGCAGGGTCGCGGCCAGAACAAAGCCCGCCTTCTTCATGGGCAGCCTCCTGATCTTCTCGGAGCTCACATTATAATAATAGTAGTTTCGGCCCCCATTTCAAGCCGATTTTTTCAACCGTTCGTGTCCGGCATCTCCATTCTGGCCCTGGGTCCCGCTATTTCAGCCCTGGGGCCCCGCTATTCAGCCCTGGGCCCGCCATTTCAGCCGTGGGCCCCCAGGGTGGCGAGCATCATGGCCTTGATCGTGTGCTTGCGGTTCTCCGCCTCGTCCCATACGCGCGACTGCGGCCCCTCAATGACTCCCGTCGGTGACCTCCTTGCCCTTCACTGCCGGCAGGCAATGAAGAAAAATGGCGTCCCGGTTTCCGGTCTTCTCCATCAGGGCCTCGTTCACCTGGTAGGGAGCAAGAAGGGAAATGCGTTCAGCGCTCTTCTCTTCCTCTCCCATCGAGATCCAGACATCCGTGTACACGGCGTCCGTCCCCGGACGGCCTCCGTGGGATCCCCGGTCACCGTCACCCTGCTGCCGCTCTCCGCGCCCATGGCGCGGGCCCAGGCCACCACGTCGGCGGCCGGCTGCAGCGTCTCCGGCGCCGCGATTGTCACGTGCACGCCCAGCTGCGAGCAGCCAACAAGGAGCGTGTGCGCCACGTTGTTCCGCCCGTCCCCGACGAACGCGAGGCTCCGTCCCTTCAGCGGCCCGAATGCCTCTTCCAACGTCATGAGGTCCGCGAGGACCTGCGTGGGGTGCCACTCGTCGGTGAGGCCGTTGTAGACCGGCACCCCAGCCCAATGCGCCAGGGTCTCCACGGCGGACTGCTTGAAGCCGCGGAACTCGATGGCATCGAACATCCTTCCAAGAACACGGGCAGTGTCTTCAATTGCTTCCTTGGTGCCCAGGTGGATGTCCGCCGTGGAAAGAAAAACAGGGTGCCCGCCCTCCTCGCCAAAGGCGGTCTCGAAGGCGCAGCGAGTGCGCGTGGACCGCTTCTCAAAAAGCAGTGCGAGGGTGCAGCCCTGGAACCGCCGGGGGCGTCTTCCGCTCCTTCTTTCCTTCTTCACGCGGTGCGAGAGCTCCAGGACGTGGCGCACCTCGGCAGGGCTCCAGTCCTTCAGCGTGAGCAACGATCTTCCGCGCAGGATTTCCTTCACTTCAGCCTCTCTTTCAGGACATCCTCCAGGGTCGGAGTCCCGATCTCCTTCAGCGAATACCGCACGCGCAGCATGGGCTTGTCGATCCTGATGATCCTCGTGAGGTCCACGGGCGTGGCCACAATGACAAGGTCGCAGGGCACGCGGCGAATGGTGTCCTCCAGGTCTGCCACCTGCTCGTCTCCATACCCGACCGCCGGAAGAAGCGCTCCCACGCGGGGATACTTCCGGAAGGTGTCGCGGATCTTCCCGGTTGCAAATGGCCGCGGGTCAACAATCTCCGACGCCCCCCAGGTCCGGGCCGCCACGGTGCCCGCCCCATACGCCATTTCCCCGTGCGTGAGGGTGGGGCCGTCCTCAACCACCAGCACGCGCTTTCCCCTGATCTCCTCCGCCCTGTCCACCGAGATCGGTGAAGCAGCCTCGACTACCGTGGCCTCCGGATTGACTGCCCGGATGCTTGCGCGGACGGCCTCGATCCCCTGCGGCGTCGCGGTGTCCATCTTGTTGATGACCACCACGTGCGCCATGGCGAGGTTCACGCGGCCGGGAAAGTAGGACAACTCGTGACCGGGCCGGTGCGGGTCCACAACCGTGATATGAACGTCCGGCACGTAGAAGGGAAGGTCATTGTTCCCGCCGTCCCAGAGCACCACGTCCGCTTCCTTTTCCGCCTCCGCGAGAATGGCGGCGTCATCCACACCGGCGTAGACGACGAATCCTTCATCAATGTGCGGCTCGTACTCCTCCATCTCCTCGATGGTGCACTTGTGGCGCTTCATGTCCTGCAGCGCCGCAAAACGCTGCACCTTCTGCTCGGAGAGGCTGCCGTAGGGCATGGGATGGCGGACGATCACCGGTTTCCTTCCCATGCCTTTCAGGATGGCCGCCACGCGCCGCGTCGTCTGGCTCTTGCCGCTGCCTGTTCGAACCGCGCAGACGGCAACTACGGGGACGTGGGCCCTGAGCATCGTGGATGCTGCCCCCAGGAGCCGGAAATCAACCCCCAGCGCAATTGCCCGGGAGGCCTGCTCCATCACGTGCTGGTGAGATACGTCGGAATAAGAAAAGACGACCTCGTCAATCTTCCGGCGCCTGCACAGGCTCTCCAGCTCGGCTTCGGCCACGATGGGGATCCCATCGGGGTAGAGAGCCCCTGCCAGGTCGGGAGGATAGCGGCGCCCCGCAATGTCGGGAATCTGCGTGGCAGTGAACGCCTCAACGCGCACGCTGGCGTTGTCGCGGAAAACGACGTTGAAGTTGTGAAAGTCACGGCCCGCGGCGCCCATGATGACGACGGTTCTTCCAGACATTGCAGCTGCCGTGAGCTCTCGGTCAGACGCCGGCGCGGGCGCCCCGTTCCTTTTCCCGGACCTCGTCCGGCTCTCCACCGTCGCAGCAGGTATCGTAGACAACCACCTTGCCCCGGTCCGCCGCCTGCACGCTGGCGTGCCCGCCGAAGGTGGGCAGGAGAAGATCGGGCCGCATCACCTCCGCCGGCGTTCCAAAGGCGACGAGGGTGCGGTTGAGGAGCATGATGCGGGAAAACCGCTGGGCGGCCACCTCCAGGTCGTGGGTTGAGACCAGGAGCGTTACGCCGCGCTCCGTGAGGCCGCGCAGGAGACCGAAGATGCCGTTCTGGCTGGCCACGTCCAGGCCGGTGAGGGGCTCGTCCATGAGAACGATCTCCGCATCCTGGGCCAGCGCCCGGGCAAGGAAGGCGCGCTGTTTCTGGCCGCCGGAAAGCTCGCCGATCTGCCGCTGCGCCAGCTCTTCCATGTTCACCATTTCCAGGCACTGGTAGACAAGGCTCCTGTCCGCCCTGCGCGGACGCCGGAACATGCCGATCTTCCGGGTGCGTCCCATCAGGACGACGTCGAAGACGGTGACGGGAAAGTTCCAGTCAACGATGTTTGCCTGGGGCACGTAGGCGATGCAGGTATGGCTGTCCGGCGCGCTCCCGTAGACAGCAATTGTCCCGGACTCCAGCTGCAGGATCCGGCAATGGCGCGAAACAATGTGCTCTTCCCGGCACCGTTCGGACCCACGACGGCAACCGAGTCTCCCCGCGACAGGGCAAAGGAAATCGAGTCCAGGGCCAGCTTCCCGCCGAGCTGGACGCACATGCCGGATACCTCGAGAACAGGGCTGCTCGTTTTATGGGGAATGCCCGCCATGGTGCAAATCTACCGGGACCGCAGGTGCATGGCAAGGGCCGACCTCAAGGGCTCTCGGATGGACTTTCGAAGATCGTTGTTCCGTCCCAGCAGAGGAAAGAGCAGCGGGAGAAATCTCGGCTGAAAAGCGCCACGTCGGCATCGTACCCGGGGAGAAGGGCACCCTTGCGGCCGAATCCGAGGAGGCGCGCGGGATTGAGCGTGGCCATGGCCACGGCGCTGGCCACCGGGAGCTTGAACTCTGAAATGAGCCGGGCAACCGTGTCAGGGACCAGAAACCGGGAACCAACCAGGACGCCGGTGTCCGCGTAAAAGAGCCCGGTTCCACGCGCGGCCAGCTCCCTGCCGTACAGCCGACCGACAGGCTGCCCGGGGGGCAGGCCCGCCGGAGCCACCGCGTCGGAGATGGCCACAATCCGGTCCATGGGCCTGGTTCCGGAGAGTGAGCCGCACCGCGGCGTCGTGAACGTGCGTGCCGTCGCAGTTCAGCTCGGTATAGACCGTCCTGTTCAACAGGGCCCATTGCGCAAGTCCAGGTTCCTTGTGCGAAACCCCGCTCATGCCGTTGAAAAGGTGCGTTACCCCGAGGGGGGAAAGCTCGTCATATTCGTGCAGGGAATCGTAGGAAGCATCGGAGTGGCCAAAAGAAGGGAGAATGCCCAACTGGGGAAGCAACTCTATTACTGCACGCGAGCCAGGGAGCTCGGGCGCGATCGTCAGGATGCGGATGGTCCCCCGCGATACCCTGACCATCTCCTGCAGTGACCTGGTCGAGGGTTCCCTGAGCAGCTCCAGCGGAATGGCCCCCCGCCTTGACGAACAAACGAAAGGGCCCTCCACGTGGATGCCTGGTATTCGCCCGTGCACAGCAGCATCCATCCTGGTGGCATCAATGGCCGCTCCAAGCGCATTGATGTGGTTCTCGTCCGAGACAATCGTCGGAACAAACGCACCGATGCCTTTCCGTGAGAGGAACCCCGCCATCTGTGCCAGGGACTCCGGCGTCATGCTTTCCGTGCTCACACCCCCGCACCCATGAATGTGGGTTTCCCAGAGAGCCGGGCACGCACGCATGCCGGCTGCCGGGATTATTCTGCAGCCCTCGGGCAGCCGATTCGGAAGCCGATCCACAGCGCCGGCGAACTGGATCCTGCCTGCATCGACAAGAACGGCGCCGTTTCGAATAACCCTGTCCGGCAGGACGACCTCGCAGCCGCTGATAAGGAAAGCTGATTTCGTGCCAGGTTGCCCCACGTGGCCAATATATGGAAGAAATCAGACAGCGGGAAGGCGACTGTCGAGCGCCAGCCTTCGGAGAACCGGCGCGGCTGGTCTTTTGGAGGGCGTCGCAGAATGGTCGCGATTGACACATTTCCCGGGAATAGCTATAGTCCGACTCTACTCGCTGCGGTGGTGAAATTTGGTAGACACGCTAGCTCGAGGGGCTAGTGCCCGAAAGGGTGTGCTGGTTCAAGTCCAGTCCGCAGCAACTCCAACTACATATCCTGAAAATAATTACAGCCTCGATATCTTCGCGCATTTATCGCTGTGACTCCAACTGTAACATTATTTCTCCAGCGCGGCATTTTTCGCGTCAATCAATGCAAGGTTTTGCAAATAGGGACAAGTTACTACAACTCGAATGAGGCCCCACTAGCGTGGAAGACTAGCGAGAGAGCTTGGAACCATCAAGGTCAGGCAAGACTTGAATGACCTGGGGCCGGGCCCTTGCCGGATAGGCAAAGAGGGTATGTTCTCTGATTGGTGGGATGTCGCACCAATCAGGAGGTTGCATGGCGCCGGTCAAGGAGTACGATGCTCGAATCGATGTGAAGAAGAGGGTCACCCTTCGTGGGGCTCGGTACAATCATTACCATGTTCAGGAGTATTCCAATGGCCGGATCGTGCTCGAACCGCGCGTCCTTGCCGCGCCATTCGAAGTATCGAGAAAGGCGCTCGCGGAGATGGACTCGAGCTTGAAGAATCTCAAGAAGGGCAAGGCATCGAAGCCCATCGACCTTGCTGTCTTCAGCGCCAAGTAGCGAAGACAGTCAGTGTTCTCAATCCGCTTGGGCGTTCCCGGGATAGAATAGCGCTGGAAGGATCTTTGCGAAAAAGCTGCGGCCGGCAAGCTCAGTGCGGAGAAAAGGTTGCCAAGGGAACACAAGGAAGGGCAGAACGAACGCGCAAGCAGCCACAGGCCTCAAGGCAACCCGGCATGAGATTCGACTCTATGGCATTTGCGAAGAATGCAGTCAGGAGGAACAGCATTTCTCGTGCGCCAAGACTGGGCATACGCAAGAGCAGTTCGCTCTTCCACGGGCGAGTCTTCGGGTATTTGGCCTTTAAGCAGGATATGCAGCTCATCGTTTGACAAGCCGGCTTTTATTGACTGCGCACTGCGGTAATAGCTGCAATAGCGGCAACCGTTGACCTCGGTCACCACCATCATCAGCCGCTCCCTGAAACGAAGACCTATCGCGCCGCTCTGCATGGCCTTTTTCACCAGTGAGTGGTTGCCCATCAGAAAGCGCATATCTTCCAAGAAATCAGCAAGCCCTCGATATGTCCTGCGTCTGAATGCGCGCACTGCACTCCATTCGCTGCAAGCTGCTACAGATTGTCCGGATCCGATGAACAATAGTATCTAAGGCGACCGTCGGAACGAGGCAGTTACAGTGAAAGCGTACAGGGAAGCTGCGGATTCAACCTTGACAAATGTCACATAAATCGCGGGCTGCAGCGGCGCTCGCTCTGGCCAGGGACGTCTCCATGACATTCACGCCGGCCCCAATAGCGTCTCGGAGGAGCCTCATGGCCGGTTAGCTTCTGAATGCTATTTCATCTGCCGATCGAGCGCGGCCTTCTGCCTGCGCTCGGCGAGGATCCGGTACGCTTCCTCGGGATCCGTTACGTAGCGCAGGATGCCCTCAGTGCTGCAGGCGATTTCCTCCACGAGCGTGTCCCAACCGTATTCCACTTCCGCGCGGTCGAGAACATCCCTACCCAGAAGGCTCAACATGCCGCCGTGCGCCCTGCGGATGCCCAGCCGCACGATCAGGAAGGCTGAACCGCGGCCGATCACCTTGTCGCGGATCTCTCCCTGGGAAGCTTCGATCCCACGTCTTTTCAGAAACAGCTCCAATTCGAACAAGGGGTGAAGCCATGTGCCGGTGCTTGTATACAGCACCTGACCACCGATGAGAAACTCGAGAGAGGCCTCGGAGGTCATGTCATCCTTTCTACCCTAGGGTTTCGTTGCCCGCCTGGCTTTCGTGCCGGCAATCCGCAGAGGCACATGGGTGGGTGATGCCCGCCTATCGCAAGGCCCCTCTAATAGACGCAGCCTCAGACAAAGGCCCCTTGTGCCCTTCGCAAGGACCTGGAATCAGGACCATCGCGCGCCATAAGAAGTCAGCGGGCGTTCCCTTCGCGACTTGCCATCTCCTCCAAGGCTATTTCCGCAGACCACGCTGAGGCGTTTCCCACTACCCTGGTGCACTTGTCCACATGGGATCCCGCAGCCTCGATCGCCTTCGAATCCTCCGCATCCCAGAGATTGAAGGTCCTGCCGAATATCTTCTGATGGATTTCCCTGCAGATCACCGAGCCATATTCCGAAACGAACCTTGCGTGCAGCTTCGTTGCCAGCCGGTTCGTCAGATCCATCGCCTCTCCGTTTGCGACGTGCTCCCGGGTCCGGCCGAACATCCTGCTGAGCTGCATCACCCCACCGGAGTACCCGCCGCAGACCCCGTCGCAGTGGATGCCGATGCCCCCTGCCATGCCGCTGCCCGCCTGGAACACGGAGTCATCCCTCGGGCCCATCGTGTCCTGGAGGGCCGCGATGGTGCTCTGGCAGCAGTTGCCGTGCTGCTTCTCGTGTTGGAAGCCTGTTTGACGCGCCTTCGCGATGAGATCTACGGTCCTGTCAGTCATGTCCGTCTCCTTGCGCTTCGGTCCTACGACTATTGTATCCTATCAGGCGGCCGGGGCATCAGCAGCCACGCAGCCCGTCGTTCCCTCCGGCAGCGTAATAAAAGTTGGCGAGCGCCGCGATCGGGTCATCGCGAGAAAGGATCACGATCACCGAGGATAGCTTCTCACCGGCCGGTGCGCAAGGTCATTGTGCACAGGTGGCATTGTGCGCCGGCGCCACGCTCCGGGGTCAGGCCGTGACGCCCAGGAGAGAGAACAGGAGGATGGCCAGAACGAGAACCGTTACACCGACGTACAGCCAGTCCCGCTCCAGGGCAAAAGCGAGAATGGAGACCGCCACGCGTACGATCGGTACGGCGATGAGCACGAGAAGCCCCAGCTGGATCAGCGCGGCGCTCTGTCCCGACAGCAGGGCACGCACGAGGTCCGGGATGTACCGGAGAAACGACGGTTCACCCCGGAACGTCCCGTAGCGGGGGACCTCCCCGCCGTGCACCGCCAGGTACCAGATGCCGCCTGCCAACGCAAGGACTGCCGCGCAGATGACGCCGGTGCGCAGCAGCGATCCGATTCCCCGTTCGATCTGTCGGTCCGTGATCCGTCGCCGCTCTTTCATCTTACAGCCTTCCGGAGAATCCCTTGTAGATCATCTCGAATCCGAGAAAGACGATCGCCAGGGCAAAGACGATCCGCAGCGTTGCGGTCTTCGCGCCGGTGAGAAAGCGCGCGCCCACCAGGGACCCCGCGAGCACGCCCAGCATGATCGGCAGAGCCAGGGCCGGGTCGATGTAGCCGCGGCGCAAGTAGACGCCGGCGCTCGCCGCTGCGGTCACGCCGATCATGAAGTTGCTCGTTGTCGTGGATACCTTGAAGGGCATCCGCATCACCCGATCCATCGCGATCACCTTCAGCGCGCCGGACCCGATCCCCAGGAGTCCCGACAGGACGCCGGCCAGAGCCATGATCCCGAACCCCGCGGGCACCGCGCGCACGTTGTACTGCCGAAGCCCGTCCGGCCCCGGATAGGTCCCGTTCATCTTCAGCCTCGTCGCAAGCGGATCGGGCGGAACGGGATGCGCATCGTGGGACGAAGCGCGGAACTGAAGATAGGCGGCGTGCAGGAGCACGAGGCCGAAAATCACGGCAATGAAACTCGGGGCGACGTGCAGCGCAATGACGGCGCCACCGACGGCTCCCAGGGTAGTGGCGATCTCCAGGAACATGCCGATGCGGATGTTGCTGAGGCCCTCCCGCACATACGCGGCCGCGGCACCGGATGACGTGGCGATCACCGAGATGAGGGAGGCGCCGATCGCGTAGCGGATGTCGACGCCCAGCACGATCGTCAGGAGCGGGATGATGACGATGCCGCCGCCCAGGCCGGTGAGTGATCCCAGGAAGCCCGCCGCCGCGGCCGCCCCCACGAGAATTCCCGTCAACGCCCAGGTCGTCATGGCTCGAAAGACTACCTGATCCGAAGACCGGGGTGCAAGTCTACATCCCCCTGAACAGGTCCTCATCGCTGAGGGCGTCAACCCAGCAGTTCTCAGTTTGACTTGCTGGAACCAATCCACCCATAGTCGACGTGGGGAAGCCCCGCCCAATTTGTCATGGGGAACGCCGTAGGGAACGGATGGGACTGACAGCGGGCCCTTGTCAGGGAAAGGGCATCTCAAGTGAGGAAGAATCGTGGATGTTTTGCGCATGCCGGTTGCGTGGGCCTTGGCTGAAATGGGCTCTGAGTCGGGATTCCCTTTCGATGAGCGTGACGGTCTATCCGTCGGGATCGGTGAGCTTCAGCCCTTCCAGCATGAACAGCATCAGCTGTTGCCAACCCTCGAAGCACATGTATTGGGTCAGGACTCCCACGTGCTGGAAGAAGGTATCGCGGCGAGGCAGCGTGGCGCGGATGAGGGCACAGCGTCGGTCCAGCAGTTCCAGTACTGTGTGAAAGAGGAATGCCAGCAGGTTCAGCGACAACAACGTCTGAGCAAGGAACAGCTTGCCGTGGCCGAAGCTGTGCTCGAAGTGATAGCCCTTGGTCTTCAGGGTGTTGATATCTTCGTTCTCGATCTTCCAACGCGTGCGGGCCGCTTGCACTAATTCTTCGACGTTTTCCTCGCTCACCAGATGACTGCCGATGAAGGCGGTGTGGAAGGTCCTCTTTCCATCCTCGTCGCTGATACTCAACTCGACCCAGTTGACGTTCAGGGAGTCATCAGAGTTGCGAAGCCGTACCCCGTTTGCCCAACGGTAGCGCCAGGTCTGGTGCTTGCGCCCTGTCCACCGTTTGCGTTCCAAGAGGTGTACCTCGCCAAGCTTCTCTAATGATGCGATTTCCTCGTACAGATACCGATGGGAGTCCTCTTTGGCAGTGAACAAGTAGCCCATCTCCGCATCCAGGACCTCCTGGATCAGCGGCTGCGTGGCATACAGAGCATCGCCCAGCAGGGTGATATCCAGGTCGCTGTACTGGGGAGCGACCTGCGCCAGCCATCGCCGTGCGGCCCGCTGCTCGCAGTCCTGCTTGTCCGTGCCATCCTGCGGACGGATGAACTCTGGTTGCAGCGGAATGACATGGGGCAGGTTCGGGGCCACCACAGCGGCCAGCATGACACTGTGCGAGTACACCGTGCGCCCGTCCTTGTGATGGGCCACGCTGCACTGATCGCAGTGGATGCTCTGCGAGCCGAAGTACCCCGTGCCGTCTAGGGCCACCAGGAGCGTGTTACCTACCGAGCGGAACTTCTCCAACACTTTTTCCGTGATCAGGTACTGGCTTGTCTGCTGAAACACGGGGCGCAGCAACTGCGGATTCACCGCATCCAACTGAGCGCGGATATGATTGTCGCTGGGCAATCGCTGCACCCCGAAGAGCGTCCGCCCGTTATTACGACCTTGGGCTTGCTCCATGAGTTGCTGGTGGGCCAGGAAGGACGGGCTCTGGCAGAAGAACACCCCGAAGGCTCCCCGCGCAATATCCACCATGGAGTACTGCTGATTCTTGCCTTTGCGCAGGTCGGGAAACGCCGCGATGGCACTCCCGAGAAAGCCGAGTAGCTTTTGGTAGACCCCCTCCCGTTCCATTGGCTCTGGCACGAGAGTAGCGGCAATACCCCAATGTGTCTAGGACCTAGACAGGCGTTACCGGCTTTCCCTTGGCGCCGATTTTGGAGAGATCAAACTGAGAACTGCTGGGCCTCAATGGCCGCAGTCGGTAGCTCCTCATTTCCAGATTGTGATTTCCGCTTCCAATCGTATGCACCATTACTGATACACTGGAAAGGGAAAGCCCCCGAATCCATCGCGCAACATTACTTGGGCGCACGCTGGCAAGTGGGTTCACTTCGCAATGGGCGCCTTCGAGTCCTATTTCCTTCGAAAGACGCGCAAAGGAAGCTGCGAGCCGGCGTACGAGCGCTTTCTGCTCAGAAGACTCGGTGTGAGTCGCATGGAAAGCTGAACGAGTCTGTTTCTGCGCGGCGCATGAGCGGCATCCAGGACGCCGGGACAGGCCTTACCACGTACGTGACAAGCCGGGCGCCCGTTTGTCTCTTGCCGTCAGTCCGAGGCAACCAAAGGATATGCGGTTCAAGAAATAGTCCCAGGTATTGCCCATCAAATTGCCCGCCCGGATCATTCTTAAAATGACATGAATCATGGAAGCCTTTTCATCGAGGTAGGTCTCGACGAGGCGGCGCGACGCTTCAGGATCAGGTCTCGCGTTGGTCTCGGCCCAATGGCGGGCATAGAGCAAGGCGGGGATTTCCTCCGGCGGGGAGCCGTCCGGTATTTGTCCCGAGAGCAGGCTGCGCAGTTCCTCGGCGGACAGACCGGCTTTGATCGACAGCACGGAGTGATACGAGCTGCAATACCGGCAGCCATTGACCTCGGTCACCACCATCATCAGCCGTTCCCTGAAACCAGAGCTTATCTGGCCGCTTTGCATGGCCCTTTTCAGCAACGAACGGTTGTTGATCAAGAATCGCATATCTTCCAGGAAGTCAGCCAGCCCCCGGTATGTCCTGCGTCTGAATGCGCGCATTGGCGTCATCTGCTTACCGGAGTGCGCCGAACCCGCAGTACTCCACACACAGCCCGCAATTCGTGCATTTCTCGGGATCGACGACAGGAGCCGAATTGCCGTGCTGAGTCAACGCACCCGATGGACATATGCGGACTGCCGGGCAGGGGTGGTTCTGAGGGCAGCGCGAAGCCGTGATGGAAATACCCATGTTTGTCCTCCACATGTTCGGATCTGAGCCTTAATATAGGCGGAGGAACCGGTGGCGTCCGTGACATAAGTCACAGGACATGCACGGCACTCGAACGAGCGAGCCCCGGAAAGGGTCAGGCGAGCTCCTTCGAGATCGAGATGGCGGCAACCGTGCCGTCCGCAGTGGCCGTGGTAATCTGCCGATAGGGTTTGGAGCGCACATCTCCGGCCGCATAGATTCCGGGGACGTTCGTCCGCATCTGTTCATCCGTTTTCACATAGCCCCATGCGTCGTATTCCAGGGCATCCTTGAACGCGGACACGTTCGGGTTGAAGCCGACGAACACGAAGACCCCGTGGGCGCGTATTCCGCTGCGCTGGCCGGTCTTCAGATTCTCCACTTCCACCTCCATGTCCATGTCCCCATGCTTGATGAAGGCCCGCGGCTCGTGCTCCAGGAGAAACCGAATACGGTCATTGGCCAGGGCCTGCTTCTGAGCTTCCTTGTTGGCCTGCAGCTGGGCGAACTGGTGCACAATGGTGACGGTCCGGGCAAAACGCGCGATGAAGAGGGACTCCTCCACGGCCGAGTTGCCGCCCCCAATGACGATCACGTCCTTGCCTTCGTAGTACTTTGCATCGCAGGTGGCGCAGTAAGAGATGCCTCTCCCCCGGTATTCGTTTTCTCCCGGGATTCCCAGCGGCCTCGGCGAGGAACCGGTGGCGACCACGATGGTCCGCGCTCGGATGGTCTCGAACCCGTCGAGCACGACCTCTTTCTTCACGAGGTCCACCAAGCTGATCTCAGCGGCCGCTCGAAGCGTGACGCCCGCCTTCTTGGCTTGCTCGCTCATGAAGTGGGAAAGCATGTATCCGTTGAGGGGATCGGGGAAGCCGGGGTAATTGGAAACCTGGTGAGTCGTGGCGACGTACCCGCCCGGGAAGCGCGGTGTCAACCAGGATGGTGTCCACATGGGCCTGGGTGAGGTAGATTCCCGCCGTGAGCCCCGCCGGGCCGCCGCCGAGGATAAGCGTGTCGCAGCTCGTTTCGATCGGTGTGATGCGGGAAAGAAGCTCCGCCGCACGGGCGGCCGGCAGCAGGCGCTCCAGCTCACGGACGATCCCCGAACGCCGGATCCCGCCTGTCAGGCGTCCGTCCATGAGAGTCCCCTGATTGTAGAACAGGAGCGTCGGAGAGGAGCTCACGCCGAGGGTAGCGGCAAGCTCGCGATTGCCCTGGCGGAAGATTTTCAGGAATCTTACATCGTCACCGTAGATTTCGCTCAGTGACTCGTACTTGGCCGCGAGTGCCTCGCAGGGCGGGCACTCGGTGGAGTAGAAGTCCAGCACCACCTTGCCCCCGGAGAGCACCTCCGTGTCGTACTCCGCTGCCGTAATCTCTTGCAGTTTCCCTGTCGTTGTCATTGTCCTTCTCCCTGCCCCATGTACAGCGATATCCCCATTTCCAGGAGTTCTCTCACCGGCCGGCAATCGGGCGCATGAAGCCGCCCCGTGCGGTTCCTGGCCACCTCCCCGCAGCCGCCTCCGCAGGCAAGCTGGAGGCTGCAGTCCCGGCACTCCGGGATTGCCGTCACGTCACGTTCCTCCCACTCGATGATTTTCTGCTCGTTTCTCGTCACCGCCGGATGGAAGGTGCCCAGCTCTTCGCCGCTCCTGCCCACGGTGGCGGTGCAGGAGTAGATCCGGCCGGTGTAGTCGAAAGCCCACTCCCCTTTTGCACCCGGAGCAGGAATCGAAGAGCGGGTCTGGCAGCTCGCCGTTCTCCCAGAGGAATCTCGCCAGCGAGAACGCCGGCCGGTGGAAATCCAGGATCTCGGGATGGTGGGTGATCTGCCCGTAGATCTTCTCGTAGAGCTCGACCCGGGTGAGCAGGTTCTGCGGATCGGCCTGGCAGGTGTGAAGCTCATAGTTTCGGCCGAGCTGGGTCTTGAAGCCGGGCCGAGCCGTCCACCCCTTCTGGACAGCAAACCGGGCCAGTTCCGGAAGGGCGTCGATGTTCTGCCTGTCAAGAACGACTCGAAGGTTGACGGGAAGGCCGCTTTCCAGGGCCGCGTCGATTCCCGAAACAACGCGGTCGAAGGTCGGCTGGCCGCCTTTCAGAGGCCTGCGGCGATCGTGGGTCTCCCCCACTCCATCCAGGGTCACCTGGATCTCCCGGATCGCGGAAGCTCTGAGAAATTCAACATACTCGGTAAGCGTGATAGCCGTTCGTGACGACTGCCGTTTCCAGCCCGGCCCGGCCTGCCGCGCCAAGGAAATGCGCCACGGCGTCGTGCGCGTGCCGCCCCGCAAGCAGAGGCTCGCCGCCGAAAGAGCGTGACATACGCCTTGCGGCCGGCGAACTGCCCGCGCCGCGTAGCGGAAAAAGGCGTCCGTGACCTCGGGGGTGAGCATCTTCGAGTCCGGGGCATAACCCTCCTGGTAGCAGTAGGGGCAAGCGAAATTGCAGGTATACCAGGGCACGAAGAAAAGCTGGATCTCCCCGGCGTCCCTGCGCTTCAGGAAATCAAGATAAGCGGTGCGGTAAACCCGCGCCTCCACCTCCGGTTCGACGAGGTAGCCGCGAGCGATAAAGTCCGAGGGATCGGAGATATTCCCCGCGAAAGCTCTTCCGCCCTGATTGGTTCCAGCAGGTCCGCGCTGCGGCTGAGGGGGTTCAGGATGAACCAGGAATCAGACCCGCGCAGCTTTCCCGAGATGTTGTGTTTCGATAAGCGCATGTTCCCTTCGGAACGAAAGAGGCGCCGGGATCTGTACCCCGGCGCGCACGGTCAGTCGTGGCAGCCCGCGACGATCGGCGAGATCTTCGCACAACACTGTGCAACGCTCGCGGCGGCCACTTTCCTCGGACGGATGAGAGACTTCATCTCTTTCCTCCTTCTATTTCGAGGTGCTGCAGCGGCACCTTTCGCCCGGGTTCCAGAAATCGTGAAGCTCACCACCTCGATGCTGCCCTTCTCATAAGGGGCGCTCTCGCTGAGAACGTTCACCTCCGTGAAGCCTGCCTGGGACAGATGACGGAAGTATTCCTCCCGCGTGACCGAACCGGCCCAGCATTCCGCCACGGCCTGTGGATCCGCCGCGTACTGGCCGGCACAGGCTCAAGGGAGTAGATATCGCTGACGACGAACCGTCCACCCGGCTTCAAGCACGCGGAACACTTCGCGCCAGACCGCCGGTTTGTCGGCGGCATGGTTGATCGTGCAGTTGGAGATGATCAGGTCCACACCTTCGGCCGGGAACGGCAGGTGCTCCAAGTCGGCTTTCTGAAACGAGGCGTTGGTGACTCCGAGCCTCTCCGCGGTCTGACGCGCTTTTTCGACCATCCCGTCGGAAACGTCCACGCCGTAGGCGTGCCCGGCAGGCCCCACGGCATCCGCCATGCGCAGGACGTCACTTCCCCTGCCGCTGCCCAGGTCGACGCATACCTCGCCGGGTTTCGGCTCGCTGTAGTTCACCGCGCCGCCGCAGGAAAGACAGCAGCTGCTCTGTGCCAGCTCGCTGTAACGAACGTTGACCGCCTGGATGACCTCATTCCTTCCCATGTGCCCCCCCTCTCATCGCCTCCAGGAGGATGCCCAGCCCCCGGACGACCTCCTGTGTCTGCCTGCCCCTGAGTTGGCGTACCAGGCGCTCCTCGCACTGGTCCTTCTTTTTCTCGATCCGCTTCCGCATCCCTTCCCCGGCGGGTGTCAACGAGATAGAGACGGCCCGGCGGTCCCGGGCGTCGAGACTTTCCGCGAGGAGCCCCTTCTCCCGAACGCCCGTGATGACCCGGCTCGCCCGCGAGGGTGACAGGCTCAGACGGCCTGCCAGGTCACCGGCGGAAACCTGTTCTCCGGGCCTCAGTGCGCCCAGGCAGCGAACTTCCGCGGAGGCCAGCTCGCACGCCCCCCCGATCTCTTCCTCGAACCGGCACTGGGACTTCAGCTCGAGGATGTAATCCACAACGCGTCTTTCCACAGGGACTCCTGGATGGCCTTTTTATTGCTGTCAGCAATATTTGCTAATAGCAATAATACTCATTTTGTCCCGTCTGTCAAGAGCAGACTCACGCAGCCGGATGCCGGCCCCGGAAACCGCCGCGGCTCCTGGAGGAGAGGCCTACACTCCCTTTCCGCCCTGGACCACCGCCAGCACCATGTCTGCCGCGGCGGCATCAGGATAGGCGCCGATCATGGCCTGCGGGTTGTCCCCAATGACGGTGTGGGGGACACCTGAAACCTGGTACTTGTTCGCAAGATGGGGGAACTCCGTGGCCTCCACCATCGATGCGCTCACCTTCTCTGATTCCATTGCGAAACGGAATGCCGTGAGGACCGCCCGGGGACAATACGGGCATGTGGGAGTCACAAATACCTGCAGGTTCACGGGCGAGGCCAGGGTCCTGAGCTTTTCCCGCGTGGCGGGCGGGAGGCCCGAATCGCCCTTCGCCACCATTTCCAGGGATTCCAGCAGCGAGGAAAACTCATAGCCAGAGGGAATCCCGAAGAACCTGATCCCGTAATCCCTACCCTTGTCACCAAGGACGGCGATGGCGGGTATCTTGTCAATTCCCATGCGATCTGCCTGGGCCTTGTCTCTGACCTGGTCATAGACTTCCGTCCTGATCTTGCCGCCCGAAAGCCCCGCCACTTCCTCCGCAAGCTCTCGGGTCTGGCGGCAGTACTCGCACTCGAACTCCTGCGTGAAAATGGCCAGAGTGACCGGGCCCGCCAGTTTTGCGAGCCGGTCCCGGACAACTTTCGCATCCTTCTCATTAATCATCGCCATCTGTGCCTCCTTGCTTCTTCAGCCTGACGTTTCCCCGTCACGCAGGAAGAACATAGACAATGGCGGCGAATTTCACGGTGACTTTCGTCACACAGCGGACACCTCGTTGACTTTCCGGGCTACGGGTCGATATTCTTCTCAGCGTGGCGTGAATTCAAATACGCGAATCCAAAAAGGAGAACAATAATGAAGCCAGCGGAGCACAACCTGTTTCTTGCCATGATTGTCCTTTTCGTGCTCGTTTCCCCGGTCGGCCTCCTGGCGCAGGATCGGTTTACCCTCGTCGAGCCGAACGGCATCTCGTTCTCCGAGATCCGGGGCTACGAGGACTGGAGCGTCGTTGCCCCGAGCTTTCGCACGGACAACAACGAGGTGAGGGTGATCCTGGCCAACAAGGTAATGATCGATTCGTATCGGAAGGGCGTTCCCCGGACGGGCGGCGGTTTCCCGGAAGGGTCGGTGATCGTGAAGATCGGCTACTCAGCCGTGAGAAGCCAGAGCTTTCCTGCTGCCCTCGTCCCCGGCGTCCTCAAACGAGTGGAGTTCATCATGAAGGATTCCGCGCGTTTCCCCGCCACGAGCGGCTGGGGTTACGCGCGGTTTCTCTACGACACCGCGACTCAGACCTTCACTCCCTACGGAAAGGATGCGGCGTTCGGCCAGGAGTGCTACGCCTGCCACACCATCGTGAAGGGCCAGGACTTCATTTTCACCGGGTATCCACCTCGGTAAGAGCGCTGCCTGCCCCGCCGCGCGTGATGCCTGTCCGCCACCTTCAGATTCAAAGCCCGAGTCGACGGAAGATGTAGTACTTGGGAATCTCCACGGCAAGCGTGAAGAGCCCCGAGAACAGCAGCACGACCATCACCGGCACGACGCCCAGCCCCTGGATGATTCCTCCGAAGATTCCCAGGAGGCAGAAGGCGACGACAGCCGCGGTGGAGGACAGGAAGATCCCGCGGCCAGGCCGGGAATCCCAGAAGTGGCGCCTTTCGCGCACGAGGTAGATCCTGAACTGGCTGGTGAAGACCAGCATCAGGAGAACAAACGTCCGCAATCCTTCGGGAGTCAGAAGGAAGACGTGCCGGCCGATCAGGATGGTGAGCCACCCCTCCAGGATGAAGAAGACGCCGATCCCCGCGGAGGCCAGCGTGACATTCCTCACGTTCCAGGCGTTGGGACTCCCGGTGTACTTCACGTTGTCCGTGGAGAGCGTCATGGTGACGAAGTCGTTGACGAACACGAGAAGGGCCATGCCCAGGAGAGACACCACCAGATCGTGCAGCCAGAAAAAGCCCAGGGTCAGGATGCCGACGAGCTGGATCGTCTTCGTGACCTTGTTGATGACCCACGTGAGCATCCGCTGATAGATCTGCCGACTCGTCTTCAGCGCGTCGATGATCACCCCGATGCCAGGCTCCGTGAGAACCATGCTTGCCGATGCCTTGGCCACATTGGTGGCGCCTTTGACCGCGATGCCGACCTCCGCCTGCTTGAGGGCAGGCGCGTCGTTGACCCCGTCACCGGTCATCCCCGACGTGTGGCCGTTGGCCTGCAGGAGCTTGACGATCCTGTACTTGTCTTCGGGATAGACTTCCGCCAGCGCATCGCATCCTTGGAGAGTCTGCATCTGCCCTGACTCGGAGGATGCGGTGAGCTCCGCCATGCGCATGACGCGGTCTCCGATTCCCAACTCACGTGCCATCTGCCGGGCGATAGCGATGTTGTCTCCGGTAATCATGAAGGGCCTCACGCCGAGATCCCTGGCCTCCGCGATCATCTGTTTCGCTTCCGGGCGCGGTGGATCAGCAAGGGCCAGCAGACCCACCAGCTCGAAATCATCGCCTCCCGCAGACCGGGATCTCGCCACCGCGAGAGTCCGGGACCCCTTGCGGGAAAGGGTCTCCACCATCTCGCCGGCCGCTCTTGCAACGCCGCTGTCCGTGAGGCGCGCAAGGGAGAGCACAACCTGGGGGGCGCCCTTTACCGCCCGAAAGGTTTCCGAACCTTGCTGAATGACTGCTTCGGATCGCTTTGTGGCGGGCTCGAAGGGGGTCACGGAAACCTGCTGGTATGCCGTGCCGTCGATGCCCGGCGGCTTCCGCCCGCTGGCGGACCGCGATATCAATGCCGTCCTTGCTTTCAGGCGTTGAGGTGAGGGCTGCCATCGAAAGAACATCGTTCGCCGCGTATGGTGCATACGGAATGACCTCGGTCACGGTCAGCTGGTTCATGGTGAGCGTGCCGGTCTTGTCCATGCACAGCACATCCAGGGATGCCGCGTCTTCCATGGAATCCAGGCGGGTGACCAGAACCCCTTTGCGGACGAGCTCCATCGCGCCCACTGCCTGCACAATGGTGAGAACCGCGGGCAGCGCGACGGGCACAGCGCCCATGAGAAAGATCACGGCGAAGCCAACGACCGACAGGGCTCCGATCTTCATCAGCAGGGCGTCCGCGGCAACCGCGGCAAGCGCCGCGATCCCGAGAAACATCATGTATCTCACGATGGAGAGCATGATCTGCTCCTGGTGGGACTTGGGCCGCGCGATCTGCACGAGCTCCGCGGTCCTTCCAAAGGAGGTGCGGCTCCCCGTGTTGACCACCAGGCATTGAGCCTCCCCGCGTTTCACGACGGAAGTTGCAAACGTGACGTCCTCCGAGCTTGCCTCTATTACGGGCGCAGTCGCGGCGATTGCCGAACCTCCGCAGATGGAGGTCCCGACGCCGATGAGGATCTTGAGATTCTGATCCAGCCGCAACGCCTTCCCCACGAAGTATGCCGTGGCGAATGCGGCCGACAGGGTAAAAATCATCACGGCGAGGGACTGCACACCCACGCGCAGCACCACCCCGAGATCCAGGCTGAAGCCAAGGAAGATGATGGCGTACTGCAGAACGAACTTCCCGGAAACCAGGATGCCCTCTTCCAGGACGGCAGGACGCTTGAAGAAGGAGAGGATCATCCCGATGAGGATGGCAAAGACGGGCGCGCCGACAAGGGGAACGAGACTCCCCAGCACCCATGCAGGGACCGCGAGCGCAAAGGCGAGTAAGAGGCCGGAGGAACGGAAAAAAAGTTGCCTCATTGTCTGGCCTTTGCGGGAAGGCACCTTGAAGCACAACGGGCAGATGTTTCCCGCAAATGCGTCACCGTGAAAATTCTGCACGGCAGCCCGGCTCCCGGACACGGTTGCCGAAAGAAAGAAGGCGATTCTGGCTTACTAACAGCATCAATTTTCTGATTCCCGGCACAAGGCCTTGCACGGTCACTGCAATCTCACTATAGGGTACTTCAAGGAGGCCAAATATGGCAAAGACGATTCTCGTCACTCTCATGGTTCTCACTCTTGCCACAGCCGCTTTTGCGACCGCCAGACCAAAGGATTCGCACACTGCGCCAGCACGGGGGCAACCGAGGAGCTCGGAATAAGCCGCCCTTGTGGCGAGAAACGGCCCTCCGAAGCGCTCATCGTAGCAGAAGAGACAGCGTCGCCCCGGAAACGATGATCCAGACGAAGTCGACTCGAAGAAAGAGCGCCGCGAACGCAGCGGCGGATAAAACTGTATAAGGGATGGTCCAGGGAATGGCGAAACCCAGGCGCACGGCCGTGATCACGAGCAATCCAACGAATGAACAGAGGATCCCGCTGACCGCCTTTCGGAAGAGCGGATAGGCGTTCAGCCGCGCAAAAAAAGGCGCCGTAGCAATCACTATGACAAAGGATGGCAGGAAGATGCTCAGGGTGGCGACCACCGCCCCCAGAGGGCCGCGAACTATGTAACCGACGAACGTAGACGTGATCACGACCGGGCCGGGGGTGATCTGGCCCAGCGCAATGCCGTCCATGAAGACCTTGTGATCCATCCAGTGCCGCACGTCGACGACATCGTGCAGCATGAGCGGAATAGAGGCGAACCCCCCGCCAAAGGCGAACAAGTCGACTTTCATCATGAGAAGGGAAAGCTGGAACAGCACTTTGTCAAAGACGAGAAGGAAGATAACAACCAGGGCAGCGAAGCCGAGTATGGCGCTGAGAACGAAGAAGCGGAAACGGCCATGCACTACGGCTTGCCGTCTCGGAGCCTGAACTCTGCCGAATGAAAGCCCTATTCCAAGGACTGCAGCGGCCGCGACGACCAGGATCGGTGTCAGGCCGAGCCAGAAGAGCGCCGCCGCGAGGGCCACGATAATGAGATCGCGCCATCTCTTGAGATACGCGCGGCCGAAGGTGAGAGCCGCGTGCGCGATCAGGGCAACTATGAGGGCGCGAAGGCCGCTAAAGACCGCCGTGACGGCGGGAAGGGAGTGAAAACGCGCATAGAGAAATGACAGGCCGAGCATGAGCAGGAACGCGGGGAGCCCGAAACCCACATAGCACGCCGCGGCGCCCCGGACCCCGCGCACCCGGAGACCGACGTAGGCAGTGGTCTGCATGGCCGTAGCGCCGGGAATTGTCTGGCAAAGGGCAACCCCGCCTCGGAACGTGTCCTCGTCCAGCCAATGCCTGTCCTGCACTGTCATTTTGCGAACGAATGAAACCATCGCCGGACCGCCGAAGGCGGTCAGCCCGAGTCGAAGAAAAGCAACGAAAAGCTGGAGGAGGGAAGGCGGTGGAGCCGGGGTCGGCCCTGCTGGCTTCAGCGTCTCGGAGCCGCCGGCTCCAGGCACGGACGAATCATTCGCGCTCATCGAATCGCCTTTACGCACGTTCAGCCGTTTGTTCCAAATCCCACGATGTCACGACCTGCAAGACGTCGCGCCTGCGCCACTCAGATCAGGCGTCTCTGAATACCTGTGCCGTCTTGAGACCCGCGGCTCTTCTGGCTCCGAGCCAACCGGTAAGCGTCCCGCCCGCGGCGGAGATAAGCAGTGCGAGAGCGAGCGTCGTGGGGGAGACCTCGATCGGCAGCGTCACGGAAGCAGCGGGCATCGGGGCCGCAGCAAGTCCAGGAAGGGAGTGCTGGAGTGAGGGCGCGGGGGTGGGAAGGCCGGCAAGGGAGAGAGCGAGCACAAGTCCAATCCCGGTCCCGACGATGCCCCCGCAAATGCTGAGGATGGCGGACTCGGAAAGGAAGGTGCGCACAATGTCACGCGTGCGCCAGCCCACGGCCTTCATGATGCCGATCTCGCGTCTGCGCTCGGCCATCAGCCCTGACAAGGCCGCCCACGCCAGCGCAATTCCGCCAATCGCTCCCAGGAGACCCGCGGCAGCCGAGAAACGGGCTGTCACTCGTGATACTCCACCCATGACCTGCAGGATGCTCTGCTGGCTGATGGCGCTGAGCTTCCCTAGCGTAAGGGAAAGCGCCTTCACCACCTCGTCGGTTCGACTAGCGTCGGCAAGCCGGGCATAGACCTGGTTGACATCTCCTGCCGGGACGCCGGCTAGAGCTTCAGCGGCAGCAAGCGGTAGGTACACGTTTGCCACTCCCGCCTGACTGCTCTGCTTCTGTTCAGCAACTCCTACGACGTGGTAGTCCTTGTCTCCGAGATGGAGAGTATCACCCGGCTTGATGCTGAACAGAGCGGCAAAGTGACGGTCGGCCACGGCCGCATCGACATCGCCAGCATGGAGCAGCCGCCCGCTGATCAGGCCTTCTTTCCGAACCATCCGAATTCGATCCACGGTGGATGGCGTCGATCTCATCACGGAGCAGCCCTTCAGGTACGAGCGTGCCGCCCGCAGGACGATCCCATCGGATCCATCTCCGATCTCCTGATAGGAGTCGATCGGGGTTTTCAGCTCTTCCGCAAGGCCGCGGATTTTCTCGCAGTCGCTGGCAATCTGCAGAGTCACCATCTGCATGTCATCAGACCGGGCGGCGACCGTTGAATGAAGCCCGCAAACTCCGGCGTTGATCGTCGTGCGAATCATTTGTCCTCCAGGAACGGTTGCAGAATCGTTAGAGGAGGAAATGTGATGGCCTCCTCATCACACTGGTGAGAGCAGCTGCTGCATCCAACCACGCACTCAAAAGGCTCGATCACCTTCGGAGTGTTCGCATCCTCATCCCAACCGTACACGCCATGGCTGCAGAACTCGAAACATTTTCGGCACCCCGCGCACTTCGCTGAATCAACGCGGGGATACCAGGGAATCTGTTCCCTCGGCGTCCCGTTCCATATTCCATATCCTTCCATCTCCCGGCCTCCTATTCCACGTGCGAGGAGACAAGCCTCCCGCGTTCGGAGGCGTCAACGTCGCGGACCACGATGAGAGCCAGAACCACCAGCACGCCCAGCGCCAGGGCGTATATTCCGTAGAACAGCGGGAAGCCTCCGGTCCGAACCAGGCGGCCGCCGATTGCGGTGCCGATTCCTCCTCCGCCCATGAAGGCGAATGCCACCAGCGACATTGCCATCCCCCGTGCTTTGGGCGCAAACTCGGTTGCGATCGTCAGCAGGGTCGAATGCGCGAGCATGAAGCCCAAACCCAGCAATCCGACAGCGACCACAAGCATGGGAAGAACGCTCCCGGCCCAGAACACGATGGCATCCGCTGCGCACGCCGAAATCAAGCCGGCTGCAAGGACCGCTCGTCTTCCAAAACGAGCGGCAATCCGACCGCTGGTCCTGCCGGCCAGGACCGCCATGACGCCGAATGCCGTCATGATGAGCCCGATGATCAGGTTGTCGAAGCCGTAGTTTCGGGCGATGTAGGCACCCAGGTATGAAAAGCTCCCGACAATCAGGATTCCCTCCAGAAGGACGACGAGATAGGTCACCACGGCCGCCGGCTTTTTCAGCAGCCCGGCGAATGGAGCGAGCATCTTGCTCTGGGGGTTTCGTTGGGAAGGGATGCGGCTGCCAATGCTCAGAAGCAGGACAGTGGCGATGACCGAAAGGCCCGTATAAGTCGCGAAGACTCCTCGCCAGCTCACAAGGTAGGCGATGGTGCCGCCTATGGCCATGCTCAGCCCCTGGCCGAGAAACGACACCCCCATGAATGTCCCGATCGCGCTCTGCCGTTCCTCCATAAGGAACAGGTCGCCGATCAATGCCAGGGAAATCGGCATGACCGAAGCGGCAAAGATTCCGGTCAAAGCCCTGTAGAGCGCCAGCCCGGTTAGCGTGGTCCCCAGCGCAGACAATCCCGTTCCCACGGTGAACGCGATCATGGCCACGGTGATGACCTGCCGCTTTCCAAACCGGTCTGCCAGCGGACCGAAGACGAGCTGGAACAGTCCGAAGGGAATCATGTACGCGGTGATCAGGAGCCCGGCCCTGACGGGATCAATGCCGATTCCCGCCGCGATCGAAGGCAGGATCGGGGAAACCACCCAGTTGTCCGCCATGACCACAAAACCAGACAGGCCAAGGACGGCGAGTATTGAGCTCTTCTTCATGGCCGGGTCACCGCGATCTGATCAGCTCTTTGAGCTGTTCCACGGTGGGGTTCTTCCCCTGGAGAACGAGCGTGCCGTCGATCACAAGAGCCGGGGTCGACAGGACACCCTTTTGGACGATCTGCTGGATGTCGGTCACTTTCTCCACGACAGCCTGGAGGGAAAGCTCCGTGAGGGCCTTCCTCACGTTCTGCTCCATGCTCATGCACTTCGGGCAGCCGGATCCCAATACTTCGATCTTCATTTCGATGCCTCCTCCTGGTTGCGGACTTGGGGTCCGCGTCCTACAGCACAATGTTGAACAGGTATCCGACGATCAGGATCCCAACGCCGACCACGCCGACGAACGTGGCGATGAGCGGCAGCTTCAAAACCTTCCGTAGTATGACGACTTCCGGCAGTGACAGCCCGATCACGGACATCATGAATGCAAGCACGGTCCCCAGCGCGGCGCCCTTTTCCAGAAGGGCCTGTACTACGGGGATGATGCCGGCGGCATTGGAATACATCGGGATCCCGATCACAACTGCGAGCGGCACCGACCACCAGGCTCCCTTTCCCATGATGGAGGCCATGAGCTGCTCGGGGACATAGCCATGGATGCCGGCGCCCACGGCTATGCCCGCCAGCACGTAGGGCCAGACCCTGCCCACGATGTCTTTCACCGCGTCACGGCCGGTGGCAGCGCGCTGGGCCCAGGTCATCCGCTCCTCTGTCCCGGCGGCGGAGGATCCCGGCGCCGTGGCGTACACCCAGCCCTCCACCCAGCGCTCCAGGCGCAGCTTGCCGATCACCCACCCCGCCACGATGGAGATGAGAAGGCCGGTTACGAGGTAAAGCCCCGCCACCTTCCAGCCGAAAAGACCGAACAGCAGGACGAGCGCGACCTCGTTGATCATGGGAGCCGCGATGAGGAATGAGAACGTGACTCCGAGAGGGACCCCGGTCGTCACGAATCCGATGAACAGCGGCACCGCGGAGCAGGAACAGAAGGGTGTCACCACTCCCAGCAGGGAGGCGAGCACGTTCCCCGCGGTCTGCCGCCGCCCGGCAAGCATCCGCCGGGTCCGCTCCGGGGTGAAGAAGGACCGGACGATCCCCACGCCGAAGACCACTACTAGGCAGCAGCATAAGGACTTTGGGGGCCTCGTACACGAAGAACGCCGCGGCGGAGGCAAGCCGGCTGCCGCTGGACATTCCGAGCGCCCCGTAGACCAGCCAGTTGGAAAAGCGCTCCAGGTTGTTGTAGACGAGCCACCATGCTGCAATCGCGGCAAGGGCAACGAGAATCCACGCCAGCCAACGGCCTGCGCGGGGGAGCTTTGTGGTCCTCCTCGCGACAGACCGCTGGACTTCGCCGCTCATGCTTTTTCCTTCAAACGACCGCCGTTCGAGTCCGTGGCAAACAGTTTCTTACGGAACCATAGGGCGACATTCACGAGGGCGATGAGCACCGGGACCTCCACGAGGGGTCCGATCACCGCGGCGAAGGCAGCCCCCGAGCCTATCCCGAACACCGCCACGGCCACCGCGATGGCAAGCTCGAAATTGTTGCTTGCGGCCGTGAAGGAGAGGGTGGCGGACTTCGGGTAGTCAGCGCCCACCGCGCGACTGAGCAGGAAGCTTGCAAAGAACATCACAATGAAGTAGATCAGCAGAGGGATGGCGATCCGCACCACGTCCAGGGGAATCTGCACGATGAGGCTCCCCTTCAGGCTGAACATCACGATGATGGTGAACAGCAGCGCAACCAAAGTGATCGGGCTGATCCTCGGGACGAAGCGCGTGTGATACCACTCCTTGTCCTTCACCCGTATGAGAATGAACCGCGTGACAAATCCCGCGAGAAAGGGGATCCCAAGATAGATGAAAACGCTCTTTGCAATCTGGGCGATCGTAACGTTCACAGCGGTGCCCTTCAGACCAAACACGGGCGGAAGGACGGTGATGAACACCCATGCGTACACGCTGTACAGGAGCACCTGGAAGATGCTGTTGAACGCAACCAGCCCTGCCGCGTATTCGGAGTCGCCTTTGGCGAGCTCGTTCCAGACGATCACCATGGCGATACAGCGCGCCAGGCCGATCATGATGAGCCCGGTCATGTAGGCGGGGTAACCCCTCAGGAAGACAAGGGCCAGGGCAAACATGAGAATCGGCCCAATTACCCAGTTCTGAATCAGGGAGAGCCCGAGCACTTTCCAGTTCTTGAACACATCCCCCAGTTCCTCGTAGCGCACTTTCGCCAGAGGGGGATACATCATCAGGATGAGCCCAATGGCGATGGGAATATTCGTGGTGCCCGCTTGGAATCGATTGATGAAACCCTCAACCCCGGGGATCAGGTAGCCAAGGGCGACCCCGACCGCCATCGCCAGGAAAATCCACAGCGTAAGAAAGCGGTCCAGGAACGAGAGCCTGCCAATCGTGTGCGTCTTCATCTCTGCCTCCCCGAACGTGAAGAATGAGATCTATTCGGCCGTTGCCATCTGTTCCTTGTGCAAGGCTTCGATGACAGCATCTGCACATTTGAAAAAGTTGAGGATGCAGGGAATCCGAAGCGAGTAGTACACTGAGGCTCCACGCTTCTCATCTTGAACAACCCCGGCATTCTTGAGCACGCTCAGATGCTTTGAGACGGTGGACATGTCGCTTCCGATCAGCGCGGTCAGCTCGTTGACGCAGTGTTCGTGCTCAGCAAGCCTGTCGACGATGTACAGGCGGCTGGGATGGGCGAGCGCCTTGATGACGTCCGCTCGCCTTTCGTATTTTCTGGCTGTCTTTGTATCCATGGTTAATTGGCAGTTTAGCCAAATGGCCTTCCCTTGTCAAGAAGAAAAGAAGTTTCCGCCGTGTCGGGACAGAAGCGAGGTTCATAGAATCCTAACACTTCAGCCCTACACTGGCAGTGGGGAGGCCCAATGATCAGCGTTCTTTGCCTGTGCGTTCACAATTCCGCACGAAGCCAGATGGCGGAAGCATATTTCCACCGATTCGGCGGAGACATTTTTGAAGTAGAGAGCGCCGGCCTTGAACCGGGAAGACTCAACCCCTTTGTAGTACGGGCACTGCAGGAGGAAGGCATAGACATTTCCGGGAAAAAGACCCGAGACGTTTTCGAGCTCTTCAAGGCTGGAAAGACCTATCGCTACGTCATTACCGTCTGTTCGCGGGAGGCTGCAGAGCGGTGTCCCATCTTTCCCGGTCGTTCCGAGAAGCTCTTCTGGCCGTTTCGCGATCCTTCGACCTTCACCGGCACAGATGACGAGATCATGATGGAAGTGCGCTCCGTCCGCGACGCGATTCGTGAGAAAGTGCGCGCCTTCGTTGCGGATTTCAGGAAACTCGGCGCATAGATAGTCGCTGCGACGAAGACGAGGTGGACTTCCGCGTGAAGCTTGATCATGTGCCTGCGGGTTTTCGGCTCACACGTCATGCAGTTTCAAGGAATCCTGGCGCGGTTGAAGCCGACATTAGTAGTCCTTCGATCCAGCACGGTATCAACCGCGGAGCAAATCGTGATCGAGGCGGATTGGCGCTCTGAGGCCGAACGTCATCTATGCCCCGCTGAATCTCCAGGATCAACGCCACCGCCGAACTGCTGTTACACTATCTGTGACATTATTCTTTTCGTAGTCCCTACAAATCGTTGCAAGTAATTGCACGTCCACTTGACCGATTTCTTTGCGCCTGCGATAGTTGCTGCAAATAGATGCGTCTTGCTGCAAGCCCTTGCAAGCTCCAAAGATGGCTAGTGCCAGTTTGAGGGGCTAGTGCCCGAAAGGGTGTGCTGGTTCAAGTCCAGTCCGCAGCAAAGATAATTACCTATCTTGAAAAGAATTGCTGCTTCGAGGTTTTCGGGGACTTTATGCTGTGACCTCAACTGTAACATTATTCCTCGAACCGACCGCTCAATCGGGATAGTTATTACTTGCCACGGCGAATACTTACAAGTTCTTGTGACTCCATTCGGTCGC
>CAWJRT010000024.1:0-622591 GCA_963845325.1 uncultured Spirochaetota bacterium
CTCGATGCCCCCGTGATCGTTCCCGTGGCCGCCGTCATGGAGATGTTGGCTGCCGTGTTGAGCACCGAGATGGCTGCCCCGCTCACCGCCCCCGTGAATGTCGCCGTCCCTCCCATGGTCTGCACCGTCAGCGTGCCCACCCCGCTGATGATCGTGCCGTTGATGTCCGCCCCAGCTACCGCCCCAGTCTGCAGCGTCAGATTGTGCGTCGCCCCCGTCACCGTCCCCAGGGTGATCTTGCCCACGTTGGTGGTGGCGTTGGTGTTCAGCACCGTGTCAGACCCCAGCGTGACCGCCCCAAGCACCAGCGCCGTGTTGCCGGTGGTGATCGTCCCGTTCAGCGTCACCGTGCTGCCCACCCCAGTGGTGGTCAGTCCCCCTGTATAGGTCTGCGCACCCCCTGACTGCCCCAGGGTCAGGATACCCGTGTTGGTAAACACCACCCCGTTGGTGATCGTGCCCCCGCTGCCCGTAGAGACAAAGCCCACCACGCTGGCCCCCACGCTCAACGCCGTGGCGCTCACCGCCCCCGTGAATGTCGCCGTCCCTCCCATGGTCTGCACCGTCAGCGTGCCCACCCCGCTGATGATCGTGCCGTTGATGTCCGCCCCAGCTACCGCCCCAGTCTGCAGCGTCAGATTGTGCGTCGCCCCCGTCACCGTCCCCAGGGTGATCTTGCCCACGTTGGTGGTGGCGTTGGTGTTCAGCACCGTGTCAGACCCCAGCGTGACCGCCCCAAGCACCAGCGCCGTGTTGCCGGTGGTGATCGTCCCGTTCAGCGTCACCGTGCTGCCCACCGCACTGGTGGTGATGCCCCCGTTATAGGCAAGCGTCCCACCCGACTGGCCCAGAATCAAAGTGCCGCTGTTGGCAAAACTCGATGCCCCCGTGATCGTTCCCGTGGCCGCCGTCATGGAGATGTTGGCTGCCGTGTTGAGCACCGAGATGGCTGCCCCGCTCACCGCCCCCGTGAATGTCGCCGTCCCTCCCATGGTCTGCACCGTCAGCGTGCCCACCCCGCTGATGATCGTGCCGTTGATGTCCGCCCCAGCTACCGCCCCAGTCTGCAGCGTCAGATTGTGCGTCGCCCCCGTCACCGTCCCCAGGGTGATCTTGCCCACGTTGGTGGTGGCGTTGGTGTTCAGCACCGTGTCAGACCCCAGCGTGACCGCCCCAAGCACCAGCGCCGTGTTGCCGGTGGTGATCGTCCCGTTCAGCGTCACCGTGCTGCCCACCCCAGTGGTGGTCAGTCCCCCTGTATAGGTCTGCGCACCCCCTGACTGCCCCAGGGTCAGGATACCCGTGTTGGTAAACACCACCCCGTTGGTGATCGTGCCCCCGCTGCCCGTGGAGACAAAGCCCACCACGCTGGCCCCCACGCTCAACGCCGTGGCGCTCACCGCCCCCGTGAATGTCGCCGTCCCTCCCATGGTCTGCACCGTCAGCGTGCCCACCCCGCTGATGATCGTGCCGTTGATGTCCGCCCCAGCTACCGCCCCAGTCTGCAGCGTCAGATTGTGCGTCGCCCCCGTCACCGTCCCCAGGGTGATCTTGCCCACGTTGGTGGTGGCGTTGGTGTTCAGCACCGTGTCAGACCCCAGCGTGACCGCCCCAAGCACCAGCGCCGTGTTGCTGGTGTTGATCGTCCCGTTCAGCGTCACCGTGCTGCCCACCGCACTGGTGGTGATGCCCCCGTTATAGGCAAGCGTCCCACCCGACTGGCCCAGAATCAAAGTGCCGCTGTTGGCAAAACTCGATGCCCCCGTGATCGTTCCCGTGGCCGCCGTCATGGAGATGTTGGCTGCCGTGTTGAGCACCGAGATGGCTGCCCCGCTCACCGCCCCCGTGAATGTCGCCGTCCCTCCCATGGTCTGCACCGTCAGCGTGCCCACCCCGCTGATGATCGTGCCGTTGATGTCCGCCCCAGCTACCGCCCCAGTCTGCAGCGTCAGATTGTGCGTCGCCCCCGTCACCGTCCCCAGGGTGATCTTGCCCACGTTGGTGGTGGCGTTGGTGTTCAGCACCGTGTCAGACCCCAGCGTGACCGCCCCAAGCACCAGCGCCGTGTTGCCGGTGGTGATCGTCCCGTTCAGCGTCACCGTGCTGCCCACCCCAGTGGTGGTCAGTCCCCCTGTATAGGTCTGCGCACCCCCTGACTGCCCCAGGGTCAGGATACCCGTGTTGGTAAACACCACCCCGTTGGTGATCGTGCCCCCGCTGCCCGTGGAGACAAAGCCCACCACGCTGGCCCCCACGCTCAACGCCGTGGCGCTCACCGCCCCCGTGAATGTCGCCGTCCCTCCCATGGTCTGCACCGTCAGCGTGCCCACCCCGCTGATGATCGTGCCGTTGATGTCCGCCCCAGCTACCGCCCCAGTCTGCAGCGTCAGATTGTGCGTCGCCCCCGTCACCGTCCCCAGGGTGATCTTGCCCACGTTGGTGGTGGCGTTGGTGTTCAGCACCGTGTCAGACCCCAGCGTGACCGCCCCAAGCACCAGCGCCGTGTTGCTGGTGTTGATCGTCCCGTTCAGCGTCACCGTGCTGCCCACCGCACTGGTGGTGATGCCCCCGTTATAGGCAAGCGTCCCACCCGACTGGCCCAGAATCAAAGTGCCGCTGTTGGCAAAACTCGATGCCCCCGTGATCGTTCCCGTGGCCGCCGTCATGGAGATGTTGGCTGCCGTGTTGAGCACCGAGATGGCTGCCCCGCTCACCGCCCCCGTGAATGTCGCCGTCCCTCCCATGGTCTGCACCGTCAGCGTGCCCACCCCGCTGATGATCGTGCCGTTGATGTCCGCCCCAGCTACCGCCCCAGTCTGCAGCGTCAGATTGTGCGTCGCCCCCGTCACCGTCCCCAGGGTGATCTTGCCCACGTTGGTGGTGGCGTTGGTGTTCAGCACCGTGTCAGACCCCAGCGTGACCGCCCCAAGCACCAGCGCCGTGTTGCCGGTGGTGATCGTCCCGTTCAGCGTCACCGTGCTGCCCACCGCACTGGTGGTGATGCCCCCGTTATAGGCAAGCGTCCCACCCGACTGGCCCAGAATCAAAGTGCCGCTGTTGGCAAAACTCGATGCCCCCGTGATCGTTCCCGTGGCCGCCGTCATGGAGATGTTGGCTGCCGTGTTGAGCACCGAGATGGCTGCCCCGCTCACCGCCCCCGTGAATGTCGCCGTCCCTCCCATGGTCTGCACCGTCAGCGTGCCCACCCCGCTGATGATCGTGCCGTTGATGTCCGCCCCAGCTACCGCCCCAGTCTGCAGCGTCAGATTGTGCGTCGCCCCCGTCACCGTCCCCAGGGTGATCTTGCCCACGTTGGTGGTGGCGTTGGTGTTCAGCACCGTGTCAGACCCCAGCGTGACCGCCCCAAGCACCAGCGCCGTGTTGCCGGTGGTGATCGTCCCGTTCAGCGTCACCGTGCTGCCCACCCCAGTGGTGGTCAGTCCCCCTGTATAGGTCTGCGCACCCCCTGACTGCCCCAGGGTCAGGATACCCGTGTTGGTAAACACCACCCCGTTGGTGATCGTGCCCCCGCTGCCCGTAGAGACAAAGCCCACCACGCTGGCCCCCACGCTCAACGCCGTGGCGCTCACCGCCCCCGTGAATGTCGCCGTCCCTCCCATGGTCTGCACCGTCAGCGTGCCCACCCCGCTGATGATCGTGCCGTTGATGTCCGCCCCAGCTACCGCCCCAGTCTGCAGCGTCAGATTGTGCGTCGCCCCCGTCACCGTCCCCAGGGTGATCTTGCCCACGTTGGTGGTGGCGTTGGTGTTCAGCACCGTGTCAGACCCCAGCGTGACCGCCCCAAGCACCAGCGCCGTGTTGCCGGTGGTGATCGTCCCGTTCAGCGTCACCGTGCTGCCCACCGCACTGGTGGTGATGCCCCCGTTATAGGCAAGCGTCCCACCCGACTGGCCCAGAATCAAAGTGCCGCTGTTGGCAAAACTCGATGCCCCCGTGATCGTTCCCGTGGCCGCCGTCATGGAGATGTTGGCTGCCGTGTTGAGCACCGAGATGGCTGCCCCGCTCACCGCCCCCGTGAATGTCGCCGTCCCTCCCATGGTCTGCACCGTCAGCGTGCCCACCCCGCTGATGATCGTGCCGTTGATGTCCGCCCCAGCTACCGCCCCAGTCTGCAGCGTCAGATTGTGCGTCGCCCCCGTCACCGTCCCCAGGGTGATCTTGCCCACGTTGGTGGTGGCGTTGGTGTTCAGCACCGTGTCAGACCCCAGCGTGACCGCCCCAAGCACCAGCGCCGTGTTGCCGGTGGTGATCGTCCCGTTCAGCGTCACCGTGCTGCCCACCCCAGTGGTGGTCAGTCCCCCTGTATAGGTCTGCGCACCCCCTGACTGCCCCAGGGTCAGGATACCCGTGTTGGTAAACACCACCCCGTTGGTGATCGTGCCCCCGCTGCCCGTAGAGACAAAGCCCACCACGCTGGCCCCCACGCTCAACGCCGTGGCGCTCACCGCCCCCGTGAATGTCGCCGTCCCTCCCATGGTCTGCACCGTCAGCGTGCCCACCCCGCTGATGATCGTGCCGTTGATGTCCGCCCCAGCTACCGCCCCAGTCTGCAGCGTCAGATTGTGCGTCGCCCCCGTCACCGTCCCCAGGGTGATCTTGCCCACGTTGGTGGTGGCGTTGGTGTTCAGCACCGTGTCAGACCCCAGCGTGACCGCCCCAAGCACCAGCGCCGTGTTGCCGGTGGTGATCGTCCCGTTCAGCGTCACCGTGCTGCCCACCGCACTGGTGGTGATGCCCCCGTTATAGGCAAGCGTCCCACCCGACTGGCCCAGAATCAAAGTGCCGCTGTTGGCAAAACTCGATGCCCCCGTGATCGTTCCCGTGGCCGCCGTCATGGAGATGTTGGCTGCCGTGTTGAGCACCGAGATGGCTGCCCCGCTCACCGCCCCCGTGAATGTCGCCGTCCCTCCCATGGTCTGCACCGTCAGCGTGCCCACCCCGCTGATGATCGTGCCGTTGATGTCCGCCCCAGCTACCGCCCCAGTCTGCAGCGTCAGATTGTGCGTCGCCCCCGTCACCGTCCCCAGGGTGATCTTGCCCACGTTGGTGGTGGCGTTGGTGTTCAGCACCGTGTCAGACCCCAGCGTGACCGCCCCAAGCACCAGCGCCGTGTTGCCGGTGGTGATCGTCCCGTTCAGCGTCACCGTGCTGCCCACCCCAGTGGTGGTCAGTCCCCCTGTATAGGTCTGCGCACCCCCTGACTGCCCCAGGGTCAGGATACCCGTGTTGGTAAACACCACCCCGTTGGTGATCGTGCCCCCGCTGCCCGTAGAGACAAAGCCCACCACGCTGGCCCCCACGCTCAACGCCGTGGCGCTCACCGCCCCCGTGAATGTCGCCGTCCCTCCCATGGTCTGCACCGTCAGCGTGCCCACCCCGCTGATGATCGTGCCGTTGATGTCCGCCCCAGCTACCGCCCCAGTCTGCAGCGTCAGATTGTGCGTCGCCCCCGTCACCGTCCCCAGGGTGATCTTGCCCACGTTGGTGGTGGCGTTGGTGTTCAGCACCGTGTCAGACCCCAGCGTGACCGCCCCAAGCACCAGCGCCGTGTTGCCGGTGTTGATCGTCCCGTTCAGCGTCACCGTGCTGCCCACCCCAGTGGTGGTCAGTCCCCCTGTATAGGTCTGCGCACCCCCTGACTGCCCCAGGGTCAGGATACCCGTGTTGGTAAACACCACCCCGTTGGTGATCGTGCCCCCGCTGCCCGTAGAGACAAAGCCCACCACGCTGGCCCCCACGCTCAACGCCGTGGCGCTCACCGCCCCCGTGAATGTCGCCGTCCCTCCCATGGTCTGCACCGTCAGCGTGCCCACCCCGCTGATGATCGTGCCGTTGATGTCCGCCCCAGCTACCGCCCCAGTCTGCAGCGTCAGATTGTGCGTCGCCCCCGTCACCGTCCCCAGGGTGATCTTGCCCACGTTGGTGGTGGCGTTGGTGTTCAGCACCGTGTCAGACCCCAGCGTGACCGCCCCAAGCACCAGCGCCGTGTTGCCGGTGGTGATCGTCCCGTTCAGCGTCACCGTGCTGCCCACCGCACTGGTGGTGATGCCCCCGTTATAGGCAAGCGTCCCACCCGACTGGCCCAGAATCAAAGTGCCGCTGTTGGCAAAACTCGATGCCCCCGTGATCGTTCCCGTGGCCGCCGTCATGGAGATGTTGGCTGCCGTGTTGAGCACCGAGATGGCTGCCCCGCTCACCGCCCCCGTGAATGTCGCCGTCCCTCCCATGGTCTGCACCGTCAGCGTGCCCACCCCGCTGATGATCGTGCCGTTGATGTCCGCCCCAGCTACCGCCCCAGTCTGCAGCGTCAGATTGAACCCGCCGCCCGTCACCGTCCCCAGGGTGATCTTGCCCACGTTGGTGGTGGCGTTGGTGTTCAGCACCGCGATGGCACCCAATGTCACATTTCCATTCAACCCGATGGCACCGTTCGTGGTGGCAATCGAGCGGACGGTGATGGCATTCGCGGCCGCGTTGCTCGAGGTCACGGAAACGGATGACAGCGGTGTCGTGCCTCCAGCTGCGCCGCCAATGCTCACCAGTCCGGTGCCGGCGCCGATGCTCAAAGCCTGTGCCCCGTTCAGGGTCCCGGTAATCGTGACGTTGCCGTTGGACGTTGTCAGTGTTGTGCTCGCGCCCAGGGTCACGTTTCCGGTATAGCTCTGCGCCCCTCCGGCTGCGCTGATCGTGACGCTGCGAATGGTGATTGCGGTCACGGCCGCAGCTGTGGAGGTCACCGACAACGAGGCAAGCGGGGTTGTCCCTCCAACAACTCCGCCAAGACTCACTGTTCCACTTCCTGAATTGACGGTCAGGCCCTGGTTGCCAGAAGACTGCCCGTTCACCGTCCCGGAGAAGGTAACGTTCATGTTCCCTACGCCCGTTCCAACCGTGGAGTTTGCCGTGATGGTGGTTGCAGCAGCAACGGAGAAAGTGGGCGTGCCGCCCCCGGAGTTCTGAATCGTCGATCCGAGGTTGGCACCGCCCGACACGGTTGCCGTGAACCCGCCCAGGTCCAAGGTTCCGGATGTGAGCGTGAACGCACTTCCCACGGTCACCGCGGACCCCAGCGCGAGTATCTGCGCAGTTCCCATATTCACCGTGAGGCTGGAGGGGTTGGACGTTCCGGATGTCGTCAAGGTGTACGCAGGGCCCCCTGCAACGCCGCCGGTGGCAATGAGGGTGCTGGTTGCAGGAGTGAAGGTCCCGCTGAGCGCGATGTTTCCGTCAACGCTGATCAAAGGTGAGCCAGTGGTGGTCAGTGTTTGTCCACCGGCAACCGAAAGTCCGCCATTCCCGCCGAATGCACTCGTAACGGTCAGATTGAACCCCGCCAGCGCCAGACTGGCAGCGGCGCCTCCAGCACTCGTGATTGACACTGAGCCGACCACCACGTTGTTCAAAAGAACTGGCCACCTGTTGCTTGCAACGCCGCTTGGAATTACGGCGTTGTCGCCCTTGCCTGGAACCACACCTCCGTTCCAGTTTCCGCCCGTGAACCAGTCGGTGCTCGACCCGCCTGTCCAGGTAAAGCTGCCCGGAGCGCTGGTGAAGTTCCAGTATCCTCCGGAAGCAGCGACTTTATTGTTAGTGCCTACATTGTAACTGCTTGCGGCACTTATCGCGAAAGGACCGCCGGCGGCCGGCAAAACATTCCCGTCCCGCACCGCTACAAAGGATACGCTTTGCGCGACGTTGATGCTCAAGGTCCACTGCGTGTTCGCAATTGTGCTCTGAAGCGTGATGTTGTTGCCGGGCGTGCCTGTCATAACGAATCCGACATTGGCCGTGGTATTGGATATTGTTTGCGTATTTCCGGCCTGGAACTGGATTGTGGCGTTGGGAACGATGCAGGACAGAATGTTGAAACTCGTCGTTCCCAGGACCTGGGAGGTTCCACCGGACGCAGGCGTGAGCTGGACCGTGCTCGTGTTGGCGTTGAATGTCCCGCTGTTGCTCCAGTTTCCCGTCACGCTGATGGTACTGGCCCCCGCGGTGAAGTTTCCGGTCCCGCCTATCGTGCAGTTTGCGCCAATAGTCAGGCCAAAGCCGCCCGTGTTGAAAGTCCCGTTCGTGGTCATGGAGCCGGTCAGCACGGCCGCAGCCGTGATGAGGGTGAGTGAGCCAGTGTTGTCAACTGTGACGTTGCCCAGCGAGAAGCCGGCCGAGTCGTCCAGAGTGCTCGTCCCGGAAAACTCGAGAGTCGAACCCGTGGCCAGGAAGTTGCCCATGTTCGTAAGGACGACAGACCCACTGAGGACCTTCACGGTCTGGCCGTTCATGTCGATTACGTTGAGGGCGCTCGCCTGGTTGCAGTAGATGGCACGTCCTGCGTCGAGGCCGCTGAGGGACAAGTTGCTGTCCTGGAGCTGAACCTGCCCCGTATACCCGGTTGAGGAACCGACCCGGATGCTCGCGAGCGTGTTTCCGCCGCTCGTGAAGAGGGTGGTGCCGGTGCTGTTGTTGAAGGCCCAGTTCAATGCCCCCGCACCCCCGTTGTTCACCGTGATGCCGGTGAGGTTGACGTAGGTTCCGTGAGGCCGCATCCGGCCTGCGTTCGTGGCAATGATGGTCCCGCTGCCGCCGGTGGCATTGACACCTGGACCGCCGATATTCCCCCATACCTCGAGTGTCGTTGTTCCAGTTGTCTGTGACAGGTCAAGGGTGCCGCCCTGCAAAATGATGCTGCCAGGAAAGCCGACCGCTCCGAGAGTCAGGGTGTTGCCCGCGGTCAGCTGGAGAATGCCTTTGGTGAGAACCACGTTGCAGTTGTTCGCCGTCGTCGTGTTGCCGCTGGTCGTGAATGTGACACCAACACCGCTGGCGCCGATTTGCAGGTTGGAGAAGGCGGTCCACTGAATGGCGCCCCCGGCTGCGCCCTCGTAGAGGATGGTGCCGCCGGTGGCGACCCCGCTGGAGATTGTCTGCGACGCCTGGGTGTTGTTCAGCGCAAAGGTTCCACTGCCCGCCAGCGTGGCAATCACGAAATTCTGGCCAACGGCGTCCACCACATCAGAGGTTGTGCTGATGTTCAGGGTCCCCGTCACGTTGAGTGCATTTGCGCCCCCGACGCCGTTGTTCACCGCCTGCAGGGTCATTCCGCCCTGGACCGTCAGGTTGTTGAATGCGATCCCGTTGACGTACTCGGTTTGAGAGCCCGTGCCGTTGAAAACAACCGTGCCGCCATTCGCCGCAAATGAACCGATGCTTCCTGCGCCCGCCGTTCCGTCATACAAGTACAGGTTCCCGCTGTTGATGGTGGTGGTCGTGCTGGACGCCGTGAAAGCGCCCGCGCCCGTGACGTTGCCGGTCACGCTCAGGGCTCCGCTGCCCGCGGTGAGCGCGGGGGTTCCCGGGAGCCCATTTCCCCCGCCTCCGTAGTTGTTGGTGAAAGTCAGCCCGCCGCTCAAGGCGATGGTCCCTGCCCCGCCTGCCAGCACTCCGCCGAATGTGCTTGCCCCGTCGATGAGGGTGGAGCCTGTCACCGCGAGATTGAATCCGCCGAGAGCCACTCTCCCGTCGTGAACATTCAGGGCGTTGCTCACTATGACGGAGCCGCTTGGCGCCCATGTCGTGCCCGATGCAGTCTGATCAAATGCGACGTTGAAGTAGTTGTTTCCCAGAGGGAGCGAAGGGTAGGTGACACTCGCGGTAGAAGTCCCATAGTACCTCACCGTGCCGGAAGTGGTTCCAAGGGTATGCGCTCCGGTAATGGTCTCGCCTCCCACGAGGTCCAGCACGCCCTGGCCCGCGGGAGGCGCTGCCGCCGCGTTCGGGAAGGTATAACCGGTGCCAAGAATGGAGATTACATTGATCGAATGGTTTTTTCCGTTCAGGTCATACCGCGAGCCCGTGTTGATGGTGAGAGTGCCGCCAATCGTGATTGTGCCGCTTGCCGCGGCAGCCCGTGCAACCGCCGGGCTGACAGTAGTAAGATTGTAGAGAGTGTTCGCTGCGCTCAAATTGAGGTTGGACGGGGTGGTGTAGTTGCCGCCGCTCATCGAAACAGTGGACGTGCTCCGCGTGAAGGCCCCGCCGCTCATCGTCACATTCCCGTTGCAGTTCAGAGTGCCGGCCGCCGAGAACGTGTAGGCACCGGCTGTCATCGAAAAGGTCGCGCAGGTGAGGGTGCCGACGCCCTGCGTAATGGTTGCCCCCGCGGCGCTTATGGAAACGGCATAGGCAGCGGCGGACAGCGTCCCCGTGCCAATTGCCAGTGTTGCCGCGGAGCTCATGCTCAGGGAAGAGCCCAGGGTGAGGGTGAAGCCGTTCAGGGCCAGCGTGCCTCCGCCCAGCGTGAGACTGTCACCCGCGGATATGGTGACAGGGGAACTGAGAGTGTAGCTTGTGTTGAATTGAAGAGTGCAGAGGGAAACGTTCGAGGATAGTGACGGGGTTCCCGCCCCTTGGAACAAGATATTCAGGTTTGGATCGATTGATCCGGTGGTCGTAATGGAAACGGCGCCATTGATGGTAAGGATGTAGCCGCCGGGGTCGCTGATCGAGCCCCCATTGGTCATGGTCAGGTTATTGACCGGCTCGTTTGCGTTGAGCACAACCGGGCCGTTTGAGAGATCCCCGATTGTGACGTTGTCACCCGCTCCCGGCACGGCACTCCCGCTCCAGTTTGTATTCAGATTCCAGTTTCCGTTGACTCCTCCCGTGTAGGAAATGTTGGCCGGGTAGACCAGCGCTCCGACGCCGAGGAAAATAAAAGTGACGAGCAGAATGGGATATCTCTTCCGCAAAAGGTGTCCTTTGTTTCCTCTCCTGCCCGCCGGCTGCATCTGCATCAGTCTAAGTATATTTCGCGACTGAGTATCTCACAATCCAAACTTTGATGACAAGGGTAGAAGAAATTAAGGATGTGAGTTTTTGATTATGGTGTATACTGATGCAGTAACAGGGTGCCTGAACCTGTAGACTCAAACTGCAATTGGGGGGGGATGGGAGAATGCATGACGGAAGGGAAGTCTGAGGTTGTTCGACGATCACTTGTATTCATCGGCGCTTGCGCGATAGCGCTGGTTTTTTCGGGTTGTCCGTCTCCGAATCAGGGCCCTTCCGCTGGGACGGTTGACCTTGTTCCCTCCTCCATCACGTACAGTGTGCCTGATGTCCAGCAGAACACCAGCCTCCCAGTGACGCTGACTATTAGAAACCTGCAGTCCGGTTCGGTAACGAAAAGCTTCTCCGTTGACTTCTACCTCGCATTGGGTAGCACTTTCTCTACCTCCACCGACGCCCTTGTGGGCAGCGCCAGCGTTGCAGGCATAGGAGGCAACACGAGCATCACCGTGCCGGCAACATTGAGCATCCCCTCAGTCGCCGACCAGTGCGTTTACATCTACGCGGTTGTGGATGGAGCGGGAGTGACGGGGGACATCAACACGGCCAACAACATCTCCACCGCTGCCACGGCCGCGGTGGTGCTGGGCTATGCGACTCCCTCGCCGCAGACCTACTACGTGTCTGTTGAGACATATGCCGGCTCGGGCAGCGGGACCAACAATACGGAGCTTACGCTGTACAAGGCCAACTCGACGGACACCGCGGTAAGCTTCATCGGCGACAACCATCCGCTTGGATCGGGGCAGTACGGGGCGCAGGACTACACCTCACTGGGGCTGCAATCGGGCAAGTACTACGCGCTGGTGAGCTCGGTCGCGGGGAGCTCGGGGCCGTATGCCATCAATCTGCGGACCGCAAATATCAACCTGGAGATTGTTCCAGATCTCAGCACCGACCCAACGACGAGCAACGACAATATTCTTACTCTCGGTACCCTGAGCTCCTATTCAGGGGCACCGCCGACGAACGCGCAGACTGTGCTTGTGGGCAACGCGGTGAGTTGGTACCTGGCATCCGGCGATAGAGACTGGTTCACCTTCACACTTCCCTGACCGGCTTGGAAAAACCGAGAGGTTGGTTATGAATTCGCGTGCAGTTAAGGAAGTTGCATGGGGAGGCCTGAAATGAAGTCGAAGTATCTTCTTGCGGCAGTCGCAACGCTGGCAATTGTTCTTGTTTCCTGCTCGCTCGGGAACGTTGTGAACGCTCCGGGCTCGAGCGGTTCTCAGGCCTCGCCGAACGCGAATGCTGCGGCCTTGACCGTTGCCACGGATTCAAGCAGGAACCAGGGCATTCTCACCACCGCGGGCGGCTCCCGGATCGACGTCACGGCACTTGCGGATGACGGGACCGTGGTCAATTGCGTGGACGCGGCAGCGGTTGTTCCCATTGGCGGCAGCTCCGGCGCGCGCGGGCTGACCGGAAGCCAGAACACCCAGGCCCTCATCATCGGGACGCGGAATGACGGGAAGCCGGGAGTCTGGGCTTTCTCCTCCAGCAAGATTCAGGCTGTCATGGACGAAGATAGTGGAAGCCAGACGTCCAGCCTGCCGGAGCTCGCGGACATGAACGGCGCTTTCCGGGGACCTTTCGGCTGGGTGTATCACGTCATGGGAGTCAGCACGAACGGGAACGGTGGAGGCATCATTATCGGGTATGCCCAGAACACGAGACGTTTCTGGATGGGCAATTCCGAAATCGATCAGGGGACCACGATCGGAGTCTATTGGAACGTCTCCCGCCATCCTGTCAGACCCTGCTTTCTCGCGTCTCGAGCGCACATCATTGGGACCTTCGACTTCTCGAGCATCCCGAGCAGGAAGATCCAGTACCTGGTGAACCTCATTGCAAGGCATTCGCTTGCCCAGCTGCAATACTTCCTTCTCAACTTTCTGACCTCCTACCTGTCCATGGTCGACAAGAACGGCGTGCAATTCGATTCCACCAACAATGTCTACCAGGTCACGGGCCTGGACCAGGGCGGCCAGCCTGCCGTTGCCACAATCGACATGAAGGGCACAATCACCATCGCGCCCGTTCAGCAGCAGTCCAAGGTGGACCTGATCCCGACCTCCATCACGTACACTGCGAAGGCAGTCCAGCAGAACACCAGCCTCGCGGTGAGCCTGAGCCTCCAGAACCTGCAGTCCGGCTCGGTCAGCAAGCCTTTCACGGTTGACTTCTACCTTGCGCTGAGCCGCACCTTCTCCCCCTCCACCGACGCCCACGTGGGCAGCGCCAGCGTCGCAGGCATCGGGGGCAGCACGAGCATCCCCGTGCCGGCAACACTGAGCATCCCCTCTGTCGACGACGAATGCGTCTACATCTATGCAGTAGTGGATGCGGCGGGAGTGACGGGGGACATCAACACGGCCAACAACATTTCCACCCCTGCCACGGCTGCTGTAGTGCTGGGCTATGCGACTCCATCGCCGCAGACGTACTACATGTTTGTTGAGACGTATCCCGGCTCGGGCAGCGGGACCAACAATACGGAGATTACTCTCTACAAGGCCAACTCGACCAACACCGCGGTAAGCTTCGTCGGCGACAACAAGCCGCTTGGCGCGGGGCGGTACGGGGTGCTGGACTTCACCTCACTCGGGCTGCAATCGGGCACGTACTACGCGCTGGTGAGCTCGGTCGCGGGGAGCACGGGGCCGTACGCCTTCAATGTGCGGACCGCAAACATTGACCCGGAGAGGGTGCCGGACCTCAGCACTGATCCATCCACGGGCACCGACAACGCTCTTGACCCTTGGCACCTTGAGCTCCTATTCAGGGGCGGCGCCGACGAACGGGCAGTCTGTGGTGGTGGGCAACGCTGTGAGCTGGTACCTGGCATCCGGCGATAGAGACTGGTTCACCTTCATCCTGCCCTGAAGGCTATCGCGGAACAGCGTCTGACCGCTTCTCCTTGACATCGCACGATCCCCGGCGTTTCATCGGGGCATGATCAGCCTCACGGTAAACAAGGAAACCCGCGCCCGCAATATCCGCCAGTGCAGAGAGCGGCATATCGCCCTGCCCACCTTTGCCCAGATGAGAGAGCCGGATCGGGCGCCGAAGCAGGTCCAGGAAAAGCTGCGCAGCGTCGGGCTGTGGGACGTGGACCCCGCCAACCTGTTCCGTATCTCCTGGCGCAATCAGCCCACGGAATCCGGCGGCGGATTCGGGGACGTGAATACCCTGGAGTTTCCCTCGGCCCTGACGGGAGTGCCTGCCAGGATCGTAGCGCTTGTGGGCAAGTGGTTTCCCACGGGCGCGCACAAGGTCGGCGCCACCTATGGCTGCCTCGCCCCGGCGCTGGTGACCGGCTCGTTCGACTCCAGCCGGCAGAAGGCGGCATGGCCTTCCACCGGGCAATTTCTGCCGGGGCGGCGCGTTCAACTCCGCGCTCCTCGGGTGCCAGTCAATCGCCATTCTCCCCGAGGGAATGAGCCGCGAGCGGTTTCAGTGGCTTTCGAAAATCGCTGGCGAGGTGATTACGACTCCCGGCAGCGAGAGCAACGTGAAGGAGATCTTCGACAAGTGCCACGAGCTCTCGCGCACCCGGGGAGACGACATCGTGATCTTCAACCAGTTCGAGGAGCCGGGCAATTACCTCTGGCACTACGAGGTGACCGGCGCAGCGCTTCTCCGCGTGGCCGAGAGAAGCCTCGGGAAGGACGCGCAGGTGCGCGCCTTTGTCTCCTCCACGGGCTCCGCGGGCACTATTGCAGCAGGGGACAGGCTGAAGGCGGCGCTGCCCGGCGTCAGGGTGGCGGCGGCAGAGGCGCTGCAGTGTCCAACGCTTCTGTGCAACGGGTTCGGCGCGCACCGGATCGAGGGGATCGGAGACAAGCACGTTCCCTGGATCCACAACGTCAGGAACACGGATGCCGTTGTGGCGGTGGATGATGCCGACTGCATGCGGCTGCTTCGTCTCTTCAACGAGAAGGAGGGGCGCTCCTTCCTCGCCTCCCGCGGGGTCGCGCAGGATTTCATCCAGCGGCTGCCGCTCGTCGGCATCTCCGGCATCGGCAACCTCCTCGCGTCGATCAAGCTCGCACGTTACTTCGAGCTTTCCGAGCACGACGTAGTCTTCACGATCCTTACCGACTCCATGGAGCTGTATGGATCCCGGCTCGGCGAGCTGGAGAAGTCCGAAGGGCCGTTCGACAGGGAGGCCGCCGTGGCCGCGTGGGCAGGTTCCCTTGCGGGCCAGCGCGCCGACAACCTGCTGGAGCTCAGCCATCCCGAGAAGAAGCGAGTGCACAACCTGAAGTACTACACGTGGGTCGAGCAGCAGGGGAAGGACATCCGCGAACTGGAGGCCCAGTGGCGCGACGAGGAGTACTGGACTTCCATCCAGCGTCAGGCTCCCCGCATCGACGAGCTGATAACTGAGTTCAACCGGGAGGCGGGGACGACGACGTGATGGTCCGCTACGCCTGCGTAACATGCGGGCGGACGCTGGAGGCTGACACTGTTGTCTACCTCTGCCCGCACTGCTCGCGGGAGCCGGACGATCCTGCCGGGTTTCCCCGTGGATGCCTCTCGGTTGCGTTCACTCCCCCGAAAGCAGGACGCGCCGGAGCCGAGGCGGACGTCCACTCCTTCCTCCCGCTGCCGGTGACGCGAGGGAGCAGCTTTCCCGCGGGGAACACGCCGATGGTTGTGCCGCGGCGGCTGCGGCAGAGGACCGGCCTGGCGGAATTGCTGCTCAAGAACGACACATTAAACATGTCCGGCTCGCTGAAAGACAGGGCATCCCTGCTTGTCGCGGAGCAGGCGCTGGCGCATGGCCAGGGCCGCGTGGTTCTTGCCTCTACAGGGAATGCGGGGGCTTCGATGGCCTGCGTCGGAGCCGCGTACGGGCTTGAGGTGATTCTCTTCGTCCCTGCCGCCGCGCCCCGCGCAAAGCTGCTCCAGTCCCTGCTGTACGGAGCAAGGGTCGTACCCGTGCAGGGAACCTACGATGATGCTTTCGCCCTCTCTATTTCCTGGACGACCGAGTTCGGAGGGATCAACAGGAATACGGCGTTCAATCCTTTCACTGTAGAAGGAAAGAAAACCGTTTCCCTGGAGATCTACAACCAGTCGGGCTTCAGGGTCCCGGACGCGGTGTACGTTCCCACGGGTGACGGGGTCATATTTTCGGGCGCGTGCAAAGGATTCGCGGACATCGTCCAGGCAGGCCTCGCGGATCGGCTCCCGGTGATGGTCGCCGTCCAGGCCGAGGGCAGCAATGCCATAGCTCGAAGCGCGCGCGAGGGGCGCGAAATCGTGATTCCAAAGACGTCGACGATTGCGGATTCTCTTTCGGTCTGCCGTCCCGCGGCAGGGGCCATGGCACTCGGGTACCTCCGACGATTCAAGGGAAGGGCCGTCGAAGTATCAGATGCCGAGATCAGCGCGGCCCAGGCGGACCTGGCTCGTGAAGCAGGTCTTTTTGTCGAGCCTTCCTCCGCCGCGGCGTGGGCCGGGCTGCTCAAGGATCGAGCGAACCTGGAACCCGGGGCACGTGTCGTCGTCCTCCTGACCGGCACCGGTTTCAAGGACACGGCCGCCGCGGAAAAGCTTGTCTCCATGCCTGCACCCTGCGCGCCGGATCTTCAGAGCGCCGCGCGGCTCCTCTCGGACGAATACGGCATTCGCGCGGACTGACCAGGACGCGCATCAGCGACACACCGACGGCCACAGGGGCGGAGAACTCCGCAGCCTCGGTCCTGAAAAAAAAACAAACAGCGGTATGATTGTTAAATGTTAGCGTTTCTTTTTCCGATCTAACAACGAGCGGATGCTGGTACGCTGGCTTCCCTGAGTCTTGGCGCCTGAGGGGGCGGCTCTATGCATGAGAGAATGCTGTCTGTCGCCCGAAAGGGTCTGCTCGGAATACTCGCATTTTCAGCGCTGGCAGCGGCTTGTCTCCTGCTGACAACCTGCAACATTTTCAAGTCTGGTCTGGGGCCGAAAGTCGACGTTACGCCGCCGGAGCTCGTGATCACAACTCCCGTCCAGGGCGCATACGTCCACGGAACGGTTGTCCTGGCCGGGACGGCCGCCGACGATATCGGCGTTGCATCTCTTGTCGTTTCCTACCCGACCAATGGCGGCGGAACGGCACAGAAGACTGCTACCTTGTCCGGAAACCAATGGACTGTCTCTCTGCCAAGCGGAGGAGCGGGCGAACTTGCTGAAGGCAAGAGCACCATCACCGTCACGGCCAAGGCCTCCTCGGGCAAGGCCTCCACCGCCTCGGTCCTGGCCTATGTCGACAACACTCCGCCCACGGTTCTCGTGACCACGCCGACCACCTACGGAGTTACTCCGCCGATCTACAGCAGCTACGTGGATATCGAGGGAGAGGCATACGACGCCTCGCCGATCTCCTCCGTGTCCGTGACGCTCTCGTACCTCAACGGTGCCATGCCCGTGTCCATCACGCAGACGGCCAATGGCGCCAATTCCTGGTCCGCACGGTTCCTGCTCAATTCCTCTGCCGGCGGACCGCTTGGGCTGGCCAATGACCACGTTGTTCTCAGTTATTCAGTTGTCGTCACCGACATCGCCGGCAACGCGAGCACCTACTACTACCATTCCCAGGACATTTACAGCATTCTCGCCCCGGGCAAGCTTTTCCCCACAATGCTGGAAATCGGTCAGCTCGACCAGGGCGGAGCCAGCCCGTCCTCCCCGACCGGCATCGCCATTGCACAGCTCTCGGGGCCGCCGGGGATACGAATCCCCAACACGCAGGCCAGCCGGGGAAACCTCAAATTCTCCTATGCTTTCATCCCGACGATCCAGTACTCCAACCTCGATCCGGCGAATCCCCCGGCCAACGTGCTGGCCCCCGGATCCGTGATCGTGGGCAACATAATCCCGCCGGCCAATTCCGGCGCGGTGGATCCCACAAGCCTGATTTTCAAGATCTACACTACGGCGAATTTCCCCGCAGGTTCCCCCGAGGTTACCCTGACGGCTGCCAGCCCCCTGGGGACCCAGCTCGTCCTGACGAACCTGGGAAGCAGCCAGGGCTTCAAGGTTGCGCTGCAGAATTCGTCCGGTGTCAACCTGGCGCCCGGACAATACGTCCTGGATGTTACTGCCGCGGCCCTCGGCTCGGGCACCGCCCACAGCGATGTGAACTTCGGCATCGACTCCTCGGCCCCGACGCTGACCGAGACCAGCGTCGGCAACAGCCTTGCCCTCCTCAAGAGCCCCTTCTCGTTGTCGGGCCTCGCCGCCTCTTTGTCGGGTCTCTCCACCCTGCTGGTGGAGCAGTCGTCGGATGGAGGGGTGACATGGTCCACGGCGTACAGCAAGACCTATACGGGGAACCCCCCCTCGGACAACTGGTCGACCGGAGCCATTCTGCCAAGCGCTCCCGGCACTGACGGGTCCTATACGTATCGCATCACCCTCACCACCGGCTCGGGCCTGACGGCCATTCTCTACCGGTCTGTGATATTCGACAGCACTCCGCCCTACGTGAACGTCACTTCCCCCACGCCGGGGACGTGGACCTCGACGTCGACCGCCGCCGTCTCGGGGACAGCGGGGGACGGCTCCGGCTCCGGCGTGTCCAACGTGTATTACCTCGTCGACTCCGCCGCCACCGACCATTCTGGGGAAATCGCCGCCTGGTCTGCCGGTTCAGGACCTGGGCTTCCTGCCGTCGCCTGGTCGCAGGCTGGTGGGATCGTGTCCAGCTGGACCGCGTCGCCCTCCCTGCCGCCCGAGGGCCTGAAGCGCCTCTGGGTTGTTGCCGTAGACCTCGCGGGCAACCGCGACACCCTGGCACTCGTTCCCGCGAACTCCCTGGTGGCGGGGAAGAAGTACACCATCGACACACTCGGCACGGCGAACTTCATGGCCGTGGGGGCGCCGAGCAATACCGTGGGCATCTCGTTCACCGCCACCGGTCCGACCATCGGCACAGGCACGGCCTGGACAGGAAGCGGCGAGGCAGTCCCCTTCGGGTATGACCAGAGTCCCCCGACGCTGACGGAAACTCACACGGCCGCGACCACCTTTACCGCAGCAACGGCGGCCTCGTTCCTGCACTTCGACGGGACCGCAAGCGACACCGACGCTCTTGCCGGGCTGACCGTCCAGTACAGCAAGAACGGCGTGCCGCAGTCTCCTTTCGCCATCACGCCATCCGGAAACAACTGGAGCTGGACACCTTTTGCGTCGGGTATCGACGTGGCGGCCCACACGAACGACGGCACCTATGTTTTCACTTTCACGGCCACGGATATCGCCGGCAAGACCACGACCGTCTCCCGGACAATGACCGTGGATACGCAGGCCCCCACCGTTGCAGTCACCTCTCCGACTTCCGGCGGTTGGGTCTCCACGACGGCCCTCTCGGTCACCGGAACAGCCAGCGACGGCGCGGGAAGCGGCGTGACCCAGGTCTACCTCAAGGTGGACGGCCTCTACGTCGCCGCAGGCCCCACGGACCACAGCGCGGAGGATCCCACGGCGCCTGCCAACGGGTGGACCGTGGCGACGGGACTGACCAGCTGGTCATCGTCCTTCACTTTCACGCCTCTGCAGGAGGGACGGAAAACGCTGTGGACCAAGGCCGTCGATGCGGTGGGCAACCTCACCACCGCCGCCGCGGCCGTCTCGTCCAGGATCGACTTCGGGCTCGACCTCAATCCGCCCACCCTCGGTTTCACCGATGCCGTTGGCACGCTCGTCAACGCCGGCTTCACCCTCGCCGGCACCACGACGGACACGAACCCTGCCGGGGCCCCCACGCTGGCCGTCATCGTGGACGGCGGAGCATCGCAGGCGGTCCCTGTTGCCGCCGGCGCGTGGACCTTGCCTGTGACCGTCAACACGGTCACCCACGCGAACGACGGGTCCCACACCTACGTATTCACTTCTACCGATGTCGCCGGCAAGACTACCACGCTGTCGCGCACAATCACCGTCGACACAACTCCTCCGACCACCGCCATCACCCAGCCGGGCAACTACCTTGCCAGCAATTCCCTGTACTGGCTCGTGGGTGCCACGGCCTCCCTCGGAGGCTCGGCTGCCGACCCCGGCGCCTCGCCTTCCGGAGTTGCCAGCGTGTACTTCAAGGTCGATGCACTGGGGAACAATCACGCGTCCGACAACCCCGTCACCGCCGGCTGGACTCTTGCCACAGGGACAACCACCTGGGCAGCCGCTGCGAACCTCGCCACCCTTGGCGAAGGCCAGTTCACTCTCTGGATTGCGGCCTTCGACAACGCCGGCAACCTCTCCACGATATCTTCCCGGAACTTCGGCGTGGACCAGAACCCGCCGACCCTGACGGAAAGCCATTCGGCAACCACTGCCACGAAGTCCGCCTATACACTCGCCGGGGCCGTCGGTGACACCAACGCGCTTGCGTCACTTTCCGTCACGGAATCCAAAAACCTGGGCCCCGCAAATGCAGTCGCGTTTACCCCGGTACCGGCAATTCTGGCGGGGGCGACGAGTGCCACCTACACTTCCCAGGGTCTCCCGATTGGAGGCGTCGCGGACGGCTCCTACGCCTACGTGCTGACCGCCACGGACGTGGCTGGCAAGACCACCGTCGTCAACCGCACCGTCAACATCGACACGACTCCCCCGACGGTGAGCCTCACCGCAATCCCGGCGTGGGTCAGCTCCTCGGCATGGACCATCTCGGGAAGCGCAACCGACCCCAACGCTGGCGCCTCGGGTGTCGCAGTCCCGCACGGGATCCAGTACCAGCTGGATGGCGGCCCATGGACGGACGCGGCCTGGACCGACACTTCCGGCGGTGCCAACACCACCGGTACGTGGGACGCCACGCTCTCGGGTCTGACGGAAGGCAACCACTCCATCGTCGTGCGGGCCACAGATGCGGCGGCCAACACCACCACCCTCGGCGCATCCGCATTCGGCGTGGACCTGAATCCACCGGCGGTCACCGAAACCGCTCTCGGGACCACCTCCCAGGTCACGAAGAACGGGGCATTTACAATGACCGGCACCGTGAGCGATTCCAACCCCGTTTCCGTGCCGGGCACCACACTCACCGTCAGCGTCAGCGTCAACGGCGGAGCGGCCTCCGCGGCCACGATGGTCGGCAGCACCTGGTCCTTCACTCAGTTGAAAGTCGACGGGACGTACAGCTACGTCATCACCGCCACCGACGTTTCGGGAAAGACCGCCACACTGAACCGCCTCGTTCTCCTGGACTCCACGCCGCCGACCCTCACCGTGATGGCGCCGACGCCGACACCGGCGACGTGGGTCTCCTCCTCGGCCCTTTCGATCAGCGGATCAGCCAACGACGGCGCCGGGTCGGGCGTGAAGAACACCTATTACCTGGTCGACAGCGCATCCAACGACCACAGCCCTGACATCGCAGCCTGGAACCTGACCAGCGGAGCCTCGGCCCCGACCAGCGGCACTTCGGCCACCTGGGCCGCCACCACGGGCTTGCCCGGAAGCTGGATCGGCAGCAGCACGCTCTCGGGCGAAGGAGCGAAGATTCTCTGGATCGTTTCCGCTGACAAGGCCGGGAACACGACAACCCTCTCCGAAGTGAATGCCCGGTTCGTTCAATACGGGAACGGTCTACACTATTGCCGCAATCGGAACCACGAACTTCACGACGATCGGTGCTTCGAGCAACACAGTCGGCCTGGTTTTCACCGCCACCGGCCCCGGCTCGGGCACCGGCGCGGCCTGGGCCGGCGCCGGCGTCGCCATTCCATTCGGCCTGGACCTGAATCCGCCGGCCTTGTTCGAGACTGCGATCAACACGACTTCGACGGTCGTGAAAAACGGTTCGGTCACTTTCCTTGGCTCGGCCACCGACACCAACCCTGCCCGGAGCGCCCACCCTGGCCGTCATCGTGGACGGCGGGGCATCCCAGCCGATCGCCGTCGCCCCCATTACCGGGGCGTGGACATTCCCCTTTGCTGTCAACACGGTAACTCACGCGCAGGACGGGGCTCATTCCTTCGTGTTCATTGCCACGGACGTTGCGGGAAAGACGACCACGGTCGCCCGCAGTGTGCTGGTGGACACCACGCCGGCCACCGCGGCGGTGACGTCGCCCACAGCCGGCGAATGGACCGGCGCATCGCCGTTCGCGGTCAACGGCACAGCCTCCGACGGCGCAGGCTCCGGCGTGTCCCAGGTCTGGACAATTGTCGACGCCGCGGCCAACTCCCACGCAGCCGATACTCCGACCACCATCACGACAGGCGGCGTCTGGAAACAGGCCACCGGGACGACCAACTGGACCTGGTCCTGGGCCCTGGCTCCCACCGAGGGAAACAAGACCCTCTGGGTGGCTGTTCTCGACGCCGCAGGCAACTGGTCAACGACGTACACCACTGTGAGCTTCGGCTATGACGCCACTCCCCCGGTGCTGACCATCGTCCCCATGGGCGGCTACAAGGCTCCCTTCGCCATCACCGGCACGGTCTCGGACGCCGCTTCGGGTGTGGCCAGTCTCCAGTACAAGATAGACTCCGGCGCATCAACCCGATCGCAGTCGCGGCCAGCTGGACCTCCAACGTTATCCCCATGGCGACCTTCAACGCCCTGGCAGAAGGCGTGCATACCGTCACGGTTCAGGCCGCCGACAACGCCACCAATCAAACGACGCAGGTTTCCACGTTCAGCAAGGACACCACTCCGCCTGCCCTCACCTACAGCAACATCAGCTCGGGCGGTGGGACCGTGGACCAGGACAGCAACCCCGTGCTCACGGGGACCCTGACAGACGTCAGCGGTGTGGCCTCGGCCACCTACACCCTGCAGGTGTGGAACTACAGCACGCAGACGTGGAACGCCATTGCCACGGCCGCCAGCCTTGGGAACCCTGCGAACGCCACCAGCTGGTCCTGGTCACTCGATCTCAGCGCCTCGGGGCTCAATCTGCCGGATGGCAAGTACCAGATCGCCATCGGGGCCGCCGACGTTCCGGGGAACGCGATCGCCGCACCCCTCCAGGTGCCGTTCTTCCTCTCTCGAACGAATCCCGCAACGGTTATCGCCGCACCGTCCCTGGGCACCTTCCAGGACGGAGCATTCCCGTTGACGGGCACCGCGTCCGACGCCAACGGCGTCACCCTGGTCCGGGCCAAGATCGCCTCGGGATCCGTCGACTTCTCGTCGGGCACCACGGCCGCGCTTCCGGCCCTGCCCGTGACCGTGGCTACCGGCAGCCCCGGCGTGTTCACCACGAACGCGCCGCACGGGCTCAACGTGCTCGACCAGGTCTACATCTGGGGCACTCCAATGCCCGTCACGCCGGCGGGATCGCTCGCGCCGGGGACAGTGTATTACGTCCAGTCCGTCCCGACCGCCACGACCTTCACCATCTCGGCGACCTCCGGAGGGGCTGCGCTGGCCATCAACACCAGCACGGCCACCAACCTGATCGTGGCTGCCCCGAAGTACAGCTTCGCCACCTTCCACATTGCCATCCCCGTGACGGTCTCCGGGAGCACGATGACCGCAAACAATCACCAGCTGGCCAACGGGGACGTCGTGTATTTCCAGGGCACGTCGCTTCCGGCCCCGACCAGCACAGCTGCGGCCTGCTATGTTGTCAACGCAACGGCGAACACGTTCCAGGTTTCGACGACCAGCGGCGGCAGCGCCCTCACGTTGACAACCGCGGGCAGCGGGGTGTCCGTATACTCACCCACTCACCCCGTGAGCTGGCTCATTCCCGCCATGTCGATCTCGGGATTCAGCGACGGTCCCCTGGCAGCATACGTCCAAGTGACCGCGGGGTCGGGCAAGACCAGCCAGACCAGCCGGGACTTCACCCTGGACACCACCGCACCCACCATCTCGCTCACGAGCCCGGCTTCAGGGACCCGGTGGGTCGGCAATCTCACCGTCAACGGCACGAGCTCGGACCCCGGCACCATCCCCAGCGGAGTGACCGGGACGATCGAGTACCAGATCGGAAACGGGTACAATCTCAACAACCCGGCAAGCTGGACCAGCGCCAACGTTTCGGGGGGCAGCTACAGCTGGACCATCACTCTGGGAGACATGTCCAGCTACGCCAACTCCACGTTTGCCACCCAGTGCGACACCAGCGGCAACCCCGCCACCGGAACCAATCTCTGGAGGCTCCCGATCGTCTTCCAGGCCCTGGACAAGGCGGGGAACGTCGCTCAATTGACTTCCTATTACCTCATCCTCGACCCGAATGGAAACATACCCGCGGTCAACATCACCCAACCCGCCACCGGCCTGACCTTCGGCGGACAGCAGCGGGTGACCGGTACCGCTTCACAGCCCACCTGGATCCATGACGTCGAAGTGGCCATCGACCCCACGGGCGGCGGCAATTTCCCGGCAAACCCGGTGGCGGTGTCCATCGCGGGTGCGACGTTGAGCTCCACGGGACAGCCCTTCACCGCCGGCCAGATTGTCTTCCTCTCCGGAACGTCGGCGCCCCAGATTGGAGGCGTCCCTGTGGTTTCGACCACCGCCTACTGGGTCGTGAACCCCAGTGCCAACAGCTTCCAGGTCGCGGCCACAAGCGGCGGAACAGCGGTAGGCTTCTCGTCGTCTGGCGCGGGAGTGACCGCTTCGGTCTGGGCGCCGGCGACGCTCACGACGACCGGCAACAATGTGATCTGGTACTACGACGTCAACACGACCACCGCCTATCCGCAGAACGCGATGACCAGCCAGACCATCAGCCTCCAGGCCCGGGCCTGGAACTCCGCCACTCCGGGCGGGGCAAGGGGAACCCTGTCGGGCACGCTGACGTCGCCGTGGATCATGACCTTCAACTCCAGCTTCCCCCAGGTGCAGAACATCCAGGTGACCGACCAGGTGAATGGCCAGCCGAACACTCAAACCTACTATTCCCAGATGACCACTCGCGGCACCATCACCCTGACGGCTACCGTGAGCTCGTCCAAGGGCATATCGAAGATAGAGTCGGTCGAGAGCAGCCCATTGAGCGGGGCCACGGCCCTCTACAACACCTCGTCCTCGTACGGGGTCACCGCGGCAAGCAACAGCTCCTACTGGTCGTCGACGGTGACTCCTCCGACGCAATACACGGCCGGAAGCTTCCCGTTCGGGGGCTCCTACAAGCTCCTGATCACGAGCCTGGGGAGCACCGACTGGATCGGCCTGGGGGCACCCGTCGCGGCAGTGGGGACTGTCTTCAGCCCGAACTCGGCGGGGAGCGGAACCGGCACGGCCATGGCCTCGGATTCTTCAGGCAATTTCAACTACGCCGTGGCCATGACCCTCAACTCGACCGCTCTCTACAACAACACCACGGGCCAATATGCATTCAATTTCCGCTTGACGGACATGACCAGCCCGACGCCCCAGGTATCCACGTCCATGGTCACCCTCAACGAGGACAACTACTACCCGACGTCCAGCGTCAGCAACCCGTCCCCTGTCACCGCCGGGTCGCTGCAGACCGGAATCCGTTATATGATCCTCTCGGTGGGGACTTCGGACTTCACCGCGGTCGGAGCCACCAGCAACACGGTGGGCCTCAACTTCGTCGCCACTGGCGCAGGGTCCGGGTCCGGCACGGCAGTCCCCGTCCTGACGGGAACTGCCGTCAAGATCCAGGGTTCCGCGACGGACACGGGAACGGGATCGGGCCCGATCCAGGGGCTGAGCAAGGTCATCGTCTACCTGACAAATACCGCCGGAACGCATGTCCTTGACCTCAAGAACGGGGGCGGGGCCTGGGCCGCGCCGACGACCCTGCAGGCTATGGACATGGCCAGCGGAGGTATCATCGGTTCCGTGGTCTATCCCAACACCGCCGCGTATTCCAATTTCTTCGCGAGCATCGACACGCTGGGGATGAACGGCACGGTCAACCCCCACGACGGGTTCGTCGAAAGCCTGATGCTCGACGGAAACAACGATGACTGGTGGGTCCAGCTCGACACGACCAGGCAGATCGATGGGCCGGTAACCGTCAATTTCGTGGTCTGGGACGCGGCGGGCAACCCGACCCACTACGCCCAGAGCGCCTTCATTTCGAACAATGCGCCGTCCCTGTCCAACATAGTCCTGGGAACCGACTTGACCGGGGCAGGCACCATCAACGCCAATCAGACCGTGACCACCGGCTTCAGCACAACGGGCTTCACGGGCCGCAACAACCTGCTTTCATTCACGATCAACAGCCTGTACAGCGGGAGCAACGGCGCCCTTGGCCTACTCTCTCGTCTATGCGGGCCATGATTACCTCAATCCAGGCGGCCAGGCTGGGGTCAGCGTTTCCAACGTGACCACCGGCAGCGAAATGGTGACCTTGAGTTTCGCCGCTCTTGCGCCGCCCATTTCCGACACGATCATCAGCAACGGCGCCTCCTTCACGATCAAGGTCACGGATCAAACCCCCGGGTCGGTCCAGTCATACGCCCAGGCCATTGCCCTGAACATTCACAACAACGACACGGTCGCGCCGACAATCAACGTGGCACCCTTCGGCCAGGTTTATGACACGCCGACCGACGGTGCCGTGTATACCGACACCGGCAAGACCCTGGGGGCCGTGGCAGCCTACAGCGCCAACATCGGCGCCTCAGGCGGGCACATAGAGTATACGAGCCCGATCACGGCCGGAGCCTCGGCCATCTCGGGCCAGGTCGTGTTCAAGGGCAAGACCTGGGACGACCTCTCGCTTCAGAAGGTCACCGCAAGGATCCCGGGCTTCAACGGAGGTGCCGGGTCGGGTGCCGAGTTCACCATCGGCACGTATTCCGGGGGAACCCTGAACGGCTCCTCGGGCGCGGGGTGGACATTTGCCCCGGATGCGGGCAGCCAGTCCCTGAGCCTGGCCGACGGGCACGTCCTCAACTGGAGCTTCACCTGGGACAGCTCGCTGGTGGCCACCGTGGCGGCAACCAACGTCACGGTCACCTTCAAGGCCTACAACAATGGCTCGCCTTCCCTGTCCAGCAGCGCCTCGATGGTCGTCGACATCGTGCCGTACGTGACAGGGGTATCCACCGCCCTTTCCAACGCGTATTCGTCCAACCCGTCCGTCTTCAACCGCTCGGCCCTCGGGGCCTATCCGGTGTCCAATACAGGCAGCATCACCTTGAGCGGATACAACCTCTATCTGTCCGGCTCCACCACGGTCACAATGAACGGCTCCAGCGCCTTCATCGCTACAAGCGCACCCAGCAAGACGTCCATGACGGAAACGCTCAGCGCGGGGGCGACATCGGGTCCGCTCAACCTGACGGTCAACGGCGTGCAGGTCGACAACAACATCAACAACAACAACGCCTCAATGACCACCTCAGGAGGAACGACGGTCTCCTACAACCAGGTTCCCAACGGCGTGAACAATCTCCTGTTGACCGATGACCTCGGCTTCAAGGTCTGGAGTTTCACCACGGTGAGCTCCTCCGCGACGCAGGCATTCCGCTATCCCTCCATGAGGGTCTCCAGCGGCGGTCGGGTAGGCTTTGCGTATGACTACGGGGCCCAGGAAGTCCACGTCAATGACAACGGCGCGGATACGAAAATCGACGGTTCCTACACGCAGTGGTATGACACCGGCATCGCCTACGACGGCTCGGGCAAGTACTACGCCATCGGGGTGAACGGAGACAGCGGAGGAGGCGGCACCGGATCATACAACGCCACGGCCAATACCGGCTTCTACGCGTGGCAGGCGGGCAACGCGACTGCCGACAACGGCGGGGGAACCTACACCCAGGGCACTTACAAGGTCCTGATCGAGAGCGCCTGGAACGGGACGGTGTTCAACTCGAACCGGGTCCAGCAGCCCAAGATCGTCGCCACCGGGGCGGTCAGCCCGTTCAAGGTCTACATGACGTATTACGATGCCAGCCAGAACCAGTTGACGTTCCGCTACGGCACGGTGACCACCGGCGCCCCGCCCGTCTTTGGCGGCGACCTCTCCAATCAACCGAACTCGGGAAACGGCTCGGCCGCGAACGCCCAGGCCATGGCCACCGGCGCGACCACCTACGGAGTCGGGTTGTACAGCGCCATCGGGGTCACGAGCGGCGGGGTGGCCGTGGCGGCCTGGTACGACCAGGCAAACCAGAGACTGATCTTCAGCTACAACACCGCGCCCACATTGACCACGTCGGCGGGCCAGTGGCAGGCGAATGCCGGCGTCATCGATTCCAGTTTCGCCGGCTGGCATGTCGACATGGCGGTGGATGCCGCCGACGGCATCCACATCGCCTATTACAACTCCTCCAGCGGAGATCTGAAGTACGCCTACCTGTCCGCCTACAACGCGGCCCCCCAGGTGACGACGGTCGACTCTTTCCTCTCCACGGGCACCGACATTTCCATCACGACGTACTTCAACGGGACGAACTACGTGCCGTACATCTCGTACTTCATGCCGACGTTCACCCAGACCAGCTTCAGCGTTCGGACTGCCTGGAGAACGAACTTCGCCAGCCTCCAGCCGGGAGCCACGAATGATCAATTCACCGGCAACTGGGAAGTCATGACGATCCCGACGGCCAGCTATCCCCAGGACTTCAGGGTCGGCCTGGGAGTGAAGCCCAACTCTTCGGCGGTCAACACCCCGATCCTGGGGTATGCCACCAAGAACGGGTCAACCTACACCCTGGAGACGGCGCAGCTGCAATGAGGCGTCTGGTTCCATGTCTCCTGGTCCTCACTGCCCTTGCGATTCTTGCGTCATGCCAGAAGCCTCTTGTCGTCCTCCTCGGGCCGGAGGCCGTACCTCTCAAGGCCGCCATCGAGGAGGCCGCGGCACGGACACCGGGGCTGGGAAAAGTGAGCGTGGAAGCGGAAGGGGCCAGGGCCCCGGCCGGACCCACGCTGAGGCTGTCCTCCACCCCCGGCTGGAACGTGCCTCCCGGGTCCGAACCGCTGATATCTTTTCCTTCGGACTGGGACTCTTCGTTCCAACCCCCGCCTGTCTTCGCCGTTCTCGGACAAGAAAAGGATCGTTCATGGAGCTCCGTGCCTTTGCTGTACGACGTGTGGGGACAGACGACATTTCCCGCCAGTCCGTCAGCCCAAACCCTTCCGGGCGAGTGGAAAGGTCTTCTGAAGCGCGCTGCGCCCGCGTCCCTCTCGGTGGCAGGAATCCGTCCCTCATTCCGGCAAGCGGCCTATCTCTTCGGTATTTTCCCCGACACCCCTTCTCGGGAGGAGGCAGCCGCCTGGTTCGCCCAGGCCCCGTCGGGATGGAAGGCGCCGGGCGCGGTCTTGCAGGCCCTCGTCGCCGATCGGGTCTGGGTCCCCAATGCCTGGTTCTTTTCACGCGAGGACCAGGCCATGTCATACAAAGCTGGAAAGCATGTCGTGTTTTTGGAATCTTATCGGGACTACGAACTGGCCAATCCTCCCGGAGTCCGGCGTTTCGTTCCTCTGAGCATTCGCGAAGGACAGCACTACGCGATGGCCGGAACGGTGCTTTTCCTGGAGTTCAGGGGAAACAAGAGCGGGCTCGCGCCTGTCCTGAAGCTCACGAGGAGCCTGGCAGGCCCCGATTTCCAGAGACAGGCCGGCACGAACGGGAAGTGGCTGTCGACCAACCAATCGGCACCGGAATTGGACGGCGTCGGGGCCATGATCAGAACGATGTCCCGGGGAGCAACCAGGTTCTTTCCCGTGACCGACCGGTTGCCGGCCCCCCTCGTCGAAGGGAATCTTTGGACAGATGTCCAACTCGCGGTGGATCAGGCGCCCCGGAAGTAGGGGCCATGGAAAGGACCGTGAGATGAGCGCCAGAGAATTCAAGACAGCGCGCCTTCCCTCATCGCCAGGGCGGGGCTTCCTGCGTCCGCTCCTCTGCATGGGGCTCCTGCTCTTCACGACAGCGGTCTTCGGCCAGGGTTCCCCGACCTTCACAAAAGCTGACGGTCTGGAGAACTGGGACCACGACTTCGACACGTCGAAGCTTCCCGCGGGCACGTACAACATCATCGTGAAAGGGAAGGACAGCGCCGGCAACGCGCAGATCGCCGGTCCTATAAACGTTCGCATCGATCCCGCGTCGGCCCTGCCCGTTGTCTCCATCATCAACCCGACGAGACTGCAGCGGGTCGGCGGTGACCTCATCGTGGTGGGCACCTGCGTCGCGGACGCCGGCGTGGCCCGCGTGGAAGTGCGCATAGACAGCGGCGAGTACCAGCCCGCCCAGGGCGGGGAGTTCTGGTCCCTGTCGATTCCGACCAGGGACATGCCGGAGGGGAGAAAAACGCTCGAGGTTCGGGGCGTGGACAACGGCGGCCTGGCAGGAAAACCTGTCACGGTGGTCTTCGACCTGGATCGCACGGAACCCTCGGCTTCCGTGGCTTCCCCGCAGTCGGGGACGCTGGTGGCCGGCACGGTCCGTATCCAGGGCACGGTGTTCTCCGCGAACGGCATCGCCACCCTGGAATCGTCCACCGACGGCGCAAAGACCTTCCTCGGTGTGCCTCTCGGCCGGGGCAAACAGCCTGACAAGGTTACCTTTGCCTTCGACCTGGAAACGAAGAAATTCTCGGACGGCCCGCGCATCATCTGGCTGCGAAGCGTGGACCGCGTCGGGGTGAAGGGCAGCACGGCTTTCCTCATCTTTGTCGCCAACACGAAGCCCGTGGTCAAAGTGAGCTGGCCCGCTGCCGGCGCAGTCGTGCACGGCCGCTTTTCCGTGGCCGGCTCGGTTCGGTCCGCCATCGGAGTTTCGAAACTCGGCTACCAGCTGGAAGGCGGGAAGAGCACAGACATACAGCTGACACCGGGGGATCCCTACTTTGTCGAAGAGTTCGACGCCCGCGGGATCAAGGGCGACAAGGCGAACCTCGTGATCACGGCCCAGGACAGGATCGGCAACATCACGCGATACCCGATCTCGCTGAAGATCGACCACCAGGCGGAAAAACCGGTCGTGAAGGTGGCATGGCCTGCCCCCGCGGGAAAGGTGAGCCCCGGGCAGCTGGTCTGGGGTTCCATTACGGCCGATGACGGCGGGGCGGGCATCCGGGTGACGGTGGACGGGGGCAAGCCGCAGGAGCTCCCGGCTTCCGACGTCTTTTCTTTCCCGCTGGCCAGCGAGCTGCCGTCCGGGAAGCATCTTCTCTCCATCCAGGCCGTGGACGCCTACGGTACATGGGGCACCGCGGTGAGCCTTCCCGTGACCGCCGTTGGCGGATCGTCCAGCGTCCGGTTCCTCAGGCTGGCCGTGGACAAGGCGGGCAAGGGCGCCGCGGGAGACTATGTCCCCGGCATGAGCTTCAGCGTGGACGGCGGAAGCTGGCTGGAGGGCATCCTGGCCTCCCCCAACACTCCCGCCCGGGCCTCCTACGTTGTTGCCGGCGGGGCCGAGCGCAAGCTCGATCTCGTGAAAAGCGCAGACGGCGGCTCCACGTTCCGAATCCCCCTCGACCGCTCCATGCCTTACGGCTTCGTGCCGATCGAGGTCCGGGGCCAGGACATGTACGGGCAGACTTTTTCCGGCCGGGCCCTGCTGTACTCGGCGGATCTCTCCTCCGACCGCGAGGACACGGGATTCCGCTTCGACGATCCGCGCATCGGGAGCGACGGCCGCGTTGCACTCGCCCCCGGTGATCCGCTTCTCGGCGCCTTCTACCGTGAGGAGATCGACTCACTGCGCCTCGATCCGCCGACAGACCTTGTGAACCTGTCCTTCGAGGGCCGCACGGTTCGCGTCGAATCAGCGCGGGCAGGCCTGACGCGTCCTGAGCGGATTGTTGCGCGCACAAAAAACGGCCACGTGTTCAGCTCTGATCCCTTCGTCTTTGCCTGCGGAGATTCGGCCCCTTCGGTCGGCATCGACAGCCCTGCCGAAGGCACGTGGTTCGCGAAGGGTTTCACGGTATCGGGCTCGGTTTCCGACGCCGCAGGACTGGAGGGCATGACGGTCACCCTGGGCTCCGGGACCGGACCCGGGCGGTATCCCTGTCCCCGTCAGGGCGTTTCAGCATTCGACTTGTCTCCGGCAGAGATTGCGCCGGGTCCGGGGGTCCTGGACCTGTCGGCCACGAACGCTGCCGGCAGGGTTTCGCATGCGTACCGAAGCTACGGTTTCAGCCCTGATCCGCCAAGGGTGCAGTTCCTTTCCCCCGAGGCGGGTGCCGAGATCAGTGGACCTGAGGACGTGGCGGCCTCCATCTCGGACGCTTCCGGCATTGTCTCCGTCGAATACTCCGATGACGGGGCGACTTTCACGCCCATCGAACGCAGGGGCGCGTTCTTCATCCATCGCGCCGATCTCGCGTCCCACGCCGCTGCCGCTTACCGCGTCACGGACAGGGCAGGCAACGTCGTGGTCGAACGCCCCGACGTGAAAGTCGTGGCGCGCGCGGCGCAGGGCACCGCGGCAGACAAGGTGGACATCGAGCCGGCAGGCACAGAGCCGCGGGTGGAGCTCACGGGCGTTTCCGGACTTCGCAAGCTCTCCGTCGTGGTCCCCGGCCTGAGCGAGGCGGATTTTTCCGCGCTTGGATTCGCGGCAGGGGTCCGCGCAGGCGGCCCGACCCCGGGCTCGGCCTCTGACGTGTCCCAGCAGCGTTTCGCACCCCGCCTCCTGGTCTCCGGCCCGCTCAACCTGAAGGGAAGCGCGGCTTCTGACGCAAAGGTCAGGTCCATCGGGCTTTCTGTCGATGGCGGGGCAACCTACACCGGGCTGTTCCTTGCCAGGGACGAGAAGTCGCAGCTGCCCCAGGTGCCCGTGGCCCTCTCCGTTGACACCACCAAACTCCCCGACGGCGAGGCCCGCTGGCTCCTGAAGATCGAGGACGGGGCCGGCATCCCGCACTTTGCACCGATCTATGCCATGGTGGACAACACGAAGCCGCAGATCGCCTTTTTGACGCCAGCCGGCGGAGCATTCGGCGCGGCCACCCCGGTGATCCTGCGGGTCCGCGACGCCTCCGGGCTCGCCGGGGCCGCGGTCATGGTCGGACAGGACAAGCGCGCCCTGCCCCTTCAGGACCGTGGAGCCTACTTCGCGGTCTGGGCGGATCCCGGGCAGATCCTGAAGACCGGCGCGCAAACGGGCGCCCTGGCGATGTCCGTCGAGGCCGTCGACGCCGCCGGCAATTCCGCCGCTGGCCAGGCCCGGTACTCTCTTGACCTCAAGGCGGCCGCGCCCCGGCTCGACGTATCCCTGCCGCCCTCTCTGGGGGCCGGCGCGGACAGGTCCGCACTGCCGTTCTGGTCCGCGGACGCCGTGCTCCGCGCGACCGCAAGCGGCGCGGACGGCATCCCTGCCCTGGGCGTCTCCCTGGATGGCGGCCCGCTGCTCGCTTTCCCCGCGGGAACCTTCGCGATTCCTCTTTCCACGCTTCCTGCCGGACGTCATGGCTTCCTGGCGGAGGCCCGCACCGAGGGCGGCCAGGTCATGCAGATGAAGAAGGACTTCATCATCGCGGGCCCGGCTCCCAGGATCTCTCCATCAGCTCGGTCCTGGGCAAGGGGTCAACGGCGTGGAAGCCCGGGGCGGCGATCACCCTTGCTCCCGGCGCAAGCCTGGCAGGAACGGTCCAGGCCTCGAACGGAGTCCTTTCCATAGACTACCGGGTCAACGACGGGTCTCCGCAGAAGGCCTCCACCGGAAAGTCCGCCGGCAATGAAGTGCCCTTCACGTGCGTGCTGCCGTCGACCCTGCAGTACCAGCGATTCGTCGTGGAAGTGCAGGTTCGGGATGCCGCGGGAATCGAAACGAAACGCCGATTCGATTTTCACAACCTGCTTCCGCCCTCGGCCGGCGCTCCCGCCCCTGATACGGCCGTTGCCATGCGGTTCTTCGACGACCGCGTGACGGATGTCGAGGGCGGCCGGCTCATCCGACTCGGTGCCTCGGACACCCTCGTAGGCTCGTGGAATGGCCGCCCCCTCAGAACCGTTGCCGTGATTCCGCCGACGCCTCTTTTGGAAGCCGGCTTCGAGGCAGCACGCATCACCCTCACGGCCAGGGGAGCGGGCGCCGCAATGTCGCCCACCTTCCGCATTCACGCAGAGACGGTGGACGGCGATGCTTTCGAGTGGGGTCCCTTCGGGGTGGCGGCGCGCTCCGCCCCGCCCAGCCTGTCGCTGCGGCTTCCTGAAAACAATGCGTGGACACGGGGGAGCGCCCGGGTGGCCGGTTCGGCTGAGGCCTCGAACGGAATCTCTCGGTCGAGGCATCGATCAATGGCGGGGATTTCATTGCGCTCACGCCGGCTCCCGCGGCTGGCACGTCTCCATCGCCCGCCTCCGTGTTTCCCTTCGATTCGGACATTTCCCTCGAGCACGCGGCCGACGGCGCGGTGCGGCTCGATCTCCGCGTTCGCGATGTGTCGGGCGATGAGACCGTCATCACTCGTTTTATCAACAAGGACACGGCCGCCCCTGTTGTTCAGCAGTTGCTCCCCCCCGAAGGCGAGGAGGTGACAGGACCTACCACGGTGATCGGCCAGGCGGCGGATCCGGGGCACATCGCATCCGTTCAGTTCCTTCCATCCAGGGACGGCATGCCCCAGGAGGCCGGGGGGAAGAACGTCTTCTCCAGCTCCCTGGACCTCGCCCGCCTTCCCTATCCCCTGCCCGAGGGCGGCGGTTTTCTCGTCATCGATCGCGCCGGCAACAGCACGCTTCTGGTGCCGAAGCTCCAGGTCAACGCCGAGCGAGGCAGGCCGGTCGTGGAGATCCAGGCTCCTATCGAAACCGAGATCATCCGCTCCGACTTCAGCATCTCGGGCACGGCATTCGACTACGCCGGCGTCTCGAAGATCCACTACCGCATTGACGGCTCGGACTGGACGAGCATCGAACCGAAAGAGGCCGGCTTCTCGATCCCCGTTACGCTGGGGTCCACGACGGACAACGAGCACCTCTTCGAGGCATACGCGGAAAACATCTACGGGATCACGGGGAATGTCACCTCGAGGAAATACCGCATCTCGAAGGAGGAGCCGCGCGCTTCAATGACCGCCCCCGACATCGCCAAACCGGTGCGCGGAATCATCGATATATCGGGCACAGCCTCTGATGCGAACGGAATCGATTCGGTCAGCCTGTCGTTCGACAACGGCGCCGCGTACGTGAAGGCCATCGGCAGCGAAAACTGGCACTACCCCCTGGATACCCGCATTCTCAAGGACGGCCTGCATGCCGTCACGATCAGGCCCGTGGACAAGTACGGGACGGTGGGTTTCTCCGCAGGCCTCATCACCGTGGACAATACGCCGCCCGGGGTGCAGCTGGCCCATCCGAAGGACGGGGCCGTCGAGTCCGGGAGCCTGGAAATCAGCGGCCGGGTTTCCGACAACTTCAAGCTCGCTTCCGTGCGCGCCGAGCTGATTCCCATTGGCAAGGACGTGCCTCCCGTCCTCACGGTCGATCTCGGGCAGTCCGAAGTGGTGCGAAGCCGTCTCGATGTATCGGCTCTTCCCCCCGGCCCGTACACCTTCCGGCTGATCGGCCGCGATCGCGCAGACAACGAGGCGCTCGCAAGCCGCGATATCGTCCTCAGCCGGGAACGGCCGGCCGACAGGGTGGAGCTGTTCTCCCCCGTCGAGGGCCAGGAAGTTTCCGGCCGCCTGCGCCTGTACGGCAGGGCGACGATCGCCGGGGGAGCCTCGACCGTCACGGTGCTCTCGGACGGCATGGATGTCGGTTCTGCGCCCCTCGACGCCCAGGGGTATTTCGTCTTCGACGTGCCGGTGGACCGTCTTGGCGACGGCGACCATGCATTCTCCGCGCGGGGAGTCGGCTCGGAAAACAAGGTCATTGAATCACGCAAGGCCCTGGTCTCCTGGAAGACGGAAGGACCCTGGCTTACCGTGGATTCCCTCGCCCTCGGCGCCTACCTTCCCGAGCGCCCCTGGCTGTCGGGGAAGGCCGGGTGGACCGCCCGCGGGCCCGATGCGACGGATGCCGCTGCCGTGGCCGCGTCCCGAAAGGCGGCTTCCGGCAAGCGGGTCGAAAAGGTGGAGGTCAGCCTCGACAACGGACGCAGCTTTCAGCGGGCCTCGGGCAGGGAGACGTGGCGATACAGGCTGGAGACGCAGAACTATTCCGAGGGAGGAATATTCCTTCTTGTCCGGGGGACATTCGCAGACGGTTCGGTGGTCGTCACCCGGACGATGTTCTCCCTCGACAAGACTCCGCCCGCGGTCCGCATCCTTGTGCCCGCGGAGAACAGCCGCTTCAGCAGCCACATTCGCGTAGCGGGCACCGCCTCCGACGACGAGTCGGGCCTGGCGTCAGTGGAGCTGGAGTTGCGCAAGGGCGACAAGCACGGCTACGAGCTGCCCGCCTTCATCCAGGGACTCTACCTCGACACGCATGTCTTCGGGGCAACCACCTGGGAAGCCGGTCTGGGCCTCTCGTTCTTCGACGACAACGTCAAGCTGCAGGCCATGTACGGCCAGGCCCCCGCAACGGATGAGAGCGGCGCGCCGCAGCGCTTCTTCGGCGGCGTCTATTCGGCAAAACTGATCGCCAACCTCTTCTACCTGCCGTTCTCGTCGGTCTTCGGGCCGGACTGGGACGCCTTCTCGGCCTCCCTCGGGCTCGGCACGGAGTTTTCCTACTTCGACATGAACGGCACGACCGACGGGAAGGTGCTGTCCGGGGTTGTTCTGCAGCTGGAGTTTCCGAAATACACCCTCAAGCAGCTGACATTCCTGAAGAAATACTCCCTCTACGTGGAAGAGGAGGCGTGGTTCGTCTCCTCGGACGTGCCGGGAGCCTCGACCATTCTCTTCAGGACAACCCTCGGGGCGAGGCTGGGACTGTTTTGAAAACGCGGCGGACCCGGGACGGGGAAGCGCACGCTCTCCCGGGCCGGGTGCACGCGGTGCCGTTCAGGGCTTCCAGGCGCGACCCGCCTCCATGAAGGCACGGATGTTTTCCGGGGGCGTCTCTTGCGGCAGATCGCACCCCGTGCTCAGCACGAAATTCGGGAACCGCCTCATCTCGCGAAGAAGCTCGCCCACCTCGGCGCGCACGGACGCAGGGGTGCCGAACCGCATCGTCGCGGTCGGACTGATGTTGCCGATCACGACCACGTCCTCAGGCAGACGCGAAGCCACGGCGGGAAGATCCACGCCCATGTCACGCGAGTCCAGGCTCACCCCGTGGACTCCCGCCGCGGACATCTTCTCCACGAGATGCATCGTGTTGCCGCACGTGTGGTAGACGAAATTGGCCCTGCTGTACTTGAAGCTCGTGGTGATGTGCCGGATATAGATTGCGGAGAACTCCGAGAACTGTGCAGGGCTCAGCATCACCGCCGACGGCTCGAGGATGCAGACAACGTCCGCCCCCGCGGCAAGGAGCAGCTGGATGTATTCCTGGATGCGCTCGGTAGTGAAGTGGCACAGGCGATGGAGCGCCTGCGGGTCGAGCATCGTCGCCATCACCGTGTCGTCGGCGCCCATCATGAGCCCTGCCAGCGTGAAGGGCCCCACGACGTAGGCGCCGGTCAGGGTTCCGGCAGGCAGCGAAACGCTCATCATGCGCAGTGTCTCGACGTACCCCATGAGCCTGCTGTCGAAGGCGATGTTGATCTCCGCAAGCCGATCCAGCTCTTCCAGGTGGAACACGTCCTTGGGGACCGTGGCCGACTCGCCCCGGGGAAAAACGGTGTAGCGGCCCAGCGCGTTGGCCTCCACCGAAAGGTCCATGAGAGGAAAGACGAGGTCTGGGTGGAATTCGTCCACGAGCCGCCGCACGGCCTTGTAGTGCTCCCCGAAGTTCTGCTGTGCGATCTTGATCGTGCTGCCGATCATCTCCACGCCGGGGAACCCGGCCAAGGGCGCCACGAGGCGGCGTTTTTCGGCAAACGCCGCCCGTGCAAGGGAGGCCAAAGTCTTCATTTCAGTTGTCCCCGCCGACGGGGAGCGCTCTCAGGACACGTAGGCCTTGAACTTCTCCGAGGCGCTGGCAGCGTCCGGCGCATACCCGTCGGCGCCGATCTCCTTGGCATACTGATCGGTCAGGGGCGCGCCGCCCACCATGATCTTCACCTTGGCCCGCTGCCCTTCCTTCACGAACCGGTCAATGACTTCCTTCATGCCCGTCATCGTCGTGGTCAGGAGCGCCGACATCCCGACCGCTTTCGCATCGGGGTTGTCCTTCAGGCCCTGGAGGAACTTGTCCGCGGAAACGTCGATGCCGAGGTCCACGACTTCCAGCCCCGCGCCCTGGGCCATCATTTTCACCAGGTTCTTGCCGATGTCGTGAAGGTCTCCCTTCACGGTGCCAAGAAGCATCTTGCCCACCGGCTTCACTCCGGCCTTGACCAGCTCGGGCTTCAGGATCTCCATGCTCTGGTTCATTGCCCGTGCGGCGATCAGGACCTCGGGAATGTAGATCTCATTCGCCTTGAAGCGCTTGCCGACCTTTTCCATGCCGTCCAGCAGACCCTTGTTGAGCACTTCTCCCGCGCCGAGCTTGTCGGCAAGAAGCTGGGTCGTAAGCTCTTTTGCCTTGGGCGCATTGCCCTTCTGGATCGCCTCTGACAGTTCCTGCAAAGTGGCCATTGATGTTCCTCCGTGATGTCCCGACTCTACCCCGTCGGCACCTTCGGGTATTGTATGGAATCGCATTTTTTTTGTAAAATCATGCTATGCCACGACGAGCTCGAACTCCCGGCGCCCGGAGACCGGCGTCGATTCCCGCCGCGCCATGAGGCTGGGCGCGGAATACCGATCCACCGTCGGGCTCCCCCTGGTGCTCGTGGAAGCCGACGGCCGGGAGATCTGGCGGCTGGGCAACTGTTCCGTGTGCGCACGGCTGTCCCGCTCGGCACGGAGGGAAAGCCTGTGCCGTGAGTACAGGCGGACGGCCGTGGAGGAATCCTTCCGCTGGGGTGAGCCGTACATTTCGGTCTGCCCTTTCGGCCTGGTGACCTTTGCCGTGCCTCTTTCTCATGAGCAGAAGCTCTCCGGCGGGCTGATCAGCGGTTTCTCCATCTTCCCCCAGATGGTGCCGGACATGCGTGAGGAGGTCCTTGCCCGCGTGCGCCGCCTGGGCGTGAAGCTGGACGCCGGCCCGGGCTCCCGCCTCCCTTTCCGGGTGGTGCCCTCCGAGAGCCTGCGGCGCAGCAGCAGGCTGCTGTTCGACCTTGCTGCAGCGTACGGGATGAGTGACGCGGTCACCATTGCCGAGAGCCGCGAGAGGAGCATCCAGCAGTTCACCATTGCCAACTACCTGGAGGATGTGCGGGCGGGGAAGCAGGACCTGCTCACGTCACTGGCGGCCATGCAGAATGAGATCATAGACAAGGTCGTGCTGGGGGATCTCCGCGGCTCCCGCGAGATCATCAACCGGTTCCTCGGGGTCATTTTCCTCGAGAGCGGCATGAACTTCGATCTTCTGAAGGTTCGTCTCCTCGAGCTGATCGTGATCATCTCCCGCGCCGCCATCGGCAAGGGGATCAGCGCGGACGGTCTCTTGGGCCCGCGGTATTCCTACCTCACCGACATCAACGCCGCCACCGGGTTCGACGAGCTCTTCTGGAAGGTCACCAAGGCGCTGGAAAACTTCACGCGCACCGTCTCGGAGGAACGGGGCAGGAGCGCGCTGGCGCACATGACGCGGATGAAGGATTTCCTGTCGAGGAATTTCGCCTCGAAGGTGTCGGCGCGCGACGTCTCCGCTGCTGCCGGGCTCAGCGTGAGCCGCGCCCTTCACCTGTTCAAGAAAGAAAGCGGGGTGTCGCTGTCCGCCTACGTCGCGCGCCAGCGCATTGATTACGCGATCTACCTCATGAAGAACACGGACCGCAGCATGGCCGACATCGCCTCGGAATGCGGGTTCTTCGACCAGAGCCACTTCACCAAGACTTTCCGGACCCTGGAAGGAACCCCGCCCCTGCGTTACCGCAAAGGCTTCATGCGGGCTGCCTCCACCGGGGAGTAGGGGGCTGGGCTTTCCTGCAACCCGGCAGCCTGCGCGAGTGCCTGGAACAGCAGGGAGACGGAGGCCGCGCCGGCATCCACGTGCCCCGCTCCCTTTCCCGGCTGGTAGCGGGCCCTCCCGACCTTCGCCTCCAGGGGAATGGTCGCCTCCATACCCGCCTCCGCGGCACGCGCAGCCCGCGCAAGGGCGGCATCCGCGGGCTCTCCCCTCTCGGCGGCGGCGCGCAGCGCCTCAACCGCGGGAAACAGCGAGTCAACCATGCTCTTGTCTCCCGGGGCTGCCTTGCCGCGTTTCATCGCAGCTGCCAATCCAGCGGCGAACATCCGGTGCAGGTCAGCGGAGTCCAGGCAGGTCACTCCGGGCAGGGCCTGCCCGGCCGCATCGAACATCGAGCCAAAAACAACACCCGTGACGCCGCCCACGTTTTCAATGAATGCCTGGCCGGTGCGTGAGAAGAGATCCCCGCAATCCGCCGGGGAGCTCCGGCAAGGCACTTCCGCGCCTCGAGGAATCCGCTGAGCATGCTCGTGCCGTGATCGCCGTCCCCGATGGCCCCGTCATAGCCGCACAGCCGCGCCTCGGCCTCGGTGAATGCGGCGGCAAGACCGTCCACGGCGCGCGTCCAGAACTCGAGGTCAAGTGACTTCACGTGTCCGCCTTCACGGGACCGTCTTCACGTGTCGCGGGGGGTTCCTGGGGAGCGGTCTTCTTGTAGAACGGAGAGTCGCAGGGCTGGTCGTACAGGCGCTTCAGCTCTCCATCCATCCGGACGAACGTGACCGAGACGCCCTTCATTTCCTGCGATGTGCAGAACTCCCCGACTTCGGTCCCGTGAACCCGGATCCCCAGCTCCGCGAGCATCGCGCGGATCTTCCGGTTGACGATGAAAAGCTCCATCCGCGTGGTGGCCCCGTAGCCGTTGACGATGAGCACGATCTCGTCTCCGCCGTTGTACGGGAGATCTTCCACGATACGAGGAACGATCCTCTCCGTGGTCCGGTCCGCGCTCAGAAGCGGGGTCCGTTCCACGCCGGGCTCCCCGTGCAGGCCCATTCCCAGCTCCATCATGGCGTCCGGCAGGTCGAATATCTCCCTGCCCGTTGCGGGCAGCGTGCACGAGCTGAGCGCGACCCCGAGTGAACGGGCGCCCGCGACGGCCTTCCGGGTGACCCGGACAACCTCATCAAGGCAGAGCATGTTCTCCGCGGCTGCCCCGGCAATCTTGATGATGACGTGGTCCGCCGTGGTACCCCGTCTCTGCGCTTCCTGGCCGCGCGGGGCCGAGGCGATTTCGTCATTGATCAGGACAGTGTGCACACTAATGCCGTGGGCCAGCGCCTTCTCCTGCGCCATGTCGAAGTTCAGGACATCCCCCGCGTAGTTGTTGTACAGGAGCACGACTCCCGCGCCCCCGTCCACGGCCTTGATGGCCTCGAAGACGATGCTCGGGGACGGGGCGGCGAAGATCTGGCCGTGCGCCTCGGCATCCGCCATACCCCGGCCCACGTACTCAAGGAAAAGGGGCTCGTGCCCTGCGCCGCCGCCGATGACGATGCCGACCTTGCCCCTGGTCGGAGCACCGCGGCGGATCACGGCGTTCACTTTCGGGTGTTTGTACACCGTCCGCTCGTTGGCCAGAATGAATCCTTCAATGAGCTCCTGCACCGCGTCGCGGGGTTCGTTGATGAGCTTCTTCATCACCATGACCAGAGCCACCTCCTCCGAGACAGCTGTGAGAATATGCCGGGACAAGTCGAAATACAAATCCCGGGCAGGGCAGGAGGCGGCGCTGGCGGGGCGGAGCGCATCGGGGCGGGCTACTCCCGGATCGCCTTCTCGATGCCTTGCACGAGCGAGGAGACATAACCGCTGAAGTCCGGTATCTCCGCGCGGGGGATGCGGAACCCGATGGCCCCCTCGTGCCCGCCGCCGTTGCCGATTGAAAACCGTGATAGAAGGCTCCGCAGGTCGTGCTTCTTCCAGCTGCCGGACCGGCGCAGCCGGAACTGCACGAGGTCGGAACGCGCGGGGTTGTCGTAGTATGCCACCAGGCCGAGGATGCCACTCTCCTCGGCGAGCTTGTCAGCAACCATGCGCGCCGTGGTGATGATGGCATCATCGTCGCAGCCGTTGTACATCGGCTCCATCTCGTCAGCGGAAAGCGCCACATAGGAAATGGACCCCGAGCGCTTCCGGCGGTCCATCATGTACCCGAAGCAGCCCTGCTCGTAGCTCGTGAGCTTCTGCAGCTCGGTGAACACCTCGGCCATGGTGAAAAAATTGGTGCGCTTGGTAGTCCGCTTGGCGAGCATCTCGTTGAACATGGTGGAGAAGATCTGGTAGTACTTTCTCTCCCGGCGCGACTTCAGGTACTGGCCCATGTTCGAGTCCCCGATGATACCCGTCAGGATGGCAAGCACCAGGTTGCGGGGGTACAGGTCCGTTATCTGGTGCCGCTCCAGCAGCTCCTTGCGCGCTTCCAGCTTCAGGAGGATGTGACCGATCAGCTCGCTGGCCGAAGAGGCTTCCGTCACGAAGCGGTATCCCTCGTCCCCGAAATAGGCGCTGTCCGCCGCCAGGTGATGGTCTATTTCAATGCGCAGCACCTGGGGACTCTTCAGGACCTCCCGCACGGCGAGGCTGGCCTCGATCATCGAGGGCTTGGGGGTGTCGCAGAGCACCACCGTGTCGATTTCCGCCGGCGGAGACTGGTCCTCCGTGATGATGGAAATGGAATTGTACCGACAGATGTCCAGCAGGTAGGAGAAGTGCTCGTGGACCTGGGGGCCGAAGTACAGGGAAACGTTCCGGTAGAACATGTTCAGCACGAGGGCGAAGGAGATCATGGAGGAAATGCAGTCGTCGTCCGGGTTCTGGTGCCCGAGAATGAGGAAATGGCGGCGCTGGAGAATGGCCTCGATGATCCGCTCGATGATCAGGTTCTTTTCCCTGATGCTCCGGATGGGCTTCTTCTGCTCCGGATGTTCCGGCTCCTGCCGCGCCCGCGGGGTGGCGCACACAACACGGTTCCTCCCCTCCTCCTTGGCGCGGTACAGCGCCGCATCAGCGGCAGCGCGCAGGCCCGACAGTTCCGCGGCGTGCAGGGGGTACCCCGCGACCCCCATGCTCGCCGTCACCGTGGTGAGGGGCCCCTTCATCTCCCGCAGAAGAGGAAGCTGCGCCACCCCGGCGCAGACCGCTTTCATCAGGCTCATGCCCTGCCCGGGCTCGGTATTCGGGAGAATGATCACGAACTCATCACCGCCATAACGGGCGATGACGTCGGTGCCGCGCAGGAGAGAGCGGAAAACACGCGCCGCGGACCGGATGGATTCGTCCCCCACCGGGTGCCCGTACAGCTCGTTGATTTCACGGAACCTGTCGAGGTCCACCATGACCAGGCAGAACGGCTGGCCCTTCTCCCCGGCCTCCGCCAGGTACAATCCGAGTGAATCCTCGAGGAACCGCCGGTTGTACACTCCGGTGAGCTCGTCGGTAACCGCGCGCCGGCGCGCCCCTTCGCCCCATTGCACCATCTCGGAGACGAACTCGCTGGTTCCGCGCAGGCGCTGCGTGGTGATGTTCAGCATCCGGTACATGAGCTTCAGCGCGATTTCCGGATGCTGGGAAATGACGTCCGTGAACGCGCTGCGGGAAAGGGCGTAGACGGTGCTCCGGGACAAGGCCTCGCAGCTGGCCGACCGAGGGGCGTCATCGAAGATGGACATTTCCCCGAAAAAGTCCCCCGGGGCAAAACGGGCGATCTCGCGCGTGCCCCCGTCCGGCAGGCGGATGCTCACTGCCGCCGCCCCTTCGGCAAGGATGTACAAGTCGTTTCCCTGGTCTCCCTCGTGGAAGAGGACCTGGCCACGGGCAAGCTCCACGGCGGAGAGGTGGTCCGCCACGTGCGCGATCTCTTCCGACGAAAGGAGGGAAAAAACCCCGACGGTGGAAAGAAGGGAGGGTGCGGCTGCCTTCATGCGCCGTCCTCCACGTTGATCCTGTCCCCGCCCGCAGTCCGGGCTTCCCACATCCGCTCGAAGGCGCGCGTCACGAGTGACTTCGCGTCCGTGGCCGGCGCGGGATGGGCGGAGACCCCGACGCTGCCCGGTCAGTAAAACTGCTTCACCTCCCGTGACCTGCCTCAGGTCAATGGCGCGCATTGCCGCGCGCAGCGCCTCCGCCGCCGCGCTCACCTCGGCGGCGGAGCGCCCTGGAATGACGACGCAGTATTCATCCCCGCGGTAGCGCGCCCCGATCTCTCCGTCGGCAAGGCGGGACTTCACCGCCTCGGCCAGGAGCATCAGCGTCTTGTCCCCGGCGTCGTGCCCGAAGGTGTCATTGATGGATTTGAAGTTGTCAGGCTTCATCACGATGAGGGCGGTGCGCGCCCCGGCCGCTACGATGCGGGGCAGCTCCTCCTCCAGGAATGCGCGGTTGTAGAGGCCGGTCAGCCTGTCACGATGAAGCTGCCGTTTCAGGTCCTCGATCCAGGGCGTCTTCTCGGAAATGAGACGGTCGATGGCACGGATCCGCCGCGCGATCTCACCGAGCAGCTTGCGGAGTATCCGCGCAAAGGCGTCGGGATGCTTTTCCAGCAGCCGCGCGAACTCGATCCCGTCCGGGAAGACGAGGAGTGTCGTTGCCCACTCGGCCACCGCCGATGCGCTTCGGGGCACCGTGTCCAGGAGATCCATTTCCCCGAAAACCTCTCCGCTGACGAAGCGCGCGATCTCCTGCTCCGCCTCGGTCTCGTCATCGCCTTTGCGGCGGATGGAGATGCTGCCCTGCTTAACCAGATACAACTCCTCGCGGTGCGAGCCCTGGGCAAAGACCACGTCGCCCGACGCGTACTTCCTGTAGCGGCTGTACCGCGAAATCAGGGCAAGCTCATCCTGGCTGAGTTGGGAGAACAGCGCCGCCCGCTGGAGAAGCACGGCTTTCCCTGTCCTGGCTGGTGCGTTCCTGCTCATACTTTGGCTACAAGGTAGCGCCAAGAACAGATTGCTTCAAGACGACGTTTGCCGGCAATTCGGGTATGATGACTGTCGACATGAGAACACAGGGCTCCTGGGGGCACACCAGGTGAGAAACGGGACCTGCAGCATCGGCATCGACATCGGGGGAACGAAGGTCAATATCGGCATCGTCGATTCCGGTGGTGAAATCGTGGCCAAGAGAAAATTCCCAACCGGGAAGAACATGCACGCCAGGGATTGCATCAGGAACATATCAGCAGAAGTGAAGCTCCTGCTCGAAGAAAATGGATTTGTCCTGGAAGAGATCGGCTTCCTCGGGGCGGGGGTTCCGGGGACAGTGAATGCTGAAACAGGGCACGTCGCATACTGTCCGAATCTGGCCTGGAAGGACGTTCCGGCGGGTTCTTATTTCAGGGAGATGCTGGGCCATGATGTCAGGATCGTCCAGGATTGCCGGGCTGCGGGCTTTGCCGAGCTTCTCTACGGGGCCGGGCGCGGGTTCAGTGACCTCCTCTGCGTGACCCTGGGGACGGGCATCGGGGGCGGGGTGATCATCAACCGCAAGATCTTCCACGGAAGCATGAACACCGCCGGAGAAATCGGACACATCATCATTGTGAAAGACGGCAGGCTCTGCAGCTGCGGCAATCACGGCTGCCTGGAGCGTTATTCGTCAGGGAGCGGAATAATGGAACAGGCCCTGGAAAGGTTCCCCGGCAAGCTCACGGACGGAAACAGAAACACCGAGTATGTTTTCGACCTGGCAAAGAACGGAGATGCGGAGGCCCGGGAGCTCATCAGGGAATCGGTGGAATACCTGGCCATCGGTATTGCCAATTTCGTGGACATCTTCTCTCCGCAGGCCGTCATCATCAGCGGGGGCATGTGCGAGCACAGGGATCTCATCATTGATCCGCTCAAGCTCCTCGTGCCGAAGTTCGGCTACGCATCCTGGGTGGAGAGAAACACTCTTCGAATTGAGAAAGCGATGCTGGGAAGCGACGCTCCGATGATCGGCGCGGCGTCCCTCAACAGGGAGGCATAGGAGGCCCGGCATGCTGCCGACATCCTCAGGTCCAGCCCTCCGCGGCCAGGGCATCGTGCAGCTCATCCGGATGGTGCCGGCAGCGGTACTCCATGCGGCTGGACTCGGCATGCGCCCTGCTGTATGGCCACCCTGCTGCCATCCTGTTTCTCTCATGCAGCTCGTGCAGGAGGATGTACCCCCGCTCCTGCTCGAAGATCGCGTCGTCAATCCAGACCTCTTCCCCGGGGACGAACTCGTAGACCTTGTCATGCCCCCCTTCGGTGAAGTCGATATCGAAGGTGCTCCGCACCAGCCTGCCGTTCACGATCCAGACAGTGACGGAGCTCTCGAGCCGTTTCCACAGCTTTTCGTGCATTGACTCGCCGGCGGGGAGAACGCCGCCGGCGGAGGCTTTTCGGACATCCCCCGCCCGCCTCCGCTCCTTCCGTTCCTGCCTGTCCGCTTCCACGATGGCCTCCGCGTAGGGGCGCCCTGCTTTCATCAGCCTTTGCTCGACGAGCAAATGGTCGATGAAAAACTGCCTTTCATCATGCTCGGCTTCCTGGTCCAGCCACAGCTCGTTTTCCGGAATATAGGGAAACCGGTAGTGCTGGCCGAAATTGGTGAACTCTTCGTCGATATGGCCGCGCACATAGGCACCATCGACGACCCAGATACTGAAGCTGCCGCGTTCTTCTATCATGACGATACGGGGGGGTACAGGCTTTTCCTTCATGGCTCTCCGCCTTGCGCTACTCGTAGCGCAGGGCGTCGATGGGATCCAGCGCCGCCGCGCGCCGCGCCGGGTAGAAACCGAAGACCACCCCGGTGAGCGCCGCGGAGACAAAACCCAGGAGGATGGAGAAACCGGAGATCACCGTCGGCCAGCCCGCGAACATCGACACCAGGAACGAAATGCCGATCCCCAGCCCGACTCCGATCAGCCCGCCCGCGCAGGCCATGGAGAGCGCTTCGATGAGGAACTGCAGCAGGATGTCCCGCCCCGCGCGCCCACCGCCATGCGCAGGCCGATCTCGCGCGTGCGCTCGGTCACGGACACCAGCATGATGTTCATGATGCCGATCCCGCCGACCACCAGGGACACGATCGCCACGGCGGCCAGCAGGAGGGCCTGCGTGTCGAGCGGTGGCAATGCGCACCTGCTGGACGTTGGCGATATTGCGAATGGTGAAATCGTCGGCCTGCGATCGGGAGCCAGATGGTGCACGAGCCGCAGGAGCCGCTCGGTGGCATCGATCACGCCCGCCACCGTGTCCGAGGTGGAGGCCGAGATCAGGATGGTGTTGACCCATGTCTGCCCGGTGAGCCGCTCCTGGTGCGTGGTGATGGGAACGATCACCACGTCGTCCTGGTCCCGGCCGAAGCCGGTCTGTCCCTTGGAGGCGAGCACGCCCAGGACCCGGAAGGGCACGCTCTTGATGATGATCGTGCTGCCGACTGCCCCACCGGCGGGGAAAAGGTTTGCCGCCACCGTGCTCCCCAGCACGGCCACCTTGGTGACCCGGGAAACGTCATCCTGGGTGAAGAAGGCTCCCTGGGCGACGCTCCAGTTTCCCACGCTCGAGCCAGGCGGGGGTCGTGCCGCCGATCACCGTGAACCAGTTGGCCCCGCCCGCCACCACCTGCGCGCTGGTCTGGGAATACGGCGCCGCCGCGGCGACCTCCGGCACGTTGGCCTCGATGGCGGTGACGTCGTCCAGCGTGAGAGAGGTCCGCGCGCCGCTGCCCAGGCTCACCCCGCCGCTGGTGATGCTGCCCGGGCGTGATGACGATCAGGTTGGCGCCCAGGCTCTCGATCTGCTTCAGCACGACCGCCTGGGCGCCGGAGCCGATGGCCACCGAGGCGATCACCGCGCCGACGCCGATGATGATGCCCAGCATGGTGAGGAGGGACCTGCTGATGTTGCGCAGCAGCGCCTTCCATGCCGTGCGGACGAGAACCATGAAGCTCATGCGGCGGAACCCTCCCCGCGACTGGACGATCCGTCGACGATCAATCCGTCGCGAAACGTGACGATCCGGCTGGACCACGCCGCAATCTCCGTGGCGTGGGTGACGACGATGACGGTGATGCCGTTGTCCTTGTTCAGGTGCTGGAACAGGGTCATGATCTCCACGCTGCTCGCGCTGTCCAGGTTGCCCGTGGGCTCGTCGGCCATGAGGAGCGGGCGCGTCATTGGCAAGCGCCCGGGCAATGGCGACGCGCTGCTGCTGGCCCCCGGAGAGCTCGTTCGGCCGATGGTCCATGCGCGTCGGCGAGGCCGACCTGCTCCAGGATCGCCGCGCCCGTTCGTCCCGCGCTTCGCGCGCGATACCCGCGTACAGCATGGGCAGCTCGACGTTCTCCAGGGCGCTGGTCCGCGAAAGGAGATTGAAGCTCTGGAAGACAAAGCCGATCTGCCGCCCGCGGACCATGGCAAGCTGGTCCCGCGAAAGGCCCGAGACCTCCTGCCCGGCAAGCCGATAGGAACCCGAGGTCGGGCTGGTCCAGGCACCCGAGGAGGTGCATGAAGGTCGACTTGCCGGATCCGGAAGGCCCCATGATCGCCAGGAACTCGCCCCGGTCGTATCGCCAGGCTCACGCCCTTGAGCGCCTGACCGCGTAGCAGGTCCTTCGCCGTAGACCTTGGTGAGATCCTGCACCTCGATGAGCGGCTCTCTGTCGCCACGGGGCTTGATCACGGGCTCAGCCTCGGGGCGTTTCGCGCTGGAACTGTTCCCCTGCCCTGCCGGTCGCCGGCGCCGCTGCCGTCCCGCTGTGCCGTTCCGCCCGCGGCTGTTTCCCGGCCGACTGCGTCTGCCGCGTTCCGCGCCGCCGCGCCGCTGGGCGACGATGACCAGGTCTCCTTCCTGCACGTCCATCGCTCGGTGATCTCGAGGTTCTTTCCATCCGAAAGCCCGATCACCACCTGCAGCGGGACCGGTTTCCCTGCGACCAGATTCCAGATCGTGACCTTGGACCCGGGGGCGCCGGCGACCGGGCAGCGCGGCAGAAGCGCCGCCCGACGCCGCCGCCTCCGCCGCCACCGGCGACGCCGCCGTCGAGCGGCGAGCGGCCGGTAGAGAACCGCGGCGATCGGCACAGCCAGCACATGGGTCTTCTTCCCACCTGGATGGTCACCTGGGCGGTCATTCCCGGGAAGGAGACGGCCGCGAAGTGTCATGGACCTGCACCACGGCGTCATAGGTCACGACATTCTGGACGGATGTCGGATTGATCCGGACCTGCAGGACTGTCCCGGTGAAGACGACGTTCGGGAAAGCGTCACGGTGATCTGTGCGGATTCCTTCTCCCGAAGACTGCCGACGTCGGCCTCGTCCACGGAGGTGTCCACCTGCATGTCGGTGAGGTTCGTCGCGAGGGTGAAAAGGGTCGGCGTCTGCAGGGAGGCAGCCACGGTCTGCCCGATGCTGACGTTGCGCGCCATAACAATCCCGTCGAAGGGGCTCAGGATCACAGTCTTCGAAAGGTTGTACTGCGACTGCGCGAAGCTGACCCTTCACGACCGCAATCTGCGCCTGCGCTACGCGAACCTGGGCCTGCGCGGCAAGATAGTCCTGCTGGGCGGACTTCGCCGCGGTCTTCCGATGTCCATCTGGTTCTGGTTGATCAGGCCCTGCGTGAACAGGGGTTTGTCCCTCTGCACCGTCAGGTTGGCCAGGTCGAGCTGGGCCTTCATCTTGCCGACGTTCACTGTTGCGTTGTCCGCGTTCGCCTGCGCCAGCATGAGGTTCGCCTGGGCAGAGTCAACCGCTGCCTGGTAGGTCGTCGGGTCGAGGTTGGCAAGGACCTGTCCCTTGCGCACCTTGGAGTTGAAATCCACCGTGAGCGTTCGGATGGTCCCGGAAACCTCGCTCCCGACCAGGACCTGAGTCACGGGATTCACGATTCCCGTCTCGCTGACCGTGGCTGCAATATCCGCATAGGCGGCGGGCCGGGTGACGTAGTGATGCCGTCTCCCCGGGAAAGCAGCCGGACCAGGACAAACAATCCTACGAGCGCTGCCGCCACTGCTGCGCCGGCAATCACCACTATTTTCAGTCGTTTCTTCAATTCTCACACCTCTTTCAAAGGCCCATGACATTGTATCCGCACCGTACTGGCTGCGCATGACCCTCACCGCTTCTGCGGTGCCTGCTTTGCATCCTGTACTGCTGACGCAAGCCGGTTGACCAGATCGTCGACCTGCTTCTGGACCGCGGTTGCCTTCTGCATCGCCTGCGCGGAGTTTCCTCCGGCCAGATCCTTTTCAGCGCCGGCAAGTGTCTGCCTGGCTGCGGCAAGCTGCCCTGCAACTGCGTTCAAGTCAATGCGTACCCCGCTAACCTTCCGCGCCTCGTTCAGACGCTGATCGGCATCGGGGAGCGTCCGAGTCTTGAGCGATGCGATGAGAGCTGCTGCGCCGGAGTCTCCCTGGCTGCCACGGGTCGCCGCAGCAGGCGGCTTCCCCGGAGGGGAGGCGACCATCTGAGAAGGGGAAGCGGTCCGCTGCGGAGGCGTGGTCACCCGCTGCGGAGCTGCCTGCGCGGGCGTGGTGATCCCCGGCTGAGCAGCCGGCGGGGATGCGGTCACCCGCTGCTGGCTGACAGGCACGGGCGCCTCGGTCATTCGCTGCTGGCTGCCCGGGACGTTGCGGGCAACAACCGCTTCCGGACTCTTCCTTTGAACAGGTGGATTTTTCTGCCGCACAAGTGTCGCAGGATTCACGAACCTCACGGATGGGGCAGTGACCTTTTGACCGCGCTGCATGCCGGCGAGTGTCTCAGGGGCAACCGGACGGCCGGGGTCCGCGTTGAGGGCTTTCTGCTGCTGCCCAAAAGGGACTCGGACCGGTGATGGCGCAATGCGCGAATCGACCCGGCGGGACATGATGTCCGCAGGCGGCTGAGGAACAGGAGCTCCCCGCGCTGCAACCGGCAGCGCGATGATGCTCTGGCGCTGCGGGACGACCATCGCGGTCATCCCCATGAGGGGAGCCCGCGCCACCTCCGTCATGGAAATCGAAAGAACAGCCCCGCCCGCCGGACGGGACTGGACGAACACGTCGCGCGGCACGAATGTCATTCCTCGAGGAGCGCTCCGATTGGCATAGACTGCCTGGCCGGGGTTGAACCTCTCGACTGTCTGCTGGCTGATGCTCGCAACATGGCCGGCATTGATCCTCTGGATATAGGACGTGCTCACCTGGTACGGGGGGATGTAGAGCTCGCGCGGTCCCAACGGGAACCACCCGACACCTTGTCCGGCGGCCGGCGCCCACCCTGCTCCGCCGACAAAGACAACGAGGGCAGGCGCATAGACGGGACGCGCCATTGAAGCTCCCGGCATCCACGCCCAGCGTGCGTTCAGATATGCCCAGCGCCCGTAGTGGAAAGGAGCGAAACCCCAGGGCGCGTCGTCGATCCACGTCCATCCCCACGGTTCGACCCATGTCCAGTGCCCGAATCGGTATGGCGCCCAACCGGGAGGAACGTGCGAAGGAGCCCACGCAGAGCCATATCCGGCAACGGTGATCCATGCTCCGTTTTCGCCGAGGTCCTCGGCTCCGATCATTTCGCGGGAAACGTATGAATCGGATGCCCCGGGACCTTCCCGGCGATCCCTGCTTGTGCACCAGGCGTCCCACTCGTCCGGCCGCGAGGCAGCAGTGACAAAGTAGGTGACCGAATCAATGCCGGTGATGACCGAGCCCTGGCCCGCGTTCACGTCGTAGACGTCTCCACCCGCCGTCACCTCGGCGCTGCCAGAGCGCACGGTGACACTTGTCTCACCGTCCTGCTGGACGTCGATGCGGTAGCTCCCCGCCGAAAGCAGCGACAGCGTGGCATCCGGCGTGTCGATCTCAAAGGCCGTCCCTTGGTCAACGCCGCGTAGAAAAACATTCATCGATCCTTCCGAGATCCGCACCTGGACCGTCGCGTCGTCCAGGCTGAGGAAAGAGAAATCGGTATCGGAGTTTAGCCGCATGACAGCGGAAAATACGTGCACCTCGGCGCGCGCTCCGGTGTCCGTCCAGAGACGATCCCCCGCGGTCAGGGGATAGTTCAGCATTGCCGGTGCCCATTCATCGAGGTTGCCCGGGCGGAATGAAACCGATCCGCTGATGAGACTGAGCCTGCCGACCTGCGACGACGGATCCGCCCACACCGGGATGGCGCACAGGACAGATCCGGCAACGAGTGCCAGCAAGACACGGAACTTCAAAGTGCCATTCATTGCTTTGCTACTTTCCTTCTGGGGGGCGAGACGGTTCTCAACACTCCCCTGATCAAGGGTATTGGCAACTGCCCGACCAATCTGTACGGAAAGACACACAGGAGCAGCAATCCCCACCAGGAGCCGTTTGGAAGAGCGGAAACGGCCGCATGCTGCGGGGGCGGAAATACCCGCCTGTCCCGGCTGTTGTTGATCGCCGGGAGGGCGGGCCAGACAGTCAAATGTCTTTCACTACCTGTGTCCGCGGGACCGGGTGACGAGTGCGACAATCACGAGGATGAGGCCGATGACGAGCGCAACGTAGATGGCGCCACCCAGCGTGTACGAAGTTCCAAGCCCAAGAAGCCAGAGGGCCAGAAGAATGATGCCGACGACCAGCAGGATAGTGCCTTCACTCCGTTTCAGCGTGAGTTTCATCGTGCTTTTCCGTTCTGGCTACATCCAGAACAGCACCTGGATGCCCAGCAGCCCGGAGCTCGTCTGGACATTCACGCCGTTGGCGAGGTTCAAAGCCATGATGTACGATGCTCCGACCGAGATTGATCCCAGCTTGATATCCGCACCGATCTTGGCATTCAGCCCTGCCTGGAGGAATGAGCTCTGGCCGAGGTTGGCGACGAAGTTCGGCCCGATCCCCAGCGACAGGCGAAGAATGGCAACATCCAGGGCAACGCCACCGTCCAGGTACATGTTGAGGCTCTGCACATCGCCTGCCGAGTAGAGCAACAGGCCCTCTGCTTGGAACCAGGCCAGCTTGAACCTCAGGTCTCCGCCAAAGCTGAACTGGTTGACGTTCACGTTAGCCGTGTCAAGCGGCTGCCCGATCAGCACGGGGGACTTGTAGAACGCGGCTCCACCGATGCCCCATTCAGCAAACGCTGCCACCGAGAAGATGCACAGAACCGCAAGAACAAGAACAAGTTTTCTCATGGTCAACCTCTTTTCGTTTCAGCCGAGTTCATTCAGAACCGGCCGTGAAGCAAGAATACGCAGAAGGCCCGCCGCTCATCTGTGCGATAACGCACGCTGGCCGTGCAAGACTTCAGGCGCTATTGCCTGTTCCATACTTCGACGGCCGGAGCGCTGTCCGTGTACGTCAGCGTATTGTTCGAATTGCTGAACGTGGGTGTGATCGTCGAGCTCGTACCGATCAGTCCAATGAACGATCCGTTCAACGTGTAGGCGCTCCCGCTTTTTGTCCACATTCCGGTGTTCGTCGCAACGCCGACCAGCAGACGCGTGTAGGTGTTGTCGGTGAACTCAACAACGGTAAGAGGAATGGTAGCAATACCGCCGACGGACACCTGCTGCCAATTCCCCACAATGGTGTCGTGGAACAGGCTGCAGCTTGCGATGAGAAGGACGAACAAGACGACAGCCCCCAAAAGAAGGTGTTTCTTTTTCATTCGCAGATACTACGAAGGCCCGCGCGGGCAGTCTGTTCGCCAGCGCACGAAGCCAGGGGCCATCTCCGCCTGAGAGAATGCGAAAAGGGCGCGATTGTCATATCTTGTAGATATGCACGGCGCTCGAAAGTTGGCCTGTCTTGTTTTGCCTGCGCTGTTCATCGCCTTGCTGGTTTCTCCGGCGGGGGCGAAGGAGCTCGCGATCGGAGACGGTGCTGTCATCGACATGCCTTCGGGATTCACTCCGGGAGATGCGCAGGACAATGCCCGCCATTCCTACCTCGATGCCGACAATGGCATGGAGTTCGACATCCTGATCTTCAAGCCGGGCAGGTACGGCTCAGCAGAGCTCGTGGCAAAGGACCTCCTGGAACAAATGGGTTCGAAAGGAGACAACTCGAGCTTCACATACCAGGGCCGCGGAGCGGTCATCGCCGAGCTGGCATTCGCTGTCGGTGACGTCCCCCGCACGGGATACGCCGTTTTCATCTCAGGTGAAGCGGAGTCCTCGAACAGTTATGCCCTGGTCGCGTCAACCGAGACAACCCGGTTCGTTTCGTACTCCGAGCTTATTGTTTCGTGCCTGGACGCTTTCTCCATAGACCGCGCTGCGCGCAGGTTCCCCGGCCCGGTGAGCCAATTTCTCCTCCCGCCCGCTGCGCGCGCGGAAAAGAGGACAGTCTTGCTTCCCGGCGGCAGTGTCTCGCTGCCCTGGTCCTCGACGGAGGAACAGGACGAGCTGTCCGTGGCGGAGAGAGAGTTCCGCGTCCTGACCATGTACTTGAAGAGCGACACCCTCTGGCAGGACGCCTGGGCGCGGTACTACAGGATGGTGTACAAGGAGTCAGCGGCCGAGCTGGACGACCTCACGCAGGCATTCGCCGGCTCCCTGCCTCTCGGCGACCCAACGGAATGCGCTCGAAGGGTCCTTGCCTGGGTCCAGGGATTCCACTACGAGCGTGACTTCGCGGGAATCGACTTTGTCGTTCCCCTGACCGCGGCCTTCGAGCAAAGGGGCGATTGCGATTCACGTGCCATGGTCATGGCCGTCATTCTCGAGCGCCTGGGCATCGACTGCATCCTGATGATCTCCCGCGAGTACTCCCATGCAATGGTCGGAGTCGACGTCCCGGGCGGAGGTCAACGCTTCCCTTTCAACGGCAAGGCCTGGCTCGTTGCAGAAACTACTGCCCGGGTGGGAATCGGGATGATCGATTCCACGCAGGCGGATTTTTCCCAATGGCTCGGCGTGGATGTCGGCGAATGATTGGCCTGCCAGGGTGAGGGCGAACAACTCATGAAGGCTGTCCGGGTGAGGGTCGCCGTGGATTTCCTTGCTTAGCGCGGGATAAGCGCCGGTCGATTCCTCTCCGAGGGCCGGGGAGGAACACAGCCCGTGGCGCCGAGCGACACCGAACAGGACAAAAGACAGGCGCGTCGATACTCGGCGCCGGAAAACTCTGCTGCTATTCCTCGAAGAAGGCGGCAACAGTAGGGATCGCCAATCCGAGCTTTATCGCGATCTGCGGGATGCTCTGCCCTGCCTGCCGCAACGCCCTGGCTTGAGCAGACGGAGAAAGTTGAACGCTGTCCTTTATCGGAGTCTCCAGTTTTGCCGGCACCTCTTCGGACCGACCCGTCGGCTTGTCCGCCTTGACCTCTGGTCTTGCTTTTACAAGGTCCGCTTCCGCCTTCGGTGAGATCCCCGGCGTCGAGTTTATTGACAGGGGGTTGATCATGGCTTCATCTCCTTCGGCTGTTCTGCACAGCCTTGCCTCTTTGATTATCGGCAGCTGCGATTTCAAAAAGAACACCTGCTCTGTCGGAAACAGAAGAGCAGTCGCCCCGGGGCATGTCCAGGGTATCGCCGAACCGCGCCAGCAACGTTGACATGTTTATAGCATGGAAGTATGTTTCCCACATGAAAATGATCCAGATCCGAAATGTCCCTGACGATCTTCATCGGCGCCTCAAGGCTCGGGCCGCCCTTGAAGGGACCTCGCTTTCCGACTACCTGCGAGCCCAGATACAGGCCGTCGCGGAACGCCCCACTCCCGAAGATCTCAGACAGCGCCTGGAATCCAGGAGCCGTGTGCGTTCCCGGGAATCGGCTGCTGCAGCCGTCCGAACGGAGCGAGACGCGGGGTGACCGTTGTCGATGCTTCGGCTCTCATCGAGGCGCTTCTCCGCACTCCCCTTGGAGAGAAATGTACCGAGCGCCTTCTCAGGCCCGGCGATCCGCTCTTCGCCCCCCACCTGCTGGACGTGGAAGTGACGCAAGTCCTTCGTCGCTGCTTTCAGAAGGGTGACCTGCGGGATGGGCGAGGCCGCGAGGCGCTTCAAGATCTTGCCGATTTCCCTTTGACCCGTTTTTCACATGAGCCGCTTCTCAGACGGATGTGGGAGCTGCGGCACTCGCTGTCGGCGTACGATGCGGCCTATATCGCTCTGGCCGAGGCGTTGGACGCCCCCCTCGTGACATGCGACGCCCGCCTGGCGGGTGCGCATGGGCACCGCGCCAGGGTTGAAGTCCTGTAGGAATGTCACTCCCCCGCCGGTTGCAGCCGATCAGGATCGTGGCAAGGTCATTCGTCAGCGGAAAATGAAAAGATTCCCGAAGGAGAGCGTCCGTGGAGAGAGACGGGCTGATGGAAACGATGTCGCGGATGCCCAGCGCGGCCGCCTCTCCCTCCAGCTCGGGGAAGCTGATGGGGGGGAGCAGGAAAAGGCACGGCACATCGGCCCTGTGGCGTCGTTCGGGGAAAATGACGAAGGAGCTTTCGAGGGGAATGGTAGGCTCGGCATAGGGCCCCCTTCCGCTCAGCACTTCTTCACCGACTATTGCGTACCGTCTGCCGGCCACCGTGAGCACGTGCGCGCAGTCTTCAGGCGCGTCTTCTTCGACCAGGAATACCGTGGGCACCTTCGGGGACCGGAAGGTTCCGTCCTTCAGCAGAGCGAAGCAGGTGTCTCGTTCGGCGAGGATCCGTACGCCAAGGTTGCGGACGGGAATAACCGATGACATTTCGTGCCGTTCTTCCAGCTCCACCGCGCGGCGCCGCTCCGTGTCGGTGAGCTGCACGGCACGGTGCACGCCCGGAATCGCCCGGAGGATCTGGAGAATCCTTTCCTCGGAGCGCGGTTCGGGGGTCATGGAGGGTCCGCTGCGCGTTGAGAGGCGCGCTGTGAGACGAGCACCGGCGCCTGGGAGACGATCATTCCGGCGAACATCAGTGAGCACCCCACCGCCCCCCGTGCGCCCAGCCTCTCGCCGAGAAGGAGACTGCCGCCGAGAGCGGCGAAAACCGTCTCGAGGCTGAGCAGAATGGCCGCGTGCGCGGGTGGCGCGCTGCGCTGCGCTACGACCTGCAGCGTATAGGCAACGCCCACGGAAAGGATTCCGCCGTAGAGGATGGGTCCCGAAGCGGCCAGGATGGCCGTCATGCGCACCTGCTCGGTGAGCAGCGCGCCGCCCGCGCTGGCAACCGAGCACACGGCGAACTGAACACATGCCAGGCGCACCGGGTTGGTCCGGGGGGACAGCCAGCCGACCACCTGCACGTGCGCCGCCCAGAAGACCGAACCGATGAGGACCAGCAGGTCCCCGCGTTCCACGGTGAGCTCGGCCGTCACGCTGAGAAAGAAAAGGCCGGCGAGACACAGCGCGGCTCCGAGCCAGGCGCTCAGGCCTGTCCTCTGCGACCAGAGCAATCCGGAAAGGGGAACGAGCACGACGTAAAGCCCCGTGATGAACCCGGCCTTGCCTGCGGTCGTGGAGACCAGCCCGACCTGCTGCAACGACGCACCAAAGACCAGGACTGCACCCGCGATCAGCCCCGCGGGGATGGCTCCCATCCGGGGCGCGCGGTCGGTTCCGCCTGATCGCGGGACCCAGGGGCCTGGTATCAGGACGAACAGCAGGAGGAAGAGCGATCCCAGCGCGAATCGCACGGCGTTGTAGGTGAACGGCCCGACGTGGTCCATCCCGATCCGCTGGGCCACGAAGGCCATGCCCCAGATCACCGCGGTGAGGAGAAGAAGGGAATCATTGGCGATCACCGAGCCTGCGCGGCGCATTCGCGACACCGTAGCAGTCAGGCGGCGCTGAGGCAAGGAGTCCGGCGCCCGTGCGGCAGTCTTGAGCCTCCCCGGCCTTCCGACTATAGTGTGTCCATATGAACACTGGAAAACTTGTTCGCCTCAACAGGATTTTTGCTCACAATTCCGGGCGCCTCTGCTCGGTGGCCGTGGACCATTTCACCATCTACTACAGCGGGCTCCCCGAAGGGCTGCGCGACGTGCCGGCCACGCTGAAGGCCGTTGTGAAAGGCAGGCCGGATGCCGTGACCATGCATATCGGCATGGCAAAGAACGCGTGGGCCCCATATGCCGGCGACGTTCCTCTCATCCTCCAGTCTTCGATGCTGAGGTTCGATGACACCTCCCGGGCGCAGGCGGCGACACCCGAGGACGCCGTGCGGCTTGGCGCAGATGCGTTTGCCATAGCCTGCTTTGTTCGCGGACCCACGGAGTGGGAGTACATGCAGAAGGTGGCCGAGGCGGTGCGGCAGGCCGAACGTTTCGATATGCCGGTGATCTGTCACATCTACCCGCGCACGTTCAAAGACGGGAAAATCGAGGTGTCCTTCACCCCGGAGGATATCGCCTGGGCGGCCCGCTGCGCCTCGGAGCTCGGGGTTGACGTGATCAAGGTTCCCTACTGCGGTGACGTGCAGGCGTACGCGCAGATCGTCGAGGCGGCTCCCGTTCGGGTTGTTGCTGCCGGGGGACCGAAGGCACCGGACCTGCGCGGCTCCCTTGCCATGATGGCGGACGTGGTGAAAAGCGGCGCCGCGGGGGCGACCATCGGCCGCAACATCTGGGGATTCGCAAACGTGACGGCAAACATCAAGGCCTTCAAAGCAGTGATCCATGATGGCATGAGCCCCGAGGATGCCCTCCGAAAAGCGGGGCTCTAGCGAGCCTCAGCGGGGCTCTAGCGAGCTGACCACCCGGTTCAGGTTCCCCCACCCGAACACCGCCGACGAGGACGGGTTCCTCGCGGTGGGCGGCGACCTGAAGCCGGGGACCCTCCTGCTTGCTTACGGCAACGGGATCTTTCCCTGGACGACACGGCCGCTCACGTGGTGGTCACCGGACCCCCGTGCCATCATTCCCCTCGGCGGTCTGCACGTCTCGCGAAGCCTTCGAAAAGTCCTTTCGAAAGGCGGTTTCTCCATAAGCTTCGACCGTGCATTCCGTGCGGTCATGGAAGGGTGCGCTGAGCCCCGACCGGGCAGGAAAGAAACCTGGATCAGCTCCGCCTTTATCACAGGCTACACGCGCCTTCACGGCCTGGGCCACGCGCACTCGGTCGAAGTCTGGCTGGGAGAAAGGCTCGCCGGCGGGCTCTACGGGGTTGCGATCGGCGGATTCTTTGCAGGGGAATCGATGTTTTCCGCGGAGGAAAATGCTTCGAAAGTGGCGCTCGTGGCCATGGAAGAAAAACTGCGCCTCAGCGGTTTCGAGCTGTTTGACGTGCAGTTCCTGACCCCGCACCTGCGCTCAATGGGCGCGCGTGGAAATCTCCCGCCATGACTACCTGGAAAGGCTCCATGAAGCCGAAGCGAAAAAAGTGAAGCTTTCCGTCACGGCAGAACCGTGACAACCACCCCGTCATTCTCGATGTCGGCGCGGGCGCTTCCGCCCTTTGCCAGCCTGCCGAAGAGTATCTCGTCCACGAAGAAGTCCTTCAGCTTGGAGGACACCAGGCGGGCGATCTCCCGGGCGCCAAACTCCTTTGAATACCCCTTCCGGGCGAGCCATTCCAGGCAGGCAGGAGAAACCTCCAGTGATACCTTCTTCGCCGCCAGCTCATCCTGGAACTCCCGCACGGCCTTCCCCACGACCTGCAGCACCACCGCGTGCTCCAGTGCCGTTGAACTTCACAACGGCATCCAGCCGATTACGGAACTCCGGTGAGAAGATCCGCTCAACGGCGTCGAACACCGCCTCGTCGTGCACCGACCGTTCGCCGAACCCCACCAGCGGCTTGCCCAGCTCGCGCGCGCCGGCATTCGAGGTCATGATGAGGACGACATTGCGGAAGTCCGCGCGCTTGCCGTTGTTGTCGGTCAGCGTGGCATAGTCCATGATCTGCAGGAGCATGTTGTAGATGTCCTGGTGAGCCTTCTCGATCTCGTCCAGGAGCAGGACGGCGTGCGGGGACTTGCGCACCGCATCGGTGAGCATGCCGCCGTCGTCGTAGCCCACGTACCCGGGCGGGGCGCCGATGAGCCGCGACACGGTGTGCTTTTCCTGGTATTCGCTCATGTCGAAACGCAGCAGGCTCACCCCGAGGACCTGGGCGAGCTGCCGGGCGAGCTCCGTCTTGCCCACGCCGGTCGGACCGGCAAACAGCAGGGAGGCAACGGGCTTGTCCCTTTCCCCGAAGCCGGCGCGCGACTTGCGGATGGCGCGCACGACGAGCTCCACGGCATGATCCTGCCCGAACACCTGCCGCTTCAGTCCCGCTTCCAGGTCCCGCAGCCTCTCGCGCTCATCGGAAGAAACGCTTGCCTCGGGAATCCGCGCTATCCGCGCGACAACACGCTCCACGACCGCCAGGTCCACGGTGCGGGGCCCGTCCGCGGGATCCGTCTCCGGCCCATAGACCCGAACCCATGCGCCGGCCTCGTCCAGCACGTCGATGGCCTTGTCGGGGAGATGGCGGTCATTGATGTACTTGGCGGCCAGCTCCGCGGCCGCCCGCAGGGCTTCGTCGGTGAAGCGCACCTCGTGGTAGGTCTCGTACTTCTCCCGCAGTCCCAGCAGGATTGAGTGGGACTGGTCCACCGTGGGTTCCGGCACTTCGATCTTCTGAAAACGGCGCGAAAGCGCCCGGTCCTTGTCAAAGAACTTGCGGTAGTCCTCGTAGGTCGTCGAGCCGATGCAACGGACTTTTCCAGAGGCGAGAACGGGCTTCAGGATGTTGGAGGCGTCCATGGAGCCTCCCGAGACCGAGCCGGCCCCCACGACGGTGTGAATCTCGTCGATAAAGAGTATCGCCTTCTCCTGCTTTTCCAGCTCGCGGATCACCTTCTTCAGGCGCTCTTCGAAATCGCCCCTGAACTTCGTTCCGGCCAGGAGGGCACCCATGTCCAGGGCGAAGATGCGGTAGTCGCGCAGCGCCTTTGGCACCTTTCCGTCGACGATCATCTGGGCAAGACCTTCCGTGATGGCGGTCTTTCCAACACCCGGCTCCCCCACGTGGAGGGGATTGTTCTTCAGCCTGCGGCAGAGAACCTGTATGGTCCTCTGGAGGATCTCCTCCCGCCCGATGAGCGGGTCGATCCCTCCGGCGCGAGCTTTCTCGGTAAGGTCCAGCGCGTATGCCTGCAGAGGGCGTGCCGGCTTTGCGCGGCTTCGCGGCTCCTCAGCGGCCCCACCGGCTTCCCCGGTTCCCGTTTCCTGCCCTTCGGCGCCCTGCTTCTCGTCATCACGGTCCGGATAGGCGGTGACGCCATGCGAGATGAACGACAGCACGGCCAGGCGGTCGATTCCCTGCGCGGAAAGGTAATGCGCGGCGTACGATTCCTGCTCCTCGAAGATCGAAGCAAGGATGTCGTCGATCTCCACCGATTCCTTCTCCGCCGAGGCTGTGTGCATGATCGCGTTTTCCATGACCGACTGGAATCCGATTGATTGGGAGGGCTTCAAGCCCTCAGTTACCGGCACGTGCGTCTTGAAGAATCCCTCGAGGTCTTTCGCGAGTGCTTCCAGGCTGCCGCCGCACGCGAGGATGATTTCCCTTCCCCGCTCGAAGAAAAGGGACGCGTACAGCACGTGCTCGGGGGTGAGGTACTCGTGTCCCCGGGTCTCGGCCTCGTGGTAGGCGGCCATGATGATCTCGTTGAGCTCCGTGGATATGTCCATTCAGGCCTCTTCGCAGCTCGCCCGGAGGGGAAACTCGCTCTGGCGCGCCATCTCGTGCACCTGTGAAACCTTTGTCGTGGCGATGTCCCACGTGTACACACCCACTACGCCGCGCCCCTTCTTGTGCACGTCCAGCATGATTTTCGTCGCCTCTGCGGCGGGCTTATGGAACACCGAGACGATCACCTTCACCACGAAATCCATCGTGGTGTAGTTGTCGTTATGGAGGACCACGCGGAAAAGCTTCGGCTCCTGCAGGCGCGGCTTCTGCTGGACACCGGCGTCCTCCTGGAGGGTGCCGGCCGGATCGAGCGGCATCGGGTGTCGTTCTCCTTCTTCCATAATAATATCGCCGGGCGGGCACGGAGCCAAGGCCGGGTTCGGTCTCCGTACGGTTGCCGCCCCGGGGATGTGCCGCCCCGAGCGAGGGTCAGCCCAGGGCGGTCTGCTTGAACTCGTACAGCTTGCCCGTGCGCGGTTCCCGCACGAGGAAAGCAAACCCGAACAGGGCCACCACGGCGATCGTCGCGCCGACGTAGAAGACGGCCGCGTAGTTGCCGCTCCTGTCGATGATCGTCCCCGCCAGGGGGGAGGCTAGGGCGATGAACGGAAGGAGCAGCGTTCCGCCCAGCGCTGTGAGATCCGTGGCGCTGATCGAAGGGCACAGCTCCACGCTCATGTTCACCAGCATGAACGCGCCGGTCATGTTCACGATGGAATACAGGACGTAGCCGATGCAGATGGCCGTGAAGTTGCGGGACACCACGGCGATCATGAAGAATGCCACGAGAAGGATGGACTGCACGGCGCCGACGCTCCGATAGCCCGCCTTGTCGGCCAGCTTTCCCATGAGGGTCCCGAGCGCCGCGCTGGATGCGAGGTAGATGACGCTCAGCCATGCAATCATGTCGTCGGGCACACCGAGCCGCTCCTGGGCGTACGGCACGATGAACGTGGCCATGGTCAGCCCCACCGAGTTCAGCATGTGGAAAAAGAGGAAGATCCGGTAGTTGGGGTTTGCAAGCAGCGTGCGGGTCTTGCCCGCAAGCGTGCGCACGAACCCGGCCGTCCGTGCGCGGACAGTCCGTGCGGGCCGGTCGCGGATCAGGAAGAGGCAGAGAGAAGAAAGAGTCCACAGGGTGTCGCAGACCATGAAACTGATGCGGTAATTCAGCGGGCTGGCCCAGCGGTGGAGGACCCAGGAGGTGCCGAGGCCGGTCAGGATGCCGCCGAGTCCCATGAAGAGCGTCCGCAGGCCGAAGATCCACCCCCTCCGGTTTCGCGGGATGTTGTCGGTGAGCACTCCCATGTAGATGGACTGGCCCGCGACAAGCAGGCCGACGTAGGAGGCGAGGGCAAGGATGAAGAAGCCCGTGTAGGAGGCAGGTGTCCAGAGCCCGGGCACGAAGACCGCCAGCACGTCGTAGAGAAGACGGATCCCTGTTGCGGCCATGTAGAGCATGATGACCGCGTTGACCCGTCCCTTTCTGCCCAGGTAGTGGCTTCCGAGGAGCTGGACGGGGATCAGGATCGTCCAGAAGGACTGGGCGAATCCCATCAGGGATTTGCTGGCACCCATTGCGGTGAGATACGCCGGCACCATGGACACGTACAGGCCGAACGGAAGGCCGAAGCCCCACGTAAGCTCGAACAGGAGCATCCCGGTTACATTTCGCGGCAGGTTCCGACGGAGCGCGGCCTCTGGATCGCGCGGCCGCTTCGAAAGGTGCGTCTGGTCCATTGAGGATCGTGCCACCTTAGGCGGTTCAGGCGAGGAATGTCAACGGAGGCGGCCGCACGGACATCCTGTCCTCGGCCGCCCTCGCCGTCCATGGCAATGTGGCAAACACACTCCGCGGCGATTATACTTTTCGTGGAGACTCGGGATGCCGCTGCTTGCCCGCTACCTCTCGCCGACGCGGATCGTGACCCTGCGCAGCCGCAGCAGGGAGGGAGCGATCCACGAGCTGGCCACGGTGCTCACACAGGGCGGCGGAACGCTGGATCTGGATTCGGTGATCGGCGCTGTCAGCAACCGGGAAAAGATCGTCTCCTCGTGGATCGCCCCGGGCGTGGCCATCCCGCACGCGCGGCTCCCCGACCTCGCGGGCATCGAGATCGCAGTCGGAAGAAGCCGGGCAGGAGTGGCCTGGGATTCCGGGGACGGCGATCCCGTCCACCTCCTTTTCCTCATCGTGAGCGGCGATTCGGACCCTGACCAGCACGTTCTCCTGCTCGCGGAGATCGCGCGCACTCTGCGCGACCGCGCCCTGATACAGCTCGTGCTGACCGCCCGTTCCTCTGCGGAGGCCTGGCGGCTCCTGGTGACGCGCGGGTACGGGGAACAGGGCAGCATGCCCGCCGCATCGGCAAAGATGAGATTGTCGCGCCTGCTCTTTGCCCACGCCCTCTCGGTGGCGGAGGAAGTCAAGGCCCATGCCGTCATGCTGCACGGCGACGCGGTGGGAAACATCCACTTCATCGAGGACATCCCTTCGGACGTCCAGCTGATCCTCGTCACCTCGTCCAAGGCCGCCGATTCCGTGGAAAGCCAGGCCATTACCCACGTCCTGCAGGTGCCCTTCCCTACGCTGGACAGGTTCGACCAGGTCGAGCTTGCCCTGCTCTTCGCCGTCTCCCGCGGCCTGCTCACGCGCGGGGACACGGTGGTGAGTCTCTCCGGTGTGCCGTCCTCCGGCTTCCTGGACACGCTCCTCGTCATCGACGTTGGCAGGGAGTTCCCCACGGTGTTCGCCCGGGCGGCGGAGACGCCCCTGGGGGACGTGGAGCCTCAGGTGCTGGAGAAGGTGCTGCAGCTGGCCACGGATATAGCCCGCGAGGGCCGCGAGGGAAAGCCCGTTGGCACGACTTTCGTGCTCGGGGACTATGACAAGGTCCTGCTGTCCTGCCGGCAGATGGTCATCAACCCGTTCCGCGGCTACAGCGAGGAGGAAAAGAACATCCTCGATCCCAGCCTCGAAGAGACGGTGAAGGAGTTCTCCACGATCGACGGCGCCTTCATCATCCGGGGAGACGGGGTGATCATGTCCGCGGGAACGTTCCTGCGGCCCGAGAGAGCGGCCTCGAACCTTCCTTCCGGGCTGGGAGCGCGGCACGCGGCGGCCGCGGCCCTGTCCCTGACAACTGCGAGCCTCGCAATCGTGGTCTCGCAGTCCACGGGAAGCGTCACCCTGTTCAAGGGTGGCGGGATGGTGATGAGCCTCGAGAAACCCGGCTCGGCCGGCGCAATGCCCTGACCCGACCCCGTCTCCTGCGTTGACAATCCGGTGCGACGAGTATAGTACTGCGGGCGAGGAGCACCGGAAATGCTGAGCTTGAAACAGGCCATCGACCAGCTGAACGCGAAGCACCCCCGCAGCGCAATCGGGGCGTTCAATTTCAACGACATGACGGACATGCAGGGCGTCATGCGCGCGGCCATGCACACGCGCCAGCCCTGCATCATGATGGCAAGCGCCGGTGCGGTCTCCTACATGGGCATCCACTTCGTTCGCGAGATGTACCGGGCAGCCAACATGACCTCCACCGTGCCGCTGTACCTCATGCTGGACCACAGCGACAGCGTCGAGACCTGCGCAGAGTGCATCGACAACGGGTTCTCCCTGGTGATGTACGACGGCTCCGCGCTCCCCTTCGACGAGAACGTGCGCCGCACCCGCGAGGTCGTGCGCGTTGCGCATGCGCGCGGCGTCCTCGTGGAGGCGGAGATCGGCCGGCTGCCCGGGCCGCGAAGAGCACCTGGACGTGAAGGAGATGGACGCCCTTGTCACCGATCCGCGGGAGGCGAAGGCGTTCTGGGAACAGGCGGGGGCGGACCTGCTTGCAATTTCATTCGGAACCGCGCATGGATTCTACAAGTCCGAGCCCCGGCTGAACCTCGACGTGGTCCGGGAAACCCGCAAGCTCACCGACGCCCCCCTCGTAATGCACGGGGGCACGGGTGTCCCCGACGACGACGTGCGCGCAGCCATTGCCGCGGCGTGAAGAAGGTGAACATCGGAACCGAGCTGAAGCACGCGTTTACCTCCTCCATGCGCGGCACTCTCGCTCAACTGGAAAAGGAAATCGACCCCCGCAAGATCCTCGGCCCGGCCCGGGACGCGGTCCAGAAGGCGGTTGAGGGAAGGCTCGCGGTACTGTGCACGCCGCGGGTCGAGGAACTGATATAGTGCGGACCGAAATGGCGCGGCCGGTACCGTCAGCAATCTGCGCTGGATACCGCGCTCCGAAATGTCGCCTCGGCGTGGGATACCACGCCTACGGTGACCGCCGCGGTGCGGGCTAGTGCTCGTCATTTTCCGGGGGCTTCCCGGCACGGGCAAGTCGTACCTGGTCCGCCGACTCATCGCACGGCGGCCGGCGTTTCACGTTGTCAGCAGGGATGCGCTCCGTGCGGCCGTGTTCCCGCATCCGACCTTCTCCGAGGAAGAGAAGTCGCTCGTTGACGACCTTGTGTGCGTGATGGCCGGCTTCCTCCTGGAGCGAGGGAAAGACGTCGTGATTGACGGAATGGCCCTCTCCTCGGCGGCCCGGGTGGGCCAGCTCGTCCATGTGGCGTTGGATCGAAAGGTTCCGGGCAAGGATCGTCGAATGCGTCTGCCGGCAGGAGACCGCCCTCTCCAGGATTTCAGGCGATGGCGGCAGCCATCCTGCCGGTGACCGCGGTGAAGCGCTGTACGTCCGGGTGAAGGCCCGGTTTCAAGCCGTTTCGCACCCCAGCCTCATCGTGGACACCGACGCGTCAACGGAGTCAAACGTCGCGGCTATTTTGGCGTATCTCGCCGATCAGCGGTAAACTCCGCGACCAGCGCCGCCACAAAGGCGGGCTTTTCGAACATCGGCATGTGCCCGGCATCAGCAACCATCCGCACCGAGGCGCGGGGAAGGCGGGAAGCAAAAGAGTGCGCCCAGAGCGGTGACAGGAGCCTGTCGTGGTCGCCCCAGATCACGAGCGTTTCCTGGAAGATTCCCGGCAGGAGCGCATCCACGTGCGCGCGGCCGATCACGCGCTTCGTGATGCGCGCAATTGCGCGTGCCCCTTCCCTGCCCAGGATGCTGACGGCCGTGGCGTCAACGGCGGTCCGCAGCGACTCCGGCGGCGGATTGTGCAGAACATTTGCCCTCATCGCCCACTTGATGAATTGCCGCGAGTTGAGCTTGAAGGCGAGGTCCACCACGGGGCCCATGCGCGCAAGCGGACGCAGCCCGCCCTCCTCTCCCTTCAGACCATAGGGGTCGATGAGGATGAGCTTCTCCACCATGTCGGGATACCGCGATGCAAAATGGACCGCTATCTGACCCCCCATGGAATGGCCGGTCAGCACGACGCGCGGCGCTCCAACGGCCGCGCACAACCCGTGGAGGATTTCCAGGAACCAGGGCATGTCGTATGCCGCGTCCGGCTTGTCCGAAAGCCCGCAGCCGGGAAGGTCCAGGGCAAGCGCGCCCATCCCGTCCGGAAGCGCACGAAGAAGCGGATCCCAGTCCGCTGCGGAGCCGGCCCAGCCGTGAATCATGAGCAGCGGCGGCCCGTCCCCGCGGCCGCCGGTTCCATTGCAGTGGATGCGAACGCCATTCACCGTCACGAATCTCGACACGATGGCACTATGCACCCGGGTCCATGGTATAGTCGAGTGCGTGGACAAGGGCTTCATCCTCCAATCCGTCGAGCGGCACCAATGCAGGCAGGACCGAGGTCCACCTGGTCGGGCGCATGGAAACGGGGGGAACCTTCGCCGTGGTCGAGCGGCGCATTACGCCCTTCTTCTACGTGCGCGCCTCCGATGAAGCATCGGCCCGGGGAATCTGTGAACGGGAACGGCCGGCTCCCGACATCATCGCCTCCGATCGAAAAACCATGGACGGCGCCCCCGTGCTCCGTCTTGAAAGCACGACCACTTCGGCGAGCCAGCGGCTGAGGGATGCACTTCACCGGGAAGGAATCCGGACGTACGAGGCGGACATCAAGCCTGCAACGCAGCTCCTGATGGACCTGCGCATTCACGGCGCCGCAGGGATCGAGGGCGAGTGGAGGAAGGGGCGCAGGGTAGACAGGATCTACGAGAACCCCCTCCTGTCCCCGGTCGAGCTGGACCCGCTGCTTTCCGTGCTTTCGCTGGACATCGAGACGGACCCGCGGGCCGAGTGCGTCTTTGCCGTTGGCCTCGTCCTTCTCGATCCACGCACAGGGACCACGACGGAAGAGGTCCTTCTGAACGGCCCGGGCCCTGCGCCTGCGGCCCACTGCTTTCCGGGCGAGGAAGCGCTTCTGAAGGCTCTGCGAGCGCGCATCATCGAGCTGGATCCGGACATCATCACCGGATGGAACGTCATCGACTTCGACTTCCGGGTGCTGGCCCGCAGGTATTCCGCATGCGGTGTTTCCTTTGATATCGGCAGGTCGGACTCCGCGGCCAGCTTCCTGGACCGCGAAGACACCGAAGGGGTCATCCGCTGGCGCCGGAGCAAGGTGATCGTCCCGGGACGCCAGGTGCTGGACGCGATGTGGCTGGTGCGGATGGCGGGCATGGGGCTGGAGGACTACCGGCTGGAGACAGTGGCGCAAAGCGTCCTGGGCAGGGGAAAGCGCATCGAGGAGCTGCCGGGTGAGAGCAGGACGGCGGCGGTGGTACGGCTGTACAGGGAAGAGCCCGAGAACCTCTGCGCGTACTGCCTGGAGGATACGAAGCTCGCCCTGGAGACAGTGTTGAAGGAGGGCCTGCTCGATATCGCGGTGCGCAAGTCCCTGCTCATTGGGACGTCGCTGGAACAAACGTCGATGAGCGTCGCCGCGTTCGAGTTTCTCTACACCGAGCACCTGCACCAGCGCGGCATCGTGGCCCCGACCCTCGGCATCGACCAGGACGTGGTGGACCGCGCACCCGGCGGTGGAATCATCACCCCGCGGGCCGGGCTCTCCCGGAATGTCCTCACTTTCGACTTCAAGAGCCTCTACCCGTCCATCATGAGGACATTCAACATCGACCCTCTGACCCGGCTCCGGGGCGCCCCTGCTGCCGCCGGCTCCGACCGGCTCCTCTCCTGCGCCTATTGGAGCTCCCAACGGGGCGTTGTTCGACAGGGAACCGGGAATCCTGCCCGGAATCCTGGACCGATTCTTCGAGAGCCGCGAGGCAGCGCGAGAGCGGGGTGACCGCCGAGCGGTGTACGCGTACAAGATCGTCATGAACTCTTTCTACGGGGTCCTTGGCACGCCGGGGTGCAGGTACGCCGCCTCCGCGCTTGCCGGCGCAATTACCACGATGGGCCAGCATATCCTTTTCTGGGCACGGGACCAGGTCACCGCAAGCGGGTACGAGGTGATTTACGGAGATACTGATTCGCTCTTTGTTCTCTCGGGGTCCGAGCCCGATGCTCCTGCCGTCGAGCTTGCCTCCCTGGGGGCCAGGATCGCCCGCAACCTCAATGCAAGGCTCGCTGAGTACGTGCAGTCCGCCTACGGAGTGCGGTCGCGCCTGGAGCTGGAGTTCGAGGCCATCTATCGCAGATTCTTCCTTCCGCCCATGCGGACCGGAAGCGACGACTCGGATGAGGACGGTGATGCACGGGGACGGGCAAAGGGCTACGCGGGACTCCGCGTCGCTGCCGGCCCGGGTCCCGCCGCGGAGTCGGAGGCCCTGGACATAGTGGGAATGGAAGCGGTGCGCCACGACTGGACGCCCCTCGCGCAGGAACTGCAGCGGGAAATCCTCAGCCTCGTGTTCCACGGCGCGGAGCCGGGGGCGATCGATGAACTGGTACGCACGCTCCTGCGCGACGTCCGCGCGGGACGGAAGGATGGGAAGCTGGCCTACCGCAAGTCCCTTCGGAAGCCGGTCGAGTCCTACACCAAGTCGTCCCCTCCGCATGCGCGGGCCGCGGCACTTCTTCCGCCCGAGGAGAGGTCCGGGCTCATCCGCTACGTCTGGACCACGGACGGCCCGCAGCCGGAAAGCCGTCGAACCTCACCCCTCGATTACGAGCACTACGTGCAGAAGCAGGTTCGACCGATCGTGGAGTCGATTGCCCCCTCCATCGGCCTGCACACGGAAAACCTCTTTGCCGCAGGCGGACAGCTCGGGCTGTTCTAGAGGGACGCTCGGTCGCATCATGACACATTCGGGGGGCGGGAGTTGCGCAGCAACCCCAGCCGCACCAGGCTCTCTGCCGTGGCGACGACGGAATCTGCCGTCGGCCGAGGCGTCCACCCGAGCATGCGCCTGGCCTTTTCGTTGGTCGCCTTCTTGACCTTTCCCAGCTCGGGAACGATCTGCGCCACGGACGGGTCGAAGCGGGAAAAAAGGCGTACCACCCAGTCGGGCAGAACCCGGGTGGGCACACGTGCCGCCGCGCTGCCCAGGCGTGACCGCAGCACCTCCGCGATTTCACGCATGGTCATGAAATCCCCGGCCAGCGCGAGAAAACGTTCGCCCCTGGCGGCAGGAGCGGTCATGGCGCGAATGTGCAGGTCTGCGACGTCGCGGACATCGACGATGCCGAACGAGAGCCGCGGGAGTCCCGGAATGGCGCCGTCCATCAGGCGCTGCACCATCAGTATTGAGGTCGAGTAGTCCGGCCCCAGGACCGGGCCGAGCACGCCAACCGGATTGACGACAGAAAGCTCCAGGGTTCCGCCCTCGCGGGAAATGAAATCCCACGCCGCGCGTTCCGCGATGGTCTTTGATTTCACATAGGCGCTGACGCCGGCCCCGCTCGGGTCGGTCCAGTTCTCCTCGGAGAACGGCTTGTCAGTCGGAGCGTGACCGTATCCGATGGCGGCGAATGAGGAGGTCAGGACGACTCGCTTGACCCCGGCGTTCCGCGCCGCACGCAGCACACGCAAGGCTCCTTCGCGGGCAGGGAGAATGAGCTCGTCTTCATGTTTTGGCAGGTCCGGGGGGAATGGCGAGGCGACATGGAGCACGAAACGACAGCCGGCGACCGCCGCCGGCCAGCCATCGTCGGACATGAGGTCGGCAGCAGCAAATGAAAGCTCCGCGCCCGGCGGGGCGCCGCCCGTTGCGAGCATGGAGCGCACGTCGGCTTCGCGACTGAGCGAACGCACGGTCGTTCGCACGCGGTAGCCGGCCTTCAGGAGCTGCAGGATGCAGTTTGCGCCTATGAATCCAGACCCGCCCGTCACGAGCACAAGTTCGCCGCTCATGTATTCCTCCTGGTCCCTGATAACCTGCTTTGCCGCTCGACGAAAGTCAACCAATGCGGACATTCCGGCGTCGTTTGACATACATTTCGAAAGGAAACATACTTTCCCGCTGATCAGGGCGAGGGACCAACGTGACAAGCAGCAGTGAATCCGGGGACTTGAAAGCAACAAACGAGAGACTTCTGGAAGAGATTGCCCGGCTGAAAGGCAAGGAAGCGGCCGTCCGCTTGAGCGAGGAGCGATACCGGGCGCTGTTCGAAGCCCTTCCGGTTTCCCTCCAGGTGGTTGACCGGAACGGAATGATTCTCGAAGTAAACCCATTTCATCTCGTGCATATGGGGAGTGGACGCACGACGCTCGCCGACTACAAGGGTCAGGATATCACGATGCGCAGGAGCATCGTGGCAGCGGGCCTCTCCCGGAAATACCGGGACGTTCTCGAGGGGATCCCCTTCGAGGAATCCGAAGTGGAGTTCCCGTCCCTGTCGGGCGGAGGAAAGGGATACTTCAATGTCCGCGGAGTGCCGCTGGAGAAGGGTGGCGAGATCATCGGGGCCATCTATATCTCGGAGGATGTCACCGGCCTGAGAAAGGCGAAGGATGAGCTGACCTTTGCCAATGAGAAGCTCAGGACGCAGATGGAAGAGCTCCTGCTCCAGTCAGAATTGCGTGAACAGGTGATTCGAGATCCTCTGACTTCCCTCCATAACCGCCGCTACCTGAATGAAACCCTTGATCGTGAGCTGGCAAGAGCCATTCGCGAAGCGTACAAGGTCGGCCTGGTGATGATCGATATTGACAAGTTCAAGGAGATCAATGACACGCATGGGCACGATGCGGGAGACCTGGTGCTGAAGCGCCTGGCCGCCCAGCTGACAAATCAAACGCGCGGCGGCGACCTTGTGTGCCGCCTCGGCGGGGATGAGTTCCTGGTGGTCCTGATCAATGCGAACGCCGCAAACACGTACAAACGCGCCGAGCTGTACCGCCAGACCTTCCAGGAATCAGTGACGGTCCTGGACGGGTCTGAAATCAGGGCAACCCTCTCCCTGGGAATCGCCATGTTCCCCGATCAGGGCAGCACCGGCAGCAAGGTCATCACGGAAGCGGATCGCGCGCTCTACGAGTCCAAGAGGAAAGGGCGGAATCGAATCAGCACCTGATCGGACGCGGGAGCGCCGCCTCGCTGGCGCTTCCAGCCCAGCCTGCCTACTTCCCCTCCTGCCGGGCGCGCATGGCCGCGCCTTCTTCACGCGTCGGGCCGTAGACTCCCGGGGGCACAAGACCCGCTTGGCGCATCAGGACCGTCATCTGGCCTCGATGGTGGATCTGGTGAGCGACAAGAGCCTGGAGCACCCGTTCTATAGGCAGGTTCCGGCCGAAGAAGGGAATCTCGGTCGGGAGCTGCGCGTCCTTCAACTTCGCGGAGGCCTGTTCACCCATCGAGCGCGCTGCGGTCTCGTAGGCGTCCGCGATGCTCGCGGCCGAGCCCGGCTGCTCAGTGCCTCTCGGGGGTGCGGCAACTTCCAGTCCGACTACCGACCCCGTCCCCCCGATCATGAGAACCATGTGCCATGCGAGTTGCCCGAGCGTCCTCCCCTCCGGGTAGATCTTCTGCGGCAGCGAGGCATCCGTCAGGACCCGCTCCACCTTGAGGCTGATGGCGCTCTCCCTCGTCCAGTCGGCGACGAACTCATCAATCGTCCTATACATGCATCCATCTTACAGCAAACCGGATGGAATGGCACGAGGGCCATCCCGCAGATCCTCCAGCCTTTGCATTGCCAGTCGATGCCTCTGCTGATATAGTCCAGAGACAGCCTATGCTGATGACAGTTGCGCTCTGGGTAATATTCATCTCGGCTCCCGTCGTATTCACGCTGCTCTTCTTTTTCACGGCACCTTACGGGAGATATTTCAGGGCAGGCTGGGGGCCCTCGCTCACGGCCCGTGCGGGCTGGATGGTCATGGAAGCGCCGGCGCTCCTGGTCATCGGCATCATCGTGCTGTCCAGCGGACAGCCGCTTGGGCCGCTCACCCTGCTGCTCCTCGGGCTGTGGGAGATCCATTACCTGTACCGCACCTGCCTTTTCCCGCTGCTGATGCGCGGAAGCTCCAAGCGGTTTCCCCTGGTCCTGGTTGCATTCGCCTTCATCTTCAACAGCCTCAACGGGTATGCAAACGGGATGTTCCTGGCCGGGACGGGTCCCCGCGACGGCGGCGGATTCCTGTCCAGCCTGCGCGTCTGCGTCGGCGTCGCCCTGTTCGCGGCAGGATTTCTCACCCACCTATGGGCGGACAGGGACCTGCGCCGCCTCCGCAAGCCGGGCGAGGTGGGCTACGCCATCCCCCGGGGCGGGTTGTGGGAGTACGTCTCCAATCCCAATTACTTCGGAGAGATCACCCAGTGGTGCGGCTGGGCGCTTGCCACCTGGTCACTGCCGGGGCTCGGCTTCGCAGTGTTCACCATTGCCAACCTGGTGCCGCGGGCATGGGCAAACCGGAGGTGGTACATCGAGACTTTCACTGACTACCCCCGGGAGCGCAAGAGCGTGATCCCGTTTGTTTTCTAGTCGGTGAGCGCGGCAGGAGGCGGCGATGCTTGAAGTGCTCTGTTTCGGCGATTCAAACACCTGGGGCTACGATCCCGTGTCTCAGCAGAGGTTTCCCGGGAGCGTGCGGTGGACCGGTGTTCTCCAGGCCGCCCTCGGCTCGGGATTCCGGGTGATAGAGGAAGGCCTCAACGGGCGCACAACGGTCTGGGAAGACCCCGTGGAAGGCGACAAGGTGGGAAAGCGTCACCTCATGCCCTGCCTGGAAAGCCAGGCACCGCTGGACCTCGTCGTCCTGATGCTGGGCACGAATGACACAAAGAGGCGTTACTCCGCTCCGCCCGCGGACATCGCCGCAGGCGTGGGCGTTCTCCTGGACATCGTGGCACGGAGCACGGCGGGCCGCGAAGGAAAGGCACCTCCCGTGCTCGTAGTTGCGCCCGTGCCGCTCACGAAGCTCTCGGAGTTCGCCCAGATCTTCGAAGGCGGGGTGGAAAAGTCGCGGGCGCTGGCTCCGTTGATCGCGGAAACGGCAAAGGCGCATGGCTGCCCGTTCTTCGACGCGGGGAAGGTCATTACCTGCTCCGACGCCGATGGTTTGCATTTTGAAGCGTCGGCGCACAAGGCGCTCGGGGAGGCCCTCGCCCGCGAGGTGAGAAAGATCCTGCGCGCCTGAGTGCCGTCGCGACCAGGCGCGGCGCCTGATCACGAGCGCCGCTTCTTTCCCTTCTCGAGCTGGATGACATCCTGCGGGGCAAGGGCGCCCACGGCGGCAACGTGGGCCCCCGCGGCCACCCGCGTTCCCTTGCGAAGGAAGGTCCGGATCCCGACGCTGGCCCCGTCTCCGATGGTCACTCCCGCGCAGATCACCGAGTGAGCCCCGATCCTGCAGTCTCGGCCGATGGTGATCGCCCCGAAATACACGTCATTGCCCCCCGCGATATGCGGCGAGATGACAACATCGCCCCCGATGATGGATCCGTCACCTATGGTGACGAAGTGCGGATCGAGGATCGTGGCACCCACGATCCAGACGTCCTTCCCGATCCGGCAGCCCGCCAGCCGGAAGTACATCGTGGGAAAATACCCGGCGGGAACCACGGGGAGGAACAGGCGCGCGGCAATGGTCTGAAGGCCGTTCATCGCCATCCAGAACATCGTGGCAGTCGAGAACAGCCGGTGCGCTCCGGGACGGACCCCCAGGGAAAGGAGGCGCATGAGAGTTCCCGTGAGCAGGAGGCCGCAGAACAGCAGGAGGTACAGGCAGCCTCCGGCGACCAGGCAGAAGAGGACAAGGTTCCCCGCGGAAACCTCTACAAGCAAGGCCTGCGCCGCCCAGGTCAGGACCAGCGCGGAAGGAAACGCGCTGACGCCCACAGCCGCCCCGCTCAGCGCATAGATCAACGTGGCAAAAGGGATCGAAACGAACCGCGAAAGGTGGATGCGCCGCGGAGGATTCACAGGTCCGCGTCCGCCCTGGAGCGCACGAGCTCCCGCGTGGAAAGCAGGCCGCAGGCCGCCTCGAATGTCCTGCCCCCGCGACTGGCGGATGGTGGTGAGCAGTCCGCGGCCGCGGAGAAGCGCCGCGAACTGCTCCATTTTTTCAGGCGGAGCCGGCGCAAGGGGTGTTCCGGGGATGGCGTGAAAGGTGATGAGATTGACGCGGCAGCGGATGCCGTCCAGGATACGGGCAAGCTCGCGGGCATGCCGGGGCGTATCGTTCAGGCCGTCAAAGACGATGTATTCGAACGACACGCGCCTCTGGCCGCGGACCATCCGGGCACGAAGCTCGGCAAGAACCTCCGCAAGCGGGTGGACATTTTCTATCGGCATCAGGCGCCGCCGCTCTTCCTCGAAGGGAGTGTGGAGGCTCACCGCGAGGTGACACTTCGTGCTGTCCAGGAACGTGCGCATGGCCGGAACGAGTCCGATTGTGGACACGGTTATCCTGGTCGGGCTCAGCCCGAACCCGTAGTCGGAGCACAGGATTTCCAGGCTGGCCAGGACGTTCGCCAGGTTGTCCAGGGGCTCTCCCATGCCCATGTACACGATGTTGGTCACCCGGCCCCGCTCGGGAAGGCTCAGGTACTGGTTGAGGATCTGCCCGGCATCCAGGTGAGACTGGAACCCCTGCTTTCCGGTCATGCAGAACAGGCAGCCCATCTTGCAGCCGACCTGGACCGAGAGGCACAGCGTGCCCCGCCGCTCTTCCGGGATCCAGGCTGCCTCCACGAATCCGCCGCTGCCGGCCGCAAAGAGGTACTTCTTCGTTCCGTCGGCAGACTCGATCACCTTCACCGGGGCGGCGCGGTCCAGTGAAAAGCAATCCGCCAGGGCGGTGCGCGCCGCCACGGGCACGTTGGTCATCTCATCGAATGTCGAGACGCCTTTCCGGTAGATCCAGTCTGCAATCTGTTTCCCTGCATACGCGGGAAGGCCGGCCTCCGCTGCCACAACTTCCAACCGGGACAGCGTGCTGCCGATCAGGTTCTCCTTCATTGATGCGCTCAGAAATAGATCTCGGCGATGACGTCAGCGAATTTCACTCCCCTGCCAATGAGGATGTCGCGTGCATCAACCACCATCCCGCTGTTGCCGCAGAGAAGGAAACGTTCGGCCGCGGGAAGCGGCTGCGTGGTGAGCCATGCCGTGGGTCTCCCTTCGAAGACGCCCGCCCCCTTCTCCCGGGTGCAGCAGGGGACGTAGCGCCCGTTCAAGCGAAATGAAAAGAAGTCCCGTTCCATGAGCCCCGCGACGGTTCGGCTGCCGTGGATGAGCAGCTTCCCCTCCGTTCTTCCCGATCGCGCCATGGAGACAAACGGCGCGATACCGGTGCCGGTGGCCACCCAGCATGACGGGCCATCGGCATCGCGAAATGCGCCGAAGGGAGCGGAGCAGAGCAGCTCGTCCCCCGGTGCCAGCATGGCCAGCCGGGGAGTCAGCTCGCCGTCCGGAACCAGGTCGTACAGCACCTCGACCAGCGCGTCACGGGTGCCGCTTGCAATGCTGTAAAAGCGCGCGGGGAGCCGCGGATCGAGGGTGAGCGCGATGGACTGCCCCGGGACGAACTCCCACGTGCGCGGGAAGGAAAGGCGGTAAATTCCCGGCGCGATTTCCGCGTTGCCCGCCACCCGGACCGTTTCGAGCCTCGACGGGTCCAGCCGGTGTCCGCTTTTTTCCGTGCTCCCCCGGACCGGGATGACACGTATTCCTCGGTTGACTGCCACGCGCACCAATGTACACAAAGAATACCTTGCCGACAGCCCTTCACCTGCGCTATGTTCCGTACACGATGTCCAGCGATGACCGGGGAAGCGCGAAAAAAAACGGCGGCAGGAACAGCGCCAACGGCCTTCCCGCCTCCGCGCAATCCCCGCCCGGCGAACCCGGTCAGCCGGCGCCGGAGCCTGCGCCACAGCCCGGGACGCCTGCCGGCAGCGGGCCGACATCCATCCCGGCATCGCAGCCCTCCCTCTTTGCCACAGAGCCCGCCCCTTCTGCGCCGCTCAGTGTGCCTTCATCGCGTGAGCCCCGCGCGCAGCGCTTTCTCTTCATCTCCAAGTGGGGACTGATCCATGACCTCGCCTGGGAGGTGAAAAAGGAAGGCCACGAGGTGCGCTACCACATCATGATGAAATCCGAGCGCGAGGTGGCGGAAGGATTCGTGGAGAAGGTGGACCGCTGGGAGGAAAGCAAGGACTGGGCGGACGTCATCGTCTTCGATGACTGCGAGTTCGGCGCGCTCTCGGACCGGCTCCGCGCGGAAGGCAAGGCGGTGGTCGGAGGCACACCGTACACGGACCGCCTGGAGATGGACCGGGAGTTCGGCCAGGAGGAGATGCGCGCGGCGGGCATCACCATCCTGCCCCGGTGGGAGTTCTCTTCCTTCGACGATGCCATCTCGTTCATCAAGTCCACCCCCGGCCGCTACGTCGTAAAGCCCAGCGGGAGGGCGCAGAACGAGAAGGTGCTCTCCTTCGTGGGGCAGGAGGAGGACGGCCTGGACGTGCTGACAATGCTGGAGCACTACAAGAAGGGCTGGGGCGGAAAGATCAAGAGCTTCCAGCTGCAGAAGTACGCCTCCGGCGTCGAGGTCGCTGTCGGGGCCTTCTTCAATGGCACGGACTTCATGCACCCGGTGTTCGTCAACTTCGAGCACAAGCGGATGTTCAACGACGACATCGGGCCGCAGACCGGGGAGATGGGCACATCCGGGTTCTGGCACGGCTCCAGCATGATGTTCCAGCAGACGCTCCTGAAGATGAGGGACCGGCTGGCCGCGGTTCACTACACGGGCTACATCGACATCAACTGCATCGCCAACTCGCGCGGCATCTACCCGCTGGAGTTCACCTGCCGTTTCGGTTACCCCACCATCAACCTGCAGATCGAGGGAATGCTCTCGCGATGGTCGGACGTGCTTACGGGGATGGCGCGCGGCACTCCGGTCACCCTGCGGGCAAAGAGGGGCTTCCAGATCTGCGTCGTCATCGCGGTGCCGCCGTTCCCTTTCCTGGACTCGGACGCGTTTCACAAGTTCAGCGAGGACGCGGTGGTGATCTTTCGCAAGCCGATGAACGAGGGCATCCATCCCTGCGACATCAGGCTGGTGGACGGCGACTGGCGCCTGACAGGCAATTCCGGCTACGTCATGGTGGTGACCGGATCGGGCTCCACCATGGACGATGCCCGCAAGGAAGCGTACAACCGCGTGAAAAACATCATCATCCCCAACATGTTCTACCGCACCGACATCGGGGAGCGCTGGCATCGCGACGGGGACCTCCTGCAGACGTGGGGATACCTGCTGTAGCCGCGAACACTGCGGCCGCAGCGCGGCGCGCGAATTCCTTTGCCCGCTCGGATGGAATGGTCGACGTCTGCGAGTATACGCCGAGCTTTTGAGCCTGTTTCCTCAGCCCCGTCTCCGCAGGGACGTCAGGAGAAGGGCACCCCCGCCGAGGATCAGCAGGAACGGCCAGGCGACAGCCCAGTCCAGGCCGAAAAGGAAAATAGCGGCGATTGCCAGGAGAACAACCCCCCCGACCAGGGGACCACGGGCAGCCGTCGTGAAGCGCATGCCATTCTTCTCGAAAATACGCCATGCGGATGCCAGCGAGCCGAGCGCGGGAATCAGGATGAACAGCGCCCACCAGTTGTGAAGCTCCAACCCCGTCACGTTCCTGATAATGAACACGACGCCGACGAGAATGAGCACTCCTCCGACAACCCACGCCGACGTGCCCGGCGGCTTTTGCGCGGGCCGCGGGCTTGCTCCGTCCTGCCGGGTCTCGGGTGAAGAATTGTCACTCATGAGGTCCTCCATGTGACGGACACTGCCCGGCTCACCGCGCCGCGCAGGTGCGGGTCAGCTCTCCATCTCCACGGCTACTTTGTCCACCTTCTCCAGGTCGCGGCGGTAGAACGCGGCGGCAACCAGGAACAGGACTCCCGCGAGCAGGGAGGCGATGGGCACGACGAGCATGGCGGCGGAAAGCCCGAACTTGTCGGAGATCGCGCCCACAACGATGGGTCCCGTGGAGCTTCCCACCAGGTTCTGCACGATCACGCAGATGGCGTATGAGACCGCCCAGAGCCCCGGGTGCACGACGTCCTGCGTGAGCGCCGAGGCCCCGGAAAGATACAGGAGCGTGGTCACCGCGGCGAGCATCATCACGATATACTGGGCCGTGCCGGATGAACACGCCGAAGGCGAGCAGCCAGATCACCGCGCTGAGAATGGAGGACAGGCCCGCGAAAAGGGGACGCGCCGTGGTGCGCTTTTTTCTCCAGGCATCCACGAGGAATCCGCCCAGCGGAGCGCCGATGATGGCCAGGAGCATGATGGAGGACGCCTTGAGGCCCGCCCGGCCCGCGGCCATTCCCTGCGTCCGCACGAAGTAGGACGGGAGCCAGATCAGGTAGGCGCTGGTGAGGAACGTGTTGCCCGCGAAGGCGATGTAGGTCAGGAGCAGGGACGGGGTGTGAAGGAAATCACTGACGATCTCACGAAAGTACATGCGGCGGGCTGCCCGTGTCAGCGTGGCCGGCCTTTCCAGCTTCACCGTCCTGTAGTCGCGGGCGAAAAAGAAGAACAGGACCCCGATGATGAACCCGGGAATGGCGACGATGCCGAACGCATGCTTCCATCCCCACTGCGTGGCGATCACCCCGCCAAGGGCGACGCCGATGGCCGAGCCCAGCGGGATGGAAGCGTTCCAGAGACCCATCATCCGGGAGCGCTTTTCCATGGGATACATGGCGGAAATCATTGCGGTCCCGCCGGGGGCATACCCCGCCTCCCCGACTCCCACGCCCAGCCGGGTCATGAACAGCTGGGGGAACGACCGGACGGCCGCGGCCAGACCGGTGGCCACGCTCCAGAGCATCACCATGAGGCCGACGCTCCGCTTCCTGCTCCAGCGGTCGACGAGGAGGGAGGCGGGGAACGTGAAGATCACGATGGACCAGTAGACGGCCGAGGCAAGTGAACCTGCCTGGGTGTCGGTGACGCCGAGGTCATTCTTCAGGAAGGGGAGGAGGGAGGAAACCACCTCGCGGTCGATGTAATCGAACATGTAGAGGAGAAAGAGCCCCGCGAACAGCCAGCCGACCCCGCGCCTGGCATCGGATGGTTCACCGGGTCCTGGGAGAGTCACCGGGCCCTGCTCCACTGCCTTCTTTCCACGATCAGCCATGCCCTGCACAATAGCGGATTGTCGGAATGAAATCCATGCCGGCAGGCGCGTACAGGCGGACCGACGGAGCGTTCAGTTGACAAGCGCATCTTGCATTCTGCCGCGCCGCACATCCCTGTACTCGCGCGCCCTCCGCGCGCCTGCGGCGCGCCACGCATCCATGGCTACGCGGACTTGATCCGCGCCCCTTCCTCGGCCTCGATGTTCGCGCCCGTGAACTGGCTGTTGTACAGCTCCGCGTAGAAGCCGCCCTTGTCCAGGAGCTCGCGGTGCGTGCCCGTCTCGATGATTTTCCCCTGGTTCATCACGAGGATGAGCTTCGCGTCGCGGATCGTGGACAGGCGGTGCGCAATGACGAAGCTCGTGCGGCCCTGCATGAGACGCGCCATGGCGCGCTGGATGAGCACCTCGGTGCGCGTGTCCACGGAGCTGGTGGCCTCGTCCAGGATGAGGATGGCCGGATCGATCAGGATGGCCCGGGCGATCGTGAGGAGCTGTTTCTGCCCCTGCGAGATGTTGGACGCGTCCTCGTTGAGCACGGTGTCGTAGCCGTCCGGAAGCGTCCTGATGAAGTGGTCCGCGTGCGCGGCAACGGCGGCCTGGTGGACCTCCTCGTCGGTGACTCCGTCCCTGCCGTAGGCGATGTTGTCGCGGATGGTCCCGTTGAACAGCCACGTGTCCTGCAGCACCATGCCGAACGTGCAGCGGAGGCTGCCGCGGCGCACGTCGCGGATGTCCACGCCGTCCACGGTGATCCGGCCTTCCTGCGTTTCGTAGAACCGCATGAGCAGGTTGACCAGCGTGGTCTTCCCGGCGCCCGTGGGACCCACGATGGCGATGGTCTGGCCCTGCTTCACGTCGAGGTTCATCCCCTCGATGAGGGGCACATCCGGCTTGTAGCTGAACCGCACGTTCTCGAAGCGCACGTCGCCGCGGGGCGACGCAGAGCACCGCCGCCACGGGGCTGTCGGGGGTCTCCTCCTTCTCGTCGAGCAGCTCGAACACGCGCTCCGCCGAGGCCACGGTGCTCTGCAGGAGGTTGGCGATGTTCGCCGCCTGGGCGATGGGCATGGTGAACTGCCGCGAGTACTGGATGAACGCCTGGATGTCGCCGATGGCGATTGCCCGCCGGGTCACCAGGATGCCGCCGGCCACGGCCACGGCCACGTACCCGATGTTGTTGATGAACGTCATCATCGGGAACAGGAGGCCCGAGATGAACTGCGCCCGCCAGCTCGCCTCGTAGACCTTGTCGTTCACCGCGTTGAACTTCTCAATGGACTTCCGCTCGTAGCCGAAGGCTTTCACGATGGCGTGGCCGGTGTACATCTCCTCCACGTGGCCGTTGAGCTCCCCGATGTGCTTCCACTGCTCCGCGAAGTACTTCTGGGAGCGGGGAGCGATGATCCTCGTCATGAGGAAGCTCAGGGGGAGCACGACCAGGGTGATCGCCGTCAGCAGGGGGCTGATGGTGAGCATCATGACGATGACCCCGAGGATGGTGACGACCGAGGTGATCACCTGCCCGAGGCTCTGCTGGAGGGTGCCGGCGATGTTGTCCATGTCATTGGTGAACCGGCTCATGATCTCCCCGTGCGTGCGGCCGTCGAAATAGGACAGCGGCAGCCGTGCAAGCTTCTCGCTGACGTCGCGGCGCATGTCGTACACGGTCTTCTGCGCGACCCCCGCCATGATGTACTGCTGGAGAAAACTGAACAGCGCGGACACGGTGTACAGCCCGATCAGAACCACGACGATCCGCCCGATGGCCGGGAAATCGATTGCCGCGCCCTGCACGTGCCGCATCTTGCCCATGAGCCCCGTGAAGATCACGGTCGTGGCGTTGCCCATGATCTTCGGCGCGAAGACGGCGAAAAGGGTGCTGGCAACCGCGAGAACAAGCACGGCGACCAGCTGGGCCATGCGCGGCCTCAGGTAGCGCAGGAGCCTCCTCAGGGACGTGGAAAAGTTCTTTGCCTTCTCCACCGGCGCGCCCATTCCGCCCATGGGGCCTCCGCGATGTCCGCCGGGGCCGAATCCCGGTCCCCTGCCCGGACGGAGGCCTTCCGCCGGACCCTGCGCTGGTGTGTGCGCGTTGCTCATGCAAGTTCCTCCTCGGAGAGCTGGGACAGGACGATCTCGCGGTAGACCTCGCAGGTGCCGATCAGCTGGCGGTGCGTCCCCGCGCCGACCACCCTGCCGTCGTCCAGCACGATGATCCGATCAGCATCCATGACGGTGTTCACCCGCTGCGCCACGATGATCACCGTGGCATCCGCCGTTTCCCTTCTCAGCGCGGCGCGCAGCTGCGCATCGGTCTTGAAATCCAGCGCGGAGAACGTGTCGTCGAAGATGTAGATCTCGGGCTTCCGAACCAGGGCCCGCGCAATGGCCAGCCGCTGCTTCTGCCCGCCGGAAAGGTTCGTCCCGCCCTGCGCGATCATCGACTGGAAGCCGTCCGGCATCGCCAGGATGAACTCGGCGCGCCTGGGCGGTCTCCGCGGCGTGCGCCACCTCTTCGTCGGTGGCCTCTTGCCGGCCGTAGCGGATGTTGCCCGGCAATGGTGTCGTTGAACAGGACCGCCTTCTGGGGAACGAACCCGAGCTTCCCTCGCAGCGCTTCCTGCGGCATCTCGCGGATGTCCACGCCGTCCACCCGGATGCTGCCGGACGCCGCGTCGTAGAAGCGGGGGATCAGGTTGACCAGGGTCGACTTCCCCGAGCCCGTTCCGCCGATGATCGCCGTGACCTCGCCGGGCTTCGCGTCGAAGGAAATGTCGCGGACGGCGGGCTCCTCCGCGCCCGGGTAGGCAAAGGTGACGTTCCTGAACTCGATGTGCCCGTGCTCTTTTTCCGCGGTGCGGGCGCCTTCGACATCCCGGATGCCCGGTGACAGGGCCAGCACCTCGTTGATCCGCGCCGAGGAGGCGGAGGCCCTCGGGAGCATGATGAAGAGGAAGGACACCATGAGCAGGGAGAAGAGGATCTGGATGGCATACTGGATGAATGCCATGAGGCTTCCCACCTGCATCTCCCCCAGGTCGATCCGCTGGGCCCCGAACCAGACGATGGCAATCGTGGTGAGGTTCATGAGGAACATCATCGCAGGCATCATGAGCGCCATCAGCTTGTTCACTCGTATGGACATCTCGGTGAGGTCCCGGTTGGCATCGTCGAAGCGCCGCGTTTCATGCTGGACGCGGTTGAAGGCCCGGATGACGCGTACCCCCGAGAGTCCCTCCCGGAGGACGAGGTTGATCCTGTCTATCCTGGCCTGGATTGCGCGGAACATCGGCATGGCACGGGTGGCTACGAGGGCCACGACCGCCGCGATGATGGGGATGACAACCGCGAGCACCCACGTGAGCTTCGCATCTCTCTGCAGGGCCATCACGACCCCGCCCACAGCCATGATCGGGGAGAAGATGAACATGCGCAGCAGCATCATGGAGAACATCTGCACCTGGGTGATGTCATTGGTCGTGCGGGTGATGAGGGACGGTGTCCCGATGACGTCGAACTCGTGCAGGGAAAAGCCCGAGACGCGGGAGAAGACAAGCTTCCGAAGGTCGCGTCCGAACCCCATGCTCACCCGCGCGGAGAGAAAGGCGGTAATGAGCGCAAGCCCCATGTCCACCAGCGCGACGAGGAGCATCAGCCCGCCCACGCGGAGGATGTACGGCGTGTCGCCCCGGGCAATCCCCAAATCCACGATATCCGCCATGAGGGTCGGAAGGAACAGCTCGGCAATAGCCTGGCCGCCCACGAGCACGAGGATGAACAGGATGGGGACGGCGAACGGCCTCAGGTGGCGAAACAGCTTCAACATCAGGTTGCTCCTCTTTCTGAACGACGTTTCAGGCGGGGCGGTATTGCGTCCGGCAGTCTTTTTTCCGCCTCGATCAGGGAGGGAAGGAACCGCATGGTCGAGGTTTCCATCCATTGGCGGATGACACCGGAGACTTCCCGAGTGGCGCGCACAGTTAACATATAGTGTACGCGACGGCCGGCCGGCAACCGGGGAAACCACCGGGGTGCACCGCGTGGGGGCTCCACACGGTGCCGGCTCTACCTCAGCGCAAGGACGAGGATCCGCGCTCCAAGGGCCGCAACGACCAGGTTCCCCGCCGTCACGGCGGCGGTTCGGAACCGGGAAGGCAGCCTGCCGTGCAGGAGGCTGCCCAGCAGGGCAAGCAGGGTCTGCCATGAGAGGGATGCAAGGGCCGCGCCGAGAACGAATGCCACGCGGTCTGCAGCGATGAATGGGCCGCCCCCGTCCCTGCCGAGGATGAGAGCCCCGAAGTACACGACGGTGAGTGGGTTGACAAGCGTGATCCCGAGAAGCTGGACGTAGGTAGCGCCCGGGCCAGCGGCAGCTTCCTCCGAGGCTGATGTCCGCTCAGTCCGTCTGCGAAACGCCTGTGCAAGGCCCCAGGCCGCAATGATGAGGAGGACCACACCGCCGCCGATGCGGAAGAACCGCGCAACAGGTTGAAGGAGGATGACGAGGGCGCTTCCCGCAATGCTTGCTGCGCCCGCATAGACCAGGTCCGCGGTCGCAGCCCCCGCGCCTGCAGCGAATCCCATTGGGAACCCCGACTTCATGCCGGTCGTAAAAATGAGAATCGAAACCGCGCCCACAGGCACCGCAATGCCGTACCCGGCGACCAGTCCTTCAAGCAGGCCCTGCATGGGGAATGGTAGCCCGCGGCGCGGCACCGGGAAAAGACCCTGAGCGTACGCGCTGCACGCATATTTGACTCCCCTTTTGGCCGAAGCTACCTTCACGGGAGGAGGGGCGCATGGCCCGCGCATCAACAGGTCGGACTGGCAGCGCACACACCGGCCCGACAGGGCCCGGTGAGCGGCGCCGGGCCAGGAAACAACTCTCGAAGAAGGACCAGGACTTTCTCAACCTTGTGCGCCGCCGCTTCCATGCGGCCGGTCACGGCGGAAGCCGCGGGGATCAGGACGGCGGCAGGCGAATGACATCCGCGGAGCTGCGCCGGTTCCTGGGCATCCGAAACTCCTACATCGCTCGGCGTCTCTTTGACGCTCTGGATGACGATGGTGACGGGCGTGTTTCCGAAATGGACTTTCTGAAATCGGTCGTTTCCCTGATTCTCGGCGAGGATGAGGACAAGCTTCGTTTCATCTTCCGCCTTCACGATGACGACGGGGACGGGAAGATCGACGCCCAGGAGCTCGATCACATGCTCCAGGCCTGCCTCGCGTCAAATCGCATCGTGATCAGCGTGGAGGAGCGCCATCGAATCCGAGACGCCCTGCTTGCCCGGGGCCGTCGCAGGGCGCTGGACTTCGCGGCCTTCCGCCGGCTTCTCCAGGCCAACGAGCTCGTCCGCCGCAAGCTCATCCAGAGCGTCGCCGACTGGTTCGGCGCGGAAGGCAGCCAGCCGCTGGACGTGCGGCACGTCCGGTTCAGCACCATTGTACGCCAGGCCTTCGTGGTTGTTCCCTACTATGCCTGGCGGTCTCTCCTGGTGGCCGCCTACGTGGCGGCCAATGCATGGTTCTTCTGGTCGGCTTTCAGCCGATACCGGTCGGCGGGAGCAAACATCTACATCGAGGTGGCCCGGGGCGCCGGCGCCAGTCTCAATTTCAACGGGATGCTGATTCTCCTGCCGATGATCCGAACCCTGATGCGGTGGATCCGGCAGACCTTCCTGTTCGCCTTCATACCGGTGGATCACAACATCGGTTTTCACAAGGCAGTCGGGAGCGTCCTCTTTTTCTTTGCGCTCGTTCACACGGGAGCGCATCTGCTGAACTACACGACACTGTCCGTGCCGTTCACCGACAGCCTCCTGCACACTGCTGCCGGGCTCAGCGGCCTCGTGCTTCTGGGAGTCTTCTTCATCATGTGGCTGTTCGCTCAAGCCTTCATCCGGCGTTCCGCCTTCTATCCCTTGTTCGCCGTCACCCACGTGCTGTACTGGGCATGGTTCGCGGTATACCTCGTCCATGCGCGCTCCTTCATCCCGTGGGCGGCGGTGCCAGCAGCCGGTTTTCTTGCGGAGCTGGTCATTCGGCGGACCCACCGGGCCCTCAGCTTCGTCAAGCAGGGTGAAGCTCTCCCCGCGGGCGTGACGCACCTGAGGCTTCATCGGCCGGAATCCTTCCAGTTCGACCCCGGCGAGTTCGCCTATGTGAAGATTCCCCGCGTGAGCATCTTCGGGTGGCACCCGTTCACGATGAGCAGCAACCCCGAGGACGGGAGCCACGTCGGCCTGCACATCCGCGCTTTGGGAAACTGGACGCGCCGCCTGCACCGCCTTTTCACGAAGCTTCCCCGTGAAAAGCGGGAGATGCCGGTTCTGCTCCAGGGGCCGTTCGGCAGCCCCAGCGCGCGCCTCTTCACCTCCCGTCACGCAGTGCTGATCGGGGCGGGCATCGGCGTCACGCCGTTTGCATCGATCCTGAAGAGCATCGTGGCCCGGCACGAACAGGGCCGCGGCATGAGGCTGGAAAAGGCGCACTTCTTCTGGCTGTACCGCGGGCAAAGGACCTACGAGTGGTTCTCCGAGATGCTCGAGCAGATCGACGCCCTCCGCCTGAAGCTCCTGGAGATCAATATCTATCTCACCGACACCAGGATCAATTCGACCACGGGGCTGCTCAAGATCGGCATGGATCTCGTGCAGAAGTCCACCCGGAAGGACGTTCTCACCGGGCTGACGTCACGAACGAGCTTCGGGCAGCCGGATTGGGATCAGGTGTTCTATCGTATTTCCGAGGAGCATCCCTACAGCCGGACGAACGTCTTCTTCTGCGGGCCCTACCCCCTCGGCCGCGTTGTAAGAGCCGCCGCCCGCAGGGCGGGATTCCACTTCAGGATGGAACAGTTCTGAGAGCCTCCGCTGGTCAGCCTTGCCAGGTTGCGGAATACTCGGTGAAGGAATCGGGCAGTGATATCGACGGCGGGCGTATGACCCACTGACCCGACAGGCCCAGCTCCCGGGCTGAAAGCTCGAAGTGGCACATGGCGATTCCGCTGTCCACGCGCTGCAGGTCTTCGATTCCCATGAGCGTCCGGGAAATGCGCGGCGGGTAGCCGGGTGTGCGCCTGATGAAGAAGTGCCATGACGCGCCGCTCCTGACGACTCTCCAGGGCTGGCGATTGGAAGCGGATGGTGCCAGGCGCACCATCGCAAGTGGTGAGGCGTATGCACCGGCGCGTTCCGCGGTCAGGACACTTCCAAAACCGCCGTCGTAAAACAGCTCCTCCCAGGGCTTTCGCCTGCTTCCACCGACGCTCCGCCGCATGAAGCCTGCTTCCGCCTTGTCCCGGTCCGGAACCAGGCCCACCGCCGCAACCGAGGGAATCCGTTCACCGCGCGAAAGGGAGATGCGCCTCGAAAAAGTGCCGCGCGTGAAGAAGCCGCCGAGCCAGCAGGTGCCGAGGCCGAGGTCGGTGGCAAGAAGAATCAGGCGCTCCATGGCGTAGCCGAAATCCTCCAGGTACATCGACAGGGGCTCTGCGGCGCCGAGAATGAACGCCGTGGCCCCGCGGATCGTGCCGTAGGTCCCCAGGCGCTTGAGCGCGGAGGTATCCCGCGCCGCGGCAGCGGCAAGAGAGAACCGCAATCGGGAGCCGAACGGTCCCGAGGTCATCGCGGCCGACGCCTCGGAGAGTCTCGCGCGGTCTCTTTCTTCAAGCGGTCCGCCGGAGAAAGTTCGGCAGGAGAATCTCTGCGTCATGGTTTCAGTGATCGAAGAGCTCATGCGTGGTCTCCTGGGTCGAAACGTGTTGCCCCGCATCGCGCGGAGGGACTATGCTCGCACGTTCGGGCTCCTGAGCCCTTCCCGAGGAGGCGCGGCGTGGTCACCGGTTCTTTCGAATTGCTCTCTCCCGATCGCGCGCTGGCCGCGGTGGAGAAGGCGCATGGGTTTGAGCTGGACGGCACCCTGGAGTCGTATCCCAGCTACGTCAATCGTGTCTACGGCATGCGCGCACAGACGGGCGAGCGCTGGGTGGCGAAGTTCTACAGGCCGGGACGATGGTCTGCTGAATCGATCCTCGACGAGCACCGGTTCCTGATCGATTGCGCCGCGGCGGAGATCCCCGTGGTGGCGCCGATCCCCGGGCCGGACGGGCTGACCCTGCACGAGCTTGCCGCGGAGGAGGAGGATGCGCGGGAAACATTCCGCTTCGCCGTGTTTCCACGGATGGGGGGCCGTTCCTTCGAGCCGGAATCCGGCGACGCCCTCATCAGGCTGGGCTCCCTGCTGGGCCGGTGCCACGCGGTGGGCGCGCGCGCCGAGGCGCCGCACCGCGTCCGTTGCGCGCCAGTGCCCACCACGGCCTCGTTCGTGGACGAGCTTCTCTCCGAGCGGCTTGTCCACCCGGACTGTGTCGATGCTTTCAGCGCAGCGTGCCGCGGCACGCTCGCCGAGATCGCGCCCCTGTTCGACACGGCGCCCGTGCAGAGGATCCATGGCGACTGCCACCGGGGCAACGTCATTGACCGGCCGGGGGAGGGACTTGCCCTCATCGACTTCGATGACATGATGAGCGGTCCCGCGGTGCAGGACCTCTGGCTGGTTCTGCCCGATCACGCCGAGCGCAGCCGGCGGGAGCTCTCGGACCTGCTGGAGGGATACGAGCGTTTCCACGCCTTCGATGCCTCCACGCTCCGTCTCATCGAGCCCCTGCGTTTCATGCGGATGATCTACTTCCTGGTGTGGCGGGCGCGGCAGAGAAACGACTACTGGTTCCGTGGAAGCTTTCCCGGACTGGGGCACCGAGGCGTTCTGGATCAAGGAGACCGAGGACCTGAAGGAACAAGGCCGCCGCGGTACGCCGCGGTGGATTCTAGGCGCCGCGGTACGCCGCACCACCGCTTCGATTCTACCGGCGCGGCGAGGGCCTATCTGCCCCGCCGGGCTCATCCACGACGTGCAGGGCGATGCCGAGGGCGCGCGTGATTTCCACGCAGCTCCAGCGATATGCCTGCATCCGTGACAATTGCATCGAAATCCTTCAGGTCGGCAAACCATGAGGGGGTCACGCGGCCGAACTTGCGCGAATCGGCGAGGAGGATCCGCGTCTGGGAGCTTGCAACCGCCGCCTTCTTCAGCTCGGCCTCCGCGGCATCAATGCACGTGACTCCCAGGGATTCGCTGACGCCGCCGGCGGAAAGGAAGGCCTTGTTCGCGCGGTAACGTCGGACGAGGCTCACGCCTTCCGGGCTCTCGCAGACGAGCGTCTCCTCCCGCATGGCGCCGCCTGCAAGCACGACGGTGCGGGACGGATGACGGCCGGCGTGCAGCGCGATGTTCAGGGCAAAACAGAGGATGGTTACGGGCAGCCCGGGAGGAATGCTGCGGGCAAGCCATTCCGTGGTAGCGCCCGAGTCGATGATCACCACGTCACCGGGTTCGACCAGCGAGGCAGCCTTCTGGCCGATGCGCATTTTTTCCTCGGCGCCGGGCGCCGTGGAAGTCAGAGAGCGGTGTATCCATCGCGGGGCAGAGGCAACGGCCCCAGCGTGAACGAGCCTCACCCTGCCGTCTTCCGACAGGAGCTCGAGATCGCGCCGGATCGTCATTTCCGACACGTCCAGCGCGGCGGCAAGGTCTTTGATCGAGGCCCCGCCTGCAGAGCTCAGAGAATCGAGTATCCGGGCGATCCTGTCCTGTCTCTTCCTGGAAGGCATGAGCCGAGCTGTGCTCCCAATTGTGAAATACTATACAGATGGATGTTACATTGCAACATTATTTTCACTTAATAGGTGATAAGTGTATCATTATGCCTTGACATTTGATAAATTTAAGTCAATTATGACTCGTAACTGAAAAACAAGTTACAAACCCGCGTGGATGATCCGCAACTGGGAGGACCGCTGTACGGCAATGGGCCGTGGCGGGGGCGGAGCCCGCGGGTTTTTTTAGCAGGCAACGGACCTGAAGGCCCGGGCGCCGCACGCACCGGGCCTCGTAGTTCGCGCGCTCAAGGCGCCCCGGGTTACCCCTTTTTTTCCACCACGCGGATGTGCAGGTCTTCCAGCTGCCGCGGATCGACCTCGGAAGGAGAATCGTCCATCGGGCACTGCCCGAGGGTGTTCTTGGGGAAGGCAATGACATCACGGATGGTCGTTTCACCGGCCATCATGGCCACCAGGCGGTCGAAGCCCGGGCGCTATCCCACCGTGCGGGGGCGGGCCGTAGCGGAAGGCCTCCAGGAGGAAGCCGAAGCGCTTCTGCGCCTGCTCTTCGGAAAAGCCGAGGAAAGTGAAAATCCTCTTTTGCAGCAGGGGGTCATGGATCCTGATGGATCCGGAAGCAAGCTCGACCCCGTTGCACACCAGGTCGTACAGGTCCCCCTTCACCTCGCCGGGCCTCTTCTCGAAGTCATCCAGGAATCTCTCCTGCGGCATGGTGAACATGTGGTGGGCGGGATCCCACTTCTTTTCCTCCGCGTTCCACTCGAAGAGCGGGAAATCGATGATCCAGCAGAACTTGAAAACAGCCGGGTCGGCGAGATTCAGGTCGCTGCCCAGCTGCGTGCGCACCGCGCCGAGGGAAACGCAGGCGGTGCGGAACTCCGCGCCTACCAGCAGGATGAGGTCCCCCGGCCTCGGCGCCAAGTGTCGAGCGGATCTCCGCCGCCTGTTCCGCAAAGAACTTCGAAACCCCGCCGTCCAGTCCCGCCTCGGTCACCTTCATCCATGCCAGTCCGGCGGCCCCGTATACCTTGGCCACGGACTCCAGCTCCGTAATCTGCTTTCGGGAGTATTCGCCGCATCCGGGTGCAACGAGCGCCTTCACTACACCGCCGCCTTCCACGACCTTGCGGAAAACCTCGAAGCCTGCCTTTGCCGCAATGGGACCGAAATCCTTCATCGTGAGGTCGAAGCGCAGGTCCGGCTTGTCGGACCCGTAGAGATTCATCGCCTCGTCGTAGGGCAAGCGCTGGAAAGGCGTTTCGATGTTCTTCCCGATGGACTCCTTGAACACGTGTGCCATGAGCCCTTCGACAAGCGCGAAGACGTCCTCGCGCGACACGAAGCTCATCTCGATGTCGATCTGGGTGAACTCCGGCTGGCGGTCGCCCCTGGCATCCTCGTCGCGGAAGCACCGTGCGATCTGGAAGTAGCGGTCGAACCCCGAGACCATGAGGATCTGCTTGTACAGCTGCGGTGACTGGGGAAGCGCGTAGAACCTTCCGGGATTCAGGCGCGACGGAACAAGGTAGTCGCGCGCGCCTTCCGGCGTGCTCTTGATGAACATCGGGGTTTCGATCTCGAAGAACCCCTTTCCCACCAGGTACTCACGCGTGGCAAAAGCGGCCCGGTGGCGCAGCGCCATGTTGCGCTGCATGGCACCGGTGCGCAGGTCGAGGTAGCGGTAGGTAAACCGGGTGTCCTCTTTGGCATCCGCTTTTTCGTCGATCATGAAAGGCAGCACGTCGCAGCGGGAGAGGATGACAATCCGCGCCGCCTTCACCTCGATCTCCCCGGTCGGCATGTTGGGGTTCGCCATGTTTCCCGGGCGCGGCCGGACGGTCCCCTCGACGGCGATGCAATACTCGAACTTCAGCTGGTCGCTCACGGAGCGCAACTCGGGAGATGCATCAGCATCCACCACAACCTGCGTGATCCCGTAGCGGTCCCTCAGGTCGAAGAATCGGATGCCGCCATGGTCGCGGTGTCGATGCACCCAGCCGTTGAGGATCACCGAGGAACCGGAGTCGCCGGCACGCAACGCGCCGCAGGTGGATGTTCTTTTCATGGTCTCCATGGGCCGACTATAGCGGGGAAATCTGCAAAAGTGCAAGGAACGGCCGAACGCAGCAGGTGCTCAGCTTCGGACTGGCCGCGCTGTTGCGTCGGGGCCGCGGTTGTCGGAATCAGATATAGATCTCCCGCCAGCGATGGCAGGCCACGGTGCGGCCGCCTGCGCCGGAGTCTCCCGCGGCTGAGACGGTGCCGCTGTCCGCCGGTGCCAGCCGGGGCTCGGTGGTCCGGCAGACCTCCCGGGCGTGCGGACAACGGGGATGGAACCGGCAGCCGGACGGCGGATTGACGGGGTTGGGCACGTCGCCGCTGAGGATGATCTTCTCGCGCTTCGTCTCGGGATCGGGAATGGGAATCGCAGACAGCAGGGCACGCGTGTAAGGGTGCAGCGGCCGCGAGAAGACGTCGGCAGTGGGGCCCAGCTCCACGATCTTTCCGAGGTACATGACCGCGATCCGGCTTGAGACATACTTCACCACCAGAAGGTGGTGCGTGACGAACAAGTACGTGAGGTGGAGCTCCTCCCGCAGCCTCTTCAACAGGTTGAGGATCTGGGCCTGCACCGAGACATCGAGAGCCGAAGTGGGCTCGTCCATGATGATGAACTCGGGGCTTGTAGCCAGCGCACGGGCAATGGCAATCCTCTGGCGCTGCCCGCCGGAGAACTCGTGGGGGTAGCGCAGCAGGTGATCCGGGGTAAGCCCGACGGTTGCCAGCAGCTCGAGCACCCGATCCTCGACATCGCGGGCCTTGACGAGCCTCTGGGCGGCGAGAGGCTCCGCCACGATGTCCCGGACGAGCATGCGCGGATCCAGCGAGCTTGTGGGGTCCTGGAAGACCACCTGGAACCTCCTCCGCGTCAACCGGAGCTCACGGCCCGACAACCTGTTGAGATCCATCGTCCTTGAAAGAGCGCGGCCCTGCTCGCGCTGCGCCGGGTCGGGGGAGCGGAGCAGCGCCTCCACGCTCTCCACCCGCTCGGGATCCTGCCCGAAGTAGATGCGGCCGGAGGTCGAGTCGTGCAGGCGCAGCATCGCCTTGCCCAGCGTCGTCTTGCCGCAGCCGCTCTCCCCCACCAGCCCCAGGCATTCTCCCCGCGCAAGGGCCAGGTCCACGCCGTCCACTGCTCGCACGTCGGCAATGCGACGGCGGAAGACCCCGCCGGTCACGGGGTAGTACTTTTTCAGCTCCCGCACGTCCACGAGGGTGGTCGCTCCTGGCGGCATTCGTGCGTTCACTCCTGGCGACAATAGTGCGTTCATGCGCCGCGCCCGCCGGTATGCAGGTGACAGGCCACCCAATGTCCCGGCGCATGCTCCACGGTCGGAGGCTTCTCCCTCACGCAGATATCCATCCGCTTCGGGCAGCGGGGATGAAACCGGCAGCCCTGGGGCGGCCGGATCAGGTTGGGCACCACACCGGGAATCGTTGCAAGCTCGTCCCGCTGCTCGGCCTTGGGGACGGACGCGAGCAGGCCCTGCGTATACGGGTGGAGGGGAAAGCGGAACAGGTCCCGGACCGGGCGCCGTCTCACTCACGTCCCCCGCGTACATCACGGTCACCCGGTCGCAGACCTCGGCGACAAGCCCCAGGTCATGCGTGATGAAAAGCACCGAGGAGATCGTGGAGCGCTTCAGCTCCCTGATCAGCTCGACGATCTGCGCCTGGATGGTGACGTCCAGGTTCGAGGTCGGCTCATCGGCCACGAGCAGCGTCGGGTGGCAGGCAAGGGCAATGGCGATGACGATTCTCTGCTGCATGCCCCCGGACAGTTCGTGCGGGAAACGCCGAACAACGTTCTCCGGGGTTCGGGATCCCGAGGCTCCGCAGCAGCTCCACCACGTGTCTCCTGATGGTGGCATCCAGCGGCCGCCGGTAGCGGCGGAGAATCGGAACGCGGCGCGCGACGGAAGCCAGGCCGCCTCGGGGCCGGGCCCGGTCCCTGCTGCGGTTCAAGGACGCCTTGCGGTCCATGGCCTCCGCGTCCGCGCGGCCCTCCAGGCGGTACAGCTCGTCGTCGATCCTTCCCACTCTGCCGGCGGAGCGCTGGTACCCTGCCCGCTCCACCCGCAGCAGGGCGGCCTGCACCCGCCGCGCGGCGCGGCGCGGTGAGGCGCCGCTCATGGAGATGCGCTGTATTTCCAGCCGGGCAATCGTCTCATCGATCATCTGCTCCATGCGGTGGAGCCGATAGCTCTCGCCCACCTGGTCGAGCACGGAGAGCACCGGGTTCAGCGCGGCGCCCGGCTCCTGGAAGATCATCGAAATATCGCTCCCGCGGATGGACTCCATGTACGCCTCGGACCGCTGCAGGATCTCGATGCCCCGGGTCCTGGCCTCGCTCATTGAAGAACAGAACGATCCGGCCCGATTCGATGCGCCCGGGCGCCTGGACGATGCGCATGAGTGAGCGGACGGTCACGCTCTTGCCGCACCCGCTCTCCCCAACCAGCCCGTATGTCTCGCCCCGGTTGACGACGAAGCTCACCCCGTTGAGCGCCCGGACGACGCCTTCGAACGTGTAGAAGTTCGCGGCAAGCCCGCCCGTCTCGGCGAGAGGGAGCCCGGCCACTACCGCCTCCTCACCCGGGGATCGAAAACGTCGCGAACGGCATCGCCCATGAGGTTCCAGCCCAGCACGAAGAGGGAGATGACGGCCCCGGGAACGAAGACTGTGTACCAGTAGGCGAAACGGTTCCCCGGCGGTGCCCACGATCCAGCTGCGGCACAGCGAGATGATCTGGCCCCAGTCCGCGGTGCCCGTCTCGGAGCCCAGCCCGAGAAAGGACAGGGCGGCGGCGGTCAGGATGGTCGTCCCGATGTTCAGGGACGCCAGAATGACCACCGAGTACAATGCGTTGGGAATGATGTGCGTGAGCATGATCCGCAGGTGCGAGGCGCCGCTGGCCCGCGCGGCAAGGATGAAGTCCTTGCCCCGGATCACCAGGATGTCGCTGCGCAGGACGCGCGTATAGCTCGGCCAGCCCAGGATGACCAGCACGATGATCACTGCCTTCAGGCCGCGGCCGATGGCCACGACCAGCGCCATGGCCATGACGAGAAATGGTATGGCGAAAAAGATGTCGGTGATCCGCATGATCACCTCATCCACCACCCCGCCGAAGTAGCCGGCAAGAACCCCGAGGATGATCCCGATCAGGAGATTAGCGGCCACCACCATGACACCGATGCGAAAGGCGCTGCGCGTGCCCCAGACCAGGCCGTAGAGCATGTCGTATTGCTGCTGCATCGTTCCCAGCGGATGGGCGGCGCTCGGCGGGGACGGCTCGACGCGGAAGCCCGTGTGGGGAATCTTGTAGGGGTCGGCATACTTCGGCGGCTGGAGGACGGGGGCAAGCAGGGCGATGAGTCCGAAAATCATGACGAGGCTCACGCCGGTGATGGACAGGGGGTTGCCGAGGAACCTGCGCATCGTGAAGAGAAGCTCGCGCAGCCGGGGATGCATCCGGTTCAGGTGACGCTGGTCGGTGCTGGTTTCCATGGGCAGCCTTTCAGGAGAGCCTCACGCGCGGGTCGACGTACGCGTAGATCAGGTCCACGACGAGGTTGATGACCACGTAGATCGTTCCGAGAAACAGCACATCGAACATGATGGCCGCCACGTCCAGCTGGAGGGCCGCCTGCGCCATCCACCAGCCGATGCCCTTGCGGTCGAAAATGGTCTCGGTGATCACCATGCTCCCCATGAGCTCGGCAAAGGTGAGCCCCGAGATCGTGATGACCGGCAGGAGCGCAGTGCGCCGCGCGTGGTGGCGAAAAAGCGTCTTCCGGTCGGCTCCCTTGGCCCGGGCCGTCATCATGTAGTCCTGCCCGAGGGACTCCAGCATGCTGGATCGCATCAGCCGCATGATCAGGGCCGAATTGATCACCACCAGGTTGAGGACCGGAAGAATCATGCGGTAGAACGCGTCCCAGAACACGTCCCACCGCCAGTTCAGGATGGCGTCGATCGTCACCAGGCGGGTGTACTGGTGATACGGCGCCGCATAGATGATGTTCCGCACATCAGTGGAAAGCGCACCGGGCGGGAATATCCCGAGGAAGCCATAGAAGACCATCATCAACAGAAGGCCGAGCCAGAACGTCGGAACAGAGAAGCCGACAATGGCCAGGACGCGGGTGGCATGATCCACCGGGGTGTCCTTGCGCACGGCCCCGAGCGTTCCCAGGAAGATACCGGTGAGGATGATGAGCGGCGTCGTGTAGAGCACCAGCTCGAAACTGACGGGGAAGAAGCGCGTGAAGCCCTTCAACACGGAAGAGCTCGCCGTGATGGAATACCCGAACTCGCCGTGGAGCATGTTCCGCAGCCATCGCCAGTACTGCACCGGCGCGGGATCATTGAGGCCGTACTTCTGGATCAGAGCGTCCATCTGGGCCGGGCTGATCCGGTCATTGCCGACATAGACCGCCACCCGCTGGCCGGATGGCAGGAGCATCATCATGGAGAAGACCAGGAGGGACACGCCGACGAGAACCAGGACCATAAGGAGCAGCCTGCGCACGATGTACGAAAGAAGGCTCACGGCATTGCTCCCGAGGGGGGGCGACAGGCAGCCCCCCCCATCACCTTGCTGCAGGTGTCAGTATTTCTTGCTGAGGACGGGCAGAAGCTCGAACTCCTGGGACTCCATGGGCGAGTAGTAATACCCCTTCACCCAGTCCTTGAAGAATCTCTGGCGCAGGGGCTGCGAGAAGATGATCGCGATGGCGTCTTCGAGCCAGATCTGCTGGAGCTGGTTGTACAACGCCTGGCGTTTCGTCAGGTCGAGCTCGGTGCCCGCCTTCGCCACCAGGTCGTCCGCGGCAGGGTTCTTGTAGCTCTGTCGGCCGGCGAAGTAGCCGCCTGAGGACAGATACGGAACCGCGTAGTCATCGGGATCCGGGTAGTCGGGGCCCCAGCCCATGAAGAGCACGGGCACCCGCTTGTTCTTGTTCGCGTCCGTGAACTCGGCCCATTCGACGCCGCGCACGCCGATCTGGAACTTCGGGTTGAGCGACATGACGTTCTCAGCGAGGATCTTGGCGGCGGTCTCCCGCTCGAGGTTGCCTGAATTGTACAGGAGATCGAACTTGAAGCCCTTGTCCCACAGCTGCCCGCCGAAGGCCTGTTGGAAGTACTGCTGTGCCTTGGCCATGTCGTGGGGCTTGCTTTCGAGCTTCGTGTTCTTGAACGGCAGCCCCTTCGGGATGAAGGTCACCGGGTCCATCGCATTGCCGTTGAACCCGTCCTGGATTTCCGTCTTCTCGTCCCACGCGTAGATGAAGCCAAGGCGCACGTTCTTGTCGGCAAAAAAATCCGGGGGGACACCGTTGCCGTCGAGCTTGCCGGAGTAGATGGCCGGGTTGTCCTTGGCGTTGATGGCCAGGTTGAAGTGCGCACCGGCCGTATCGATCGAAGGCAGGTTCTTGTAGATCGTGATCCCCTTCTCGTTTGCCATCTCGGGGAAATTGGTTGCAGGCACATAGATGACGTCAGCGTCCCCCTGGAGGAGCATCAGCTTCCGGGTGGCCTGGTCGTCGACGACCTTGTAGACGCCGTTCTTGATCGCCGGCCGGGCTCCCCAGTAACCGTCATTGCGCACGAAATCGAGCTCCACCTTCTTATCCCAGCGAACGAGCTTGTAGGGACCGCTTCCCATGGCTATGTCGAACAGGGTCTCCTTGCCCGTTGGAGGATTGTTGAAGCTCTGCCACGTCCCGTCGGTGCCATCCCAGCCGCCCTGTTCCGTGACCCATTGCTTGCTGAGGATCGATGCCCACTTTCCGGCGATGACCGACAGGAACGCGGGGTACGGAGAAGCGAGCTTGAAAACAACCGTGCTGCCCTTCGCCTGGATGGCGGCGTCGATGTCCTTCCAGGCAACCGTGATCTTGCCGTCGTTGTCGCGGGATCCGCCGCTGCCGAGGAACAACTGGTACCAGACCCATGCGGGGCCCGCGTCAGGATCCGTGATCATGGCCCTCTTGAACGTATAGGCCACATCGTCAGCGGTCAGGGGATACCCATTGCTGAACTTCACCCCCGGCCTGATCTTGAAGGTGTAGGTGCGTCCGTCCTTCGAGATGCCGCCGTTGGCGAGGGTCGGGACCTCGGCGGCGAGCTTCGGCACGAACTGTCCGAGGTCGGCGCCCTTGAAATCCAGGAGCCGGTCGTACAGGATGGCCGTCACGCTCCACGACGCGTTGTCGTAGGCAACCGCCGGGTCAAGGCTCACCACGTCGCTGATGTTGGCGTAGATGAGCGTATCCGGATTCTTGATGGCAGGCGCCGGGAAAACAACCCCCGCGGCAGCCAGCAGGACGAACACGGAAACTGCGAGTTTCTTCATGGATCCTCCCCGAACGAGAATACCGCAGGCCGGGGTGCGCGCAAAGGGGCTGGAGCCCCTCTTCACCAGCGGAGGGAGTTCCAGTATCGTCGCGATCGGAGGCTCCCGTGATCGACAACACCGCCGTGCGTTCCCACTTTCCCGCGCTCGACCCCTCGTCGCACGGCGGCACGGCCCCCGTCTTCTTTGACAACCCCGGGGGCACTCAGATCGCCTCCGAGGCGGTGGCGGGCATCACCGAGTACCTTGTTCACCGCAACGCGAATCACGACGGGGTCTTCCGGGCAAGCCGCGAATCGGATGCCATGGTGGCCGACACGCGCGGGGCCCTCGCCGATTTCCTGGGCGCATCGCGGCCCGAGGAGATCTGCTTTGGCCAGAACATGACCTCTCTGACGATTGCCCTTTCACGCAGCATTGCGCGGGAGCTGTCCCCCGGAGACGAGCTGGTGGTCACGCGGCTCGATCACGACGCCAACATCTCGCCCTGGCTCCTGGCTGCACGGGACCGCGACTGCGTGGTGCGCTGGGTGGATTTCGACACGGCGGACTGCACATGGAGCGCCGAGGCCCTGGCCCGGCAGGTGACGTCCCGCACCCGGCTTGTGGCCGTGGGCCTGGCTTCCAATTCCACGGGCACCATCAACCCCGTTGCCGAGGCCGCGCGCATTGCCCGCCTGGCCGGGGCGCTGTGCTTCGTGGACGGGGTGCACTACGCGCCCCACGGGCCCATTGACGTCGCCGCCCTCGGCTGCGACTTCCTGGCTTGTTCAGCGTACAAGTTCTTCGGGCCGCACACCGGCGTGCTCTGGGGACGCTATGAGCACCTGGAAAGGCTCTCCGCCTATAAAGTCAGGCCGGCTGCCGATACGCCCCCGCACAAGTGGGAGACCGGGACCCAGGGATTCGAGGGAATCGCCGGCCTGCGCGGCGCGCTGGCCTACCTGGAATGGCTGGGACGGACCTTTTCCGCAGGCAGGAGCGTGTCGCGCCGCGCGGCGCTGCGGGATGCGAATGAAGAGCATCCAGGAATACGAGGAGGTGCTGTGCAGGGAGTTGGGTGAAGGACTGAAGTCCGTGCAGGGCCTGTGCATCAAGGGCATCGTCGGGCCCGAACGGATGAAAAACCGGGTGCCGACCTTCTCCTTCACGCTGAACGGATGCCACCCCCGGGCAGTCTGCCAGGCACTGGACAACGCGGGCATCTCCGCGTGGAACGGAAATTACTATGCACCCGAAGTCACGCGCCGGCTGGGGCTGGAAGAGTCCGGCGGAATGGTGCGCGTCGGCGCGGTGCACTACAACTCGCCTGTCGAGATCGAGCGCCTCATCGACGTCCTCGGGGGCATAGCGAAGGCCGGGGAATGAGCCAGGGGGGCTTCCGGTGGGACGCCGAGGAGTATGCGCGGAACTCCGCCGCCCAGCAGGGGTGGGCCCGGGAGCTGATCGAAAAGCTGGGGCTTTCGGGTGACGAGGCCGTTCTTGACCTCGGGTGCGGTGACGGGAAAGTATCGGCCGAAATCGCCCTCCGGGTTCCGTCCGGCCGCGTCCTTGGCCTGGACAGCTCTGAAGACATGATCCAGCTTTCGCGCAGGTCTTTTCCTTCCTCCGGTTATCCCAATCTCCGCTTCCAGCCCGGCGATGCGCGCTCGCTGGAGTTCGATCCACAATTCCACGTGGTCTTTTCGAATGCAACCCTGCACTGGGTGAAGGATCACGGCCCGGTGCTGAAGGGGGCGGCGCGGAGCCTCCTCCCGCGGGGAAGGATCCTGTTCCAGATGGGAGGCAGGGGGAACGGGGCGGATGTCTTCGCGGTGGCGCTGCAGATGGCTGCCGGCGGGGAGTGGAGGCGTTTCTTTGCCGGGTTCGAATTCCCGTGGGGCTTTTACGGGCCTGATGACTACCTGCCGTGGTGCGCGGCGGCGGGGCTCCGGGTGCGCCGGATCGAGCTGCTGCCCCGGACAATGCTCCAGAAGGGCGCCGCGGGGCTGTCGGGCTGGATCCGCACGACGTGGATGCCGTACACGGAGCGCGTGCCTGAGGATCGGCGGGAGGCTTTCATCCAGGAGGCCAGTGCGCGGTACGTGGATCTTCATCCGCCGGATGCCGAGGGCAACGTCGGCGTGGAAATGGTCCGCCTCGAGGTTGACGCGGTAAAGGAGTGACTACTTGTCGCTGCTGACCGGAGGGGACCGTTTCTTTCTCAGCTGGCGGATCAGGGAGTAGACCCCCTGCCCGATCAGCACACCGATCACGAGGTAAACCCACCAGGGAAGGTTCCGGCCGAAAAAGAGCACGTAGAGAAACGGCGCTGCGGTTGAGCCGAGGAACACCATGCTCCAGACGATGATTCCCTGCTGCTGCCGGCGGGCAAGCGCCCGCAGCATGCGGAAAATCGAAAAGTAGAAGAACGGCACCGATGCGAGGTAAATCACGATGAAGGCCACGGGGTCCACGCCGTAATTGTCACGGGCCGCGCGCATCATCTCGCGGATCCCGCCCAGCACAACGCGATCGAACCACTCCATCTATTCCAACCTCCGCAGCGAGGGTATGGCGAGGGCCAGGATCACCGCGCAGATGAACGTGCCCGCCGCCCCGAGGGCCACGGTGAGCCGCACGCCCACCACAGTCGCGGCGGTCCCCGCCAGCAGCGCCCCGATGGGCATGAAACCGAAGAACGTGAGCATGTAGACGCCCATCACGCGGCCGCGCAGCGCGTCCGGAGTCAGCGTCTGGACGAGGGAGTTGGCGAGGTTGTTCGCCACGATGTTCGACCCGCCCACGGCCAGGAGCATCACGAGGGAGAGGGGAAGCGTGCGCGTGAGAGAGAACAGCACCAGGAGCACGGGGAGGATGAGGGTGGCCAGGATCATGACGACCCCCCGGGAGCGCCGGGGTGAAAGTGCCGCGACGCCCAGCGCCGCGGCAAGCGCCCCGATGCCGCGCGCGGACTGCAGGAAGCCGTTGGTTGTCGCATCGCCCTTGAGGATGTCCACGGCCCACGCCGGGAGGAGGGTGACAAAGGACATTCCAAACAGGCTGACGGACCCGAGGAGGCACATGATCCCGAGGATCCTGCGGTCCGTGGCCACGGCGCGCAGGCCGGCCCGGATCTCCGCGAGAGTGCTTCCCGTCCTTGCCCGGGGCTTCCAGGGGGCGAGCTTCATGGAAAGGAGCGCCGCGATGACGGCCACGAATGAAAGCCCGTTGATCACGAAGCACCACCCCGGACCGAACAGCGCATACGCAATTCCCCCGACGGACGGCCCTACCACCATGGCCAGGTTGAACATGGTCGAGTTCAGGGCAATGGCGTTGGTGAGCACGGGGCGTTCAACCATCTCCAGCACGAAGGACTGGCGCGACGGCGCATCGAACGCGTTGACGACCCCCAGGGAGAAGGCAAGCACGACGATGTGCCAGGGCTGGACGACGTGGAGAAACGTGAGGGTGGCCAGTATCAGCGCAAGCAGCATGCTGAGGGACTGCGTGACCACGAGGAGGCTCCGGCGCGGCATCCGGTCTGCGACAGCTCCGCCGTACAGGAGAAAGAGCCACGCGGCGATGCCGGAGGCAAACCCGACGTAGCCGAGGTACGCCTCGGACCGGGTCAGCTGGTAGACGAGGTACCCCTGGGCGGTGGACTGCATCCACGTGCCGAACAGCGAGGTCATCTGGCCGAAGAACCAAAGCCGGTAGTTGGGGTAGGCGAGCGCGGCGAAGGTCCCTGGTCTGACCCGTGCGGCCGCGGATGGCTCATCCATGTGCATCTACTATAGTAAAGAAGCATGGATTGGAAAAGCTCCCGCTCCTTCCTATATTCTCCTCTTGAGGCGCGGACGAATGGAAAACTCCCCCCATGGCATGCCGGCATCCGAGATCCAGGCGCTGCGCGTCGGAAGAGTCGCGGCTGGAGCGCGAGGTCCGGCGCGTGCAGCAAAGCCTGTCGGGCCTCCGTGACATCGACCTTCTGCTCTCCCTTGCGTCGGCAAAGCTTTCTCTCTGCATCAGCCTGCTGCGGACGCTTTCTGCGGGTCGCGAGGCGGTCCGGGCGGACACCGGCCGGGTACCGGCGGAATCCGCCGCAGCAGCCCAGGAGGAAATCGACCGGGAGGTAACGGAAAAGTCGCTTGCAGCGCTCCGGCTGGTGGAAGGACTGCTTGCAGAGAACATCTCCGTGGACCAGGAAGGCATCATTCAGTCCAACCCGCTGTATGCCCAGGTCAGGGATCTGCTGCAAGCCTTCCTCATGGCCGGAGGCGGAGGCTTCCTCGAGGCCCGACAGGCCGATGCCCGGGCCCGCCGCGTTCTTTCAAGGACCATCGTGGCCGCGATCCGCAAGTTCACCGGCGTTGATGACCACTACGTGCCGCTGGACCTCGAGGACTATCCGCCGTTCGTCCGAAAGGTGCTCCTCTTTCTCTTTCCCGTGATGGTGAGGGAAAACCCCGAGCAGCCTCCCTACGGGATCGAGGAGGGGCAGGAAATCATCTCCTCGTCCAAGAACATGAAGCTTCCCCTCTCGCAGGCGATCTTCTATCTGGAAAACGATCTCCTCCCGGAGCTGGAGAGAAAGCTCGCGGAAAGCCCCGGCAGCACGAACCTCCAGGAAGAGATCCGCCGGCTCCGGGAAAAGGTGGAGGACTTCCGCAAGCTGCGGTTTTTCCCCCGGTCCACGCCGGTCCTCCTGGAAAAGGGGTACTACACCGACGGAATGACCGGCTACACGATGGACGGTGAGATGCTCGTTGCCGTTCCCATTCCCGTGACGCTCCGCAGCGGAACCAACCTGGACCGGATCATGGAGCAGGTGCGCATGGACGTGGTGCGGCGCATCGCGGGCCGCGGTATCAGCCCGGAGATCGACCGGGAGTACCGCCACCTGCGGAGCCTGGAAAGCGGAATTCGCGGCAGCTCCCGGACTGCGAGCATGAAGCTGGACACGTCGTGGGGATACCGCGTCCTGAAGCAGGACTTCCCGTTCCTTGCGCGCCTGGCGGACAAGAGGAGATTCGAAGAGCTTGTCGGTGAAATTCGATCCGGAAGGGGCACGGCGGAACGCAGGGTCGAGGCGCTGATCGCGGCCGAGCAGGGCGCCGGGAATCTCCTCACGCCCGCGCTGGGCAAGGACATGCCGGAGAGCCCCGGTCCGTCGGCGAACCCAGGCCTATAAGATCCTTTCGAACCGATCCTTTTTTGCGCGGCAGATCGGGCACACTTCGGGAGGCTGGCCCCGCGCGCAGAGATACCCGCAGACCTTGCAGCGCCACAGCGGGTATTTCAGCCCCGAGAGATCAGGGAGGCCGGGGGAAGGCGATCCAGCGGCGCCTGCCCGGGACCATTCTCTCCGCGGGGGCCGGTGGCGTCTCAATTCGATCAGCCCGCGGCCTTCTCTCGGGAATCCGCGTGGCCTTTCGCTTTCCATCGACGATGTCCTGCGAAACATACAGGCCGCAGTAGCACGTTCCGTAGTCAGCGATATCCGGGTCACGGTAGTCGCAGGGGCAGATGATATCCAGGTCTTCTTTCTTGAATCCCGATGCGAGCCGGCACGGGCACGCCCAGTAGCCGTAGCGCCGCTCGTTGACCAGCATCCCCTCGATGAGCCCGAGGGTGAACTTCCGGTCGGGATTCAGATGATAGCCGGCGCTCTCTGCTTCATGGTCGAGCCTCGCGAAGAGGCGCTCCACCTCTTCCCGGGTCACCTCGCCCTCGCCGAGAGAGTTGCTCACTTGATCTTCTCCCTGATCTCGGCCTCGTCGAAGCCGGACACGCATTCCTTTTCATTGATGATCAGCGTCGGGTAGGAACCGTCAGGATTCCACTTCTTGATTTCCTTTTTCACCGCGTCCTTCTCCTCCGCGGCAAGGGTGTCCACGTCCACGTATTCGTATCCGACACCGAGATCCTTCAACAGATTCTTGGCCATGCGGCACCACATGCAGGTGCTCAGGGTGTAGAGAACAATCTTTCCCTTGTCCGTGCCATCCACGCGTTGAAACTCCACGTTGTTCCCCTTCATGAACACAATACCCTCGGGCGCCGCGGAGTTCAACCCGGCGCCCGGGCCGCGCCGCGCGCGCGGGATCACCTCTGTGCGGGCTGCGCGGCGGGCCGCCGCCATGTACCGCTTCTTCAGCGCCGGCCAGGCGGCCAGGCCGGCCGCGGCATGGGCGGCAATCCCGTACACTCCCCTGTCCACGCGCTCGAACCAGCCATACGCGTTGAACCGGAGGATCGACAGGGTCTTCGGCCCAGTCCCCATGGCGCGCAGCGCCGCGGGGCTGGTCCTGCCGGTCACGAGGAGGCAGCAGGCGATGTGGATGGCATTCTCCCGGTACGCCGTGGCGAGCTTCGTGCGGGTGCTGCCGGCCCGGTTGTAGTCCGCCGTGCGCCCGTTGATCTCCTCCAGCACGGCCCGTCGATGGTCGGAGCGTTTCCGCCGCGCGAGAGGCAGCGGATGAAACACCACTTCCACGGCGGGCTTTCCGCGCTCGAGGGACACGAGGATGAGACCGAGCTCCAGGCGGCGGAGGAGGTGTTGCGCCCCCCTGCTCTCCTGCCACCACTTCCACTTGTTCGAGGGCCGGGGGATGGCCAGGTAGACCGTGTCGGTGAGCCGCTGCCGGCGCACCCCCTGCACGACAAGCGCGAGGTTCAGCGTCTTCTTCAGCTCGATGATCAGCAGGTCATCGCCCTTGACCGCGGCAATGTCGCAGTCCTTCACCTCGCTGCGGACCGTGTAGCCGGCCCGGTCGAGGTAGTCATAAAGAGGGCCCGCGAGGTCGGTTTCCGAGATCGCCTTACGCATACGCGCCGGGGCGAAGGTCGGAGAGGAGGGGCAGCCGGGAGCGGAAGGACTGCACGGCCTCGTCGTCGTACTCGGCGCAGATCACCTCTTCCACGCCCTCGCGGGCCTGCGCAAGGACCCGGCCATGAGGGTCCGCGACGAGGCTCGACCCCTGGAACGGGGCGGCGCCGAAGGACCCCAGGACCGATGCACCTGCCACGAACATGCCGTTGTCCAGCGCGCGCGCCCGGGCGGCAAGCTCCCATTCCTCCGGAGGCCCGAACCAGGCGGATCCCACGAGACCGAGAGTTGCCCCGGCCCGGGCAAGTGTGCGCGCCGTCTCGGGAAACCTGGTGTCGTAGCAGATCCACATTCCCAGCCGGAGGTCACCGTCGGTCAGCGCCTCAAAACCCGCACCGGGCGTTGCCCACTCCTTCTCGGTGATCCACAGGTGGACCTTGCGGTACACCGCGCGCAGCGTTCCGGCGCTGTCCAGGAATGCCATGCTGTTGTACAGGCGGTGATCCGGACCGGCCTCCGCGAAGCCAAGGCACAGGGCGATCCGGTTCTCGCGCGCGCACTCGGCAAGCCGGGCGATCTCGGGCCCGTCCGCGGCGACTGCCCAGCGCCGCGCCTCGGCCGCCGGAGGGTAGCCGCAGAGGCACAGCTCGGGGAGAACGAGGATGGCCGCACCGCTGCGGGCAGCCTCAAGGGAGAATGTGCGCACGTGCTCCGTGTTCTGCTGGATTCCACCGGCAACGGGCGCAAACTGCCCGCAGGCCACAGTAGTTTTCAAGCGGAGTCCCTCCCGGCGCAAAGGTAGTCCCCCGGGCGCGCCGGTTTCAAGGCGCCCTCTGTTCCCCCAGCTCCCACCTGCATTCGTGAGGGCCAAGGGGCTGACCCCGGACGCTGGCGCGACCGCCAGAGAGGTTGCTCACGGCCCTGAGCACGCGGCCGGCTGCCCGGCGTTCTGAGACAAGAACCGGGCCCTCGAAAGAGAGAGAAGGCTCGGCAGAGGCAAGTCCACCGGCGCTCAGGCGCACCTCCACGATCCTGCGCAGGCCTGCCAGCACCCTTCCTTCGGGGCTGCCCGCATCCGCCCGTGCGCGCGCCGCGCGCTCTCCGTCGAACGGCCCCCTGTGCATGAAACGCGAATCGGGGTACCCGGTATCGCGCGATTTTTCCCGGTAAAACTCCTCGTTGTTCGTTGACGCAATCTCGTCTCCATAGTAGAGCACGGGCGTCCCCGGGCAGGGAGAAGAGAATTGAGAATGCGAGGATCATCCAGTCAGGGTCCCTGCCCAGGAGCTCGAAAAGACGGCCCGAAACGCCTCGGCCGTCCCGGAAGTTCCATGACGGGTCCCGGCACAGGAAGCTGAACAGATCCTGCCTTTCAGGCGCCGGGAGGAGATCAAGGGCAACGTCGTCGTGGCACCTCAGGAACGTGACCCATGAGCACCCCGGCGGGATGGCCGGGAACTTCGCCTCCACGAGGATGCGGGGATCTTCCCGATACACGGCCTTCCACATGAGGGAGAGAAGGGGAAAATGAAACGCGGCGTGGCATTCGTCACCGGCGCCGAAATATTCCCGCAGGGCATCGGCAGGTATGTTTGCCTCGGCCAGGAGGACGGTTTCCCTGCCGAGCATGTCCAGGGCGGCGCGAAAGATCCTGATGACGAGGTGCGTCTCCGGAAGACTCTCGCACGATGTTCCCTCGGCCTTCCACAGCATGGGCGCGGCATCAAGCCTGAATCCACTCACGCCGGCTCCCGCCCATGACGCCAGGACCCGGATCATTGCCGCTGTCACGGCGGGCTCCGCATAGTTCAGGTCGGGCTGAAAGTCGTAAAACCTGTGGAAATAATACTGGCCCGCTTCTTCCGACCACGTCCAGCACGAATCAACCATCCCCTCGAACACCGGGCGGGCACCGCTGAAGCGCCTGTCCGTGTCGCTCCAATGGTACCAGGTGCGGAAGGGGGAAGTGCGGTCGGCGCGCGCGGAGCGAAACCAGGGGTGGTGGCTGGAGGTATGATTGATAGCCACGTCGAAAACAACCAGGATTCCCGCGTTCCGCGCCCTGTCGAGCAGCCGATGAAATGCGGCGTTGCCCCCGAACCGCTCATCGACTTCCCCGTAGTCGCTGATGTCGTATCCCTGGTCCCGCCCTGGTGAGCGGAGCAGGGGAAGGATCCAGAGCGTGCGCACGCCGAGCCGCTCCAGGCGGCCGATCTGCGCGGCAAGACCATCAAGCGGGGCCGCCGTCGCGGGAGGCGGGGTGCCGGGTTGGCCGGCAAAGGCATCCCCGTACGTGCAGTACACAAGACCGGTGGGATCGAACCGCGTGCCCGGATCTGCAGGGAGCTGCCTGCGCATCTCCAGCAAAGTCTTGACCAGGCTGTCCCTGACGGAGTGCTCATCCGGATACAGACTGCCCCACAGCTCATTGAACCTCTGGTTCGCCGTACTCACCGGATCTGGAGACACGTCTCACGTCCTCAGCTTGAGGGTCAGGATCTCGAAAGGACGGACGACCAGTTCCGCGACCAGGGAACCTCCGCTCTGCCGCAGCGGAATTCGATCCAGCTCATCCTCCAGGAGCGAGCAGCGGTGGAGCTGCAGAGAGGCTCCCAGGGCCGACGCATTGAAGCTCAGGGTCCTCTTTCCGCCGCGTCCGGTTGGCTCGCGCAGCCGCAGGATAAAAGAATCCCCGGCCTCTGCGTGCTTCAGGGTGACGGTCTCCAGGCCCCGGGCCGGGTGCGCAAGCAGGGCATGAGAGCTCTTTCCGGTCGGGTTCGCGGGAAAGCATGAAGGAGGCTGGAGTGCTGCCGCCGCGTGCTCCCATGCGCGTGCGCGCCGCCAGTCACCGCGATGCGGGACGAGGCGGAACCTGAAGGTGAACCCGCCGTCGATCCACTGGGGAAAGTTCGTCCCCCACTGGGTGTTGAAGAGATTGAAGTACACAACAGGTTTCCCCGGCCGCGCCGAGCCGTCGAACCTCTCGATGGCCGGCTCTCCAATGGAGAGCAGCGGGCTGTCGAAGGGAATGACAAGGATCCCGTTCTCTCCGTCGCTGATGTCCACCCACCGGTCGCAGCAGAACAGGAGGCGATTCGCATCCCGTGCAACGTCCGAATCCGGATTGATGACGCATCCTGTCTTGTTGATGGCGAATCGCGGGGAGCGGGCGGAAAAAGGCATCACGACATATCCCGCTTCAAGGAGCGGGCACGCATCCTTTCCCGACAACGTGTAGGTCATGTCGAGCCAGGGCTGGCCGTCGAACAGGACGAGGTCCAGCCCGACCTGTGCTGGGTTGCCGAGATCCCGAACACTCTCGGGGTCCGGCCGCCATTGCAGGCTCAGCCGCGCCCACCCGTCTCCGCTCCTTCCTTCCGCCCGCACGAGCCTTCCGCTGAAGGTCTGGTGGGCCCTTTCGGGGTAACCGGGCTTTCCGAAATCGTCGAGAAACCATGGCTCAAGGTCGTACGCGTAGGCCTTCAGGTAGGCCACGATCTCCCTTCGCGAATACGTGTCGTAGCGGAACTGCCCGAAGGGAATCCTGCTCTTCTTCTCTACCCAGTCCCTGCCGGTCTCCCGGTCCACAAGCGAGGAAATTCCGCCTGTACCCCGGTTCACCCGGATGCTGAGGAGGCCGTTTTCGAGAGTCAATCGATTGCCCGTTGATCGGGCAACCGCCCTTCCCCGTGTGCTGTGCGGCCGCAGGCCCGCGCCTCTTTTCGGCTCCCCGATTTTCAGCCGCACGCGGGAGAGCGGCGGAACGGATCCGAGGTCCGCCCACACGTCGTCGTCGATCCGGATCACCGGGAGATCCACGGCATCCTCCTCGCGTATCACCCTCACGCGGCGTGGAAAGGATCCGAGCCGCACCGGTCCTCTCCACTCCCAGAGGTGGTGATTGACCACCTCCAGGAACGAGGGTGCCCCCCGGTGGTCGTGCCGCGCGGAAAGACACGATTCCATCTCCCGCACGTGTCCTTCAGCTTCCTGCACGAGCTTCGCCTTGTCCGACCAGGAGCGCCGGATCCGATCATATTTCCCCGAGTCGAGGATGGCCCGGAATGCCGACTTTTCGTACGCCCTGCCGCCGAACTCCGGCGGGTTGAGCCCGAGCTTGGTGTCCATCCCCCAGGTGTGCTCGCCGAAGAGCAGGATCTTCTCATAGCCGGCGGAGGCCGCCGCGCCCAGCGCCGCCATCTCGGCGCGCGTCGTCGCGCCCTGGAGATTCTCACCCGACAGGGCACGAATGGTCATTGCGCTTTCCGCCTGCGCGAGACGATTCCGCGCGGCGCGGAGGGTCCCCACCTCCTTCGGCATCGAGGCAATTCCGTGAATCCATGAATCCGCGAGGTCCTTGCGGACAACGGGAAGGTCGGGGGCAAGGTCGGCGATTGCGCGCCCGAAATCGTCCAGGCTCCCGAATACGACTTCCGTGCCGGGGGATCGCGCGTGGACCTCCGCCAGGATGCGGCCCGCCGCATCGGGGCCCTGCGGCCCCGCGTTGTCCTGCGTGTGCTGGAGGGAGAGCCAGACCGGAAGCGTCCAGCCAGGCGGTGGAAAGAGGGGGCTGCCATATCCTCCTCGCGAATACAGGGTGATGAGGCGCGATCCGTCCGGGCCTTCCCAGTGGAAGAGCAGCGGCACGTCGGGCGGCGTGGAGCATGCGTTGCATCCAAGGTGAAGGAACCTCACACCGGCGTTCGCGAGGATGGTGGGGAGAATCCACGTGTGTCCCGGGACGTCCGTCATCTTTGCGGATACCGCCGTTCGCCCGAACCTCTCCCTCAGCGCCCTGCCGACGGAAAGCGAGCGGATGAGGTCCTCCAGGCCGAACAGCTCGGTATGCAGGGTGAAGGGAAGCGCGTGCCAGGTCAGGATGCCATCGGCGGCCGCCTGCTCCAGGTCAGCGCCGGCGGACGTCCCGCGCAGCATTTCCAGCGAATGGGAGAGAGGCCATGCGGGGACGGTCCAGGCGGCGCGGGTGCCGGGGTTGTCGAGCCTGCTCTGCCTGAAATCTCGGACTGCCCGCGGAAACATGACCCGGGCGTAGGAGTCAAGGACCTCGTCGACCAGCCCCGTGAAGCCGATGTCGAAGTGAGTCTTGAAAACGACGAAAATCTTCCGCGGTTCCGCTGTCATCCCTTCACAGCCCCCGCGGTGATCCCCTGCACGAAGTACCGCTGCAGGAGGAAGAAGACCAGGAGCGGGATGGACATCGAGATGAAGGCGCCCGAGGCCAGGACGTTCCATTCTGACCCGTACGATCCCAGGAGGCTCTGGATGGCCACGGTGAGGGGAAACTTGTGCTGATCCTGAAGAAGAACGAGCGCGTTCATGAGGTCGTTCCAGACCCAGACGAACTGGAAGATGCCCAATGACGCCAGGGCCGGGACCGACAGCGGGAGCACGATGGTGCGGAAGACGCCCAGGTCGGAGTACCCGTCCAGTTTCGCCGCCTCGAAAAGCTCCCGTGGAAGCTCGGCAAAGAAGTTGCGCAGGAGAAAGATCGCGAAAGGCAGGCCGTAGGCGGTGTGCGCGAGCCACAGGGCGAGGTACCGTCCCGTGAGGCCGAGGCGGCTGTGCATCCGCAGGACCGGGACCCACGTCTCCTGGAGCGGGAGGACGAGCAGCGCGACAATGATGAGGAAGACGAGGTTTCTTCCGCGAAAGCGGAGCCAGGAGAACGCGAAACCCGCCAGCGCGCCAATGATGATCGGGAATACGGTCGCGGGGACCGTGATGATGAAGCTGTTGAGGAAGTTTGCAAAGAAATGGCGGGCGGTGAGAACGCTGCGGTAGTTGTCGAGTGTGAACCGCGGCGCGGAGAAAATCGTCCACCAGCCGCTGGCGGCAATGTCGGCCTGGGGCCTCAGCGAGGTGACAAGAAGCCCGAGGGTCGGGGCCAGCCACGCCAGGGCCAGCAGGGCGACAAGGATGCCGCGGAGGGCGCGTCCCAGCGTGAGGGCCGGACGGGTGATGGACGTGCTCATCGTCCTGCCTCCTGGCGCCTGATCCGCCTGACCTGGACCACCATGAGAGGAATCAGCGGGATGAGCATGAGGATGGCCACGGCGCTCCCGTATCCCACGAGGTTGTTGTTGAACACCTCCCAGTAGAAGCTGAAGCCGATGACACGGCTGGCGCCCGCCGGTCCGCCCGCGGTCATCACCAGGACCAGGTCGATCATCTTGAGGCTGTTGATGATCATGGTGATGGCCACAAAGCCGATGGGCTGTGACAGCATGGGCACGCTGATCCGCCAGAAGCTCTTCCACGGGATTGGCGCCGTCCACCCGCGCCGCTTCAAGGATCTGCGGATCGATGGACTTGTACGCCGCGGACAGGACGGTCATGGACAGGCCCGTCCAGATCCAGACTCCCGTGGCAATGACGGCGTAGTTGACGACCTCCCCCGTGCCCAGCCAGGCCACCGGCGCGAAACCGGGGATGAGCGCGTGGAGGATTGCATTGATGAAACCAATCGAAGCGTCAGGGCTGAAAAGGAACCGTGCGATGACTGCCGCTGCGGTGGCGGAGATCACCATGGGCAGAAACACGGCAGACTTCGCGACGCTCTCCAGGCGCAGCCCCTGCGCCAGGACGGCGATGAGCAGGCCGAAGACAAGCGTTCCTCCCGCGAACAGGAGCAGCCACAGGATGTTGTTGACCAGCGCGCCCGAGGGCGGCCAGCGGGCCAGGCTCAGGAAGAGAGAATCGTGGGTCAGGAGCTGCGCGTAGTTGCGCAGCCCCACGAATCGCGTGGGGTTGAACCCCGTCCCGCCGAACAGGCTCACACGCATGGTCTGCAGGGTGGGGTAGACGAGGTATGCGGCCAGGAGGATCAGGGCGGGCAACACGAAAAGCCACGCCCGCAGCTGCGTTCCGCGTTCTCTCATGGTTCCCCCATTGACAGGGAAAAGGGCGGCCCGGTCACCGGTCCGCCCATTCCCGGTTCTTCTCAGTACGATCGAGCCGCCACGTCCTCGAGGAACTGCAGCGCGTCCATGTAATGATCGGGGTCCTTGATGATCCTCTGCAGCGCGGTGAACTCGGCGTCACCTCCCACCGCGGCAGGCGCCATGTCGGAACCGTCAAAGACAAAGATCGCCGCCGTGGTGAGCTGCTTCGCCTCCTTGGCCTTCAGCGTCGGGTACACGGAAAGGCTCACCTGCTTGTTGGGCGACACGACGGAGCCCTTCTTGGCCGATGCCCAGATCGTGTTTCCCTGTTTGCCCGCCAGCCACTGGACCAGCTTCGCAATTTCGGGGCTGCTGCTGAATGCCACGGCCAAGTCCCCGCCGCCGACCACGGGCTTGCCCCATTTCGGATCGACGGACGGGAAATCGAAGAAGTCATAGTCCTTTCCACCGACCAGCTTCGGGAAGTTCTGCTCGGCGAAGGAGCTCATGAAACCTCCCTCGTAGTACAGCTCGGCCGCCGGGTTCGGCCGGAGGATCAGGTTGAAGCCGTCAATGAAACCCGTGGAGAGAGTGCCCGAAACGCCGCCGGCGAGCTTCTTGTCCGGCGGGGTGAAAATCTGGATGAACTTCTGGATTGCGGCCACGACCGTCGGATCGGTCCACATGACCTCGTGAGTCACGTGGAGCTTCATGTACGTGTCAGGGCCGACCATCCGGACGTAGATGTTCTCGAACCAGTCCGTGAGAGTCCAGCCGTCCTGCGCGCCGATGGACAGGGGCGTCTTGCCCGCCGCGATGTACTTGTCCTCCAGGGAGAGGAGCTGGTCCCAGGTATCCGGCACTTTTGCGCCCAGGGCGCGGAGAGAGGCCGGCTTGTACCAGAACGTGCTTTTGGAATTCGCTTTCGCTATCAGGCCGTAGAACTTGCCGTCCACGGTTCCCAGGTCGATCCACGCCTTGCCGTAGTTGGCGTTCAAAATGCTCGACGGCAGCATGTCATCGCCCTGCCCCTGGTTCAGGGGCACAATCGATCCCTGCCGGGCATATGCAGCAACCTCTCCCGGCCGGGGGAGAAACGCCAGGTCGGGGGCGTTGTTCGCCGCCACCCGCGACTTCAGCACCACGGTCGAATCGCGGTTGCCTTCGTAGCTGTAGGCCACGCCGGACTGCTTTGAAAAGGCATCGAGAACCTCGCGGAAGCCGGCCTCCTCATCTCCTCCCCACGTGGCAAGTATCGACACCGTTTTGGATTGAGCGGCTGCCGGCTGGGTCCCGGCGGCAAGCACGAATGCCAGGATCAGGAGCGGCAAGAGAAATGCAGCAAAGCGCCTCATGATGACACCTCCTCGGACTGTCTGTCCTTCCAGTTCGACGAACTGGTCTTCTTCTGCGGAACCGCCGCGCGGCCGTCGCCGTCGGAGGACGCGCGCACGATGATCTGAAAGGGAGTAACCTCGTGATAGGGCGGGGAGAGAGTCCCGCTCATCAGCTCGAACAGGATCTCGGCCGACCGCCTGCCATGCTGCTCCACGGGAAACCGCACCGTGCTCAACGGCGGGGACGCGAAGCGGGAGTCCACCACGTCGTCGAACCCGAACACGGCCATGTCCTGGGGAACCCTGATGCCGCGCTCGGCCAGCGCACGCAGTGACCCGATGGCCACCGTGTCGCTGGCAATGAAAACCGCGGTCGGGAGCAGCTTCTCCCGCAGCAGGGAGCGCATTGCCTCGTATCCGGATTCCGGGTTGAAGCCCCCGTAGCGCACCAGGGACTTTCTCGGGGCAATGCCGTGGCTCCGCAGCGCCTCCTGGTACCCGGCAAGGCGGGCCGCTGCCGCGGTGAACACCGGCGGGGCATTGGTGATGCACCCGATCCGCGAGTGCCCGAGGCTGACAAGGTGCTCGACGCTCATGCGGGCGGCTTCCCTGTTGTCAATGTCGATGGAGCACACGTCGCTTCCCGGACGGCTGCCGACCAGCACGACGGGAAAGCCGTCCCTGGCAAGGGCGAGCAGCTGCTCGTCGTCGCTGCGCGGCTCCAGCATGATCAGCCCGTCGATGTGATTGGCGCGCGCGAGCTTGAGCACGCTGCTCCCGCTCGTGCTTTCGTCCACCGCATCGATCATCAGCCTGAGGTTGCGGGCATGGATGACTTCCATCAGTCCGTCGATGAGCCTCAGGAGGATGGAATGGGAGGCGATGTGGTGGTACGAACGGGTGTACACGAGGGCGACATTCTCGGTCTTTCGCCGGGCCAAAGCCTTCCCGGCAGCATGCGGGTAGTACCCGAGCTCCCGCGTGGCCTTCAACACGCGCGCACGGGTGCCTTCACTGATCTTCTCATCCGCGACGTCGTTCAGGACGAAGGAAACCGTCGTGCGGGATACCCGCGCCCTGCGCGCGACGTCGTGACTCGTAACCGCTCGTTTCCTGGCGGACCCCACTGTACCCCCGGCCGTCTCTTGTCTCGGTACGCCGTTTTCACTAACACGCGTAAGTAACAGGCAGAAAAAAATACTGCCGTCCTGACCCGCCGTCAAGAAAAAAAGGCGGTATCACGGCCTCGGCCGTGGCTCACGCTCGCGGCGGGGGCGCCAGGTTTCCGTCGAAAGCGCCCCCTCCTCGGAAATGCGGAGGATCTCGAACCGGACTCGGCCTTCCTCGACGGATCTCGCGATTGCCCTCTGGAACGGGGAGAGGCTCGAAGCTCCCTGCTTCACTTCCAGGAGGACGATGTCCAGGCCGGACGCTTCCCGCCTGTTGTCGCGCACGTCGGTGTAGCCGCTGAAGACGACATAGTCGATCGGGTCTCCGAGGAAGCGTGCGTCGGCGGGGAGATAGCGGAATCCCGGGAGGAGCGGGGCCAGCTGCTCGGCGATCTGCCCCTTCAGGGTGCTCCTGCTCTTCTGAACGCTGTCACGGCGCGCCTCGGCGAGGTTCCGCTCCTGCCCCTGCAGCACCTGTTCGAGCCGGACCTGCCCGCGCCGCCGGTCCGAGCTCCAGAGGAACACCACGAGAACAAGAGCCAGCAGGGCAACCGCCGCCACCAGCCCAAGAAGGATGACAACGTCGGATGAGACCGGCATCGGCCTTCCTCCTCTCGAAGCGCGAGATTTCCCTAGAGTTTCTGCAGCTTCTCCCGGAGCTCCTCGTACGCGCGGGCCATGGTGCGGTCGTCGGTGTAGTTCGCCTCCGACGACAGACCTGCCACGAGACCCTCCAGCTCTGCCGGCGTGAACTCGATCTGAAAGCGGTTCCCCGTGATGCGTGAGGACACGATCTTTTTTTCCACATCGGGTGTGATGTGGCGGATGTTGAGTAGCAATTCGCGCTCGCTGCGCGTCAGCTCGACCGTCTGCGGAGTGTCCATGCGTGGAGTGTAGACCTTTTCCGCCCGGCTGTGCAATCGCCCGGGCTCAGCTTCAGAACGCGACCACCCGTTTCATGACGTAGTACCAGGCCCGCGCGTCACCCGCAGAAACGGACAGGCGGTCGAACCAGGCAAACCCGTAGCCGTGAGTGTGCAGAGCGTGGAAGGCGGAATACAGGGTCGGAAGGAACCCGGGATCCCGCCGTGCCGCCTCGGAAAGGGCATCGCTGTCCAAATCCGGGAGCACCATGGACAACGGCCCGGAGTACACGAGGCGCGCCCGGGGTACCGGCCGCCCGCCTCTCCAGTCCAGCACGCTGCGCTCCTGTACCTGGTCTTCGCGCAGGTCGAGGGGATGCGCAAGCGGGTCATCGAAATCGCATTCACAGGAGACGTAGGGCCATGGCAGGCCTTCAGGCGTGCGTGTGCCTTCGCGCCATCGGTAGCGGCAGCCGAAACGCGTGACATACAGCCAGGCGTTGCGGGTGAGCAGCGGGCTTGTCCCGAACTTCAATCTCGTGATCCTGCGGGACCGCAGGAAGCGGCCCGCCTCTTCAAGGAGGAAGCCTTCGACGTCCACCGCGCCGTGCCCCGGCTCGACCTCGATGCCCGGACAGGTGGGAGAACCTGCCCCCCTCGTCCCGGTCAGGGTAGAGCCCGATCGTTCCGATGACGTCCCCGGACTCCTCGTCCACCGCCGCAATCATCTCCCCCCGCCGTTCTTTCAGGCGGTGGAGTTCCTCGAGGAGGGCCGCGCGGACCGGCGGCAGGCCAGTGCGCGGGCCGTCGATGAGCGGAAGCGGCCGGACACCCATGGGCGGATCTTCTGATTCCAGTATCGGCAGTTGCGGGGTGTCAGCGGGGCCGCTACACTGCGGTCCATGGCCCGCCCAGCATCACTTTCCTCCCGCGAACGGGTGCGCCTGGCCCTCCGTCACCAGGCCACCGACCGAGTTCCCATCGCCATGGTGTGCGCCGGCATCAACCCCCCTGCGCGGCACGACCTCGAGAAGTGGCTGGCCCGGGACAGGGGTCTCTCCGTGGACCAGTACCTGCTTCCGATCGTTGACATCGTCGAGGTGAGCCCGCCGTACATCGGGCCTCCGCTGGCTCCGGACGACGGACATCTGGGGAGTGCGGCGCCGCGAAGTCAGCTACGGCAGCGGCAGCTACAAGCGAGATCGCCCATTTCCCCCTTGCCGGGGAATGGACGCCCGCGAGCCTCGCCGCGCACCGCTGGCCGGATCCCGCCTGGTATGACTACCGGAGCCTGCCCGCGCTGATCGCGGCCGCCCGCTCCGCGTCGGACCGCTGCGTCATGGTCAGCCAACGGGAACATCTTCGAGACCTCATGGTACATGCGCGGGTTCGAGCAGATGCTCATGGACGTGATGACCGACGAGGAGCTGGTGCACTCGATCATGGGCAGGGTCACGGACTTCTACGTGGCCTTTTTCAGCCGCATCCTCGAGGCGGCGCCCGGCGAGATCGATCTCGTGTTCACTGCCGATGACATCGGCGACCAGCGCGGGCTGCTCATGCCCATGGAGCGCTGGGAGCGGCTGTTGAAGCCGTACCATCGCCGCCTGAACAACGCCATCCACGAGCGCGGCGCGAAGGTCATCTATCATACGGACGGGTCGATCATGGACGCGGTGGCCGGGCTGGTCGACGCGGGCATCGATGTCCTGCAGGCGCTGCAGTTCAGCGCCGACAACATGGACCCCGTTCGACTGAAGGCAGGGCACGGGGCGCGCCTGTGCTTCGAAGGCGGCGTGAGCGTCCAGACCACGCTCCCCTTCGGCACGGCGGAGGAGGTCCGGCGCGAAGTGCAGGAGCGCATCAGCATCCTGGGCAGGGACGGCGGCTACATTCTCGGCCCATCGCACTGGATCCAGGCCGGAACGCCGCCGGAGAACATCGCCGCGATGTTCGACACTGCTCTCTCCTGGTATCCGTTTTTAGGCTCTTGTCTGGCCCATTTTTTGCATTCTCTCTGCTCTCTCGATATACTACAGGGATAGGATTCCAGGATGTTGACGTGACGGCACCCGCGGGGAAAGGAGAAAGGGATGCGCAAGCAGCGCGTGACGAACGGTGTCTTCTGGGTGGAGATACCAGAAGCAGACCTGTTCGTGCTCTGCGGGTGCCCCGCGGACAGCGTCAAGCACCTGATGAAGATGGGCCTGATCGTCGAACGGGAGAAGAACGGGGTCATGGCCCAGACCGGCCCGAACGCCATCCTTCTTTCCGACACGACAATCCAGAAAGGCGGCTTCTCCAACCTCGCGGAGTTCCCGGTCCTCCAGATGCTCTACCTCCAGGGCATGATCCTGCCCGGCCACCCGAACAACACGGGGCGCAAGCCGATGCTCATCGGCCTGGAGGACCAGGTCACGAGCCAGAGCAGCTACATCTACCGCGGCACCTACGGCCTCTCAACGCTCGAAGAAATCAGGGAGGCAGGAGTCCCCGAGCCGCTGGCCATGGACATGCTGCGCATCAAGCGCTGGTTCGCGTTCGACAACATCCGCCGAACGGAAGACCTCCTGGACCTGAAGGTCGTGGACTCGCCGGCAGTCGAGCTGCGCAAGGGCGCGTTCGTGCGCCGGCGCGGTTTCAACCGCTACGAGTTCATCTACGGCGGCGAGTCCGTCATCGTGGACCTGAACCTCGGTGACATCGAGGAGTATCTCCCCACCTACCAGCTGGGCGCCCACTCGCTCCGGCGCGAGTATTTCGCCGTCGTGCACATCGGGGAAGGCGACGGATGGGACGTGACCCGCCCCTGCATGGGCAGCATCGTCTGTTTCCAGGGCAGGATCTACCTCGTCGACGCGGGTCCCGGCATCGAGCACACCCTCACCGCCCTGGGAGTCAGCGTCACCGAGGTTGCGGGCATCTTCCACACCCACGCGCACGACGACCACTTTGCGGGACTGACATCCCTCGTGCGCGCGGACCACCGCATCGCGTACTTCGCCACCCAGCCCGTGCGGGCAAGCGTCGTCAAGAAATACGCAGCCCTCACGGGGAGAAACGAGGCGACCTTCTACCAGTACTTCGAGCCGCACGACCTCGCGCTGGACCAATGGAACAGCGTGGAAGGCATGGACGTGATGCCCGTGCTCTCCCCGCACCCCGTGGAGACAACCGTCTTCTTCTTCCGCGCGCTCTGGGAGAAGGGATACCGCACATACGCGCACCTTGCGGACCTGAGCTCCTTCGAGGTGCTGCGAAAGATGGTCACCGACGATCCGGGAAAAAACGGAATCTCGCGCGCGCTGTACGACGCCTTCACCCAGAAGATGCTCACGCCCGTGAACGTCAAGAAGATCGACATCGGGGGAGGCCTCATCCACGGGCGGGCGGAGGATTTTTCAAGCGACGCGTCGGGAAAGGTCTACCTCAGCCACACCTCATCACCGCTCACCGATTCGCAGAAGGAGATCGGCTCGTGCGCGAGCTTCGGCCAGCAGGACGTTCTCGTGCTCATGCACGCCGATGCCCTCCTGAAGACGGGGATACGGACCCTGCGCGAGTACTTCCCCGCGGCTTCGGAAGACGACGTGGCAATGCTCGCCAACTGCCCGGTCGAGCACTTCGAACCCGACACGATCGTGCAGAGGGCGGAGACTCCCGTGCTGGACGTCTTCTTCCTCCTGGGCGGGATGATGGACCTGATCGATTCGAAAACAGGGTTTCACAACAGGAAATCGGCGGGCAGCTTCATTGGCGAGCTGGACTGCTTTGCCGGTGGCACGGCGCCGCGCACCTGCCGGGCCGTCAGCAATGTCACCGCGCTGCGCATTCCCTGCGCAATATTCATGGAGTTTCTCAGGAGGGCAGGAGTAGAAGATTCTCTGCGGCAGGTGCACGGGAACCGGCAGATCCTCCAGGGCACGTGGCTGTTCGGCGAAATGGTGTCCTTTCCCCTGCAGATCAGGATCGCCCGTGCCATGGAAAGGCGTTTCCTGAAGGAGGACGACGTGCTGGCCCCCCAGGGGAAGGCCGAGATCCTCCTTCTGGAAGAGGGCCTCGTGTCTGTGTTCCTCGGCGCCCGGCCCATCGAGAACCTGAAGCCCGGTGGATTTTTCGGAGAGGAAACGCTCATGCGCGGCGCGCGGGAGCTTCCCCCGGACTGGCGGAAACGGTTCGCGCGCCCCTCGGCGCGCGGGCGCGGGGGCAGCGGGGAGCATCATCTCTTCGAGGCCCGGGCGCTGCTTCCGTCCACGCTGTACGCAATCCCCGCGGATGTGATCGAGGATATTCCCGTGATCCAGTGGAAGCTCATGGAGACATACGAGCGGAGGTTGAAAAGCTTCCGCGCCGAGGTCCGATTCGTCTGGGACAACTCCTACCTCATCGGCCTGCCCGAGATCGACGAACAGCATCGCCTGCTCTTCGACATGATCGAAGACCTCGCCGCCGTGGCGGAGGGTCGCTCTGCGGGAGACGGGATGACAGACATGATGGGAAGGCTCGTCGCCCTTGCCCGGTCCCACATCCAGTACGAGGAAATCCTTGCTGCACGGAATCCGGACCAGGGGTATGCGGCTTCGGCAAATGACCGCGCCGACTTCATCCGGAAAATCGAGGGCCTTGCCCGGACCTTGTTGAACGCCCCGGTGGATGCGCTGCACACGACGGTGGAGTTCCTCAAGGACTGGGTCATCGACCACACGCTCATCGAGCACCGCCGGTTCAGGCGGTCTTTCCAGCCGTGAAGGGGATCATCGGCATGGCGCGCGCCCTGGATTTCGCCGCGCGCCGTCACGCCGGCCAGCGCCGCAAGGGCCTGAACGCCGAGCCGTACGTGAACCACCTCACCGAGGTCGCCCTGCTGCTCGCCGAGGCCAGTGACGGGAAGGATCCCGAGCTGGTGATGGCAGGACTTCTGCACGACACCATTGAAGACACAGAGACGACCCGCGAGGAGCTCGCCCAGGTATTCGGGGAGGACGTGGCGAGCCTCGTCGCCGAGGTGACCGACGACACGAGCCTCTTGCGCGAAGAGCGCAAGAAGCGGCAGGTGCAGACCGCGGCGGCCAAGTCCGGCAGGGCGCGGATGATCAAGCTTGCAGACAAGATTGCCAACCTTCATTCCATCGCGGTTAGCCCGCCGGTCGGCTGGAGCGGGCGGAGGAAGCGGGAATACGTGGCGTGGGCGCGGGAGGTCGCAGCGGCGTGCGGGCCGACCAGCCGGCGGCTGGAAGAGCTTTTCGCGGAAGCGGCACGGGCACTGGACTAGCCGGCGGCGCAGGTGCCCCAGGCCTTGCTCGCCGATAGTGGTTACTTCTCGAAAGACAACGTGGAGCACCTTCAGAAGCGCTGCGTTGACCCCTACGTTGCCGTCGGTCGCGAGGGCACTGCTGCCGCGCCGCTCACGGAGACCTCTACTGCGGCGCAGAGCGCAATGGTTCTTTGAAACAAAGGTAAAGAGGCGGACATACAATCTGTAGTCAGAAATCGACTACATTCGCCATTGTGGAAACGGCGGCCTGCAGAATCCAGATCCCGCAGGCCCTCTCTACGCCCTGCGCGCTCATAGACCCGCGCCGCGGGGCTCGCTATCGGGCTCTCGCCTGGCCTCGTCATCCTTGACTGCGCGAAACGCGGTGCTGAATGGTTTTCACGGCGAGTACGCCTCAGCCATAGCTGTGCAACCCGGACAGCAGGAAATTCACTCCGAAGTAGGTGAACACTGTGGCCAGGAACCCGATCAGCGCCAGCCACGCCGAGACTCGTCCCCGCAGTTTTTTTACCAGCCGGGTGTGCAGGTAGGCAGTGTAGATCAGCCACGTTATCAAGGCCCACGTCTCTTTCGGATCCCAGCTCCACCAGGCTCCCCACGCCGTCTCGGCCCAGATCGCGCCGAAGACCAGCGCGCCAGCCGTGAACACCGGATACCCGATCCCGACGGCTGCCGCAACGAGCCTGTCCATCTCCGCGCGGCGCTCCTCCTCGCGGGAGGCAAGGTACCCGATGGCGGCAATGAAGCTCACGACAAAGAACGCCTCCCCGATGAAGGAAAAGGTGACGTGCAGCACGAGCCAGAAGGATCGCAGCGCCGGGACCGGCGGTTGAATGGCGCGGGGCGCGAGGGGGGACGAGGAAATCGCCAGCAGCGCGAGCCCGACGATGGTTGCCCCGAAAAGCACAAACGGTGAAAAACCCTGCGTGCGGCGCGCGATCCGCAGGATGAAGAGCACGGCAAAGATGGCCGCGGAGAAAAAGAGCAGGGATTCGTAGGTGTTGGTGACGGCCGCGAACCTGATCCTGAAGCTGCGGTCAACCAGCGTAGCCAGGAGCAGGACCGCGGCGGCGGCAAGAAGCCAGTGAGAGACGGGATCACGCCTGTTTTCCCGCCTCAGGAGGAAGCCGGCCTGGAAAACCGCGGCAATCACGATAAGGATAAGCGCGAGTGTGGCCATCATGTCGGAGTATCTCCCCTTTGAGATGCCGAAGGCATCCTTTTCTGTACGAACGTGAGGCACATGCCCGGCAGTGACCAGGAGCAGGGCCGCCAGGAAGGGGGCAAGCCCGGGATCACGCACCGCCTTCAGACCCGTGACCTCCCGCGCCGTGATTCCGGCCACGGTGAACGGACCAATCGTGTCCCCCGGGCGGACTGTCATTGCCTGCACGGGCTCCCCGTTCCTGAAGCGCTCGAAAAGCGCCATCCAGGCCGGCCCGTCCCTCTGGAAGCCCGTGAAGACGAATCGGGAGCCGCCTTGTTCGAAGAAATCTCCCCGGCTCAGGAGGCGCGACATCGGCTCCCTCAGGGTCACGCAGGCGCAGTGTGCCGTTGACTTCAAAGGTGGACTGAAAAACGGTGATGCCCTTGAGGCGCAGGGGATGATTCACCTCGATGGGAAATGCGGCAATTTCATCGCGGCCCTCGCGCGCGACGTTCACGGTGGAGATCCAGTCACGCGGGCTGCCGTTGTCATAGCGGAGATACTGGAACGAAACGAGCCGGAGGGTGTACCCGGAGCCGATGCCTGCCTCGTCGCCTTCTCCGAGGGACCACGTTGTCTCCTGCCGGCCCATCGCGGTCACCAGGCCTCCGGCCACCAGGACGAGCAGGCCGATGTGAACCAGGTCAGGGCCGTACCGGTGGGGCGCCCCCGTGCGGACTCGTCGAACAAGACGGTCGACGGTGCAGCACGCCAGGCTTGCCGTGAAGAAACCGATCGGCACGAGAAAAATCGCCGAGCGGAAAAAGCCCGCCAGATGCAGAAAGGTGATCACGGCAAGGATGCCCGGCGCGTAGCGGGCCTGGTACCACGATTCCGGTCGTCCCTGCGGCACAAGCGTGGCCAGGAGGGACAGCACGACGATCAGGACGATGAGCAGCAGGGCGAGCCGGACTGATTTGAAGAAAAGAAAAATGGAGCGCAGGGCGTTCACGCGCGTGACTATACCTCAACACGGCAGGGGCATGATACAGGCGTCACGTGCGGCCCGCTGAAATCTCACCCGAGGCCGCACTCACCCGGGCGGGGCAATCCTTCGCGCGGCATTCCGGCAGGCCTCGCCGAGCCGGGCAATGTCTGCCTCGGTGTGGGCGGCGCTCACCGCCCCCAGCCCGTGCATGACGAACACGTCCTCCAGCAGGAGCGCGAGCTGGAGGACGGTGTCGGAAAGCTCGACGTCACACACCTCAGGGTTGCGGGTCTGCTCGGGAGCGTCGCATGGCGTCGCGGGGTCGTACGGGAAATGGACGGCGGCCATCGAGCTTGCGGGGATGGCGTTGCTGGCCCTTCCGGTGCACCGCACGGCAATCCCTTCGGCGGCAAAAGCCTCTTCAATCACGCGTCGGGCCCTTTCCGCAAGACCCGTGATGCGCGGATACAGCTCGGCCTCGTGGGCAACAAGGTGCTCCATCATCGTGTGGGACGCCAGCAGGGAAGCGGGGTGGCAGGAGTAGGTGCCGCCGGAGAACTTCACTCCCCCGCCCCTTCCGGCGAGCTTCATCACGTCCGATCTTCCGGCCACCGCTGCCACCGGCATTCCGCCGCCCATGACCTTTGCATAGGTGGCGAGGTCGGGCTGCACGCCGAAGAGGCGAGCAATGCTTCCGGCGCAGAATCGGAAACCCGAGATCACCTCGTCGAACACCAGCAGCGCCCCGTGTTTCCGCGTGAGCTCCCGCGCGGCATGCAGGAACTCGCGCGTTGCCGGAAGGCAGCCGCCCGAGCCGAGGAACGGCTCGAAAATGAAGCAGGCGATGCGGCTGCCGTGCTTCGCGAACATTTCTTCAAGCATCTCCGCGTCGTTGAAGCGCGTGACGATCACCTGGTCGGCCACCGCGGGCGGGAGACCCCTGCTCTCCTGCTCCTCGAAGCTGTGCGCGCTTTCCGCGTGGTAGTCCACGCCGATGAGCCCCCACGGCTGGGCGCCGTGCCAGCCGCCCCCGACCTTCATCACCGTCTCCCTCGCCGGTGAACCCGCGGCAGAGAAACGTGGCGTACATGGTGGCCAGTGACCCGCTGGACGTGAAGCGGACGCGCTCGGCCCCCGTCCGGGCGCACAGGAGGTCCGCCGTCTGCACCTGCAGAGCGTCGGTGAAACCGGTCTGCAACCCGGTGCGTGAGGCGAATGCGCGCGCCAGCGCCTCGGTGACGACCGGCGGATTGTGCCCGAGGATGTTGGCGTAATGGCCCTGCCAGAAATCGAGGATCCGGTGCCCGTCCTCGTCGGTCACAAATGCGCCCTGCGCCGCGGCTGATCCGGGGCGGGAAGGGCTGGAGGAGGCGGATGGCATGGCTTCCCCCGTCCACGAGGTGCCGCAGAGCCTCGCGCTGGATCGCCGCGGACCGGGGGGATCGGCGCTCGTACTCCTCTGCCAGGAGGGCAAGCAGTTTCGCATGGTTCCTGCGTTTCATAGGTGGCCCGAGGATAGAGGGAAGACACGTGCATGGCAAGGCGCGAGAAGGCACGCCTGGTACCGGGGGGACGGCCGTACGGCCGTCCCCCTTGTTTTTCCGGCCTTTGACTTCCGTGATTCCAATGCTGAAATTCGATTTGCCATGAAAGAAAACTCAATGCGCTTACTCGCGAAGAGGAGCGGATAATCGTACACAAGGGCACCGAGAGGCCATGGAGCGGGGAATATGTGTCGCACAAGGCGGCGGGCACATACTACTGCCGCCGCTGCAACGCGCCCCTGTATCGATCCGAGGACAAGTTCGACTCACATTGCGGCTGGCCGAGCTTTGATGACGAGATACCGGGAGCCGTGCGGCGCACCACGGACGCGGACGGCGACAGGATCGAGATTACCTGCGCGAGCTGCGGCGGCCACCTCGGCCACGTATTCCTCGGTGAGAGGATGACGCCGAAGGACACGCGTCACTGCGTGAACTCCCTCTCGCTGAAGTTCGCAAAGACTCCATAGATCGGTCGGGGGCTGGGTTTTCATTTCCACGGATTCCCGCTATACCGGGTCCGATGAAGCAATCGCCCGGCAGCCCGCTTGCCATTCTCTATGAGGACAACCACCTCCTCGCGGTGAACAAGATGCCGTCGGACATCGTGCAGGGGGACCGCACGGGAGATGAGACGCTCGCCGACAGGGTGCGGGAGCATCTTCGCTTCGCCTACGGAAAGACGGGAAACGTGTTCGTCGGGATCCCTCACCGCCTGGACCGGCCGACCAGCGGCGTCGTGCTCTTTGCCCGGACCGACAAGGCGCTCGAGCGCCTCAGCGCAATGTTCCGGGAAGGGTTGGTGACAAAAACCTACTGGGCCGTTGTCGCGGAGCTGCCCCCGGCGGGTCAGGTTCTCTCGTCCATTGGTTGAAGAGAAACCCCGCAGCAGAACAAGTCGTACGTCGTCAGAGAGCTCGGGCGGAGGGGCCCGTGAGGCGCGCCTCACGTACCGGCTCCTCTTCAGCCTCGAGCGGTACCACGTCCTGGAAATCGAGCTTGAAACGGGCCGCCACCACCAGATACGTGCCCAGCTCGCCGCCATAGGGTGCCATATCAAGGGCGACCTGAAATACGGGGCAGCGCGGTCGAATCCCGGCGGAGGCATCCACCTTCACGCCCGGCAGGTCTCGTTTGTTCATCCCGTACGGCAATCTCCCCTGGTGATCACCGCCGATCCACCCGCCGACCCTGTCTGGGATGCGGCGCTCGCCCGCTGGCGGAATGACGGGAAAGCATGAGCTCGCAGTCAGGGGGCTGACCGCCGAACAGAGGCTGCGCAAGCTCTATCGCGGCGACCACGTGGCCATCAGGCCGTCGGCGATCTTCCGCGGCGCAATCGGCTCATCGGCATAGGCCACCATGATGTCAAAGCTGTCCGGGTTTCGTGAGCAGTACAGCAGGAAGCGGCCGTCGGGGGACCACAGGCGCGTGGACTCCGCGTACTGCGCGTACTCCTGCAGCAGGCCCAGGAAGTACGGCGACGGCTGGAAGGCCGCCACGGTGCGCACCGCTCCCGTCTTCACCTGCAGGACCTTCAGTGTCATCAGGCGCGTCCGATCCCGTCCCCGGCGCGGGCACAAAAAATGCGATCTTCGAGCCGTCCGGAGACCAGAAGAACGCCGTCACCGTGTCGTCACCCGTGATCGGGAGCGGGGGGCCGCGCGGGCCGTCGATGTCCATGATGAACAGCCGCCTGCCGCCATCCTCTCCAGGCGACAGGCGGCGCGGCCCAGGCAAGACGGCTGCCATCGGGTGAAAGCTCGAAGGTCGCGTCCCCCTCCACCCGCGCAAGGGCGCGGCTGTCCGCCCCGCGTGGATCCTCCAGGTACAGCGTCGATCCCCCGCTCTCGCGCACCGCCATGATGATTCCCCGCCCGTCAGCGGACCAGGCCGGTGCTTCGAAACGCGCCGGGGACCTGCCGCAGGTCCTCGTCGCTCATCACGCCCTGCGAATCCAGTATGGAGACCTGTCTCTTCCAGGGCGCCCGTGGCAAGCTTCACTGAATGCACGGCGAGGGCCGCGGCGTCCTTCTTCCACCGCCACGTGAAGGCCATGCCTTCGCGGAGGATCCGAACCGCGCCGCCCTGCGCGGAAACCGTGTCCAGCTGCTGCTGGTTGGCGCCGAGCGTGGAGACGAACACGAGGCGGGAAGAGTCCGGCGACCATGAAAGAAACCGGGGCATCTGTCATCGCCGGAGTACACGCGGGCGGCGGGCTGCCCGTCGGACGGGGCGGTCCAGATTCCCGTGTTCATGACGGTCTCCGTGGTGCGGCGGACGCCGACGAAAGCGATCAGCCTGCCGTCCGGCGACCATGCGGGAAACTGGTAGAAAAAAGATTCCCCCGCGCCGTCCTCGGCCACGGCGGCATCCGTCGTGACGTCCTTCGGTGCGCCGCCGGCCTGGTCTGCCGTGCGGACATTGCCGTCCAGGGCTACGTAGGCGATGCGCCCGGACTTGCGCTCCAGCCATTTCAGCGCCGGGCTCTGCGGGAGTGTCATCCCGCCGGGGAGGCAGGCCTGCAGGAGCACGGCAGCGGCGGAGAGCAGGAGCAGGACGGCCACGGTACTCCGTGGCATGAGGCTCCGTTTCATTGCGCGGTGACGAGATCCATCTCCGAGCACGACGGCGCTCCGACCGGCGCGGGCTCGGCGTCTGCCTCCCCGTCCGCCGCCGCCGAGGCAGGGAGCCGGCTCGAGGATGGCCAGCACGTCGTTGCGGCTCAGCGAGGAGCGCTTGAGAAGGTTGTCCGCCAGGGCGATGAGCTTCCCGCAGTGCGCGCGCAGGAGAGTCTCCACCCGCGAATCGAGGTCCTTCCAGAAGTCCCCGAGGATCTTGTCCATCCTGCCCGGGCTTTCCGCGCCGGGCTCCGATACCGGCGGTCCGAAGAAGCCGAGGGACTGCAGGTGGCGCAGGTGCGCGCGGACCTGCTGGAAGTCGCTGTACGCCCCCGTCCATTCCTCGCCGAACACGATCCGCGTGGCCACGTGGCCCGCCATCCCGATCATGATGTCCGCCACGATCCGCCGCAGCGGGTAGGAGTACATCTCCACCTGGTCGAGGGGGAGCATGAACCCGAGGCTCTGGGCGCGGGCCACGATGGTCAGGTGGACGATCCGCTGGTCGGGCAGGAGGTAGTGCTGGGCCACGGCGTGGCCGGCTTCGTGCACGGCGATCTGCCGGCGCTGGTCCGGCGCCATCTCTTCTATGGGGTTCTCGATGCCCATCCACTGCTGGAGGAAGGCCTGCTCGATATCCTTCTGCCCGAGGACGGTGTGACCCGCAAAAAGGGCGATGCGGACAGCGTCCTTGGTGATCGCCGCCATGATCTGGGCAGGCGTGGACTTGCTGGTGTCCGACCACGATGGCCTCCACGTCCACCGTGTCGTCGTGGCGCACGGTGCGCAGGTAGCCCTGCACGATCTCGCGGCGGCCCGCCTTGTCCGGCGGGTTGACCTGGATGAGCTGGTCGAATCGTGCCGGGACGCACGAGCGCCGGGTCCAGGACGTCGGGCCTGTTCGTGGAGCCCATGAACAGGACATGCCAGTTCCTCTGTGGAGGCCTGCGGCCGAAGAGCCTGGCCGCCCTTGCCCGCAGCTTTTCCATGGGCGAGCGCACGCCGATGCCGTCCATCTCGTAAAGGAGCCGGGTAAGCGCTCCCGAGCCGCCCATGCCCATCAAACCGCCCATGCCGCCCATGCCGCCGCCCCCGGGACCGCCCCGTCCGCCCATGACGCCGCCGCGGGATGCGGCCACCGCGTCGATCTCGTCGATGTAGGCAATTGCCGCGCCGTAGCGGCGCGCCAGCTTCCGAGCCTTGCGGACGAACCACATCATCTTCAGGGTGTCAACGCCCCAGAACATGTTGCGGAAGCCCGAGCCTTCCATTGAGATGAAGGCCACTCCGGCCTCGCCGGCCATCGCCTTGGCGAGCATGGTCTTGCCCGGTGCCCGGTTCTCCATAGAGCAGCAGCCCGTTGATGTACCGCCCGCCCATGCGGAGGAACAGCTCGCGGTCGGAGAGGAGCCCCAGCCACTGCCGCACGAGGCTTTTCAGGTTGGCCTGTCCCCAGTAGTCGTCGAAGGTGATCACCTTCGGGTCTTCGGGCCGGATCCGCTCGACACGGGACCGGGACATGAACCAGAAGATGGCCACGAACTGGAAAAGGGTGATGAGAATGCCGAACGCGAGCTGCCAGACGAAGTTCAGCGCAAGGAGAAAAGCGTTCAGGAGGGTCGCGTTCACGAAGAGCAGGACCCCCACTCCCACGACGATGAGCAGCGGGGCAATCCGCTGAAGGAGGATCCAGATGCGCCGTACGGGGTTCCTGCCCCGGCGCAGCGCCTCGCGGCGGTGGCTCTCGAGGTCCGGCACATGCGGACCCTGGAGCTTCTTGCGGCCGTTGCCCGACTCTGGGGCAAGAGGGGAGCCCGCCGTTTCCGGAAGACTCTGCATGTCCACCACCTCCTCCTCGAAGATGGAATGAATATACCGACCGCTGTAGGGATATCCAAACAGCCTCACGGCGGCGGAGCACTTACTCCAGGACGGAAAAACCGTGAGTTCCCCTGCCTTGGAATCGCTTGACAGAACAATGTTTGTGTATTACAATTGTTGCATAAAGCATCTATTTTATGCTACACCAATGGAGCGGAAGATGGTCGAAACAGAAGTTTCAATACGTGAGTTCCGGGCAAACCTGCGCGTACTCGAGCGGGAGGTAGAGCTCTCAATGACCTCGGAAGCAGGCTGCTGCGGCGTTACTTTTGCCCAGTGTCACCTCCTCCTGGAGGTTGAGCGCCGGGGAAAAACCAGAGTGACAGAGCTGGCCGCCGTCCTTGAGCTGGACAAGAGCACGCTGAGCAGGACGGTTGACGGCGCGTGCCGCGCCGGCCTCGTAGACAGGAGCGTGGACCCGTCCAGCAGGCGGCAGCAGGTCCTTTGCCTGACGGCAGCGGGACAGGAAACTGCCGCCGCCATCAACAGCCAGTGCGACGCATCATATACCCGGCTGTTTGATTTCATTCCCGCAGACAGGCGGTTGATGGTCGTGGAATCCGTGGCCTTGCTTGCGGAGGCCATGCGCCTCAAGAGACGCAACCCGGAAGCTGCGTGCTGCGAGGATAAGAATGGAAACTGAAAGGATGACCGTCTCCATCACGTCGCCGCGTCTTGGCCTTGAGGATGCGGGCAGGGCACGCAAGCCCTGGATCACGGGAAGCATCAGGGCCCGTGACCGCGCCGTGCCCGGTAATCTCCACACGACTCGCCCGAAACGACACATGGGGCGGAGTGAAGGTCAGGTGGAACATCGGCAGGGATCGGTACACTGTGCTTCCCGGCCTGTATGCCGCCGGAGCGCCCGGAGCGGAGTCCCCTGTCCTGGTGACCGCGAATTACAAGCTCACCTTCGACATTCTTCGCAGGAACCTGCCGGGAATCGATGCGTGGATCCTTGTCCTGGACACGAAGGGGATCAACGTCTGGTGCGCGGCCGGCAAGGGAACCTTCGGCACGAGAGAGCTGGAGAAGCGGATCCAGGCCGTGAAACTGGACCAGGTCGTTTCCCATCATACGCTGATCCTCCCCCAGCTTGGAGCGCCGGGTGTTTCCGCACCCGAGGTGAAAAAAGACACCGGGTGGACTGTGAAGTACGGCCCCGTGCGCGCGGAAGACATCGGCGCCTACCTGTCCGCCGGGCAGAGAAAGGATGGGGCGATGCGCAAAGTGCGGTTTGCACTCGCTGATCGCATGGCGGTGGCCCCGGTGGAGCTCATGCAGTCGTGGCCGCTGCTCCTCGGCATCTTCGCGGCATCTGTCCTTTACGGGCTGCCGTTCTCCGGCGGGTACGTGCAGCGCCTGCTGCAGCTCTTTCTCCCCCTCGCCGGCGGCGTGCTGATGGCCGCGTTCGGGTTCCCCGCTCTTCTCCCCTTCCTGCCCTTCCGTGCCTTTGCGCTGAAGGGCGCGGTGCTCGGAGCTGCCTGGGGAATTGCCGCAGCACTCCTCGTCGGCGCTTCCGCGGCCGCCGGGGCCGGCCTCGTGCTGCTGGTATCTCCGATCGTTGCCTTCATTGCCATGAACTTCACCGGGTCATCCACTTTCACAAGTCAACCCGGCGCCGCGCTGGAAGTGCGGCGGGGAATCATCCCGATGGCGGTGTCGCTGGCCGCGGGAATTGTTCTCAGCGCGCTGGCGCGTCTTTTCGCGTTGTAGGAGAATTGCAATGACATTGAGGTACCTGAAAAATGGCGAAACCCTCGCGCTGGACCCGGGGCGCTGCAACGGATGCAGGGAGTGCGTCGAAGTCTGCCCGCACGCCGTCTTTGCCATGAGCGGAGGAAAGGCACAGATCCTCGAGCGGGCCGCGTGCATGGAGTGCGGCGCCTGCGCGCGCAATTGCGCAACCGGGGCAATCACCGTGACTGCCGGCGTCGGGTGCGCGGCGGCGATCATCGGCGGGATGCTCCGCGGCACGCAACCGACCTGCGGGTGCGGAGGGGCGGCGGCCGGGCGGGATTGCTGCTGAGCTGACCCCGACTGTACAATCGGCGGACCATGGGCAGCATTTCAAAGACTTTGGCTCTTTCGGCAGCACAGCACCGACGGGCCCGCGCGTGCCGGCAGGCACGCTCTGAGGGTCACGACAGCTGGCCGCAGCTGCTCCCCCGGAGATACCTTGGCAGGGGGAGAACCAGATGAAGACAATCGCCGCTGTTGTAGATGACATCTACGAGGATCTCGAGCTGTGGTACCCGCGCCTGCGGCTCGAGGAGGCAGGATGGAAGGTCATTGTGGCCGGACCGGTAGCGGGGAAAACCTATACCGGCAAGCACGGATATCCCTGCCGCGCCGACGCGGCGTTCGGGGACCTCCGCGCCTCCGACTACGACGGCCTGCTCGTGCCGGGCGGATTTGCGCCCGACCGGATGCGCCGCGACGCCCACGTGCTGGAACTTGCCAGGGAGATTGCCGGTTCCGGCAAGCTCGTCGCCTTCATCTGCCATGCGGGATGGGTTCTGATTTCGGCGGGTCTTCTGAAAGGGAGGCGCGCAACGAGCACGGTGGGAATCCGTGACGACATGGTGAACGCGGGAGCGACCTGGGTGGATGCCCCTCTCGTGGTTGATGGGAACCTGGTGAGCTCGCGGACGCCGGCCGACCTGCCGCAGTTCGCCAGGGGAATGGTCGACTGGCTCGCCTCGCACCAGGTCTGAAAAGAACGCCCCGGTCCAGGGGCGTTCAGGACTTCCTGCCGCTACTTCGCCAGCGGTATGCTCAGGGCGCCTCGGAACATGTGCCGGGGGATGAAGGATTTCTCCGTCCCTTCTGCGTAGATGACCAGCAGCGCCGATTGACCGGCCTTGATATAGGCGGCCGGCTTCAGCGCAATCTCCAATGTCGTCTTTCCGCCTGCCTCCTTCATGGCGGAGGAGACGATGGTGGCGGCCACGTCTCCGCCCACGTCCTTGTGCGAATGGCCGGATCCGGCCTGCGCCTTGAACTGCACCTTTCCATCCGAGCCCACGAACCCGATGAAGATCGTGGCGCCGTCCATTTTCAGTGAGCCGAGCCCCACGGACACCCAGCCCGTCGTGTTTCCGACAAGGCCGAGGTACAGCGCGTCCGCTGTGCGGTTCGCGTACAGAGAGAGCTCGCCGAAGTCCTGGGAAAAGCTGTATTCAGAGGGATTCACCATGCCGTCGACGACCGTCTTGTTCGTCGTTGTGGCCAGGGCCTTGGTCTGCCCGAACGCCGCCGTGCCGAGGGCCATGGCGAAGAGAAGGGAAAAGAAGAAGCCAAGAAAACGTCTCAATGTGTCATACCTCCGCGGCAAAGATAATGGCTGTGCAGGACCGCGGCAAACCGGGAACGAGGCGCTACTCCTGCACGGAAATCGTCAGGACCTTGCCTGGCTGCAGCCGATCCGGGTTGTTGAGGCTGTTCATGGACTGCGTGTTTGAGAGAAAATCCATCCATCCCCTGTGGTCCGGGCTTTGCAGGCGGACGGACGTAAAAATCTTCCAAAGGCTGTCTCCGGGTTTCACGATATAGGTCGTCGTCATCGGAGGTGATGCCGCAGGCCCGGCCGTTGACGCCGCAGGTGCGGCTGATGTTGCCGCGGGTGCGGCCGGTGCCGCAGTGTGTTCCGCCGGCGACGCTGTGGCCCCAACAGGTGCCGCCCTGGCCCCAGGGGCGGCTGCGGCCGTCGGGAAGCCGCCTCCACGATTGAATCCCATGGGCACCGACCCCAGCAACATACCGACCACAACCGCCGCAAGAATGACGGGCGCCGACTGAGGGAAGCCCCACGCGGTACTGCCTCCCCTTGGGCGGGAAACGCTGGTGTCTTCCGTCGGCGGCAGGTACGGCTTCACCGGGCTGCGCCTTGCGTGGCGGCCGCCGATGACGGGCTTCTGGGGCGCGGGCCTCCTGTGCCGCCGATGGAGCAATCCGTGGAGGCGCGGCGACTTCGGCTCCTGTTTCCCGCTTTCTTTCAACGTGCTCCCCGCCTTCGGCTCTCTTCTTGCGTTCGACAGGGGCGCGGATGGCCCGTCTGGCGGCGGGGAGCGGCGCGGACACGCGCATCTCGGCAAGGGACGTGTCGGAGAAGTACTTGTCCAGGAAAAACGACGCGGAATCTCGGTCGAACGCCCGCTCGCCGCGCCTCTGCGCACCCGTCCTGGTGCCGATATCCAGATTGAGCGATCTCTGCTCCGCGAGCTTCCAAGCGCGGGCAATCTCGCCGTATTCCTCCAGTGACGCCCCGCCGATCCGGGTCCGCACCTCCAGGTCAGGGAAGCAGTTCTTCATGATAAGGGCGATAAGTTGGATATTCTCGTTGCTCAGGTCGTCGCGAAGCGAGAGCAGGTAGAGGTACAGGAGCACGCCGGGGTTGAGCAAGGCTTTCAGCTGCTCGGAAATCTCTATGCTCCGGCGCGCGAGCAGCCGCTTTTCCAGGTAGGTGTACTGCGTGAGGTCATAGAGAAGGGAGGTAGGAATGGGAGTCTCGCCGAGGAATATCGCGCTGACGGCCAGCTCGAACAGGGAAAGGCGGATGCCGCCGGGAACATAGAGCGAGAGGAAGTGGAGGATCCGGTGCGCGGGGAAACCCGTCAGGTGCAGGACGCAGGCAACGAGAACCGCCGATTCAGAACGGATCTCGCCCTTCTGCCGCAGGGTCTTGCGGATCTTTTTCTGCGCCTGGGCAAGTTGGTCGCTGCGGATGTGCGCCGCAATGTCCCAGTACAGGGCGGCGGGATCCAATGACGCTTCAAAGATAGCTTCGAGAAGTGAATCGAGGCGGGTGGAAAGCCTTTCTGCGCGTGGCATGAAAGTATGACGCGACGCTACCGTTTCGCCGTTGAATTGTCAAGGAATCGGCTCCGATGTGTCATGTTTAACCCCGGCGAATCCGAGAATCTCGATAAAGGCGCGGAGTGCTGACAAAAGTCACGAAATACAGGACCGAGGGGAGAAAGCGGGCGACCGCCCACACCTACAGGAAAAAAATCCGTGGTGCCCTGCTGTCCCTCGCCCGCAACGTGATCCTCTGCAACTCTCCCGAGCACGTGGACGCCGCGGCAGCCCTCGCCCAGGCCGTCAGCGGCGACGGGATGAACAACAGGAACTACCTCCTGTTTCTCACCTTGCTGGAAACCAATCACCCCTTCGTGATCGACATCCTGGTGGGCCCGAGGAATCCATTCCTCCTCTTCTCCCCGATCAAGCCGAACTGGTTCCTGGTGAAGGAGACTTTCAGGATCCTGGCGAAATTCAAGGGCAACGAGCTTGCGGTCAAGGCCCTGCTCGCACTGCTCGGAATCGTGCAGAACGCCTATAAGACGTCGAAGGACGGCTACAAGATCTACCCGTTGAGAATGTCGGACGTGTACAACATCGGGAAGCACCTCGACACCGACAGGGACCAGCTGGACCCGCGCAACCGTCTCCTCCTGGAAATCCTTTTCGACATCTATTTCGTCGGCATTGACAGCGACGACAGAGCAACGAAGCAGATCGGGATCAAAGCGAATGACATCCGCATGGCCTTTTTCGACAACACGAAGAGGCTGCTGGACGCAATCCCCGACGTCCTGCTGGTGAAGGACATCGTGCGCGCGCCGATCCAGCAGAAATGGTATCAATGGAAGGCTCCTGACGCCGATGCGCCGGCCCTCGAGGCGCGCGAAGAGCCCGAGATCAAGGTGGCCCTCCGGAAAAAGCCCGCTGGGGAGCGCAGGCCGCGGCCCGCGGAGAAGCCTGCCCAGAGCAGTCGCCGCACGAGCCCTGGTGCCGCAGCAAAGGCTTCGCCAAGGCGCGCAGCGCCCGCGAGGCCGAAACGACGATAATTGTTTGACAACGGGGATCGAGATGCATAGAATAACCGGTACAACCGGCAGGGCCCTGTGACGTCGGAGGATTCGGAGACAGGATGTTGCACTTTCCAATACTGAGATTCTGGAAGGAAGAGGAACTGTACCAGCTTCAGGTCCAGGCCGTGTCACGGTTCATGAAGGTGGACACCCCCTACGCCGTGGAAGCGTGCGTGGAGTTCGCGAGGTACCTGAACGCGCAGGGACTCGACCCGGACAATTACCCCCTGTTCCTCCAGCTGCTGCGGGACGAAAACCGCTACGTCGTGGAGGCGCTGGTCGGGACGGAAAAGGCATTCGACCTGTTCACGAAGGTGCAGCCCAACCCGTACATCATTCGTTTCTGTTTCCAGATGCTGCGGGGGTACGCGCCCGGCGCCGTGCACGACCTGACGCTGGAGACGATCTTCGGGATTCTCTACCGGACCTACCACAGCGCCAAGGAAGGCCATGCACTGTACGCCCTTTCCGTCGAGGACGTGAACGCCGTCGGGAAGTTCCTGGACAAGTCGAAGGACCAGAACAGTGCGATCAACCGTTTCATCCTCGACATCCTGGCGGACATCTCTGAATACACGTCCATCAACAACGAGGACCCCGCCGTGGACAAGAACTCGGCGCACGCAACGGCAATCCGCAACGCGTTCTTCGACCGGAGGCGCGCCATGACCAGCGTGATGCCGGTAGAGATCCTCGCTCGCCGCAACTACGATGAGACTCTCGTGAAGCCGCGGAGCACGCGGAAGTTTACCGAAACCGCAAAGAAGGGGAAATAGGAGGCGATCGATGGCGCAATTGGACGAGTTCAACAAGGAGGTGTGGTCTGACCAGTCCATCTTCAGGGTGGAGAACCACATTATCAACAACATTTTCGCGTGCCGCACGACGGACGCGGTTGAAGCGGCAATCACCTACTCTGCGTTCCTGCGCAGGAGCGGGCTGACCAATGAGAATTACCCGCTCTTCTGCAAGCTGCTGGAGATGGACAACCACTTCGTGATCGACTCCCTGCTGGGAAGCACGGATCCCTTCCTGTTCCTCACTCCCATCCAGCCGACCAAGCACCTGGTTTCCACGTGCTTCAGGCTTCTCACCAACTGGCACCCCGGCGGCATTTACCCGAAGACGCTCGCCATCGTCCTGGGCGCCCTCCAGGCGGGATACAGCTACGCCAAGGACGGCTACAGGATCCACAAGGTGTCCATCAACGACGTGAACAACCTCGGTAAGCACCTGAACAAGGAGAAGGGCCAGGATGAATCGGTGAACCGGGCCATCCTGGACATCCTGGATCGGCTGGCGTCCCTGGAAGGACAAGGCAACGACGAGATGGAGCTGCTCGCGCGGCAGTGCAACGTCATCCGTGGCAACTACTTCGACAAGCGCCGCAAGATGGAGGATGCAATCCCGCAGGTACTCCTCGTGAAGTCGGACTACCTCGTGAAAGAGGTTCTGCCGGCCTCCGTGTTCGAAGATTGAACCGAGCAAGGCAGAGGGAGGATATATGGTTATTCTTGACAGGACGAAAACATATACCGCGACAGACATCGCGGTGATCGAGAACAAGATGCTGAGCGGGATCCTGGCCTGCCGGACCACAGAGGCCGTGGAGTCCGCGATCACCTACGCGCATTTTCTCAACAAGACAGGGCTCACGGGGGAGAACTACCCGCTGTTCATCAAGGTTCTGGAGATCGGGAACCATTGGGTGATCGACGCCCTCATCGGCGCGCGCGACCCATTCCTCTTCTTCAGCTCCATCCAGCCCAACTACCAGCTCCTCACCGCGTCGTTCAACCTGCTGGCGGAACGGCACCCGGGCGGGCTGTACGCGAAGTCCCTCTCCGTGGTCCTGGGCATCCTGCAGGCCGCATACAACGTGCCGGTGGACGGGTACAAGATCTACTCGTTGACCGTGTCGGATCTCAACGCCCTGGGCAAACACCTGGACGAGGAAGCGGGACAGGAAGACTCCCTGAACCGCTGCATCCTGGACATCCTGGAAAAGGTGGCCCAGCTGGAAGGGCTGGACGAGACCAACCGTGACATGGAAGAGGTGGCCATCCACGCCAACGAGATCCGCAACTTCTTCTTCGACAGCACGAAGCACCTGAACGAGGTCATCCCCCCGGTGCTCCTGGCCCGGATGAGCTACAAGGACTTCGAGGTGCATCCCCGCGGCGTCGTGGAGTTCACCAAGTCAAAGCTCGCAAAGGAAGACTCGGTGGCCAAGGAACAGATCAACATCCGCGTTTCGTCGCGCGGCCAGGCAGCGGCAAAGGACGCGGCGGCCCCGCGCCGGCGGCCGCGCCGAAGAAGGCAGCGAACGGCGGTTCCTCCTCCTCGCGGAAAAAAGCATAAAACGCGGACACTGGGAACGGGCGGCCGAAGCCCCGGGCGTCGGCCGCTCTCCCTCAACGGGGTAGCCGAATGGACTTTCAGAAGCTGAAGGATGAGGCGAAGGTCGGAAACATTTCCGAGGAGTACGTCGATTTCCTGAAGCACCGTTTCATCACCGAGATTCTTGACTCCACCACGCCGCGTGGCGCAAATGCCCTGTGGGCGTACGCAAGCTTCCTGAGCAAGCTGGGGATCAACCCGGACAACTACCCGCTCTACATCAACATGCTGGCGAGCAACAACCGCTTCGCCATCGACGTGCTCCTGCTGGGGCACGAACCTGAGCACTACCTGGACTGCGTGGTGCCCAACCCGTACATCGTGAAGTCGACGTTCGAGACGTTTGCCGATCTGAAGAGCAACGAGATCTATGAAAAATCCCTGCGCGTGTTCCTCGGGTTCCTCTACAAGGTGTACGGGTCGGCAGCGGAAGGCTACCAGCTTTATCCGGTGACTATTGCGGAGGTCAACAGCCTGGGCAAGTTCCTGGACGAATCCCAGGACCAGGACTGGCCGCTCAACCGGGGAATCCTCGATGTCCTGGGCGCCATTGCGGACCTGGACATGCCTCACGAAACCGACATGGAGAAGCGAAACGTCGCCGCGCAGGCCGGCAGGATCCGCTCCGACTATTTCGACCACAAGAGGAATCTGAAGCAGTCCATAACCGAGGTGATCCTGGAAAAGGCCAGGGACCCGAAGTTCGGCACCCCGCCTGAGTACACCTACGGTTGAGCTGAAAGACGGTATATTTCCCTCATGAAATGGCTGCTCATCGTCGTCGGAGCCCTGCTGATACTCATCGGCGGAGTGTGGATGCTCCAGGGAACCCACGTGTTGACCCAGGGTGCCATGGCCGGAGAGATGAAATGGACCTTCATTGGAGGAATCCTGGCCGCCGTGGGAATCGTGCTTCTCGTAATGGGTATTCTCAGGAAAAAGACCATTCGCGCTGCATAACTTCTTTTTCTATGATATAATCATTCCCTCCAATATGTCCTTATTCTGGCAGCGTCATTTGGAGAAGGAATGGAATGAGCACAAACCTGGACTTCGCGCTGGAATCACGTACAAAGTCCCGGAACCTCGGGCTCGTATCGAGCCTGATTCTTGCGCCAATGCTCTGCGTGTTCATGTACATCGATCACACGTCGCCGTACCTGTATGGGCTCATCGGGTGGAGGATCGGGGCCTTCCTTCCCGCGATCCTTTTCCTGGCCTACGCGCTGTTCCTGCATCGAAAATACCCGCGCCTTGCGATTCCCCTCCACGTTCTGCAGCTCGCCGGGCTGATGGTCATGATGTGCGGAATAACGGCGGAGCTGGTGACCCGGCGCGCGCTCCCCCCTTTCGCGAGGAGCGCGCTCATCTCGTCGCTTCTCGTGTGCATCTTCGCCGATTTCGTGTTCGCCGGGGGCGCGCGGAAATACCTCTTCGCCATCCTCGTCCCGCCGCTGGCCGGCGATGAGCGTCGCCGTGGCGGCCGCGGGACTTTTCATGACCCAGACCGAGCAGGTCTGGCTCATCAGCAATCCCGCGGCATTGGCGGTCGTGCTGTCCACTTTCGCCCTGTACCAGGAGCGCGCGAACGCGAGGGAGTTCCGGACACGCTCGGAGCTGGGGCGCGCGCAGAATGCGCTGCAGGAGAGCGAGAAGAAGTTTCACGACCTTTTCGACAACGCGGAGGTGGGGATGCTGCGCAGCAGGCTGAACGGGTCCGAAATCATCGACGTCAACGCCAGCTTCCTCGATCTCACGGGACGGACGCGCGAGGAGCTTATCGGCAGCCCCTTGGCGATCCATTGGGCGCTTCCGCAGGAACGCGAAGAAATGAAGCGCATCCTGGAGCGCGACGGCAGGGTCACGAACTTCGAGTGCAGCGTGGTCAACACGCGCGGGCAGGAGCGCAGCTGCCTGGCGTCGCTGAGGCTCTTCCCCGATGAGGGCATTCTCGAAGGGTCCCTCGTGGACATCACCGAGCGCAAGCAGGCGGAGGAATGGCTGGAGGTGCTGCGTCATTCCATTGATGCGGCGGCGGACGGCGCGTACTGGCTGAAGGAGGACGGCAGCTTTTTCTATGCGAACGAATCCGGCTGCCGCAACCTGGGGTATTCGCGGGCAGAGCTGATGGCCCTGAAAGTGGCCGACATCAATCCGCAGGCAACCCCCGAGGTGTGGGCCGGGGTCTGGAAAAGGCTGGAGGAGAAGAAGTCCCTGGATGGAGAGTCGATGCACAGAAGGAAAGACGGATCGTCGTTTCCCGTTCAGATCACGACGAGCTTCATCCGCTTCGGCGGGCGGGATTACGCCGTCGGGTTTGCGCACGACATCACGGAACGCAGGCGCCTGGAGGCAGAGCGCGAAGCGGTGCTGCAGCGGCTGGAGTTCGTGATCGCCACCACGGGGACCGGGCTGGATATCATCGACGAGAACCATGTCGTACGATACGTCGACCCCGCGCGTCGCAGGCAGATGGGCGACCCGGCCGGACGGACGTGCTACGAATACTTCCGGGGACGCCCCTCGCGGTGCGAGGATTGCGCCATGCTGCTGGCGCTGAAGACCCGCACGGTGCAGGTCCGCGAGCAGACGCTCCCCACCGGAAGAAACCGCGCCACGCAGGTGACCGCGCTTCCGTACCAGGACGAGTCCGGCAGCTGGCTGGTGGCAGAAGTGATCGTGGACATCGCCGACCGCAAACGGGCCGAGGCGGAGAGGCTGGACCTTGAGCGGCGGATTGCCTCATCGCAGAAGCTCGAGGGACTGGGAATTCTCGCCGGGGGCGTGGCGCACAACTTCAACAACCTTCTCACGGTCATTTTCGGGCACGCGGAGCTCATAAGGGAAGCCTTGCCGCGCGGCGCTTCCGAGCAGGACTCGGTCCTGGAGATCATCAAGGCGGGCAACCGCTCGCGGGACCTCATCCATCAGCTTCTCACCCTCGGCAGGCGCCAGGTACTGGAGCTGAGGCCGCTGGATCTGAACTCGGTGGTGCGGGAATGCCGCGCCATGCTCCGCCAGGCGCTGAGGGAAAACATCAGCATCGAGTACCGCCTCTCGCCGTCCCCCTGCCCCGTTGCCGCCGACCCCGGGCGAATCGAGGAGATACTCCTGAATCTCGCGTTGAACGCCCAGGATGCCATCCCGCGGGAAGGCCGGCTGGAAATCGCGACAGCCGAAGTCATCCTGGGGGGAGCGTTCGTGCGGCGGCACGACGACATTGCGCCCGGCAGCTACATCCTGCTCACCGTCAGCGACACCGGCCAGGGCATTGACGGTGAGACTGTCACGAAGATCTTCGACCCTTTCTTCACCACCAAGGAGCAGGGAAAAGGGACAGGTCTCGGGCTGTCAACGGTCTACGGCATCATCAAGCAGCACAGCGGCAGCATCGAGGTGGAAAGCCGTCCCGGCGCCGGGACGAGGTTCCGGATCTACCTTCCGCGGACAGGGACACCGGCTGGTGATGCGCGCGCCCCCGAGATCGAGAACCCGGTCAGGGGGATGGAAACGGTGCTCCTCGTGGAGGACGAAGCCCCGATCCGCACCATGTTGTCCCGGCACCTGCGAGACCTGGGGTACTCTGTACTGGAAGCCGAGGACGGCATCTCCGCCCTGAGGGTCTTCGCCGAGCATGGGAAACATCTGCATGTCCTCGTCACGGACGTGGTCATGCCGCGGATGAACGGAACCGACCTGCAGGATCGGCTGCGCCGGGAAGTGCCCGGGCTGAAGGTGTTGTTCATGTCGGGGTACCCCCGGGAAGTCATCAGCTCCCATGTCGTTCGGGAGCAGGAAATGGACCTGATCATGAAACCCTTCACGGGGCAGGCCCTTGCCTCGCGCGTGCGGAAGATCCTCGACAGCTAGTGCTCAGAGTTCGCGCAGGCGGCGGGCAAGGCTCGACGCCCCGTGCCGGAATGTGCCCGTGTCTGGGAGCAGGCTCAGGACCAGATACGTACCGGCAGGGAAGTCGTAGAGATACCCCGGGTGCACGAGAACCCCGTCTCTCTCGAGCAGGCTGATGACGAACTCTTCGTCCGATGCCTCGTCAGCGATCTTCACGACAGCGTACCACCCGCCTTCCCGGGGAAGAACCTCGCATGACGGCAAAGGAGAAAGGCAGTCCCGGAGAGCTTCAGCGTTTTCCTCCAGGCGGCGGTTGATCTGCTGCTGCACGCCGGCGCGCTCGAGCAGGATGGCCGGCGCTGCATGCTGGACGGCCGCGGAAACCGACAGGTAGGCATCAGTGACGAACGCCAGCCGCTCGCGGGCCTGCCGGACCAGCTCCGCGGGACCGCTTGCGTGGATCCAGCCCAGCTTCACCTGCGGCAGCCCCACGAGCTTGGAGAAGCCGTTCAGCGTGAAGGTGAGGGCCGCAGCATTGAGGGCCGCCGTGCGGATGCGCAAAGGATCGACTCCGCTTCCGTAGTCCGAGAACACCTCGTCCACAATGAGCGCAAGGTCGAAATCGCGGCATACCCCGTTGAGATCGTTCAGCTCGTTGCGCTTCAGGAACGAGCCGGTTGGATTGTTCGGGCTGACCACGACGATTGCCCGCGCGCGCGTGCTGATGCGGGAGCGGAGACCCTCGCGGTCGATCTTCCACCCATCCGTCCCGAGACGAAGCTGGTAGGGGACCAGCCGGACAGCCTCAAGGCCCGTCAGCACGTCCAGGAGCGGATACCCCGGGGTGGGGACGAGGATCTCGTCGCCTGGATCAGCGAGCAGCTTGAACACCTGCGCGTACGCTTCACTCGTGCCTGTAGTGAGAAAGAGCGACTCCGGGTCCACCGTCGTGCCGACCTCGCCGTAGTAACCGGCCACCGCCATCCTCGCGGACAAAAGCCCCTGCGCATGGGGCTCGTAGCGAAGGGCCCCGGGGCTCGCCAGGGCGGCAAGAAGCGCCGGTTCGTCATGCAGAAAGCCGCATTTCGTCGGGTTTGATTCGGTGAGATCGAATATCGGCTCGTTGCTGGCGCGCCGTGCTTCAAGAGCCGTCGAGAATCGGTTGGCCGAGTAGTCGGTGGGTACCCTGTGTGAAAACATGCCGTGTCCTCGCGGTGAGTGAAGCACGGAAAACGGCGGTACGAAAAGGTGGAGCGTCTTGACTGCGCCTGTTCCCGGGAACGGTATTTCTGTACATTGGCGCCATGAACTCAGGTGCCAAATCCACCTTCGGTGGCGCCAAATCCACCTTCGGTGGCGCCATGAAAAGCTACCTGCAGCTCATCAAGCCTCGCATCACCGTCCTCATACTCCTCGTGGCCATGGCCTCGTTCTTCCTTGCCAGCCCGGGTGCCGTGGACTGGAAAAAGTTTGCGCTCATGACGATCGCCACCGGTCTGCTGGCGTGCGGCATCTTCGCCCTCAACGCGTACCTCGAGCGCGACACGGACCTCCTCATGCGCCGCACGGCTCGGCGGCCTCTCCCCGGCAAGCGGCTCCTTCCGCGCCAGGCGCTGGCCTTCGGAGTGATCGTCACCGCCGGTGCGCTCCTTCTCCTGTCCGCGCGCCTCGGCTGGATTGCGGGGCTTGTCGGGCTCTTCACGTTCGTCAGCTACGTGCTGGTGTACACTCCATTGAAACGGCACACGGAGCTGCACACGGCAATCGGAGCCCTCTCGGGCGCGACCCCGCCTCTCATCGGCTGGGCCGCCGCGCGCGGCAGCCTGGAGCCGGGCGCATGGATTCTCTCGGGCATCCTCTTCCTGTGGCAGTTCCCGCATTTCCTTGCAATCGAATCGATGTACCGCGACGACTACGAGCGGGCGGGGATCAGGGTCCTTCCCGTGTCGGAGCCGACCGGCGGGGCAGCAGCGGCCGTCATGGTTGTCGCGCTGTGCCTCCTCCTCCTCCTGAGCGCAGCGCCGTTCGCCGTGGGCATCTCCAGCCGCGGCGCGCTTTTCGGAAGTTTTGCGGTCGGCACTGGTTTCCTTGCCGCGGGCGTGTTCCATCTCTTGAAAAAGACTCCGAAAAGCGCGCGCGTCGTGCTTCGAGCATCAGTGCTGTACCTTCCGGTCGTCTTCGCGCTGCTGGTGTTCGCCGGTCCTCGCTGAGCGGCCAGAGCGCCAGGAACGGCACGCGCCTCAGCGGGGGGCAAGGTCTGCGCCTCAGGCAAGGTCTGCACCCCTGGCAGGTCTGCACCCCTGGCAGGTCGGCGCCTCAGGCAAGGTCGCTGAAGGCCGCTTCCGCGGCCTTCAGCGTGGCCGCCACTTCCGTCGGTCCGTGCGCGGTAGAGACGAACCCGGCTTCGAACTGGGACGGCGCGAGATAGACACCTTCCCCCAGCATCAGCCTGAAGTACCGGGAGAACCGGGCCGTATCGGACTTCTTTGCGCTGGTCCAGTCTTTCACCGGCTCCTCGGCAAAGAAAGCGCCGAACATGGATCCCGCATGCGCGCACTGGAGAGGGATCCCGGCAGACCGCGCCGCACGGGAGAGACCATCAGCAAGCTCCCGGGTGGTGTTCTCCAGCCGCTGCCAGACGCCCGGGGCCGAGAGCTCCTGGAGAGTCACGATCCCCGCGGTCATCGCCAGAGGATTTCCGGACAGGGTTCCTGCCTGGTACATCGGTCCCGACGGTGCAACGAGCTTCATGATGTCTTTCCGACCGCCATACGCGCCGACGGGCAGGCCGCCCCCGATGACCTTTCCCAGGACCGTAAGGTCCGGCAAGACGCCATACAGGGCCTGGGCGCCGCCGAGGTGCACGCGGAACCCTGTCATGACCTCATCGAAAATCAAAAGCGCTCCGTCCTCCTCCGTCACCTGCCGGAGTCCCTGGAGAAAGCCGGGCTGCGGCAGGACGACTCCCATGTTCCCCGCAACCGGTTCCACGATAGCGGCCGCAATCCGCCCGGGGTTTGCGGCAAAGATGCTCTGAACGCCCTCGAGATCGTTGTATGCACAGGAAAGGGTGTCCGCGGTCACTGCCGCCGGCACACCCGGAGAGTCCGGGAGGCCCAGCGTTGCGGCCCCCGAGCCCGCCTGGACGAGCAGCATGTCGGCATGACCATGGTACCCGCCGGAAAACTTCACGATCCTGTCCCTCCCGGTGAACGCGCGGGCCAGCCGCAGCGCGCTCATCACCGCCTCGGTTCCCGAGTTGACGAAGCGCATGACTTCAACGCTCGGCATGAGCCGGCGCACGGTCCGGGCCAGCTCGAGCTCCGGTGGGCTGGGGGCGCCGAAGCTCGTGCCGCGGGAGGCTGCCTCCGCAAGCGCGGCCACCACGCGGGGATGCGCATGTCCGAGCACCAGCGGCCCCCACGACAGCACGTAGTCGATGTAGCGGTTGCCGTCCACGTCGAACAGCCAGGGCCCTTCTCCGCGCTCAATGAAAAGCGGCTCTCCTCCAACGGCCTTGAATGCCCGCACCGGAGAATTGACCCCGCCGGGGAGCAGGGTCAGTGCTTCTGCAAAAAGTGCCCGTGACGCGTCGAGGTTCAATCGCGGCTTCGCCGATGACTTCAAAGACGGCCTCCTGCTTTCGAGACGAACCCCAGCGCTGCGGCGGCCGCCGCGGCCCCGGACGCTATGCACTGCGGGATCCCAACGCCGCCGTACGAGGCTCCGGCGAGAAACAACCCGGGATGCGCCGCGGCGCGCGCCGTCGATCGCCCCGACCCTGCGGAGGTGGCCGACGGTGTACTGCGGCATTCCCATGTCCCATCGGTGGAGCCGCTGGAGAACCGGCGCCGCCGTGATCTTCAGCGTGGCGGCGAGCTCGGCGCGCGCAAGCGCGAAAAGCTCCTCGTCGGTCTTTCCCAGGAGGTCGCGCCTGCCGAACCGTCCCGCGGCACAGCCTCAGCAGGATCGTGTCCGCCGGCGCGCGGCCGTCCCATTTCTGCGAGCTCCACGTGCAGGCGACGAGGTCGCTGTTCTCCACGCTGGGAATGAGGTAGCCGTAGCCGTCGAGGGGATGATCGACGTCGGCCCGCCGGTAGGCAAGGTGGATGACCACCGTGGAGGCGAAACGGGATCAACCGCAGCATTTCCCGGAGGGCCGGGTCCAGCGGTCCCACCAGCCGGGCAGTCTCGTGCGCCGGGGTGGCGATGATCAGCGCATCGGCCTTCCTCCGGCCGCCGCCGGACAGCTCGACGAGGAACCCGCTCCCCTCGCTGCCTCACCGATTCAGCTTCGGTCTCGCGGAGAATCGTGACCCCGCTCCAGCTTCTCCTCCAGCGCGCTGACCAACTCCCCCGCGCCCCGGGGGAACGTGAGAAACGGCGCCCGCGGCTCGCTGTCCGGTGCCGTCACCGGTGATGCCGCCAGCACGGTGATGCCGTCCCGGCTTTTTTCCATCGGCGGATGCGGGCGAGGCAGCCTCGAGGCTGAGCAGCGCCGCGTCTCCCGCGTGGATCCCCCCGACGAGAGGCTCGACAAAAAACTGGAACGCTTCTTCGCCGAAGCGGCGCACCATGAAGGACGCCACGGATTCGTCGTCTCCCCCGGTCCAGGCCGGCATGGACGGCTCCTCCATCGCACGCCGCTTCCCCGCCTCCGAGAGGAGCGGGCTGACGGCAAGTGCGGCAGTGTCCATTGGCACCATCCCGGAAAAGCCGTCGGGCAGGGGGAACAGGGCATGGCGGTGCATGATCAGGGCATGCACCGGTCTGGGCGTTCGGGAGACGAGCCGGCCCGAGATGCCCAGCTCTTCGCTCAGCCGCACCGCCTCCGGCCTGTTCGTGAGGAAGCTGTCGGGCCCCTGCTCCAGGATGAACCCGTCGACGAGGTCGGTGCGGATTTTTCCTCCCAGCCGCCCGCCGCGCTCGACCAGGGTGATCTCCACACCACCCGTCCGTGATGAATGCCATGCTGCCGAGAGTCCGGCAATTCCACCGCCGATGACGAAGAGCTTCTTCATGATGCTGCCTCGTCCGTGGTGAAGCCCGCCTCGCGCGCCCTGGCGGCCACGACTTGCGCGAGCGCCTGGATGAACAGGCGGGTCGTCATTCAGGGAGGGCGGCCGCTCCAGCCGGATGCGGACCGTGCGCGCGCGCTGCTGGGCCTCGATGTCGATGTCGTACAGGACTTCCACGTGGTCCGCAACAAACCCCACGGGAACGCACAGCACGCTGCGTACGCCCCCCGCGGCGAGGGTGGTGAGATGGTCAGGCAGGTCCGGGCCCAGCCACGGCTCGGGGCTTTTCCCCGCCGACATGTAGCTCCACGACCACTGCGCGGCGGAGAGGCCGGAGCGCTGCGCCACCTGGCGCGCCGTGTCGCGAAGCTGGCTGTCGTACGGGTCTCCCTCCGCGATGATGCGGGCAGGCAGGCTGTGCGCGCAGAAGACAACGTGCACCTCGGAGCGTTCCCCCTGCGGCCAACGCCCGATGCCCTGCACGACCCTCCGGGACAGGGCCTCCAGGAGGAGGGGGGAATCGTGGTAGTCCTTCACGAGCGCGAAGTCGATCGATGCGCCGTACAGCTCCAGCCCGTGCGCGGATCTTCTGGAAATAGCGCTCGGTGTTCATGGAGCTGTAGTGCGGGGCAAGGACGACCGCCGACGGCCCGGGTGATGCCGTCCGCGGCCATGGCGCCCACCACCTCTTCGATCCACGGCGACCAGTGCCGCATCCCCAGGTAGCAGCGATAGACGGCCGGGTCCAGCAGCGCCGGAGAGGGCCTCCACCTGGCGCGCGCACAAGCGCCAGCAGCGGCGAGCGCCCCCCGATCTGGCGGTAGTGGTCCGTGATCTCCTCCACCACGGCCCGGGGTGTCGGACGGCCTGTCCTGATGTCCGCGAGGTATCCCGGCACGTCGTCCAGGGAGTCCGGGCCGCCGTAGGCCATGAGAAGGACGCCGATCGGGGCGCGCGGCCGCAGGCCCGTGAGCGCGGCGCGCTCATTGCCGCCGCTCCTTTCCATCCGTGCACGTGATCCACCAGCCGCGCAACGGAATCAATCGGGCGTCTCAGGCAGGATGCCGTGACCGAGGTTGAAGAGGTGCCCGCAGCCGCCCGGCCGATGCAAGGATGGACGTCGATCCGGGGCTTCAGCTCCCGCCATGGCGCAAGGAGCGCCACAGGGTCCAGGTTGCCCTGGATGGCCTGTTCCGGGCCGATCCTGCCGCGGTAGCGAGTCCATGGGCATCCTCCAGTCGACGCCGACCACATCGCCGCCGCAGGCGGCAACCTCCTCGATGTACGCCGCCGGTGCCCGTGCTGAAATTGATTACCGGCACGCCGGCGGCCTTCACCGCGGCGAAAAGCTGCCGGTTCCAGGGCTGCACGTAGCGGCAGTAGTCGTCCCTGCCGAGGGCGATCCCTGCCCAGGAATCGAAGACCTGCAGTGCCGAGGCCCCGGCGCGCGCCTGCGCCACCAGGAAATCGGCAAGGACCGTGACGAGCTTGGACATGAGCCGCCGCCACGCCGCGGGCTCGCCGTACATGAGACCCTTCGTCCGGGCGTAGTTCCTGCTGCCCCCGCCCTCGATGGCGTAGCTGGCCAGCGTGAACGGCGCCCCGCTGAACCCGATGAGGGGGGTCCCGCTGGAAGCCAGCTCGCCGCACGCCAGCGCAATTGCCTCCAGGTGGGCCGCCAGCGCCTCTGCCGCGGGCGGAACAGCAAGCATGTCGATGTCGCGGGTGCTCGAGATGGGGTTGGCGATGTGCGGGCCCTCCCGGTCCGCCCCGCCGAAGGAAATCTCCAAGCCCCATGCCGGCGAGCGGCGGGAGGATATCCATGAAGATGATGGCCGCGTCCAGCGGGAAGCGGCGCAGCGGCTGGAGCGTCGCCTCCACGGCAAGCTCGGGCGCGGAGAGGAGCTCCATCATGGAGTGGCGTTCGCGCAGGGCGCGGTACTCGGGCAGGTACCGTCCTGCCTGGCGCATCAGCCAGACCGGCGTGTGCGGCAACGGGCTCGCGGCGGCATGCCTTCAGGAACGCGGAGCGCGCCGGGCATGCGCTCCGCGGCGTCGCTCATGCCAGCGGCGCCTGCCACAGGACCCGGCCGACGAAGAACGGGCCGAGCCGCGAGAGATAGCGCGAAGTCTGGCGGGTCTTCCGCATCCGCTGGACCACGGCCGACAGCGGGTACAGCGAAGCGCCGAGGATCCCGATGACAAAGTCGTTGTCGTCCTTCGAAAGGCCGTGGCAGGCCAGGCGGATGTCGTGCGCCACCCCCGCCTTCCCGAACGACTGCCCGACGCCGCCATGCTCGGCGAGCACGGCGCGCTGCTCCTTCTCGGGCAGCTCCTCGAAGGCTCCCGAGCGCCGCAGGGGGTACCAGATGGCCCAGGGAAGCTCGGGGCTGCACAGTCTCGCCTTCGGCCGGGTGATGAGCGCCTCCTCGAGGTCTGCCTCCCATCCCATGGAGTACGTCCGGCCGAGCATCGTGTACTCTTCCTTGAACCGCAGGGCGGAGAAGTCTTCCTCCGCGACCATCGGCCGGACCGATTCCAGGAAATAGGCGGGTCTTCGTCGAACGTGAGAAGGCCGATACCCGTCGGGTCGTTCAGGTCTTCGTACGAGCACGCCCTGGATGCCGTGCCGGCCGAGCAAGTCCGCAAGGGGCCGGGCGTCCCGGCAGCCGCCGAAGACGAGGAGCTGCACGAAGAGCCGACGGGACGACGACTGCGGTTCCCCGTTCCGTGGCCGCCCCTTTTCGTCGAGGTCGAGGGCCGGGCTGCGCGGGCGTGCGCCGCCGGCTGCTCCGGCGTCGCCGGGCCTGCGCGGCTCATTTCGTCAGCCATCGCGCGGCCTCCATCGCGTGGTAGGTTATGAGGAGGTCCGCGCCCGCACGCCGCATCCCGATGAGCGCCTCCCGCACCGCTGCTTCCTCGTTCAGCCAGCCGTTGCGCGCCGCCGCTTTCAGCATTGCGTACTCGCCGCTGACGTTGTAGGCAACCAGGGGGTGCTCGGGAAAACGGTCGTGAAGAAGCCGGATCACGTCAAGGTACGGGAGCGCCGGCTTGACCATGAGGAAATCCGCCCCTTCCTGCACGTCCAGCGCCGCCTCGCGGAGAGCCTCACGCGCGTTCGCGGGGTCCATCTGGTGGCTGCGGCGGTCACCGAACTTCGGCGCGCCCTGCGCCGCCTCGCGGAAAGGGCCGTAGAAGGCCGACGCGTATTTCACCGCGTAGGACATGATAGGCGTATGGGCGAAGCCCGACGAATCCAGGGCGCCCCTGATGGCGCCCACCATGCCGTCGATCATTCCGCTGGGCGCAACGATGTCCGCGCCCGCCTCGACGTGGGACAGGGAGATCCTCTGGAGAACGTCCAGGGTCTGGTCGTTCAGAACGTAGCCTTCCGGAAGCGACGGCACGGGACGGGGAACACCCGTGTTCAGGATTCCGCAATGACCATGGTCGGTGTACTCGCACATGCACACGTCGGTGACCACGAGGAGATCGGGGCACGCGTCCTTCACCGCTGCGATTGCCCGGGGAATGATCCCGTCCCTGGCATGGCTCTCCGATCCCTGCGGGTCCTTCGCGGCCGGGATGCCGAAGAGGAGGACCGCGCGGATGCCGAGGCCTGCCGCATCGCGCGCCTCCCGTGCAAGGTTTTCCACCGACAGCTGGAACACCCCGGGCATTGATGACACCGGGGTCCGCACACCACGGCCGTGAACAGCGAACAATGGATAGATGAGCTGGGCAGGGGCAAGCGATGTTTCACGAACCATGTCTCTCAGGCCGGGGAAAGCCCGAAGACGCCGCGGCCGGGCAGGCATGGGCTTTTCCGTGCTCATCGTGCCCCGCCGCACGAGCGCGCGAAATGCCGCTCCAGCGCCTGGACAAGCCCTTCCGACCGTGTGGGCGAGGGACTCAACGTCGACCCGCAGGCCCCGCTCCCGGGCAGTTGCGGCGGTTGTCGGGCCGATGCAGGCGATGACCGCACGGCGCTGCGGCCTCCGACCACGCGGCCCCGGTGGCTCCTCCGCCGTCCGCCGCGTCGCACCAGGCGCGCACGGCTGAGCTGCTGGAGAACAGGATCGCGTCCACTCCCCCGTCGAGGGGCAGAAGGTCCTGCACCGAGAGGGTGCACGGATCGGTCCGGTACACGGGGATATCGTCCACCCGGGCGCCGTTCTGCCGCAAAATGGCTGCCGCATCCTCTCGGCCTTCGAGGGCTCTGGGCATGAGCATCCGCGCCCCGGCAACTCCGGCCTGCTCCCGGCCGATGAGCCCTTCGGCGAGAGCCGCCGCGGTGTGATGCCCGTGGAACGAAGTCGGCCTCGATGCCGTGTCGGACGAGCGCCGCGGCCGTGCCCGGACCCACGGCCGCAACCAGGGGAAAGCCGGGAACCCGATTCGACGGGCTGGAGCGCCGAGACCCGTATCATGAAGTGATCCACCCCGTTGGCGCTTGCAAAGATGAGCCAGCGGTAAGAATCAAGCGCCTTTGACCGCCTCATCCAGCTAGGAAGTGTCCGTCAGCGGGGAAATGCGGATCATCGGAACGACAACGGGCACCGCCCCCGCCGCGGCGAGCCTGCGGCACAGGTCGTCGGCCTGCTCGCGAGCGCGCGTCACCAGCACGCGCAGCCCGGCAAGCGCTCCAACCGGGGGAACGGCACCGTGCGCAGCGGCACGGCTCGCAGGGCGCTGGCCCGTGGCAGCGACAAGCTCGGCAGCCCCCTCGGCGCAAAGCCCGCCCGGCGAGCGCAGCGACCAGCGCCGCCGGGTCATCGCCCTCATCCTCAACGTCCACGACCCGGCTGCCGTCCAGAGAGGAGATCCTGCCGCGCAGCCGCATCCGGCCGTTCTGCGACCATGCGCAGCGCGCCGACCGGGGCCGAGCACCCTCCCCCGAGGGCGCGCAGGAAACCGCGCTCCGCGTCGGTCTGGGCATGCAGGTCCAGGGTCATCGACGTCCGCGAGGAGGCTGCGCATCGAGCGATCTGCCGCTCGGCACTGGACCGCGATTGCGCCCTGGCCGGGCGCGGGAAGGAAATCACCGATCTCCATCCACTGGGAGATCTTTCCCGCGAGCCCGAGCCGCAGCACGCCCACGCCGGCAAGCAGGGTTGCATCGTACTCTCCGGACTCCACCTTCCTGATCCGCGTCTCCACGTTGCCCCTGATGGGTCGAACAACAAGGTCGGGCCTCAGGGCCAGGAGCTGCGCCTGGCGCCGCGTGCTGCTGGATCCGACCACCGCGCCGCGCAGGGAGAGCCGCGAGGCTGCGCCGGTCCCGCGTGATGAGCACCTCCCTCACTTCTTCGCGGCCGAGCACCGCTCCGACGCACAGCTCGTCGGGATCCTCGACAGGCAGGTCCTTCAGGGAATGCACGGCAATGTCGATCAGCAACTCCCGCAGTGCTCGCTCGATGCGCTCCGTGAAAGCCCCGTCTCCGCCGATCTCCGGGAGGGGACGGTCGGGGATTTCGTCCCCCCGCGTTTCCAGGGGAACGACCTCGCACTCGACGTCGCGGCCGAGGAGGAGAGCCGCAACCGTGTGCGCCTGCCACAGGGCAAGCCGCGACGAGCGCGTGCCGAGGCGGAGTTTCATATCTCGAAAAGCTCGCGCAGCGCCTCGGAGAAAGCCTCGGCATGGCCGTTGCCGGCCTCCGCGCGCAGCCGGGTGGAGGGGTCATGGAGGAGACGCGCAACCAGTGACGTGGCAAGGTCCTCCACCTCTGCCCAGGAATCCTCGTCCAGGTGGGAAAGCCGTTCGCGCGCCCGGGACAGCACCGTGCCCCGGATTTCCGCGGCCTTGCGCCACAGCCCGCCGATCACCGGCCGAAGGAAGAGCTCTTTCATCCGCAGCTTCAGCTCGGCAAGATCCTCACCAATCAGCTGCTCCACCCGGAGAGCTTCGGGTGAGGGCATGCCGCCTTCCCCGTCTTTCAGCGCATCCATGTCGAGGAGACTCGACGCCCGGGACGGTGGATACCGACGGGTCGACGCTGCGCGGAACGGCAAGGTCGATGATGACCAGCCGCCTTCCCGGCCGGTCCTGCATGGCGGCACGGACCATGCCCGGCGGGAACGAGACGCTCCGAGGAGCGCGCGGTGCTGATGAGGAAGTCGCACGCCTCCACCAGGTCAGGGAGCCGGGATATCGCGTGCGCCTCGCATCCCCAGCGCTTGGAAAATGAGGCGGCCCGCTCCGCGCTCCGGCTGACAATATCCACGCGCGCTGCGCCGCGCTGGCGCAGTCCCTGGAGCACGATTCGTCCGATCTCGCCGGTGCCGATCACCACGGCATGGGCCCCGGCAAGAGGGCCGGCAACCGATTCGGCACGGGAAAGCGCCGCGGTGCCCGCGTTGGAAGGACTCCCGCCGATACCCATCCGGGCGCGTGCCCGGCGCCCTCCCCGGAGGGCCGACTGGAAGAGCGTCGAGAGAACGACCCCCGCCGTTCCCGCGGATTGCGCCGCCGCGTAGGCGCGCGCCACCTGGCCGGCCACCTGGGATTCTCCGACAATGAGCGAATCCAGCCCGCAGATCACGCGGAACAGGTGTTCGGCCGCGGCCCAGCCGTCGCGGCGGAACATCCGCGCCGCAAGCTCCACGGGAGATAGGCCTGAGCTGGCGGAAAGCGCGTCGACGAGACTCGGGGGCAGCGCCGAAAAAACCCCCGGCATTCCGTGCACGGCAGGGGCGGCCTGCCCGGCGGCGTAGATTTCTGTCCGGTTGCAGGTCGAGAGAACCACGCCCTCGCACAGCCGTTCTCCGTCCGGGCCCCGGGCCGTGAAATGTTCGAGCGCCCGTGGGAGCGCCTCCGAAGGGATGCACAGTCGTTCCAGGAGATCGAGGGGGGCGTCGTGATGACTGACCCCGATGCAGAAAACAGCGTATTCAAATCGGGCGGCAGCGCTCACTGAGGTCGGTTTCTCCGTGGCAGCGTGCACTCACGCATTGCGGAGGCTCCGCCTGCCGAACTTCGACGTCCGCAGACAAGCTAATCAGCGTGCCAACCGAAGTCAATGGCACGGCGCGGCTCGCTCCGTATTGTCGAAATGGCCGCCGGCGGCTGTTCTGCAGCTGCCCGATTGGTCCATCACTCGCCTATTTCTTGTCCTTGTAGATCTCCTTGAACGTCCGCCCCATGTCGCTGTACTTGTCTTCCTTCTCCCCGCGCGCTTCGGCGGGGAACTTGCCCGAGAAGTACGCATGGACGTACTCGATGCGCTGCAGGATGTTCTCCGCCACAGTTTTGGAGAGCTTCGCTCGGTCCGGGTGGAAGCGGAGGCAGGCCTTTGCGAGATCCTGGAGCATCTTCCTTCCCACCTTGCGGAATCCGTCGAACCGCATGTTGAAAAACCGCATGTCGTAGCCGTGGAAATGCTCGATCTTCAGCGGGGTGAGGTAGCGCGTCTTTTCCATCCGCTCCCACCCGAATGACCGGGCGCTGCCCGTGATCTTCGTGCCCGGGTGCAGGAGGTCGACGTTGGAGAAATCGATCGCGATGATGATCTGGTCGTTGAGCGAGTTGTAGCGGATCATGTAGTTGTTCGGGTTCCTGTCTTCGTCGCAGTAGATCCAGCGGTTCACCAGGTCCAGGACGAGCTGCTCCTTCAGCTGGCTGATGTCGGTGTAGTTCGCCCCGCTGAGCTGCTCCGCGCGCGTAATGACCCGCGTGGCCTTGTACAGTGCGCCGTCAATGCGGGTGATCACCGACGGCGCCGAAATGGTGTGCGTGAAAAAGTCCAGGAAGAAGCAGATGGCCCCCATGGCCGGGCCCAGGGCGTCGTCCACGTCGATGGGTTTCACGATCCAGTGGGCCCCCGGGTCGGCGCGCTCGGCGGCTCCCACGTAGTCGCGCACCTCCGCGAAAAAGGGCACCTTCAGGGAGCGGTCGATCGCGAGAAAATCGTCCACCATCAACGACTCGAAGAGCTCGGGGTAGGTGCGGTCCGCGCAGAGGAGCCGGACCAGCTCGGCATCATGGAGGAAAACCTTCACGTCGCTGTAGTCACGGTACGCCATTTCAGTCGTTGTCCAGGACGAAGCGCCGCTGCTTGAGATCGAGGTCGGCGTGCTTCACCTCGTACGCGGAGGAGCCGTGCACGGAGACGTAGGGGCACCTTGTGTCCAGGGTGGCATAGAGAATCACGTGGTCGTGGCAGCCCAGGGCATCGATCCAGATCGAATCCTCCTCTCCCCATTTCCACATCGGGTTGTGGCCGACGAAAATCGGGATGTCCCGGGGGCACCCGAGGAGCCGGCGCGTCTCGTCCAGGTCATCGGGACCGTATTCCTTCATGCTCGGCGTGGAACGGGTCTCGTTCAGCCTGTTCCAGGTGAGCTGCCACAGGTAGTTCTCGAAGTGGCGGACATTCACCAGCTCATTGCGCGTCAGCCCACCGCGGGCGGGGCCCGCGTGCACGGCAAGGAAATGCCGGTGGATGATGAACAGCGGCAGCGCCTCGAAGAACTCCTGCATGAGCTGCACGTACTGTTTGCCCCGCGCATTCTGGAGCGCTTCCCGGTAGAGGAGCCCCTGCTGGATGCCGAGCTTCGAGAGCTCCGGGGCGAACGAATCATGGTTGCCCAGCAGGTACAGCACGTTCCGTGGAAACTCGTTGATCAACCCGAGCACGATGTCCATGATCTCGATGGAGGAGTCCATGGCGTACGTGAACCCGCTGCGGTCGCTGTGCACGGCGTCCCCGAGGAAGAGAATGACCGCCTTGTCCTGGCGCACCTTCTCCATGTTGTCGGAATCCTTGAGGATGGCCTGGAGGTTGCGGACGTTGGCGTGCAGGTCCCCGATGATGATGAACTCGCGTTTCTCGGTCTTCGGGAACTCGACCAGGCCGCCCGGCTGGCCGTCGGAGGCCATCGGCCGAAGCGCCGGATCCATGGAGAGAAGATTATGGACTGCGTCGCGCAGCACCTTGATCGGCGCCGGTCCGCGCGTCGTTGCCTTTCTCACACAATGCTCCTGGGGTGCGGGGTCGTTGCCATGGGGCGTGAGTAGTATCGATACCCGGGCGGCACGTGTCAATTCGAGGGGGACGTAGTAGTATGAAGGTCAGGATGCTGCCGGCATACTTCGACCCGATTCGGGCGCGCATCGCCTCGACGCTCCGGCGGTTCTTCCAGGAGAAGAAGGAAGAGCTGGCCCGGGTCAACCCGCTGGGCCCCGACGCGGCGGAGCGTCTTGTCGAGTTCACGCTGGGCGGGAAGATGATCCGCGGGTGCCTGGTGCACCTGGGCTGGTCACTCGGCGGTGCGGCAGGAGCGGGGACGCCGGAGGAGCAGGCCGCGTCCGTCTCTGCTGCCGGAGCCGCCATGGAGCTCTTCCAGTCCGGGCTTCTTGTGCACGATGACATCATGGACAGGGACCCTGTGCGCAGGGGCAGGCCCTCGATCTTCCAGCAGTACGCGGAGAGGGCCGCCCGTGAAGGCCGCGCGGACGCGGCGCACGTCGGCCAGGCACTGGGCATCTGCGCCGGCGACGTTGCCTGCTTCATGGCCTTCGAGCTCCTTGCCCGCGTGGACTCGCCAGGCCCCGTGCTCGGCGAAGTGCTGGCGCTGTATGCGCGGGAGCTTTCGGCGGTCGGAATAGCGCAGATGCAGGACGTGGCGTGGGGAGCATCGAAAGACGGCGTGAAGGTCGATGATATTCTCCGCATGTACCGGTACAAGACAGGGCGCTACAGCTTTTCCCTCCCTCTCCGTGCCGGCGCGCTGATCAGCGGTGCCCAGCCTGAGCTGATGCAGAAACTGGAAACCTTCGGGGAAAGCCTCGGCCTGCTTTTCCAGATCCGCGACGACGAGCTGGGGCTTTTCGGAGACGAAAAGGAGCTGGGCAAGCCGGTGGGATCCGACGTCCGTGAAGGAAAAAAGACGATTCTCATGTCGCTGCTGATGGAAACCGCCCCGCCGGCCGAGCGCGCTGTGCTGGAAAATATCCTGGGTGACCCCCGCGCTTCGGGGGAGGATCTCGATTTCATTCGCGGCCTGGCCGCTTCCCCCGGTGTCCGCACCAGGATGGAAGGCATCATCGGCGGCCTGGCCGAGCAGGCGCGTGCGGCCATCCGCGACCTTCGAGCCGGGAGCTCCCGCTGACCAGGCCGCCCTTCAGGGACTGCTGGACTTCACCATCGCCCGCAGGCAATGATCATGGCGTGACCAGCCTGCCCGGGTTTCACAGGCACGACCTCAAGGCACGCCGCGACGAGCTGAAACGCCTCTATGCCTTCGACACTGAGGAGTGGGACGCGCTGTCGGCTGCCCCCGCGCTGCTGGAGATCTCCGACGTGATGGTGGAGTCGGCGGTTGGCTGCGCGCCGCTTCCCCTCGGCATTGCGGAGGGATTCCTCGTGGACGGAGAACAGCTTGCAATTCCCCTGGCCGTGGAAGAGCCGTCCGTCATTGCCGCCGCGAGCTTCGCCGCCCGCGTTGTGCGCGGCGCGGGCGGCTTTCACACGCAGGCCTCCGAGCCGCTCATGACCGCGCAGGTGTTCCTGGAAGGAGTGACACCGGAAGGCGAGGAAAGGCTGCGCGGCTGCGCTCCCCGGATTCGTGACGCCCTGTCCGCGCTCCTGGCCTCGCTCGAGCGCAGGGGAGGCGGATTCCGCGGCGCGCGGGTCGCGCGCCTGCCGGTTACCGGGGTGGTCCGCGTGGACGTCCTGGTGGACGTGCGGGACTCAATGGGGGCCAACCGGCTGAACTCGGCGGCGGAGCTCATCCGTCCACTCGTGGAAAGCGTGAGCGGCGGGCAGGCACTCATGGCCATCCTGAGCAACGAGGCCCGGGATCGTATTGCCGGCGCGCGGTGCGAAATCCCCTGCGCGGCTTTGGACCGGCTTCTGCCCCCGGCAATGAGCGGCGAGGAAGCGGCGCGCAGGATCGCAGCCGCCTCTGCGGTGGCGCAGGAGGACCCTTCCCGGGCCGTGACGCACAACAAGGGAATCATGAACGGCATCTCCAGCCTCGCGCTGGCCACGATGAACGACACGCGCGCCGTGGAAGCGGCGGCGCACGCGTGGGCGGCAAGGAACGGAAGCTACGCGGGGCTCAGCGCGTGGAACGTGGCACAGGGGCAGCTGGTGGGCGTGCTGGAGATGCCGCTTCCCCTGGCTTCGACCGGCGGCTCCGTCGGATTTCACCCCGCCGCCCGGGCCAGCCTTCGCATCCTCGGTTTCCCGGACTCACCGCGCCTGTGCCGCATCGCCGCCGCCGTCGGGCTGGCGCAGAACTTCGCGGCCCTGCTGGCCCTGGTGACGCACGGGATCCAGAAGGGCCACCTGCGCTATCACTCTGCCCGGCTGGCCTGGCGCGCCGGCGCGCGGGGGACGGAAGTCCGCCGCCTTGCAGACAGCCTGGCCCGGTCCGGAAACCCGGACGAAGAGACGGTCCGCGCCCTGCTTGCCCGCCTGCGGGAACGGGCGCCGTGAGCGAGGAAACCGTCTGCCGGGCCGGGCCGAGCCTTGCCCTCATCAAGTACTGGGGAAAGTCGGTGAAGGGCGACAACCTCCCGGCAACTCCCAGCCTCGCGGTGACCCTCGGCGGCGTGCACACCGAGACCCGCGCCGCGCTGTCGGGGGAAGACACGGTGCGCGTGGACGGCTCTGTGCAGGACCCGGCGCGCTACTCGTTCTTCTTCGACACCCTGCGCCATACCCTCGGGATCACGGCTCGATTCCGGGCGGCCAGCGTGAACACGTTCCCCACCTCGGCAGGGCTTGCCAGCTCCTCGTCGGGGTTTGCCGCGCTGAGCGGGGCCTGCGCGCGGGCGGCCGGCTGCGATCCGTCCGCCGCGGACCTCTCCGCCATCGCGCGGGCCGGCTCGGCCTCCGCCGCCCGATCGGTGTTCGGCGGCTTCGTCCTCCTGCCGGCCGGGGCGCGCAGGGCCCGGCAGGTCTGCGGTCCCGAGCACTGGCCGGATCTCCGCGTCGTCGTGGCCGTCACCCACCGGGCGCCCAAGCCCGTGCCGTCACGGCGCGCCATGGAGGAAACCCGCGCGAGCTCCCCTACTACTTCTCGTGGATCAAGGAATCCGCGGAGCTGCTTCCCGAAGCGCTGCGCGCCCTGGAAACCCGCGACCTCGAGCTGCTGGGAGAAACGGCGCGGCGCAGCTACAGCCTCATGCACGGCGCCATCCTCGGGGCGCAGCCTCCCCTCCTGTACTGGCTGCCCGCAACCGTGGCGGTGATCCATGCCTGCGCGGGAATGCGGGCTGCGGGCGTCGGGGCATGGGAAACCATAGACGCGGGCCCCCAGGTGAAGATCCTCTGTCTCTCACGGGACGTGGATGCGATCGTCGCGCGCATCGGGTCCCTGGGCAGCGGCATCCAGACCATTCTCTGCCGTCCCGGCCCCGGGCTGCAGTACCGGGCCCGAGTGACCCGGTGCGGCTCACGGTTCCCGGCAACATTCTCCTCCTCGGCGAATACGCCGTGCTTGAAGAAGGCGGGCTGGGCTTTGCAATGGCCGTCGAAACACGCGTGCGGCTGGAGGTGAGCCCGGCGGCCGGTCTTTCCATCGAGGGCACATGGCTCGGGAACGGCGGTTTCCTGGACTCCCGGAAGACGCGGCACGAGCCCGCTCGTCGAGGCCGTTGTCGACACGGTGTCGGAACGGCTCGGCCGGCCGCTCCGGCGCGCGTGCGCGTGGATTCCTCCGCATTTTTTACCGCGGACGGCAGGAAGGCAGGGCTCGGGATCGAGCGCCGCGGTGAGTGTTGCGCTTGCCTGCGGCCTGCTGAGCGCAGCGGGTCACACGCACGGGCTCCCGGCTTCGGAACTCGCGCTGCGCCTCGCGTTGCAGGCGCACCGGCGCGCCCAGGGCGGCAGGGGCAGCGGGTACGACGTGTTCACTTCCTTCCACGGCGGCTCGGGCGTCTTCCACGGCGGTGCCGCCCCGCGATGGGAGACCGCGTCGCTCTCGGAGGACATCCCGAGGTGCTGCTGTTCCCCGGTCCCGCGCCCGTCTCGACCGCCGAATCCGTTGCGCGCTACATGTCAGTGGAAGGAACGAAACCCCGGTGCCGCGCGGGAGTTCCTGCTGGAGTCAAACAACTCGATCCTTTCCTTTGTGCGGTCCGGCTCCCCTTCCGATGCCCTGGAGGTGGCTCGGCGCAGTGCAGGAAACTGGGCATCAGCTGGGCAGGTCGATCGGCGTGCCGGCAGAGCTGCCCGTCCCGGCGGGCCTCGACCCTGCCTGGTGCAAGTCCCTGGGAGCGGGAAACGAGCTCGGTCTCTGCCTCCTTCCGCGCGGGCCGCGGGGCTTCCGGCGGATGCGCCGCGGGAGTCTCGCCTTGTGCAGCGGGCCGAAACGGGCGTGACATGGGAGGAGTAGGCCGGGCGTTCGGAAAGCTCATCCTCTTCGGCGAGCACGCGGCGGTATACGGCCACCCGGCGGTCGGGGTGTCGCTGCCCGAGGAGACAACGGTGTCCATCGACGGACCATCCTCGCCGGGCTGGGTCCTGGATTCGCTCTCCGCCGGAAGACCGGGGATCAGTCGGCGGGGTTCTCCTCAGGCTCGAGGCCCTGGTTCCCGGGTCTTATCGCGGCGGCAGGTGCACCGTGAGGGTCGAATCAGGCGTCGCCCGGAAGGCGGGGTTCGGAAGCTCGTCGGCCCTCTGCGGCGCCTGTGCCCGCGCAGCCCTCGCCCACTCGGGCGATGAGCCGGGGCCTGGAGACGTCACGCGGTCATGGGCCCTTGCCCACGACGCGGAGCGACTCTTTCACGGCACCCCCTCAGGCGTGGACACCGGGCTGTCCACTCCTGGGCGGCACGTGCGTGCTGAATCCGCGTCCCCCCGGGCTTCCCCGAGTACAGGAGGGTTCCTCACCGGGGCGTTGTGTCATTGTCTGTCGGGGCAGTGCCGCGGGATGCGGCGTGCGCGGCGCTCGTCGGCGGTCTTGCGGAGCGGGTGAAGTCCGGTGACGCGTCGGCGCCCGCGCCGCCATCGACGCGCTGGGGAGCATCGCCGCGGACGCCGCGGACTGTCTCTTCTCAACGGCACGGAGCGTCTCCCCGAGACCATCGGCGAGGCTCGCCGATCAGGCGATGAGTCAGCTGCGATGGCTGGGACTGAGCACGTCGCGACCTGGATCGGCTCCTGTGATGCTGCCGGGGACGAAGGAGCGCGAGGGGCAAAGCTGAGCGGCGCGGGAGGCGGCGGGGCGTTTTACGCGGTTGCCGATGACCGGCCGGCAGCGTCCCGAATCGCCTCCCGGCTGGGCGCCGAAGCGGCAAAAGACGGCATCAGCTTTCATCGCCCCTGCGAATAATCGAGCTCTGACTGCCGGGGGTGGCCCTGGATGCCGCGCGGAGGAAGGACTCGACCGCGGCAGCTGAGTCCCGGGTCCAGCCACACGGTGCCCCGCGCAGCTCGGCGGTAGTCCGGGAGCCGGTCATCAGCATCACGATGCGCAGGGTCTTTTCCAGCCTCCGGTACAGCTTCACAACCGCCTCGGCGCCCCCGCCACCACGGCAGCGGATGACCGGGCAGCGCCATGCCCGGCAAGGACGGCGCCCATGGCGACCGCCTTGGCCGCGTCCATGCCGCTGCGGATCCCCCCGGATGCCAGCAGCGCGGTCCCGGCCGGTGCGGCACGCTGCCAGGAGCAGCGGCCGTGGGCACACCCCAGTCGGCGAACTCGGCGGCGACGAGGCGGTCCTCGCGCGGAAACGCGGTAGGACTCCACGGTCACCCAGTTGGTGCCCCCGGCGCCGGCGAGGTCGACGTAGGCCGCGCCGGCCCGCGAGAAGCTCGCGCACGAGGGACGGTACGATCCCGAAGCCCGTTTCCTTCACGATGACCGGCACCGGGCTGGCCTCGCACAACCGGGCGATGGCCTGCTTCAGGCCGCGGAAGTCCCGGTCTCCTTCCGGCTGGAAAAGCTCCTGGCCGGCATTCAGGTGCACGACGAGCGCCTGCGCTTCCAGGCGCTGCACGAGGGCCAGGAGCGACGGAAGATCCCCGTCCCGCACCTGCACGGCGCTGATATTCGCCAGCACCGGGAACATCTGGAGCGACAGGTTTCACGTGGAAATGCGGAAAGAGGTCGGGGTCCTCCTGGAGCACTCGAAGGGAGCCGAGGCCCACGGGTATGCGCAGCTCCTGGGCGGCGGCGGCAAGCTGTCGATTTGCCTTGAATCCGCCTTCCGAGCCCCCCGTCATGCAGGAAATGAAAAACGGAAGCGCAACGCGCTGGCCGAGAAACGCCTCGGTGGTGTCCAGCTCCGCGTCGGATGTCTCGGGCAGGGCGTTGTGCACAAAGCGGACGCCCTCGAATCCGGCCGCTCCCCCCTCAACCGGGAACCGCGACGGATCCGTGCAGATCGTCAGGTGTTTCTCTTTCCTCGCCCCTGTCCGCGAGCTCCCCTGCCTTGCTGAAGTCGTACTCACGATACCCATCCTTGCGTATGCCGGAGAGCAGGAAGGTCTCCGGCGGAACGACCGCGTTTTCCATCAGGCGAGCGTGAAGCTCGGGCTGGACAGGCCCGCCCGTCCACGCCTCGTACTCCTCGAAGGTCGCCGCGCGCGCAGAGCTGAACAGCGAGTCCAACCGCCACCGGGAGATCACCTCCGCGGCCGCCGCCGCAACCCGGGCCTCCAGCACTACCATGGTGTTTCCCGAGCCGTACGAGGCAAGGAGAATCCGCTTTCCGGTGATCCCGCTGCCCAGGGCGCGGTACCTGTCATCAAGGAGAAAGGCAAGGGCCGCGGTGAGCGAGCCGGCATAGAGGTTGCCGATCTTCGCAATGGGGTCGATCCCGGCCGCGAAGCTCTTCTCGGTGAGCACGTTGCGGGTCTTTTCCGCCTCGTAGCCCAGCACCCTCTCGAAGAGCTTTTCCATGGCGCTTTGCGGCATGTTGCGAAACGGCGTGTGAAGGACGAAGTAATCCGTTTCCAGGAGGGCCTGCTCCGGCCTGCGGCCGGCGCGCGTGCAGTAATCCAGGAAAGCCGCTTCGAGGCTTTCCCAGTAGCAGCGCATGGAGTAGCTGCCGTTCACCCGCGCCGTGATCGAGCCGAGGGGCCGGAAGAAATCATCCACGTCCGCTGAAAAGAAGCCCGCCGTGGACAGGTCCAGCTCGAGGAGCCGCGGCGAGGCCTGCACGGACAGGGCAACCGCGCCGGCGCCCTGGGTGATTTCCGCCGTGGATTCCGTTTCGTAGCGGGCAATGTCGGAGCTCACGACGATTCCCGAGTCTCCCGGGCGGCCGCCGGCGGCAAGCATGGCCGCAACGCTCAGGAGCGCCATCGTGCCGCCGGCGCATGCGTGCTGGACCTGGAAGCTGGACAGGGAGCCGGGCAGCTGTATGCCGGCGCGCTGGAGCATTCCCTGCACGTACGCGGAGACCGGTTTTGAATGATCCACGCCGGTCTCCGTGCCGACAGCGAGGTGGCGGACGCTTCTCAGGTCAAGGCCGGGATCACGGTCCAGGAGGGTGCGAACGGCGGACGCGGCCAGGGTGGCGCTGTCCTCCCAGATCTCGGGGAACCTGATTGCCTTCTGACCTGTCACGCGGCAGGCGCGCTCGAGGTGCCGGTCCAGCCGGGGATTGAGGCGGACGCGCCGCTGCACGAGGGTCTCCAGGCTGATGGCGGGCTGTGGTATGTACACGCCGATATCGCTGATACCGACAGTGTTGTTCACTTCTGGCATTGAGGCCTCCGGCTGCACTGTGGTCTAGGAAGCTATCACGGCACGTGGTGATTGTCCATGAGAACGGGAACCGGGCCGCGATTCACGATGAACCCCCGGTTTGCGTATCTTCTGCTCATGAAACTCATGGCACGCATACTCGGCATGGCTGTGTTCGCTTCCCTGGCAGTTCCCGGCTTTTCGCAGAACACCGGGCAGGCGCTTTCCCTGGTGAGCGGAGGCAGGTCCTACGCCTCGTACCTCTCTGCGGGATCCGCTCCCGGGCGCAAACCGGGCATCGTCCTCCTCCATTCCTTCAACGGGCTGGAGCAGGGGTACAAAGACCTCGTGGACAAGTTCGCCGCGGACGGGTTCGTTGTCCTCGCCGTGGGCTGGCAGACCTTCGAGAAAAGCCCGGGCGACGCGGTGGTCGAGCAGATCGTGCGGGACGCGGTCACCGTGCTGAAGTCCCGCGCCGACGTCGACCCTGCCCGGCTGGGCCTGACCGGTTTCTGCGCCGGTGGACGGTACACGATGCTCCTGCTTCCCACCGTGGCCGACTTCGCGGCGGGTGTCGCATGGTACGGATTTCCCAATACAGGCGGGTCAGCGGCACAGCCGGTGAAACCCATTGACGAGATCCCCCAGCTCCAGCATCCCCTGCTGATGATCCATGGGAGCGCCGACCAGGCAAGCCCTATCGCCGGCATCTTCCAGTATGCCGCAGCACTTCAGAGCGCCGGGCAAGTACTTCGAGCTGAAGGTGTACCAGGGTCTCCCGCATGGATTCATGGTGCAGAACGGCCAGCTGTGGGAGACCGACAAGGCGGAGGACGCCTACCGGCAGATGGTAAACTTCTTCAAGCGGATGATGTAAAAAGGTGGTGTGAAAAAGAACCCGGCGGCCGCAGTGTGGGAGGCCGTCTCGGCAGCGGACGGCGTACTATTACAAAACACGCTGATGCGGGTTCCGGACATGGTGTGCGCCGTGGCCCTGGCCGCACTGTCGAAGGAGAAACGGATGGTCGTCTACTCACGCATTGCCGGCCCGAAGGCATCCCGGGTGGAGGAGGAAATCACCCTCCTGGCGCGCCGCCGCACCAGCGCCCTGGTGCATGCGCGCATGATCCGCTCGTTCCTCTCCTATTTCGGCCGGGCCCGGAGAGTGTCCGCCCGCGTATGGATTCGTCCGCACCGAATGCCGCCGGGTGATGAATGACCAACCGTGATCTTGCCGACACTTTCACGCTGGTCGCAAACCTCCTGGAGATCAAAGGCGAGGTGGTCTACGTGACCCTGGCGTACCGCAAGGCGGCGGAGAGCCTGGTGTCCCTGGGCGGCGACGCCACCACGTACTGGAAGGAAGGAAAGCTGCGCGAGATCCCCGGCGTCGGCAAGTCCATCGCCGAGAAGATCGACGAGCTGCTTCGCACCGGCAGGCTGGAGTTCCTGGAAGAGCTGGAGAAGAAGGTCCCGGCAGGGCTTGCCGAGTGGCTCCAGGTTCCGGGGCTTGGTCCAAAAAAGATCGCCCTCATCTGGAAGGAGCTGGGGATCACCATCGATGCAGGAGTTGACGGCTGCCGCGCGGGAAGGAAAGCTGCGCTCCCTGCCCGGGATGGGAGCGAAGTCCGAGTCGCTGATCGTGAAGGGGATAGAATCGCTTGCCCGGCGCACGGCCGCGTTCCCCTCGGCCGTGCATGGCCGCTGGCCCAGCAGATCATTGCCGCGCTGATGAAGGCGCCGGGAGTGCGCAAGGCAGAGCCGGCCGGATCTCTTCGGCGGATGCGTCCCACCGTGGGGGACCTGGACATCCTGGTGGCCGCGGCGGAGCCCGCGCCGGTGATGGAGGTCTTCACGACCCTCCCCGGGGTGATGCGTGTCCTGGGCAGCGGCGATACCAAGTCCAGCATCGAGTTTGCCGACGGTGTGCGCGCCCAGGTCTGGGTGCACCCCCCGGAGAAGTTCGGCACGGCGCTGCAGTACGCCACCGGATCGAAGGACCACAACGTGCAGCTCCGTCAGCTCGCCCTCGAGAAGGGACTTTCGCTCTCCGAGCACGCCTTGTCGAAGACGGATGGCTCAGGGGAAATCCTGTGCGCCACCGAGGAGGAGGTCTACGCGGCGCTCGGGCTGCCGTGGATCCCGCCGGAGCTGCGGGAGGACCGCGGCGAGGTCCAGGCGGCAAAGGCGGGGAAGCTGCCGAAGCTGATCGACGTTGGCGACATCAGGGCCGACCTTCAGACTCATTCCACCTGGTCGGACGGCAAGCTGACGATGCTCGAGCTTGCACGGGCCGCGGCGCGGCGTGGCATCAAGGTCATCGCCTTCACCGACCATTCCGTCAGCCTCGGCATGACGGGCGGGCTGAGCATGGAACGGCACGCGCAGCAGCAGGCCGAGATCAGGGAGATCCAGCAGGAGCTGGGGGACAGCATCCTGGTCCTGCATGCCTCGGAGGTGGAGATCAAGGCCGACGGCACGCTGGACTATCCCGACGGGTTCCTGGCAACCCTGGACCTGGTAGTCGCTTCCCTGCACACGGGGCTGCGCCAGGAGCGCGACACGCGTCACCGACCGCCTGGTCAGCGCCATCCGCAACCCGCACGTGGACATCATCGGCCATCCCACGGGACGCCTGATTCCCGACCGCCCGGGGGCGGACCTGGACATGGAGGCCGTCCTGGCGGCCGCCGCCCAGTCGGGCGTCGCACTGGAGATCAACGCCAGCCCCTGGCGGCTGGACCTGGAAGATATCTACGCCCGGCGCGCAAAGGAAATGGGCATCCCCCTCAGCGTCAACACGGACGCGCACTCGGAGGCGGACCTGGACATGCTCCCGTTCGGCGTAGCAATTGCCCGCCGCGCCTGGCTGACGGCCGCTGACGTCATCAACACATGGCCGACGCAAAAACTGCTCGACTGGCTCAGGAGGCGCGGATGAGAGACGATGAAACCAGGATCGGGGGTGAACCTCCAAAGTTCAAGTACACCGCCGCCCTGGGGAAGAAGGCGATGCTCGTCATCCTTTCCACGGCGCTTTCGGTTCCACGTTCGTCATCGATCAACCTGCCCTCGTGCTGGGACGCCAGGAGGATTGCGACTGCCTCATTGATGATCCGCTTCTCAGCCGCCACCACTGCCGGGTGAGCGTCGACGAGAAAGGCGACTTCTGGCTGGAAGACCTGGGCTCGACAAACTCGACGTTCCTCAATTCGAGAAAGCTCCTCGAAAAGGGACGGCTTCAGTACGGGGACCGCATCGTCATTGGGAACACCATCCTCCGCTTCTACCTGGAAGAGGAAATGGAAGCAAAGTAACGGCCCCCAGCGTCGCGAAACGACGCGTCACCCGCCGTATTTCTCTTCGTACTCCTCGCGCAGCATGGCCACCACTGCCGGATCTGCGAGCGTGGTCACGTCTCCCAAGGCGCGCCCTTCCGCAATGTCGCGCAGAAGACGCCGCATGATCTTTCCCGAGCGCGTCTTCGGGAGGTCGCGCGTGAAAAGGATCTCCTCGGGACGGGCAAGGGCGCCGATCTTCTTGACCACGTGCTGCTTCAGTTCTTCCACCATGGAGCTGCCCGGGGACTGCCCGTTCTTCAGGCTCACGAATGCCACGATGGCCTGGCCCTTCAGCTCGTGGCTCCTCCCGACCACCGCGGCCTCCGCGACGGAGGGATGATCCACCAGCGCAGACTCGATTTCCATGGTTCCAATCCGGTGCGCGGAGACGTTCAGCACGTCGTCCACCCGGCCGAGGATCATGAAGTTCCCCGCCGCGTCCCGCTTGGCCCCGTCACCGGGGAAGTAGGTCTTCGCGTCCCACCGCGAGAAGTAGGTGCTCACGTAGCGCTCGTCATCGCCCCAGACGGTGCGGAGCATCGACGGCCAGGGACGGGTGATGGCAAGGAGGCCGCTGCCTTCCTTCACCTCCTTGCCCGCGTCGTCGAGGATGGTTGCCGAGATACCCGGGCAGCGGAGTGCCGGCGAATCCCGGCTTCATGGTGGAGACGCCGGGAAGCCCGCTGATCATGATGGCCCCGGTCTCCGTCTGCCACCACGTGTCCACAACCGGGCATTTCTCACCGCCGATGAAGGTGTGGTACCACATCCACGCCTCCGGGTTGATCGGCTCTCCCACGGAGCCCAGCAACCGGAGGCTGGTCAGGTCGTGCCGCGCGGGAAGCTCCGTCCCCCATTTCATGAACGCCCGGATGGCGGTGGGCGCGGTGTAGAATACCGAGACCCGGTGGCGGTCGATCATTTCCCAGTAGCGGTCCTTCTCGGGGAAGTCCGGCGCACCCTCGTAGAGGAGAACCGTGGCCCCGGCCGAGCAGGGGCCCGTACACGACGTAGCTGTGGCCCGTGACCCAGCCCACGTCCGCGGTGCACCAGAATATGTCCTCGTCGCGGAGATCGAAAACGTAGCGGGAAGTCGTGTGCACGCCCAACCGAGTAGCCTCCCGCGGAATGCACAATGCCCTTCGGCTTGCCCGTTGTGCCGGAGGTGTAGAGAATGAACAGCGTGTCCTCCGAATCCACGGGCACCGCCGGGCAGTCGGTCTTCTGATGGTCCATCATCCGATGGTACCAGCGGTCCCGGCCCTCCGTGATGTGGATGAGGTGCGGCTCGCCGGGGAGGTTCTTCACGATGACCACGTGCTTTACCGTCGGGCAGTTTTCCAGGGCCCGGTCGGCGTTGTGCTTCAACGGCACGACGGTGCCCCGCCTCCACCCTCCATCGGCGGTGATCAGCACGGAGCAGCCGGAGTCGTTGATCCGGTCAGCCAGCGCGTCCGGGAGAAAAGCCTCCGAAGACGACGTTGTGGATCGCGCCCAGTCGGGCGCATGCCAGCATCGCCACCGCCGTTTCCATGAGGAGCGGCATGTAGATGGCCACCCTGTCGCCCTTGCCAACGCCCAGGTCTTTGAGACAGTTGGCGAATTTGCCGACCTCGCGGTGCAGCTGCAGGTAGGTGAGCGTGCGAATGTCCCCGTTTTCACCCTCCCATATCATCGCGGCCTTGTTCCGCCTCGGGCCGTTGAGATGCCGGTCTATGGCGTTGTAGGTGATGTTGGTTGTCCCGCCCACGAACCACTTCGCGTGCGGCGGGGACCAGTCCAGGACCTTGTTCCAGGGCTTGAACCAGTGCAGCGCCCGCGCCTCGTCTTCCCAGAAACCCTCGGGGTCGCTTGCCGCGGACGCGTAGATGCCGCGGTCTCCGATGACCGCCCTTCCCGTGAACTGCAGGGAAGGTGGAAACTCCCTCTCTTCCCTCAGGAGATCGTCGATGCGCCCGGTCATCGCAGGCGCAGCACCCTGTGCCGTGGGTGACCTTTTCCCCGACTCGTCAACCGCCATGCCTCACCCCCTCGCGCGCTGTCCGTCAGTTCTGCAGTGTCGAATGTACCGAGCGCGGGAGGCTGCCGTCAAAAAAAATGCATGCAGGAGAGTGCGGGCGGGAGTCAGAAGAAAATCTCGGTGAAGACACGCGAGCCGGGAAACCTCTCATCGACAATGACAATGAAATCGCGCACCATCCGTCGGTTCCCGCAGAGGTAGATGTCGTACGCGCCGCCCGGGAGGTTCGCCTCCGCCCACCCCGTGACCCTGCCGGGGAAGCACCCGGCCGCGGTCTCCCCGGTGAGACAGGGGACGTAACGAGCCGCCGCTGCCTCCAGCTCGCCCCTGGAGAAGAGCTCGCCGCTGCGCCGAACGCCGTGGAGGAGCGTGAATCCGGTTGCCCCGGCACGGACCATTGCAAGAAAGGGCGCCACACCGACGCCCGTAGCGGCCCAGATCACGGGACGCGGCGATTTTGCAAGGGTGAACACCCCGTGCGGGCCGGTGAAGGCGATGGGAGTCCGCGGAAGCGCCCCGGCAAGGAGGGGAGAGACAGCGCCTCCTTCGACCAGGCGAACACACAGCACGAGGGTGTCTGCGGAAGGGCCGCCAGCCAGTGAATAGTCCCTGCCCTGCCCTCCTGCGGATACGCGGATGCTCTGCCCGGCCGTGAACTCGAAACCCGGGGGGCGTTCCAGCTCGACTTGGAAAACATGCTCGGAAAGACGCTCGCGGCGCAGGAGCCGGACCGAACGTGCCCGGCCGAGGGGGCCGGCCGTCGGGGATGGGGCTGCCTGGCACACTGCTGCCCGAGTTCACACCTTCCACAGGCTCTCGGGAGTTCCCTGCGCGTGATTGCAGTGACGGGCAAGCACGTACAGCCAGCTGGAAAGCCGGTTCAGCCAGGGCAAGGCCTCCGGAGACGGGAGCGCGGCAACGCGTCTCTCCGCCCTGCGGCAGACACAGCGCGCAAGGTGCGCCCACGCCGCGGTCGGATGCCCGCCGGGAAGGATGAAGCCCTGCAGGGACGGCAGATCCTTCTCCATTCGCTCGATGCCGCTTTCAAGGGCCTTCACGGCGGCATCCGATGGCGGCCTCAGCAGGGCCAGGGTCTGCGAGCCCGGGGTGGCGGCACACCATGCGCCGAGGTGGAGCAGCTCTCCCTGGATCTGCCGGATTTCAGCACGCTCGACCACCCGGTCTTCATCAAGGGACGCGGCAAGCGCTCCAAGCACGGAGGCAAGCTCGTCCAGCTCTCCGCACGCCTCAATACGCGCGTGGCTCTTCGGGACCCGTTCTCCGCTCAGCAGGCTCGTCATGCCCCCGTCTCCGCTCCCGACGTTCGCTCTCACTCCCCGCCTCCGTTGCGTTCATCATAGGGCGGCGCCGGGATGCGTCAAGACGGCGCGCGGCCTGGAGACGGCAGTGGCCGTTCTGCGGCGGCCGGTGCATACTTTTCACATGGAAAACGGTGTACCCAGCGCGCACGACAAGGCGCTTCAGATCAACATCGACGCCGCCCGGTACGGGACATTCGCCGAGATCGGCGCTGGACAGGAGGTGGCCCGCTGGTTCTTCCACGTCGGCGGGGCGGCGGCAACCGTCGCAAAGACCATTTCCGCCTACGACATGAGTGTCTCCGACGCGGTCTACGGGACAGCGAAGCGCTACGTGAGCCGGCAGCGTCTCCAGGCCATGCTCGACCACGAGTGGTCCCTGCTCCTCGAGCGCCTGGATTCCTCCCGCGGCGCAAAGACGAGATTCTTCGTGTTCGCCGACACGGTGGCCGCGAGAAGCTGGAGCCGTACGGAGGAGGGACAGGGATGGCTGGGAATCCGGTTCCAGACCGAACCGCACGGCCGGCCGTCCCAGATCATCATTCACGCGCGCATGTGGGACCTGGAGAACGCCCGTCAGCAGGAAGCCCTCGGGATGCTCGGGGTGAATCTCATCCACGCCGCCTTCTACCATCATGATGAACCGGAAACCCTGATCGGCTCTCTCATGGACGGGCTGACCCGGGACAGGATGGAAGTGGACATGATCAAGTTCTCCGGGCAGAGGGTTCGAGGCCATGGACAACCGGGTGATGAGCCTCCAGCTCGTGCAGCAGCGCCTGACCAACGCGGCGCTGTTCGCACCCGACGGAGAAGTGGTGGAGCCGGCCGAGCTCCTCCACGGGATGCCCGGTGCTTATCGAGCGCGGGAGCTTCCGCCCGATCACGCGCGTGACCCTGGACCTGCTGGACCAGGCGCAGTGCGCGGATGCGCACCGAGCCGGGCGCGGACGGCCGCGAGCCGGTTGCGCTCATGGAAATGACGCTCCGCAACCTGATGGCGCTGGACGAGCGTGTGGACCACGCCGATTTCCTCGCCGGATGGACACCCTGCGCGAGCTGGGCCGGACGGTGATGATTTCCAACTATTCCCGGTTTCACAACGTGACCACCTACCTGCGGAGGTACACGAAGGACAGGATCGGGATGGTTCTCGGCGTCCCCACCCTCGCGCAGATCTTCGAGGAAAAGCACTACGCGGACCTCGAGGGGGGGATCCTGGAAGCCCTCGGCCGGCTGGTGGGCGGCGGGCCGGTGAAGCTCTACGTGTATCCGTTCCGGGACCCGAAGACCGGAACGAGCGTTACCGCGGAGACATTCACGCTCCCGGGGCACCTTTCCCACCTGTACGCGCACCTCAGGGACAGCGGCCGGGTCGTCTCCATCGATCCGGGGCCGGGGTTCGACGCAGCGGTGCTTCCCCGGGACGTCCTGGCAATGCTGCGCATGGGCAACCCATCCTGGGAGCCGCACGTGCCTGAGCAGGTGCGGACGACTGATCAAGGAGAGGCAGCTGTTCGGCTACACTTCCCCGCTGTCCAGAGCGGGGGTGTAACGACGGGCTGCCCTGCAGGTGCCGCGCTGCCGCGGCGGCGCACTGGCGCAGCCGCTCCTCCATCGGGAGGTGAGGCATGAGGAGAAACGCGGCGGTAAAGACGTCCCCGGTTCCCGCTTCACTGACGATGCGTGTCACGGGGACGGCGGGAACCTCGATCCACCCGGCGGGGGTGGCGGCCGCGCACCCTTCGGCCCCCCGGTGAACGATCACCGCCCCCGCGCCCCAGTCCCGCAGGAGCCCCGCCGACTGCTCCACCGACCGGGCGCCGGTGAACAGGGCAAGCTCGCGCTCATTTCCATGCACGAAAGAGACGAATCGGCAGAGCCGACCTCAGCAGGGCAATCCGCCCGCGGACGCGCTCGGCCTCCCCGCCGGACGTCCACAGGGGATCCCAGTTGATGTCCAGAGACGTCTCCATTCCCGACCGGCGGGCGCGGCGAAACAGCGAGGCGTTCCCTCCGCAAGCATGCGGTCCCCGAACCACACGTCCGCCCGGTACAGGTGCCGGCAGCCCTCGCGCGGCCAGCGTCTTCCAGCGGATATCGGCCTCCTCGAGCAGGCGGGTGTTGGGGAGGGCGCTCACGAAATGTCGATGGTGATGTTTCCCAGGTGAGGGCGATCGAGCGGCCCGTGGCCACGGGCTTCACGGCCGGGTGGACGCGGACGCCGAGGCTTTCCGAGGAAGCGGCAGAGCCGCCTGCCCAGCTCGTCCTGCGCCCACGGCGCAGCACAGGTGCGCCTCGCCGGCCATCAGGGCCGCCGCGGCCGCCGGTATTGCGCCCGCCTCCCCCGACGGACTCGTCGATCTCCGCTGACGCTGGTTTCGCCGTCGCTGTTCAGCACGACTGCCGAGGGGATGGGCGAGGTCCTGACGTCGAGGTTGAGATTTCCCACGATGGCCACGGGAAACTTCGCGGCATCCCCTCCATCGGCCGCGGCGCCCGCGCCTGCTCATTGCAGCGGCCCCGGCGGCGTCATCCATGGTGAAAGACCCCAGGTCGACGGAGAGCTGCACGCGGCCCGAGTCGACCCAGCACACCCGCGCTGCCACCTCGAAATTGCGCCGGATGCGGACGCCCAGCCCGAGGTTTGCCCCGTAGTGAAGCGAGAAGTCACGGGTGATGCCGGCCGAGATCGGTCCAGCAGTTTCCCGCGCTTGCGTTGCCCAGGACGTAGAAGTCGGTGCCCGTAGCCTGGTTCAGCCACGGGAAGCCTGAGCTGCAGGTCCAGCCCCGCGGCCATCTTGTGCGACCCCCGAACGTCCCATTCCTGGTAGCCGCGGAACTGCGACATCCGTGCGCAGGCTGAAGGCATCCGCAGGGCCCGAGCGACGCCCGGTGCGCTCTGCTGCCTGCGTGAAGTCCGTGCCGCCGGAAAACGTGAGCCCCAGCGTCAAGAGGCGGGAGAGGGGAATCGCCGCAGCGGCGTCCAGGGAGAGTTTCTTCCAGGACTCGATTCCCCCCAGCTGCCGGAATTGCCTGGTCGTAGCCGATGCCGATGTCGACTCCCCTCGAGGGGAAGACCGCTGCAGGCCGGGTATCAACGGAGAAAAGCAGCCGCGCGACGGCAGCCGTGGAATCCTCCGCCGCGGGGATGGTGGGGTCCAGGTAATGCCGGGCGGTCCAGGCAAAGCCGGCTTTCACCTCGGTAGATTGTCCCAGGAGGAAGCCGGTCCACGCCCCGGCTGCGGGACCTCGGTCCAGCCGCGCCCACCTGCGCGCTGTCACCCTGGAGGAAGAGGTCCCTGTCCATGGAGTAGTCGAGGAACCCGTCCAGGAAAAGGCCGCTTCCCAGCGGCTGGAAGTACTCCACCCCGGCGCCGAGCGTATCCACAACCGACCGTCGACGATGAGCTGGGATCCCTTCCCCGAGAGGTCCCGGACGATGATCCCCGGGCTGAGGACCAGCGAGTTGAACAACGTCTCCGACACGTCTCCCTGGTAGCGGATCCCGAGCAGCGCCGCACCGCTCGGCGGAGCAAGCGGCACCGTGTCAACGACAAGACTGGGGGCATCGGGACCGAACGACGTCAGGCCGAAACGGATCTCCTCGAACCTGCCGGTCTGGTAGCGCCTCGTTCACGGCTTCCTGGAGGCGCCCCTGGTCGAGGGGAGCGTTCAGCAGAGGTTTGAAGATCCTTCGGACAACCTGCTCGTTTTCCGCGGAGGCCCCGGTCACTCGGAGGCCGTGCGCCACCGGCACGAACGTGGAGCTGGGATACGGGCCGACCGGTTGCGGCGGCTCCAGCGGTGCGGGTCTCGGCGAATCCTCGCGCGAGGGCCGCAAGCTGGTCGGCGTACTTCCGCGCTTCCTCCTCTCCCCGGGTGATGATCAGGGAGGCCCGGTTGAACTCCAGCCGGCGGAATCCGGAGAGGTCGGGTGCGATGACGATGTCCGCCAGCGCGCGGCGGGCAGAAGTGTTCTGCGTCCAGCAGGACCCTGCTCACCTGCCCCAGGACATCGAGCATTGTGCGCAGCTCCCCGGCGGTGCCGGCCGTGGCTCTCGTTGACCTCCACGGCGATCACGATGTCGGCGCCCATTTCACGGGCCACGTCCGTTGGCAGCCGGTTGACGATGCCCCCGTCCACCAGCGGCCGGCCATCCGAGAGTGAACGGCTTGAACAGGAGGGGGATCGTGGCGCTGGCGCGCATGGCATCCGCAAGCCGTCCCTGTCCGAGAACGACTTGTTCGCCGGTGGAGATGTCCGCGGCAACCGCCCGGAAACGACGGGGAAGAAGGTCGAAATCGTCCGTCGCGGAGACATTCACCGTCAGGAGCTCCAGCAGCGTGGTGATCGACTGCCCGCCGAGAAGCCCCTCCCTGCCCAGAATCCACCCGAGTCGAAGCCGAGGGTGAGGGGATAGCGGCGCGACAACTCTCTCTCCCGGAAGCTGTACGGCGGAATCCGCCATGGCGTCGTCGAAGCCCGCCTGCCAGTCACACCGTCCGGCAATCTTCTCCATGTCGGAAGGCGAGTAGCCGGCCGCATACAATCCGCCGACAACGGCGCCCATGCTCGTGCCGACCACGATGTCCACGGGGATCCCCATCTCCTCGAGCACCTTGAGGACTCCCACGTGGGCGAACCCGAGTGCGGCTCCTCCGGAGAGCACGACCGCGACGACGGGGCGCGGGCGCTCCGTCGCCGCCCCTTCCGCACTGCAGGCCGTGCAGCCCCATGCCGATCCCCGCGGCAAGCAGCAGTATCCTCTTCCCGAGCATCGACCGACTTTAGCACGCGGCCGACGGCCTTGACAGGGCGGTTGCCCGCGGCTATTTCTGGTGAACGTCGCGCCTGGAATTTCCACACGATTTGTATGCAACTCTTCTCTCCGCCTGGAGGTCGAGCGCCGCGCGAAGCCGGCGAGCGCACGCGGGGGGACGCCGCCCTTTCGGGCGATGAGATGCATGCCGTCTCGCGAAAGGTGAGAGAGCTCTCGCGGGGATTCACCCGCGGACGGGCGCTGGCGGGTGAACGATACCTCAGCGACCCCGAGCTGCTCGGCGCTTACCTCCTGCATTTCTGGCCGATCTCGTACGCGCAGGCCATGCTGTGCCTGGAAATGATCCGCCGGGCGCGCACAGCTGCTGCACCTGACATCGCGGCCCAGCCGGGCACGGCTGCAGCCCGAGGCTCAGCAACTGCCCTGGGATCGGTGCTCGACCTCGGCGCGGGGCCGGGCCCCGTCTCTGCCGCACTGGCGATTCGGGGGCCGCACGGGTCACCGCGTGCGACAGGAGCGGGGCCGCACTCGCCCTTGCGCGGCGAATCGCTGCCGTCCGGGGACACGAGCTTTCGACCCGGCAGTGGGATGCGCAGAAGAGCACAGGGCTGCCGCGGGGTCCGTTTGATCTCATCGCCCTGGGCCATACGCTGAACGAGCTGTGGTCCGGTCACCCTGATCGGATCGAGCTCCGCGTCGGACCTGGTGAGGAAGCTGGGGGAAGAGCTTGCTCCGGGGGAAGGATCCTGGTCATGGAGCCCGCCCTCATGTCTACCGCGCAGGAAGCAATCCGCGTGCGCGACGGCCTGGTGCAAGGCAGGGTTCTCCGTCGAGATGCCCTGCATCTGGCAGGATGCGTGCCCGGCCCTGCCCGGCGGGACATGCCACGGCGAGTTCGAGTGGCGGCCGCTTCCCGAGATGGTGCGCCTGGCGCACGCGGCGCGGATCGGCCGTGAAACCCTGAAAATGGCATGGTTCGTGCTGAAAAAGCGCGCCGCGGAGGCCGCGCCGCACGGGCTGGTCCAGGCACCCGTCGAGCCGTCCCAGGTTCCCGACGGCGGATTGTACCGCGTCGTATCCGAGCCGCTTCTCTCGAAGAGCGGACGGGTGCGCTACCTCGTCTGCGGGCCAATGGGGAGGTTTGCGCTTTCCGCCTCCCGCGAGAGCCGCGGAAAAGCCCTCGCGCCATTCTTCCGGCTTGCCCGCGGCGACGGGATCCGATTTTCGCGGCGCGCGGCGGAGGGAGACAGGATGGGGCATGGACAATGACAGCAGCATCGAGGATGTCGAGCGCACACCCAGCCTGGGCCGATGATTCCGAACGCAAAGGAGAATCTCCGGTGAACCGTACCTTGTTGCTGCTGCTCATCCTGGCTTTCAGTGCACCGCGCCTTCCGGCCGATGACGGGCCGTGGTCCGCCCGGCGCGGCTACTCACCGGCAGAGGGCGCGCTGTATTCGGAACCCGCAAACCCGGACATCGTGATGGACAAGGAGTACCTGGAGCTCCGTGACCTCGGCCTGGGAACAACACGCGCTGTATTCCAGTTCAGGAACACGTCCGAGGCGGCGGTGACCGCCGAGTGCGCATTTCCGATCATCTTCGATTTCATTGCCCGGCCGATCACTCTGGATTCCTGGTCCTTCAAGGCATGGGACTTCGGCGACGTGGTACCCGGCAGGCACGCCCCCGGGCAGCAGGGATGGCCGGTCGATGCGGGATTCGTGAACAACCTGCTCTCCTCGCTTGCCGTACCGACCGAGCCGTGGGACGCGTCCGGTGCAGACACGTACTATGCCGGGACATATTTCCGCGACGACGCATACCCCAGGGGCACGGCAGAGCTGAGCCCGGCAAAACTGCGGAAGCTGTTCGGTTTTCGCATCATGCAGGACGGGAAGGAAGTGCCGGTGACGACGTGCGTGGTGGAATTCGGAGAAGAGCCCGGTCATCTCGAGATTGCCTTCCGTCACCAGCTTTCGTTCGCCGCGGGAGGAACGAGCATCGTGACGGTGACGTATGCCATGCCGACCCGCAGCGAGGTTTCCGCGGAGCCCTCTTCTCCCCGGGCGCCGGGTATCAGCCGGGAGCTCACCTGGAAGTACATCCTGCAGACGGCATCGAGCTGGAAGGACACCCTGGGAAGAATCGTCCTTTCTGTGCCGCCCGGTTTTCAGCCGGACCTCCCTGCGCCCTGGCGCTACCTCGGCACGGCAAAGGGTCAGCTCCTGTACGTGGCGGAGGGCTGGAAACCGAGTGCAGAAGAGAACCTTGCGCTGTCCTGGAAAGACACCCTGGCCGACTATCCCGGAGTTCTGGCGGGGGACGACCACACCTCTCGATCCGGCAGATCTCACCGCGGTTGACAGTCCCGCGACTCTCCTCGGCGCTTCTTCGTACCTCCGGGAAACCGCCGATGTCTTCCTGCCCATTGGCATCTGGCAAAATGCTCCCTTTGACGCGCCCCGGCTCTTCGACGGCTTTCCTGAAACGGCCTGGATAGTAAGGACCGCGCGGGGCGGTGTGGGTGAGTTCGTGAGGTTCTCTCTGGACGCCGCGGTGGACAGGATTGAGATTTTCAACGGCTGGCAGCGGTCCACGGTGAACTTTCCTGACAAGGATACCTGGTCGTATTTTGGAAAGAACAACAGGGTCAAGACTCTCGACATGGTCCGCGACGACGGCGTGCTCGTCGGGAGGCTGCGCCTTGCCGACACGCGGGAGGTCCAGAGGTTCAACGTTTCACTTCCCGCGGGCATTTACCGCGCCGTGATCTCCGACATCTACCCCGGCAGCCGGTGGAACGATACGTGCCTTGGAGAGATGAGTTTCTTCCCCGGAATCGCCGAGGGGTTCGATCAGGTGAACCGTGATGCCTTCTTCAGTCCATTTCTGAAGTAGGTCGAGAGCGCCGCCGTGCGGCTGGTGAGCCTGCGGGCGCCTGCTGGGTGAGGCAGTGGAGCGTGCCCAGCCCCCAGACCAGGTCCACCGCGTGGATGCCGACGACGGTGCGGTCCGGGAAAAGATCGGCCATGACGCCGAGAGCTTCGCGGTCTCTCGGGTCGTTGAACGTCGGAACCAGCACGGCGCCGTTGGCAATGTAGAAGTTCGCGTAGCTCGCCGGCAGGCGCTGCTCCGCGTGGAAAAGCGGCGCAGGCATGGGAAGAAAGGCGGCCTGCAGCCGCGAGCCGTCTTCCGCCCGGAAGCCTTCAAGGCGTTCGCGGTTTTCCTCGAGCGGGCGGTAGTTGTCGTCTGCCGGGTTCGTTTCACGGCACAGCACGACCGTTGTCGGGCCCACGAATCGGCACAGGTCGTCAACGTGCCCATGCGTGTCATCGCCGGCAATGCCCCGGGAAAGCCACAGCACGTTCCCGGCCCCGAGGGAATCCGCCAGCACGGACTCTATGTCCTGCCGGTCCGCGCCCGGGTTGCGCGCCTGGGTTTCCCTGTCCAGCAGACATTCCTCGGTTGTGAGGAGGCTCCCGCGGCCGTTCACGTCGATGCTGCCGCCTTCCAGCACGAAATCCTTTTCGCGGAGCCGCACGGGCCGGAGAGGGCACCCGGTGGCCTGCGCGATGCGGCCGGCCGACCCGGCAGTCATGCTGGAAGTCCGGGTATTTCGCCCACGCGTTGAACCGGAACCCGGCGATCGCCAGGTCTGCGGGAGGCGTCATGCGGCGGACATAGATCGGGCCGAAGTCCCGGGCCCAGGTTCGGTTGGTGGGGATGCGGAAAAACTCCACGTCTTCCGACAGCGCCCCGACCCTGCGAAGCACCCGCCGCGCCTGCTTCTCGTGGGAAGGGGAGTTCACCAGGATGCGGACCTTCTCATGCGGAACGATTTTCCGAACGATCTCGCCGTACACCCAGGGAATGGGCGCAAATTTCCCCGGCCAGTCGCGACCGGTTGTGCGGCCAGGCGATCCACGTGGCGGCGTGGGGCTCCCACTCCGCCGGCATGCGGAAGGAGTTGCCGCCCGGTGCGTCATGAACCGCGGCAGCAGCAGTCATTCGTCGTCGATGAACCGCTTGTCGAGCCCCGAGTAGGCATCGATCCGCCGGTCACGCAGGAACGGCCAGCCGCGGCGGACCTCCTCGATGCGGGCGGGGTCAACCCGCCCGATCACGACTTCCTCGCCGTCGGTCTTCGCGGAGGCGATCACGACGCCGAAGGGATCGGCAAGAAACGTGCCGCCCCAGAACTCGATACCCGTCGCCGCCCGGGTCCGGCTTCTCCAGCCCCGCGCGGTTGACCGCCGCGACATAGACGCCGTTGGCGATGGCGTGCCCGCGCTGAACGGTCATCCAGGCGTCCTTCTGCTGGGCGCCGTGAGACGCCTTCTCGGGCGGATACCAGCCGATGGCCGTGGGATAGAAGATGATGCCAGCTCCGCGCAGCGCGGTGAGCCGCGCCGCCTCGGGGTACCACTGGTCCCAGCAGATCAGGGTGCCGATGCGCCCCACGGGGGTCGAAAAGGACTGGAAGCCGAGGTCGCCCGGGGTGAAGTAGAACTTTTCGTAGTACCCGGGGTCGTCAGGGATGTGCATCTTGCGGTAGATCCCGATGATCGCTCCGTCCGGGCCGATGACCGCCGCGCTGTTGTGGTACAGCCCCGGGGCGCGCTTCTCGAAGAGGGGAACGATCACGGTGAGCTTCTTCTCGCGGGCGACCTTCCCGAGCGCCTCCGTGGAGGGCCCGGGAATCGTCTCGGCGAGATTGAAAACGTCGAAATCCTCGCTCTGGCAGAAATACGGTGTGCGGAACAGCTCCGGCAGGCATACGACTCTGCGCCGCCCGCACGCCGCCTCCCTGACAAGGTGGACGGCCCGGTCCAGGTTCTCCCGCGCATCAGGAGCCGGTGTCATCTGCACGAGGCCGACGCCGTATGCTCCGGCGGATTCCGGACCGCTCATGCGGCCTATCCCTTCAGGATTGCCCGGATCTGGTTCATGTGGTTGATGTCGTGCCCGGCCATCATCTCCGAGACGCGCTTCACCGATTCCTTCCCGCGCTCGGAGTGGATCCCGTAGGAGTCCCACATCCCCTTCGGCAGGCTCTTCAGCAGGCGCACCGTGCGCTCGCGCGTCACCCGGCAGCCTTCAAGGGACAGTGCGGGATCATGCCTGGCGTAGTCCGAGTAGCGGCGCCCAGACGTCCTGGTCGAATCCCTGGATGGCGATGCCGCTGGATCCGAGGATCAGGCGGATGCGGAAACCCTGGACGATCTCGACGTCCGCGAGGTGGGCCAGGATCTCCGTCACCGACCATTTCTCGGGTGACGGCCGCCTGGCCAGCCGCTTCTTCGTGACGCCCTTGATCAGCCGCGCGAGCTGCCGCGGCGAGGCGGCAAGGACGTCCATGGCCTTCTTTCCCTCGAGATAGCCGAGGATTCTCTGGACATACTGCTGCGGAGTTTCCTGCATGTGCAGGAAGGTACCACTTTTCACGGGTGATGCGGAAGACGGCGCGCCGTCCGTGCCTCAGTTCAGGCGCCGCGTCAGCACCGTCTGGATGGAGACCGAGCCGACGATGATCAGGCCGTAGATGAAGCTCGTCCAGAAGCCGGTCAGGCCCGCGGCCACGATACCCGCGTTGATGGCCCCGATGATGAACGAGGCCACGAAGGTGCCGAAGATCGTCCCCGTGCCCCCGAACACCGACGTCCCGCCGAGGAACACGGAGGCAAGGGTGTTCAGCAGGTAGCCGTCACCGAGGGTGGGCCAGAAGAAGGAGACTTCCGCGCTCACCACGAAGCCGGCAAAGGCGGCCACAACACCCACGACGGCGAAGGTGATGATCTTCGTCCGGCCGACGTTCACGCCCATCAGCCGTGCGCTCTCGATGTTGTCCCCGGTGAGGTAGACGTGGGCGCCGAAGCGGTGGCGGTTGAGGAAGAACCAGACGACGGCGCCGATGGCGATGGTCCAGAAGAACTGCATGGGGATCAGCCCGAATGCGCGTCCCACGAGCGGCGGAGTGAAGAACGGTGGGCTGCGATCTCCGTCATGCCCAGCCCCTGGCCGTTGGTCACGATCATGACCGCGCCGCGCGAGGAGGAACTGGGTGCCGATGGTGGCCACCAGGGACGGGACGCCGATCTTCACGACGATCACGCCGTTGAGGAGACCCGCGAGCCAGCCCGGCAAGGAGGCAGGCAACGAACCCGAGCCACACGCTCCCCGTGGCCAGGAACACGAGGTCGTAGCCCATCATCCCGAAGGCCATGACGGACGGGAACGAGAGGTCGATCTCCCCGGTGATGACCACGAGGGTCAGCGGGATGGCCATCAGGGCGAAGAACGGCGTCGTGGACATGAAGGAGACGTAGATGTCGCCCCGCCAGGAACGTCCGCGGCGAGCCGATGAGGAACAGCACCCAGACGAAGACGGCGACGGCGACGATGCCGAGCTGCAGCGCATATTTCCTGAGGAACCAGGCCACCGGCCCGCGCCCGGCGGTCTTGGAAAGCGGCGCGTGCAGATTCTTCCGTGCTCATCGATGTTCTCCTCAGGATTTCAGGTTTCCGGTCTTGGCCACGTGCGTAGAGACGGTCGGTGAGCTCCTGCAGGGTGAGCTCGTTCTTCATGAACTGGCCCGCCACGGTGCCGCGGTCCAGGACGACGATCCTGTCCACCACGGGATAGACGTGGAAGATGTTGTGGTCGATGAAGATGCGGCCTTTCCCGGCCTGCTTGATGCCCTGCCACGAAGTCGAGGCCTTCCTTGTCTCCGAAAGGGACAGGCCCATGGTCGGCTCGTCCAGGATGACCAGCTCCGCCTTGAAGTACAGCGCCCGGGTGATGGCCACGCCCTGGCGCTCGCCGCCCGAGAAGGTCTTCACGGTGGATTCGGGCGTGATGGCGGAGGAGGTGAATCCCATGGCGGAGTGCATGAGCTTGCGCGTTTCCTCCCGCATGCCCTTCACGTCGAGCCTGCCGCCGCCGTGGGTGAGCTCGCGGCCCATGAAGATGTTGCGCCAGAGGGACTGCTTGTCCGCCAGGGCCCGCTCCTGGTAGACGACCTCGATGCCCAGCTCGTGGGCCCGGGCCACGGAGAGGTGGTCCAGGCGCTTTCCCTGCCAGATAGAACTCCCCCCCGGGTCGGGGTGGTGGTAGCCGGTGATGATCTTCACGAGGGTGGACTTGCCGGCCCCGTTGTCGCCGAGCAGGCCGACGATCTCGTTGTCGCCCACTTCGAAGTTCACGTCGTGCAGCGCCGCCACCTCGCCGAAGGTCTTGGAGATGTTCTTCATCTCGAGCAGGTTTCCCATGATTCCCCCTGTGGGAGCGCAGCGTGCGCTTCCGTGCCCTGCCGCGCGCGCCCTCAGAAAAGCCGGCGCGGCCTCGGAGGCCGCGCCGGTGGATGGAAACAGAGTCTAGCGGATGTTCTTCTGCGCCAGCGGCGCCACGAAGTCTACATTCGATTTGTCCACGAATCCAGCCCCGGTGTTGATGTGCAGGCCGGAGAAACCGTACACCTTCGCGAGGCAGATCTGGAGGATGGGCAGGTAGCCCTGGAGCCACTCCTGCTGGTCGATGACCAGGCCGGTCCAGCCGCCCTTGATGGCCGCGATGGTGGCGGGGGAGAGGTCGAACCCGGCGATCTTGATGTCGCCGGGCTTCTTGCCGGCTGCCTTGAGATAGGTCTCCGCCGTGGCGGTGAGGCCGCCGTGGTCGGTGACGACGAGCTTCACATCCGGGTGGGAGGAGACGTAGCCGGCAAAGGTCGGGGCTCCCGCCGCGGGGTCCTTGTTCGTGGCCGAGTCGATCTCGAGGTAGTCCACGGTGCATCCGGCTTCCTTCAACGCGTCGATGACGCCCTTGGTGCGCTCACCGCGCGCGGGCTGCGAGAGCAGGCCCCACACCATGGTGCGGTCGCCCTTCTTCAGGCCGAAGCGCTTGACCGCCTCGACGCCCAGGGCGTGGCCCGCGGAGTAGTTCTCCGCGCCCACGTACCCGAAGCCGTTGGGCGCCGTACTTCGCCTCGGCCTTGTCCAGCGTGGTGTTCTGGCTGGTGACGATGATGCCCTTGGCCTCCGCTCTGATCGATGGGGACGTCGAAAGCCGCGTCTCCCGGGTGACCCATGATGCAGATCCCGTCGGGCCGCGTTGCAACGGCCTCGTGGAACTGCTGGATCATCTTCTGCGGATCCCAGTCCGACCAGACGTAGTCGACCTTCACGCCCAGGTCGTACTCCGCCTGCTTTGCGCCGTTGTACACGTTGACGGCGAACACGCCGCCCTGGGGCCCGCCCGGGAAGAACACGATGCTGGACTCCCTGGGCCCACTTGGTCTGCGCGGTGGCCACCTGCGCGACCATCGCCAGAGCCAGCACGACGCCTGCGATTGCAAGCATTCTGCGCTTCATACCTGAAACCTCCTTGGACAGATTTGAAAGCCCCAACGGGGCTTCGATCACATGCCTACAGCTTGCCTGGTGTTGTCCGCCTCCATGCTGTCCTTGTACGTGTCGATGTTCCGGCGGTCCACGAACACGACACCGGTGTCGATGACGCGGGGCACGGCGCGGCCGTTGACCGCGTCCAGGAGCCGCTCCACGGACAGCCACCCCATCCTGTAGGTGTTCTGCACGACGCAGAACGCGATGGATCCGTCGCGGATCCCCTGCAGGGTGTCTCCCAGGTCGTCGAATCCCGCCACCAGGACCTTGCCCGCCCTGCCCTGCCGCTTCAGCACGGCGGCCGCGGCGGGCGCACCTTCGGCGGAGACGCTGAAGATGGCGGAGAGCTCGGGTAGCTGGGAGAGGATCTCCTCCGTCTTGTTCACCGACATGGCGAAATCCCCGCCCTCGTCCACGACCGCGGCCACCGTGATCCCGGGGGCCTTCTCGGTGAGCGCCCGGGTGAATCCGCGCGTGCGGAGGTTGAGGTTGGTGGCGGCCATGCCGCCCTGCAGGACGGCGATGGAGCCGCTGCCCCCCATCTCGGCTGCCATGCGCTTGCCCGCCTCGTAGCCGGCGCTCTCGTTGTCCGTGCCGATGTAGGTGAGCGCTTCGCTGGAGGGGGCCGGCGCATCGACGGTGATCACCTTGATGCCGGCCTGCACCGCCTCGTGGATGACGGCCACGAGTCCCTTGTCGTCATTCGCGGAAATGGCGATCCCGCTCACCCCCCGCGCGATGAGGTCCTCGATCACTTTCACCTGGAGCGCGACGTCGAACCGGGGCGGCGCATCGACCTCGGAGACGATCCCGTATTTTTTCGCCGCATCCTCGAAGCCGCGATAGACCGGTTCGAAGTACGGATGCACTCCCTTGGGGACCATGACGAAGATCAGTGAGACGCTCCGGAGACGGAGGGGCCGCCGGTTCACGATTGCCGCCGCCGAAATGAGCAGAGTGCCGCACCAAGAAAGAGTGCCGTGCAGATGAGGACTTTCAACATTCAGAGTAATGCATGAATCGAGCCAATCCGCCGGAATTGGACAGGAATTATCTATTTACTTAGGTAAGGAATTAAATATACCTCCCTTCGGCACCCGCGCCCGAGGAAGACGGATTGCACGATTTGGGTAATTCTGTGTAAGGGTGGGCGCAGTTGAAATCTACTTTATCGAATAGCGCTTCATCTTGTTGTACAGGGTCTTGCGGCTCATGCCCAGCTCCCGGGAGGCAACCGAGCGGTTGTACCCGGTGCGCTTCAGCACCTCGATGATCGCCTCCCTCTCCTGCTTCCACAGCTCGGGCAGCGCGGCTTCCCCCGGGCCCTCGAGCAGGAAATCCTGGGGAGAAGGGGCCGGTTCTGCTCGGAGAGAAGGACGGCGGACTCCACCGCGTTCTTCAGCTCGCGCACGTTCCCCGGCCACTGGTAGGTGCGCAGGAACCGCACCGCCTCCCGGGAGATCTCCACGCAGCGGCTTGTGGTAGCGCCGGCGGAACGAGTCCAGGAAGATCGAGAGCAGCGGCTCGATGTCCTCCCGACGGTCCCGCAGCGGGGGAATGGTGACCGCCACTCCCTTCAGCCGGTAGTACAGGTCCAGGCGGAAGCGCTTCTCCCGGATCATCAGCGCGAGGTCGCCGTTGGTGGAGGCGATGATCCGGGCGGCCAGCGGAATGGAGCGGGTGGAGCCCACCGGCTCGAAGGAGCGTTCCTCCAGCGCCCGCAGGAGCTTTGTCTGCAGGTGCTGGCTCATGTCGCCGATCTCGTCGAGGAAGATCGATCCCGTGCCGGCCGCCTCGAACTTGCCCGGGCACGGTGGCGTGGGCGCCGGTGAAGCTGCCCTTCTCGTGGCCGAACAGCTCGCTTTCCAGCAGCTCCGGCGGGATGGCCGCGCAGTTGATGGCCACGAAGGGCCCGCCGGCGCGCGCGCTCTTCTGGTGGACGAACCGCGCGAGCATCTCCTTGCCGGTGCCGCTCTCCCCCTGGAGGAGCAGGGGGATCTCGGAGTCCATCACCTTGCGCAGCGTTGCCACGATATGCTTCATCGCGGGGCTGGCCGCCACGAAGCCCTCCCCCGGAACGGTCTCCGCTGTCGCCGTGCGCTTCGCCGCGCGCGCTCCACGGCAGAGCCTGTCGGCCAGGGCCACGATGTCCTGGTTGTCGAAGGGCTTCTGCAGATAGTCCACCGCGCCCGAGCTTCATGGCCCGCACCGCCGTGTCCACGCTGGCGAACGCGGTGATGATCACCACTGCGGCGCCCGCCTCCCGCAGGTCGGCCAGGAGGTCGGTGCCGTTCAGGTCGGGAAGCTTCAGGTCCACGAAGGCGCAGTCGAACGCTCTCCGCCTGTGCCCTGCGCCGCGCCTCGGCGCCGGTGGCGGCGCTCGTCACGCGGTATCCCTCCAGGGAGAGGGCCTTCTCCAGTCCGAGCCGCATGCCTTCCTCATCGTCGACGATGAGGATGGAGAAATCCCGGCGGCTCCTCATGCCTCCTCCTTGCGCGGAAACCAGAGCGTGACGGTCGTGCCGACGTCCAGCTCGCCGGTGACAGCGATGGTGCCGCCGTGCTGCTTCATGATCGTCTGGCTGAGGGCAAGGCCCAGCCCCGTCCCGTAGCCCTGCTTGCGCGTGACAAAGGGCTGGAAGATCGCGGCACGGGTGGTCTCGTCCATGCCCACCCCGTTGTCGGTGACGTGGACGCACCAGCCCGAATCCTGCTGCCCCGGCGTCGATGCGCACCAGGCCGTGGTCATGGTGGATGGCCTGGATGGCGTTGTACAGGAGGTTGAAGAACACCTGCTTGATGGCATCCGCATCGCCCTCCACGACGGCGTGTGCCGGGAAGGGCTCGACCTCACCTGCACTCCCTTCAGCGCGCAGCTTCGGGGTGAAAAGCTGCACCACCTCGGCCACGACGGGCTCCAGCGCGAGGTCGGTGAAGGCGAGCTCCTCGTCGGTGGCGTGGTGCAGGAGGTTGCGCAGGAGACGGTTCACGCGCTTGATCTCCGTCTCCATGCGCTCGAGGAACTCTGCCCGCTCCCGCTCCTCCAGCCGTCCGGACCGCAGGAGCTGCACGTGGTTGAGGATGATGCCCAGCGGGTTGTTGATCTCGTGGGCCACCCCGGCGGAGAAGCGGCCGACCGCCGCCATCTTCTCGCTGGTCACCAGCAGGCGCTTGCTCTCTTCCAGCCGCGCGAGGTTCTCCTCCAGCTGCTCGGCCATCCGCGTGAACCCCGGTACAGCTCGCCGAACTCGTCCCCCCTCTTCACCGGCAGGCGCACGCGGTACTCGCCCCGCCCCACGGCCACGGATGCGGCCAGGAGCATGCGGATGGCGCGGATCACCTCGCTGCCCCAGAAGATGAACAGGGCGATGGCAACCGCCACGCAGATGAGCGGGATGATGGACAGCTGCGTGAAGCTCCGCCACCAGTCCGCCGCGGTGATGGAGGAGGCCCCGCCGACGAAGAGGAACCCCTTTGCGAGCGGCCCCATCTCGAAGTACGAGCCGACGTACTTGTACTGGCCGCCCTGGAACAGGTAGGTGCCGGAGAACGGGCTGCCGGTCATCGGGTGCGCGCGCGCCCAGAGGACGCCTGCGGCATCGATGCCGGGAAGCGACGAGTAGCGGTACAGGCCCTGCGCGTACAGGGCGATGCCGATGTTGAACCTCAGGGAGAGCGTCTCGAGGTACCCGCGGTTGAAGGCCTTCTGCATGGCCAGGAGCCCGATCTCTTCCCCGTTGCGGAAGACCGGGATGTAGAAGGTGGCGTAGATCCCGTCGGAGGTCTGCGCATATCCGGCCTGCCCCGCCAGCCGCGCCGGGGTGTCGTGGGGGACGCTCACGTGGATGTAGGTGGAGTTTCCCACGACGACCACGGATGCGTAGTGGTCCCCTTCGATCCGGTACACGGCGATGGTGTCGAATGGCGCCGCTCAGGAGACGATTCTCCAGCTCGTCGCGGAGCACCGCGATGTCGCCGTCCAGCGTGTCCTTGCTGAAAAAGCCCCAGTACTTGTTGTACACGTACAGCTTGCCCCTGAGCGTCTCGGAAAGGGCAAGCTGCGCGATGCTCGGTGCGGTAGCGCTGCTCCGTGTCGGAGATGTCCTTGCGGATGAGGTCCAGCGCGGAGCGAAACCGCGCCTCCTGGGACCTGCCGCTGCTTTCCACGACCACGGCCGCGGCCACCGCAATGGCGACGAGCACGGGAACCAGAAGGGCGCTGATGGAGATGAAGAGGAGTCTCGCGCGGAGCTTCACGCTGCCGCGATTGTAGTCGAAACTTATAAACCAAAGAAGAGCTCCCAGCGCACGCTTTGCGCAATTGCCGCGCCGATTTCTGATCCATCCTCTGGCAGTTCCTCAGACATCGCCTGTTCTCTTCTCTTTTGCATATGCACAAGGAATCCCAGGTCGACGATCGAAATGACAGCTGCGACCTTCCTTCCGCGGCGCGTGACCAGTACCGGCTCGCTGCCGAAAGCCGCACGGTTGATCACCTGGGAGAGATTGTCCCGGAGCTCGTTCGTAGTGACCGAAGGCAGAGGCTTGGGAGGCTGGAGGTCACGCAACTGCGCTGCCATGCCCTAAGTAAACGGCCGTGGCGCCCCCTCGCTTGCGGCAGGCGGGACGCGCGGCAGGCTCATAATTGCGTTGGGCTTTTGGCGGCAGCACATGCGACGAAAACGCGGTAAAGGACGTTACCGCGGTTTGGCGAGACTTGCGCCGGCGAGGGCGCCGGCGAAAATGCGAGCGTTCAGTCCGGCAGGTACTCCGGGCGGGCAGGCGCAAAACATTCAATGGCTTCGCTGTCCTCCAGAACTTCGGCTCCGTGGCGTTCGTTCGGCATGAAGCACCACCCCGTGCCCGGTTCCGCGAGAAGGTCCCGGCCGTCCTCCCAGATCATGCGCATTCTCCCGCTGACCAGGTACCCGTTCTGCGCGGCAGCGTGCGCGTGCAAAGGGATGAGCGCGCCCTTCCTGAGAACGAAATGGCACAGCATCACGTGGTCGTTGTACGCAATGGTCCTGCGAAAGATCCCCGGCGGATTCTCTACCGCCGCTGTGTCGTCTTTCCGCGCCGTCTCGCGCTTCATGCCGCCCGCCCCTCGCCGTGATGGCCTTACTATTTCCCGTTCTTCAGTATCTTCGGGACTTTCGGCGCCCTGATGCGGTGCACGTTGGGAAAACCCGACCCGAGGAGCGGCCTGCCGTAGTTGTAGAAATCCCACGTCGTGTCATTCCCCGCCGCGGTGAGAAACTCCTTCGGCATGGTCTTCGTCTTGGCGGCGATTTCCTCCAGCGCCACCAGGCGGTAGTCCACCGAGTAGTTGCCGGTGCGCTGGATGGTGATGGACCCGTCCTGGTCGTGCCAGATTGCAAACTGCGCGGCCTTCTCCCCGACTTCGCGCGCTTCGTGGGCGTCAACGTCGGAAACCACGCCAAGGTAGGAGCGCTGCGCGTAGCCCAGGGTGTCAGCGCGCACGCGCTTGATCTTCAGCTTGTCCTTGACGAGGTCAGAGAGCATGTCTCCGAGCGCCCCGGAACCGGAAAGCTGGACGTTCCCATGGGCATCGGCTTCATCCCTGCCGCTCAACCGCGTCATGAAAGGCTTGCCGTCCTTGTCCAGCACTCCCTCGCTCACCGCCACGAGGCAGCGGCCCTACTTCTCCATGGCCGCCTTCACGTCGCCCAGGAACTGCTCCTCAGAGAAAGGCCTCTCGGGAACATAGACGAAATGGGGACCGTCGTCCTCGTACTTGCGGCCCAGTGAAGCGGAGGCGGTGAGGAATCCGGCATTGCGCCCCATGACGACGCCGATGAACACGCCCGGCAGCGCCCGGTTGTCCAGGTTGTATCCCATGAAGGCCTGCGCGACGTACCGCGCCGCCGATCCGAATCCAGGGGTATGGTCATTGATGACGAGGTCATTGTCCACGGTCTTGGGAATGTGGATGCAGCGCATGTCGTAGCCGGCGCCTTCCGCGTTGCTGTTGACGATGCGCACCGTGTCGGCGCTGTCATTGCCCCCAATATAGAAGAAATAGCGTACGTCGTGAGCCTGGCAGACCTTGAAGATCTCCCTGCAGTAGGCATCATCCGGCTTGTCGCGCGTTGAAAGAAGCGCGCTCGAGGGGGTCATGGCCACCTGCTCGAGGTTGTGGGTGGTTTCCTGTGAGAGGTCGAGGAAATCCTCATTGACGATTCCGCGGACGCCGTTCGTGGCTCCGTAAACCCGGGTGACCTCGAAGAACTTGCGGGATTCCAGGACCGCGCCGACCAGCGACTGGTTGATGACAGCCGTCGGGCCGCCGCCCTGCGCAATCAGGACCTTGCCTGTCAGTTTGGCCATAGGACGCTCTTCTCCATTCGGTGGGGTAGTGAGAACGGGCGAAGAATAGCCGGATCGGGGGTGTCCGTCAACCTTGAGGCTCAGCCGGCAATCTGTTTCAGGAAGGGCGTAAGGGCCTCCATGGCGCGAACGTTGAACCCGCCCTCGGGGATCACGAGGTCGGCATACGCTTTCGTGGGCTCCACGAACTCGTAGTGACCGGGGCGCACCCTCTCGGTGTACTGCTCGATCACCGAATCGACCGTTCGCCCGCGCTCGGTGATGTCCCGCCGCAGCCGCCGGATGAACCTGATGTCGTCGGGCGTGTCCACGTACAGCTTCAGGTCCACGAGGTCGCGGATCCGCTTGTCGAAATAGATCATGATCCCTTCCAGGATCACGAGCTTCCGCGGCTCGACAAGCACGGTCTCATTCCGCCGGCGGTGGTGGACAAAATCATACTGCGGCATGCGGATGGGGGTGCCCGCCTTCAGGCCCAGCAGCTGCTCGAGCAGCAGGTCGCTGTCGAACGCATCCGGGTGGTCGAAGTTGAACCCGGTGATGAACTGGTTGGTGACATGCTCGGCCGAGCGGTAATAGTTGTCCTGCGGCACCAGGGCATAGTCCCGCACGATTTCGATGATCCGCGAGACGATGGTGGTCTTCCCCGACCCGGATCCTCCCGCGATTCCGACGATGCGTATCCCGTTCATCCCGGGACGGGAGTATAGTCGTTAGCGCCCGCCCATGCTACCTTCCATGCTCGAGGTGCACCTGAATGAGCAGCCCTTTCCCCCGCACGACGGTGGCCGGCGTGTCCCTCTCCCGGATGGTCATCGGGACGAACTGGATCCTCGGCTACAGCCACACCACCGCCGCGGCGGATGAGATGATCAGGACGCGCAACTGCGCCCCCGGCGCGATCTGCGAAATTCTGGAGGCGTTCCTGGAATCCGGGCGTGGACACGATCATGGTCGAAATGCACGGCAGGCAGGCCGTGCTGGACGCCCTGAAGCGCACGGAGGACAGGACTGGAAAGCGGATCATCCGGGTGGATACGCCGGTGATCAACGTCGATGACTCCCCGGCGGCACGGCAGGAGGCCGAGGCGGCAATAGCGGAAAGCGCGCGAAACGGCGCTGTCTTCTGCCTCCCCCACCATTCATCGGTCGGAGCAGCTGGTGCTGAAAAACGCGCGTGCAATTCCCCGGCTGCCCGACTACCTGTCCATGATCCGTGAGCACGGGATGATCCCGGGGCTTTCCGCCCACATGCCCGAGCTGGTGGTGTTCTCCGATCTCAATGGCTACGACGTGGAGACCTACATCCAGATCTACAACAGCGCGGGGTTCCTCATGCAGGTGGAGATCGAGTACGTGCACTCCATCATCTGGGGAGCCCGAAAACCGGTGATGACGATCAAGCCGATGGCGGCCGGGAGGCTGAGCCCGTTCGTCGGCCTGACATTCGCCTTCACAACCATCCGCGACGTGCGACATGGTGACCGTCGGGTGCCTCACGCCGCAGGAAGCGCGGGAGGACATCGAGATCGCCATGGCGGCCATTCGAGCGCCGTCCGCCACACTTGGCGGGGCGGGGAAGCGTCCACGTCACGCCGATCATGGCCCAGCACGCCACGGTACGTGGATTGGCGGTGCAATAGTGGCGCGCGACCAGGAGCCGAACAAGATCATCTACTCGATGATGGGGGTGAGCAGGAGCTACGACCAGAAAACGGTCCTCAAGGACATCTCCCTCTCCTATTTCTACGGCGCAAAGATCGGCGTGCTCGGGTCTGAACGGATCCGGCAAGAGCACCCTGCTGCGGATCATGGCGGGCGTGGAAAAGGAGTTCCGGGGAGAGGTGATCCTCAACCCTGGCTACACGGTGGGATACCTGGAGCAGGAGCCCCGGCTGCCGGCCGAGGCCACGGTCCGGGAGGTCGTCGAGGACGCCGTGCGGGACGTGGTGGCGCTCCTGAAAGAGTACGAAGAGATCAACGCGAAGTTCAGCGAGCCCATGGCTGACGATGCCATGAACGCCCTTCTGGAGCGGCAGGGCACCGTCCAGGAGAAGCTGGACGCGCAGGGCGGCTGGGACCTGGACAGCAGGCTGGACATGGCCATGGACGCGCTGCGCTGTCCCGGCGCCCGACATGAAGATCGGCGTGCTGTCGGGCGGCGAGAAAAGGCGCGTGGCGCTGTGTCGCCTCCTGCTGAAAAAGCCGGACATCCTCCTGCTCGACGAGCCGACCAACCACCTGGACGCGGAGACAGTGGCGTGGCTGGAGCACCACCTCGTGCAGTACGAGGGCACCGTGATCGCGGTGACGCACGACCGCTACTTTCTCGACAACGTGGCCGGCTGGATCCTCGAGCTGGACCGCGGAGAAGGCATCCCATGGAAGGGCAACTACTCAGGCTGGCTGGAACAGAAGAAGGAGCGCCTGCGGCAGGAGGAAAAGCAGGAGTCCGACAGGCAGCGGACCCTTCAGAGGGAGCTGGAATGGATCAGGGAATCTCCCCGCGCCCGGCAGGCCAAGAGCAAGGCCCGCGTGGCTTCCTACGAGTCAATGCTCGCCGAGGATTCGGCGCGACGGGAAGTGGATATGCAGATCTACATTCCCGCGGGGCCGCGGCTTGGAAACCTCGTCATCGAGGCCCAGGGCCTGCGCAAGGCCTACGACGAGAACATCCTTTTCGATGACATGAGCTTCTCGGTGCCGGCCGGGCGCCACGGTGGGCATCATCGGCCCCAACGGCGCGGGCAAGACTACCCTGTTCCGCATTGTCACGGGGCAGGAGAAGCCCGACGCCGGAACCCTTCGAGTCGGGGAAACCGTCCAGCTCACGTTCGTGGACCAGCTGCGGGAAAGGCTCGACCCCGAGAAGACGGTCTGGGAGCTCATTTCCAACGGCCAGGACCTCATCAGGCTGGGCCGGCAGGAAGTGAACTCGCGGTCCTACATCGCGCGGTTTGCATTCACGGGATCCGACCAGCAGAAAAAAGTCGGCGTGCTGTCCGGCGGAGAGCGGAACAGGGTGCATCTCGCCCTCATGTTCAAGGAAGGGGCGAATGTCCTCCTGCTCGATGAGCCGACCAATGACCTGGACGTCAACACGCTGCGGGCGCTGGAGGAGGGCATCCTTGGCTTTGCCGGGTGCGTGCTGGTGATCAGCCACGACCGCTGGTTCCTGGACCGTGTGGCCACCCACATCCTCGCCTTCGAGGGAGAAAGCTCGGTGTTCTGGAGCGAGGGCAACTTCTCGGATTACGAGGAGAACAAGCGCAAGCGGCTCGGTGACGCGGCCGTCGAGCCGCACCGGATCAAGTACCGGCACCTCACCCGATGAGTGGAAGACGCCCAGTTGACGCGGCGACGCGGCGTTCCTCCGTGGACGAAGATTCTGTTATCATATATGATAAAGCTCATGGCATGGAGCGGGATCTCCGCCGACCTGCGTCGGCTGCGAACGAATCGGAAGATCTCCCTGTCTCGTCTTGCCCTCCGGGTGGGCACCTCAGCTGCCACGGTATCCCGTTACGAGAACGGGTGGAACCGCTTCGAGATGGCCACTCTGCGCAAGCTGGCCACGGCTCTCGGATATCGAATCGAAGTCCGCTGGCGTCCCCTTGAGATGCATCGTGCAGTCAAGTCCGAGGCTGAGCTGATCAATCTGATTGGCAGGTTGTTCTGGGATCGCCGGCTGACGCAGGGGGACGTGCGGCGCTATCCCAGGTGGATCGTCGAACGAACAATCCAATACGGCAAGACCGCGGATATCCGGGCACTCTCGACGTTTCTGGGCCGGGAGCGTTTCCTGCAGATCGTCTCGGGCCTCCGCCTGCCGTCGTCGAGGCTGCAAAGCTTCTGGAGCGCCATGCTCCGGCTTGAAGGGGTGCCATGCACGAAAAAGCGCTTCCTCCTGCCAGCAGGAAACTCCTGGCCCTCTTAGGGCTCAGCCCGGCGGATAGTCTCCGTGGGTGGGTCCTGGCCGGCGGAACCGGCCTTGCGCTGCAGCTGGGCCATCGCCGATCGGAAGACTTTGATTTCTTCCGCACCTCTGGGATGCACACCCAGGCTCTCTACGAGGCCATCGCGAAACGCACCCAGTGCGAAACCCTCCAGACAGGAGAGCGCACGCTGACGGTTCTAGCTGGGAGCGTCAAGATGTCATTCTTCCAGATCAACGATCCATTTCTCTTCGCAACCACGCCATTCTCGTTTTTTCGGGTTGCCGACCCGCGTGATATTGCCCTGATGAAGCTTCTTGCTCTCACCAACCGGGGAAGTCGCAAGGATTTCGTGGACCTCTATACGATTCTCCGCGACGGACCAGTGCTCAAGGACTACCTCGAAATGCTTCCCGCGAAGTACGGCGAAGGCCGACTCTCCGACTACCAGGTGCTCCTCAGCATGACGTACTTCGAGGATGCAGAGTCCGAACCCCTGCCGCGGATGCTGGAGCCGTTCGATTGGAAGGAATGCAAGGCATTTTTCCAGCGGGAGGCGCGAGCCCTCACGCTCCCTCCGTGAGCCGCGGTGCTTCACGTGCACGGTCACTCTTCACGCGCGCCAACCCCGACCCGCTGAACCCGCCACGGTACTCCGTGGCATTCCAGATTGCCCGATCGCTTGCCTGACGCGTGCCGGTTGCCTATGATCCGGCATCGTGGCTGTTGCGGCAGATGTTCGTGAATACCTTCGAGTCACGCCCGCGGGACATCTGCGCCTGGCAGCTGACTGGTCCCGCATCGCGGCCGACGATTCCACGGACAACGAGCCCTCGGCGGCGGCGCCCCCTTCCGCCCTCCGCCACGCCTTCGAAGCCTTCCAGTCCGATGGCTCGGCAGGTCTCTTCGAGCTTGCCGCGCATCCGGTGAGCGGGGGGCTTCCACCCCAGCTCACCTACTGGCGCGATTTCACTGCGTGCTACCTGGGCGAGCTGTGCCATACGCCGACGGGAACGGCGGAGCTGCCGCAGGTGCCTCCGCCGTCTCCCGAGGATACCATGACGCTCCTGCTCAGCGCGCCGCCCATGCAGGGCGTCGAGTACCTCACGGAAGCGGTGCTCCACCGGCTGTGGACGGAACTGGATGAGTGGACCAGGGCCGAGGCGGCGCGCGCCGGTGGCCTGGAGGCGTTTCTCTCCGCGCGCGCGCCGCGGTGGCGGCAGGTGGGCAGGGTGTGCTTCCACCTCGCGGAGAACAGGAAGGACCCGGCCTTCCCCTTCGCCTTCATGGCAACTTATGCGCCTCGGCTCTCATCCTCGGCAGGTGTGCGCTACCAACCCCTCGCGCGCGCGCTCCAGGAGCTCGCTGGAGAGCGCAACCGAAAGGCGCTGGTCCACCTGCTGACGCCCGTTGAGCGGGCGGCAGAGGCAAGCCCGCTCATCCGGCGGCTGGTGGACTCGCGTGACATCTATCATCCGCTGGCCTGGACCTCGGATGACGCGTACCGCTTCCTGCTGGAGGTCCCCGTCTATGAGCAGAGCGGCGTGCTGGTGCGGGTTCCGGACTGGTGGGCCAGGCGGAGCAGGCCGATGGTCGCGGTCAGGATCGGGTCGGAATCCCGGGGCATCCTGGGCATGGATGCGCTCCTGGACTTCCGTATAGAAGTGGCGGTCGGCGATGACTCGTTCACGGAGAAGGAAATCCGGCAACTCCTTGCGGGATCCGACGGGCTTATGTTCCTGAAGGGCCGCTGGGTGGAGGTGGACAGGAAGAAGCTCTCGGAGGCGCTGGCGCATTGGGAACGGGTGAAAGAGAACGCTGCGGAAGAGGGGATCTCATTCGCTCAAGGGATGCGACTCCTCGCGGGCGCTTCCGAAGACCTCGGCGCTCCCGGGGATCCCGAGGTTGCGGCATGGTCCTTCGTGGAGGCGGGCGCCTGGCTGAAGCAGCTCTTGGAGCACATGCGATCCCCCGAAGCCATTGAGTCCGCCCTGCCCGGCCGGGAGCTGCACGCCGCGCTGCGCGGCTACCAGGAGAGCGGAGTCCGCTGGCTGCGGCTGCTGACCGGGCTGGGCCTGGGCGCATGCCTGGCCGATGACATGGGCCTGGGCAAGACGATCCAGGTGCTCGCGCTGCTGCTGCTCCTGAAGAAGCAGAAGGCGGGGCCGTCGCTCCTGGTGCTTCCCGCATCGCTCCTGGCAAACTGGAAGGCGGAGATCGAGCGATTTGCCCCTTCGCTCAAGGTTCGGTTCCTTCACCCGTCATTCGGAATGCTTCCTTCCGATCCCGCGTCCGCCGACGGCCTGGCTGACACCGACGCGGTTCTCACCACGTACGGGGTGGCCGCCCGGCACTCCTGGCTCGAATCGGTGAGCTGGACCCTGCTTGTGCTGGACGAGGCGCAGGCCATCAAGAACCCGGGCGCGCGCCAGACAAAGGCAGTGAAACGCCTGCGCGCAAAGGCGCGGATCGCCCTCACCGGGACGCCGGTTGAAAACCGGCTCTCCGACCTGTGGTCGCTTTTCGACTTCCTCTGCCCCGGCCTTCTCGGATCTCTCTCGCGCTTCGTCGCGTTCGCAAGAGAGCTTGAGAAGAACCAGGCGGAGCGCTTCCTCCCGATTCGAAACCTCGTGCGGCCGTACATCCTCAGACGCATGAAAACGGACAAATCGGTCATCACGGACCTTCCTGACAAGACCGTCGTGCAGGCCTGGTGCGGCCTGACGAAGGAGCAGGCCGCGCTGTACAAGAGCGTCGTGGACGATCTTGCCGAGAGCTTGAAAACGCAGGAGGGCATCCAGCGGCGCGGCATGGTCCTGGCGGCCCTGTTGAAGCTCAAGCAGGCGTGCAACCACCCCTCCCACTTGCGGGGGGATGGGCGCTGGGAGCCGGAGGCAAGCGGGAAGTTCGCGCGGCTTCGGGAGATCGGGGAGGAGATCGCCTCCCGGCAGGACCGCGCCCTGGTATTCACGCAGTTCCGCGAGATGACCGAACCCCTTGCGTCGTTTCTGGCGACGGTGTTCGGAAGGCCGGGTCTGGTTCTCCATGGACAGACGCGCGTGTCGGAGCGCCAGAAACTTGTCGAGGCGTTTCAGGCCGATGATGGCCCGCCGTTCTTCGTGCTCTCCCTGAAGGCGGGCGGCACGGGGCTGAATCTCACCGCCGCTTCCCACGTGATCCATTTCGATCGCTGGTGGAACCCGGCGGTGGAAAACCAGGCCACCGACCGCGCCTTCCGCATCGGCCAGAAGAGGAACGTCCTGGTCCACACCTTCATCTGCCGCGGCACGGTGGAGGAGAAGATCGACGAGCTGATCCGGCAGAAGACCGCGCTTGCACGGGACCTTCTGGAAGCGGGAGGGGAAACCCTCCTCACGGAGATGACCGACGAGGAGCTGCTTTCCACGGTCTCTCTTGATATCGAACGCGCACGCACCGAGTGAAGGAGCGACACATGGGATTCGGTTGGAGACCATACGTGCCCGTCGCGAAACGAATGCGGAATGCCGAGCAGGAGATCACGCGCATGCGCAGGAGCGGCGCGGAGGTGCAGACCGGTACGGATCGAGGGCCGGCTCATTGCCCGCACCTTCTGGGGCAAGGCATGGTGCGATCACCTGGAGTCCTTCAGCGATTTCGAGAACAGGCTTCCACGGGGAAGGACCTACGTGAGAAACGGATCGGTCTGTCACCTGGAGATCCTGCGCGGCCGCGTCAACGCGAAAGTGCAGGGCAGCAGCATGTACAACGTGGCGGTGGACATCAGGCTGCTTTCCCGTCCCGCGTGGAAGTCGATCAAGGAGCGGTGCACCGGCAGGATCGCTTCCCTGCTTGACCTCCTGCAAGGGCGGCTCTCCTCGGGGGTCATGGAGGTGGTGACCGACCGCGCCGCGGGTCTCTTTCCGTCTCCACGCGAGATCGAGATGAGGTGTTCCTGCCCGGACTGGGCCGTGATGTGCAAGCACGTGGCGGCCGCGCTCTACGGGGTCGGGGCGCGGCTGGACGAGCGACCCGAGCTTCTGTTCCTGCTGCGTGGGGTGGACCACGAAGAGCTGATCGACGCGCGGGCGGAGGCAGCCGTACAAGCCGTGGTGAGCGGCGGAAAGGGCAGGCGGATTGACGAGAAGGACCTTGGCACGATCTTCGGCGTGGAGATCGATGCAGGGGCGCCGCCATTCCCGGCCTCCCCCGTCGGCTCGGATATCCGCGCGCTCAGGGAACGCCTGCGCCTGTCCCGCCGGGACTTTTCGAAGCTCCTCGGCGTGAGTGAAGCCGCGGTTTCCCTGTGGGAGAGGTCGCGCGAAACCCTGCGCCTGCAGGGCCGGACGCGCGACGCGCTGGAACGCGCGTGGGCTGGACCGCAAAAGCGCTCCCGCCGAGGTCGAGCGTGATTGGTCAAAGCCCGCGCGCGCCAAGCAACGAAAAGACTTGACATTCCGGGATTTTGGCGCATTCTGAACAGGTTCAAATCTCACTCATTCGAATGACTGAGAGGTACCCAAATGAAGCACAGGGAACGTGTCTTCATGTCCCTGGCACACGAGCAACCCGACCGTTGCCCGATGCAGATCAGCTTCACCCCTGAGTTCGCGGACCGTCTGCGTGAGGCTGTGCACCTGCCATCAAAAACCCATCACAACCCCCACGGGGGAGGAAATACGTACGAGCTGGAGAGGGTTCTGGGGGAGGACATGCTGCTGACGTCGGTCGGCTGGGCCAACAGCTACTACGCCAATGACTCCTACAATCCCGGCCAGGATCGGTACGAGGACGAATGGGGCATCGTCTGGAGGAATTCCGCCTACACCACGCCGTTCGGACGGGGGTTCTACACGGAAATCGTCGGTCACCCGCTTGCCGACGATTCCGCGATTGCCGGGTACAAGCCTCCGGATCCAACCCGGTCGGGCCTCTACGACGAATCGGAGTGGGTTCTTCGGACCTTCAAGGACGAGTACTGGATTGTCGGGGTAACCGTCACCACGATCTTCGAAACCGCCTGGGCTTTGCGCGGCTACGAAAGGATCCTCATGGATTTCGTTTCCGACCCGGATGTGGCGGACGCCATCCTCGACATCCCGTATCGCTACCACCTGTGCGCCGCGGAGCGTCTGGTGCGCATGGGCGTGGACATGATCTGGATCGGAGACGACGTGGGTACTCAGCACGCCATGCTCATGTCTCCCGAAACCTGGCGTCGCTTCCTCAAGCCGCGGATGGCCTCTTTCATCGGCGCGCTGAAACGGATCAACTCCGCCGTGAAAGTGGCCTATCACTCGGACGGCGACATCCTCCCCATCATCCCCGAGCTCATCGAGGTAGGGGTCGACATCCTCAATCCCGTTCAACCGCGGAGCATGGACCCCGGCCTGTTGAAAAAAAAGTTCGGGAAGCAGCTCTGTTTCTGGGGTTCCATCGATGAGCAGCACACCCTTCCCTTCGGAACGCCGGCTGACGTGCGGGAGGAGGTTGCAGAGAGGATGCGGACCATCGGCAAGGGAGGCGGGCTCATCATCGGACCAACGCACCACGTCCAGCTGGACACCCCGGTGGAGAACGTTCGCGCCCTCGTGGAAGCAGTCACCGGCAACCCGGCCTGATGGAAGAAAACAAGCTCAACTACAACCCCCTGTACCTCCAGGTCAAGGACGTCCTCCTGAGGAGGATCGTCGACGGCACGCACAGGCCCGGCGAGCTGCTTCCCAGCGAATCGCGCCTGGCCTCGGATTTCGGCACGAGCATTTCCACCATCCGCCAGGCACTGTCTCTCCTTGTTGCCGACGGGATTCTCGTAAAAAAGCAGGGGAAAGGAACGCTGGTCTCCGAACGGAAAGTGCGCATTTCCTTCCTGAGCTGGATGGGAGAGACGCGCCGGGGCGAGGAAATACTGAACGGCGTGGTCCGGAGGTTCGAAGAGAAGTATCCCCCGATAGCGGTCGACATCATTCCGACGACCTACCCTGAAACGCGCGCCACGCTCACCCGGCTGATCTCCAGCGGGCGCGCGCCGGACGTCGCGCAGATCGTCTCCCACTGGACCAGCTACTTCGCATCGGCCGGGGCATTCCAGCCCCTGGAAGGCCTGCTCAGCAGGGAGAACATGGCTTTCCGGCTGCCGGGACAGGACCTGTTCGGAGGCACCTTCCAGAACCAGGTGTACTCCGCGGCATGGGGACTGTGCCCGATCGCCCTGATTGCCAATCGCTCCGTCATGCGCGCAGCCGGAATTGAAAAGCTGGATTCACCGATGACCCTCGCGGCCTTCAAGGAATGCTGCGCGAAGATCGGCTGTATCCGCGGGGATGCGGCACCCTCCGCTTTCGGCCTCTGGTACACCCCCGGGGTGGAGAATGACTACCTCAGCATCTACACGTTCCTCCAGGCCTTCAACGGCGCATTCGTGGACGAAAACGGGAACGTCGGGCTCGATTCTCCTGAAAACATCCTTGGCTTCACCTGGGTGCGGGATTTTGTGGCGCAAACCAGGATCTTCAGCTCTGACATTTTCACCATCCGCAACCGATTTGCGGCCAACCGGATTGGATTCATCTCCGACGGCCCCTGGATCAAGTACCTCCTCGAGGAGAGCACCGGGGAGCCCTTCGAGAAGAACTTCCAGGTCCTCCTGAACCCGGTCCAGCCCAACGGGGTGTCCCGGTCGTGGACGTACAACCATGCAATGGCAATCTGCGCGCAGAGCCGCAACACGCTGCACGCGGCGCGGTTCGTGGAGGCCCTGACCGGCGATCCCGAGCTGTCCGCGTGGTACTGCGCCCGCGTGGGCATCCTGCCGCCGAACCGTGAGCTCCTGGCTGCACCCGAGTTCAGGGAGCCGTTCTTCGCCACGTTCACGGAGCAGCTGAGGCACGCCCGGGCCATCGATGCCCGGAATCCGATGTTCGAACGGGCCATGGTGCTCTGTGTCGATGCGGTCAAGAAAATACTCTTCGAAGCGGCAGACATAGGCAAGGAGCTCGCGGAGAAGGAATCTTACCTGAACATGCTCTACTACGATTCGTGAAAGGAGGAAGGAGTACCGGTTTTTGATTCACAAGCTCACACACGGGAAGAAGGAGAGAACATGAAACTGAAGAAGGGTTTGATCATCGCGATCGCGGTCCTTGTGGCCGTCGCGTTTGTCGTGCCGAGCGTCGCGGCGCAGGCCAAGAAGCTGAAGTTCGCCTACATCAGCAAGATGCTCACGCACCCCTGGTTCATCGAGGAAGAGAACGGGATCAAGGCCAAGGCCAAGGAGCTGGGAATCGACTACATCGGCGTCGACGCAAACCTGCAGGACGAGGCATTCATGCAGGCGCTCGACAACGTCATCGGCCAGGGTGCCGACGCCCTCATGGTGGTGGTGACGCACCAGACCCTCGGGCCCACCGTCATCGACAAGGCGCGCGAGGCAAAGATTCCCATCATCACCATCGATGACACCATCATGGACAGCGCGAACGTGCAGAACCCGCACGTGGGCCTTCCGACCACGGAGACGGGCATCATGGGCGGTCACGCGCTGGCAAAGCTGGCCAAGGAGCGCGGATTCTTCAAGGCCGGAAACGTCGTGAAGGTCATGCAGATCGACATGTCCTTCCTCTCCGTCGTCCATGACAGGACCGTCGGCTACAAGCAGGCGCTCCAGCAGGACCTCCCGCAGCTGAAGGACGCCGACTTCATCGTGCAGGACTCCAAGACCGGCATGTTCGAGGAAAACCTCCCCGTGGCCGGCGCCATCCTCGCGGCCCACCCCGAGGTGACCCACTGGCTGGTGACGGGCATCAACGACGACGGCGCCCTGGCGCCGCTGCGCGTGTTTGAAGAGCGCGGATTCCCGCTGAAGAACGTCCTGTCCTGCGGGCTCGGCGGCTACAAGACCTCCTACGAGGAGTTCCAGAAGCCGCACAACAGCTACATCGTGACAAAGCTCCAGCCCTTCAAGGAGGGCCAGAACGCCGTCCAGATCCTCTACAATTTCATCACGAAGAAGACCCCGATGCCCCAGAACACGCTCGTCGCGGGCGACGTGGTCACCAAGGACAACTACAAGAACTTCAACTGGTCGTTCTAGATCGACAGCCCGCGGTGCGGGCCACAGCCGCGGGGGCTCTCCGCCCCCGCGGGATTTTCTTCGGCTGAAAGGTATGCGGGAGCCCAACACATGAAGGACGAGGGCGTCGTGCTGAGAGCGGAAAACGTGAGCAAGCGATTCGGCGGCGTGCAGGCGCTGGACGGCGTGAACTTCGAGCTCCGCCGGGGTGAGGTGCATGCCCTGGTGGGGGAAAACGGCGCGGGCAAGTCCACCCTGATCAAGATCATCTGCGGGGTCTACACGAAGGACAGCGGCCGCATCCTCTACCAGGACCGCGAGGTGGACTTCCGCGACAACCTCCAGGCGCGCATGGCCGGCATCGGCATCGTGCCCCAGGAGATCCAGCTCGCCCCCAAGCTCACGGTTGCGGAAAACATCTTCATGGGCATGTACCCCCGTGGGCGCGGCGGGCTGATCAGCTGGAGCACGCTGCGCCAGCGGGCACAGGACATTGCCCGAACGTTCAACATGGAGAGGTTCATTCGACGCCAAGGTGGAGACCCTGGGGACGGGGCACCGCCAGCTCATCGAGATCCTCAAGGCCCTTGTCTTCGAAACGCGCGTCATCGCCTTCGACGAGCCCACGGCAGCCCTGTCGGATGAGGAGACGCGGGAGCTCTTCGCACTCATCGAGAAGCTGAAGACCAGGGGAATCTCGCTGATCTATGTCAGCCACCGCCTGGACGAGATATTCCAGATTGCCAACAGGGTTACCGTGTTCAAGGACGGCCGGTTCGTCGAGACCCGGAACATCAGCGAGGTCACCAAGCCGCAGGTCATCTCCCTCATGGTCGGCAGGGACCTGAACCTTTTTGGCGGACCGCGGAAGACCACGGCGCCGGGTGAGGCCGTCCTCGAGGTGCGGAACCTCTGCAACGGGCGAAGCGTCCAGGACATCAGCTTCCAGCTCCGACGCGGGGAGATCCTCGGGTTTTTCGGCATGGTGGGATCGGGCCGGACCGAGACGGCCATGACCATCTTCGGCGTGACCCCGCCGGAAAGCGGCGAGGTGATCGTCAGGGGGAAGCCCGCGCGAATACGCTCACCCATCGAGGCAGTCAGGCTTCGCCTGGGCCTCGTGCCCGAGAATCGCATTGCACAGGGGGTCATTCCTTCCGCCTCGATCCGCAACAACATCACCCTTCCCTTCATCGAGCGGCTCAGCGCGGCTGGGCTTCATCCGGGGAGGAGAGGAGGCGGATGTCGTGGCCGAATACATCAGGCAGCCTCAGGATCAAGACGCCCTCCAGCCGGGCCCAGCGTGAACACGCTGAGCGGCGGCAACCAGCAGAAGGTGTCCATAGCCAAGTGGCTGGCCTCGCGGTCGGACGTCATCATCTTCGACGAGCCAACCCACGGCGTGGACGTGGGAGCCAAGGCGGAAATCTACGTCCTCCTCCGCACTCTGGCCGACGAGGGCAAGGCCATCCTGTTCATTTCCTCGGAGCTGACCGAGATCCTCAACGTCTGCGACCGGATATTCGTGTTCCGAAACGGCAGCATTGCGCACCGCTTCGAGGAGAACCGGGGGCTGTCCGAGGAATCCGTCATCAAGTACGCAATCGGCACGGTCGAGGCCCACGCATCATGAAAGGGGAAAGAGCTGCACATGGAAACGGCCTTGAATCGCACGCATCGCGTGCGCGGCTTTCTCAACCAGGCGCGAATGCTCATCGTGCTCATTGTCCTGCTGGGCATCTTCAGCGCCCTCTCGCCCTATTTCCTCAACGTCAGGAATGTCTTTGCCATCGGGCTGACGATCTCGGTGATCGGGATCGTCTGCATCGGGCAGTCGCTGATCCTCCTCACCGGGGCGTTCGACCTCTCGGTCGGAGGAATCGCCGGTCTCTCGGGCATGATCGTGGCCATCCTCACCAAGCAGTACGGCAACTACTGGGCGTGGTTCTTCCTCGGGCTGGCGGCCGGAACCGCCATCGGCCTGCTCAACGGGCTGTTCATCACGAAGCTGAAGATCAACGCACTCATCACGACGCTGTCCATGATGACCATCCTCTCGGGCGTGGTGTTCCTGGTCAGCGGCGGGTTCGCCATCGGAGTGAACCTTCCGAGCTTCCGTTTCCTGGGGACGACGCGCGTCATCGGCATCCCGCTGCCCATCATCATCCTCGTCCTCCTGTATGCGCTGTTCTACGTGATCCTGCAGGTCCTCCGTCTTCGGACGATACGTGTACAGCATCGGCGGCAACGCCGAGGCGGCGCGGCTCTCGGGGATCAACGTCGACCGCATGCGGATCCTCGTCTACACGCTGAGCGGCCTGCTGTCGGGGCTCGGGCGGCATCGTGCTTGCCTCCCGCCTGGGCTCCGCCCAGGTGGACGCCGGGTCCCAGTACCCCATCAACTCGATCGCCGCCTGCGTCCTCGGCGGCATCTCGATCGCCGGCGGGGAAGGCAACATCTGGGGAGCCCTCATCGGCGTGGCCATCGTCGGCGTCCTGCAGTCGGGCCTGATCATGGTCGGCATGCCCTCGTACATCCAGTGGATCGCGACGGGCCTCATCCTGCTGGCCGCCGTCTATCTGGACCAGCTGCGAAAGAACTGACGGAGGGAGGAAAGAATGACGAACCTCGAACGATTCACACGGGCGCTGAAACGCGAGCCCATCGACCGGGTGCTGACCTGGGACTTCGTGGACAACGAGCAGGTGCTGGTCCGCTACGGCGGCTACGATTCGTCGAAGACCTACACCTTCGAGCAGATCGCCGAAATGAACGCAAAGTCGTTCCAGCGCGATCGGGCTGGACATGACCCGCTACGCCTATGACCCGGTGAACCACTGGATGGGCTCCAAGATCGTGAACTGGATCCGGTTCTTCGGCGTGGACCCCGAGAACTGGAAGGTGGATCAGAAGGGCGGCACCGCGTGGATCGCAAAACGCCCTTTCACCACCCTGGCCCAGCTGGAAAAGCACATGCCGAAGCTTCCAAAGCTGGACGAGGTGCGCGAATGGTTCACTCCCTTTCTTGCCACGATCTCTGAAATCTGCGCACGGCATGACCTCGTGTGGGTCGGCGGCGTGGAAGGGCCGGTCACGGACGCGTACTCCTACATGGACATGGAGCTCTTTGCAAGCGCCATCTATGACGCCCCCGAGCTCGTTGCGCCACATCATGGACTGCACGGGAAAGTTCTCCGCGTACATTGCCCAGGTCTATGCCGAGCACCCCACCTCTCCCCTGCTGTTCATGGGGGAAGACATCTGCGGCTCCGGCGGGCCGATCTTCAGCCCGCAGTGGCTCGTGGACCAGGCGGTGCCGCGCTGGCACTGGATCATGGACCCCGTCCATGAGAAGCGGCTTGAAGTTCCTCTTCCACACTGACGGTCACTACGGGGCGGCCCTGCCGATCATCATGGAAACCCTCGAACGCCGACGGCCTGCATCCCATTGAGCGCAATGGCTGCAACGACATCTTCGAGATCCATGCCCGCTACCCGACGAAGCTCCTGTTCGGCAACGTCTGCTGCGAGGTCACCCTTCCCCGGGGGAACAAGGCTGACGTCGAGGACGAGACGCTGGAGCTCCTGGAAAAAATCGGCCCGGACGGCGGCCTGTTCGTCGGGTCATCCAGCGAGATCCACGATCTCATTCCGCCGGAAAACACGGAAACCCTCTATCGAACGGCGCACGAATACGGGACCTACCCCATCGACCTTGATCGGATCAGGGCGCGGCGCCGCGCCATCCACGGCTCGCTGCGAACCCGCCTGCAGCCGCAGGTGGCAAGGAGGCCGGCATGACCTCTCGTGAGCGTGTTCGCAGGGCAATCACGCACCAGCAGCCCGACCGCGCACCGGTGGACCTTGGCAGCACGCTGGTCACCGGCATCCAGGTGGGTGCCTACGCGCGCCTGAAATCGGCGCTGGGCATTACCGGCGGGGTGAACCGGGTCTACGACCCCTACCAGATGCTCGGCCAGGTCGAGGAGCCCGTCAAGAAGGCCCTCGGCATCGACACGTTCGGCATCGAGCTTCCGACCACGATCTTCGGGTACAGGAACGAGAACTGGAAGCGCTTCCGCATGTTCGACGGCACGGACGTGGAGATCTCGGGCCACTTCGAGTTCGACGAGCTGCCCGGAGGCGACATCGTGCAGTACCCCAAGGGAGACAGGTCGGCCCCTCCTTCCGGGAAGATGCCGCGCGGCGGTTTCTACTTCGACACGATCGTCCGCCAGGAGCCCATAGACGAGAGCACGCTGGACCCCCGGGAATGGGTGCAGCAGACATACAGCCTGTACACGGATGAAGAGCTTCGGTTCCTGGAGGAAACATCCCGGCATTGGTACGAAAGCTCCGAGTATTCGCTGGTCGGCAATTTCTGGGGAGCCGGGTTCGGGGACATCGCCATTGTCCCGGGGCCCTCGGTCCTCCGCCCGAAAGGGATCCGGGATCCCGAGGAGTGGTACATCTCCTCGCTGACGCGCAAGGAATACATCGGGGAGATCTTCAGCCTCCAGCTCGAGCTCCAGATGAAGAACCTGGCGATGTACCAGCAGGCCGTCGGGGACAGGATCGACGTGGTGGTGATGAGCGGCACGGACTTCGGCTCGCAGAAGGGTCCCTTCATTTCCCCGGCCTCCTACCGGGAGGTCTTCAAGCCTCTTCACAAGACGATGAACGACTGGGTGCACGCGCACACGCCGTGGAAGACCTTCTACCACACCTGCGGATCCATCGTGGCGTTCCTCGACGATTTTTCCGCGGCCGGCATCGACATCCTCAACCCTGTGCAGGTATCCGCCGCGGGAATGTCCCCGGAAATACTCAAGGAGGGATACGGGGAGAAGTTCGTGTTCTGGGGCGGGGCGATGGACGCCCAGCACACACTGGCGTTCGGAACACCACAGGAGGTCCGGGCCGAGGCCGAGCACAACCTGCAGACATTCAACAGGGGCGGCGGCTTTGTTTTCAACAACGTGCACAACATCCAGGCCACCGTGCCGACGGAAAACATGCTTGCCTTGTTCGAGGCGGCAGGGAGCCTGCGGTGACCTCGATCACGCGCGGAACATTCAAGGGCGAGGGGGCGCTGGTCCTCGAAAGCCGATCCTTGAGGGCGGTCATCCTGCCCGGAATGGGGCGCGAAGACCGTTTCCCTCGTGCACAAAGCCACCGGGACCGAGACCCTGTGGCAGAACCCCTCCCCGACCTTTGCCCGCACCGGCTACGGTGACCCGTACGGAAACGGCGAGTTCGCAGGCTTTGACGAGATGTTCCCGACCATCTCCCGCTGCTATTATGAGTCAGCGCCGTGGGCGGGGATAGAGGCTCCGGACCACGGGGAGGTCTGGAGCATCCCGTGGGAAGCTGCACAAGGCGCAGGGGATGTCACACTCGCGGTCAACGGTGTCAGGTTTCCCTACCGGCTGCAGAAGACCGTGTCCGTCCAGGGAGACAAGCTGATTGCGCGGTACGCGGCCGAGAACCTGTCGAACCACCCGCTTGATTTCATCTGGGCAGCCCACCCGCTTTTCAACGCCGTCCCGGGCATGAAGTTCCGCGTCCCACGCGGGATGCAGCCGGATCCGCAATGCCGTGCCGGGAACTGTGCTGGGCGGCTATGGCGCTACGTTCGAGTTTCCGGTGGCCCGGCGCGATGACGGCTCAACCGTCCGGCTGGACCGCGTGCCGCCGCGCAATAGCACCGGCTACCAGAAATACTGGTTCGAGCGGAAGGTGACGGAGGGATGGTGTTTCCTCCACGCCGAGGACCGTCACCTGAGCATCGGGATGTCGTTTCCTCCGCTGCAGGTTCCCTGGCTCGGAATGTGGCTGAACGAAGGCGGCCTCGCGGGGCAGTACAACATCGCCCCGGAGCCGGCCACGGCGGCTATGGACAGGATTGATTTCTCGAAGATGTGGGGGATGGGAAGCGTCCTTGGACCGTCGGAAAAGCGGGAGTGGCACCTCACCATCACCGTCGCCGAAGGCAGCGAGCCTTCGGCGATGAGCCCGGCCGGAGATTTCCTGCGCTGAGCCGCGGCGCGGCTATGGGCTCAAGGAGATATAGTTCTCCAGCTGGTCGATCTTGTACGCCTGCTGCGAGATCACGTAGTCCTGCTCCGACAGGAGGGACTTCACCACGTCCCCAATGGAAACCACTCCGACGAGCCTCTCACCCTGGAATACAGGCAGGTGACGTATCCTCTTCTCCGTCATGAGGGACATGCAGTCGCGGAGACGGGTCTCGGGGTTGATCGACACCACGAGGGTGGTCATGATCTCCTTTACCTTCGTGGAATGCGAATCCCTTCCCTTGATCATCATCTTGCGGGCATAATCCCTTTCCGAGAGGATCCCGGCGAGCTTTCCTGACTGGTCGGTGACGAGCACGGCACCGATGTTCTTGTCGGCCATCAGCTCGAGGGCTTCGTAGACAGTGGCGTCAGGCTTCACGGTGTACACCGCTGCGCCCTTGCCGGCGAGAAACTCGGCAACCGTTTCCATCTTCTGTCTCCTTGTGACAAAAAAGATGGTACGCCCGGGCGTATTTGTCAACAATTATTCCGACGGGCAGAAAAACCGTCCCGGCTCACGGGTGCAGCCGGGACGGCAACAGGAAAAGGCTACTTTCCCGGCGCGTCGGCCGAGGGGCCGTAGATCGACGGCACTTTGCCGCCCATGGGGCGGATGTACGTGCTGAGCTGGCCGCGGTGATGGATCAGGTCGAACAGCGTGAACCAGATCATGCCGCCCAGCGGCGCGGACTGCATCACTGACCCGTCAGGACCGTACAGGGTCGCCGTCTTCGTGTCCCACGTCTTCTCGTCCACGGCCTTCAGCGCCCTCTCCAGGGACGGCGCCGCGGCGGAGAACACGCTTGCCGCCTCCTTGATGGACTTCGGCGGCTCCATGGGCTGAGCCCTGACCTCGCCAGTTTCCAGAAACCTCGCCAGGATGGGTGCGTGCCCTGCGACGAACGCCGTGAGCTCCACGGCGGATCTCGACTTCGGGTGCGGCCGCCAATCGATGTTCTTTTCCGGCACTGCCTCGAGCACGCGCTGCGTGGCGGCTGCTTCCTGGCCCCACATAAGAAGGAATGATTCACGACTCGTCATCTTGTACCTCCTCGATACTCATGCGAAGGTACGGGCCGCTTACCATGCAGGATAGTGGCAGATTTGACTTTCCTCGGTGCCATTTGTGCCATATCTTCACAGCTGGAGGCCACAATGGCGATGGACGTCTCTATTCTGATGTTCAAAGGCTGCACATCCCTGTCTTCCATCGGCCCGATGGACCTGCTATGGACCGCTGGCAGGATGCCGGGAAGCAACGGGGTTCCGGAGGCAGAGCCCTTCTTCAACGTCCGCCTGGTTTCAACAGGAGCCAACCCCTTGATGTCCCCGACCGGACTTTCCATCCCCTGCCATTCTACCCTCGGGGAGGTCATGCGGACTGACCTCGTGATTGTGCCGGCATTCGACGGGGACATCCTCTCCCAGCTTGCCGCAAACAGTTCTGCGGCGCCCTGGGTGCGGGCAATGTACGAGGGAGGGGCGGACGTCGCCAGCATCTGCACGGGGGCGTTCGTGCTCGCAGAGGCCGGGCTCCTGGACGGAAAGACGGCAACGACCCACTGGATTGCGCAGGATCTCTTCAAGCAGCGCTATCCCCGGGTGCGCATCCTCTCCGAGCAGATCGTCGTGGACCACGGGCGGGTCTGCACGAGCGGCGGGGCAACCTCGTTCCTCACCCTGGTAGCGTACCTGGTGGAGAAATACCGCGGCCCCGAAGCTGCCCGCCAGATGGCAAAGATTTTCCTCATCGACATCAACAAGGGGCCGCAGACCGCCTACGCGATCTTCAGCACGCAGAAAAACCACGTCGATCGGCCGATCCTGGAGGCCCAGGAGATGATCGAGCACCAGGGATCACGGGAAATGTCGGTTGCTGACCTCGCCTCCCGCGTGAACATGAGCACCCGCAACTTCATCCGGCGGTTCAAGGCGGCAACAGGCAACACCCCCATCGAATACATCCAGCGGGTGCGCATTGAGAGCGCCAAGCACGCCCTGGAATCCGGCAGCGAACCGGTGGATTCCGTTGCAAACAGGATCGGCTACGAAGACGTTGGGGCCTTCCGCTCCGTGTTCAAGCGCGTGACGGGTGTCTCTCCGACGGAATACCGGAAGCGCTCCCGATTCTACCACGCGTAGGCTTTCGGAGGTCGTTCAAAATTGTGGACCTCGGTGCGGCTCTCGACTTCGATCTCCACGCACTTGCACCGGTGCCGCTCGGGCTCCTGGCAGGCTACGAGGTCAGCGTGCCTGCCTCGGGAGACGGATTGGGGCACCAGTTCGCGTTCGGGCTCTTCTATACCGGTGCGAGCAACCTGGGGTTGGCGCTGGAGACCGTCCTGCAGCTGCCGGTTGCGCCGGCGGGGACCAGCAACTTCTTCGTCGTCCTGGTCGGGATCAACCTTCGATACTACTGGAGTTGAGAGACGTCGTCAGTAGCCTTCTTCCGCTTTCGTCTTTGACCTGAAGAACCGGTACACGAACAACTGGTAGACGACCACGATGGGCACGAAGACCAGCGCGACGATTGCCATCAGGCGCAGCGTATACTGGCCTGAGGAAGAGTTGGTGATCGTCAAGCTGGCGGACGCGTCCATCCGGGACGGGATGAGGTTCGGGAAAAGACCGAATGAGACCCGTGGCGATGACGAGCACAATGGTCGCGCATGAGCCGAGAAATGCCGCAAGCGCACGGGACCGTGCCTGGAACACCTTGACGGAGACGAGGGCAGCAACCGCAAGCACGGGGACCAGGATCCAGCCCGGGTGCGCAAGGTAGTTGCCATACAGCTTTGTTGCAAATCCGGTGAAAACCAGGAACGCGGCAGCAACTCCAAGAACAACGTACCACAGGCAGCGTGCAACCGCGGCTGCGCGGCCCGCAAGCTCACCCTCGGTCTTGTAGACCAGCCACAGCGCACCGTGCTGGAGGAAGAGCGCGACGAACAGCACGGCGGTGAGCAGCCCGTACGGGTTGAACAGGCCCCAGAACGTGCCGTGGTAGCCGATGGAGTCGAACAGGAGCCCCCGGAATATGTTGCCGAAGCCCAGCCCCAGCACAAGCGGGGCGGTGAAGCTGGTCAGCGCGAGCAATCGGTCCCAGTTGGCATGCCACCGCGGGCTTTCATCCTTGTTGCGGTACTCGATGGCCACTCCGCGGATGATCAGGGAGAACAGGATGAGGAGCATCGGCAGGTACAGGAAGCTGAACATCGAAGCGTAGGTGCCGGGGAACGCGGCGAATGTTGCCCCTCCCGCCGTGATCAGCCAGACCTCGTTCCCGTCCCACACGGGCCCGATTGCGGCGAGAGTCACTCTTCGGTCGGTCTCGTCGCGGGAGAGAAACGGCCGCAGCATCCCGGCGCCGAAGTCGAAGCCGTCCAGCATGAAATACACCGCCCAGAGAAGGCCCCAGAGCACGAACCACAGTGTTTGCAGCGCCATGTCCGGCCTCCCTCAGTCCTCGACCTTTTTCGCGTACTTCGTCAGCAGGTAAATGTCTGCGGCCGCAAGGCTGAGGTAGATGACGAGGAACGCGATAAGTGATCCCAGCACGTCTCCCGGGGTGAGGTTCCGGGACACCGCGTCCTGCGTTCGCAGCAGGCCATACACGATCCACGGCTGTCTCCCGATTTCCGCCACCACCCAGCCAAGCTCGGAAGCGGCATAGGGGAGAACAATGGCGATGGACATGATCCAGAGGAACCACCTGTTCTGGGACAGCCTCTTTCTCCATGCAAGAATGAGCGCAATGAAGGCCAGGAGAACGAACAGGAACCCCAGTCCCACCATGAGCCGGAAGGCGGTGAACGTGACGAGCACCGGCGGACGGTCCGCCGGCGGGAAGTCCTTCAGTCCCTTCACAACCGCAGCCGGATCATGGTATGCCAGCAGGCTCAGCCCGCCGGGGATCTCCAGCGCTTCAATGGAGTTGTTTTCTTTTTCAGGCCGGGGCAGCTGGAAAATGTAGAAATCCGCTCCCTTCTCGGTCTCCCACTGCGCCTCCATGGCCGCCAGCTTGGAGGGCTGGTATTTGGCCACCTGCACTCCCGGAGAAATCCCCCGCAATGATGATCATGATCGACGTAATGATCGCGAAGGTAGCGGCGATGCGGAAGGACTTTCGAAACATTTCCTCGTTGCGCCTTTTCAAGAGCTGGATCGCGGAGATGCCCATGATGAAGAAGGCTGTCAGGGTGTACGCGGAAGCAATGACGTGCCAGAACTTGATCCACGCATACGGGCTGCCCAGGAGGGCGCCGAAGGACGTCGAGCACCGCCTTGCCCCCGACCAGCTCGTACCCGCGGGGCCGCTGCATCCACCCGTTGGCCAGCAGGATCCACAGCGCGGACAGCGTGCTCGCGCCGGCCACGACCCACATGATGCCCGCGTGCACGCCCCGCGAGACCCTCTTCCAGCTGAACATCCACACGCCGATGAAGGTGGATTCCAGGAAGAAGGCCACCGTGGCCTCGATGGCCAGCGGGGCGCCGAAGATGTCTCCGACGAACTTCGAGTACTCGGCCCAGTTCATGCCGAACTGGAACTCCAGGGTGATGCCCGTGACCACACCCACGGCGAAGTTCACGAGGAGGAGCCTGCTCCAGTATTTCGCCATCGACAGGTACGTCTCGTCCCCGGTCCGCGCGTAGCGGGTCTCCATCCAGGCGACCATGACGGTGAGCCCGAGGGTGAGGGGAACGAAGAGGAAGTGAAAGAGGGCAACGGTGGCAAACTGGATCCGGGAGAGTACCGCGACACTCATGCCTGACGATACCACGACTCGCCGACCCCTTCAACAACACGCCGACGTCCGTGTACAGTCTCCCGGCGATGACGGGCATCTCCGGCTGGCTGCGGCACCGATCGTCGCCCGTGCGGGGCGGTATAGCCGCGGCTGTCGCGCTGGGCGAGCTTTCGGGAATCCTGCTCATCCTCCAGACAGGGCTGCTTGCGCGGTTCGTGAACGCGCTGGTCTTCCGCCACGCATCCGTGGAAACGCTCCTTCCTCTTCTTGCGGCCGGGCTGGGAGCCGTCATTCTTCGCGCAGCGGCAACCGCGGCAGCCAGGCGCACCGGCGCGGCCTGCGCCTCCCGGGTGAAAAGAGTGCTCCGCGCAGAGTGCGTGGAGCGCATCCAGCGCATCGGCCCCCTGGCCCTGGCGGGCATGCACGCCGGAGAGATCGCGCACGTCACGGTGGACGCCGTGGAGGCGCTGGACGCATACGTTTCGAAATACCTGCCCCAGCGAGCCATAGCCTCGCTGCTGCCATTCACTGTTCTTGCCGTTGTCTTTCCCCTGGACTGGATCTCGGGCCTCGTGCTGGTCCTCACGGCCGTGTTCCTTCCCGTCAGCATGATCGTGATCGGCGACCAGGCTCATGAAAGAAACCAGCGCCTCTGGGCACGGCTGGCGCTGATGAGCGGACGGTTCCTCGATGTCCTGCAGGGACTGTCCACGGTGCGGATCTTCGGCGCCGCCCGCCGGGAGGCGGAGCAGATCGAGCGCGCCTCCCGCGAGTACCGCATCCTCACGATGTCGGTGCTGCGCACGGCTTTTCTCTCGTCGTTCATGCTGGAGCTGATCTCCGCGGTCAGCATCGCCATCGTGGCGGTGATCTCCGGGTTCAGGCTTCTGCACGGGACCATGGCGTTCAGCCCCGCCTATTTCATCCTGCTTGCCGCCCCGGAGTATTTCCTCACGCTGAGGACCCTCGGCACGCTGTACCACTCCCGGATGGAAGCCATGAGCGCAGCGGAGCAGATCCATGCATTCCTGGAAAACGGCCCTTCATGGAAGAGCGACACGGCGGGGTCGAAACGCGTCATTCGCGCGCCGGGCCTCGCTTTCCGCGACGTCGAGTTTGCGTATGGCGCAGCGCCGGTCCTCGCCGGCCTGGACCTGGAGATCGGGCCGGGTGAGCATGTCGCCCTCACCGGGCCCAGCGGCGCCGGAAAATCGACGCTGCTGGCGCTCCTGAACCGCTTTGCGCGGGCGCACCGTGGGGTCATCGAGATAGACGGTGTGCCTCTCGAGGAGCTCGACATCCAGGAGTGGAGGCGGAGTGTCGCCTGGCTCCCCCAGCGGCCGACACTTTTCCACGGATCCGTGCGTGACAACGTCAGGCTGGGGCGGCGCGATGCGTCAGAGGAGGACATTCGCAGGGCGGTCACGTTTGCCCGGGCGGAAGATATCCCGCTGCATGCGCCCGTTGGAGAATCGGGGCAGGGACTTTCTACGGGCCAGGCGCAGCGCGTCGCCCTTGCCCGGCTGTTCCTCCGCTCCCCCCTGCTCGTTCTCCTGGACGAGCCGACAGCACACCTGGATGCGGAAAACGCCGCCCTGGTATCGGAGAGCATCGGGGAACTGTCCCGGGGACGGACAGCCATCGTTGTCACTCACCGTCCTGAGGCCGCTGCTGGGATGGACAGGCTCGTGGAGATCAGGGGCGGGAAGGCAGGGCCAGTCCGATGAAACGGCGGGTCCGATGAAATGGCAGACCCGGCTTCTGGCTCTTCTCCTCCCGTCGTGGAGGATGGCCCTGCTGGGCATCCTCCTTTCGCTCCTCGCACTGGCGGCGAACTTGGGCCTGCTTGCGCTGTCCAGCTGGTTCATCACCTCCATGGCACTCGCAGGAGCCGCAGGTGCTTTCCTTGACTACACCACCCCGGCGGCCGCCGTGCGAGCCCTTGCCCTGGTCAGGGCGGTCGGTCGGTACGCGGAGCGCCTTGTGAATCACGACACCACGCTGCGGATCCTGTCCACCATCCGTGTGTGGTTCTTCCGCCGCATCGAGCCCCTGTCACCCGCTGTCCTCCAGGAACATCGAAGCGGCGATCTCCTGGGAAGGATCCGCGCTGACGTTGACACCCTGGATGATTTCTACGTCCGGGGCGTCGTGCCTGCTTTCGTTGCAGTGCTGGCCCTCGGCCTCATCGTGCCGTTTCTCCTGCGGTTTGACGCGCGTGTTGCGTTCATCGACCTTGCGGCGCTTGCCTGCGGCGGTGTGCTCCTCCCGTTGGGCTTTCGCAGGCTCTCCCGCAAGCCGGGCCATGAACGGGTGGCCCTTTCCTCCGAGCTGCGCGCGTCCGTCATCGAGCACGCGCAGGGCATTGCGGAGTTGATCGCCCTGGAGGCGGTACGGGATCGAGACGGGCTGATGGAACAGGCAAGCGGCAGGCTGGAGAGCAGCGAGCGCCGGCTCGGCCTGCTCCAGGGAGCGGGAGACGCAGGGCTCATAGCGGCGAGCTCCCTCGCGGCCTGGGCCGCGGCTCTCGTGCTGGCGCCGCGCGCTGCGTCCGGAACGCTCCCGGGCGCCGAGATGGCAATGCTCACCGTCTTCATGCTGGCCACTTTCGAGTCGGTCATGCCGCTCCCGGCGGTGATCCAGCGCGCGGGGGAGCTCGCCGCGGCGGCGCGGCGCCTGTTCGAGCTGATAGACGCGGCCCCTGCGGCCGGGGAACCGCCTCAACCCTCACGCGCTCCATCAGTCAGCAGTCCCGTCGGGCTGTCGATTCACGGCCTTCGCTTCCGCTACGCCGACACCGGGCCGTGGATCTTCGACGATTTTTCCGTCGAGATTCCGGCAGGCAGCAGGATCGGGATCACGGGTCCCAGCGGCGTGGGCAAGAGCACTCTGGTGAGCCTTCTCCTCCGCTTCTGGGACTACCAGCAGGGCAGCATCTGGCTGGCAGGCGGCGGGGACGCATCCGGAAACGGGCCCGTGGACCTGCGGTCTCTCCGCGGCGAAGAGGCGCGGGGGCTTTTCTCGGTCGTGCCTCAGTCTCCGTTTCTCTTCCATGCCTCGATCCGTGAGAACCTTGCACTCGCCCTGCCCGATGGGCATGAGGGCGATGAGGGCGCGATGCGTTCTGCCCTGGACATTGCCCAGCTCTCTCCCCTCGTCGCGTCCTTGCCCGGACGGCATTGATACAACCGTGGGCGAGAGGGGGCACGAGCTTTCGGCGGGCGAGGTCCGCCGGCTGGCAGTTGCGCGGGCGCTGCTGAAGCAGGCACCCGTGTACGTGCTGGACGAGCCCACGGAAGACCTGGATGAAGAGACGGCAGACTCACTCATGGCGGCGCTCATGACAAGGCTTGCCGGCAGGACCGTTCTCATCATCAGCCACCAGGACCGGGACCTGCATTTCGCGGACAAGGTCGTCCGGCTCGGCGGCTGAGCTCCGCGCGGTTTTTCTTGACAGGCCGGCATTTCTGCCGCACTATGATGCATTCCCCCTATCAGAAAGGCGCAGCCATGGCAGCAGTTTCCATTGACTGGTACCGCATCCCGCTGGAGAAGGAGACCCTCAGGAAGTTCACGCAGAAAAGCGACGTGAAAGGCTGGCTCCAGGCAGGAAGCTTCCTGCTCGTTTTCCTCATCACGACGGGGCTTGCCCTCTGGTTCTTTCTTGAAAAGTGGTGGCTGGCCATGGTGGCGGCTTGCTACGTCCACTCCTTTTTCGAGCAGATGGTCGGGCATGTCAGCTGCGGTCCACGAGTTGAGCCATGGGACGCCGTTCAAGAGCAAGCGGATCAACGAGTTCTTCTACACCGTGTTCTGCTTCTTCACGTGGAACAACCCGGTGCATTTCCGGGCCAGCCACACCTACCACCACCTGTACACGATCTACAGGGGCCAGGACAAGGAAGTGATCAAGGAGCCGGTGAAGAAGCTGATGAGCTGGCCCAACTACATCTCCTGGTTCACATTCGACTACGCGTGGTTCTGGACCCTCGTGAGGACGACGGTACAGCAGGCGTTCGGCAACGGGGACGCTGACTTCTTCTCCTGGGATCCCCTGTTCCCGAAAGACGATCCGAAACGAAAGGCGATGATCCGCTGGTCCCGGTTCATGCTCATCTCCGCCGTGGTTCTCACTGCGATGTTTGCGTATTTCCACCTCTGGGTCCTCATCTATCTCGTCGTCTTCGGAAACTTTTTCGTCACCGCCATGGGGAGACTGACGCTTGCCATCCAGCACCAGGGCCTCGCCGAAAACACCCCTGACTGGCGCCTCGTGGCTCACACGGTGGAGTGCAACCCGCTGGTGCGGTATCTCTACTGGAACATGAACTTCCACTGCGAGCATCACATGTACGCCGCGGTGCCTTTCTGGCAGCTGCCGAAGTTTCACGAGGCGATAAAAAAGGACCTGCCGATCGGCGCCACGAGCTTCGTCAAGGGACTTCGGATGGTCTCCGAGATCAAGAAAAAGCAGAAAGCAGACCCGAGCTTCACCTACATCCCGGAGTTTCCGCCGAACGCGGCGCCGCCGCGGTTCGCCCGGGGCTGAATTTCCTCTATACTCCCCGGCATGGACCTCTTTTCGTCTGCGCCGGGCGCGCCTGCCCCGCTGGCCTTCCGGATGCGCCCCCGGACGCTGGATGAGTTCGTCGGGCAGGAGCACATCGTCGGCAAGGGACGGCTCCTGCGCCGGGTGATCCAGGCGGACCAGGTCTCATCGCTGATCTTCTACGGGCCGCCCGGGCACGGGAAGACCACCCTCGCCCAGGTCATCGCCAATTCCACGAAGAGCCATTTCATCACGATGAACGCGGTGCTCGCCGGCGTGAAGGAGCTGCGCGAGTCCATCGAGGTGGCAAAGACGAACAGGGACCTGTACGGCAGGCGCACGACGCTGTTCGTGGACGAGGTTCACCGCTGGAACAAGGCGCAGCAGGACGCCCTCCTCCCCTGGGTGGAGAACGGCACGGTCATCCTGGTCGGGGCCACCACGGAGAACCCCTATTTCGAGGTCAACCGCGCCCTTGTCAGCCGCAGCAGGATCTTCCAGCTCAAGCCCCTCACCGAGGAAGACCTCCGTGCCGTGGCCCTGGCCGCCTGCGGTGATCCCGAGCGGGGCTACGGCGCGTGGAAGGTCACCCTCACCGAGGAGGCGCTGGATCACCTGGTCAAGATCTCCAATGGGGATGCGCGCAGCCTGCTGAACGCAATCGAGCTCGCCGTGGAAACAACACCCGCGCGGTTTCCGCCGCCGACAGGAGAGGAGATCCTCGTCACGCGGGAGATCGCGGAGGAGAGCATCCAGCGCAAGGTGGTCCTGTACGACAAGGAAGGCGACTACCACTTCGACACGATCAGCGCCTACATCAAGTCGGTCCGCGGGTCGGACCCCGATGCGGCCCTGTACTGGCTTGCGCGCATGGTGCTGGCCGGCGAAGATCCCCACTATGTCTTCCGGCGGATGCTGATCCTGGCCAGCGAGGACGTCGGCATGGCAGACCCGAACGCGCTGCAGTTCGTGGAAGCCGCCGCAGCGGCATTCGACCGTGTTGGCATGCCGGAAGGGCGGTTTCACCTGGCGCACGCCACCCTCTACCTGGCAACGGCGCCGAAGTCCAATTCATCCATGGGATTCTTCGACGCCCTGGCCCTGCTGGAGTCCGAGCAGCGGGAGGGGGAAACACCCAATCACCTTCGGGACGCCAGCCGTGACAAGGAAGGCTTCGGCCACGGTGAAGGCTACATGTATCCTCATGCGTTCAAGGACCACTGGGTGGCCCAGCAGTACCTTCCGGCGAGTCTCCAAGGCAAGGTGTTCTACACGCCGTCCGACGTCGGCCGCGAAGCGGTCATCCGGGACGAGGTGCTGCGACGCAGGGAGATCCAGATCGCCACGGCGCTGGAGCCTCCCAGCACCGAGGTCCTGACCTTTTCCTCGGCGGCGACGGCCAGCGCGCGCTGGATCGAGAGGCTTTCCTCGGGGAAGAGAACCGACGCTCACTGTCATCAGGGACCGTATTTTTGCGCCTCTTTCCATTCAACGGCACAGCCGCATCCTCGATGCCGATGCGCGCACAGGACTTCTCCTCTGGGAAGCACTGCGGCAGCGCTCCCGAGGGCGGGGTCTGGGGAATCGTTGCATCGGAGAGCGACGCGGGTCTCCTGAACCACCGAATGAAGGACCTGGAGCAGGCCGTGCGTCCGGTGATTCTTCAGCCGGGGAGGTCTCTCCTGGAGCTGGCGCGGTCATTTACGCCGCCCGATGCGAGCCAGCAACAGGCGGACCAGCTCGCAGCCGCTCTTGGGTTGGAGCCGGGAGTCAGGTTCGATTTCATCGTGGGCCGCGATCTTTTCACCCGGGTGCCCGCCGCGCTGCAGACCGCGCTGGCCCGGCTCCTGCTGTCACTGGCGGCGGAGGACGGGGCACTCTCGATTGCGCAGGTCATCCCGGGGCGCGGGCAGAGGCTTTCCACGCTCGTCAGCGGAGACGATCCGGCCCTCGCCCGGAAACTGGAAGCTGCCGAGGAACGCGCCTACTCCGACCCGTCGAACGTGCTCGTGAGCTGGAGGGAAGACGGACTGGCTGCCGCGCTCCGCGAGGCGGGTGGGCGCGATGTGAGAGTGGAGACGGAGCGCTCTCTGGACACGCGTCGAATCACGGAACGTGAGATGGCGGCCTGGCTTGCGCCGAGCTCAGCCTACGGCCGCGCGCTGTCCGGCGGGCTCGAAACGGCTGAGCTGTCACGCGTGCACGAGATGTTCCGCTCCCAGATCGTCGGCCGCGAAGTCCCCTGGGCCAGCGTCGTGGCATTCCTCGTCGCCCGAAGGTGAGCCCTTGCCAGCACGCGCCCGCTAGTCCCGGGCTGCGCTGCAGGAGCGTGCTCGGGGGAATGGGGGCCGCGGGCACGAGGCTCCGCACCGAGCTGCGCTCTACCAGGGTCGGGGTGATGATCGTGTGCGTGACGAAGCGTATTTCCGGGTGGAAAATCTTGTCCAGCAGGATGTTCGCTGCTTTCTCCCCGATCTGGAAGCTGGGATGATCCACCGAGGTCAGGGAGATCTTCTCCAGCTGGGCGATGTCCGAATTGTCGAACCCCACCACTGAAAGGTCATCCGGCACGCGGATGCCCTGCCGTTCGGCTGCTTCGATCAGGCGCAGGGCGTCCTCGTCATTGCCGCAGACGAACGCGCTGGGAAGCTCCTTTGATCCGCGCAGGAACCGCTCCGCAGCCGCGGACGCCTCGCTGGCCGGTCCCTGGCCGTTGAACCCGACGATCCATGCCGCCCGCACGGGTGCCTCCTGCCTGCCCAGGTAATCCAGCACCCCCTTCATCCTGTTTGCCTTCACGAGGAAATCCTTCTGATAGAAGATCCCGATCTTGCGGTGTCCCTTTTTCCAGAGGTGCGCGGCGGCCTCCTCACCGCAGGTGTGATAGTCCAGGGTGACGCTGCTGAAGTTCCTCCCCGGGGAAATAGTCGTCGCAGAGAACCACGGCGATGCCCTCCTCCTGGATCTCCTCCAGGAGGAGCGCGTTGGAGCGGTCCCCCGCGCCGTAGATCGGGGCGATGATGATGCCCCCGACCTTTTTCCTCCGGAGATCCTGGAGGATGGCCCTTTCCTGCTCGAGGTTGTACTCGGACTGGTTCAGCAGAAGGGCGAAACCCTTGCGGGAGAGCGTGTTGTAGCAGCCGCGGATGATCTCGGGGTAGATATAGGAGCCGATGAAGAACTCCACCAGCCCGATGTTGGTGGACAGGGGAGATGCGGGAAGCCGGGTCCGGCAGAAAGTGCCGACGCCCTTGGTGGTTTCAACGAGCCCCTCGTGGATGAGATTGTGGATGGCCTGACGGACAGCGTTCCGCGAAACTTCGAACTGCGCGCAGAGCTGGCTCTCTGACGGAAGCTTTTCCCCTGGGACGAGGACTCCTTCGTCGATCCTGTTGCCGACCCAGGTCTCTATGACTTTGATGCTTCTTCATGCCCGGATCCTGATGGTACAAGTTGTACTTTATTCTTCTCGAATTGTCAAAACCAATAGATCCGGACCTTGTTTCAGAAAACCTGTCCTTCAACAGAAAAGCCCTGGGAAAACAAGAGAGGTTCCGTGAAAAAAATGTTGCAAAGCCCGGAACTCGCATGCTATCATGCCGCAGCTGGTAGGCATAAGTTGTACTGTTTTTCGGCTGAAAGGAGACTGCTTCGTGGCTGAACCTTCCCGTGGGCGCACCGCGCTGCGCATGGTCAACATCGAGAAGTACTTCGGATCGGTGTGCGCCTTGAAAAGCATCAACTTCGAGGTCGGCAGCAACGAAATCGTCGGTCTCATCGGGGACAACGGCGCCGGCAAATCGACGCTGGTCAAGATCCTTACCGGGGTCTTCCCGCCCACGAGCGGAGAGCTGTACATCGCCGAAAAGAAGGTGGACACGGGCTCCTACTCGGTGAAGAAGGCGCACGCGCTGGGAATAGAGACCGTCTACCAGGACAAGTCGCTCGGTGAAAAGCAGGCCATGTGGAGGAACTTCTTCATCGGCCGGGAGATCACCTACCCGTTCGGGTTCCTGAAGGTGAAGGAAGAAAAGCGGATCGCCACCGAGATCATGGTCAACACCATCGGCTTCCGGGGCAAGGGAATCGGGGTCGACTCGAAGGCGAACAAGCTCTCCGGCGGCGAGCGCCAGGGCGTGGCCATCGGGCGGGCAATGCATTTCGAGGCGGAGCTCATCATCCTGGACGAGCCGACCGTCGCGCTTTCCCTGAAGGAAGTGCGGAAGGTGCTGAACTTCGTGCACAAGATCAAGGAGGCGGGAAAGGCGAGCATCTACATCTCCCACAACCTCGCCGACGTCTACGAGATCTCCGACCGGTTCATCGTCATCGACCGGGGGGAGATCGTGGCGAGCATCGCGAAGGCGAAGATATCCCTGAAGGAGCTGGACGAGTTCCTCCTCGAATACTCGCACGGCCTGAAAGACAAGGTGCAGCCATGAATCGAGGAACCTCCCGCCTTGCATTTCTCGGCAGGCTCGAGGGCCTGCCCATCGGCGTCGTGCTCGCCGTCCTGTACGTGGTGTTCATCTTCACCGCGCCGCGCGTGTTCACCGGGTACCGGATCTACATGTCCTTCTTCCAGACGGTGCCCCCCATGCTCGTGCTGGCCATCGGGCTCACCTTCATCATCACCGCGGGCGAGATCGACCTGAGCTTCCCGGCGGTCGTGGCGCTGTCGGGATTCGTCTTCACCTGGTGGTTCAAGAACTTCCATACGCCGCTGATCGGCTTCGTCCTGGCCCTGGCTTCCGGCGCGCTGGTGGGCTATATCAACGGCCTCCTGGTGGCCCGGCTGAGGGTGCCCTCCATCATGGCCACCCTGGCCGCGCAGTTCTTCTGGTACGGGGTCACCGTCCTGATCGCGGGCGGGCTCCAGATCGACATCGAGGCGATCACGACCACGACGATCCACACGATCTTCGTCGGCCGCCTGTTCGGCGTCTTCCCCGTCCAGGCGCTCTGGGCGCTGGGGCTCGTGGTGTTCTTCTGGTTCATCCTCAACCGGCACAAGTTCGGCGAGGCCATCATGTTCATCGGCGACAACGCCGAGGTGGCCCGCGTGATGGGAATCAACGTGGAGGCCACGCGGATACGGCTCTTCACGCTGCACGGCGTGATCGCCGCTTTCGCGGGGCTGCTCCTCACGCATGGAGATCAACGTTTTCTTCCCCACCCAGGGACAGGCGAATGCTCCTTCCGGTCATGGCCGCGGTTTTCATCGGGGGAACATCGATTGCCGGGGGCCAGGGCGTCCTGGTGGGCACGTTCTTCGGCTCCTACATCATCGGTTCCCTTGAAGCCGGCGTCGTGGCCACGGGCATCGGCGGCTACTGGGTGCAGCTCGTGGAGGGGCTGGTCATGGCCGCCTCGGTGATCCTCAACGTGGTCATCGGGGAAGAAGGCGTCTCCATGCTGTCGCGAGCCGCCCGCAAATGGGCTGTCCCTGCGCCGGCGCCCGGGCGAAGACGCCGGGAAGCAGGGATCGCAGGTAGGCGATTGTGCGTGCCGTTGGCACGCGGGCATTCTCAATCCGGACGTGAAAGGGGGACGTGAGCGCTTCGGTTTTTCACCAGAACGGCCGCGCGTCTTCGAGGCGCAAGGCCTTGATTCAATCACAGAGGGAGGTTTCCGTGCGAAATTTGAAGTGGTTGGTTCTTGCACTCGTGATCGTCGGGGCTCTGTTCGCCGTCCAGACATGGGCCGCGGACAAGCAGATCGTCATCTACATGCAGATGCGGCGGAACGCAGGGTGATGGGGCAACGCTGGCGCGCACCAATGGCGCGCGGGCGGCGGCCGCCGCGAACAACGTGAAGCTGATCGAGCAGTACTCCAAGTGGGACCAGCAGACCATGATCGATCAGTTCAAGCAGGCCATGGCGGCCAACCCTGACGGCATCGAAATCATGGGGCATCCCGGGCGAGGCGGCCTTCGCGGCGCTCGTGGACCAGGCCGAGGCCCAGGGCATCATCGTCACCAGCGGCAACAACCCCCTGCCGAACATCGAGGCCAAGTACCAGACCAAGGGCTTCGGCTACGCCGGCGCCGACCTCTACCAGGGCGGCTACCTGACGGGCCAGGCGATGGTCAGGGCAGGCCTGAAGGCCGGTGACAAGGCGCTCGTCTACGACATCTGGCACCAGGAAGGCAGCAGCCGCAGCAGCCAGGGCGTCTACGACGCGCTGGCCAAGGCAGGGCTCAAGGTCGACAAGCTGGATGTTTCCGCAGCGGTGGACAGCGACACCTCGCTGGCCATCCCCATCCTCACCGCGTACCTCCAGGCCCATCCCGAATCTGAAGGCCATCGGCACCCAGCACGGCAGCATCACCGCGATCCTGCCGAAGGTGCTCCAGGCGGCGGGGAAGAAGCCCGGCGACATCATCTGCGGCGGCATCGACCTCTCACCCGCGACGGTCAGCGCCATCCAGGGCGGCTGGATCAGCGCCAGCTTCGACCAGGTGCTCTATCTCCAGGGCTACCTGCCGGTCATGCAGATCGTCTGGACCAAGCGCTACCTGATCCCCGGCCTGCACATCGACACCGGCGTCGGCACAGTGACCCCGCAGAACGTCGGGACGATCAAGCCCCTGATCGAGCAGGGTATCCGCTAGGAAGTTCGCGAAGGAACGGCCCGCGCCATGCACTGGCAGGGCGGGCCCTCTGAGCTGAAAAGTCTCCGAGCTGAAAGAAAAACCTCCGCCTGAACGGCGGAGGTTTTCTTTCACGTGCGTCTGCAGAGCGGCGGCGCGGGCCTATTTGCGGGGCTTGCCGCCTCCCGCCTTTGCGCCCTCCTGTTTTGCGTACCAGTCACGCCAGATGATCCGGTAGATCGGGATCCACCTTGGCAGATGCTTGAGGACCGGAATGAACGGTGCAAAGAAAAGCAGGAGGAACAAGAGCACCATCAGCGACCCCACGATGGCATCCGCGCTTGGATTGGCCTGGATGGCGGGAAACTGGTACCAGATGGCGTACGGCCAGAGCCACCAGGGTCCGGGGAGATTTCCAACTTCGTGGGTAATGCCCCATTGGGTGCCCAGCATGTCGACGCTGGTCGCGTAGTCGGAATCCGGGCCCTCCTGGAAGAAGAGCATCGCCTTGGTGTTGTCCAGGGTATACGGCAGCCGTTCACTGCTGGTCAGCGCCCCCTCCAGCAGCCCTGCCTGGCCCAGGGCGAGCATGCCGTACATCATCACGGGTACCGGGCCATAGTCCCCGGCTGCAACCTTGACCTCGCCGTTTGACTCCTCGGCTTTGTCCAGCGCATCACTGTAGGCCTTTGTCCACGCCTTCTGCTGGTCCTCCGTGCCGGCCTTCCACACTTTCAGGGCCGACGCCACGTCCTTGTTCAGCACGGCGACCCTCTCCAGCGGTGCCACTATGAGATCCTTCTGCGCATCAATGGGCAGCGTTGCGCCCAGTATCGTTGCCGGCGCGAAGCCGAGAACCTTCATGAGGTTGTCTTTGTCCTTCGTGTACGGAGGGCCATAGGTTTCAAGCCCACTCTCCCCCGAGAGGAAGTCCGTGGCGGTCTTCAGGTAGTCGAGGGGGTGGTTTTTTGCCACGTCCTCCCCGCGGATGGTCGGAGCATCCGGGGACTTGAAGATGACGGCCAACACGATGACCAGGGCGGCAACGATCCCCAGTGCAATCACTCCCTCACGGATGAGATCGTACGGCTTGGTCGGCACCCCGCGCAGGTATTCGTCTGAACTTCTGCTCATTTTCCGCTCCCTCCCCTCGCAGGGTAGGGTTTGACCGGCCCCTCATGACGGATAAAGAGGATATGAACGACGACCAGCAGAACGACGATGGCGGGGAATACGGCCACGTGCAGGGTCAGGACCTGGCTGTAGTTGGTGGTAAAGAAGAAGCCGCCGACCCCCATTGCGTTCATCGCGTCCTTGGCTTCCACCGAGTGCCACTGCGCCGACCAGTTCGCCGCGGAAAGGTAGCCGGTGAAGCCGCTGAATATTGCCGATCCCAGCGTCAGCACCCCGATCATCCATGTCTTCCACCGGCCGTCCCGGAATGCGCCCAGGAAGTACTTCACCGCCAGGTGGATGATCATGAACAGGAAGAAGAGCTGGACGCCCCAGAAATGCAGGGAATTGAAGAACTTTCCCCCGCGGGACACGTGGTACCAGTTCGGCCCGAAGATCGCCATGATGAGCCCGGTCAGGACGATCATCACCAGCGAGCACAGGGTGAGAACGCCGAACAGGTAGGCCACCGAGTTGACATAGACCGGCAGCTTTGTGGGGAGGGCGTCGTCCAGGGTCATGTTGTCCTTGACGAAACCCTGCACCTTTTCGGTCATGCTCATTTCCTGCCCCCTTTCGCACGGTCCCGGCCGCGCTCGATCCACTTCGGCAGCCGCGCCCAGGCGCCGAGGAAGAAAAGGGCAATCACGATGACTCCCATGATCACATTGGGAAGTGACCAGTCGAAGATGAGAAACTTCAAGTGGTGCACGGCTGGCAGCACCTGCGAACTGACGTCTTCCATCGCTTGCGCCTCCTGTTCCTGACCTGTTGAGGATGTTCCGTCAAACGTACCGCCGGCGGTTCGCACGAGCAAGGAAAATCTCGAAATGCATTGCCTCCCCGGAGCGCCGTTCCTACCTTAGACACTGCCGGCCGGTTACCGGCAAGGAGGAACAATGCCGCGAATCATTCACTTCGAGATTCCGACCACGAATCCGAAGCGATCGACTGCTTTCTACAAGAAGGCACTGGGATGGAAAATCAAGCAATGGGGAAAAGTGGACTACTGGATGGTCACGACGGGCAAAGAATCTGAACCGGGGATCAACGGCGGCATCATGCCGAAAAAGGACTTGAAGAGCACGGTGAACACGGTGGGGGTTGCCTCCGTGGACAAGGCCATCAAGAAAGTCATCGCGGCCGGCGGCAAGGTGCTTCGCCCGAAGATTGCAATCCCCATGATGGGGTGGATTGCCTACTGCGCGGATCCGGATGGGAACGCCTTCGGCCTGATGCAGGAAGACAAGGACGCCCAGTAGGGCCTGCTGACCCCCGGCGCGTCAGGGCGTGTTGTCCCGGCGCGCCCCGGGGCACTGCCCTGGCGCGCTTGAGCAGCGCCTCGAGATGGACCCGGACCCCGGTCCATTCGTCGGCAGTGATGCTGAAGCGCACCGAATGCTCCGAAACACTCCTTCCTGCACGGCCCCGATGCGCAGTAGCCTCAGGTATAGCAACGGAGCATGCTGCATGCAAGGATTGGACGCACTCGTGGAGGGACTGTCGGAGCTGTGCGACAATGCGGGGACCTGGAGCATCAAGTCCGACCAGGTTGCCGCGCTGCTGGGCGTGGACCCGGTCCGCTTCTGGCGCACCGTTCACGGGCTGCGGGACCGGATCGGCTTCGCCGATGCCATTGACGGATGGACCCAGGAAACCGTCGGGGACCTCGTAACGGTCCTGGAAGGCCTGTACGGCAAGTCAGCCGAAGAGGCGATGACTCGTGCGGGGCTCTTCATGCCCTGGAACCTTGGCATCGACCTGATCGAAGAGCTCCTGTTCCGGGGACGCCGGCTCTCGGCCGCGCACGAGCTTAAAGAGGACGAGCTGGAGGCCATGCTCCGTCACTTCGGCAGCGTCCGAAAGGCGGTCGATGTCTACCTCAACGCCCACGTGGACCTCGACGCACTCATTGAGGGCTGCGCGGAGTCATTCCGCGTCCTTCGCGATCTGCCGCCCGAAGGCGGCATCACCGCGGGCGCCTGGCTGCGTCGCATGTTTGCGCGCCACGTGCTGGACAGCCGGTCTCTCCTGGTCGGCCTTGAGGAACGCATCCGGATAGCCGCCGCCCAGATGGGGTTCATCGACCCAGAGGATCATGCCCGTCCGGGACAGGAAGGTGAGCCGAGCACGGCTCGCGAGCCTGCGCGACGCGCGTGGGCGCGAAAGGTGATGGGCCTCCCGCAGCCGGCTGTCTCGGCGGAAGACCTGCGCGCCCGCTACCGGCAGCTCATGATGCGCCACCATCCCGACGCAGACCCGGCCGGACTTGAAAAGTGCAAGGACGTGAATGTCGCCTATTCCCTGCTCATTGCGGAGGCTGCGGAGCAGTCATGAAGGCCTGCCCCGGCCGGGGTCCTCAAGCCGAGCGTGGTGCGCCTGCTGCGAAGTAGCGACCCAGATCCCTTTCCCTCTTATTGAGCATGGCCTGGTACTTCTCTTTGCTGAAATCAGCGCGAAGAGCCATCCGGGCCAGGGGACTCGCCGCCGTGAAGAGCATGCGCCAGACGATTCTTGTTGCCGGAGTGGTTTGCTCACCTGATTGCTCGAGTGAGATGCTGAGACGGACCACGGCATCAGTTCCCATGACCAGCAGGTATTCGATCAGCCGGCTCGGCTCGTAGGTTATCGCCGTCCAAACCGCCTTCTTGTGGAACTTCTGCCGTGTGATGAAGACGGCATTCTTTTCGGCCACGCCGGAGTCCGAGTGGACCATGGTGCAGCGCCAATCAGGAATCCATTCGTATTCGAGAACCGGGCAGAGCAGGGGAAATACCTTCTCCCGGGGGGCAGGGACGGTGAACTCCCCGACCCGCTCAAATCTCTCGCTGGTGATCCATTTCGGCTTCAAAGACTTCAGCTTCATAATCCCTCCAATGTCGATCTCCCTGGAACGTGAACTGTGAAGCCGTAGTCGGGTCAAATACTTTTTCTGACTTCCTTGAGGAGGTCCGCAATCTGCTGGGCGGAGAATCCGAGATGCCGCAGGAAGCGCCGGTGAGATTCCGGGGAGGCTTTCTCAAAGCTGCGATGGACCTGGCGGTATTTCTCTTCCGTAATGCCGGCCTCCCGCAGCAGCCTGGCGCTTTTTCTGTCCGGGATCGGACGCCCCTGAGGGAACCCTCGGACTCGACGAGTGAGAGAATGGCCTGCTGCTGGTCGCGGAGCGCCCCGATCTGTTCGTTGATGGCAAGGATGCGCTCGAGAAGGATGGAGACCGTGCCTTTCCGGGGCTTCGAGAGATAAGCCCTGATCCTGAGAACGGGAACGCCAAGGTCCCGAAGCTCCCGGATGGACGCCAGCCTCTTTTCGTCTTCCTCCGTGTACAGGCGGTAGCCCGCGGCCGTCCTGTGGGAGGCCGAGAGCAGTCCCTGGGAGTCGTAGTACAAGAAGGTCGAGCGGGATATGCCGTGTCTTTCGCCGAGCTGACCTATCGTGTACATGACGGCAAGTATACACGCGCGACGGCTGTTGCCGGCCTCCGGGTGATGGGGATATCCTCGAGCTCATCATGAAGCGAGCACTGTTCGTCCTGGTTGTGGTGATTGCGGGCGCCTGCGCGTGCCGTGGCTTTCTCAGTTCCCATGCCTTCGGCAGCCCTGACGCGGTTCGAGGTTGCTGCCATCTCCCTGCGGGACGTCACCTTTCTCTTCGAGCTGACGGTGAAGAATCCCTACCCGATCGATCTCTCCTTCAGCGGGATGAGCCTGGCCTTCAAGGTTGAGGGCACGCAGGTCTTCACGGCGGACTCGCAGGGCGGGTTCAGCGTGCCTTCCAATGGAACGAAATCCAATCTCTTTACGGTCAAGCTCGTCTACGCGGACATCATCAAGGTGGTCAAGGACTACGTGTCGAAAGATTTCTTGAACACCGTGATCGACGGCACCCTTGTCATTCCCCTTCCGCGCCTGCCCGGCCTTCCCGGCACATACTCGTTCTCGTACTCCCTGCAGAAGAAAATCCCGGCAATCAAGCCGAAGATCGCGGTGCTCGACTTTTCGGTGAAACCGCCGACGCGCGAACAGGTGAAAAACGCCCTCACCAATGAAGGCAGCAAGGTCGATGCGGGCAAGGCACTCGGTGTCCTGCAGAATGTGCTGCAGGGCAGGAAACCGGCAGCGCCGGTGATCGACCCGTCGGATATCGATGTTCCGGTTTCCGTGAGCTTCACGATCCAGCTTTCCAACGAAGCCCGGGCGGAGATAGCTTTCCCGAAGCTCGGCTACGAGCTTTGGGTGAACGGGGACAAGCTTGTCACGGGAGAGAGCACGAAGATTTCCCGGGAAGCGGGGAAATCTCTCATCACCGTTGTGAGCACGTTCAGCTCCCGGAGCCTGTCGAAAAACGTGCGCGAGCTTTTCTCCAGGAGGAAAGGCTCGTTCAAGCTTCATGGCACCGCGTCCGTCAAGCTTCCCGACGAGATCCGAAAAGATCCGCTTCCGCTTGACTTCGACGAGGGGGGAAGCTTCTCCGTCAAGTAGTCGGGAGGAAATCACCCGGGCTGCCTCTGCGCCGCCGTTTGATTTTTGCTTTCCTCCATGATATTCTCCCGCCATGTTTCCATGCAAAAGGTGCTTTGGCCTTGCGTTTGCCGTTGCGGGTCTGCTTGCCATCCTTGGATCGCCGATTGGTCTTTTCGCAGAAGCAGCAGCCGCGATGCCGGCGAACAGGGGATTTGCGACGATCAAAGAGATCTTGCAGAAGAGTTGTTCCTCCTGCCACGACTGGACTGATTCATACGAGTCGATCATGGGCGGCGGAAGAGTCATCGCGGGCTCCCCTGAACAAGAGCCGCTTATACCAGAAGATCGCCAGCGACGAGATGCCAATGGAAGGCGACAAGCTCACCGCCGACCAGAAGGCCTTCATCAAGGGGCTGGATAGCGGCAGGAGCCCCGTCTTCGGAGCTTCCCATTGCCGTCCCCGCCGGTGAAGCCGCCGCCGACGGGTGCACAGGCCGCGACGCCTGCGCCTGCCACCCAGGCCGGATTTCTCTTCTTTCCGAACAAGGCGACGTTCCACGCGGTGACTGGTTTCACTTCCAGCGCCCTGTTCCTTGGCGCGGGAGTCATCGGCGTCTGGCATTTTGTGAACATGATGAGCGCAGGACACACACCTGCGCGATGCGAACAACTGGTCCAGGAGGGCGGGCCGGAGTCCGTCCGTATTCCCCTGGTCGAGCAGGCGTGGGGCTCGGATTCTGACCTGCGCTGGTGGCACGTCGGGTTCATCGTGGCAGGTGAAACGCTCTACCTTGGTGATGCAATCACCGGGATCTCCATGATGACGAAGCAGACAGCCGGGGAAGCTGTCAAAACACGACATTCATCGCTACGCGTTCTTCATCCACGCCGCCCTCATGGTGGCCCAGGTGGGGCTGGGGTTCGCTGAGACATATGCACTGTCCACGGGACAACATGACCTGATGATCGGCCTGGGCGCAACCCATGCCGCGATCGGGCTCGCAATTCCCGCCGTCATGATCGGGGCGGGGCTGGAAAATCTTCTCTTGCCGGAGTGATACATGAACTACCGACTGCTTGGTCGAACAGGAATGAAGGTCTCCGAGGTGAGCTTCGGGGCATGGGCCATCGGCGCCTCGTGGGGGCCGGTGGACGACAAGGAATCAATGGCTGCCTTGAACAAGGCGGTGGACCTCGGGGTCAATTTCATTGACACCGCCGACGTCTACGGCAACGGCCGCAGCGAAAAGTTGATCGGTCAGCTTCTGCGAGACCGCTCGGAAAAAATCTACGTCGCCACAAAGGCCGGGAGAAAGCTCAATCCCCACGTGGCGGAAAAGTACACGCCCCAGGCAATCCGCAAGTTCGTCGAGGGAAGCCTCCGCAATCTCAGGGTGGAGGCGCTGGACCTGCTGCAGCTGCACTGCCCCCCCACGGCCGTTTTCTACACCCCCGAGATGTTCGATGCGCTGGACCTCATGGTGAAGGCGGGCAAGCTGAAGAACTACGGCGTCAGCGTGGAGAAGGTGGAAGAAGCCCTCAAGGCCATCGAGTACCCGGGGGTGAAGACCATCCAGATCATCTTCAACATGTTCCGCCAGCGCCCGGCTGAGCTCTTCTTCCGGGAGGCGAAGTCACGCTGGATCGGGATTCTTGCGCGCGTGCCGCTGGCCAGCGGCCTCCTGACGGGGAAGATGACGCGCAGCACGCGGTTCAAACCTGACGATCACCGCCAGTTCAACCGCAAGGGCCAGGCTTTCGATCGCGGAGAGACCTTCTCCGGTGTGGACTACACAAAGGGATTGCAGGCGGTGGACGAGCTGAAGCAGATCCTGCCTGATGGGCTGACCATGACTCAGTTCGCCCTCAAGTGGATCCTCATGCATGATGCGGTCTCCTGCGTCATTCCCGGAGGCAGGACCCCGGCCCAGGTGGAGGACAACTGCGGCGCGGCGGGCCTCCCCGGCTTTCCCGCGGGGTCATGCGGCAGGTAAAGGAGATCTACGACCGCCAGGTCAGGGACGACGTCCACCACCGCTGGTAGGCCGCTGCCGACAGCCACTGCTGACAGCCCGCCGCTGGTCGCCGTGTTGCTGGATGGCCCGACACCGGCAGGTCCGCCGCGGGCAGACCCATCGCACCCGATTGCGCTTGATTTCTCATTTGCCGGGTATACAATTTAGGGCAATGGGAATCCGGATGAGAAAACTCGTGCTCACCGCCACGGCATGCGCGGCGGCCATAGCCCTCGCGTCCTGCGCGTCCCTCCAGCATTCCTGGGACCAGGGCAGCGTCGAGGGCGTGGCCGACCTGATCAACGCGGGCCAGTCGCCAAAGCTCGCCGCAATGAGCAGCACCCCATTCCTCGTCGATGGTGAGATCGTCCCCCTGAAGAGCGATGTCGCGGGGTTCTGGGACGGCATCGTCAAGTCCGGCTTCAAGGTTGAAGGCCCCGCACTGGACACAGCGAACGCCCGTCCGTGCGGAAAGCTACAAGCAGTTTGCCCGACACGATGGAGGTGAAAGCTTTCTTCTCGCAGTACGTAAAGAAGGACACCCGGCTGCTCGAACATGACAAGCATCACGGGCACGCAGGATTCTTCTCCTCATGAGGAGCGACTGGTTCTCAAGACAGATCATAGGGGTTCAAGGGGCCCTTCTGAGCATGAAAAGAGCAATCGGCTTCGTTATCTCTTCTCGCTGCTGGTGCCATGATTGCTTCGGCAGTGCCAGCCGACATCACGTACTCCGAAGGTGACACGACCCTGAAGCTGAAGAGCGGCAAGCAGCAGGACGCCCAGATCGGCGACGTGATGAACACCGGAGACACCCTGAAGACCGGCAAGGACGGCTTGGCAGAGCTGAACCAGAAGGGTGTGACCATCAAGATTTCAAATGGCACGGTTTTCACCCTCATGGAGAAGAGCGAGGCGGGCCAGACCGCATCCGTCATGTCCCTTGCGCTGGGCTCCATCAAGTTCAAGTACGGCAAGATAGGCGGGTCCGAGCCGCAGATCCGCACAAACGGCGCGGTTGCCGGGGTGCGCGGAACGGAGTTCACGGTTTTTTCCGGAGCAGACGGCTCAACGCTTTTCGCCGTCGACTCCGGCCAGGTGACGGTGGAATCGGAAGGCAAATCGGTGGACCTTGCTGCCAACCAGGGGGTGGAGGTTCCGTTGGGCCAGCCACCGGGTGACATCATTGCGCTGCAATCCAGAAAGGCCAGATGGACTACTCCACATGGAACGATAACAAACTGGCGGTGATGATGGCAGATCCCCTGGCCGCCTTGACGAGCATCGAAGCCTCAATGGACGGGTACATAAAGACGTCTGGAGGAAAACAGCAACCCGTATACGAAACGTCCACGGCGCAGCTTGCCGCCGAACGGTGAAACAACGCGGGCGGATTGGTGAACGACAAGGGCAAAGGAGACAGCTGCAAAATACGAGCAGGAAGTCGTCAATTCCCCTTTCCCTGACGACCGGACACTATTTCCTCAACATCGCGTTACAATGCTCTCGCCGCTGCATTTCACTTCGCCGGTTTGTGCTTGGACGCCTTTACATCTTCCTGAAGGCGCGTTCTCTTGCCGACCCGAATGGCGGCGACTGGACAGCATTTCAATTCCAGATACTACGATTTGCTCGGCAAGTTTGATGCATCAGTCATTCCGCATCTTGCTGATGTAGACATCTAAGAGGGAGGCCTGACATGAAAATGCGCCACGTCATTGGTTTCGCCTCCTTGCTGATTCTGGTGGGAGTTGCTTTGATCAGTTGCAGGACGTCTTTCGGCACAACTATCGACGCCCGTATCAACAAGTTTCGTCAATAGCTTGAACGGCGACAGATCTGACACTCTAAGCAATCTTGTACCTGCACGGCTCCTCTGCTGTACAATGCGTACATGGAACTGGAGCCGTATACTGGGAAACGCCTTTCCCCGCAGCGGATGAGGCATATGGCGTCTCAATTAACCCTTCCAGTGATCCCGACGATAGCGAAGCCAACATCTCTTCCAAGGCACCAACAGTTTTATGACAAATTCGTGCTGCAAAATACGGGAGGAATCTTCCAAGACTATTCATCTCAAGCTTGTGGATCTCAACTGGTCCTGGCGCTTGGAAGCAGGTTTACTAGACCCGCGACAGTGGAATGGCTAGCGGGCTTCCCAGCCCGCGCTTTCCATTTCCAACACAACGGCTGGCAGTCCGTGTTTACCCCAAGCTCGAAACGGCGGGAGCTTGTCTTATGTTCATTGTTAGAGGCCACGCGGCTTGCCAGGGGCAGGACCTACTCGGGGACCGTCAACCTCGCGCGCGCAAAGGAAAGAGATGACGCTCGTCGCCACAGGACCGTCGCGTGGCTCCCGCCGAAAACAAGGAGAGCCAACCCCGCCCCTGGGGTTTGTACCCCTTTTTGGGGAACATTCTGCAGCGTGAGAGGGATGGTTCAGGATTCCGCGCCGCTCCTGAAAAAGGGCTGGAGGAAGATCCTGCCCGCCGCACCTTCCGCCTCGAACCTCACGTAGGCCTCGTCCGAGGCTCGAAAAGCAAACTCGGCACCCGCAGACTCGCTGAGCGTGCGGCCGCCCGGCCCGATGAACCGGCCGCTTGCAGCCGAATCAAGCCGGACCCTGATCTCATCGCCTGCCATCTCATCGCCATCCACTGAGACCTCCTCCAGCAGCAGGCCCGTGGACCCGTAGAATCGACCCGCCATCAGCGCCGACATGAGGGCGGCAGGGGAATTGTCGGAAACGTTGGCCCAGGTGGCGGTGTGGCCGTAGTCCGCCGGGTCGTGCGAGTCGTCGTTGGCGAAGCCCCAGAGATGCAAGCCCCGGGTGAGCACTTCATCCCAGGTGTCGGTGTACAAAGGATTGGGCGCGGGATTCAGGCGCATCGGACGGCTGTAGTGTGAATTGAAGACCTCGATCGCGACCGGCGCGGGTCCAGCGCGAGGATCATCGGGACGGTCCAATAGTCCCTCGTGCGGTACGGCCGCGGGTGACAGATTACAGTCAGGAGGTCCGCCGAGAGCCGGAGGGCTTCCCGGAGCGAATGCTCGTACAGCGGGGGGACCTTTTCACCGACGAAAAGCATGTTCTGGCTCCGCGACCATTCGAAGCCTTCGAGGAACGTCATGTCGGGCCAGCGCGCGCGGGCACCGGCCAGGTCAGTCACGGTGTCGTGATCAGTGACGGCAAGAAATCGGGCGCCTGCCTCTCGGTGTCTTTCGATTCCCGCAAGGAGAGGAACCGAAGCGCAGCCGCTGGACTCGCTGCAATGACCATGGAGGTTGCCACGCAGCCAGGGGGCCGCACAGCCGGCGTAAGGGTTGATGAGGTGAGGAGACACGCGCGTGAGACTATTCGCGACCGCCGGGCGTGTCCAGCCAGCCCTCAGCCCGCCGTAACTTTCAGCTCTTTGGCCGCTTTCACCTCGTCGAGCCTGCGCACGGGCGAATCGTGCGGGGCATCATGGAGGAGCGCGGGATCGGTCGCTGCCTCTCGCGCAATGGTATTTCATTGCATCCACGAAGCTGTCCAGGGTTTCCCTGCTCTCCGTCTCTGTGGGCTCGATCATCAAAGCCTCGGGCACGATGAGCGGGAAGTAGTTCGTCGGCGGATGGAACCCATGATCGATGAGACGCTTGGAAATATCCAGCGCACGGATGTCGGGCGCATTCGCGATCTTTCCCTGCGCCACGAACTCGTGCATGCACGTGCGCCCGCCGTGCGGGACGGGAAACGTATCCTTCAGCCGGGCCTGGAGATAATTGGCGTTGAGGACCGCGTTCTCCGCCACGGCGCGCAGGCCGGCAGGCCCGAGCATGCTGATGTAGGTATAGGCCCGGACGAGCACGCCGAAGTTCCCGTGGAAGCTCTTCACGCGGCCGATCGTATTCTTGGGGGTGTTCCACTCGAACCTGGTCTTCGTGCCGCTGCCGACCTGCACGGCCAGAGGCCCGGGGAGGAACTCGGCCAGCGCTTCAACCACGCCGACAGCACCCGAACCAGGGCCCCCGCCGCCGTGAGGAGTGGAGAAAGTCTTGTGCAGGTTGAAGTGCATGACGTCAATGCCCATGGCACCGGGCTTGGCCACGCCAAGGATGGCGTTGAAGTTCGCTCCGTCACCGTACACCAGGCCCCCCGATTCGTGCACGAGTCGAGTGATCTCCAGGAGGTTTTCGTCGAAGAGGCCCAGGGTGTTCGGGTTGGTGAGCATGAGGCCCGCAACGCGGTCGTCAAGCTGGGCCCGAAGCTGGAGAAGATCGACGTTGCCGCGAGAATCGGAAGGGATCTCCACGACTTCCATACCCGCCATGGTGGTAGACGCCGGGTTGGTGCCGTGAGCGGAGTCAGGCACAAGGATCCTCGTGCGGCGCGCCTCCCCGCGGGCAGCGTGCCAGGCGCGCATGATCAGGATGCCGGTGAGCTCGCCATGGGCGCCGGCGGAGGGCTGGAGGCTCACGCTGTGAAAGCCGCCGATCTCCGCGATCATCCGCTGGAGACCGAACAGGAGCGCCATGGCGCCCTGCGCGGTTGACGGGTCCTGCAGGGGATGCAGCCGGGCAAAGCCGGGCAGCCGAGCCACGGCGTCGTTCACCTTGGGATTGTATTTCATCGTGCAGGAGCCAAGGGGGTACAGGCCTTGATCCACGCAGTAATTCAGGTGGGAAAGCCGCAGGTAGTGGCGCACGACATCCACCTCCGACACCTCCGGAAGGGAAAGGCTCGGTGCGCCGCAGGGAGTCAGGGATGGGCGTCTCGGGCACGTCGCAGCCGGGGATGCTCACGCCCTCCCGGCCGGGCCGGGATTTCTCGAACAGGAGCGGCTCAGGCATTGCCCACCTCCGAAAGCCCTGTGACCAGCAGGTCGATCTCTTCCCTGGTGTTCATCTCCGTGCAGCAGAGGAGCATCTCATTCTTGCGCGCGGAAACCGCGGGGGCGTGCCCCGCGAAATCCGGGAAGTCATACCCGCCAATGATGCCGTGCCGCTGCAAAGAGGCGGCGGTTGATCTCCTCGCGCAGGAAGCGGGCAGCGGACGACAAACTCGTGGAAGAACTCGGCCGCGTCCACGGAGAAGCCGGGAAGCCGGCCGATGCATCCGCAGCCGCGTAGTGCGCCTTGTGCCAGCACAGCTCCGCCACTTTCTGCAGGCCGCGCGGTCCCAGGCAGGCAAGGTACACTGCCGGCCGCAAGCGCGTTCAGCGACTGGTTGGTGCAGATGTTCGACGTTGCCTTCTCGCGCCTGATGTGCTGCTCGCGCGTGCTGAGCGTGAAGACGAAACCGCGGCGGCCCGCCCTGTCCACCGTTTCTCCGGCGATCCTCCCGCTGGACTTGCGCACGTGCGCCTTGCGGAAGGCGAAAAACCCCAGGTAGGGCCCGCCGAAGGAAAGTGCGTTTCCCAGGGCCTGGCCCTCGCCGACCGCCACGTCCACGCCCAGGTCACCGGGGGAGCGAGGACGCCAAGGGAAATCGGGATTCACCGCGGCCACGAGCAGGGCGCCGCAGGCATGGACCTTCTCCGCCAGCGCCGCCAGGGCGCGCGGCGGAATGATCCGTCCGAAGAAGTCGGGGTTCTGGACGACCACGCATGCCGTCGAGGAATCGCAGATGCCGCCGAGCTCTTCCACGGTCCGCTCGGCCTCATCGCCCGTGACATCGAGTCTCATTCCCTGCGTGTAGGTGCGCACGACAGCCCGGTACTGGGGATGCAGCCCGCGAGAGAGGACGACCCGCCTGCGCTGGCCCTGCGTCACGTTCAGCGCCATGATGACCGCCTCCGCCGTGGAGGTTGCCCCGTCGTAGTGCGAGGCGTTGGAGACCTCCATGCCGGTCAGCCGCGCGATCATGCTCTGGTACTCGAAGATGGCCTGCAGCGTGCCCTGGCTGATCTCGGGCTGGTAGGGGGTGTAGGCGGTGGCGAACTCCGACCGGGAGAGCACGAAATCCACGACGCTGGGGATGAAATGACGGTACGCGCCGGCCCCGAGGAAGCAGGGAGCGGCGCCGCAGTCCGCGTTCTTCCGGGCCAGCGCGTCCAGCTCGCGGAGCACTTCCTGCTCGCTGAGGGGGGCGGGAAGCTCGATGCGGGGAAACCGGTGCTCCGCGGGAACGTCGTGGAAAAGGTCGGCCACGGAGCCCACGCCGATGGCCTCCAGCATCGCGGTGCGGTCGGCGTCCGTGTTCGGGATGAAGCTCATAGGGTGGCAAGGTAGCGACGTGTAGGCCGCCGCATCCATCAGGGCGGCAACCTCGGCGGGTGCCGCGAGCTTCACGCGGACGAGCCACCCCTCGCCGAAGGGATCGGTGTTCACCAGCTCGGGGATCTTCTCCAGCGGCCTCGTTGCGCGCCGACCACGCTTCCCGAGACAGGCGCAAAGACTTCCTCCGCCGCCTTCACCGACTCGATGACCATGCACGCCGTCCCCGCCTTCAGCTCCTTGCCCACTTCGGGCACCTCGACAAAGACGATGTCGGACAGCTTGTCCTGCGCGTAGTCGCTGATCCCGATCACCGCCTCCCCGCCCTCGACCCTCACCCATTCGTGGGTCTTCGCGTACCGGGCCTTCGGGTCCACCTTGTAGTCCATGCCTCACCTCCAATGCGGCGATGTGTAAAACGGCCGCTCGACGATCCGCGCGGCCTTGTGACCGTCCCTGATGACGATGCTCACCTCGGTGCCGACCGCCGAGAGGGCGGTGTCCACGTAACCCATGCCGACGTACTTTCCCGTGCTCGGGCTGAAAAGTCCCGTGGTGACCCGTCCGACCGTCCTTCCGTTCGCGGCGATCTCGTAGCCGTGCCGGGGAACGGAGGGCTCCTCCATTTCGAAGCCGACGAGCATCCGGGGCAGCGGGGACAGGGCCAGGCCGGCCAGCGCACGCCGCCCGATGAAGTCGTGCCCCTCCAGGCGCACCGCCGCGCGCACGAGCCCCGCGCTGAGAGGGTCCGACTGATTCGTCGATCTCGTTCCCGTACAGGGGCAGGCACGCCTCGGCCCGCAGCGAGTCCCGGGCGGCCAGGCCGCAAGGGATCAGGCGCCGCGGTGCGCCTGCTTCCAGGATGGCGCCCCACAGCTGCTCGCATCCATCAGCCGGCATCAGGATCTCGCAGCCGGGCTCCCCGGTATAGCCGGTGGTGCAGAGGGTCACCCGTTTCCCCGCGAAAGTCCGCTCGACAACGTGGTGATAGCCGATGCTCTCCAGGTCTTCTTTCGGGCCCAGGGCCTGGAGGACCTGCGAGCGCAGCCGGTCCCTGGAGGGCGACCATGCAGGTCTCATCTCGAAGGTCCCTGATGGAGACCTTCAGCCCGGCCGCATGCTCCCTGAACCAGGCCAGGTCCTTCGGCGCGTTGGACGCGTTGACCACCACGAGCCACGAGTCGGTTCTGCGATAGATGAAGATGTCATCGACAATGCCGCCGGACTCTTCAAGGATCATGCTGTAGTGCGCGCGGCCGGGCTTCAGGCGCGAGACGTCCCAGGTCTGCACGCGCTGGAGAAACTCCTCCGCCTGCGGCCCCGAGATCTCCAGGCGTCCCATGTGATCGATGTCGAAAAGCCCCGCCGCCTCGCGCACGCGCAGGTGCTCTGCGCGCGGGCCCGTTTCGTACTGCACGGGCATGTCCCACCCGCCGAAGTCGACCATGCGGGCGCCGTTTTCCAGGTGCCATCGGTGGAGCTTGGTTTCCATGCTGCCTCCCTTTTCGCACGCGCATTGCGGCACGTCAAGGCTTTGCAAAGCCGGAAAAAATGCGCATAATTCTCCAATCATGCCACAAAAAGTGTTCTCTCCGGCATCCATCGGGCCGGTGCGGCTTGCCAACCGCCTGGTGCGCTCGGCGACCCTCGAGTGCATGTGCCCGGTGTCCGGGATCATCGATGACCGCTACATGAGGCTGTACGAGAATCTTGCCCGGGGCGGCGTCGGGCTCATCGTGACGGGTAACTACTTCGTGCACCGGCTTGGGATCGTGCAGGGAAACAACCTCCTGATGGACTCCGACTGCGGTGATTCCGCAGCTGCAGAAGGTCACGGCTGTCGTGAAGCGCCACGGCGTGCCGATTTTCGGCCAGGTCAACCACGGCGGGCGGTACGCGCGGGAGTCCCTCACGGGCGCGGAGCCCCTTGCCCCGTCAGCCGTGAAGGACACGATCAACCGCGTTGTTCCGCGGGCGATGACCGAAGAGCAGATCGAGACCGCCATCGAGTCTTTCGTCTCCGCGTCGCGGCGCCTGCGGGACGCGGGTTTCGACGGCGTGGAGATCAACGCCACGCACGGCTACCTGGTCAAACCAGTTCCTCTCGGGGTTCACCAACAGGCGGCGCGACCGGTGGGGCGGCACCCTTGAGAATCGCTTCCTGTTCCTGTCGGAGGTTGTCAGCAGGACCCTCGCCGCGGCAGGTCCCGGCTTTCCCGTCACGGTGAAGCTGAGCGGGAGCGACTTCATGCCGCGCGGGATCACGGTGGAGGAATGTGTCTCCTTCTCGCGCCGCCTGGAGTCACTGGGCGTCAGCGGCCTGACAATCAGCGGCGGGTTCAAGGAAAAGGCTTTTCGCACGATGTGCAAAGGCGACATCCCGCACCAGCTCGTGCTCTCCAACCGCCCGGGCCTCGAGCGCATCCTGGGCAGGGTGCTCCTGGCAGGCATGCGGCACTCTGCACGGTTCAGCGAAGGATACTTTCTCCCGCACGCCGCCGCCGTGAAAGCGGCCGTGTCCATTCCAGTCACCGTGGTCGGGGGGTTTCGAACGCTGGCCGTGATGGAGCAGGCCCTTGGTGACGGCGCCGCTGATCTCATTGGCCTGTCACGGCCCCTGATCCGCGAGCCCCGGCTGCCGCGGCGGCTGCAGGACGGCAGCTCCACTGCCGCCACGTGCGTCAACTGCAACCGGTGCACCGTCATGACAGCCCTCCTTTCCGAGCCGCTGCGCTGCCACTGGAAGAAGGAGACCGAGCCGGAGGAAGAGCTCGAAGCCGGCGGCAACGGAGGAAACAGCTCCGCCGCGGAAGGTCTTTCGGCCGTGCGCTGGTCAGCCTCGGACGGACATTCACTCTTCTATCGAGCAGCTGTTCCGCGGCGGCCGCGGGGAGCGGTGCTTTTCCTTCACGGGATGAGTGAGCACTCGGGGATGTACCTGCATGTCATCCGAGCGCTCCGTGAAGCGGGGTTAGCCGTCCTGGCGCCCGACCAGCGCGGACGCGGGCGGTCCGTGAACAACCATTGGCGGCGGGGAGACCTGCACTCCGTGGTCCGCGTCCTGGACGACCTCGACGAGCTGAGGGAACGGCACCGGGCGGACCTGGAACGGCTTCCCCTCTTCATCGTCGGGATCAGCATGGGATCAATCATCGCGCAGATGTACGCGCTGCGGCGGCAGGCGTCACTCACCGGAATCGTTCTCGTGGGACCCCCGTTCGGGACGCCGGAAGGAATTGCGCGTCCCGTTCTTGCAGTCTCCGGCCTGATTGCCGCGGCAGCCCCGCGCCTGGCCATGCGTCCCGCGCCTCCCGTGCCGCACATCAGCCGGGCGCGCGCGTTTCAAAACGAGCTGGAGTGGGATCCCTGGTGCTACCACGGCCCGTTGAGAGCGCGCGCCGGCCGTGAGCTGGTGAAGGCACTGTCCGAGATCGAAAGCCGCATGTCCGAGCTCGCCCTTCCCCTCCTGCTCCTGTACGGCAGCGATGACAGGATCGTCTCCCTGCGGGAGGTGCAGGGAATCCACCGGAATTGGGGGGGGAAGGACCGGACATTCACCATCATGAAGGGGCTGTTTCACGACGTTCTGAACGAGCCCGAGCGCCAGGAGGCGATAGACAGCATGGTTTCCTGGTTGACTGCCCGCATGGGCGGAACCCCGTGAAAAGCCACGGATGATTTCCTGGCGGCTTTTCCTTTCTTCTCCACGCTCCCTGCCCAGGCCAGGAGCCGGATCTTCGAGCGCTCGGTCAGCAAGACCCTCGCTCACAAGCAGGTTCTTGCCAGGGACGGGGCGGAATGCTCGTTTCTTCCCTTCGTGATCGCAGGGACGCTCCGCATCTACAAGGGAAGCGAATCCGGCCGCGAGATCACCCTGTATCGAATCGAGCGCGGGGAGAGCTGCATTCTTTCGGCAACGTGCATCCTGAACGGGGGAAGTTTCCCGGCCATCGCGGAAGCCGAGGGGGAGACGGACGTCCTGCTCGTCCCGGCACAGCTGCTGACGGAGCACGTGGATTCAAACCCGGACTGGCGCCGTTTTCTTTTCGGGCTGTACGCGAAGCGCCTCGAGGAAGTGCTCAGCCTCGTGGACGAGGTGGCGTTCCACCACATGGACGCCCGGCTCGCCGCGTTCCTGTTGAAGAATGCAGCCGGCCGCCCGTCCACGGTAGGGCGGACTCATGTCGAGATTGCCGATGAGCTGGGCACCTCCCGGGAAGTTGTGACGCGCATCCTCAGGGATTTCGAGGGGGACGGGATGATCACCACCTCCCGCGGCAGCATCCAGGTCCTGCGTCCGGATCGCCTCCGGGAAATTGCCGTCCCCTGGTCCGCTGTGTGACGAAAGTCACTGAAGAGTTGCTGCGCTTCTCCTATCTTCTTCATCAAGACGACGACAGGAGGACGAAATGAAACGGAACATGAGTATTCTCGACAGGATCATTCGCGTGGCACTCGTGGCACTTGTGGCAGTGCTGTACTTCACCCATGTGCTCTCGCCAGTTGCGGCCGTCATCCTCGGCATTCTCGCGGTTGTATTCCTGGTCACATCGATCGTGGGGATGTGCCCGATCTACCTGGCGCTGGGGATCTCGACCAGGAAAAAGACGGCGGTGTAGACTGGAGGCCTATCCCATTCCGAGGAGCCTGCACCTATGAAGCTGCTCATCATCGGCGGCGTGGCCGGCGGGGCCACCGCCGCCGCGCGGGCGCGCAGGGTCAGCGAAACGGCTGACATCACCCTGGTCGAACGCGGCCCGTACGTCTCATACGCCAACTGCGGCCTGCCCTACTTCATCTCGAAGGACATCACGAAACGCTCGAAGCTCCTCCTGCAGACGCCGGAGGGTTTTGAAAGCCGCTACCGCGTGAAGGTGCTCGTGGAGACCGAGGCCCTGGAAATCGACCGCGCCGGGCAGGCGGGTCCGCGTGAAGGGACCCGGCGGGGAATCCTGGCTTTCCTACGACTCGCTCATCCTTGCCCAGGGGGGATCGCCGGTGATGCCGCCGGTGCCCGGCATGGATTCCCCGAACGTGTTCCGGCTGTGGACGGTGCCGGACATGGACAGGATTGTAGCCTTTCTGGATGCGCATGCTCCCGCCTCTGCCCTCATCGCCGGAGGCGGCTTCATAGGCATGGAGATGGCTGAGGCGTTCGTGCAGCGCGGAATTGCGACAACGGTCGTCGAGCTCCTTCCCCGCGTCATGTCGACAATGGACCCGGAGTTCGGCGGCATGATTGCGCGGCACATGGAGGCACACGGCGTCCAGGTCCGCACCGGTGTGGGCCTGAAAGAGATCGACGCCGGCTGCTCCACCGTGCAGCTCACGGACGGGAGCACGGTCCCCGCGGGGATCGTCATGGTGGCGGCAGGGGTGAAGGCCGAGCTCACGCTGGCGAAGAACGCGGGCCTGGCACTCGGAGCCGCGGGCGGCCTGCAGGTCGATGAACACCTGCGCACGTCCGATCCCTTCATCTGGGCAGCCGGGGACATGAACGAGGTGCTGCACAAGGTGTCGGGCCGCAGGGTGCGCGTGCCATTGGCAGGTCCGGCCAACCGGCAGGGGCGGATTGCCGCGTCGAATGCGCTCGGCATGTCCATGACGTATGCAGGCGCCCTTGGGTCGAGCGTGGTCAAGATCTTCGACCTGACGGCAGCAGGCACCGGCCTCACCGAAACCGCCGCGCGGAGCGCGGGCTTCAACCCGGGGGCTGCGATGGTCGTGAAGGACCATCACGCCTCCTACTATCCGGGCGGCAAAGAGCTCGTTCTCAAGATCGTCTATGACCGGCCGTCAGGCCGACTCCTGGGCGGACAGGCCCTCGGCGGGGAGGGCGTGGAGAAGCGGATCGATGCGTTGGCAGCGGCGCTTCACGGGAACATGACCCTGCAGGACCTCGCCGAGATAGATTTCTCGTACTCCCCGCCGTACTCTTCGGCAAATGACCCTTTGAACGTGGCGGCGTTTGCCGGCCTGAATGACCTCAGCGGCTATGCTCCGCTCACGAACGCGCGGGAGGTGCAGGCGCTGCTCGCGGGTGCGGGTGCGAGCCCGGCGGATGCAGCTGCGCAGGGCCCGGCGGACCGCGCCCCGTGCTTCTGGACGTGCGCAACCTCAACGAGTTCGAGACGTCGCACGTGAGGGGGGCGCTGCACATCCCGGTGGACGAGCTCCGCTATCGTCTGGACGAGGTGCCGAAAGACCGGCCCATCGTCGTGCACTGCCGCTCGGGGTTCCGCTCGCACCTCGCGCTGCGAATTCTCAGGGAAAATGGCTGGATCAACGTCCGCAACATCACCGGCGGGTACGTCGCAATGACGGCGCTGGGCGGATTCGACATGAGAATAGGGAAAGGACTTATCTATGGCTGGAAACACCATCAAGGAGAAGATCGCGGCAGGCGCACGGATCGTGGACGTGCGGTCACCCGCGGAGTTCAAGGACGGGGCGTACCCGGGGGCCGTCAATATTCCCCTTCCGCTCCTGCCCCTGCGGCTGTCCGAGTTGGAGCCACGGACGGCTCCCATTGTGCTGTACTGCGCTTCGGGCGCCCGCAGCGGACAGGGAATGCGTTTTCTCAAACAAAACGGCTTCACGGACGTGATCAACGCGGGCGGCCTTGACGACATGCCGGACTGAGGACGGCGTGAAGGACACCGGCACCCACAGTCACGAGCGCCGCTATGGCTCTCCCGCGGAGAGGCTGCGCGCGCCGACGCGTGTCGCCCTGCTGGAGATCCCGCGCGTGGTTTCCCTCTGCATGGAGGGAATCACGGCGGTCCGCGTGCTGGACGTCGGCACCGGGCACGGGGCTCTTTGCGGAGGCATTCGCGCTCAGCGGGCTGGACGTGACCGGGCATCGATCCCAATGCGGAGCTGCTCGCGGTTGCGCGGCGGCACGTCGACAGGCGCGTTCCTGCGAGGAACGGCCGAGAAGCTCCCTTTCGAAGACCGCTCGTTCGACCTCGTCATGTTGGCGCACGTCCTGCACGAGACGGATGATCCGAGCGGCTGCGCTCCGTGAAGCGCGCCGGGTTGCCCGTCACCGGGTTGCCATCCTGGAGTGGCCATACGTCGAGGAAGAACAGGGCCCTCCCCTGGCTCACCGGCTGCAGGAATCGGAAATCCTTTCCCTTGCGCATGACGCCGGCTTTACCGGGATCGACACGACTATCCTCTCCCCCATGCGCCTCTACCGGCTGACCGCGTAGGAGGCGCTGAGCATGAGCTACATCGAGCCACCGGCCAGGATCCCGCTTCTCTCCCCGATTCATGCTCTGGCTGGTGGAACGGCGCATGGGGAAAAGGCTCGCTGGCGAACCGGATCCTCACCTGGTACCCGAAGGCGTTTTTCGGCTCGGGGATCATGGAAGGACTCATCGCCCATGATGAGCCGGAGATGCCGCGGCGCCTGCTTGCGCTCGTGAGGATGTACACGTCTTTCCTGGTTTCCTGCCCGTTCTGCATTGATATGAACTCCAGGGACTTCGACAAGAAAGGGATCACCGAACAGGAAATCGGGGCGCTCCAGGGCCGCGTGTCTGTCAGCGATGTGCCCACTTTCACCGCGAGTGAGAAGTCCGCCCTGCGATACGTCGAATGCATGTGCAGGACTCCCCTGGAGTTCACCCCGGAGACCATCGAAGCCGTCAAGCAGAACTTTTCCCCGAGGGGTCTTGTGATCCTGGCAAGCACGTGCGCGCAGGTGAACTTCTGGACGCGCCTTATCCAGTCCCTCGGCGTGCCCCCGGCAGGCTTCTCGGCGGAATGCTCCGTTCTGAACCTCAAGGACTACGGGACCTTGAAGCAGAAGCCCTGAAGGGGTCTACTCCAGCCCCTTCGGCGCAAGATTGCCCAGGGACGCTGCAAGATCGCCCCCGGCCGATCGGCGGTCGGCTGCCTGCGGGGAAGCGGAGTATCGAACTGGCGCTATGAAAGAACGGTCACTGCGGTCCGACACTCCGCCTGCACGCCGAGCTGTGCACACGCGGCATCTGCGGCCTTTTCGGCCATGAGCCGGAAGGTGGTGAGCTTGCCGCCGACCACCGTGAGAAGTCCTTCCACGCGGTCGCGGACCTCGTGGTCAATGACCGTGAAGTCCCTGCTCCATTCGTGCACGTCCGGGCCGTTCCCCGCTCGCCCGGAGAAAGAGAGGACGCACTCCCGACCATGAATGACGGGACGTGCTCTGCTTCAGCCCGGGAAGCATGTCGAAGATCGCGCTCGCGGATAAGGGCTGATCTCCCGCTCATCCACGCGCCGGTCATCGGGCTGCTCGATGGGAATGGAGGTCGTTCCGGCAATGTTCATCCGTCCCCGGGGAAGCGCGATATCACCGTCGGACGGCGGCTGGAGCCGGTTCACCGACGTGGAAAGGCGCGGGCCGTCCAGGGCCACCATGGCGCCCCGCAGGAGGTTGAGACTCAGGCTCAGGTCCGCGCGGAGCAAGGATTTCTCCGCTCCAGGGCCCGTGCCGCCAGGAGCACGAGCCTGGCCTGGAGCCGCACCGGCTTCCCCCGTTCGCACGTCGGTTGCGCGCACGCCGCTGATGCCCCGGCCGTCCGAGAGAAAGTCATCCACGCGGTGGAAATCCCGCACCTCGGCGCCCGCTGGAGCCGCGCCGCGGCGGCGAGCGCCGCGCACAGGGCCGGTCCCTCGCAGACGGCATCCTGCACCACGTACGCACGGCGGATGGCCGGGGACAGCAGGGGCTCGCGCCGCAGGGCCTCCGCGGGAGAAATCTCGACGGGCGAGACACCAGCCGGCCTGGATTCCCTGCTCCCATGGCTCAACGTACCCGCCGTCGTCTTCCGCGCACAGGGCGAACAGTCCGCCCGTGGGGTGCACGAGCCGGGGCGCAATGCGCGCCAGCACGCGCGCTTTCATGCGCGCACTGCGCGGCGGCCACGGGGTCGGAAACAACGTAGCGCGCACCGGAATGCACCAGGCCGTGGAACCGCCCGCTCGTGCCGGACGCCAGGCCCGCCGCGCTCCAGCAGCACGACGCGGAGCCCGCGGAGGGAAAGGTCCCATGCTACGCCCAGCCCCGTTACCCCGCCGCCGACGACGATGACGTCGATCAGCATCACGCCTGCTTGATCGTGATTTTCCTCGCGATGGGACCGGCCGGCCTGCAGCGTGGCCATGACGGTGCAGTACTTGGTTTCGCTGAGCTCGACGGCGCGCTCCACCGCGTCGGGATCGATTCCTTTTCCCGTCACGATGTACTCCACCGAGAAGCTGGTGAACTTCTTCGGGTCCTTCTCCGCGCGTTCCCCGTGCGTCCTGACCTCGAACGCGGTGACCTGCTGACGCTTCTTCTCGAGAATCGAGATCACGTCCATGGCCGTGCAGCCGGCCAGCCCGACGAGGATCAGCTCCGACGGGCGAAAGCCGTCGTTTTCACCGCCGACCTTGGGATCGGCCCCCAGGGGCAGGGTGAAGCCGCTGGTTGCCGCGGTGCCCGTGAAGCTCAGCCCCTTTTTCCAAACGACGGATGCGTCCATTCATTCCTCCCACCGCCCCCGCAGAAAGTCCCCCACGGTGCCTCCCGTGATGGACACCAGCTTGTCGAATGTCATTGGAACCCCTGACGAGTCGGTGCCTGCCGCCGGATAGATCGTGGCGTACCGGGAAAGGCTCTTGTCGATGAACAGCGCGATGTTCTTCTCCACGCCGAAGGGGCACACCCCGCCGGGCCCGAACCCCGTTGCGCCGAGCGCCTCTTCGGCGCTTGCCATGCGGGATTTCACCCCGGTTGACCGCCTTCAGCTTCGAGTTCGAGAGCCGCTTGTCCCCGGGGCAGACCACCATGAAATATCTCCCGTCCTTTCCGACGAAGAGCAGGGACTTGGCGATCTGGCCGACCGTCACCCCGAGCTGCTGCGCGGCAAGCACGGAGGTGGCTGTGCTTCCCGGGGCGAACTCCACGGCGGCAAGTCCATTCGCATCGAGGATCGATCGAACCTTTTCCGGTATCATCCGGGCTCAATCTATGGAAGAACCGGTGATGCGTCAACCGCGGGCCGCGGGCTGATCATCTCAATTCGGACGCCACCGCCTGCATCTTCTGCATGGCCAGCTCCACCTTTTCCCGCGAGTTGAAGGCGCTGATCCGCACGTAGCCCTCGCCGCACGTGCCGAACCCGGCACCGGGGGTGACCACGACGCCCGCCTTGTCCAGCAGCAGGTCGAAGAACTTCCACGAGTCCATGTTCACCTGCGCCCAGATGTACGGGGAGTCCTCGCCCCCGATGCAGGGAAACCCCATGCCGGTCAGGCGCTCACGGATGATCTTCGCATTTCCGAGGTAGTGGTCCGAGAGACCGCGCGTTTCCTTGCGGCCCTGCGGCGTGTACACCGCCGCGGCGGCGCGCTGCACGGGGTAGGAGACGCCGTTGAACTTCGTGGACATCCTGCGGGCTCCACAGCTCGTGCAGCGAGTGCGTCCCGCCCTCCGCGTCCCAGGCCATGCAGTCCCGGGGGATCACGGTGAAGGCGCAGCGGGTGCCGGTGAAGCCGGCGGTCTTGGAGAAGCTCCTGAACTCGATGGCGCACTCGCGCGCGCCGGGGATCTCGAAGATGGACTGCGGCAGCGACTCGTCACGGATGTAGGACACGTAGGCCGCATCGTAGAGGATGAGCGCCTTGCTCTTGCGCGCGTAGTCCACCCAGGCGGCGAGCTGGTGCCCGCGTGATGGTGGCGCCCGTGGGGTTGTTGGGAAAGCAGAGGTAGACCAGGTCGACGCGCGACCGCGGCGGATCCGGGACGAACCCGTTGTCCTCGGTGGAGTCCAGGTAGATGATCCCGCCGTAGCGGCCGTCGCGCCAGGGGCCGGTGCGCCCGGCCATCACGTTGGTGTCCACGTACACCGGGTACACGGGATCCGGGATGGCAATGCGGATGTCGTCCGCAAAAAGCTCCTGGATGTTGGCGGTGTCGCACTTGGAGCCGTCGCTGATGAAGACCTCGTCGGGGCCGATGTCCGCGCCGCGGGCGCGGTAGTCGCCTTCCGCGATGGCCTGCCGCAGGAAGTCGTAGCCGAGGTCGGGCCCGTAGCCGTGGAAGGTCGCGTCCCTGCCCATCTCCGCCACCGCCTCCTGGAAGGCGGCAACGACGGCGGGCGTGAGCGGGAGGGTGACGTCCCCGATGCCCAGCCGCACGATCTGCCGGTCGGGATGCGCTTTCTGGAAGGTTTCGACGCGGCGGGCGATCTCGCTGAAGAGGTACGTGGAGGCGAGCTTCGTGTAGCTCTCGTTGATGCGGATCATGTTTCGTTATAGCCGCCCGCCCCGGCTGCTGTCAACGCTGCGCGGCTGTCAACGGGCGCCCGGTGCTTTGCGAAGGCCGCCCGATCGGGTACATTCACGGCATGGAAGACCTTCGGTATCCCATCGGCAAGTTCGCGTATGACCCGGCATCGAATCCGCAGAAGCGGTCCGCGTGGATGCGGGATATCGCCGAGCTGCCCGTCCCACGCGCGGAGCGCGGTGGCCGGGCTCTCCCCTTCCCAGCTGGACACTCCCTACCGCGACGGGGGATGGACGGTGCGGCAGGTCGTGCACCACCTGGCGGACAGCCACATGAACGCCTTCATCCGGTTCAAGCTCGCCCTCACGGAAGAGCGCCCCGCAGATCAAGCCGTACGACGAGAAGGCATGGGCCACGCTTGCCGACGTGCAGGGCATCGACATCGAGCACTCCCTTCGTCTCCTGGAGGGCCTGCACGCGCGGTGGAGCGCGCTGCTCTCATCGCTTTCCCCCGAACAGCTGGATCGGACGTTCCTCCACCCGGAGAGCGGCCCTCAGAAGATCGACCGGACCCTGCAGACCTACGCGTGGCACTGCCGCCACCACGTGGCGCACATCCGGGCGCTGCGCGAAGAGAAGCGGCTGGCGGTAGGGCGAGCCCCGTGAACCGCGCCATGGAGACCCCGCGCTCGCAGGGCTCCGCGATCCTGGCGGTGGCGGCCTGCGCCCTCCTCTGGAGCACGGGAGGGCTGTTCGTCAAGCTGATTGCCTGGAACCCGTTCGCCATCGCCGGCATCCGCAGCCTCATCGGCGGACTGGTGATCCTCGTATTCCTGCGAAAACCCCGCTTCACATGGTCATTCGCCCAGATCGCCGGGGCGGTGTGCTACGCGGCCTGCATGATCGGGTTCGTGTCCGCCAACAAGCTCACCACCGCGGCAAACGCAATCCTTCTCCAGTACACCGCGCCGCTGTACGCGGCGGTGCTCGGCTGGATCTTCCTGAAGGAAAAGGCCAGCAGCCTGGACTGGGTGACCATGGCCGTCGTGCATCGGGGGCATGGTCCTGTTCTTCATGGATACCCTGACCCTCGGCGGGATGCTGGGAAACCTCCTGGCCATTCGTCAGCGGTGTATTCTTTGCCGGGGCGATGGTTTCCTTCCGGGCGCAGAAAGACGGCTCATCGCTTGAATCGATCCTCCTCAGCCACGGCCTCACGCTCGCTTGTTGCCATCCCGTTTCTCTGGCAGGGATGGCCCAGCATTGCCGGGGTGGGGAGCGCTGGGCTTCCTGGGCGTTTTCCAGATCGGGATCTCGTCCATCCTCCTGACCTACGGCGTGAAGCACGTGACGCGCCGTGCAGTCCCTGCTGACGGCAGTGATCGAGCCGCTTTTCAATCCTGTCTGGGTCTTTCTCATCCTGGGAGAACGTCCCGGGCCGCGCGCGCTTGTCGGCGGGGCCGTGATCCTCGTGGCGGTGACCGCTGCGCTCGGTGCTCAGCCTTCGATCGGCGATGCGCCCGGTCGCTGCCGGCTGACCAGCAGGACGCCGGCCAGGATCACCGCGCCGCCCGACGACCTGGCTCCAGACGAGGGTCTCCCCCAGGAGGATCACGCCGCCCAGGACCCCGACAACCGGGATGAGGTTCACGTAAGGGCTTACCGAGATGGGCCCGAGGGCGGAGAGCGCGTAAACGTACAGGAAATTGGACAGCGCCGAGCAGAACACGGCGAGGTATGCGAGGTTCAACCCGGCGGCGAGCGTGATGGGCACCCATTGGCGCATCTCCAGGAGTGCCAGCGGGATGAGGAATGCCGTGCCGAACAGTGACTGGTAGGCGGTTATGGCGAGCTCGGACAGCCGCTGGTGCAGGTTCTTGCTGAGGACGATGTAGACCACCCACGAGATGCATGCGCCGAACATGAAGAGGTCCCCGACGATGGAGACGCCGCCGGCGCCAGCTCCGGGCCGGTTCACGACGAATACAACGCCCAGCACCGACAGGGCGATCCCCAGCCCTGTGAGAACCGAGATCCGCGTGCGGAACAGGACCGTCTCCGCAAGCACCGTCACGACGGGGATGACCGCAATGATGAGCGAGGCGTGGGAGGCGGAGGTGAGCTTGATGCCGCGGGATTCGAAAAAGAAATAGACCGTTACGCCGAACAGGCCGCTCACCGCCAGGGGCAGGACGTCTTTTTTCCGCAGACGCGCCCCGGGGTCGAACCGGCGCAGGAAGAGGTTGAGGATGATCGTGGCGAGCACGAACCGGATGCACACCATGGTCATGGGCGGAACACCGGAATTGAGAATCGTCTTCGAGCTGACGAATGAAAGACCCCAGAAAAGAACGGTTCCCCAGACGGAAAGAAGCGGAAGCGTCCTTTCCCGTGCGGGCGATTTTTGACTTTCCATTGTGAAATGCCACGCTACCAGAAAGCGCGCGCTGCCGCAATGGACAGCTCGCGGGACAGCGCTCGCCAAAGCGCGGAAACGTACTTTACCGCGGTTTCGCGCAATGCAGTTGGCGGGAAAAAGCGGGGCGGCCAGGAGCGACCGGCCTACTCCAGCTTCAGCTTCCTCAATTTCGGGGAGATCACCATGCGGCAGTACCCTTCGCCCTGGTGGGAGTTGTAGTAATTCTGGTGATACTCTTCCGCCTTCCAGAACTTCTCCAGCGGCTTGAGCTCAGTGACAATCGGATCGCGGTACTTCCCCTGGATCTTCTTCTTTGACTTCTCCGCTGCCTGGCGCTGCGCGTCACTGGAAGTGAAAATGACGGATCGGTACTGCGTGCCGGTATCCGGGCCCTGCCTGTTCAGGGTGGTGGGATCGTGGGCCTGCCAGAAGATGTCGAGAATTTCTTCGTAACTGATGAGCGCCGGATCGAAGGAAACCTGCACCACTTCCGCGTGCCCGGTCTCCCCGGAGCAGACTTCTTCATACGTCGGGTTCGGCGTGGCTCCGCCCGCGTAGCCGGAGGTGATGGACAGCACGCCCTCGATGCGCTGCAGGACTGCCTCGATACACCAGAAACAGCCCCCTCCGAACGTCGCCAGGTCGCGACCGTTCGTTGAATCGTCCTTCATCGCTGCCTCCGCGTTGAATCTACCCATACGGAGGCCCGACCGGAAAGCGCCCGTCTCAGCCCGGCGCTGCTCCCTTTCCCGCCCCTGCGAACATGAAGCGTTTCACCTTCCGCGTGGACGTCTTTGGCAGCTCTTCCCGCGAGACCTCGAAGCCGTGGGGGATCTTGTACACGGCGGCGCCCGCCGTGCACTTCTGGATCTCCGCGCGCACCAGGCCCCGCACCTCCTCATCGCTCAGCGGTTTTCCCCTCTCATTCTGCAGCGACGCGATGATCTCGGGGTCCGGGTACACGATGGCGTGGGGATATTCCCCGCCGTCGCTGTCCAGCCTGCCCACCACAACCACCTCGGAGAGAAGGGGGCTCGTGGAAAGGATATTCTCGATCTCCTCGGGATAGATGTTCTTGCCGCCCTTCGTGACGATGATGTTCTTCAGCCGGCCGGTGATGTACAGGTACCCGTCGCGGTCAAGCGTGCCGATGTCCCCCGTGTGCAGCCACCCGTCGGCGTCGATGACCTCGCGGGTCTTCTCGGGCATGGCGTAGTACCCGAGCATGATGTTGGATCCCCGGGCAAGGATCTCCCCGTTGCCGTTCTCGTCCGGGTTCTCGATGCGCACTTCCACGTTGGCCAGCGGGAGCCCCACGGATCCGGGCTTGTTGTGCGCGGGGCAGTGGTGGAAATCACCGGCGATGCCTCCGTGAGCCCGTAGCCCTGGTAAGTGACGAGCCCCAGCGCCTCCATCCCGTCGATGATCTCCTTTGCAATGGGACCTCCGCCCGAGGCGAAGAACTTCAGCTTCTCGACGCCGAGCTGACGCGCCACGCTGCGGAAGAGGAGCTTGCCGATGCGGATGTGCAGCACCTTGAAGAAGAACGAGCTGATGCCGGAGAGAACCTGAACACCAGGCCGACGAGCGGCCCCTTTGCCTTCACGTTGGCGAGGATGCCCTTGTAGATCTTCTCGATGAGCAGCGGCATGGCAGGCACGCAGGTGGCGCCGGTGTCCTTCATGATGCCGATGAGGACATTCGTCTTCATGGACGGCACGAGGTGATCATCCCGTAGGTGAGGAGCGGGGTGAAGATTCCCATGCTCGTGGGGTAGGTGTGGTGGAAGGGCAGGACGATGATCCAGTTGTCGCCCGGCCCCAGCGGAGTGGTCATCTGCACGCCGTCTCCGTTTTCCACGAGGTTGCGGTGAGAAAGCATGACCCCTTTCGGCGTCCCCGTCGTCCCCGAGGTGAAGATGAGCGCTGCGAGGTCTTCGGGCTTGACCACGACGCCCGGGAACGGGTCCGCGTCTGACACGCGCGCGGCGCGCCCTGCCTCCAGAAGGGAAGCGAACGACGTGACCGCCCAATTCCGCCGGGGCCGCGGCCGGGGGGTCGTCAAAAAGGACCAGGGAGCCGGCACCGCCGACCTCCGCGCACACGCTGCAGACCTTGGAAAAGTATTCGGCGGAGGTAAAGATCATGCGGGCGCCGCTGGCCCGCGCAACCGCGGCAAGCTCGTCCTTCTTCAGCAGGATGTCGAAGGGGACGATCACGGCCCCTGCGCACGTGACCGCGAGGTAGGTGAGCACCCATTCACTGCGGTTCTCGGAGATCAGGCCGACGCGGTCCCCGGCCCGGACGCCGCGCTTGAGGAGCGCCGACCCGAGGCTTCGGACGTGCTCCTGCAGGCCCCGGTAGTCCAGTGTCCAGTACGAGCCCCCCCTTTTCATCTTCAGGGCGGGGCAGTCGAGGCGGTCTTCGCGGAACGTTTCCACCATCTCGCGGATCGAGTGCACACCGCGGGACGGAGCGACCTTGTTGATCTGCATCTTTTTCCTGCTGTCTACGGGAGAATGGCGAGCCGGCCGAAAACGGCGGTGGCGTGGATCTCGAGCGCCGGCGCTCCTTCATGATACGACGGGGTCGTGTAGACCATGTCCCCGAACGCCACCGACCGGCCGTTCGGTGAGTCCACGGTGCCGAACGCGGAGGACATGTCCACGCGCACCGGCTGGGATGGGTTGATGCGGAGCGTGCCGCTTCCGAAGATGACGTTGACCTCGGCATGAATGCTCGCACCGGACGGGGCCGCCTGCGAGAGATCGACTGCGCCGCTGCTGAAGATGAGGTTGTATTCGCGGCCGCGGCCGGGGGAGTAGCTCATGGTGGATTCGGAGAAGACGGCAGTGTTGCGGTCCGTGCTCACCGGGCCGCGGGCCAGGATCCGGACGCCCGCATAGACAAAGAGGACTGCGACAATGATGCGGATGACCGGGATGTGCACGGGCACCGACCGGCGCACGATGAACCACACCCCGAGGATGATCAGCAGCGCTCCCCAGAAGACCCCGTCAACCATGGAAACCATGCCTCATGATTGCCAGCGCCCGGGTGACTGTCAAGGCGCGGGTGGGTCCCAACGCGCGCCTGCCCTCAGCCTGCGCAGGTTGTCGTTGATCGAGTTGAGCAGCCATTCCCGCTCCCTGTTGGAAAGCCCGTCGCCCAGCCTGAGGGTGCGGGCTCCGACGTCCAGGAGGAGACCACCCTCCATCCGGCACTCACCCACGTCATCCAGCGGCACTGTTCGCCGCGCAGGCGCGGTATGAAACTCCTCCCGCGCCGATCCGCAGCTCCATGTGCCCGAAGATGGAAGTCAAGGCCCGGCGGAGAACGCCCACCCCGATGGCCAGGAACGGGATGGCAAAGTACAGGAACCCGGTCGGAGCGCGCATGCGCACGGCCGAGTAGGTCCAGAACCCGACGAACACCAGCCAGACGAGCCCGAATGAACCCATCCGGCGTCCCCGGGGGCGTGCCCCCATGGGCAGGATGTACGTCACCCCTTCGCCTGACTCGGAGTACGAGATCCTGGAACCTGCCGGCGGGCGCGGTGGAACGGCAGCCGTCGCGGCCCCCGCCGCTGCTCCCGGGGAGGCGGCGGACAGGGCTTCCGGCCCCTGCGCAAAGAGGGCCGCGGCCGCCTCCAGGGGAAGCGTCCGGGCTGCCTCATCCGGCTCCAGCCAGTTGGAGAGCACGCGGGAAAGCCCGGGGGAGCTGATGTCGATGACGGACGCGACGTCCACTTTCAGCGCCTTCGTGGGAAGGTCGGCGGGGCTGCGGTGCGTGAGGAGAAACACGAGGGTTGCCGCAAGCCCGTACAGATCCGACCGCACCGACGCCCGCCCGATGAACTGCTCCATCGGGGCATAGCCGGGCGTCCCGATCATCGTGGCCGCCGCCCGCGAAGAGAGCCGCACGGCATCCTGCACTCCGCCAAAATCAACCAGTGAAACTTCCCCGTCAGGCCGGGCAACCACGTTTCGCGGCGTGATGTCCCGGTGGATGACTGGCGGCCGCAGGGAATGAATGTAGGAGACCACCTCGACGAGCTGGCCGCCGATCCCGCGGATCTGCTCCTCGGTGGCGCGCCAGCCGCTGTCCACCAGCTCCTGCAGGTCGGTGCCCTCGATGTACTCGCGCACCAGGACAAACCGGGGGTCACCTTCGAGATCCGCCCTGAAGGAATCCACGTAGGCGGGAATCCGGGCGTGGTGCAGGGACTTCAGCACCGCGGCCTCACGCTCGAACAGCTCGACGGTTTTCCAGTCCGGGGCAAGACCGACGTGCAGGACCCGGGCAGCAACGACACGGCCGGTTCGTCCTGTCCTCGGCGATGTATGTCGCCCCCGCCGGGTTCCTTCCCAGCTCCCGGATCACCTGGTAGCGGTCGGAAAGCACTTCGCCCGGATTCACGTGCCCGTCCTGTCCTTCACGGCCTGCCAGGCCTCCGTGAAGCTCTGGAAGCAGACGTCCGCCTCGGCCGCCCTGTCGCGGGAGGCAAGCTCCGAGATGAAGACAACAGTGATTCCCGCCATGCGCGCCGCGGCGATCCCCGGTCGGGAGTCCTCGAATACCAGCGCCTCGGAAGGCGCGACGTGCAGCAGGTCCAAAGCCCGCAGGTAGCCTTCCGGATCAGGTTTTCCACGGGCGCAATCCTCGTCGCAGAGGATGGCGGCAAAGCCGTCCTCCGACATGCCGATGGCCTCCATCACCATCTGCAGCTCCTCGCGGCTGGAGCCGGTCACGATGGCCTGGGGCACCGCCAGGGCGAACATCAGGTGCAAACCCGTTGCCACGGGCGGCTTGCGTCGGCGGAGAGAATCCCTCTTCACCTCCATGAACCGCTTCCAGACCTCGGGGCGCCGGTCCCCGAGCCCGCGATGCTCGTCGAGCCAGTCAAAAACACCGCTCCAGGGAAGCCCGTGGAGGAGCTCCTGTTCCAGGGGGGTGAGATGAACTCCGAACTCACCTTGGAGGAGGCCCGTGAACAGCTCCTCGTTGATTCGCTCAGTTCCCACGATTGTATTGTCGAAATCATAGATGAGGGCTCGGATTCGGGCGGGAAGCCGCCTGTCCGGAGGAGGTACCTGCATGGCGACCTTACTATAGAAAAAAAACTGAAGGTTGCCGATGGGTGTGCTACATTTGATGTGAAAAGGACAGGTGCGGATGCGGCTGAAAAATTACAATGAAGATCTCGTCCTGGAGACAGTGAAGATCGTTCTCAGGGACCGCAAGGATATCACTGCCTCACGCGCCTTCGTGCTGGACGTGGCGGCGTACGCGTTGAACAGGATCCCGCCCAAGTACATCACCAGCGAGCGCGGTTTCACCCGCGAGGTCGTGCATGCGGACAACGGCAACGGGCAGGAAGGGGAGAAGCTCCTCAACATCATCGAGCTGATCACGCTCGTCAACCATGCCGTGGACGTCGTCGGACGCCGCCGGCACGAGAGCGCCCCCGCAAGAAAGCCGTCCCGCTCCTCTCCCGGGAGCGATGACGAGCTTCGACTCACGTATTTCTACAACATGCCCCACATCTTCGGGCGCATCGTGGACGCCGGTGACGGGAAACCCGTCATCGCCGCGGAAGCCACGCTCTGGATCAACGAACGCGTGTCCGTCCCTGCGGAACCGGGCTGGCGCAATCCCTACACCACCAACGAGCAGACAAAAGGCTACTTCAGCTTCTGGCCGCAGGTCGAGATGGGAGAAACAGAGGCAATGCGCATCGAGATGCGCATTGCATTCGAGCACGGCAGGTACGCGCCCTTCACCTTCCGAAAGACCATGAAGGTGCCCGGAGATTTCTTCGTGCACGACTACATCAGGGGCGACAAGCTCCTGGACCTCGGCACTCTCCCCCTGCAGCCCGCCTGAGCCACGGGCGGTGAGCCGGTCGTCGACGCCGCTGTTCGCTTGCCTTCTCCCCGGAGCGGAACTAACTTTCATTCATACCAGAAAGTCCGAGGGAGGGTACGTGATGGAACCGAAGAAGATTACGCCGGACGTCCTGAAGCATGTCATCTCGGACCTGAAGACAGGTAACGAGAAAGCCATCGGGACGTGGCTGTACAAGGGTTACCGGCTCCAGGTGAGCCGCTACAAGTCCTCGGGCACCGAGAGATCGGCGCTGCTGTACAGGAAGCGCCGCGACGGCGGGCTGTGTGTCCGCTGCGGCACGAGGGTGACGCGAAAGAACCCGCTGACCGGGACCCTGTACAGGCTGTGCGACACGCACAGGAAGGAAATAGACCGAAAATAAAGCCTCAGGGATTGACGCCGAGCGCCGGTGCGTCCGGGATGGGCGCAACGGGGCCGTCACCGTTGAACGGTTCGGAGGCGGGATCCGGAAAACGCGACAGGAGGTACGCGTAGCGCTGGGACATCTGGGCACTCTTCGGAAATGTCTGCACGTCGTAGCGCAGCGGGTTGGTGATGATGGTGGCCAGGCGGCGCAGCTCATCGAGGCCGAGCCCGCCGACACCGGTCTTGAAATAGTAGGCGGAGGCCGCGCCGATCCCGAATATCCCTTTTCCCCACTCGATGCAGTTCAGGTACAGCTCCAGGATCCTGTCCTTCGGCAGGATCAGCCCCATCTCCAGCGCGATGATGGCCTCCATGTACTTTCGCAGGTAGGTCTTCCGCGGCGTGAGGAAGAGGTTCCGCGCAAGCTGCATCGGGATGGTGCTGCCGCCGACGGCGGTCCTGCCGATCGAGGAGTTGATCATCCACGCATCCCTGAGGGCCCCGAGGTCCACACCGTGATGCGAGTAGAAGCTGTAGTCTTCGAGCCTGATCACCATGGAGCGGGCAACACGGGGGATCTGGCGAAGCGGAACGAACCGCAGTGGACGGGCCTTCTGGTGGACGGTGAGCTCCCGGTACAGCATGAGGGCGGTCACGGGCGGATTCCAGTGAAGCAACGCGAGGCTGGCGGCCAGCACCAGGAGGACAAGGAGCGCGTGGCTGGCGATGACAAAAACAATCGCCGCACGCGCCACCCGTGCCGCGATTCGACCGGGGCTGACAACGTCACCCAGCCAGGCGCGCAATGAGGACACGACACGCATCGGGATTGCCTGAGAAGCTATGGGAGACTTCACCGAAAGTCAAGGGCTGCCGCGCGCGACGCGACGGCACTCCCCTGCGCGATCCGGCTCCCCCGTGGTACAGTCCTGGGCGTGAATCCCCCGGCATCGGTCGGGGAGGCGCGGCGTCGCCTTCCCCGGGATTTCATCCAGGCCCTCGACCAGACGTTCCCCCAGTCCGCCGCGGAGGCGATCCTGCGCGGGATGGGAGCGCACCGCAGGACGACGCTTCGCGTGAACACCCTCCGCTCGGGCGCGGCGGCGATCCTCGGCTTTTTCCGCGAGGGCGCGGTCAAGCACGAGCGCGTCCGCTGGTATCCGGATGCGTTTGTCCTTCGTGACCTTCGCGAGCGGGACGTCGAGTCGTGGGAGCTCTACCGGGAGGGGCGGATCTACCTGCAGAGCCTTTCCAGCATGATGCCCGCCCTCGCGCTGGATCCGCGGCCGGGCGAGCGCGTCCTGGACATCGCCGCCGCGCCCGGCAGCAAGACCACGCAGATGGCAGCGCTCATGAGGAACCAGGGCAGCATCCTGGCCAACGAGCTTGACGAGGTCAGGGCCCAGCGCCTCTCGTACAACATCCGGCTGCAGGGATGCGAAATCGTCGAGGTCAGGGTAGGCCGCGGGGAGAAGCTGGGGGAAGAGATGCCGGAGAGCTTCGACCGCGTGCTGCTGGACGTTCCGTGCTCCGGAGAGGGACGGTTCATCGTCTTCGAGCCCGGCACGTCGCGTTCCTGGTCCACGAAGAACGTGGCTGACTGCGTACGGCTGCAGCGCAGGCTCCTCTCAAGCGGCGCGCGCGCGCTGAAACCGGGGGGCGTCCTGGTGTACTCCACCTGCACCCTGAACCTCGATGAGAACGAAAGGATGGTCCAGTGGGCCATGGACAGCCTGCCCCTCGAGGTGGAGAAGCTGCCGCTGGCGATTGCCGGCACCTACGAAGGGATGGCCCGGGGCCTGGACCCGCGAATATCCCGGGCTCTTCGAATCTTCCCGGACGCGCAGAGAGAGGGATTCTTCCTATGCCGCATGCGCAGGAAAACCTGATCACCGCGGCAGCGGGCCGAAGTACTGGTAGTACCAGCAGCGGATGTTCCCATTGTAGAGCTTGCGGTTGCGCGCGGCGCGCGCTCCGAAGCTCCGTTCGAAGCCTTCCAGCGCGCTGAGCACGAAGAACGACCATGTCGGCAGGGTGCGCCGCAGCGCGCCCATGGAACGGGCAAGCTCTTCGGCGTCCCGCGCGTTGCCGAGCCGCTCTCCGTAGGGCGGATTGCACACGAGGCATCCGAACTCACGGTCCGAGGCAAAGGACTCCAGGGGAGCAGTACGGAACTGGATGAGCTTTCCAACGCCCGCGGCCGCCGCGTTCGCCTCGGCGGCTCTGACCATTCCCGGGTCACGGTCGGAAGCAGAGATGAAAGCCCGCACATCCGGGACTTGCGCATCCCGCGCCGATGCCCTTTCCTCGCGCCAGAGAGATTCTGGAAACAGGGGCCAGTCCTCTGCTGAATAGCGCCGCCCGATGCCAGGGGCGATGTTCGCCGCCTGGAGCGCCGCCTCGATGGCAATGGTTCCGGAACCGCAGACCGGATCCGCGAGAGGCCTGGACGCGTCCCAGCGGGAGAGCAGCACCAGCGCGGCGGCGAGGTTCTCGCGGAGGGGGGCCTCCCCGACGTGCCGTCGATACCCGCGCTTGTGCAGGCCGGGACCGGTGGTGTCCAGGCTCACGGCCGCACGGTCCTGCTGAAGGCTGACCAGCACATCGTAGCGGGGCCCGGTCTCCGGCACCCATGCGGCGGAGCGTTCCCGCACGGTGCGCGGCGTGCGGTTCCTTGTCCCCTGCTGATTTTGCGCGGCCGCTTCAGGCCGGGTCCGCCGCCTGGCTCCCGCCAGGGCATCCATGATTGCTTTCTTTGCCACCGACTGCACGCTGGGGAGGGCCGTGAGCCTGGACTTGACGCTTCGTGCATCCACGGACACCGCGGGGGAAGGAGCCAGGAGCTCCCGCCAGTTCAGGGAGCGGATCCCCTCGTACAGCGCGTCGAAATCGGGTGCGGGAAACTCCCCGACCAGGACGAGAATCCTGTCCGCCGCGCGGAGACGAATATTGCACCGGGCGATTTCCTGCGCCGTGGCGTTGAAAAGCACGCGTCTGTCCTCGACGCGCGTGCCCTCGATTCCGAGGTGCTCGATCTCCAAGCGCACGACAGACTCCAGCCCGAAGGAGGCCGCAGCCGCGCAGGTATATCGAAACCCCTTCACCGTGCGAGTATACTTTGATATGCTGGATTGCGAATACCGCGTATGGAGAAGGTCCTTATCACCGGCGCAAATGGATTCATCGGCTCGAACCTGTGCCGGTATTTTCTCGATCACTCCTACGATGTCGCGGCGCTGGTGCGCCGGTCCTCGGACCTGCACTTTCTCCAGGACATGCCGGTCACCCTGGTCTACGCGGACCTGGCGCAGCCCGGCCCGATTGAGCTCCCCCCGGGCATCGAGTACGTCGTCCACGCCGCATCGCTCGTGGTCGAAACCATGTCCATGGAGGAGGCCCGGCTCGGAATCCACGAGACCACCGTGAATCTCCTCCGCTGCCTGCAGGAACACTGCGTGGAGATGAAGCGGTTCGTCTACATCTCCACCGCCCTCGTGCTCGGGCACCGCTCGACGAACATATCCGAAGAAAACAGGGGCGCACCGGCGCGCGGACTCCTGCCTTATGTGAGGGCAAAAGAGATGGCGGAAGAGACTCTCCAGGAGCACTTCCGCACCAATGGGTTGCCCGTGATCATCCTGCGCCCTGCCGACGTCTACGGTCCCAACGACAGGACCTCGAGCCTTCGGCTCCTCAGCGGGATCGAGGACGGCTGGCCCGTCATCGCCGGGACCGGGAATCGGATCCTCAGCTTCTGCTACGTGGAGAATCTCGCCCGGGCGTGCCACCTTGCCTGCAGGATGCAGGGCAGGAACGGGGCCGCCTACACCGTGACCAACGGCCAGGACATCACCTGGCGCCAGCTCATGGGATTCTTCCAGGACCGGCTGGGCAGGAAGCAGCGCCTCTTCGTGCCCATGATCGTGGCCTATGCAATCGCGCTCAGCATGCAGCTCCTCCATGCATTCATCCCCGCCTTTGTCGTGCGCGTCTCCTACTACCCCGTGAGCAAGGCCGGGCGGGACACCAGCTACGACATTACGCGCACCCGGGAAGAGCTCGGGTACCAGCCCGACCAGGACCTGGAACGACAGCTGGAGTCCGTTGTGCAGTGGTACATCGCCGAGAAGGCATCCGGTCGCATTGCGGCAAGGATGCGGAGGTAGGCATGGCGTGGTTCTCCTCCGTTCTTGCGGCGGCAGCGGCCATTGCAAGTGATCCCTATGCCGTGCTGTTCTGCTGCATCGGCATGGCCTTTCTTCTGCTCTCGTCGGTATTGAACGTACACACCCTGCTGCGCCGCGCGAAACACGATTACACGGCGGTCATGACGTACTTCGCGGGCTTCTTCGTGCTGATGTTCGTCTTCCCCATGACGCTCGTTCTCATCGAAGGTCCGCGCGTGGGTATGTACCCCTGGACGCTGGGCCTGCGGCTCGGCGACTGGCCGAAGGGTCTCGCCATCGTGGCCATCGGCTCCCCCCTCCTCGCCGTGGGCATGCTGCTCGGTGTGCGGGACCCGGCCCTGCAGAAGCAATATCCCTTCTCCAAGGAAGCGCTGGCTGGGCCCGGACGGTTCGTGATCTACGAGCTCAGCTACGTTGTCTTCTATTACCTGGCATGGGAGTTCGCCTTCCGCGGGGTCGTTCTGTTCGGGCTGCTGGCGTTTCTCCCGAAGACGATCCCGGGAGTCGCGGTGGCGATCATGGTGCAGACCTTCCTCTCCACGATCTACCACATCGGTCATCCCCGATTCCGAGGTCTTCGGGGCGTTCCTTCTCGGCCTCGTGGCGGGCGCCGCGGCAGTCGTCACGGGCTCCATCCTGTACGGGTTGTTCGCCCACGCGGTCGTCGGCGTCTTGAACGATTGGCTGGCCTATCGTAGGCTCGCGCGGACACGGAGCTGAAGATGGGCAAGAAGATCCTCATTCCCTACCTCTCGGCCGGGCTCGGGCACATGATCCTGGCACAGGCGTTCGCCCAATACCTTGCACACGCTGCGCCCGGACTGGGACGTGCGGCTGATGGACGCGGCACGTCGAGCTGGATGACGATCTGCTGCAGAAGACGTTCGTCGACCTGTGGAAGGTCTTCCTCGGAATGCCGCCCTTCGTTTCAACCGCGCTTTTCGCGCTGGAGCGCCTGGCGCCGCGCGTGGCCCGCGCGCTGAACCGACGAAGCTTCCGCACCGCCGTTCCCAAGGCGGCGGCGTTCCTGGCCGAGTACGAACCGGACCTCGTCATGTCCACGCACTGGGCCTGCGCGCACCTGTTCTCCATGGCGCGGGCTGAAACGACGTTTCCCCTCCGTACTACATCTACGGTGAGCTCGGAGAGACCTACAGCGTCATCAACTGCGGGGCGGACCTGCTACTTCACGCTGTCCCCCCGCGTCGACGACGGCCTGGCAAAGATCGGGTGTAGACCCGGCGCGCATGCAGCGGGTCCCGCTGATCGTGGATCCGCACATGGTGACAAGCGACGTGCCCCGGGACGTCCTGCGCCAGGGCCTGGGCATACCGCCGGAAAACCTCGTGGTCGTGCTCAGCCTGGGCGGCGAAGGAATCGGCCGCACGCTCCCGTTCGTCGAGGCATTCGCGCGGAACGTGACGGGAGCCTCGCTGGTCGTGCTCACGGGCCGCAACAGCGACCTCCTGCGCAGGATCCTGCAGAGGACAGGGCGCATCGCCTCCGGGTCCAGCCTCCGGCGGCGCATGTGCCCGTCGCGCTGGGCTACCAGGAGGACATCAGCGGCATCATTGGCGCCGCGGACGTGCTGGCCGGCAAGTGCGGGACGGGCTTCGCGATGATGGCCATGGCCACGGGTGTCCCCCTGATCGTCACGCACCTCGGCGCTCCGAACGAGCGGGGGAACATGCGCTACGTCGTGGAAAACGGTTACGGTTGGTACTGCCCGCGGCCGCGCCTGTTCGCGGAGCGGGTGTCGCTGATCATCAGGGACCGCGCCGCCTGCAAGGACAAAGGGCGCGCCGCCGGCGGCCGCCGCGGCCGGCAATGGCGCGGACGACGATGGCCGCGGCCATCGTGGACGCACTCGCATGAAGCTCGGGTTTCGACCTCCGCGAACGATCGAGCTTCCGGCGTCGTCCTGCGGTTCGTGCTGATCGCGGTCGTGCTCGGCTTCGGCGTCAACGCCTTCCTCTCGCTGTTCATGGACCGGGCCCAGTTCATCGCCTCCCTGCGCAAGGTGCTGCTGATCTACTTCGCCGTGCCGCTGCTGCTGTTCATCGCCTCCCACGTCGTGGACTCGCTGCGCCTCATGCTCGTTGTTTCCCAGTTCAGGATCCGGCTCACCTTCGTGCAGGCCTTCTACAACAGCGCCGTGGGCACGTTCTTCACGAACATCACCCCCATGACCGCCGGCGGTCAGCCGTTCCAGATCTACCACCTCAGCGTGGTCGGCGTTCCGCCCGAAACCTCCACGAACGTGATCATGTCGCGATTCGTCGAGCAGGCCATGACGTCCCTGCTGATCTCCCTGTTCTTCCTCACCCAGATCTCGTGGATCGCCGCCAGTCCTGGGCATGGGGTCCGGCTCATGTACGTCGCCCTCGGCGTGTCCCTCCTGATGACGATGTTCCTGCTCCTGCTCCTCATCCGGCCCCACTTCATCGGGCGGGTGGCCATCGTGCTGGAGCGCACCGCCCTGGGCCGCCTCGTCGGCGGGTGAGCGGCAAGCACAACTGGGCGCCCAGCCTGCACCGCTGGTCGCACCGCCTGCGGGAGAACGTGCGCATGCTCTGGTCGGAGAAGACGTGGGTCATGATCCTCGACATCCTGATGGGAATCGGGAACATCTTCCTCCACGCCTAGTCACTGATGTTCGTCCTGGAGGGAGTCGTCGGGCGTGCAGCTCTCGTTCGTGGCGGTTGTCATCACCTACGTGATCCTGTGGCAGGTCGTCTTCTACGTGCCCACCCCCGGGGCAAGCGGGGGCGTGGAGGGAGCATTCGCCCTGGTCTATGCCGGGCATGACCAGCGCGCTCGGCCCGACGGTCATTGCGATCTTCGTCTGGCGCTTTGCAACCTTCTACATGCTGCTCCTGTTCGACGGGCTGGTCTATGTCATCCTGGGCCGTTCGGCAAACTCGACCGCCCGGCGGGTTGCCGGGGCGGCCTGAGGGCCTGGGCCCGCGCAGGGACCTCGCGGAGGGAAGGGCGCGCAGTTGACCCCTCCGGTGCCCATGATTATCATCCCGCCATGACCGGATACCCTTTCACCGACATCGAGAAGAAGTGGCAGGCATACTGGGAGGAGAACAAGACCTTCCGCACGACGGAGGACCCTTCCGTTCCCCGCGAGAAGCGCCGCTACGTGCTGGACATGTTCCCCTACCCCTCCGCGGCCGGCCTGCACGTCGGTCACCCCGAGGGATATTTCGCCACTGACATCTACTGCCGCTACCTGCGCATGAAGGGATTCCAGGTCCTGCACCCCATGGGCTTCGACTCCTTCGGGCTGCCGGCGGAGAACTATGCCATCAAGACCGGCACCCACCCCCGCGTCTCCACCGAGCAGAACATCGCGCGCTTCACCACGCAGATCAAGTCCCTGGGCTTCTCCTATGACTGGGACCGGCGCATCTCCTCCTGCGAGCCGGAGTACTACCGCTGGACGCAGTGGATCTTCCTGCGGCTCTGGGAGAAGGGGCTGGCCTACGAGGCCGAGGTGCCCATCAACTGGTGCCCCTCGTGCCTCACGGGCCTGGCCAACGAGGAAGTGAAGGACGGCCTGTGCGACCGCTGCGGGACGCCGGTGACGCGCCGCAACCTGCGCCAGTGGATCCTGCGCATCACCGCGTACGCCGAGCGGCTCCTGGCCGACCTGGGCATGCTGAACTGGTCGGAGTCCCTGAAGCTGATGCAGACGAACTGGATCGGCCGCAGCGAAGGGGCAAACGTGCGGTTCGAGCTGGAAAAGGGCGCTGGACTCGATCGAGGTCTACACCACGCGTCCGGACACCCTGTTCGGCGCCACCTACATGGTGCTCGCCCCCGAGCATCCGCTGGTGCAGAAGATCACGACCGCGGCGCAGAAGAAGGCGGTGGACGACTACGTCGCGGCGGCCGCCATGAAGTCGGACATGGAGCGCACGGAGCTCGCCAAGGACAAGACCGGCGTCTTCACCGGCGCCTTCGCGCATCAACCCCGTGAACGGGAAGAAGATCCCCGTCTGGATCTCCGACTACATCCTCATCTCCTACGGCACCGGGCGCCATCATGGCGGTGCCCGCGCACGACGAGAGGGACTTCGCGTTCGCGAAGAAGTTCGGCCTGCCGATCGTCCAGGTGGTCTCGAAGGACGGCAGCCTGCGCGAGCTTGCCGAGGCGGATCCCACGGACGGGATCGCCGTCAACTCGGGGGAGTTCGACGGCCTGGCCACGGCGGAGTTCAAGAAGCGGATCATCGAGTGGCTGGAGAAGAAGGGCATCGGATCGCGCGCGGTGAACTACAAGCTGCGGGACTGGATCTTCTCCCGGCAGCGCTACTGGGGGGAGCCGATCCCCCTGGTGCACTGCCCGAAGGACGGGACGGTCGCCGTTCCCTACGACCAGCTGCCGCTGAAGCTGCCCGAGGTGAAGACCGTCATCCCCACCGGCACCGGGGAAAGCCCCCTGGCGGCCATTCCCGACTGGGTGAACACGACCTGCCCGAAGTGCGGCGGGCCGGCGAAGCGGGAAACGAACACCATGCCCCAGTGGGCGGGCTCCTGCTGGTACTACCTGCGCTTCCTCGACCCGACGAACGACGACGGCCTTCGCCGCGCGGGAGAAGATCGACTACTGGATGCCGGTCGACCTGTACGTCGGCGGGGCGGAGCACGCGGTGCTGCACCTGCTGTACGCGCGGTTCTGGCACAAGTTCCTCTTCGACGAGGGCCTGGTGAACAGCCCGGAGCCGTTCATGCGCCTGATCAACCAGGGAATGATCCTGGGCGAGGGCGGCGTGAAGATGTCCAAGAGCCTCGGCAACGTCATCAACCCCGACGACATCGTGCGGGACTTCGGCGCGGACACCATGCGCGTCTACGAGATGTTCATGGGCCCGCTGGAGGTCTCCAAGCCCTGGTCCACGCGGGGCATCGCCGGGGCCAGGCGATTCCTGGAGCGGATCTGGCGGGCCGCGGAGCTGCCCCTCACCGACGAGGAGCCGTCGGAGCGCTGCAGCGCGTCCTGCACAAGACGATCAAGAAGGTGAGCAAGGACACCGACCGCCTGGAGTTCAACACGGCCATCGCGCAGATGATGATCTTCCTGAACGAGGTTGCGGGCCTGGCGGCGATGCCCCGCAAGCTGTGGACGCCGTTCGTCCTCCTGCTCTCTCCCTATGCGCCGCACCTGGCCGAGGAGCTGTGGGCAAAGCTCGGACAACGCGCCCTCCATCTCGCGGGTGCCGTGGCCGGAGTGGATCGAGGCGCTGACCGCGGAGGAGCTGGTGGAGGTCGTCTTCCAGGTCAACGGCAAGATCCGGGCCAAGGAGAGCATGCCGCCGGGAACCGCCGATGCGGACCTGAAGGAGAAGGCGCTGGCAACGAGAGGATCAGGGAGATCCTCGCGGGCAAGGAGATCCGCAAGGTCATCGTCGTGCCGAACAAGCTGGTGAACATCGTTGCCGCCCTCTGAAGCGGCCGCGGAGGCAGCATTCCCATCCGCGGCCATCAGGGCGCGGCAGGCACGCGCCGCAGAGTGGATGACGCGCAACGGCGTCTACGCTGCGGTCCTGGACGATTTCGAGAACCAGCGCAGCAGCACGGTTCGCTGGCTGTCCGGCCATCCCATGGACGCCCTCCTGTTCCTGTTCGCATCCGGAAAGACCGTGCTCGTTCCCTGGGACGTGAACATCGCCAGTGAGAGAAGCGTGGTCGACCGGATCATCCCGTACACGGAGTTCAAGCGGTCCTTCAAGGAAGCAGTGACGACCGTCCTGCGAGAGAACGGAGTCGAGGCCGCCGTGGGGGGGCCCCGCGCGCGCCGGAAGGTCGAGTTCCCGTCACGGACCTCGCACCTGCGCTTCCTCGAGCTGACCGAAGACCTTCCCGGCGCGGAGATCCTGCTCCGCGCAGAAGGGTTCGAGTCTTTCGTTGCCCGGTCCCGCGCAGTGAAGGACGAGCGTGGAGATCGCGGCCATCGAGAAAGCCGCCGAGATCACCAACACCCTGATCGAGCTCGTCAGCGACCGCGTGATCGTCACCAGCCAGGAGAAAGGACCTGCGCGAGATCGACCTCGCGCAGCTCATCGAGAGGGAGGCGCTCGCACTCGGCGCCGAAGGGCTCGGCTTCGAGCCCCTCGCCGCCGGGCCCGGCGCGGAGCTGGGCAATCCATCCCTTCCCCTCCTGTTCTGCCGGCCCTTTCGGAGGAGACGGACTTTCCATCCTCGACTTCGGCGTGAAGGTGGACGGGTACACGAGCGACGTGACGCTCTCTTTCGCCGTGGGGAAGCTCTCCCCCGAGCAGGAACGCATGATCGGCCTCGTGGAAGATGCATACCACGCGTCGATGGAGGCAGCACGCGCCGGGCTGTCTCCCCAGGAGCCGGCACGCAGGGCGGAGAGGATCTTCTCTGCGGCCGGGTGGACCATGCCGCATGCCCTGGGCCACGGCATCGGGCTGGATACCCACGAGGCGCCGCTCCTGAGAAGCCAGGGAGAGAATCCCGATCCAGCGCTGCTTCCGGGAATGGTCGTGACAATCGAGCCCGGGCTCTATGACCCCCGGCACGGCGGCGTGCGCTGGGAAAACGACGTGCTCATTTCCGAAGGCTCCTCCCGGATCCTCACGAAGTCCCGCATCGTGCGCATCCCGTAAGAAGTCAGCGGCCTTTCCCGGCCGTTCCGCGAAGTGACACACGCGGGCGGCGGCGTCAGCGGCCCACCGTGTCAGGGCGGCGCACCCGGCACAAGCACGGTTTCCCTTTCCCCGATCTCCAGGGTCCAGCTCGACCTCGTCATCATTGAAAACAGCCTGTGTGTCCCCCGGGCGATCTGCGGAAGAACAATCCGTCCGCCTGCCGCTTCAACCGTGGAGCAGAACGGGCTCTCGAGGAACCATGTTCCCGGCCCCGGCCCGACCTCCGCGTCCCGACAGGGCAGCCGATCGATGTCCCACGCTGTAAACTCTCCCTGGGAGATTTTCTGGGCAACGCTGTCCAGGTCCAGCGCCCAGGGCTCTCCTTCCTCCCGGAAGAACCGGCAGAGCCGCGGGACATTGAAACGTGAAATATCCCGTCCTTCCGCCGCAACCCGCGAGATCACGAGCGCGGCAGGGCCATTCTCCCACGACAGCTCCACGATCTGCCGGTCCCCGCGTGCGCGAAGGGAAAGCGGGAAAAACCCGCCGGCCGGCCGCAGAAGACCCGGTGCACATGCAGGAGAGCGCCGATCACCGGGCTCATACGGCCATGCGACGATCGGTGAATTGACCACCCGGCAGCACCTGAAAGCAACCGGGATGCGCCAGTCCGCGATTTCCGTGACAACCAGGGCACCGCTCGAATCCCTGGCCACCACTCGAAATCCCAGCCCCGGAAATGCTATCTGCCAGGCAACCGGGGGTGACGGGCAGACCAGAATCATCTCTTCATCCGTTGCGAGAAATGAGCATGACGACGATGACAGCAGCGCCGCCAGAAGGAACAGCCGCAGGTATTTCACACCGGTGAGAACGCCGGAAGGGCCCGCCGTGCTTGTCTACCGCAGCTGAGCCTTGTAGAGCGAGCGTATCCTGGTCAGCGCGGAGAGGTACGCGGGGGTCCGGAAATCGGGATAGGTCCACTCGAGCGCGCGGAAGCCCGCTCTTGAGTACAGCAGGGTGATCTCCGCAAAGATCCCGCCCGACAGCGGAATGCGATGCGCGCTTTCCTTGGTGGTGGCAAGGGAAAAACGCGAGAGCGCCATCAGGCCGGGGTCCAGGTTCACCCGGCGCAAGCCCTGGACCCGGAAGCGGTCCTCCAGGGAGTTCGTCCGCAGCTTCACCTGGGAAAGGCAGGACCGGGTCGACGAGCTGCCGGAAAGACAGGAAGGTGCGCATGATCCCCGGGCCCATTTCCCGTTCGTAGTAGTCCGTTGCCGTGAAGGGAATGGGGTCGGACGAGAAGTCGATGCCGCCCCACTGTTCGACGAGGAGGGCCCGCACATCGCTCTCCCTGTCGGGAGACGACGAGAGCACGCACATGACGAGTTTCTCTGGAGTGTAGGTCCCCGCGATTCCCATGATGAAGAACGTGCAGCTTTCTTGCGGCCGTTCCGAGATTACCGTATAATCGGACCCGATGGAAGAACCGGTCCCAATACCAGGGGCTGCTGGACGCCGCAATCGAAAAGCGTCGGCAGTGGCTGGAAGCGGTACAGATTCCCCTCCTGAAGGAGACACTTGCATCCTTCGCCTCGATGTTCGAAGGAGTGATGGGGATGCTCATCCGCAAGGGTCTCCTGCGGGAGGATCCCTACAATTACGAGCAAGCTTTCACCGACATCACCATCCCGAAGGACGACGTCCTGCCGGAGTTCGAGAACTCCGACGAAGTCAGCTACCGGCTGGCCGCGTTTCGGCGGCAATTGAAGTTCGTTTGCGCCGAGTACCCGCTGGACCTGCCGACGCTCGGGCTGGCCCGTCTGAAAAAGCTCTCCTCCCTGGTCTCGTACATCAACTGGCTGGAGATGGGAGAGGCATCCAAGAGCCCGACAACAAAGGCCTTTGCGCGCGTGTTCATGAAAGTCCGCATGGGTTCGGACACCATGGCATCGCAGATCCTGAAGGATTCCGAGACCCAGATCATCAAGACCACGCACACTCTGCGCACCCTCCTTGCCGAGCTCATCGCCTTCGACCGCGAATCGTGGAAGGCGGAAATCCGGCGCACTCGTGCTCCCCACACTCTCTCCCGGGCCTGCCGAGGGTCATGCACGGCGCGAAGAAATGATTCGTGTCAATCAAGCGGGGCTTTGCCGCCCGGATGCCCGGGAAGCCCTGGTATCCCTCGCTCGTGGAGGAGATCGCCGACGAGGAGCTCGCGGAAGACGCGGAAGCGCGGCGGGAGAAGCTGCTGGCGTCCCTTGCCGTCGCCGCACCGGCGAAGGCGAAAGTTGTAGAAGCCCCCGACGGCAAGACAATCCTCCTCGAGGCAGTGCGGCTCCTCAGCCGGCCCAACGAAGAGCTGGTCACGGCAATAGCCGTCCTGGAAGAGAATCGAGCGGTTGCTCACCGACTCGCGCGGGTCGGGCGGCGGCTGGTTCAAGCGCCTTTTCGGCGGCTCTTCTGCCTCAAAGACAGCCGACCGCGTCTACAAGGTGCAGTACGCCGAACCGGGCGTGCCGGCGCCCAGGACGGAATCCATCGACTTCCCCCCTTTCGCCGTCGAGGTGCAGAAGAAGTCCAGCCTTCTTGCCTCGCTGGCCCCGGGAACGGGTCCGGCTTTCAAGCGCCTGGCCGCTACCTCCGAGTCCCAGCTGGCGGGATTCGTGGACAAGCAGCTCAACGAGCTGCTGCTCATTCACCGGCGCCTTGGTTCCCTGAATACCGTCCTCCAGGCGCGCGTGACGCAGGAAAAGAAGACGGCACGAGGCATCAAGATCGAGCTCCTCACCATCAAGAACGCCATCGTCAAGGCAAACCAGCGCCGCCATGAATACAAGGAGAAGAGACGCCTGGCCCTTGAGTGATTCGTATTTCAGGGAGATCCTGGGCGTTCCCCCGGACGCCACCCGTGAGCAGATCCGGCAGTCCTACAGGCTGCGCGTCATGGAGAATCACCCGGACCGGTTCCCCCCGGAAAGAAAGCATCTCCAGGAGCTGGCCACCATCACCCTCACCGAGGCCTACGGCGCGCTGATGAGCGCCGCGCGGCAGTCAGCCGCGGAATCGCCTGCCGGGCTGCAGGCAGGGATGCGCGCAGCCGTGACGGCCGCGACGCCCTTGTTGGCCGCCGTTGACCTGCCCCGTGATCCCGCCTATGCGTACTACAAGCAGGGCTTCATCAATTTCTCTCTTGCCATCCACGGGATTGCGGCGGTGAACAGGAAAATCGCAGCAGGCCGCTCGCTGCCCTCCCGGCGGCGGTTCAACACTGCGGAGTATTTCGGGACGAGCCTCGCGTACCTCAGGGCGGCGCACGGCTACTTCAGCCGGGTCGTGGAAGAGCTACGCGGACAGCGTGTGGGTGGCCGATTCCCGGTTCAAGCTGCGTCGCATCGAAGGGCTCACCGCCATCTACAGGCGAATCCTGAAAAACCTGAGACCGCGGCAGCGCCCTTGACTCCAGCAGCGGCGCCGTGTACCTTGGGGGCGTGAAGAGCACCAGCCTCGGCCAGACCATACTCGCGCTCGTCCTCGTAGTACTCCCGGAGAGCACCCCTGTGGTCGCACCGTAGGCTTATCACCTCGATTGAGATCAGCCCCCCTCGGTGGACACCGAGAGGGGCTTTTTTTTCCGTAAAGGAGGACCCATGCAGTTCAACGGCGCCTCTCTCCTGATCGAGCTTCTGAAAAGGCAGGGAATAGGGATCGTGGCCGGGATACCGGGAGGCGCAAACCTTCCGCTCTACGATGCGCTGGGACGGAGTGATCTTCGACACATCCTGGTTCGCCACGAGCAGGCGGGCGGCTTTCTTGCCCAGGGCATGGCGCGCTCAACGGGAAACGCGGCAGCGTGCTTTGCCACGTCAGGGCCGGGCGCAGTCAACCTCCTCACCGCCATCGCGGACGCCAAGCTGGATTCGGTGCCCATGGTGGCGGTCACCGGGCAGGTTTCTTCAGGGCTGATCGGCACGGACGCATTCCAGGAAGTGGACACGTACGGCATGAGCATCCCGGTGACCAAGCACAATTTCCTCGTGCGCACGGCCGCCGAGCTGCTGGAAGTGGTCCCGGAAGCGTTCCGCCTCGCGCTTTCCGGCCGCCAGGGTCCCGTGCTGATCGACCTGCCCAAGGACGTCCAGGTGGCGCGCATCGAAATCGACAGGATGCCGGAGCCGGGCACCGCGGATGCCGCCCCGGACCCTGACGGTGCCGTGCTTGCCTCTATGGCACGGATGATGGCCGCCGCCGAACGGCCGCTGTTGTACGTGGGCGGCGGCGTGGTTGCCTCAGGCGCGGAGGAGGAAGTCCGCGCCCTCTCGGCGATGTGCGGGATTCCGGTGGTCTGCACGCTCATGGGGCTGGGCATCATCGAGCCCGGAAGACCCTCTGCACCTGGGCATGATAGGCATGCATGGAAGCCGCGCCACCAACTTCGCGGTAGATCGCGCTGACCTGCTGATAGCGCTGGGCGTGCGGTTCGATGACCGGGCCACCGGCTCCGTTGCCGGGTTTGCCCCGCGCGCGCGGGTCATTCACATGGACATCGACGAGGCGGAGATCGGCAAGATCCGCCGCCCGGACATCTCGGCGGCGGGCGACGTGAAGCGGTCCTTGAAGCGGCTGAACAGGCTTGCCGCACGAACAGCCCGGGAGCATTGGCTGGCGGAGATCGAGTCCCTGCGAAAGGAACATCCGGTCGTGACCCCCGGCGATGACGCCCACCCCTGGACGCTCCTGAAGAGGCTGGCCCGCGCCGTTCCGAAGGACTCCATCGCGGCGGTGGACGTCGGCCAGCACCAGATGTGGGCAGCCCAGGCGTGGCCGGTGCGGCGCACGCGGCGCTTCCTCACTTCCGGCGGCCTGGGAACCATGGGATTCGCGCTCCCCGCGGCAATGGGTGCGGCGCTGGCCAACCCGCACGAAGCGGTGCTCGTGTTGACAGGTGACGGCTCGTTCCTGATCAACATCCAGGAGCTGGCAACGATCGCCGAGAACAACCTGGACATCAAGATCTGCGTGCTCAACAACGGCCATCTCGGCCTGGTGCGGCAGCAGCAGGAGCTCTTCTACGGCGAGCGCTACGTGGCATCCCGCTTCGAGTCCCGGCCTGATTTCGCGGCAATAGCACGCGGATTCGGAATCCCGGGCTGCACCGTCCGAATCCCGCACGATGAAGGGATCCTGGCCCGGGCTCTTTCCACGAAAGGACCGGTTGTCCTGGACATCGAGGTGCCCGAGACCGAGAATGTCTACCCGATGGTTCCGCCCGGGAAGAGCAACATTGAAGCCATCTCGTCGAACAGGGGGAACTCATGAACGGCCTGCCGAACACCATAGTGAAGCTCATGGTGAAGAACCACCCGGGCGCGATGTCGCACATAACAGGACTTTTCTCCCGCAGGGGGTTCAACCTCGAGGGGATCCTCTGCGCGCCCGTGGACGGCGGTGCAGACAGCGCCATGTACCTGCTGGTGAGAAACGACGAGCGGTTGGAGCAGATCGTGAAGCAGCTGAGGAAACTCTACGACGTGAAGTCCGTTGCCGTTCAGGTTGACACAATAGATACACATGTCATGTTTTCTTCGGATGGTATACGTATACTGCCGGGTTCAACCACACAATGACTTTGGCGCTTTACTGCTCTATTCGATTTCCCTATCATGCCCAACAGGAGGAATCTACAGTGTCCAAAGAAGAAAACCTTTTCACAGCCGAGCAAGGTGCCTTCATGACCCGCCTGACCATGTCGTCCTTCAGAACGAAAGTGAGCAGGCTCGGAGTCAGGGGAAAGAAACAGGGGGTCAAAGTTTTCTACAGCAGGAAGCAGCTTGAGGCGATATACAAGGGCAGCGTTGGGAAGCAAGGAAAGGCTGTCAAGGCGAAGAAAAGTGCGGGGAAGCTCGACAAGCGGGAAACTGTTTCAAAGCGCAAGGCTCGATAGCCGCAAACAATTTTGGAGGCATTTGTGAACGATACTCTCAATTCCATTTTGAACAGAAGGAGCATTCGGCTTTTCAAGGATGAGCAGCTTGAACTGGAAGATGTGGATGCGATTATTGAAGCAGGACTTTATGGACCAAGTGCCAATAATGCTCAAGACTGGCACTTTACGGTTCTTCAGAACAAAGAGATGATAGAAAAGGTGAACAAGTGGTTGTCGGATGAAGTCGAAATCAGCGAGAATCATAAGCTGCAGGAAATAGTGAAGAGAAACGGAGGGCGTTTTTTCAGGAACGCTCCAACTGTAGTCATCGTGTCAACCGAAAAAAAAAGCCGATTCGCGATGGTCAACGCAGCGGCGGCAACAGAGAATATGCTTATAGCTTCCGAATCTTTGGGAATTGGGTCGTGTTGGATAGGAAGCGTTGAATTGCTTTCAACAAGTGCGCACGTTGACTCCTTCGCCAAGGAGCTTCTTCTCCCTGAGGGATACGTTCCACAGTTTGGGATCACCCTGGGATATGGCGAAGGCGCGAGTCCGATTGCTCCCGAGAGAAAGAAGAATCTGGTGTCATATATTTTTTGAAGCTTGGAGGACGGCATGAAAACTGGAAAGATGCCTTTCTGTGTTCTCGTACCGGTACTGGCAATAGTCGTGCTTGGAGGCTGTGCTCCTGCAAAGTATGTCCCAAAGGAAAATGAAGAGATTTATGGCACATGGGTGAACCTTGACGCCGGTCGGCAGAAGCTGCTGGAACAGCCCGGAACATGGAAGCTGTTTATTTATATAGACGATGCGCAGCCATCTGAGAGCGGCGCATGCCAGCTGGTAAAGAAATGGAAGGACGCCGCGGGCAATACTTGGTACTGGGTAAACCTGAGTCAGCTTAGTGGGGCGATTCCTTCGGGAAACCGGCAAGGAATTGTCAAGATTGATGCGACAGGGAAGACACTTGAAATCAGCAGTCTTGACATCGGGGCATTTGACAATAAGACTTACCCCAAAGCGATAGATACAAAAAATGACAGCTATGGCATATATCACCGTAGCCAATAGTGCTTTCCGAACGGGCTTTCTCAGCGAGGCAGAGAACGCGGTCTGAGTTGGCGAGGCGGCCGGGCGCGCGCTATCCGCTCCCGTACGTCCCCAGGACTCGAAGGTCTTCTGACACGGATTTCAGCTCTTCCATTCCCCGCGTGAACACGTTCATGTCTTCGGGGAGATCCACGTCGATATAGAACTGGTACTCCCACGGTTTGCCGTGGATGGGCCGCGACTCGAGCTTCTTCATGTTGAGGCCCCGGTCCGCCAGGACCTGCAGGGCCTTGAAAAGCGCACCGGGCTGATCGGCCACGGCAAAGCACAACGACGCTTTCCCCGCACGGTGGGTGCCGGCCTCCGGCGGGAGTGCCTGCTCCTCGCGGGCAATCACGAAAAACCTGGTGTAATTCTGGACGTTCGTCTCCAGGCCCTGGCGAAGCACCGACAGCCCGTACACCCGTGCGGCGTCCTCGCTGGCAATGGCCGCATTCTCCATTGCCCCTGCGTTCGCAACGTGCTGCACTGCCCCCGCCGTGTCATAGAAAGCCACTCGCTCCCATTCCGGGTGCGTGTCCAGGAACCGGGCGCACTGGGCCAGCGCCTGGGGATGGGAAAAGACACGCTTGATGTCCTGAAGTCCGGCGCCCTTGAGGGCGATGAGATTGTGCACGATCCTGATTTTCTGCTCGCCCACGATCCGGAGGTCCGGGTACTGGAGGAGCAGGTCGTAGTTCTCGTGGATGGAACCGGTCAGCGAGTTCTCTATTGGAACCATGCCGTACCGCGACCGTCCCTGCAGGACGGAGTCGAACACTGACCGGAAATCAGGGACAGGCTGCGCGGTGACTTCTCCTGCGAACCAGTGCCTGATGGCGTGCTCGCCGAAAGCGCCCCGCTCACCCTGGAACGTCACAACGGTGCCTCCACTGTCCGCGGAGGGCGCGCGCACCGCGGAGCGGGACGGGGATGCTGCTGCCAGAATGCCGCCTTCGGCGGCCGCGAGGTCGGGAAGCCGGGCAAGCTCCTTGCCGAGCACGGGAGCGAGCGCCTCGATGTCGCGCATGAGCTTCTCGAACTGGTCAGGATAGAGGGACTGCGGACCGTCGGAGAGCGCGCGATCGGGGTCCGTGTGCACCTCCACGGTAATGCCGTCCGCCCCCGCCGCCACGGCCGCCAGCGCCATGGGGCTCACCTTGGCCCGCAGCCCCGTGCCGTGACTGGGATCCACGATCATCGGCAGGTGGCTGAGCTTCTTCACCACCGGAATTGCGGAGAGGTCCAGCGTGTTTCGGGTGGACGTCTCGAAGGTCCGGATCCCCCGTTCGCAGAGGATCACGCTGTCCGTGCCCGCCGCCAGGAGGTACTCCGCGGACATCAGCAGGTCCTGGATCGTTGCCGCAAGGCCGCGCTTCAGCAGCACGGGCTTGCCCGAGGCTGCCCACGCGCTTGAGCAGCTCGAAGTTCTGCATGTTGCGCGCGCCGATCTGCAGGACATCGACGTAGTCCTTCATCAGCTCCACGTGCTCGGGGGAGACGATCTCGGAGACCACCGGCATCCCGTACTTTTCCCCGGCTTCCTTGAGATAGCCGAGTGCTTCCTCGCCCAGCCCCTGGAAGGCGTAGGGGGAGGTGCGCGGTTTCCACGCCCCTCCGCGGAAGAGAACAGCGCCGCTTTCCCGCACGCAGGCGGCCACGTCCATGTGTCTGCTGGCGGGACTCCACCGCGCAGGGCCCGGCGATGGCCACGATTCGCAGTCCGCCGATCCGCACGGGGATGGCGCCGCCGAAGGCGGATCTGGCGCCCGGTTTTCCGCCGGCGGCCCCGCCGATGGTTATGACCGTGTCATCCTTGCGGAACTCCCGGGAGGCCAGCTTGTACGGCGAGGTGATGGGGATGACGCGCGCCACGCCGGGGAGGAGCTCGACCTCGCGGACATCGATGCCTGTGACGCCGACCGCCCCGAGGATAGTTTCTTCCTCTCCGACGATTTCCTTGATGGTGTACCCGCGGGAGACGAGGAACTCGCGGATATGCGTCTTCTCGTGGTCACGAATGGTGCGCTCGAGGACGACGATCATGACAGGGCTCCCGTCCGCCTCAGCTCGACCGGGGCGTACTGACCGTCACGCGGTTGCGGCCGTTTTCCTTGGACTGGTACAGCGCCCTGTCCGCCTCGCGGATGATCTCCGACGGGGCATACGCGGATTCGGCGTCGAACTCGGTCACGCCCAGAGATATGGTGACGTGCAGAGGCGCCCCTCCCTCCGAACGCGAAAAGTCGAACGACTCCACCCGCTTTCGCAGCCTCTCTGCCACGACGAGCGCGCCTTTGATGTCCACGGCGGGAAGAATCACGGCGAACTCTTCCCCGCCGTAGCGGGCGGGGAAATCCACCTGCCGGATGGACTTGGTGAGGAGCTTGGCGATCTCGCGGATGATGCGGTCCCCCTGCAGGTGGCCGTAGGCGTCGTTGAACTTCTTGAAGTGGTCGATGTCGAACATGACGAGGCTGAACGTTGCCTTGTACCTGCGGGCCCGCTCCAGCTCCTCGTCCAGGTTCTTCTCGAAAAAGTGATGGGAGAACAAGCCGGTCATCCGGTCCGTGGTGGCCTGTCGGAAGAGGCTTCCGTTCTCTATTGCTATGGAGGCGAACCGCACGATCCGCGTGATGTACTGGATATCGTCCAGCCCGTACGGCGCTCCCGTGGCGGGACGGGGCAGGAGGAGGATTCCGATGGCGCCCTTGTCCGTGCGCAGCGGGACAATCACATCAGTGCCGAGCTTTGCCAGGCGGTCCACTGCGTCCTTGTCGGGAAAGCTTTCCCGCAGGTAGGAGAACGGGACCTGGCTGTACTCGTCCTTGTCCAGGAAAGTGAGCAGCGGCTGGAGGGACGGAAGTGAAAGACCCAGGTCTTCCTTCTTCAGACCCCGGTAGGAGAAGATCTGGACCGCCGTGTCATCCATTTCACCCGGGAGGGCTACCGTCACCGTCTCGAGCTGGAACCTGGAGATGAAGCTCCAGACCACGTTCTTGATGACGTTTTCAATTTCCAGCTGCGCCGTGATCTGGAAAGCGATCTCGATGATCTCTTTCAGATCCTGGTTCTCCCTTTCCAGCGGCACGTCGTGGAGCTGGTCTGCAAGTCCGCTGCTCATGGTGCGTGGAGTATACAGCCCGAACGGCCTCTTGCCAAGAAAACTTCTCCGTCACTTCGCGGCGTGAAAATTACGGTCCATCGGGTAGAAAACCAGCCCGGAAACGGGCTTGGGATAGAAATGCGTCGACTTCCTGGGCATCTTCTCGTCGTTCTCGGCAATGGTGATAACGTCCCCGAGGGCCGTCGGGTTGAGAATCAGCGCCACCTGCATCTCTCCGGCGCGAACCTTCTCCACGGCCTCGTTCGCGTCCTTCGTATACGCGATGCTGGTGGAGAGGCTGAGCTGTTCCTCCGTGATGCCGAGGATGCGCTCGAGGATGAGGGTGTTCAGGATGTTCACATCCAGGAGCTTCCACGCGGAGGAATTGTCCAGCTTGACCAGCTCCTCGTAGGCTTCCTCGTCGCGAAGCGTCAGGAGGTAGTAGCCGTTGGTGTTCACGATGTACGCGCCGAAGGAGTGATCCCCCGGACCCACGTCCTGCAGGTCGCGCAGCCAGCGCCGGCGCACCTCCCCTTCGTCGGCGTCTCGGAAGGTGTACTTCTTCACGTGGAAGTGCTCCAGGATGTCCGCCCCGAGCTTGAAGAGGCTGTCCACCTGGATGTCGTTCAGCAGGCGGTGCGTGGGCAGGATGGTCAGGCCCTCGTGCTCGGAGTTGACCAGGAACATCATGATGTACTCCCACGGCGCATCGGGCCCCGCCTCCGGAAACCGCTGCCGCATCCTGTCCCGGATGGTGAGCATGGTCTGGTAGCGGTGGTGCCCGTCGGCGATGTAGATCTTCAGGCGCGCCATGGTCCGCCGCACGATCTCGCACGTGGAAGGGTCCGTCAGGCGCCACATGCGGTGGCGAACGTCGATGGGCTTTTCAACGTGGTCGATGATGGGCGTGGTCTTTTCCTGCTCGTCCAGGATGTTGTCAATGACATATGCCTTGTCCTGGTACAGGCCCCAGATGTACTCGAACTGGGTGTCGGTTTCCTCCGTCAGACGGATCCTGTCCTCCAGGGGACCCTTGAGCACCTTCTCATGCGGGAGAACCCGGCGCTCCGCGTAGTCGCGGAGGCGCACCGCACCGATGAAGCCCTTCACCGTCTTGCGGCCGATGCCCGGGAGATCGAACGACTGCTCGTAGATCCAGAAGGACGGCCGCACCGTTTCGTGCAGGATCCCGTCTTGGCGCCACCGGTCGAGCTCCGCGCGTGCGCGTGTATAGCGGTTCCCGCGTTCACCGTCCCCGGGCTCGATGCGGTTGAGGATGAGCCGGATCACGTTGTGCGGGTGCAGCCGGTAATATGCTTCCTGCTGCTGGGGAGAAATGACGTCGTAGGGCTGGGAAAGACAATCCCCGATGTTCTTCACGACCAGGGGGTCGTAGTGAAGTGCCCGGAAGGGACGGACATCGTTCATGCTGTCTGACATCACCGCACAGTAGCCCCGACTGCCGCGGGGGTCAACCCGGCGGGGGCAGCCGCTCGCCTGCAGCGCATTGACACGGCCGCCCGCAGGGTCCACGATCCTCGCATGCCAGACAGAAAAGTCGTCGCTTTCCTCGGCAGCCCCCGGCCCCGCGGCAACACGGACACCCTGGCCGAGTGCGTCCTGGAAGGGGCGCGCGAGGCAGGCTGCGAGGCGTGGAGCTTTGCGCTGCGCACCCTGAGAATCCATCCCTGCACCGGCTGTGGGTACTGCTGGAAGAACGGCCACCCCTGCATCTTCCTCGACGATGGGGCAATGCTGTATGACGCAATTTCCAGCGCCGACGTCTTTCTTTTTGCGACCCCCGTGTACTGGTACGGGCCCACGGCGATCATGAAGGCGTTCATCGACCGGCTGGTTGTTTTCAACAAGCCGGAGGGCCGGCCGAAGGTGAAGGGCAAGGCGGCGTTGCTCGTCAGCGCATGGGAAGAGCCGGGATGAAGGCAGCGGAGCCGCTTTTGCGCCTGTTCGAGTTGAGCTTCGAGCACCTGGAGGTTCGTTTCGAGGGCAGCCTGTTGTACGACGATATGGGGCCCAGGGACGCGTCCCTGGAGCGGATCGGGGCCCTGGAGAGCGCGCGGGCCCTGGGACGCACCCTCGCCGTCGAAGCGTGATGTCCGTTGCCACATCGCCCGACTCGGGGTAGATTCTGCCGCAGATGAGCGACGAAGAACGGGATTCGGGGGAGGGCACGGTCGAGGGCCAGGGTTTCCTGGGCGGCAGTTTCCTCGTGTCGGAAATCGCCCTCATGGATCCCAATTTCCGCCAGACCGTCGTCATGATGATATCTCATGACCAGAACGGCGCATTTGGACTCGTGGTAAACCGCCCGTCTCCGTTCACACTCGGAGACGTCGTGGAAGGGCTGGACGATACACCGGCAGCCTTGATACCGGTGTTCGTCGGCGGCCCTGTTCAGCAGGAGATCCTTTTCCTGCTCCACGCGGTGTTCCCCGGCCACCCCGGAGATGAGGACGCCGCCGCGCCCGTGGAAGGGGTGATCTCCGAACCGGCACGGATGTCCCTCATCGACTACCTGAAAAATGAGTGGGGCGATCTTCCGCCGGAGGATCGTCCCGCTGTGCGCGTGTACGCAGGCTATTCGGGGTGGGGCCCCGGGCAGCTCGAAGGCGAGCTGAAGGCAGAGGCGTGGGTGGTGGTGAAGGCCACGAAGGAGCTCATCTTCCGGCCCGACGCGGCAGGGGCCTGGGAAGATGCCTTTGCCCGCAAGGGTCCGCTGTACCAGATCATTCTGCAGACGGGATTCAAGCCCAGCATGAACTAGGGAAGTGTCTCGCGCCTACCGCGCGGGTTTCGCGGGCCCTTCCAGATCGCGCATTTCCCTGACGGAAAGCTTTTCCTTCTTGGCCAGGCTGCGGAGCACCGCGCTTTCATCATAGAAGAGAATGATCACCAGGCCGCCGATGCAGATTGCCGCCGAGACGATGGCGCTCAAGCGGATGCCGAAGGGGTGCTCGACGGACATACCGAGGGCCAGCAGGGACGGGAAGATGACGTTGGCAATGGAGATGCCGACATTCGTCTCGAAGGATCGCACGCCGAAAAACATCCCCGCCTTGAAATTGCCCGTCTCTATGCCGTCTGCCTCGGCGATGTCCGCAACCATGGCGTTGGGCACGATGGTGAAGATGGCGATCGGCAGCGCGGCAATGGCCACCGTCAGGTAGGCGTAGACCAGGCCCGGAAGCGGCGCCACTCCCATGAAGCTGAACATCAGGAAAAGCAGGGCAAGGAACCCGAAGCCCGTGATGACCATGCGCTTCTTCTCCCAGCGGACCGCGGCGGCCGTGATGAACGGGTAGAAGGCAAAGGAGAGGACGAACATCACGAGCATCAGGAACGAGGTCAATTCCTTTTCCAGCCGCAGGAGCGTGACAACGTAGTACACGATCCCCATCTGGATGATGGTCTGGCAGACATTGTAGAGCAGCTCGGAAAACAGGAACCGCGTGAAGTTCAGGTTGCGCAGCGAGGAGACCAGGGCCTTGAGCGTGCCCTCGTCGGAGACGGAGTAGGCCGCGTAGCGCTTTTCGTCGATGATCAGCACGGGAAGCGCCATGAGAATCAGGGCGGCCACGGCAAAAATGACCTGCACGGTCTGGAAGGCGGCGGTGGAGCTCATGCCGCCATGCTCGAATGTGGTCTGCAGGTCGTAGACGAAATTCCCCACGGCAAACCCGAGAGACCAGGTCACCCCGATTGCCGTGCTGATGAACAGCCGTTCCTTCGGGTTGTGGCCAAGCTCGCTGATGAGCGCGTTGTACGGGGCGGTGTACATCACGTAGAAGAAATAGAAGGCGAGGATGGTGAGGCTGAGCCACGCCGTGTTCATCCAGCTTGCGCCGGCCCCGGGGATGGTGGTGAAGTGCCGCAGCGGGAAAAACACAAGCACGGAGAACAGCGCAAACGGCGCAAAGCTCATGGCCATGAAAAACCGCCGCCGCCCCATGCGCGCGCGGGACCGGTCGGACCAGGAAGCGACCAGCGGATTGGTGACGGCGTCGAAAAAGCGCGCCCCGAAATTGACCAGGCCGATGATCGTGAAGATCCCCAGGAGCACGCCCTCGAAGATGAACGGAGGGAAGATCCGCCGCGCACCGGCCGCTTCCGGCGGCATGTAGAAATACATGACGAGGTTCGACACCCCGTAGGAGGCGAGGCTCCAGCCGAGCTGTCCGAGGGCAAAGATGATGAGTTTCCAGGTGGGAAGCTTTTCCGGGATTCCGCTCATCCGTTGGCCCCGTCACCATACCTACGCTCGATTCGCCGCGGCGTCAAGGAGTCGTCGGAGCTGAACCTGGCCTACTGCCGTTTCGTCCCCGAGGCGTTCAACGGGACCTGCCTCTTGAACCGCGCGAAGTAGATCACGCCTCCCGCGGCAATGATGACGGCGAACGCGATCATCAGGTTGCTGTAGCCGAAAGCTTTGCTCTCCGTCACGAACGGATTCAGCTGCACGTCCAGCCAGCCGCCTGCCAGCACGCGGGCAACCAGCGCGGTGCCGACCGCCGCCGAGATGAACGTGACGAGGTTGAACAGCCCCATGCCCGTTCCCGTCTCCTGCATCTCCAGCGTCTGGGAGACGCTGTTGACCAGCGCGGTCTGGATCAGCGTGAACCCGATGTAGGTCAGCAGCAGCCCGCCGGAGACAAACCATGGCGACAGCCCGAGGAGGAACGAGATGAGAAGGAGACTGGCCACCAGGAGAATCAGCCCGATGCCCATGACGGTGCCGTTGCCCCTTCTGTCCGCCAGGCTGCCGCCGAGCCTGCCGAAGACGACCCCGCTGATGGCACCGGGAAACATCAGCAGCCCGATCTCACGGGTGCTCAGGCCGCGGAGGCCCGTGAACATCAGCGGGATGATGAAGATGATTCCGATTGATGCGCTGAAGACGAGGAATCCCGAGATCATCCCCGCTCGGAACCGAACGTTGGCGAAAAGCGACGGCTTGATGAATGGGTCGGGAATGCGGCGAATGTGGAAAACCAGCACGGCGATGGCGGCGGCGCTTCCGGCCAGATAGTACCACGCGGAAAAGGACAGGAAGAAGATCAGGGCGGTGATGCCGACGACCACGAAAAACGCACCGAGAATATCCACCCCGCCTTCGCGGCGCACCTCATTGGGAAGAAGCCGGAGGAAGAAGGGAATGGCGATGAGGGTGAGCAGCGGGATGGCAAACAGGAAGGGCCACCCCAGTGTTCCCGCGACGAACCCGCCGATGACCGGGCCCACGCCCGCGGCGAATGCCACGACGGAGGTGATGGTGCCGAAGACCCTGCCCCGGACGTCCGGGGAAAAGAAGCGCGCGATCACCACCATGATCAGCGCCGGGAGGGCGGAAGCGCCGGCGCCCTGGATGGCGCGGGCTGCGATCACCCCCGGGTACGAAGGACTGCACGACAAAGCCGGCCGCGGAGGCACCTGCGTAGATGCAGATCCCGATGACGATCAGCCGCCTGATGCTGAAGATATCCGACAGCCGACCGTAGATGACCGAGCCCATGGCAAAGAAGACGATGAAAGAGGTCATCACCCAGCTCACCCCGGATGGCGTCAGGGAGAACTGCCGGGAGATCGCCGGCGTGGAAACATTGAAGACCGTTTCGTTCAGGACCGCGAAAAAGACAAGATAGATAAGCCAGGGAAGGGTCCTGCCGGCATCTATCGTGGGGGCAGGCACCGCCTTTTCGGGGACAGAAGTATCCATGTCTGTGGGAAGATGCCAACGGACAGGTTCGAAGTCAACCTCACTTTTCAGTCAGGTTGAAGACACCGTCCCAGGTCTCCAGCGGCGGATCCACCTTGTACTCGTTGCATCGCTGAAGGTACTTCTTTGCCGGTCCGTCGTCGGGACGCACGCGCAGCACGGAGGAAAAGTCCTTTGCCGCGCGGATCCAGTCTTTCTTCTCGAACCATGCCAGGCCGGAGTGGAAGAGCTCCACCGCCTCCTTGATCCCTGCCGGGGCGTGGGATGCCTCCCCGATGATTTCGTAGAGGCGCACCGGCTCGCTGATGCCCACGACACGGACCCGGTCAAGGCGCCTCGTGAAGATATCGGAGCCCGCCTGCGTCCGGGTTGTCTCGCTGGTGAGCATCCACGTGCCGTACTGCTTGTTGACGCTTTCCAACCGGGCGGCGAGGTTCACGTTGCTGCCCATCATCGTGTAGTTCATCTTGCGCTTTGTGCCCATGTTGCCGACAACCATGTCCCCGGTGTGGACGCCGATCCTGGTCAGGAGCGGGGCGGGAGTGAGGGAGTCGGCAAGGAACTTCCGGTTCAATTCCTCCTCGGCGTGTTTCATCCGTATTGCCGCCAGGCATGCCCGCCGGGCATGGTCGTCCATCTCCAGGGGAGCACCGAAGAAGGAAATGATGGCGTCTCCCTCGTACTTGTCAACGGTTCCCTGCAGGTCCAGCACGATGTCGCTCAATTCCGAAAGGTAGAGATTGAGCAGGTGAACAAGATCCGTTGGATCCAGCTTTTCCGAGATCGTCGAGAACCCTTTCACGTCGGTGAACATGGCCGTCATGTACTTCTTCTCTCCGCCGAGCTTCAGCTTGTCGGGGTTTGCAAGAAGATCGTTGATGACGTCCGCGGACAGGTAGTGGCCGAAGGCGCTCTTGATGAAGGTCCTGTCCTGCGCAGTAAGGAGGAAGTTGACCACGGCGAGGACCAGGAAAGTGAGAAAGACGATGAGGCCCGGGGTCAGGATGGCGAAGTAGCTCCCGGTGAGAAGAAAGAAGGCGCTCCCGCCCGCGAGGATGAGGACAAAGCCGCCGGCCCCGACCAGGATGGACATCAGCGGTTTGACGTTGCGCGTGATGAAGGTGATGACGAAGGCGACGATGATGCCCGCTATGGCCGAATACCACCACGGCAGCTCGTTGAGGAAGCGCCCGGAAAGGATCGTGTTCACCACCGCGGCGTGGGTGCCGACGTTCATGTACTGGTTGTCAAAAGGGGTGACGCCGATATCCGACGTGGAGGTGCCGGTCTGACCGATGATGCAGAAGGCGCCGGCCAGGCTGGCCTTCAGCTCCGCCCGCAGGCCGGCAAGCGCCTTGGCCTCCCGGCGGGCCTCAGCAAAGGTGTCGGTCACCTCGTTCTTCAGGCTCATGTATTCGCTTTTCTGGCTCTCCGTGAGGTTCGGCTTGGACATGCTGGAGTCGATATCCGCCTGCATTCTCGTTTCCGCGTCACCGGTAATGAAGGCAAACGCCGCGTCAAAGAAGGACGCGCGCAGCCCGTAGTAGTCGGGGAGGAGATCCGGTTTTTCGGTCTCCAGCGCATTGGCAAGAATGGCTTCGGCGTGCGCTGTAGCCCTTGAGGAACGCCCCGCCGTCTTTCGCGTAGCTGAGAAGGTACCCGGCATCGGCCATTGCGGCCAGGGTGTGTACGAGCGCCCGTTCCAGCTCCTTGTTCTGGACGAGCTTGTAGTAGGAGAGGTGGTGGAAGCTTGCGTTGAACGGCTCCTTCGGCCAGTTGATGAGCATATCTCCCTTGGCGTCCAGGGGAATCCTGACGTCCTTCGTTTCCCCGCCGGGAAGCTTCGCCGACTTCAGGACGATCTCGCCGGCTGGAAAGCTGTATGGCCGGGTTTCCCATCCATGCAAGGAGGGCGGACATGCCCAGCTGCGGAAACCACTTGCCGCGGTAGCCCTGGAACAACTCGATGCGGCGGCGCACGCCGTCCCCGTCCACGACAACGTTGGGGAAGCCCGCCCCGGCAGCGCGGCCGAGGATGGGCCAGATGGCCGGCCGCACGTCCGTCGAGCGCAGGGCGTAACCGGGTGCCGCGTCCACGTTGGAGAGCTGCAGCTTGTCAACGGCCTGGGTGCGGCGCTCTTCCGTGACGTCCGGGTCCGCATACGGGAGCATGTTGATGGTGAAATAGGCATTCTGAAAGAGCCGGGCGGATCGTCCCAGGAACTCATCGTTGTTGCGCGCAACCTGGCCGATCTTCTTCAGCAGGGAAGCCTTGGACGCTTCGGTGGCGTCGGACAAGGTCCTTGATGAACCCGCCCGCCTGTGCCAGGGAGATCTGCCGCTCCCGCAGGGCGGTAAACAGGTCATTGACATTCTGCTGCACCGTGCCGAACTCGGTGTTCAGCGCAGCGGGGATGTCCTGGTTCAGGACCTCCGGGTTGACTCCGAGGGGCGCACGGTCCACGTACTCGATATCGAACACCGCGTAGGAAGCGCCGAACTCCCGCATGGTGATCAAGCCGTCCGCCATGAGATTCCGAGGCCACGGCCAGGTTCCAACCTTGGCAATGGAGAGGTCATCCACTTCGATGATCCGAAGCGCGGGATGCTCAGGAACCGCCGGTCGCACGTGCAGAAGCAGGTCGTAGAGCCGACGTTCAACTTCGACAAACGGCGTCAGAAGGTTGAGACCGACTATGACCACTGACACTGCGAGGGGGACGAGCAGGAGGTTTGCGCCTTGCTTCTTTTTCATTGACTCTCCCCCTGCGGTCTACTATATAGAAATTCAGCGGTTTTTTCCAGAGCAGGATTTCCGACGCCCCGCCCGAATTTCGAGTTCGACGCATCGGGCGGTTTAGTGGTACACTTACATGCTGGCTGAGCCCACAAGGAGGTGTGCATGTCCAAGCGTGTCTTGTTCCTGGTATTCGCAGTCGCGGCAGCGGGAGCAATCGCGGTTCCCTCTCTTGCGGCCCAGTCCAACGAGGTGCTGGACGCCGTGCTGGGGCAGGCGAACCTCAGCTACGGCAACGCCGCCTACCTCGTCGGCACGGCGTCGGGACGCGTTCGCGGACACGGTCGACACCGGAAGATTCCGTGCCCCAGGTGGAACAGGCGGGGCTGGGACTGCCCGGGCGCGGACCGACGTGACCCGGTGACTCTTGGCGACTTCTCCTACATGCTTACACGCGCGTTCGGCATTCACGGTGGCCTCATGTACTGGGTCCTGCCCAGCCCGCGGTATGCCACCCGTGAGCTCGCCTACCTGGACATCATCTCCGGCCCTGCGAAGGCGGGCATGCCGCTCTCCGGCGAACGGGCCCTCCGCATCCTTGAGCGCATGCTCAACCGCAAGGAGGCCGCCCGATGAAACAGATCATGCTCATCCTGGTCGGCCTGGCCCTGGTTGCCGGCAGCGCCTTCGCTATTGGGGACTTCGGCGTTACGCTGGACACCTCGACTTTCCTGAGCAGCGGCGTCATCGACACTACTGCCGAAAGCCAGTACAGGGCAGCGGTCATGGGGCGAGCTGTTCCAGTCCACTGGACAAGGGAGGGTCGCTGGACCTCGTCGCCCAGGGAAGCTATCGCTACACCGCGGAGCGTCCCTACATATTCGACCTCGACCTCCTGCGGTTCACCGGGCTGTTTTCGCAGGCCTTTGGCGAGGGGACCGCTGTCGAGCTGAAAGCGGGCAGGTTCAATTTCAGCGACTCCACGAAGCTCATCCTCGACCAGACGCTGGACGGCGTGCAGGTCAGCTTCCTGTTCTCCGGCTTCCAGGTCCGGCTTGCCGGCGCCTACTCGGGTTTCATCCTGAACCCCAGCTCCAACGTGCGCATCTCCGCGGATGACTGGCTGGAGGTAAACGACAACTCGGTCTTCTTTGGTCCAAAGCGCATCATTACCCAGGCCTTCCTCGGGTCTGATGGCTTCGGCCTGCAGGCCCTGGCCCAGTTCGACATGCGGGGGAGCAGTGCCTCGCAACTCATCAACACCCAGTACCTCGGGATTGTCGGCATGCCCCGGCTCTCACCCAATCTCTACCTGGACTATCACCTCACGGCAAGCTACGGCCAGTCAACCGCGGCGAACAGCACGACCAACATCCTCTCGGCCCTCGGCGGATTTGGCTTGAAGTTCTACGCCGAAGATCTTGCCGCCTTGAGGGCTCACGCGCAGGTGACGTACGCCACGGGATTCACCCCGGTCGTGCTCCTGATCAACAACTTCAGTGTCCAGGACTTTCTCCCGATCAGCCAGCCGACGATCGGCCTCGCATTCTCTCCGCAGCTGGCAAATATCCTGTACCTGGATGCCGGCTTCTCGTTTCGCCCCCTTTTCAAGAGTTCCTCGACGGTATTGTCCACGGTCGAGCCTTTGGCGGGCGCCCGTGTCTATTTCCGCGATCCCCTCCCTCTCCTGCTGAGCGGCACGCCGGCGTCAATCAGCGTCAACAACCTGAATTCGAGTTCCACTGCGCTATACTTGGGAACAGAGGTAGAGGCAGGCGTATTGGCTCGCCTGTTCTCGGACCTGGGCCTGTCAATACGAGGCGCGGTCTTCATGCCGAACTCCGACGCCTTTACGAACCGCGGCCTCGGATACGCGCTGAAGATCGACGCTTCGGCCGCCTTGTAGCAGGGAGGAATGATGAAAAGGATTGGAATCGCGATAATCATCGCGTTGTTCGTGTTCGGGGTCGCCGGTGTGGGCGCGCAGGACCGCGCGGTATTCAAGACCGTGACGGGGAAGGTCGAGATCCAGATCCCCGGGGAACAGACCTGGGGGCCGGCCAGCGCCGGGATGGAAGTGCCGATCCAATCCACCATCTCGGTTGGTTTCGGCGGCGGGGCCGTCCTCGAGCTGGGTGCTTCCACGCTGACCATCCGTCAGCTCACCCGGCTGCGCATCGATGAGCTGTCCACCCAGAACAAGGTGGCCCGGACCAACCTGACCATGCCCGTCGGCAGAATCCGTGCGGAGGTCAAGTCACCGGCCGGTGCGTCGACGGACTTCAAGCTTCGCAGCCCGGTATCGACCGCCGCGGTGCGCGGCACCGGCTTCGAATCCGACGGCGCAACTCTCAGCGTTTTTCAGTCCGTTGTCGCCTTCTTCTCAGAATCGGGGATCAGCATAAACGTCGGCACCGGTGAGACGGGCGTGTCCACGGGCGGTGGTTCCCCGTTGGGCGGCGCCGACCAGCGCGAGTCCAATACCGGGACAAATCCCTACACCTCTCCCACCGGGGGCGGAGGAATCGGAGGTGAGGAGCCGGGGCTTGGAGTCGGCACCATTACGTTGCACTGGGGACCTTGAACAAGCCGTGCCATGGAAAGGAAAACGACCATGAGAAAGAACGCTTTTTTGCTTGCCCGGGTCGCGGGCCTCTTCATAGCGGCGGCGCTGCTGGCAAGCTGTTACGCGCCGCTCGCAAACCAAAGTGGCCACCTCGGTTTCAATCTTCAGATTGGGGGCAAGTCCACTGCTCCATTCGGCATCAGCGGAACATCCCAGGCCGTCGTGCTCGTCGTGGATTCAAGCGACAAGGCAGCGCTTGCAGAGATTCTTTACCTCATCAGCAAGAGCAAGGACGAATCCAGCCAATTCTCGGGATCCGATGCCGATCGGCTCAAGACGCTCGCCAAGGAGATCGCAAGCAGCGGGCTCGTGAAGATCGGGGGCTACCCCTTCTTCCTGGTGAGCTTGAACAACGGCGCAACGTCCGGATCCTTCGATATTCCGGGCATTCCCGCGGGGCGCTCGTACTTCGTGAAGCTTTTCGTGCTCAATTCGACCGTCTCTTCGTTCACCGCAAAGGACGTCGACCAGAATTTCTGGAGCCTGATTCAGTATGAGAACATGGTTTTCGACAACGAGAACGCCTACAATCCGCTGAACACGGCGCCGTGGCAAACTTGGCAAAGCTGGGCTCCTGTCGCAGTCCAGCCGGTGCCGGTGACTGCAGGCGCGTCCGCTCCTGTCACCGTGAGCCTTATCTCTCCTCCGTAGCTTTCGACCGTATTTGCCATCACAGGCCGGGCAACAGAGCCCGGCCTTTTTATTGGCCCGGTTGCACGCGGGAGCCTGGTGTGCCAGAGCCCCGCCCTATCCGATTGCCTTCTCGTAGACCCGGTAGGTCTTCACGAGATCCATGCCGAGCTTCTCCAGGGCGTTGCGGATCTTCGGGTTGTCTTCCAGGATGTAGTTGGCTTCCAGCCTCCGGATGCGGGGGGCGAGCGCCTTGTAGATCTGCAGGTACAGCAGAACATCCAGCCCCTGCCCCTGGTAAGCGGGAAGCACCGCCAGTCCAAAGAGCCGGTAGTCTTTGACCGCGCGGATGCCGAACAGGAGCTGCAGGAAGCCCAGGGGCAGGAGCCTGCCTCCGATTCGACGCAGAATCATGTTCAAGTCGGGGAAGCCCAGAGCAAAGCCAACCGGTGTGCCGTGGTCCTCCACGAACCAGACGGCCTCGGGGTCCGCTATCGGCTTCAGCTTCCTGAACATGTCCTGGAACTCTTTGCGATCCAGGGGGACGTAGCCCCAGTTGTCCTTGATTGACTCGTTGGAGATGGCAAGGATGGCATCCGCGTCACGCTCGAGATTCTTCATGGAGAGCATCCTCACGCTCAGCCCCGAGCCTTCGGAAAGCCGGCGCTCCCCGAACGCGCTGAAACGTTCGGGGATCCGGTAGCCGCGTTCCGTGCTTGCGTCGTAGGCCAGCAGGTCCTTCACCTTCTCGTAGTCCAGCCGCCGGGCAAACTCGTTGTAGTAGGAGGGATTGTAGGGCGCCATGAAGACCGGCGGCTGGTCAAAGGCGTCCAGGAGGAAGCCCCAGCTCTCGGCCACGGGATGGATGGGGCCGCGTACGCGGTTCATACCGCGGGTGCGCAGCCACGATACGGCCGCGTCGTCCAGCGCGCGGGCGGCGTCGAAATCCTCCACGCATTCAAAGGCGCCGAAGAAACCGGTGCAGGTGCCGTAATGGGAGTTGAAGGCATGATCCACGTAGACAAGGCTGCGTCCGACCACGCGGCCGCCGTCCTCCGCGAGGATCAGCGAATAATCGGAGTGGGCAAGAATTGCATTCGTCTTTGCCGAGTAGGCGCGCCTCTCGTCCACCCAGAGGGGCGGCGCCCAGCACGGGTCGTCACGGTAGAGGTCACGGGGAAAGCGCACGAACCGGCGCATGTCGGCGGAGCTGCGAACGTCCCTGATGTGCATGGGCCAAATCGTAGCATGGATCCCTTGAAGGGACACCACCTCCTGGCTACAGTCATCCGAGATGAGGCACGACACATGAAGATCGCAGTGGGCAGCGACAGCGTTCAGCATATCGACTCTGTCGAGACCTGCGGCGCACTTGCGGGCCTCATGGCAGATTACGTTGATTCAGGGCGCGCCGTGGCGGAGAAGGTTGCCGCGGGAGAATGCAACCGCAGGCGTGCGCAGACGGAAGCATGAAGATCTCCTGTGCATGGATGTACGCCATCGGTACGTACGGCTTTCCTCCGCGGACGGCGGACATCTCGAAGGCGGTCACGGAAATGCGCGCTATGGGATTCGAGTACGGCGAGCTGGAGGGAATCGGCTGGGAAAACCTCGCCCGGGTCATCGCCGAAAAGAGGACAATCAGGGACGCATACCGCAACGCGGGCGTGAAGATCTCCAGCTTCGCCGTCCTGCTTCCGGACGTGATCAGCATGGATCCCGCAGTGCGGGAAAGGGCCATGGAACATTTCAGGCGGGGAGCCGAGGCGGCTGCCTACTTTGAAAGCTCAAACCTGTGGATCGACAGTTACTTTCCGCCCGTGGAGGTGCTGGCCGGCGTGCGCCCCACCGAGGACCTCGTCTACGGCCAGAGCTTCAGGATCCGCATCCCCGGCGGCTTTTCCTGGGAGGCTTTCTGGGACGGCTTCGTGGAGGCCATCACGCGATGCACGGGGATAGCCCGGGAGAACGGCCTCCCCCTCCTGGTGGAGCCGCGGGTCGGGGAAACCGTGACGAGCTCGGACGGCATGCTGCGGCTCTGGGACGCGGTGAGGGACGAGAACCTCGGGTTCATCCTCGACGTCGCGCACCAGCATGCGCAAAAAGAGATGATGCCGCTGGCCATCGAGAAGCTGGGACGGCACATGAAATACGTCCACGTCGCTGACAATGACTCCCGTGACAACAGGCACCTCGCGCCCGGAAACGGAAACGTCGACTGGGACGAGCTGTTCGCCCAGCTTGCGCGGCGCGGCTTCGACGGGCTTTTTCGCCGTGGACCTGGAAAAACTCCCCGACCTGCGCGGAGCGTTCGAAGGGACCCGGCGGTTCCTGGAGCGCCAGTCCCTGGCGCACAATCTGTAGGAGGCGCATCAATGGAACAAGCTTGCTCTGCACGGCGGACCAAGGACGAAGACAACCCCTTTCGGAAAGGGAAAGCGGTTCGGCGAGGAGGAACGGAAGCTGGTCCTCGAGGTGCTCGACAGCGACGTGCTGTTCTACGTCTTCGGCTCCAAGGTGAAGCAGATGGAGTCGATCATGAAGGACATGTACGGCATGAAATACGCAAGCGGTTGTTCCTCGGGAACGGCGGCAGTCCATATCGCGCTGGGTGCCCTGGCCCTGGAACCCGGCCGTGAGGTGGTCACCTCCGCGATCACGGACATGGGCACGCTCACCGGCGTGCTCTACCAGATGCTTGTGCCCCGTTTCGCCGACATCGATCCTGCCACCTACAACATGGACCCGAAGAGCGCGGAGAAGCTGATCAAGCGTGAAACCGGTGCGATCATCGTCGTGCATCACGCGGGACTTCCCGCCGACATCGAGGCGTTCGTGGCCATGGGGAAGCGTCACGGCATTCCCGTGATCGAGGACTGCGCGCAGGCTCACCTCACCCGCTGGAAGGGAAAGCTTCTGGGAACCTTCGGCGACATCTCCACGTTCAGCTTCAACCATTTCAAGCACATCACCACGGGATCAGGCGGCGCGGTGCTGACCAACCGCGACGACATCGAGGAGCGGGTGCGCCTGTTCATCGACAAGTGCTATTTCCGCGACGGCAGGAAACGCAATCCCTCTTTCCTGGCGCCGAACTACCAGATGACGGAGCTGCAGGGAGCGGTGGCGGTCGGGCAGCTCGGCAAGGTGGAGCGGATCGTGAAGAGGCGCGGCGATGCTGGGCGCGCGGCTGATTGCCGGGCTGAAGCAGATTCCCGGCATCATCCCCCAGGCGGTCCCGGAAGGCGCGGAGCACAGCTTCTTCCTTTTCGTCGTGCGCGTGGACCCGGCTGTCATCCCGGCGCCGGTGGCGGAGTTCTGCAAGGCCCTGGATGCGGAGGGGATCCCCTGCGAGCCGAACAAGATCACGGGGGGCATGCCAGTGTACCTGTACGACGTGTTCCAGAACCTGAGCGCGTTCCCGAAGAGCAGGCTGCCCTTCGTGTCGAAGGACCTCCGTTCGCGCGTTTCGTATCCCCGCGGGCTGTGCCCGAAGGCGGAAGAGGCCTTCGCGCACACCTTCAACGTCAACGTCACAGAGTTCTACACGGAGGCGACATCGACGACATGGTGAAGGGCATCGCGAAGGTCGCGGAGCATTTCCGGGGTTGAACGGCGTTGCGCGGCACGCCGCCCGCTGTCACGCGCCGAGTCTACCGGATCCTGCGGCTCCTGCGGGTTCTTCCCTGCCCGGGCGGCCAGCACGATCACCATGACGAGCAGCGGCGACAGGGCCGCCGCTGCGTGCGGTGACAAAAGCGGCATGGGCTTGACGATGCGGACCTGGCGCTGGCTTCCCGGCAACCGCGCTGCCGTGATGTCCAGGGCCCGCAGACGAATGACCTTGTCGGCCTTCTCCAGGGAGACATGGAAGGCAACGATGCCGGGGGCCTGGCCGGGGGCCGCTGTCTTCGGGTCCCAGGGCGCGATGGTGTACCCGAGACCCGAGCCGGTGGACTGGTTCACGACAAAGGGCCGTGCAGCGAGCGTGACTGCTTCCCTGCCCGGGCTCGCCGCCCGGAGTGTGGCACCCGGAACCTCGTCCATGCGGACCCACGTGTACAGCGACGGGTTTCCGCTGGACTGGTTGGACACGGTCTTCTCATGGAACAGATCATTCACCTCGTCTTCGAAGAAAGGCCGGAGGTAGAGATCTGTCGTCCCGTTGACATACAGGACTGAGGCCGGGGTCTTCGATTCCTCGGGCCGCGTCCACTTGTCGCCCGGGATGACCTCGTAGCCGATGCCTCCTGTCCGCCGTGGCGTATACGCCACGATCTTCTTGTCTGAGCCCTCGATCGTGCCTCCACCCTGCGCCGATCAGCCGCGCCGAGTACTCTCCCGGTGGCGAGGTTGACGACGAACGCCTGTTCAGCTTGCGTCGGGCGCGGCGATATATGCATCCGGTGCGGAGGGAGCCGCGGGCCGCACGAGTGCCGAAAGCCGTGCAGCCACGGCGGAGGGGTCCCTGCCCTGGTTCCTGAGCTCGGAAATCCGCGCCCCGAGCGTTTCCACCTCGCGGTCGTAGTCCCGGGTCTTTTCCTGGTACTCTGGTGACCGCCGCGAAATAATCGTCCGCGAGCTTCTTTGCGCGCGCAACCTCCCGGTCGGCATCGAACACCGGTCAGGATCTTCCACTTCGGGCCGGCAGGGGTCGGGATGCCGAGCCAGGTGGCCTTCTCCCGGAGCAGACCGTACGGAGCGATCCCCGGGGCCCGCGCAGCTCGAGGATCCCCGTGAATGGCTGGTTGAGAGAGCCGTGTCCGTCTTCCATTCCGCGGTGATGGGCCACCAGTACACGAGCGTCTTGCGCACGGAGAGGAGATTGTCCGTCCCGGCGAAGCGAGGTAGATCGTCGCGGCGGTCTGCAGCGCGAAGGTGGAGGAGTAGCCGCTCCCGTTGAAGGCAGTCGAGGGAATAGATGAGCTGCTCGACGCGCACCGGCACGTCGGCTCCAGCGTGCGCACAGGAGAGCAGGGCCAGGAGCAGCAGCTGAGCGCGGCCGCATCACGCCGCTCTCACGCGCGCACCCCCGTGCTGCCGGATGAGCAGATGGCAGCCGGCGAGGACGCGCCCCGGTGAGCGCGCCCAGCAGCGCCAGTCCCGTCCGACGAAGTGCAGCACACTGCCCCCGCCCTAGGCGCTGCGCGCACAGCGCGGCGTAGTAGAAGGGAGAGAACCACTGGACAACGGCGGAAGCGATCTCCGCGGCAGCCCGCACCGGGGAGCCTGCGGCGCCGAGGGAGCCCGCGAGCAGGGCCGTGAAAAGGCCCCGATCCCCAGGAAGAGCGGCCAGCGCGGCAGCGGCGTGACCAGGCAGCAATCGAGCAGAGGATGCCGAACGCAGAGACACGGCGAGGGCCAGCGAGGAAGACAACCGGCAGCGCGGCAAAAAACATCGGCCCCATCGACGAGGTTCTCGGCAGCGGCGAGCAGCAGGAAGTACAGCGCGAGCACGGCCAGGGCGCCGCGGAGAGCACCGCGTCCTTGAGGAACGATCCGATGAAGTAGGCGGTGCCGTCCGCCGGACCGTACACGATGAGCTCGATGGCACCGGCATTTTTCTCCAGGCCGAATCGGAACACCGAGTTTGATGGCAAGGACGAGGAAGATCGGGGCAAAAGATACGGCAAGGATTGCCAGGAAGGGTCCCTCGGAGAGAAGCCGCTCCACGAACACGGGGCCGAACGCCCCGCGAGGACACGCGTGGCAAACAACCCAGAACCCGCTGAGGCGCGGGTCGAAGCCGCTGGAATCCACCGCTCGCGCAAAGCCGGTGCACAGAAGCCAGCCGAGAATGAGGCCTGCGGAGAGCGACACGTACAGCCCGGGCGAAAGAAGAGACTCGGCCAGCTGCGTGCGTGCGACTACGCGCGCGGCATGCATGCGGTCGCGCATCAGCGTGCTCTCCCGCGGCGCCAGCGCCGCGACGGTGTCCTGCGTGATGGTGATGAAGGCCTCCTCGAGGGACGGGTGACTTCACCTCGATGCGCAGCGGGACGAGCCCGCGGCGGATGAGAAGCGCGGACACGGCCTTGCGGTGGTCACCCTCGGGTGCGACGCGCACCGCCGGATCCCGTGGGCAGCACGCGCACTCCCCTCACGAACGGGAGCGTCTCCAGCGGGCCCGGCAAGATCAGCCGGCACGCCCTCCAGCTCCACGTGGATTTCCCGGCCGCGGCCTGATCGCGGGAGAGCAGGCCCGGTCATGGAATCCTCCGCGAGCAGCCTGCCCTGGGAAATGATGGCCACCCTGTGGCAGATCTTCTCCATCTCCGAGAGCTGGTGGCTGGAGATGAAGATGGCGCGGCCCGCACGGTTCTCCGACAGGAGCAGGTCGCGCGTCTGCTTGATGCCGATGGGGTCCAGGCCCGATATCGGCTCGTCGAGGAACAGGATGTCCGGGTCGTGCAGGAGCGCGCGCGTGATGCTCAGCTTCTGCAGCATCCCGTGGGAGAAGCTCGCGGATGCGCGTGGTGCGCACCCGACGCGAGATCCACCTTCTCCAGCAGCAGGGATATCGCTCCGCGCGGCGACCGGGGCACGCGGAAAAGGTCGGCAAACATCCCGAGGTATTCGGCGGCGGTCATCCACTGCCAGACGCCGCGGGGATGCTTCTCGGGCACGACCCCGATGCGCATGCGCAGGTCCAGGCGCGCGGCGGTGAAGGGCTCTCCGAACAGGGAGATCTCACCGGCGGTCGGACGGCTGATGCCCAGGAGCATCATGATGGTGGATGGTCTTTCCCGCGCCGTTGGGCCCGAGGAAGCCGTAGATCTCCCCGGGCATGACATGAAGGTCGATCCCGTCCACGGCGGTGAACCGGCCGTATCTCTTCACCAGGCCCTGCGCGCGGATCATGACTGGCGCACCCGTACGTCCCACGACGTCACGAAAAACCAGCGCAGCCGCCCCTTCTCCGCATCAAGCGCCGAGGCGACACCGGGGGCAAGCTGCCCCGGCGGGGATTGATCTGCCCGCGGAAGCCAGGCCTCCGGACGGCCACGCACGCGCCATGATGCCTATCCACCTCTGCGCGGGACACTTTCAGCGGATCCGGCACGACGACCAGGTAGTCGACGATCCTCGTGAGGGAAGGGGCATTCCGCATCTCCGCCGAATGGATCCGAACGGAATAGCGGAAAAGGCTTTGCGGCTGCGCATCCCAGGTCCACCGGACGGCACCGCGAAAGAGGACCTCACCGCGGCTGGAGCCTGCCTGCACGGAGACGACGCACCCGATCCACAGGTCGATGCACGGATGATTCACGATTGCCTTTCCCGCTGCATCGAGAGGCCGCAACTGGGAGACGATGTCGCCATTGTCGATGTTCTCGAAGGCGCTGAAACCGCTCAACCCGGGGATCTCGCGGCCGGCCATCCTCACGGGAAGAGCAAGCCTGTTCCTGCCGCGCCCGAGAGTCACGGGGATCGAGACGGGAGTGTAGCCCGGCGCATCGATGGAGAGCGTCGAGGTCCCCTGCTTCAGGTGCGTAAGCTTCTGGGGCACGGGTCCTGCATCAGTCTGGTAATAGCTCACGAGCAGCCGGTCCTGGAGGCGGACATCGCGTCCCACACCCAGCCCCCGCTCACGGAATCCTGCAGGAGGAAAACGAGGGAAGTGTCCGAGCAGGATGCGAGAAAGAACGTCATGGTGATCACTGCCAAGGGGAGGGCCCGGCGCATCTTCATGGGGACTGCTCCTGTATAGCTGGTTTGCCCGCACGATGCAAGGAGAACCACACTCCTGTACAGACCGGGCGGGTCGTGGTAGGAAACGATCAGGGGGAACCGCATGGCCGATCCGCTGCGCTTCATCATCATGGGCTCGGGCAACATCGCCAACACCTACGTCGAGGTGATCCGAAAGCTGCCGGAAGCTCGCCTGGCCGGGATCGTGTCACGGTCGGGCCGGAGGCCGTCGCGCCTCGGCGGGAGGCCCGGCCCGAGCTCGGCGTGGAGGTCAGCCTGCGCTGCGCGACATGCAAGACGCCCTTCGACGCGGTGATCCTCGCAACGCCCAACGGGCTGCACCACGAAGGCATCCTCGAGGCGGCACGGCTCGGCCGGCACGTGCTCACGGAAAAGCCGCTGGAGATCTCCGCTCGAGGCCGCGGACAAGCTCCATCGAGGCCTGCCGTACGGCCGGGCGTCACCCTGGGCGTCAGCTTCCAGCGCCGCATGAGCCCGGACAACGCCGCGGTAAAGGCTCTTATCGACGCGGGAAGCTCGGGAGGCTGTTCGCCGCCGACCTGGCCGTGAAGTTCTTCCGCGAGCAGTCCTACTACGACAGCGCCCCGTACCGCGGCGGGTGGGCCATCGACGGCGGCGGCCCTTTCATGCAGCAGGCCTGCCACCAGGTGGACCTGTACCGGTGGTTCTTCGGGATGCCGCGGGTGGTCAGGAGCCTTCACCGCGACGCTGGCGCACCGCATGGAGGCGGAGGATCACGGCGCGGCAGTGCTCCGGCACGAGAACGGGATGATCGGGACCATGGTTGCATCCACCGTGGCCCGGCCCGGGTTTCCCGCGCGGCTGGAGATCCACGCCGAGGCCGGCTCCATCGTCATGGAAAACGACATCATCACCCGGTGGATGGTGGACGGGCGTGGACAACCCGGCCGGTCTCCTGTCGGCGGCGATCCACAGCGGCGCGGGGGCCGCGGGGGCGGCGGTCGCCGACACCTCGGGGCACGAGGCCATCGTCGCGGACTTCATCCGCGCGGTCGCGGGAAAGCGGCCTCCCGCGGTGAGCGGGGAGGAGGCGCGCCTGACCACGGAGCTGATCCTGCGGATCTACGAGGCCGCACGGATTTGAATACCCGGCTGCCGCTGGGCATGCAGCTGACCCTCCCCGCGGAGTATGAAGAAGATACCGGTTTTTGCGGTCTTCTCTCCCTGCTGCGGTACGAAGGCTTTTCTGAGCTCGAGCTCAACATCGCGGACATCACAGTGGCGGAGCCCGAGCGGCTCCGCGGGTTCCTTGCCGGGTTCGGATTTTCACTCACGCGGCTGGCAACCGGGCAGGCGGCGCGGCTGCAGGGACTCTCCCTCAGCACAGTGGATGCCGCTGTTCGGCGGGTGTCCGTACGGCGCCTTGCGGAGATGATCCAGTACGCCGCCCGCTGGCCTGCGGAGGTGATCGTCGGGATGGTGAAGGGGAATCCCGGCGGAGATGCGCGCGGCGCTGAGGAGCGGTTCCGCGATTCCCTCTCAGAGCTGGCGGCCATGCTCGGAAAAAGCCCAATGCCCGTTCTGCTGGAGGTCACCAACTCGGCCGAATGCGCCGTGATCACAAGCCCGCAGAAGGCGGCGGATGCCATTGCGCGCCATCCCGGCTTCGGCTTTCGAGTGCTCCTGGATACGTACCATCTCCATCGTGAGGGCCTGGACCCCGCGGCCACCATTGAACGCTTCCCTGAGCTCGGCGGGTCGCTTCACCTCTCTGACGACAACCGGAGGCTCCCCGGGCTGGGCCGCATGGATTTCTCATCGATCATCGATGCCCTCCTGTCCCGCCGGTACGAGGGCAGCCTCGTCCTGGAAGGCGTGCTCGGCAGTGATCCCGGAGGAGACGTCACGCGGAGCGCCCGCTACCTGCGCGGGATTATTGGCGCGCGGGAGGTGCGGGATCATTGATTCGCGGGAGTCGGTTTGATTGACAATCGGCAGACGTGCCACAACTATCAATTCCAGATGAAAGTACGGGGGCAGCCGGTCCATCCGTATCGGGCGCATCACGCGACGCAACGCCGTTCCCACCGGCCGGTCGAAAAATCACCATCACGGTCACAGTCTGCGACATTCCCGGTGAAGGAGGTTCCATGAGAAAGGCACTGGTCGTGTTCCTGGTGCTCCTTCTGGTCCCTGCGCTGTTCGTGACAGCAGCAGACAAGAAGAAGCTCACATTCTGGTACCCCGCGGGGGACATCACGGCGACATCACTGCCGTTCCGTGACGGCTCCAACCCGTGGGCCAGGTTCGAGGCGGACAACAACGCCCAGGTGGAGGTCGTGGCCATTGACTACGACACCATGCAGCAGAAACTCTTCACGGCCCTCGCGGGCGGCAAGGCCCCCGACATCGGCATGATCGACTTCTCCTGGATGGGGGGCTTCATCAAGGACGGGGCGCTTGTTGCCATCCCGGCGGCGGATGCGAAGGCATGGATGTCGTCGGTGTCCCCGGAAACGGTCGCCATCTCCGACTGGGGCGGCGGCAAGATGTACGGCTTCTCCACGTGGGGCGTCGATGCGTACGCGCTCACCTGGAACAAGACCATGTTCAAGGACGCGGGGCTTGACCCGAACTCCCCGCCGAAGTACTGGGCGGACTTCCGCGCGGCATCAAAGAAGACGGCGGTCACCGATTCCACGGGCAAGATCACGCGCGTCGGTTACGCGATGCGGCACACGGGCCAGCCGCACGGCATCGTGGACAAGTGGCACTGGCTCCTCGTCGGCGCGGGCATGCAGCTGAACTCCGACCAGTTCGCCCTCACGGGCGGCACGGCGAAGATCAACACGCCCGACACGCGGGAAGGCCTGCAGATGGCCCATGACATGGTCTGGGTGGACAAGTCCAGCAGCCTCGACTTCCCCGATCCCCGGCAGGCGCTGCTCTCCAAGATCGCCTCCATGCAGATCAGCGAGCTGGTGAGCATCCAGCTGCGGCAGCCCAAGGAAGCGCCGGACCTCGTCTGGGGATTCGCTCCTCCCCCGGCCATGCGCCCGGGCATTCACACCCAAGGTGCAGGTTGCGGCGTGGAACTACTCCGTGTTCAGCCAGTCGAAGGACAAGGCCCTCGCGCTCAAGGCGGTGGCCTGGTTCAACAACAAGGACAACGACTACGAGCAGGCGAAGAAGTACAACTCCACTCCCCGCTACAAGGACAACTGGGCGCGCGAGCCGTTCGCTTCCGCGCCGAACACCAAGGCGTTCCTCGACCTGCTGAAGTACGGGACCACCTACCCGCGGTCCCTCGCCCTCAACGGCATCCTGGATGCGGTGGGCTCCGCGGTGCCGAAGATCCTCCACAACGAGGCAACGGTTGCCGACGCCCTGGCGCAGGCCGAGCAGCAGGCCAACGACGCCATCAAGGCGCTGCAGTAGCACCTGACTGACACAGCCTGCCCTCACGGGCAGGCTTCTTTCTCGGAAGGAGAACCGCCGGCATGCCGAGCGTCCTGGGCACCATCCGCAGGAACCGGTGGCACTACGCCTACCTTTTCATCCTTCCCATCCTGGTGGTCTTCGGGCTGTTCCGCATCTACCCGTCCATCCAGACGCTGGTGTACAGCTTCTTCGACATCAACCTGGTGGCAAAGACCCTCAAGCCCGTTGCCCTGAAGAACTTCATCCTCCTGGCGCACGACGCCACGTTCCTCAAGGCCATGAAGAACACGCTCATCTTCGCCCTGGCCATCGTGTCTGTTGCTCCACGGCAATCGGCCTCGTCCTTGCCTCCCTGTTCACCTCCCGCATGCGCGGCGCGGCCGTTCTCAAGGCCGTGTATTTCGCGCCCTTCATCACGAGCACCGTCGCGGCGGCCGTGGTCTGGACGTTCCTGTACAACCCGCGCTTCGGGCTCTTCAACAGCATCCTGGAGATCTTCGGCCTGCCCGCGACGCAGCTGGATCTCCTCCAGCAAGGACGCGCTGGCGAGCATCATCATCTTCAGCATATGGAAGACGGTCGGCTACAACATGATCATCTTCATCGCGGGTCTGCAGAACATCCCCGACAGCTTCCACGAGGCGGCAATCATCGACGGGGCGGGCGGCATCCGCCGGTTCTTCGCCATCTCCCTCCCGCTGGTCGCCCCGACGGCCATCTTCGTGGTGATGTACAACACGATCCTTGCGCTGAAGGTCTTCGACCAGGTCTTCGTGCTCACCGCCGGCGGCCCGGCGGACGCCACGACCGTCGTGGTCCTGCAGATCTACAAGCAGGCCTTCGAGAACTACCGCTTCGGCTACGCCGCCTCCATGGCCTTCGTGCTCTTCGTCATCATCATCAGCATCACCGTTGTCCAGTACCGCCTGAGCAGGCGCTGGGAGGTGACCTACTGATGCGCGCCATCCGCCCGGGAGCCATGGCGGGCAGGAGCATCGTGTACCTGCTCCTCGCTGCATTCGGGATCATCATGGTGATGCCCTTCTACTGGATGATCGTGAGCTCCCTGCATACGCCGCAGAACCTCGTGGCCTATCCCCCGCAATGGTGGCCCCGGCCCGCCGTGCTCACCCATTACCAGAACGCGCTTGCCAAGGCGCCCTTCCTGCTGTACTACCGCAACAGCCTCATCGTGGCCATCATCTCCGTCGGGCTGTCGCTCCTGCTCGGGCTTTTCGCCGGGTACGCGTTTGCCATCTACTCTTTCCCCCTCAAGGGGTTCTTCTTCTTCCTGATCCTCGCCACGCTCATGGTCCCCATCCAGGTGACCTCGGTGTCCCTGTACATCCTCATGGCGCAGGATGAACTGGATCGACACCTTTCCCGGCATCCTCGCCCCGGACCTTGCCAGCGCGTTCGGAATGTTCCTGATCACCCAGGGCATCAAGGGAATGCCGATGGACCTCATCCACGCCGCCCGCATTGACGGCGCCGGGGAGATCCGGATCGTGCTCACCATCATCGGCCCGCTGGTGAAGAGCGTCATCGCCACCGCGGGACTCATCCTGTTCATCGAGTCCTGGAACGATTTCCTCTGGCCGGTCATCATCATCAACTCGGAGAAGCTCCGGACCATCCCCGTGGGGGTGGCGTTTTTCCGCGATCCCTACGACATCAACTTCGGGCCCCTCATGGCGGCAGCGTCGATCGCGACGCTGCCCATGATCGTGGCGTACGTGTTCGTGCAGCGGCACATCATCAAGGGAATCGCGTCAACGGGACTGAAGTTCTGACCTGCGGGCCAGGCCCGTTGAACGGCTCAGCGCACCTCGAAGAGCAGGGGCACGGTCCCGATGGGGGAGATCAACGGCGCGGTCCGCGGCGGCGGAGAGATCGAAGGACGTCCCCCTGCCTGCAGCAGCGTATCCAAGCCGGACTGCGTGATCCACGCGGTGCCCGAGAGGACGCTCACGCCGCAGCCGTGACAGCGGCAGCCGGAGGGCCTCGCCCTCCACGAGGACCATGCGCAGAGGGAAATCTGCGGGGCTTTCGGCGCCGCGCGCAGCTCCGCGGACGGCTCCGCGAGGGACGCCATTCATCAGAAGGGAAAGATCGAGGGTGCTCATATCAGTCTCCTTGCTCCATTGGAGCGGGGGCAATTCGTGAGGATTCCTTGTACGTGGACAGGACGATGTTCGTGACCGACCTGCTCGTGTCCGCGCTCCCGCGGATGGCGGAGAGAAGCCGCTCCAGCTGCTTCGGTCCCTCGGCCCGGACCTTGAGGATGAAGCAATCCTCCCCGGCCACGTTGTGACATTCCAGGATGTCCGGTTCTGAATCGCACAGGGCCCGGATCGGCTCTGTGCGCTCTCGTGCGAGCTCACCGTCAGGCGGAGGAACGCCAGGAGGGGCTTGCCCAGCTTGTCGGGATCCAGCACGGCCACGTACCCCTTGATGACGCCCTTGCGCTCCAGCTTCTTCACCCGCTCGTGCACCGAGGAAACGGTGAGCCCGACGGCTTCCGCCATTTCGGCATTCGAGACCCGGGCGTTCGCCTGCAGCAGGTCCAGCAACTTTCGATCAATCTCATCTATCATGCCATCAATATACCATGATTCGCCAAAAGTGACAACTATTATTTGGCAAAATAGTTATTTTGCCAAATTATATTCGTCATATTGCATCAATACCACGATATTGAGTACGGTGCTTTTGAAACGCGCCCGCCTTGCATCGGCACGCCGTCTCCGCTACACTCCCCCCATGCGAAAGCTCATCCAGCAGTACGCGAAGGACCTGACTTCCGGGAGGCTGGGCTCGGGATACGAGCACTCCTTCAGGGTGTATCACCTGGCCCGGGAGATCGCGCGAAGGCATGGAGCACGACGAGGAAATCCTGCACGCGGCATGCTTCCTCCACGACATCGAGATGTCGGTGGGTCACCCGAAGAGCTCCGCGGACAGGGCCGAGGCCATCCTCCACGAGACGGGCTTCGTGCCGGAGAAGATCCCCATCGTCCTGGATGCGATCATCAACCACATGCCCAACGGCAATCCTTCGTCGGTCGAAGCGAAGCTGCTGTTCGACGCGAACCTCCTGGATTCCATCGGCGCCGTGGGCTTTGCCCGGCTCTCGGTGGGCGCTTTCATCTGGTACAACATGAAGACCATGCAGGAGATACTACAGTACATCTCGCGCGAGCTGTCCTTCACGGAGAAGTTCCACTTCGAAAAGAGCCGGGAGCTTGCCCGGGACAAGATCGCCTTCACGCGCGCCGCCATCGACCAGTTCTCCAAAGAGCTGCACCTCTAGCCCGCGTCATGCCTTCCCTTGCCCGCCGGTTCCTCGCGGAAGGACACCTCATCGACTCGGGCCTTCTCACCCGGATGCTGAACATCATCGTCGACGAGGGGGCCGACTACACGGTCATCTCCTTCTCCATGGGCAAAGTGCGCACGGATCCCTCGCACCTCGAGCTGGAGGTGCGGTGCGGCCGCGAGCAGCAGCTCGATGCCGTGACCGGTCACCTGGTGAACCAGGGCTGCTACGAGAAGGAAGTGCAGGAGGCCGTCGTGCGTCCCGCGCCGAAGGACTCCTGCGTTCCCGGGCGACTTCTACGCAACGACCAATCGACAAACACAGGTCTTCCGCCGCGGCCAGTGGCGCGAGGTGGCCGACATGCGAATGGACGGGGTCGTGGTGGAAAAGCGGGACGGGCTGGCCTGCCGCCTCATCCGTGACGTGAAGGCCGGGGAGGGGGTGGTGTGCACGAGCCGCTCCGTCCGCATCTTTCCCCTCTTCCAGGACGAGAAGGGCGAGGAGTTCGGCTTCATGGCAAGCGACGTCTCCTCCGAGCGGAGCGTGGACGTTGCAATCACCCGCGTTGCCGAAGAGCTGCGCCGGCAGAAGGCGGCAGGGGGAAAGGTCGTGGTCGTGGCTGGCCCGGTGGTCATTCATACCGGGGGCGGACCCGCGCTGGCCGCCATCGTGCGCGGAGGATACGTCTCGGGCCTGCTGGCGGGAAACGCGCTGGGAGTGCATGACGTGGAAAGCGCGCTGTTCGGCACGTCCCTGGGCATTTCCCTGCTCACGGGCCGGCCGGTCTTCGAGGGGCACCGCAACCACATCCGGGCCATCAACACGGTCTTTTCCCACGGCTCGATCAGCGCCGCCGTGAAGGCCGGCGCGGTGGGCTCCGGCATCATGTACGAGTGCGTGAAGGCCAATGTGCCGTTCGTCCTGGCAGGCTCGCTGCGCGATGACGGCCCGCTGCCGGAGACCATCATGGACATGCTGGCCGCGCAGCGCGCGTACGCCGACATGGCGAAGGGCGCCGCCCTGGTGATCATGCTCTCCAGCATGCTGCACTCCATTGCCACCGGCAACATGATTCCCGCCTCGGCGCGGACCATCTGCGTTGACATCAACCCCGCCGTCGTGACAAAACTCTCCGACAGAGGCTCCGGGCAGACCATCGGCATCATCACCGACGTGGGGTTGTTCCTGAGAGCGCTCGTGGAAAAACTCCAGAGGTAACACGTCACATGGATCAACCCGCCGCTCCCCGGGAGCTTCATCCCCTCGAAGTCAAGGTTCTCCTCCAGTACGGGAAGGGAGACACCATCAGCCACGCCCGCCTGGCCGCGGACCTCGGCTACAACACCGGCCAGGCAAGCCAGGCGCTGAGCTGGCTCTCCGCAAAGGGCTTCGTCTCCGAAACATCCCGCACGGCGCGCGTCTTCTACGAGATCACGGACCTCGGCAGGGAATCCCTGGCACAAGGGGACGTACGAGCAGAGGATCGTCGACCTCGTTGCGGCTGAAGGCTCGCTGCCGCTCCCCGAGATCGCGAAGAAGCTGGGCATCGAGGCAAAGGACGTCGGCTCAGCGTTCGGCGGTCTGTCCAGGGACAAGGTGCTCGTGATGGACGCGGAGAAGCGCGCAAGCCTCGCCCCGGGCGGGAACGAGGCGCTTGCCCCGCGGCAGTCGGCGCTGCAGTCGCTGCTGGCGCGCGCGGCGGCGGGCCTGCTGGACGAATCCACGCTCACGCCGCAGGAGAAGGAGCTGGCCGCATCGCAGGCAAAAAAGCGGGGAGCCGCGGGAAGCCTGTTCCGCCTGGTGGAGCGAGAGGAGACGACCTTTGCGTTCCAGAAAGCCGGGCTGGATGCAGCGGCGGCGTTGAAGAAAGCAGGCGCCACCGGTGAAGAGGCCGGGGCCCTGACACCGGAAATGCTCAAAACCGGCTCGTGGCAGACAGTGCAGTTTCGACGTTACAACATCGACGTCCCTCCCACGCGCGTGCCGCTGGGCAGGGGCAACCCGTACTGCGCGTTCCTCGCGCGGCTGAAGGACAAGCTGGCGTCCCTGGGGTTCGAAGAGTTCGACGGGCCCGCTGGTGGAGACGGAGTTCTGGAACGGGGACGCGCTTTTCATGCCGCAGTTCCACGCGGCCCGGGACATCCACGATGTCTACTATACAAAGGACCCCACGCACGCAAAGAGCATCGAGCAGCCGTGGCTGGACCAGGTGGCAGCAACGCACGAGAACGGGTGGACCACCGGGCAGCCGGGGTTGGAACTACAGGTTCGACCGGGACTTCACCCGCCGGCTGATCCTCCGAAGCCAGGGCACCGTGCTTTCCGCCAAGGCCCTGACGCACGCGAAAGTGCCGGGCAAATACTTCGGCGTTGTGCGCTGCTTCCGCTATGACCGGGTGGACGCCACGCACCTCGCCGATTTCTACCAGACAGAGGGCATCGTGCTGGGAGAAGAGGTGAACCTCCGCACGCTGCTGGGCCTGCTGAAGATGTTCGCCGAGGAAGTGGCCATGGCAAAGGAAGTGAAGTACGTGCCCGGCTTCTTCCCGTTCACCGAGCCGTCCGTGGAAGTGCACATCCGCCACCCGTCCCTGGGCTGGTTCGAGCTGGGCGGCTCGGGGATCTTCCGGCCCGAGGTGACCGAGCCGCTGGGCATCAAGGTCCCCGTGCTCGCCTGGGGCCTGGGCATCGACCGGATGGCGCTCACCTCCATGGGGCTGCACGACATCCGCGACCTGTTCACCAACTCCCTCGAGGACGTGCGCTCCAGGAGGAGCAGCTAGATGCCGAAAATCGACGTCAACGAGGAGCTGTTCTTCAAGGCACTGGGCCGGCGGTACGATGCTGCCGAGCTCACTCCGCTTCTCACCACGGCAAAGGCGGAGCTGGACGACTGGCCCAAGGGCGAAGGGATCCTCCGCATCGAGCTGAACGACACCAACAGGCCGGACCTCTGGTCCACCCTGGGCCTGGCCCGGCAGCTTTCGATCTATCTCACCGGGAAGGTCCCCTCGTACCCCTTCTTCTCACGCGAGAGGCGCCATGAAGGAAACCGGGGACCGGCGCGTCGTGGTGGACAAGGGCCTGAAGGACATCCGGCCGTTCATCGGCTCCTTCGTCGCCGAGGGCAAGGAAGTCACCGACGCGCTCCTGCGGGAGATCATCCAGTCCCAGGAGAAGCTCTGCGGCAACTTCGGCAGGAAGCGCAAGACCATCGCCATGGGCGTCTCCCGGGCGGACCTCGTTGCCTGGCCGGTGTCCTACTCCGCCGCGGACCCGGACACGACCCGGTTCGTGCCGCTGGACTTCGACAAGCCCCTGACCATGCGGCAGATCCTCACCGAGCATCCCAAGGGCAAGGAGTACGGGCACATCGTCTCCTCGTTCCCGCGGTTCCCCCTGCTTGCGACGGCAAGGGGGAGGTGCTCACCTTCCCGCCGGTCATCAACTCGGCGCTCATCGGCGGCGTGAAGCCCGGGGACACGCGCCTGTTCATCGACCTGACCGGCCCGGACCTGGACACCATCCTCACCGCGTGCGCAATCGCCGCCTGCGATTTCGCCGACATGGGCTTTCGCATCCTGCCGGTGTCCGTGGAGTACCCGTTTGACACGCCGTACGGCCGGACGATCGTCACGCCGTTCTACTTCCAGAAGGACACGGTGCTCGAAGTGGCCGAGGCGTCGAAGCGGCTCGGGGAGGATCTCACCGTGGAGCAGGCGGCCGCCTGCATCCGCAGGATGGGAAGCACCGTCGCGTGTGAAGGGGCGGGCCATCATCGTCTCCCCGCCGGAGTACAGGAACGACTTCCTGCACCCGGTGGATGCAATGGAAGAGATCATGATCGGCAGGGGCATGGACTCCTTCACTCCGGTGATGCCGCGGGATTTCACCGTCGGGCGGGTTTCAGAAGCGGAGGAGTACGGCCGCCGGGTCCGCGAGATCATGATCGGCCTGGGCTACCAGGAGATGATCTACGGGTACCTGGGCGCGCGGAAGGATTTCGTCGAGCGGATGTGCGTGGACGGGGCGGATGCAATCGAGATCGCAAACCCCATGACCGAGAGCTACGACATGGTGCGCAACTCCATCATCCCCAACCTCCTGGCCTCCGAGGCGGAGTCCGCGCACGCGGTGTACCCGCACCGGATGTTCGAGATCGGCAAGACCGTGGTCCGGGACCCGTCGCAGAACGAGGGCTCGCGCACGGACAACACTCTGGCCTTCCTGCAGGCCGACAGGGAGGCGGGATTCAACGAGGTGGACGCGCACGCCCTCGCCCTGTTCTACTACCTGTCCCTGGAGCCGAAGCTGGTTCCCCTCGAGGACCCGCGCTTCATCCCGGGCCGCGCCGCCGAGATCCAGGTCGGCGGGCGCCGCGTCGGGATCATGGGAGAGGTGCACCCGCAAGGTGCTGTCCAACTGGGGCATCGAGATGCCCTGCGCGGCCGTGGAGCTGTACCTGGACGTCATGAGGGGGGAATAGCATGGAAGCGACAATCAGCGTGGTGCCCCTGTCCTGGCAGGACGGGGCAAACATCATCGTCGGCCAGTCGCACTTCATCAAGACGGTCGAGGACGTGGCGGAGATCGTCACTTCCACCGTGCCGGGAGCGAAATACGGGCTTGCGTTCTGCGAGGCCTCGGGTCCCTGCCTCGTGCGGACCGAGGGAAACGACCCCGCGCTGGTGGCGGATGCCGTGCGCTGCGCCCAGGCGGTGGCCGCGGGCCACTCCTTCTACCTCGTTCTGAAGAACGCGTTCCCGATCAACGTCCTCACGCAGATCAAGGCCTGCCCCGAGGTGTGCCGCATCTTCTGCGCCACGGCCAATCCGGTCCAGGTCGTCGTGGCCGCCACCCCGCAGGGAAAAGGCATCATGGGCGTGATCGACGGAAGCTCTCCGAAAGGCGTCGAGGGCGAAGCGGACAAGGCCGATCGCCGCTCGATGCTGAGGAAGTTCGGCTACAAGTTCTGACCGGCCTCGGGTGCCCTGCTGCCCGTCAATGGTTTCGGCGGCTCCATCGTCACCGGCGTCGGGGTGACCCCCCACACCTGCTGCGCGTACTCGCGGATGGTGCGATCGCTGGAGAACCACCCCATGCGGGCGACGTTCAGGATGGACATGCGGGTCCAGGCCTTTGTTTCGAGGTAGGCCGCGGAGACCCGTTCCTGGCATTCCGCGTAGGAATCGAAGTCCGCGAGAAGCATGTAGTGGTCCCCCCCCTGGACCAGCGCGCCGACCACCGGGGCAAAAAGATCCGGCCTGTCCGGGCTCAGCCCGCCGCCCCCGATGTACTCCAGGACACGGCGCAGGCGGGGATTGATGCCCGAGATCTCCACGGGACCGGGGGAGGCCTTCCGCCTTTCCTCGACCTGCTCGGCCGTGAGACCGAACAGGAAGAAATTGTCCGGGTCCCGACCGCGCTGCGGATCTCCACGTTCGCGCCATCGAGGGTGCCGATGGTGAGCGCGCCGTTGAGGGCGAACTTCATGTTGCTGGTTCCCGAGGCCTCCGATGCCGGCCGTGGCCATCTGCTCGGAGAGATCGGCAGCGGGGACGATCTGCTCCGCCAGGCTCACGCCGTAGTTCGGCAGAAAGACCACCTTCAGGCGGCCGCCGACGGCCGCGTCGTCGTTCACCTTGTCGGCCAGCGCGTTGATTAGTCGGATGATCAGCTTGGCCATGAAGTACCCGGGAGCCGCTTTTCCACCGAAGATGACGGTACGGGGGAGGAACTCTCCGTGCGGGTTGTCCGTGATCCGCAGGTAGAGGTCGGTCAGGCGGAGCACGTTCAGCAGCTGGCGCTTGTACTCGTGGATGCGCTTCACCTGGCAGTCGAAGAGGGAGCGTTCGTCCACGGTGATGCCCGTGAGCGTGCGGATGGTCCGGGCCAGCCGCCCCTTGTTCTCCTGCTTCACATCGCGCCATCGGCGGCGGAACCCGGGCTCCTCGGCGTACGGCACGAGCTTCTCCAGCCACTCCAGGTCGGTGACCCACCCGTGCCCGATGTACTCGGAGATCAGCTCGGACAGCGTGGGGTTGCAGACCGAGAGCCAGCGCCGGGGACTGATCCCGTTCGTCTTGTTGCTGAAACGCTCCGGCCACAGCTCGTAGAACTCCCGGAACAGGCCTGCTGCGGAGGATCTCGGTGTGAAGCAAGGATACGCCGTTCAGCGAGTGGGTGCCCACGATGGCCAGGTGCGCCATGCGCAGCTTCTTTTCACCGTCCTCGTCGAAGAGCGACATGCGGCGGAAGCGCTCCGCGTCCCCGGGCCACCGCCGGGAGACCTCTTCAAGGAAGCGGCGGTTGATCTCGAAGGCGATCTGGAGGTGACGGGGGAGCACCCGTCCGAACAGGCTGACGGGCCACATCTCCAGCGCTTCGGGAAGGATGGTGTGGTTCGTATAGCCGAAGGTCTTCACGGTGATGTCCCACGCCTTCTCCCATTCGATGCTCTCGATGTCCATGAGGATCCGCATCAGCTCGAGGATCGCGACGGAGGGGTGGGTGTCGTTGAGCTGGACGGCGACCTGGTCGGGGAAGTCGGCGAAATCCGCGGCGCCGTTCTTCCTGTAGCGGCGGATGATGTCCTGCAGGGTTGCGGCCACGAAGAAGTACTCCTGCTTCAGCCGCAGCTCCCTGCCCTCGAATATGTTGTCGTTCGGGTACAGCACCTTGGAGATGGTTTCGGACCTGTCTTTCTCCGCCACTGCCCTCTCGTAGTCGCCGTGGTTGAAGTAGTCCAGGTCGAACTCGCGGGTGCTCTTGGCCGACCACAGCCTCATGTTGTTGACCGTGTTGTTGCGGTACCCGGGCACCGGGGTGTCGTAGGCCATCGCCATGACCGTCTGGGTGTCCACCCAGGCAAAGACAAGCCGCCCGCCCGGCTCCTGGATCTCCTCGACCCGTCCATAGAACTGCACGGGATAGAGATGCTCGGGGCGCTCCACCTCCCACGGGTTGCCGTGCCGGAGCCAGTTGTCGGGGGTCTCGATCTGCTCTCCTCCCCTGATCCTCTGGAAGAAGATCCCGTACTCGTAGCGGATTCCGTATCCGTATGCCGGGAGGGCGCAGGTGGCCATTGAATCGAGGAAGCAGGCCGCCAGGCGGCCGAGACCTCCGTTGCCGAGACCCGCATCGTACTCGAGCTCCACCAGAGTCTCCAGGCGGTGGCCGAGCTCGGCAATCGCTTCGTCTGCACTGCGCTCGAGCCCCAGGTTGATGAGCGCGTTGCCCAGCATGCGCCCGATGAGAAACTCCAGGGAAAGGTAGTACACCCTCTTGGACTTCTGCCGGTAGTAGGTCTGCTGGGTGACGAGCCACCTTTCGATGAGCCGGTCGCGGACGGTCAGGGCGAGACTGTTCAGGTGGTCCCGCGCCGTCGCGCTGAACTCGTCTTTTGCCAGGGCGAACTCGAGGTTGTGGAGAAACGATTCCTTCAGCCCCTCGACGTCCATCCCCAGGAGTGCGTTCGTCGAGGTGGTGAGCTGGCTCGGCACCGGTGTCAGCGCCGCGGCGTGGACCGTGTCCGAACCGGGCCGGCCGGCGGCCGAGTCTTTCTTGCGGGGAGTCTTTGACGGGACAGCCCTTTTCCTTGGAGCCATGCCGTCATTCTATCCCTGCGGGCATTCTCTCACAACGTCGATACGACCGGCCCGCTCCCTGCCAGCGATCACGGACGTCAGCCGCAAAGGCCCTTCAGGAAATCGTACACCGCCTTTCGCCCGGTCCGAAGATCCCGCCTCACCGCGTCATAGTGCCCGCCCTTCAGCAGCCCGACCACCGGAGAGAACTGGGAATCGATCACCATGCCTCCCCGCGGAAGCGTCGACATCAATTCGCGGAAATAGGCCTCGTATTCCACCGGTGTAAAATCGCAGACAAAGAGCACGATCCGGCCCGTCGAACTTCTTCTTCACTTCCGCGAGAGGGGCGAGGTTGTACAGGTTGTAGTTGTTGAACGCCTTCAGGCCCTCGGGTGGCGACAAGGTTGTCCGCCTGGTGCAGCGCGTTGCCGCAGAAGTGGATGCATCCCCCGCCGAACGCGGTGAGGATCTTTGAATTGCAGGGGACCACGAAGGCGCGGTACATCTCAGGCGACATGAGGCTTGCGTCGTCGTCGGAGAACCACACCCCCGCGTGGGCGCCCGTGTACACCTGCTGATCAGTGAAGCATTCGGTGAGGGGCTCGCCGATGACCTCCTTCTGCGCTTTCACCCAGGCGATGGTCGCTTCCGCGATCTTGTCCATGAGCTCGTGCGCCGCGTCGGGATGGTCGGCCATGAGGTAGATCAGCCCGTCGTAGCCCATGAGCTGGTTGGCGGTGGTGAGCGGGCCCTGGCAGTCCGTCATGCCCACCGGGAGAAAGCTGGCGGATTTCATGGCACGCAGATAGCGGAGGACCGTGGGCATGAGGCCGTCTTTCCGCGGGTCCGGCAGCGCCAGCCGACGGATGTCGTCGGGCGTGCGCAGCGGGTAGAACGCCGGGTCGGCGGTGGGATCCATGCGGCGGGGGATCTGGACCTTGCACCCGAGCGCGGATGCCATGACGACGCAGCCGAACCAGGGCACCAGGCACGGGACGAAATCGTCGTCGATCTCCTTCACCTGCTCGTAGAACGTCCGTTCCTGGAACGCGATCATGACCTGGGGATTCTCAAAGAGGTCGTCCGGGATGGTCTCCTGGTCGATGCCGAACAGGTGGTAGAACGAGCCGTTGACGAGGAACGGTGTCGCGTCGGTTTTCCGGAACGCGAAGACGTCGTCCGTGCGGGCTTTCACCTTGGCAAGCCGACGCGCGAACACCTTCTTGAAGTCTTCCCGCTCCTCGTCGCTCAAGGGTTTGGTTGTCCAGGGCATGTGGTTCTCCTTCCCGGGCTCGTCGTCTATTCGACGGCTCCCTCCGCAGTGATCCGCGCGACACGGTCACGCCCTTCGAACGAGGTTGCAGTAAACGTCGTGCGCACCCGGCCGCTGCCCGGTAGCTTCAGGGCGGCGCCGGCCGCGACCGCGGCATCATGGTTCATGGGGAAGCTGGTCCAGGGCACCAGGTGGAGATCGTTCTCGAGCGCCAGGTGCGTGAGGGACCGGTGAGAGAACTGCGTGAGCCTGCATCCGTGAGCGCGGCCGGATGAATAGTCCATTGCTGCCCCCTGGCGCGGCCGGCAAAAGAATGCCCGGGAAGCGGGGCTCCCCGGGCACTGCACGAACTGATTCCCCTATTTGTACAGGGATGCCTTGTACGTCTCCATGTTGTCCTTGGTAACGAAAATGCTTCCGGAGTCGTTCTTGAAGGACGCGGGCTTGATGCCCTTGGTGATGTAATCCACGAGGATCTTCGCCCCGAGGTTTCCCATCTTGTAGAAGTTCTGCGCCTCGGTGCCCCAGATCGACCCGTCCTTGACGAGAGCCATTGTCTCCGCCACGTCGTCAATCGCGACGACCGTGATCTTGTTCTGAAGCTTGTTCTCCTTGATGACCTTCGCAGCGGCCGGTCCGGCCTCGCCGCACACGCCGATCACGAGGTTGATCTCGGGGTACGCCTTGAAGGAGGCCTCGAACTTCTGCATGGCGATCTGCATGTCGCTGTTGCAGGCCTCGTTGGTGACCATTTTGAAGTCGGGGTAGTCCTTCAGCGCGGCCAGGTAGCCGTCGCGCGCCTTGATGGCGAACGAGGCGTCCATGGTGCTCTGCAGAACGATGGCGCGCAGGGGCTTGCTGCCGAAGCGTGCCTTGATGGCGTTTCCGCCCTGCTTGCCCAGCTCGGCTTCGTTCGTGCCGATGAACGCGAGGGCGGTGCTCTCGGGATCCTCTGCGCCGACAAATACAACCGGGATCTTCGCCTGGGCCGCCTTCTTGATCACGGGGCGCATTGCCGTCGGGGCGATGGGCATGGTGATGATCCCGTCCACTTTCGACGCGATGGCCAGCTCGATCTGGTTCACCATCTCCGCGGGATCGATTCCCTGGGGCCCGACGTACTGGCCGTCAAACCCGAGGTCCTTCGCCGCCGCTTCGAAGCCGGCGCGCGCGACATCCCACACGGGGTGGGCGATCAGCGGGGTCACGAACACGAGGTTGAGCTTCTTGGGCGCCGCGAGCGCGCTGCCGCCGAACACGAGGCCGAGCGCCGCAACCGCGACCAGAATCCAGAACAGTTTCTTCATCTCTGTCCTCCTCCTTCGATTTCAAACAAGGCCGTTCGCAACGCGCCGGCCGTGAAAGCCTAGTCCTTGCAGTACATCCCCGTCGCCGCCTTCATGAAGAGGCTGTCGCTGATCTCCTCGCAGGTGAAGTTGCCGCTCGACTTCCCTTTTGCCAGCACGACGAAGCGGTCGCACATGGCCAGCAGCTCGGGAAGCTCGGAGGAGATCATGATGATGGCCACCCCGTTGCGCGCGAGCTCGGTCATGATGGAATAGATCTCCACCTTCGCGCCCACGTCGATGCCGCGCGTGGGTTCGTCGAGGAAAAGGATCCGCACGTCCGTCATCAGCCACTTGGCCAGGACCACCTTCTGCTGGTTGCCGCCGGAGAGGGAGAGGATGCTGGTCTCGATGCCGGGCGCACGGACGTTGAGCTGGCTGAAGTACGTGCGGGCAAACTCCCTTTCAGCCGCGCGGCGGATGAAAAGCCTGCCGAATATCCTGTCGAAGCTCGCGAGGGTGGTGTTCTCCCGGATGTTCATGGTGCCGACGAACCCGGTGGCGCGGCGGTCCTCGGTGAGCAGTCCCATGCGATGCCGGATGGCGTCTTCGGGGCTGTCCAGCACGACTTCCCTGCCGCCAATGAACACTTTCCCCGCGGACCGTCGGGTCGCGCCGAAGATCGCGTTGACCAGTTCGCTCCGGCCCGAACCGACGAGGCCTCCGAGGCCGAGGATTTCCCCCGCACGCACGCTGAAGGAAACGTCCTCAACGATATTCCTGCCGGGGATCCGGGACGGCACGACGAAGTTCTCCACGCGGAGGACTTCCTCGCCGAGCGGAAGCTTGACCTTGGGATACATCGTCTCGATCTTCCGACCCACCATGTCCTCGATGACCTTCTCAGGCCGCAGAGCCGATCTCGGGGTGGTGGAGATGACGCGGCCGTCCCGGAGGACGGTCACCCGGTCGGCGATGCCGAACACCTCGTCCAGCTTGTGGGAGATGTAGATGCAGGAAATGCCCTCCGTCCGCAGCCGGGAAATGATGGCCATGAGGGTCTGGGTCTCGGTCTCCGTGAGCGCGGAGGTCGGCTCGTCCAGGACAAGGATGTGGGGATGGCGGTACAGCGCCTTGGCGATGCTGAGGAGCTGCTGCTGGCTGGTGGACAGCCGCCGCACGACCTCCCGCGGGCTGACGTCCAGCCCGACGCGGCCGAGGGCCTCCACCGTGAGGCGCATCGTCTTCTGCCAGTTCACGAAAAAGGGGATCCGGCGGCGGGGAAGGTTTCCGAGGAATACGTTCTCTCCCACGGACAGGTCCGGGTTGAGGCTGATCTCCTGGTAGATCATCTGAATACCGGCGCGCTCGGCATCATGCGTGCTGGCGAACGATACCGGCTTCCCGCGGATTTCAATCCCGCCCTCGTACTCGCTCGAGGGATAGCTGCCGCTCAGGATCTTCATCAGGGTGGATTTCCCCGCCCCGTTTTCGCCGACCAGGGCATGCACTTCACCGCCGAGCAGGTCGATGCTGACTCCCTCGAGCGCCGTGACGGAGAAGAAGCGCTTGGTGATGTCCCGCATCGACAATATCACGTCGGCCATGACCGCCGTCCCCGCCCTACCCGCCCAGCATGCCGCCGCGGCGCCTGCGGAACTGGTCGATGCCCACGGCAAGGATGATGATCGCCCCGATGACAACGCTCTGGTAGTACACGGAGATCTTCATGAGGACCATGCCGTTGGCGATGATCGACATGAAGGCGGCGCCGATGAGCGTGCCGAGGATCGATCCCGACCCGCCGAACATGCTCGTCCCGCCGATGATGCAGGCGGCGATGACCTGGAGCTCCATGCCCGTGCCAGCGTTGGCCAGCGCCGAGGCCAGGCGCGACGCGGTGAGCACGCCTGAAATCGCGGAGGCAATTCCGCACAGCACGTAGACAGCGGTGAGGACCTTTACGACGTTGATGCCCGAAAGCCGGGCCGTCTCCGTGTTCCCGCCCACGGCGAACACCGCCCGCCCCCACGCCGTCTGGGTAAGAACGATGTGGGCGAGGATTCCGAGCACCACGGCCACGTAGACCACGTTCGGAACGCCCAGGAGATAGCCTTGCCCGAGATTGTTGAACTCGTCGGGGAAAGGATACACGGGGTTTCCACGCGTGAGCACCTGCACCACCCCGCGGGCAATGTACATCATGCCCAGGGTGACAATGAGGGAGGGGATCTTGAACCGCGTGACGACCGCGCCGTTGAAGAGGCCTGCCAGGACCCCGATCAGGAGCCCGAAAAAGATCGCGATGACGATGGCGATCCACAGGGGCATCACCAGCATGAGCGCGCGCAGGACCAGGCCGCAGATGACCCCTCCCAGAGCGAGCACGGAACCGACGGACAGGTCGAGGCCCGCACCGATGAGGACGAAGGTCATTGCGATCCCAATGATGAACACGAACGAGATCTGCCGGGCGATGTTCAGGAGGTTGTCGATGTCCAGGAACACGGGATTGACGGCGCTCACGACGATGATCAGGAGGATGAGAGGAATCGCAATTCCACTTTCGCGGGCACGCAGGATCCCGCGGAAAAACCCGCCTATCGCGGCTGCACCTGCGCTGGTCTTCATTCCTGCCCGTCCTTCCATCGATCCGTCGCTCCCAGGCTCAACAATCAAGTCTTTCACGCAAGTCTCTCACGGTTGGAACAGAAATCTAATATCTGATATCAGATATATCAGTGGATTCTACCCCATCCGGTCGAGATGTCAAGAAAAATTTTCGAGCAGCCGACATGACGCCTGGTTCCCTGCGGCCGGTCAGCCTTCATAGCTTCTTCACACCCATTGTAGAATGTTGCGTCATTCGATGCACCCGAACGTGAGCAGAGAGACCATACGCGTGCTCGGAATGTCCTGCGCAGCCTGCGAAAGGCGCATCGAACAAGCCTTGTCCGCCGTGCCAGGCGTTCACGGTTCACGGGCCTCCGCGGTGCGGTCAGAAGTGGTAGTGACGTTCGACGCGGAAGGCGCCGCGGCCGGCGCTGTGGAGACAGCGATTCGGATGGCCGGCTGCCAGACAGCGGAGTCCGATACAGCGGGCTCGCGAGACGGCGCACAGCAGCCCGGCACCCATGGCAGAACATGGGCAATTGCGCGATTCCTGGGACTTGCCATCCTGGTTGGCGGGTTCGCGGTGGTCCTCAGGTATGTGATCGGCTTTTCATTTCTGCCTTCAATCAGCCAGAAAATGGCATACGGGGTGCTCTTCCTGGCAGGCCTCGTCACCTCGCTGCACTGCGTGGCAATGTGCGGTGGAATTGCCCTCACCCAGGGGGTATCAGCGGCTCACGGAGCCCGGGGCTTCTCGCGCATGGCGCCAAGTCTCCTGTACAACGCGGGCCGGGTCGTGTCTTATACGATCGTCGGGGGAATTGCGGGCGGGATCGGGAGCCTCTTCAGCCTCTCTCCGATTATGAAGGGCATCGTTCCCCTCCTCGCCGGGGCCTTCATGGTTTTCCTGGGAGTCCGGATGCTGGACATCTTCCCCGCCCTCTCCCGCCTGCGCGTCCATCTCCCGGGCGTGCCAGGGAGTTCGATCCGCAGCCGGGCGGCAAGGCTGGGCCCTTTCGCCATCGGCCTCCTGAACGGGCTGATGCCCTGCGGTCCCCTGCAGACCATGCAGGTGTACGCGCTGGGAACGGGGAGTTTCCTCGCGGGCGCCTCTGCGATGCTCGTCTTTGCCGCGGCCACCGTGCCGCTGATGCTGGGCTTCGGTGCGGCGAGCTCCCTGCTGAGCGCCGGCTTCACGCGGCGGCTGTTCAAGGTGAGCGGGGTCCTGGTGCTGGCCCTCGGTGCGGTGATGCTTGTCAGGAGCGCCGGGCTTTTCGGTATCTCCCTTCCCACGGCGTCGGCACAGGGTCTCGTGTGGACCGCCCCGACGTCAGCCCGGATCGCAGGCGGGCAGGTGCCCCTGGATGAGATCGGCATTGCCCGGCGCGCGGGGGACGTGCAGACCGCCGAGGTGCGCGTTGACACCGACGGGTATCACCCCGCGGTGCTCGTCCTGCAGGGCGGTGTGCCGGCGCGGATCAGGTTCGTGCCGGTGAAGCTGAATGCGCAGAATCCACGGGTTCAATTCCCCGGGTACCCGGTGGACCTGGACCTCGGGGCCGGGACGGAGGAGGCGGGGTTCGACAACGTGCTGGGTGACTTCACCTTCCACAGCGACACGGACCTGCTGCGCGGCTACGTAAAAGTCGTGGACAGTCTTCAGGGTGTCGACCTCATGACGGTGCGCCGGCAGGTAGCCGGCTACAGGCCGGCAGCGCTCTGCCTGGCTGCCTGCTGCGGGTACTGACGCCGCCGTTCCGTCAATCGGGGTTGGGAATCACGAAGTCGCGCACCAGCGCGACAAGGTCGTCAGTGGCCTTGCAGAACTGGCGCAAAGTCCGGCGGGTCGCCCCGAAATCATCGAACTCTTCCGGAGTCATGCCCTTTTCCTCGTACGCGCGGCGGAAGTCGGTGAACTTCTTTGAAAGCTCATCGACGACTGCCGGCGCCACCGGATCGTCCATCCTGTTCTTCACCTCGACATCCGACTGGTTGTACCGAAGCTGCCACTCGAACGGCGGCGAGATGACAACGTCCCCGCCGATGAACTGGCTCCAGTGCAGGTGATTGCGAAACGCGGCGCTGAGGAGACGCAGGCGGTAGCCGCGCTCACGGTAGATCCGGTAGGCCTTCTTCATCACGGCCACCCCCGCCCAGTCGAACACCCACGGATCCGCCGTGATGTTCTGCTTGTCCGCCACCACCCTCAGCCAGTCGTCCAGCCGGCCGACCATCAGGGTGCAGACGGGGCCCATGGATCCGATCTCGTGCCCCGCTTTCTCCCGCCGGCTGAGCCCCCGTTCCACCGCTTCCGCCACCGCGATGGCCTGGGGAAGGGTGAAGCTCACCGTCGCGTTGATGCTCACGCCGCGGAAGGTGGCCTCCTCAATGGCCTCCACGCCGGCCCGGGTGACGGGGATCTTCACGATCATGTTCGGAGCGAGTCCGGAGAACCTGACTGCCTGCTCCACGATGGCGCTGGCGTTGCGGAAGTACCGGGGATCGGTCTGGATGGACAGGCGCCCGTTGCGCCCCTTTTCCCGGACGAAGATGGGCTGCAGCACCTCCGCGGCCCTGACCGACATCTCCTCCACGAGACGCCACGCCACCTGGTCGTCGCTGGCGCCGGCCATCTGGCGGACCAGCTCGGGGATCCGGTCCTTCCAGTTGGCCCATTCCTTTTTCAGCACTCCCAGGACGATCACCGGGTTGCAGGTCGCTCCCACGGTCCCGTTCGTGTCGATGGAGCGGGTGAGCTCCTGGATCGAGCACGAATCGTTCCACAACGCTGTGGGCGTTGTCGCGGTCATTCGGTGCAGCGTGCTGCGGTAGGCGTCGGCTGTCATTGAAAACTCCTCAGATGGTGTAGGAAGAGAATCCGCCGTCAATGGGGATCACGTCCCCGATGACGAATCGCGATGCATCGGAGAGAAGCCAGATCACGCACCCGACCAGGTCGTCCGGGTCCCCGTATCGGCCCATGGGGGTATGGGCGATGGTCTTTTTCGCGCGCGGCGTGTATTCACCCGTCGCCTGGTCGCGGTGGAGGAAGGCCAGCTGTTCGGTCATGATGAAGCCCGGGGCAATTGCATTCACGCGCACCCCGGCATGGGAATAGTGTACCGCCAGCCACCTGGTGAAGTTGGCCACCGCTGCCTTTGCCGCCGAGTATGCGGGGACCTTGGTGAGGGGAACCTCAGAGCTCATGGAGGCGATGTTCACGATGGCGCCGCTGCCCTTCTCCAGCATGCCGCGGGAAAACACCTTGCAGGGGAGGACCGTGCCGATGAAGTTCAGCCGCAGCGCCCGCTCGAAGCCCTCCATGTCGATGTTGAGAAAATGCGGCTGAACATCCCAGTCCGCGGAGGACGTGTCGACGTACTCCACCCCGGTGCTCGCCTTCGGGTCGTTTCCCCCCGCGCCGTTGACCAGGAAATCCGGCGGGCCCCACTGAGCGGTCACCGTGCGGCAGACCTCCGACAGCTGCCCCTCGTCCAGGACGCTGCACCCGAAGGCGAGCGCCTCTCCGCCCGCGCGGGTCACGGCGTCTGCCGTCGCGCGCGCGGCTTCTTCCCGGAGATCCAGGGAGACGATCCGCATCCCGATCCCGCCGAGTGAGCGCGCCAGGGTGCCGCAGATCGCGCCGCCCGCGCCGGTGATCACCACCGTCCCGCGGGGGAGGGGAAAGGAACCGCCCGCACTGCCTGTGCTGCCCGAACCAGCGCCGCTCACGTTGTCACCATGATTTTCAACTTGTCCGCCGCGGGGTCGTTGGCCACCGCCACGGCATCATGGATCCGGTCCAGCGGGAAACGATGCGACACCCATGACTCGGGGTGTATCTTCCCGGCGGAAAGCAGGGCGATCACGGGTCGGAAATCATTCACGTAGCGATAGATGCCCGACACGGTGGCCTCCCGCTTCAGGATTTCCGCATGGGGGATCCCGACCATGGCCCGGCCCATGCCGACATAGACCACGCGCCCCCCCCGGCGCACACAGCGCACCGCGTCGGCTATCCCGGCCTCGGAGCCCGACGCCTCGAACACGCAGTCGCACATCCTTCCATGGGTGAGATCACGGACGAGCTCCGGGAGCGGCGCCTCTCCGGGATCGCACACCTTGTCAGCCCCGACTTTCAGCGCCACGGCCCGGCGGAACGGCAGCGGCTCAGAGGCGATCACCCGCGCCGCCCCTGCAACGCGGGCCATGTCGATGCAGGAAAACCCGATGGGTCCAGCCCCAATGACAAGCACCGTCTCGCCCGGGACGAGCGCGGAGCGGCGCACCGCGTTGTGCGCAACGGCAAGCGGCTCGGCGAGCGCGGCCTGCGTGAAGCTGACGTGGTCGGGAATCGGATAGACGAATCCCGGGTCGTGGGCAAGGAACTCGCGGAGCATTCCCTGGTACGGCGGAGCCCCGGTGAAGTGCACGTCGGGGCAGAGATTGTAACGTCCCTCGCGGCACAGCTCGCAGGACATGCAGGGCACTCCTGGTTCTATGGAGACGCGGTCGCCCGGGCGGAAGCCACGGACGCGCTTCCCGACCTCCGCCACGACCCCGGCCGCCTCGTGCCCGAGGATGTGCGGAGCCGTCACCACGTGGTCGCCGATCCTGCCGTCGTTGAAATAGTGAAGGTCGCTGCCGCAGATCCCTATCTCCTTCACGTTGATGAGGACCATGTCCTCGGGGCACTCCGGGGTCGCCACCTCCTCCACGGACAGCATGCCCGGGTTGGTCAGGAACGCGGCTTTCATGAAGGGCTCCTCAGGGCAAGTTGTCTGCGGTTCATCTGCGGCGTCCCTGTGCTCACATCTCGTCGTCTCCCTGGTCTCCCGGCTCGCCGCCCGGTACCGCCAGGAGGTCGGTGACGTTCGAAAAATGCCGTCGCAGCACTTCGGCCGCGCGGGGGGGGTCCTCCTCGATGCAGCGCAGGATTTCCGCGTGCACCTCCGGCCACTGCTGCTCAAGCTTGTGGTAGGTCCTGCCGTGGATGAAAGTCATGTTGACGTGCAGGCTGAGCTGCCGGTAGTAGGCGTTCAGGAAATCGTTTCCCGCCAGCGCGCACAGGGCGGAGTGGAACTCGTGATCAAGCGCGACGGCCTTCTTCTCCCGGCCGGCGGCATCGGCGTCCTCCCGCAGCGCCCGCATGCGGTCCACGGTCGTGCGGAGCCGGCCCAGCACCTCCGGTTTCACGCCGGCGAGGCTCTTGGACACCGCGTACAGCTCGAGGACTTCCCGAAGCTCATAGACCTCCATGATCATCTTCCGCGACGGCTTTCTCACGCGGCAGGAGCTGCGGGGCTTGATGCTGACGACCTGCTCGAACTCCAGGCGTTTCACCGCCTCGCGGACGGGCATGGTGCTCACGTTCAGCTCTGCGGCAATCTGTTTGATGCTGATGTTGTCCCCGTAGTTGATCGCTCCCGTCACGATCTGGTCCAGCAGGTATTCGTAGACGCGGTCGACGAGGCTGCTGGTGTCGATGCGCTTCATCATCTTTCCTTCCCCGCGGCCCCCCGGCTGCGGATGAGGCGGTGCAGGCCCTCCTCGCCGTCGCAGCGGAACACGGGCACGCCGGCACAGGCGCAGGCTGTCTCTATTTCCCGGGACAGGCTGCCCTCGGTGAGGGTGCCATGGTTGCACGGAATGGCGCGGAACAACAGCGCCGGGTCTACGCCGAGGGCCAGGCGGGTGTGCGGCCAGGGATCGTCGTATGCTGTTCCTTCCGCGGCAGGCAGTATCGTGCCCTCCCCAAGGAGCATGCCGAACCTGCCGTCCTGCCGAAAGAGCCGCGCAAAGGTCACCCCGCCGCCCCCGGGCGTCTCATAGTGCACCGCGGCCCCGGACCTGCCGTGGAGGTTCGCCCGCAGGCTCACGCCCGGAAGGCTCCGGGCAGGGTCACATGACCTGCCAGCCCAGTACACCGAGGAGCCGCCGCAGTTTCGCAGGAGCATGTGATCAGGGCGGAAGGAAACCAGGTCCCCGAACAGCGGGGGAACCGCCGGGTTCAAAACGTGCAGAAGCGCGGCAGTGACCGCCCCGTTCAAGTCCCCTTCACAGGCAAAGGGCACGATCCTCCGCGGCCCTTCGGCGTCCTCTCCGAATGGAAGGAAGGCGGGCAGCAGGCAGGCGGTGCAGCCCTGGCAGGTGAGGGACATCTCGTAGTGGCACTTGATCGTCGCCGCGGCTATGCCCGGTGATCCCGGGGGTTCCCCCGCTGTCAGCTCTCCCAGCCTGTCGCGTGCCGCGAGGTAGAGCCCGACCTGGAAGTCGAGGGCGTCAGGGGTCACCATCACCTGGTCACGCAGGATCCGGCCGCCGTGCCCCTCAAGCCACGCGAGGAACGAGTCGATGCGGTGCCGGCTGCCGGCGGTGATGGCGCGGGCGCGCTCAACGAGCACTTCCTCCTGCTCGGTCATGACCTCCGACAGGAAGAGCGCCTCGAGGCCTGCGGGGTCGCTCCTCGTGTACGGCATCTCCGCGCCATAGCTTCCGCCCCAGATCATGACGCGGGACCTTCGAAGGGCCGCCACCGCCGATGCGCCGGCGATCCACGAAGCGAGCCTGTCGGTGTCAGTGTCAAGGAAGGCTTCCAGGAGGGCCGCAGTGCGTTTCCGGGGCGCTTCACGCAGGCTGCCGCAGATCGCCCCCGCGCACGGGACACCGTTCCAGCCGTTTCCGGTGTTGGCAAACACCGCGGTCGGTACGTCCAGCCGGTCCACGAGCGCAGCGACCAGCGCGATCCTCGCCCAGTGAAAAACGTCGATCACGAGGCAGTCGACGCCGCGCGCCCGCAGGGCGTCGACGCAGGCGGAGAGGTCGCGTTCGTCCCGGATGCCCCCGGCCGCACCGGCGTCCCGCGCGGCAAGGTCCGCCACCGCGGCCGCCACGGGGATCCCCCGTGCGGAGAGTGCGCGCAGCAGCGGGCTGTCGGTCGCGGTGGGCCGCTTCGCCACATCGGCGCGGGTGTACTGGGGGGGGAAATCGAACGTGACCACCCCGGCTGTCACGCGGCGCCCTCCTCCGCCTGGACCTCGCGCACCAGCTGCACCCAGCGGGCCAGCCTCTGCAGGTCCGGTTCACCTCCGAGGAGGATGGACATGCCGCTGGAGCGGATGACGTAGCGCTGGATGCCGTCCTGTCGGCAGGCCGCGAGGATCCCGCGGACGTAGTTTTTCTGCTCCTGCTCGGAAGCCTCCTGGATGTGGCGCTTGGCCATGACGCGGAACTCCACAGCGCGCGGCCCCGCGCGAAGTCCCCTCTCCCCGAGACCCGAGAGCCCGTCTGCTTTTCTCTCCATGGTGACGCCGAAGTCCAGGAGGGCCACGCCCCGCAACCGCTGGATGGCGGGCACATGCTTCGTGATGTCACCGCAGGAATGCCAGTACCAGACGCCGCCATGGAAATCCGAGAGCTCCTGCTCGTAGGGAAGGAAGAACTTCTCGTAGCTGTCGGGGCTCATCAAGGGAATGTCGTCATTGAAAAGGTCGCAGCGGGCGATGGGCTCCTTGGTGTAATCGGCGCGCCAGTCGGCAAATTGCTTGGCGGCATCCGTGACATATCGCAGCACGCGGTGGGCAAACGCCTCGTTCACGTACATGTCAACGGAGAAGTTCTCGAAGCCCCGGATGTAGAGCGCCACGCCCTGAGGGCCGCGATACCAATGGGGGAAGATGACCCGCAGCTCTCTCCCGGCAAGGTCCTTGACGCGCTCGTAGTATCGAATGGCCGTCGCCAGGTACTCGTTCCGCGAGAAATCGATTGATTTGGGCAGCACCGAGTCTTCATCGACAACAGGTTCCTTGCTGAATTGCGGCTCCTCTCCCGGCATGAACAGGACCTTCTGCCCGAGCATCCCTGCCTCGTGGGTAACCCCGAAGCAGACGGGGATATCGGGAGTCAACGGGGTGTCGTCGGGAAACCGCGTGAACTTCAGGATCTTGTAGCGGAGGAAGTACTCCAGGAAATAGTCCGGATCCGTGTAGAACCGCCTGATGTCCATGCCAAGGACTTTTTCCCACATTTTCTCGAGGCACTCGGCGGTGACGGGCATCGGCCGGCCGCTTTCGACCGAAAAGGCGGGAACCCCGTGCCATTGCGTTTCGCCGCGGATGCCGCAGTCTCCCGACTCCCAGAGTGAAAGCCGGCGCCTGTTCTCTGCGCTGTCAACGTGTCCGATGTATTCTCCCACGAGCCTGGTGATTTCAGTCATCCAACACATTTCCTCGCAAAAGAGATCTGATACCTGATATCTGATATCAGATATATCAGCGAATCTTAACATGGAAAGCTGAGATGTCAAGATGAAAGTTGGATTTTCACGGGCGCCAGGCGTTCTTTATCGGCGAGATTACCTCGGAACCCGCGGGAACCACCAGGACGTTGTCTTCGAACCTTGCACCGCCACCGAACTGTGCCCCATAGGCGCCGGGCTCCACCGTGATGACCATGCCTTCCTCAAGCAGCGCTGTGCTGCCTGCCTGCAGCCCGGGGCCCCGATCATGGTAACGGAACCCGACGTGGTGGCCGCAGCCATGGATGAAACCCGCACCGAAGCCTTTCTCCGACAGAACGCTGCGGGCGGCAGCGTCCACGGATTCATGCGATGCCCCGGGGCGCACCGCGCGGATTGCCGCGGCCTGGGCCTCCTTCACGGCGGCAAGCAGCGCGTGCTGCCGAGGACCGATGTCCCCAACCGAAGCGGTGCGGGTGAGGTCACTCCAGTACCCGTCCACGCACGTGGCAAGCTCCAACAGGACCAGGTCGCCGCGCGCAAGGCGCAGCATTGACGATCGGCTGTAGGTTCCCGCGTGATAGATGTTCGCCCCTCCCTGCACGTGGGCCCAGCCGCGTGCAAGACCGCATCCTTCGCGGCCGGAGAAGGACTGGATGGCGGATTCCACGCGGGCAGCGACCTCAGCCTCGGTTGCGCCGGGCACCAGGGCATCGTGGAAGGCGTGGAGCCCCGCCGCGGCCGCCGCGTTTGTGCGTCGGAGCGCTTCGATCTCCAGCGGCGTCTTGCGCATGCCGAGAACGGCGAACAATCCCGTTGCATCCCGGGCCGGGATACCGCCCAGGATGGAATGAATCACCTGCAAGGTCAGGGGCGGCGTCTCCCCGGGAAAGCTCGGCAGCGCGTGCTGGCCGTCGTCAGCGGGAATGCCCACCTCTCCTCCCCGGATGCCCAGGCGCCCCAGGTCCGCCAGCAGCAGCCCGCTCAGCTCACTCCAGGCACCAGCCCCGGGAGCGAAGCGCCGATGGAGGAAGCCGGCCGGGAGCACGTCGGCCGGCTCGTTGGCAGCCGCGTAGAACACCGGCTGGCCGTCAGCCGGATAGAGGCACAGGGTCAGCCCCAGGCAGGGCCATTTTCCGCAGGCCATCACGATGTCCTCGGGGTTCCAGGCCAGGATGGCTCGCAGCCCGCCGGCCCTGATCTCCTTCCTCAGAATCCGTTCCCGCTCGGAGTCGAGCATCAGTTCCATGATCCTTCCCCTTGTTGCGGCCCGCAGCGCTACGGCCTGTAGCGCACAAGATTCAGCATGTATCCCCCGTCGGCGTACAAGGTCGCACCGTTCACGTACGAGGATGCCTCGGAGGCGAGGAAGATTGCCGGACCGACCATTTCATCCACGGTCGAGACCCTTCCCAGCGGCACCCATTCACCGAACTTGTCCCTGCCTATGGCGTTGATGACCTCCCGGTTGAGATCGGTCTCGACCGGCCCGGGAGCGAGGTTGTTGACCCGTATGCCTTTCGGCCCGAGCTCCACGGCGAGGGTTCTCGTGAACATGTTCAGCGCCGCTTTGGATATATTGTAGTCCAGGTTGTGGGGGTAGGGCATCGTGTCGTGGATCGATGTGATGTTGATGATGGAGGCCCGGCCGGCAGCCTTCAGCAGGGGCAGCAGCTTGAAGGTGAGCTCTTCCGCCGCGCGGACGTTCACGCGCCAGATCTCATCCGCCTTTGCCATGTCGGTTTTCTCAAAGGGAAGGATCACCTCGAACGCGGCGTTGTTGACAAGGATATCGAGTTTCTTTTCTTCCTTTTCAACGGAGCGGACCATTGCCGCGATGTCCGCGGAGGAGGACAGGTCGGCGCGGACGTACCTGCCCTCGATTGCGCCGGCTATTCGCTCGCCCTTCACGGGGTCCCGCGCGTTGACCCAGACGCGGGCCCCGACAGCAGCGAAGCCTTCCGCGATTGCCTGGCCGATCCCCCGGCCGCCGCCCGTGACAAGCGCCACTTTACCTTCGAGCCGGAACAGGTCGAGCGGATTCATCTCATCCTCCGAGATTCTGATATCAAATATATCAGAGATGCTATCTTAGTCGATCCTTGGATGTTGTCAAGAAAAATTCCTTCGCAGACAAGAATCATCTGGCACATTGGCAAGGTCAGGTATTTCGGCTTCACTTAGGCGAAGGATACCAACATGAACAACCTCATTGTGACAACCGAATCCGCCTACAGCTATCCTCTCCTGATCAAGAACCTCCTGTTCGCACCCGTGGTGGACAATCCTGACCAGGAAATCGTTTATCGCGGGGCGGTACGCTTCACCTATCGGCAGCTCCACGAGAGGGTCCGCCGCCTCGCTTCAGCCCTCAGAAAGATCGGCGTCAGGCCCGGCGACACGGTCGCGGTAATGGACTGGGACAGCCATCGCTATCTCGAGTGCTTTTTCGCCGTGCCGATGATCGGTGCCGTCCTCCACACCGTCAATACGCGTCTTTCCGCGGAGCAGCTCGTCTACACCATCTCCCACGCCGAGGACACGGTCATCATCGTCAACTCGGAGTTTCTCCCGTCCTGGACCAGATCAAGGGCCGCATCGACACGGTGAAGAAGTTCATCCTCATCAATGACGACCGGCGCTGCTCCCGCGGCGGCGCTGGACGGGGAGTATGAAGCGCTCCTGGCCTCCGCGGATCCCATGGCCGAGTTCCCCGATTTCGACGAAAACACCCGAGCCACGACGTTCTATTCCACCGGGACCACGGGGATGCCGAAGGGGGTGTACTTCAGCCACCGCCAGCTCGTCCTGCATACCCTTGCCACCATTGCCACGCTCGGCACCGCCGTCACGCAGGGCCGTTTCCACCAGGAAGACGTGTACATGCCGCTGACACCGATGTTCCACGTGCACGCCTGGGGCATCCCGTACGTGGCAACCATGCTCGGGGTCAAGCAGGTCTACCCCGGCAAGTACGTGCCGGAGATACTGCTGAAGCTCATCGTGGAGGAGAAGGTCACCTTCTCCCACTGCGTCCCGACCATCCTGAACATGCTTGTGAGCAGCCCGGCGGCGGCGGCCGTGAACCTCTCCGGCTGGAAGGTCCTCATCGGCGGCTCGGCCCTTCCACGGTCCGTCGCAATTGCCGCGCTCAAGCGGGGAGTGGACGTCTCCGTCGGCTATGGCCTTTCCGAGTCCTGCCCGGTCCTGACGCTGAGCCAGCTCGGCACGCGAGGAGCTGAAGCTGGGAATCGAGGAGCAGGCGGACCTGCGCTGCCGTACCGGGAGGCCCTTCGCGCTGGTCAGACCTCAAGGTCGTCGATGAGAAGGGTGACGAAGTCCCATCTGACGACAAGTCGAGCGGCGAGATCCTGGTGCGCGCTCCGTGGCTCACCCAGGGCTACCTCAAGGACAAGACGAACTCCGAGAGGCTCTGGGAGGGCGGCTGGATGCACACGCAGGACATTGCCTGCAGAAACGCAGAGCGGGTCGATCCGGATCACGGACCGCGCCAAAGACATCATCAAGGTGGGAGGAGAGTGGCTGTCATCACTTGAGCTCGAGGACATCCTCTCCACGCACCCGGCGGTGGCTGAGTCCGCGGTTGTCGGCCAGGCCGACCTTACCTGGGGAGAGGTCCCCGTGGCGCTCGTCGTTCTGAAAAAGGACCAGAAGGCCAACGGAGAAAGAGCTATCCGCCCACGTAAAGACCTATGCGGACAAGGGCGTGTTGCCGCGAGAGGCTTTTCTGATCAAGGTCAGGTTCGTGGAGGCAATCGAGAAAACCAGCGTCGGCAAGATCAACAAGGTGGCGCTGCGGGCGAGATACCTGGCGTAGACGGCGCCCAGGCCCCGCTTTTATACGTTGCGACCGGAAGGCTACGTGGCGGTGCCCTGTCCGTTGGCCTTCCACAGATCGGTGGCCTGGGCAAACTGCTCCCGAAGCAACTCGACCGCGTGTCCGGGATCGTTTTCAACCGCGTCCACGATTTCCGCGTGCATTTCCGCCCACTGGTCCTGCAGCGCGTGGTAGGTCTTCTCGTGCATCAGCGTCATGTTCACGTGCACGCTGAGCTGCCGGGAGAAAGTGTCAAGAAGCTCGTTTCCGGCGAGCCCGATGATCTCGGCGTGAAACTGGCGGTCAAGCTCGATGGCCCGCTGTTCGCGGGTGTCGGCAGAGGGCTCGGTGGAAAGCAGACGCATCTTCTCCACGATTACCCGCAGGCGGCCGATGGCACCAGGGTCCCGGCTTCCGCCGGCGGCTGGCCGTGCATCACCGCGTATCCTTCCAGCGCCTCGCGCACCGCGTACACTTCCAGGATCATCCTGCGGGAAGGGACGCGCACGCGGCAGGCGCTGCGCGGCTTGATGGTCACCACGCCCTCGAACTCCAGCCTCTTCACCGCTTCCCGTACCGGCATGCTGCTGACGGCAAGCTCCGCGGCGACGCTTTTGATGCTGATCGCGTCCCCGTAGCTTGATGGCTCCGGTGATGATCCTGTTCAGGAGGTGCGTGTAGACACGATCGACGAGGCTTGGTGCCTCACTGGATCTTTCAGGGGCAGGCTTCACTGTTTCACTCATAGAAGCAAGCGATAGTAGCATTTCGAGGGTCTGCGTCAAGGGAAGGCTGCCTGCAGGCTGTTCTGGCACATTGCCGCAGCACCTTAGAAAAGCCTGCCCCGATGCTTTGTGCTGAGTGGTGCGGCATACGGTGGGGCAGGCAGAAGGACCAGTAGAATTGGGAATCTGATATATCAGTATACTATTGCGACAGAAGTGTCAAGCACGTTCCAGGATCTCCCGGATCTTTCCCAGGAGGTCCCTCGAGGAAAACGGCTTCTGGATCAGCTGGAAACCGGATTCCTGCGGCCCGGGGAGTCCCGCCGCCACTTCCGCGTATCCCGACATGAAGAGGACGCGCACGCCCGGGAATTGCCGCTGTGACCTCCTGTCGCGAGAGCGCGCCCGTCCATGCCGGGCATGATCACGTCGGTCAGGAGCAGGTCCGGCGGCTCCGACAGCGAGCGCAGCTTCTCCAGCGCCGCCGCCCCTGTTTCCGCGGAGAGCACCGTGTACCCGGCGGTGACGAGGATCGAGCTGACATAGCGGCGCACCGAATCATCGTCTTCAACCAGGACGACGGTCTCGGTACCGCGGCCCGGCTTCACCTGCCCTCCTGTGTCGCTTCCCTCCCGGACCGCCGCCTTGCCCGAGGCGCGCGGGAGAAAGACGCTGAACGTCGTCCCCCTGCCCACTTCACTGCTGCAGGTGATCTGCCCGTTGCTCTGGCGCACGATTCCATACACGGTGGCAAGCCCCAGTCCCGTTCCCTTCCCGACGTCCTTGGTGGTGAAGAAGGGCTCGAAAAGCCTGTCCAGCGTGGCGGCATCCATGCCCTGCCCCGTGTCGCTCACGGAGAGCAGGACGAACTCGCCCGTCTCCCCCTCGGGCCGGCCCGTGCCCGTGCGAATGGAGAGCAGGCCGCCGCCGGGCATGGCGTCCCGCGCGTTGACGGCGAGGTTCATGATGACCTGCTCGATCCTCCCCGGATCGGCGTCGACGAACAGGCCCCGGGCCGGATCGGAAAGTGCGCAGCCGTATGTTCTCGCCGAGAAGGCGCCGCAGCATGCCGTCCATCCCCTCCACGAGGTCCCCCAGGTCAAAGGTGCTCGGCTGCAGGATCTGGCGCCGGCTGAATGCGAGGAGCTGGGAGATGAGGGCCGATGCCCGCTTTGCCGCGCGCTTGATCTCCTGCACGTTTGCTTCCAGCTCGAGATTTCCCCGCGAATCCTCCAGGGCCATCTCGCAGTATCCCGTGATCACCGTGAGGATGTTGTTGAAGTCATGGGCAATCCCCCCGGCAAGCCTGCCCACCGCCTCCATTTTCTGGGCCTGCTGCAGCTGGTCCTGGAGCCGTGCCCGTTCCTCTTCCGCGCGGGTAAGGTCGGTAATGTCGCGGCTGATGCCCACGATCCCGGTCACCTCACCGTCCGCGTCGAAAATGGGGACCTTTGTCGTCAGGACTTTTCGCAGCGCGCCTCCGGAACCCTGGGAGGGTTCCTCGATGTTCACGATGGGCAGCCGCCGCCGCATCACCTCCAGGTCGCTTGCCCGGTAGCGGTCGGCGAGCTCCTTCTGGACGAAATCGTGATCCGATTTGCCGACCAGGTCGCGGGGATCGCCCGCCCCCACGAGGATGGCCTGGGCCTTGTTCGTCAGGATGAAGCGGCTGTTGCGGTCCTTCAGGTAGACGTAGTCAGGCAGGTTGTCGATGAGGGAAAGCAGCAGGGCCCGCTCCTGCTCCAGGCGGGTCTGCAGCAGCCGCAGCTCCGTCACGTCCCTGAAGATCCCCAGCGTGCCGGTGACCACCCCGTCTGCTCCGCGCCGCGGAGTGGCAATCAGCTCGATCTGGCGGATTTTCCCGTCGGTGCGCTGGATTTCCACCTCGTAGGTGCTGCTCTCGCCGCGCCGCCGCTTCTGGGTCTCCACTTTCACGCGCGCGAGCTCGGCCGGGCTGAGGAACTCCGCGAGGCTCCTGCCCGACCAGGCCGTCGGGAGGCACGCCAAAAAGGGTCTCGGCGGCCGGGTTGGCAAACTCGAAATGCTCGGTGAGATCGGCAATCGCAACTCCCTCACCGAGAGTCGCCACCAGGGCGCGGTACCGCTCCTCGTTGCTGCGCGCCTCCGCGTACAGGCGCGCCTTCGAGAAGGCAATGCTCACGTGCTCGCCCAGCACCGTCGATCAGCCGCAGGTCGTCCTCGCCCATGACCACGCCGTTGGTGCTCTCCACGTTCAGCGCGCCCACCGGGGTGCCCTCGTCGAAGAGGGGGATGCAGATCTCCGAAACGAGCCCTTCGATGGCGCCGACGAAATCCGGGTCAGCGCGGACGTCTTTCACCAGCTCGGGCCGCCCCGAACGGAAGACACGGCCCATGATCCCGCGCGCAACCGACATGCCGCTCGATGACCCGCGTGTATCCCACCTGGTGCTGGAGCACCAGCTCGTCCTCCCGCTGGAGGTAGAGGCTCACCTGGGTGTAGCCGAAAACGCCGCGCAATGCCTTCCACGACCGTGCGGAAAAGAAGCGGAAGATCGAGGACCGCCGTCAGGGAGGTGCGCACCTGGTCCAGGAGCGCCAGCTCCTTTGCCTGCCGCTGCGCGGCAGACAGGAGCGCGCGAAGATTGCGCTCTCTCTCGCGTGTTGCCTCCTCAGCGCGCCGGCGCTCGGAAACATCCCGCAGGGAAACCATCCTCCCCACCTGACGGCCGTGCGGTCCCCGCAGCGTGGATACGGTGAGCTCGAAGAAGCGGTCGTCCCGCCGCAGAACTTCCATGTCCCCGTCACCGGCGCGGGAGACGAGGGCAGCGAGCTCGGGCCACATGCCCAGGGCCTGGTCCAGGGGAGTACCGAAGATCGAGCGGTCCTTGCCAAGGAGGGACAAGGCGCTCGGGTTGGCATCCACCACCCGGCCCCAGCCGTCTTCGACGATCAGCCCGTCCGGCATCGCCTCTACGAGGATGCTCCGGGCAACCGGGCTGAGCTCGAGAGTCTCCCCCTGAGCCCCCACAGGAACAGCCACCCGGCCAGGGAGAAAGAGATCGCCGGCGCGTCCAGCCCGGGGAAAGGGTTGAAGGGCACGACGGAAATGACGACGCCCGCCCAGACGACAATGACTGCCGCAAGCATGGGCACCCCGGGGCGCGCCAGGGCGCGCGGCACGCTCAGCACCGCTCTGCCGACGAACGCCGTGGCCGCGACAATGAGGGCAAAGTCGCAGACTCCCAGGACCCACCAGCCCGGACCGGTCCCGTGCGCCAGGTGCCGCGAGGGACCGACGAGCCGCATTGCGCTCCAGACGAAGCCGTGCAGGGCGTTGGTTTCGGCCAGCACCAGCACGGCCAGGGGGATTGCCCAGAGAATGGCCGCGGCCAGGGGTCGAACACGGTTGGCCGCATGGCGATACTTCCAGGTGAAAATGACGAACAGGGGCCCGACGTTGACCGCGCCCAGGTAGCCGAGACTGCAAGAAAAGGGCAGCGCTTGAAATCCCTTCGACCGCCTGCTCGAGGGAGACGCTCATCGCCCAGATCGTCACGGCAGTCATCATGAGGGCAAGCACGGTGCCCCCGGGGGTGTGGCGCCGCCGCCAGGCAATGACGGCGGCCGACAGGGCAACCAGGGCCCCCGCTCCCTGGACGAGCGCGTATGGTGTGAATCCGAAGCTCATGCAGGGCTGCTCTCGTTGTCTTCAATTGTATGCAAAAAGGGGCCGCTCCGCCACGCAAACGCTTTCTGGACAGCAGCCCGTTTATGAGGGATACTGGGCAAGAGACCCCCGTGACAGCCTTGGCCTTGTTGATCGCCTTTCCCATGGCGATTGCCATCCTCCTGCTCGTTTTCCGGTCGCAGGGCTTCCGCAGCGTCCTCGTTCTCGCCGCCGCGGCGGTGATTGCCGCAGGTTCGGTCTCCCTCGTGTTCCCCCAGTCCGCCTTCATGTCCGCGGCCTTCGAGCTGCCGCGTCGAATACGTGGACTGGACGGTCCTCGGGCTGGAGCTCGCCCTTGCGGGGTTCATCTTCTTCCTCGGCATCCGCCACGTCCGCCACTTGGTCTCACTCCTCGCGCTCCTGCAGGCAGGGCTCGCCGTGGCAACGGAGGCTCTCTTCGGGGGCCGGATCCAGGTCACCACGCTCATTGCCGCGGACAAGTTCTCCCTCATGATGGCGGGAATCGTGGGCATTGTCGGCAGCCTCATTGCCGTGTACAGCCTGGGCTACATGAAGGCGTACCACGAGCATCACCGCGAATACCGGGACCGCCGCCCGCTGTTCTTCTTTCTCCAGTTCCTCTTCCTCTCCGCCATGTTCGGGATATTCTTCTCCAACAGCCTCCCGCTCCTGCTTCTGTTCTGGGAGGTCACGACCCTCTGCTCGTTCCTGCTCATCGGCTACAACGGAACCGCCGATTCTCGGGACAAGGCCTTTCTCGCCCTCACGCTCAACCTCCTGGGCGGCCTGGCGTTCGCCGGGGCAATCCTCTATCTCAGCGCAACGGCGGGCACCGTGGAGCTGGACAAGCTGATCGCAATGGAAAAAGGCGCGGCACTCATTCCCGCGGCTTTCCTGGCGTTTGCCGGCATGACGAAGTCCGCCCAGATGCCGTTCTCCTCCTGGCTCCTGGGAGCCATGGTGGCCCCCACACCGGTGTCCGCCCTGCTGCACTCGAGCACCATGGTGAAGGCGGGGGTGTACATGGTCCTCCGCCTGGCGCCCGTGCTCCGCGGAACCGTCACGGGCACCGTTGTGGCCCTCATCGGTGGCATCACCTTCCTGATCGCCTCGCTGATTGCCATCTCGCAGAGCGATGCCAAGCGCGTCCTCGCGTGGTCCACCATCGCCAACCTCGGGCTCATCGTGCTCTGCGGCGGCATCGGCACCTACGAGGCGCTCTGGGCCGGGATCCTCCTGATCCTGTTCCACGCGGTCACCAAGGCCCTGCTGTTCCTCTGCGTGGGCACCTTCGAGCAGAAGACGAACACGCGGGACATCGAGAGCATGTCCGGGCTCATCACGGCCATGCCGAAGCTGTCCATCATGATCCAGATCGGGATCGCCGGGCATGTTCCTTGCCCCGTTCGGAATGCTGGTCAGCAAGTGGGCGGTGCTGCGCGCGCTGGTGGACGCAAACCCGCTGCTGGTCGTCTTCGTGGTGTTCGGCAGCTCCGCCACACTGTTCTTCTGGGTGAAGTGGATGGGGAAGCTCCTGGAAGTGACAAAGGTCCGGCCAGCCGATGAGACGGGAATTGCCGGCGCGCCAGTGGGCAGCCCTCGGCGCGCTGTCCGCGCTGTCGGTTGCGCTGGTCGGATTCTATCCCCTGGTGTCGGCCGGGCTCATCGAGCCGTACGTGCGCAGCATCTACGGGATGGTGAGCATGATCAGCCAGGGCAATCTCGTGATCATGTCCATCATGCTTGGGATGGTGGCCCTGTTCCCGATCACCTTCTTCGTGTACCAGAGGAAGGTCCGGGTGGTGGACGCATACCTCGGCGGGGCAAACGTGGACTCCAGCATCCTCTTCCAGGGGGCCGCGGGGCAGGTGAAGAGCATGGAGCTGCGCAACTACTACCTCCCGCGCCTTTTCGGCGAGCAGAGGCTGTCCCTCTTCGGGGGAATCGCCTGCGCGGCCCTCATCTTCGTGATGTTCGGGGTGTCACTGTGAGCCCGCTGGAGACGGCCCTCCTTGCCGTGGCAGCGGTCCTGGCGGCGCCGCTTGCGGGAGGGCTTCTTGCCGGGGTCGACCGCAAGCTCTCCGCGCGCATGCAGGGACGCTGGGGCCCGCCCCTCCTGCAGCCCTTCTACGACGTGGCAAAGCTGTTCCGCAAGGAAACCATCGTCGTGCGGCGATCGCAGAACTTCTACGTGTATTTCTTCTTCGTCTTCATGGTCTTCACCGCGGTCCTGTTCTTCACCGGCGGCGACCTGCTTCTCACGATATTCGCCCTCACGCTGGCGGGCATCTTCCTCGTCCTGGGCGCCTACAAGGCAAGCTCCCCGTACAGCTTCATCGGCGCGGAACGGGAGCTGATCCTCATGATGGCCTACGAGCCCATGGTGCTGCTGGCCGCGGTGGGGATGTACCTGGTGACGCGCAGCTTCATCGTCGTGGATATCGCCCGTTCCCCGCGCCTGCTCGTGCTCACGCTGCCGGGCCTTTTCGTCGGGTTCGTGGTCATCCTCGTTTTCAAGCTGCGCAAGAGCCCGTTCGACCTTTCCGCGTCGCACCACGCGCACCAGGAGATCGTCCGGGGGATCACCACCGAGTTCTCGGGCCGCACGCTGGCGTTCATCGAGATCGCGCACTGGTACGAGACGGCCGTGGTGCTGGGCATGGTGGCCCTGTTCTTCGCCGCCCTTCCCTGGCTGGCCGCGGTGGCCACGGCGGTCGTGTTTTTCGTGGTCATCCTGGTGGACAACGTCTTTGCCCGCGTGAAGTGGCAGCTTGCCTTGGCAACCGGCTGGATCACGGCCGCCGCCCTGGGTGTCGGCAACATCCTCGTGGTCTTTTTCTCTGCGATGAACGGAGCGATGGGAGATGCACGCCTTCAAGAGATCGCCCTGGGTGCTGCACTACGACGCCTCCAGCTGCAACGGCTGCGACATCGAGGTGGTGGCAAGCCTCACGCCGCTGTACGACGTGGAGCGGCTCGGCGTCATCAACACGGGCAACCCCAAGCACGCCGACATCTTCCTCGTCACCGGCTCGGTGAACGCGCAGAACGTGAAGGTGCTGCGCACGCTGTACGAGCAGATGCCGGAGCCGCGCGTGGTGGCCGCGGTGGGCATCTGCGCCACCTCGGGCTGCGTGTTCCGCGAGTGCTACAACGTGATGGGCGGCGTGGACACGGTGCTGCCCGTGGACGTCTACGTCCCCGGCTGCGCGGCGCGTCCCGAATCGATCATCGACGGCATCATGCAGGCCGTCGGACCTGCTGGAAAAGAAGCGGGCGTACATGAAGTCCATGCACGGCCGCATGAAGGACATGACCATCGGCAGGGCCACGCGCGCTGGACGCGCCGGAAATCCTTGCCCTGCAGAAGATCGTCTACCAGAACGAGGCGGAGATGTACGATGACTGGAGCCTCGCTCCGCTGAAGCAGACGCTGGAGGAAATGCGCAGGGACTTCGAGACGCACGTGTTCATCAAGGCCGTGGTGGGCGGAAAGATCATCGGCTCGGTGCGGGGATGCATGGACGGGCGACACGGCGCACCTCTCGCGGCTCATCGTGCACCCCTATTTCTGGAAGCAGGGGATCGGGACGCGCCTCGTCACAGGAAGCGGAGGGCAACTTCCCCCGGGCGCGGAGGTTCGAGACGTTCACCGGCCAGAAGAGCCGGCACACGATGGAGCCCTACCAGCGTCTTGGCTACGTGCCCGTGCGGCAGGAGAAGGTCTCCGAGCATCGTGACAGGGTGTATTTTGCCAAAGAACCGGGAGGGCGCATGAGCGACCGGTTCTCAATCCGCGGGAACAGCAGGTCATCGAAGAGATACCCACTGACCACGCTCCTGGAGCGCGTGCAGAAGATGCGCGCCGAGGGCTGGCGGCTGGTGCACGCCGCCTGCACCCGCCTGGTTGCAGACCAGGAGGTGAACTACTGCTTCGACAGGGACGGGCAGTCCCTCGATTCGCCGGATCGCCTCCCTGCACGGGATGCACACCCTGCGGGTCCGCCTGCCCATGCAGGAGCCCGAGCTGCCCAGCATCTCCGCGTTCTACTGGTCGGCGTTCCTCTACGAGAACGAGATGCACGACCTGTTCGGCATCACGGTAAAGGGCATGGCGGTGGATTTCCAGGGGCACTTGTACACCACCATGGTGCCCCACCCCGTACGTGACCGACGGGAGCCCGACCATGGGGACTAGGAACCGTCATCCCTTTCGGGCCCCAGCACCCGGTGCTCCCCGAGCCCATCCACCTCGACCTCGTGCTGGAAGACGAGAAGGTGGTGGAGGCCATCCCGAAGATCGGGTTCGTGCACCGCGGGTTCGAGAAGCTCGTGGAAAAGATGGACTTCAACGAGCTGGTCTACGTGGCGGACCGGATCTGCGGCATCTGCGCCTTCATCCACAGCATGGCCTACTGCCAGGGCGTGGAGGCGGTCATGTCCGTGGAGGTGCCGCCGCGCGCGGTGTTCCTGCGCACCATCTGGTCGGAGCTTGCGCGGCTGTCCAGCCACCTGCTCTGGCTCGGCCTCATGGCGGATGCGTTCGGATTCGAGAGCCTGTTCATGCAGAGCTTCCGCCTCCGGGAGAAGATCGTGGACATGCTGGAGGAGATGACGGGCGGCCGCATCATCCTGGGCGTCTGCCGCGTGGGCGGCGTGCAGGCGTGACGTGGCCAACGACGCCCTTGCCGACATCGTCCGGCGCGTGAACGACCTCGGGGTGGAGATGCAGCGGCTGGCGGACGTCTTCCTGCAAGGACGACTCGGTGAAGCACCGCCTGGTCGGAGTCGGAGTGCTGACCCGGGACCAGGCGGCGGACCTGGGCTGCGTCGGGCCCATGATGCGCGCAAGCGGCATTTCCCGGGACACGCGGACCCTCGGCTACGCCGCGTACGGGTACGTGGACTTTGCGCCGATCGTGGAGACTGACGGGGACTCCTACGCGCGCTGCGCCGTGCGCATCCGGGAGCTCTTCCAGTCCGTGGACATCATCGCCCAGGCGGCGGCAAAGATCCCCGCCGGGGAGATCGGCGTGAAGGTGTCGGGGTATCCCGGACGGCGAGTATCACTCCCGCTGCGAGCAGCCGCGCGGCGAGGTGATCCACTACGTGAAGGGGGACGGGACCCGCTACCTGCGGCGCTACCGGGTGCGCACGCCGACGTTTGCCAACATCCCCGCGCTGGTGAAGATGCTGCAGGGCTGCGAGCTGGCCGACGTGCCGGTGCTCGTCCTCACCATCGACCCCTGCATCAGCTGCACGGAGAGGTAGGAATGTCGGTCTTCGGGATGTCGCGCACGATCATGCGAAACCTCTTCTCCCGTCCGGCCACCCGCCTGTATCCCACGCGGGAAAAGGAGCCGCATCGACGCCGAGCGCAGCCGCGGGCACATCGAGAACGACATCGAGGCGTGCATCTTCTGCAGCGCCTGCGCCAAGCGCTGCCCCACGGACGCCATCATCGTGCTGAAGGCCGACAAGGAATGGAACATCGACCGCCTGCGCTGCTGCACCTGCAACGCGTGCGTCGAGGTGTGCCCCAAGAAGTGCCTGACGATGGACAACCGCTACACCCCGCCCACGGTCACGAAGGACAAGGACATCCTGCGGCAGGCGCCGCGGCCTCCGAAGCCGGTGAGACCCGCCGGCGTAGATCCCGCCTGCGTCGCGCTTTTGCATTCTTTTTACAAATCGTTTGCTCCTCCATGGCAACCCGCTCATCGCGCCGCGGTAGCCTTGATCTCGGAGAGGAGCAGAGACATGAAGAGTCTGACACCGGTATCCCAAGGTGATCTTGTCGTCGGGCTGGCGCTTTTCCTTGCAGCCGCGGGGGCCTCATTCGCGCGAGGAGAAGATCCAGCTGGCCATTCTCCTGGACACCAGCAATTCCATGGACGGCCTCATCGGCCAGGCAAAGGCCCAGCTCTGGAAGAGTGGTGAACGAGCTGGCGCGCTCGAAGCGGCACGGCGATGCACCCGGCGCTGGAGGTGGCCCTGTTCGAGTACGGCAACGACGGCCTGGAGGAATCCGACGGGTACATCCGCATGGTGTCCAACCTGACAACGGACCTGGACAGGATCTCGGAGGAGCTGTTCAAGCTGAGCACGAACGGCGGCAGCGAGTACTGCGGGATGGTGATCAGGCAGGCCGTGGACTCCCTGGCATGGAGCAGGTCCAACGACGTTCTGAAGGTCATCTATATCGCGGGCAACGAGCCCTTCACACAGGGGCCCGTGGCATACCGGTCATCGGATTCCGCGGGCAATCAGCCAGGGGCATCATCGTCAACACGATCTTCTGCGGCCCGTTCGATGAGGGGGTCGAGACGTCCTGGAAGGACGGCGCGGATCGTGCCGACGGCAGGTACATGAGCATCAACCAGGACAAGGAGGTGGTCACAATCACGACCCCGTTCGACAAGGAAATCGTCCGCCTTGGCGATGAGCTGAACGGCACCTACGTCGGCTACGGCAGCCGAGGGGAGGAACTGAAGAGCCGCCAGGCGGCGCAGGACTCGAATGCGGCTTCCATGGGCGCCGCGGCCCCCGTGGAGCGCTCCGTGGCCAAGGCGCAGGGCGCGTACTCCAACTCGGGCTGGGACCTGGTGGATGCGCTGCAGAACAAGGCAGTCACGCTGCGCGCGCTGAAGGACGAGGACCTGCCGGCACCCATGCGGACGATGTCGCTGCCGGAAAAAGAGAAGTACATCCGGGGACTGGGCGCCCGCCGCGCCGAGCTTCAGGAAAAAATCAACGCGGCCAACGACAAGCGGCGCGTGTACATCGCCCGGGAAATGAAGAAGAACGCCCCGGCGAATACGCTGGGGCAGGCGATTCTGTCTTCCGTGAAGGAAGAGGCGGCAAAGAAGGGATTCACAGTCGAATAGTTCGGCCGAGCGCGCCCGGAGCTCTCTACGTATGAAGCAGGGCAGCGATCACCGCGAGCAGGATTCCCACGATCCCTCCCACCGCTGCCCCGTTGAAACGGATGTATTGAAGGTCGTTCCAGACGGCATCCTCGACGCGGCCGACGAACTCCCGTTCGTCGGTCGCCTTGAGCAGGCCCGCAAGGTACCCGGTGACTCCCTCGATAAGCCCGCTGCGCGCAATGAGGCTGGAAACAAGCCCTGCCAGCCCGCGGTTGAACGCCCGGCGGAACTCGTGGTTCTCCCGGAGCTGGTTGGTAAGCACCTGCTCGAGCCGCTCAACGCCCTGTGCGAAGCCCGAGCTCTCGGACTGCAGCGCCGCGCGGAGCCGTCCAGACACGGTGGCAGCAAACCGGGCGATTCGGCCCGGTGCCGCAGGATCGGAAAGGAGGGCGCGAAACCAGGCGCGCAGGCGGTCCGCTGTTCCATTCGGGGAGCCGTCCCAGAGTCGAGTGGAAAGAGCCTCCAGCCTCTGCGCCAGGAGAAGCCGCAGGGCATGCCCGGGATCCGCACGCACGCGCTGCAGCTCCTCCTGTGCCCCGCGCAGGAGCCGTTCAACAGTCCCGCGGCCCACGAATATTCCCTGCCAGCCCGCGTTCCGCTTGATCAGGGGAGTGATCGTGTCCGCCAGCGCGTCGAAGTTCTCGGAGATCCCGGCCCGCACCGCCTCCGCGGCACCCGCGATGAGCAGGTCGTCCAGCCCCTCCTTTCGGCCCCAGAGCAGGAGCGCGCCGGCCGTGCGCGCGGCGTCTATTCTATCTGCGGAGAACGCAAGTATTTCCCGAACCACCGCGACAAAGCTCTCGGAGGGCTCCGTGCTGGCTCCGACCACGCTGCCCAGCAGGGTTGAAAGCCGTGTGCGGATGAAATCATTGATCTCGCCCCGGGTGGAGCTGCTGCCCAGGAGCTGCTCAACCTTTGCCCCGAAATCTATCGTGCCCAGCTCCTCGGCAATTCTTTCTTCGCTGACAAAGCTGGTGAGAAACCGGGGCACGGCCTCGGCAATCACGTCCTTGTTCCGCGCAAGGATGTCCGTGTGCGGGAGCCGGATTCCCAGGGGCCTGCGGAAGAGCGCGGTCACGGCGAACCAGTCCGCGAGGGCCCCCACAAGGGAGGCGTCGAAAAACGCGGAGAGCAATCCCCTCAAGCCGAGGCCCGGGAAGATGCGCACGCTGTCCAGCGCGAGCCAGGGCTGAAAAGTGACAAGGAGGAAGCCCGCGAAGGCAGCCCCGAGGGAGATTATTCCGATGCGGTTGCGGCCCGCGATCATCCGGCCGGTCATCCGCACCCAGTCAGACGATCACGAGGATGCCTGCAACAACGAACACGGCCAGCGGGTAGAAGCAGGCCCTGTTGAAGAACAGCATTGCGGACTTTGTCTGCTGGTCCCGCAGCCATCGGATCCCCGGGATGACAAGCAGGAAGACGCCCGCGGCCAGCGCGCCGGCCTGGAAGATCCAGCCGAAGTGCAGGGGAACGGCAAACGGGAAGAGCAGGCTCGCCAGGATGGTCACAAGGGCAAAGACAAAGGAGATCCGGGAAGTGACCAGGCGGCCGAACCGTACCGGAAATGTCTTGATCCGCAGCGCTGTGTCTTCCTCCAGGTCGCTCCAGTCATTAGGAATGTTGCGGCAGCCCATTTCCCACGCGAAGGCCCAGAGGGCGAACAAAGCGACCATCAGTGCCGGCGGAGCGCTTGTCACGGCAAACACCCCCGCCATTCCTCCCACGGCCACCATGAGCCCCGAAAGAACGGTCTTCCAGTGCGTCACGCGCAAAAGGCGGCAGTATGCCGCTTCAAGGCCGGCGGCAACCGCCATGAGGAGGCTGCAGATCGGGTCCAGCAGGAACGCAAAGCCCAGAGCCAGCACGCCCCAGAAAAGCACCCAGCCCAGCGCGGATCGGAAAGCAATGCCTCCCTGCGCAATCGGGTGGCGAAGGCCAACGGAGTCAAGGTCGAAGCATTCCCGCTTCCCTGCGTATCCCCCCAGCTTCTCGCAGTCCACCTTGCAGTCCAGGAGGTCATTCAGGGCAAACACCGCTGTATAACCGGAGAAAGCGGCAAGGAGCCCGAAGACAATCGTGAACGGCCGCGGCGCGCCGCCAAAAACCAGGATGGCGCCAAGGGCCGGATGCGCAATGTCCAGCACTGAATGCGTCATCCGGGAAAGTCCGAAGAATTTCTTCAACTGGACGCCCAGCGCGGGCCCCACGGTTTCCATGGCTGCCTCCTATCCTTCCTTGAGCCCTGATTCTATCATGCGCAGGACATTCTCCCCAACGTCGTTCCCCCCACGCGCAAAGGCCACCGCGCATGCACGCCCGATGAGAGCCCCCAGCGGCGGCGGGTTGTAGATCAACCGCAGGACATCCCAGGGCATGACCGACAGCGGGTTGTATCCCTGCCTGAGATGCGCATGCTCAAGCGCGTGAGTCTCGAGCCCCGTGTGCGGCTGGATGGCAAGGAAAAAGACAACGGGCACCACCCGGGACTCTCCAAAAATCGCCTTGATGCGCCGTACCACGGAGATGGTCTGCAGCAGTGTTTCCCTGGTTTCTCCGGGCGCGTTCAGGGACAGGTTCACCAGGACCCTGCCGACGTATCCCGCATTCTTCAGCACTTCGAATCCCTTCATGACCTGTTCAAGGGTGAACCCCAGCCGGAGCTTGTCGATGACGGCCTGCGCGCCGGAATTCAGTGATACCTCCAGGTCATGCAGCCCGGACCGCACCATGAGGGACGCAAGCGGCGGCTGGATCTCGTGGATCCGCATGTACCCCGACCACTCCAGCTCCAGCCCCTCGGACAGGACGCCGTCGAGGATGGCGCCCAGGTGATCATGGTCGCGATGATCGCTCAGGAGCTGAGCATCGGCAAACCAGAACTTCCGCGATCCCCAGCGGCGGGCGTAGCCGGCCACCTCCTTCACAACACGGGCGGGCTCACGCCTCCGCACGGCCCTCCCCTCCAGGTAGCCGTAGAGGCAGTACAGGCACGTGTGCGGGCAGCCCAGCTTTGTCTGCACCCCGATCACTTCGCCCTTGTACGCCTGCCACTGGGGAAACGCATCTTCGATCCCGCCGAGATCCATGTCCGGCTCAATGAGGTCACGCGGCGGCTGGATGCCAAGGTATTCAAAGAATGTCTCCAGCCCGCCTTCCTGGAAAACGCGGAGCTGCCGTGGAAGCCTGCCGTGGACCCGGTCGCCGAATATCCGGATGCTGGGACCGCCGAGGGCAAGCTGTGCGCGCGGGAACATCCCTGCCGTGCGCCGGATGATCCCGATGTTCCGTGAGATTGAAGACTTGTAGGCGGTGATGTCTGCTAGTCCGTGGAATGCCGCGCCGGCCTTCCTCAGGAGTGAAGGATCGTGGAAAAAGACAAACGCATCCCTCATCGCCCCGTCGAGATCCTGCGGGGAGAAGATCTGCATGTCCCGCCACGAGAAAGCAATGGCGTCCGGCTTCAGCTCGTGCGCGGCCCGGGCAACCGCGCTCACCTGGTGCGCCCGGTCAACGAGGGCGAGATCCAGCAGGTGGACGCATGGGCGCGGAACGCCGCGGTTGAGGGCGGAGAGAAGGTAGAGCGGGCCCGTGGGGAAGACCTTGTGGCAAGGCAGGCGGATAATGAGAACCTTGGTGGCAGGCATGCGGCCTCACAGCATAGTACGGGCAGGCGGGGCTGTCATCTGTTGAGAAACAACGTCATGATCGGGGAGTTGGGTATGTTGATGCCGCCGTTCCTCGAGTCCCTGCCGCAGCCGAACTCCCCCGTTCGAGCAGTGCTGGATACGTTCAGGGGTGACCCGTTCGTTTGCCGCCGGGCGGGGTCCGCTGTTCTCCGAAGTACTTCTCGCTGCGGTAGCGGAGCCAGACTCGCAGGACCTGGGGGATCTTCTCTTTTTCAACTTTCGTGAGGGTGTTGTAGAGCTGGAGAGCGCGCTCGCGTTCCGTGCGGCAGGCGGAGTTCCTGTGAGCGTCCCAGTAGCTGCGCGCCAGTCGTATACGTCTGCAGACTTCCTTGAGCAGCGCCTCGCCGCTCAGGCTTTCCGATGCGGGGTGCTTCTTCATGGCGTGAGCCAACCCATTGATGCTTGATTTGTGAGCATTCATCAAGTCGACCGCCACAGCCGCCGCAGCCGCCACAGCCGCCGCAGCCGCCGCAGCCTTGCCGAGGTGCATTTCGTCGAAATCGTACAGGCTCCACCATCGCGTTCTCTCCACCCTTCCCGCGGAGCACATCACGCGAAACCGCGGTATTGTACGTCACCGCGCTTTCGCGTGTGTTGTCGTGCGGAATGCCCGCCCGCCATCCCGGTTTCACTATGTGCGCTGCCGCACAGAACGGCTCCGGTGCCGTCGTTACCCTTGTACCAGGAGTTCCCATGAAAGACGACAACACTCAGCTCCGCGCCCAACAGCAGCAGCATCACGAGGCGCAGCTCCGCAAGGATCAACAGCAGGCCCAGGCGCCGAAGGGTCAGCAGGTTGAACAGAAACGGGTAAAGCAGGAACGGGAACAGGCCCAGACGCGGATCAAGCAGCAGTGGAATCAACAGCGGGCTCAGCAAATGCAGAAGGCCCAACAACGGGCCAGGCAGCAGCAGCGGGGCCGATAGTTCTCGACATGTCCAGGGGCTACCTTGTGCCCTGGGCCTCCAGGAGCTCCTCGAGCTGGAACCGGTGCCGCAGCGGGTGCATGGCCGCGTGCTCCAGCATGCCTTCCAGGCTCATGTCCTCACCCCATCGCGACTTGTGGATGGCCCCGAAGCGCGCTTCCTCCACGTCGGTCAACGGCAGGCGCCAGCGCTCCAGCAGGTGCTCGATGTAGCGCTCGGCTTCCTGCTGCACGCGAGATGCTTCAGGCGCCGGGTCAATGCCCGGGTCAGGCAGGCCGAGCTTCTCGCACAGCCATGTCATGTAGCCGCCCGCGGCTCGCAGGGCGTGTTGAAGGAGCGACTCAAGCGAGGCGTAGTTGGGGTCCTGGGTTACGGGCAGATGGACTTGCGCGGCCTTGGCGCGCCGCCAGACCGGCAGCAGTCCCTGCAGGGACTGCTCATGAAGAAGCACAAGGGCGCGAGCGCCCCGGTAGCGGTAATTCCGCAGCTGGTCAATCGGCATGAACCCTTTCTATCACCCCCTGCATTCACGTGCAACGCCTGGACGCGGCGGCTGCCAATAGCGCGTCAATTTTGACCACGGACAGTGACTTCCAGCGTTACGCGAAGCACATTCCCGCCACGCTTCGCGAAGCCCGTTCCCGACGCCGGCGCAGGCAAGCCCGCCGCCGTAACCGCAATCAGCGGAAAAGATGATCGTCCTGATGCTATATTTGTGGATCATGGGATGGAAACGGAGGCGGTGATGGCTGACTATACATTTGATGGGCGGCGGCTGATCAAGAAGAGCTCGGGCCAGAAGCTTGCGGAGGTGGACAAGAACACCATCCGGTCCTATAACGGCGCGGTGTTCGGCGAGATGGAGAGCAAGAACCTCCGGGACTCGCATGGCAAGAAGGTAGCAGAGTTCGACGGCAAGGAAGTCAAGGACGAAAAAGGCAAGAAGATCATCAGTATCAAGGACATACAGAACGTCATTGAAGGCGAGGCCGGGATCTCCATGGCCGCCCTGTGGTACTTCTTCGTGAAAGACCGCAAGGACCACGCCGGCGTCCTCTGAGGATCAACGAACCCGCGGTATTGTACGTCTGGATGGGTTCGCCTCCTGCTCAATCAGTGTCGCACGCCTTGCAGGTTCATCAGCTCCGCGATCCGTGCCAGGTGGTGATCGTCATGCTCCGCGGTGAAAAATGCGATGTCGATCAGGCGCATGGGCGTGCCCAGCCGGGGATGGCGCGCAGTGCGTTCCAGCGCCGGCCCGGCCGCCCACTCCAGGATGGAAACGAACCGAAACCTCAGCGCGCGGAAGTGCTTCAAGATATGATCAAGTGGAGCGTCGTTGTGGTGGGCATCGTCCGTAGGGCGATTGGTCAGATCAGCAACGGCAAGCTCAGTCTCCCTCGCCAGCACCTGCTCCGCGCGGCGGATCCAGAGCGGCTCCAGGTCACAGAGGTGGCCGACGTTCTCCTGGATGGACCACTTGTCGTTGAGCCTGACGTGAAGCGCGGCGGCCGGCAGTACGTGGACGCGTTCTTCAAGACGCGCGGGGCTCCCGCGGAGTCTCTCCAGGATGTTCGGAAGGCGGGAGTTGGGAAGATCAAAGACGAACGTCCGTTGAAACCATGGCTCAGGGGAACTCATTCGATAAAATAGGAAAAGGCTGCAACCGCCGTCAACACAATTTGGCCCGGTGGGCGATGGCGGCCGTCTACCTCGGCGCGCGACTAGAGAGTAGGAAACGGGTTCCGTTCCGTGAAGTCGCTCTGGTGCCAGTAGGGATAAGGGAGCGGAAGCCTGCTCGCGGCATCGAGCTTCGCCATTTGCCCGGCGCTGAGGTTCCAACCGACAGACCCCAGGTTGTCCCGAAGCTGTTTCTCGTCGCGGGCTCCGATAATGACCGTGGTGACGGTCGGCCGCTGCAGGAGCCAGTTGACAGCGATCTGGGGAACCGTCCTTCCGGTCTCTTGCGCTACCTCGTCGATGGCGTCCAGGACCCGAAAAAGGTATTCCTCTGCAACCGGCGGACCCGCCTTGGCCGTTGCGGGAAGCCTGCTCACGGCAGGAAGAGGCTGACCGCGGCGAATCTTTCCAGTGAGACGCGCCCATCCGAGTGGACTCCACACGACCGTCCCAATTCCCTGGTCAAGTGCCAGCGGCATCAGCTCCCACTCGTAATCCCTCCCTATGAGCGAGTAGTAGGCCTGGTGGGCGACAAAGCGCGTCAGGCCGTAGCGGTCGGACACCGCGAGGGATTTCATGAGGTGCCAGCCTGAGAAATTCGAGCAGCCTGCATACAGGATCTTGCCGGCGCGAACCAGGTCTTCCAGGGCCCGCGCCACCTCTTCCGTGGACGTCTTGGCGTCAAAAGCATGGAGTTGGAAAAGGTCAATGTGGTCGGTGCCAAGCCGGCGCAGGCTCGATTCTACGGCCCGGTTCAGGTGGAAACGAGAAGAGCCGACATCGTTCGGCCCGTCCCCCGTTCTGAAGGTTGCCTTGGTGGAAAGCAGTACCCTGTCCCGCCTTCCGGCGATAGCCTTGCCCAGGATCTCCTCGGAGAGCCCGTCCGAGTAGCCGTCCGCGCTGTCGAACATCGAGACGCCGACGTCGAGGCAGATGTCCACGAGCCGCGTCGCCTCGAGCGCGTCCGTCGATCCCCAGGGTCTGAAGAAGTCCCCTTTGCCGCCGAACGTGCCCGTGCCCAGCGCTAGAACGGGTACTCTGAATCCAGAGCGCCCCAGCAGGCGGTATTCCATGACGCCAGTGTAGCCCCGCTTGCCGCTGCCAGCAACTGCTCCCAGCCTGGGACAGGAAGCCCCTCAGCGAAGCAGATCTTTGGGTGGCGGGGTACAGGCCTGCTTGCGCGCAACGTGCGTCGTGCATGGGGCTCCGATCCGGGGGCTCGAGCGCCAGATGATGCGCGCGCTTCGTCAAGCGGGATCCGAGGTTGAGTATATTGCCGAGATAGCCCTCGGGCGCCAGCGGCTACTGGCCAGCCGCCAGCAGCCATCCCACCGCACCGTCGTAGTCCGGTGTCTTCCCATCCCACTGCGGCAGGTTGACATCAGAGCCAAGGTCCAGCTTCTGCTCATCCGCCCACTCGCGCAGCCACTCCAGCGTGTCATCAACCAACTCGCTTGGCGAATCGCGTGCGAGAAGCCTGCCGGCCGGCGAGCGGAAGGCAAAAGCGCCGTCAGCTGCGGAGGTTACGGTCCACCCGCCTTCGTGAACCAGGTGATGATGGAAGGTACAGAGCATGACCAGGTTGTCCAGGCTGGTTTGCCCGCCGTGCAGCCAGTGCTCGATGTGGTGCCCGTGAAGGAAGGCCGTGTGGGTGCACCCGGGGAAGGCGCAGCCGCGGTCACGCAGCATCAGGGCGCGGCGGATGGCGGGGGGAATACTGCGGGCGCGGCGGCCGATGTTCAGTGCCTCCCCATCTCCACCTGTGGCCACAAGGCCGCAATCGCAGGCCACTCGTCGCAACGTTTCCGCGGAAACGCGGGTGCCATCCTCCAGGGTGGCCGCCCAAGCTCCGTCTGGCCCAAGCACCTCCTGATCCAGGTGAACCATGACCTGGAAGCGCTCGCCGCCGGTTCCCGTCACGGGATTGCCGGCCAGGAACGACTCGGCGAGCTTCACCGCGCCGTCAGCCCGCGAGGGCCAGCACGTTTCCGCGGAAACGCCGGCGGCTTCAGCTGCCTCCGCCTCCTCTTGGGCGGCAGGAGCGGCAGGCACGGCGGGCCTCCGGGCGCTCCGGGAGCCTCTGTCTCCAGCGGCTCTGCCTGGCGGGCGTGCACCTCCCGGGCGCGCTCGACGGCGCGCAGGATCAAATCCGCCTCGTCGGGCTCAAGCACCAACTCCAGCTTGACCATCCCTCCCGGCAGCAGCCGCTGGCGTACCGAACGCTCCTCCGGCGTCGGCGCCCTTTCGCCGTCCAGCACCCCTCGGTAGCCTCGGCACAGCCGCTCAAGCTGCGCCCCGGTTGCGAAAAGCGCCATCTCCAGCAGCTTGGCTTCGTTCTCGGGCGTGGCCACTCGAGTGAGCGCACGGACCTTGGCGTACGACAGCCTGGCCGTGCGCAACGATTCGTTGATGGCGGGCAGCATTCCCAGCGCGCGTGCCACCCGTACCTTCTCGCGGGCGGTGGCCGGGTCCCATCCGAGACGCCATGCCAGCCAGTGCGCGCAGGACACCGCGCCCTGCTGGTGCCAGCCGCAGGCCTCATCGAAGCGTCGGATGCATTCCAGCAGACGATGCGTGGCTGCATCCAGGTGCGCGGACAAGCTGGCAATCTCCTGACCCAGTTCCTCGATGGTGTCCATGGCACATACTATACATATGTTAAGCTATAATCGCAAGTGTTTTTTTCTCTCATCGGATACTTGCCGTTTTCCGCCGAAAAGGCGTTGGTTTGGAGAAAGGGGTGGCTGACGGTCGCCAGCTTTCTGTCCCTCTCGCATACTTCCCCCGGCTTCTGAAAGCGAATGACGAACAACGCCAGGCTTGCATCATCAGCGGAGGCGGCAACGGCCTGCACTGGGAGAGTCTGGACGAAGATATCAGCGTCGATGGCCTGCTGCGCGGCGTGGGTGACCGCTCTCGGACATAGCCCGCCGCGCCTTTCAATAGCGGCCGTGCAGCCAGACCAACGGCTTTTCATTCATGAGTTATGTCGAAACGGACATAGAGTCAATCGCATCTTGAGTTTCCAGTGTTTCGGCTGAACGGAAGTCTCACTGGACCGGTGAGAAGCCGCCCCCCGAGAGACATGAATGATGAGGTCGTCCACTTCCGGTCAAGCTTTACCGAGCACCGAGTCAAGCGACAAGTCCGGGAAGAGAGTCGTAACCTTCTTGATCGTGCGCAGCGAAGGGTTTGCGCGTCTTTCCAGGCGCTGGTAGCTGTAGATGCTCCGAAGGCCGAGCCGCCGGGCTGCCTCCTTCTGGGTCAAGCGGCTCCTGAGCCGCGATTGCCTGAGCTGGACGGCGAACGCTACCGCGGGATCAACCTCGACTGCGACCACGTCGCCATTCCTGCGTGTTCGAGAAGGCGGCGGGAACACTACCCTTGAGGACTCCGGTTCCTCCAGGTAGAGGTTCAAGGCTTCCCGCATGTTTTTCTCGAGCTCCGTTCGTGTCAGTCCCTGGGTCATACAACCTTCAAGCTCGATGCATTCAGCCCATAGCGGCTTCCCGGTATGTACTCGGAAATGATATGTCACAGCTCAGTACCTCTTCGGCTCATGATTGCTCGAGCCGTTTCAATAGCTTTCGTTCGAGACCTCGGCCCAGAGCCCCTCCTTTGGAGGACGATCCATCCTGCCTTCCGGTAGAGCCGCAGCATTGCTTCTCCGCTCACAGGCATTCCAGATCACCACGTGGAGTTCATTGCGGGCAGATTTTCTTTGTAGATAGGGAGTCGGTGCAGACATCCACCTGGAGGCGCAGGCGCTGCATCGAGGGGGCGTTGGCCTGGAGAAAGGGCTCCACCCATCGCTCGCCCGAGGCGCCGATGGCGTGAGCACGGACCTCCAACGGATCACCGTGGTCGATGGTTTTCAGCAGGGGCCGCGCCGTGTGATCGGCCCGAGGAGCCTCGACTCGATGCGGTCCGCGGTCAAAGCGGGTTGAAATGGAGCGAAGGGCACATTCACCTGTTCCCCGCCGGCACTTGCCGATGCGCGACCAGAGCCTGCCTCACCGAAGCGTGAGCGGGCGGAGGGGCGCCAAGCGGTCCGAGCGCTTCGACGGTACTCCGTGGAGTTGCGAGGACTCCAGACCAAACAGATACGGATCTGATCATTGACCCGGATGCTGTTGCGCTCCCATATTCGACCTGGGCGCCGATCCCGCGTATATTTGGCAAAGATCAGCCCGATGGAGTGCATGTGGCCCTCGATTCCTCATTCGAAGTTTTCCTCAAACGCGTAGAAGCGCGGCTGAACCCAGTGAATCTGGAGATGGTCCCGGCCGCGGAAGGAGGCATGACCCACGCGGCGGTCACCCTGTTCCTGCGCCCGGCAGGCGGAGATGCCGGCGACGCAAATGCAAACTCGGCCGAGATCCTCTTCATAAAACGTGCGGTGCGGGCCGGGGATCCGTGGTCGGGCCACCTGGCATTTCCCGGGGGCCGGGCGGAGGAGTGGGACGCCACCCTGCTGGACCTCGCCATGCGGGAGGCCGCGGAAGAAGTGGGAATCGACGCGCGACAAGGCGGCAGACTGCTGGGCCGGCTCTCCACGGTCCGTCCCCTGAGCACCCGCATTCCTTCGATCACCGTTACACCGTTCGTTGCCCTCGCACCCCAGGGTGCGATCCCCCGCCTCCAGCCTGCAGAGGTCCAGGAAGCCTTCTGGATGCCCCTCGCGGAGCTCATGAGGAGCGGACGCTCGGCAGTGGTGCGCTGGGAAGGCAAGGATGGCACGCGGGAATTGGCCGCTTTCCCGTCTCCTAAGGGACCGATCTGGGGCATCACCGAGCGCATCCTCTCAGAATTCCTGGCACTGGCAGAATGATGCTCCAGGAAGGGGTGGCTGCGGAGAGCAAGTGGCAGTCCGGAGGAGCCTGCTTCAGCGCGCCTTGCGGGGTTCCCGTTTGCCGCCGGGGGATCGTATTCCTTCCCACCGTTCTGACGCTGCTTTTCCGATGGAAGTATCCGGGACGTCTACCCTCCCTCAGCCTGGATTGAGGGGCACCGGAACAAGGCGCCTTTACCTCCCGAGCATCAGGCGCGCTACGGCCAGCTTTGTTGCCGTCCATCCCTTTCTGCCCTGGTGGATCCTGTCATACAATTCCTCCGAATCCGCGGGCGGGATGGTTTCCGCGGCGTTCTTCTCAAGGCGGATGGCCTCCGATGCACAGGTTGTCACGCAGACGCCGCACCCAATGCACCGGTTGAGGTCAACCGCGGCGTGCTCAAGGGAGCCGCCTGCTGCCACGGCGTTGACCTGGCAACGCCCAACGCACGTGCCGCACCCGGTACAGGCATCCGCGTCCACCACTGCGTGGAAGTTGGTCGTCCAGAAGCTCAACGGGTGAGGCAGGTGCTTCTGCATTCCCAGCATTCCGCAGCAGCACCCGCAGCAGGAACAGACGAACACCGGGTCCTGCGCGTTTGAGGGCTGCAGGACAAGGCCGTCCTTTTCGTTTTCCCGCAGGATAAAGATCACCTCGTCCCGGGTGATCTCGCGGCCGTGCTTTCTCCTGAGCACCATGGAGGCGGTTTCCCCGAACCCGAGGCATGTCTCCGTGCGCTTCGTTTTTCCGCACGGCTTGCCTTTCCAGGCCGCGGTTTCACGGCAGATGCACGGGATGACCGCAAAGGGGCCTGCGGCGTTTTCCACGATGGCCCGGATCTGGTCATAGGACGCCACGTGGTGGTGCACGGGAACCTCGATGCCCACGGGGACCGTCCGCATCTGGGATGGTGCTGCGGCCAGCAGGGCGATTCCCCAACCGCGGGAGGCCATGTAGGCATCGGCTGCAGCCTGGATATCCGGCACCACGCGCCCGTCCTGGCTTTCGTACATGCCGACCACCATCGGTTGGAGGAACCAGTGCCCCGAGCCGTCCTTTTCCTTCCAGCAGATCGCGCCCTTTGACAGCATGCTTTCCAGCAGCGCGAGAGTCCGCTCCCCTCCTGTCTCGGGCGATGCGGCCGCGGCAATCTCCTCAAAGGGCGAGGGCTTGTACGAGAGATGCAGCGCCAGGCGCGCTTCCTCGGGTGTGAACAACTTGGCCAGGAACCTGATATCCGCACCGGATGACGTCGGCGGGAATCCGACTGCCTGCTGGTCGAGATGCTCCTGCAGGGAGCGGTACACCGGATTTTCACTCATACGTTTTCCTCCCCAGGGGAATACTGCATTCTACACCCGCCAGGGCTCTGCGCGCAAACAACTTGTCGCGCCTCCATAGCCGGAAAGAACCAGGTGACTGTTCCTGCCGAGATCGTCGGCAAGGCAGGCTGTGGGCCGCGGCCGAGGTGGCATGGCAGTGGCGGGTTCGGTCATCACGAAACCCCTGACACGCGGCGCATGGTGACGGTCCGGCGAAGCTGGAAATCCTGCATCGCGTTGAATGCGTCAATGAGCCTGTTCCTGTCCGGGTAGACATCCAGGCTTCCTGCGTCCAGGGCAAGGAGGAGCTCGTGGGCAGCCTCGATCGTGGAGAGGCACCAGGGGGCGGGCTGGCGCTTGATGATGAAACGGCTGGGAGCAGCGGTGTGGATCCCGAGACGAGGCAGGCGCATCAGGGACGGGCTCTGCCGCACGATTGTCCGGGAACAGTGCCATGTTGCGTCAATGAGGAAGACAACGAGCCTGCGGTCGCCGCCTGCTGACGCGGTGAAGCCATCGCTGTCCATGCTCATGGCTCCCTCCCCGGGATAGAGCAGGACCGGGAAGTTCAGGGGATCGTCCACCAGGGAACGAAACCGCGCGTTGTCGTCAAAGCCCACACCCGGGATGATCTCGCTGTTGGCCAGGTTCAGGCACGTGAGCCGCCCCGTTGTGCACTTCTGGTGGCGGAGCTCCATGGGGTGCATGAGCAGGACGATCCGCGTCCTCGTTTCCATGGGTGGTCGTGTCGGGCAGAGGCAGCAAGAGCGGGGACGGAAGCAGTTGTAGCACGTTTCTCGCGGCATTGGGCTGCGACTACCTTTCAAAGCTCCGGGAGTGCTCGATCATAGCACGGGAAGCGCAGGTTTATGGATAGAACTTCCCTGTTTGGGAGTGCGACCTGCTGGGCGACCTGCTGGGTGCTGGACGATCTGCTGGACATTATGGAAATCGACGGATTTTACGGGAAAAGCGTAAAAAATGTCGTTTTCCACAATGGTGCAGGAGCCCTGCAAGATTTCTCAAGCAGATACATTCCAGTGACCGAATGGTTGTGTCGGGACGGGCGTTACATTGCATGAGGGCATGCGGTCCGGGGACTACGACGCTGCCTATGCCTTCAGCAAACTGGAAACCACAATACAAAGCAACTAGACGTTCGTGCTTCGCCCATTTGACATCAGCCCCTGTCTCCTGACGCCGAATGCCTTGAAAAACGTGTAACAAAACGTCCCGTCTTCCAATGCCGTCCGTTTCAAATCCTCGATTCCCTTGTCAAAGTCTTCGCTTCGAATCAGCCCTGCTTTCAGGGCTGATTCCCGGACCCCCTCGATCATCGCCGTGAAAGTCTTCCTGGTGAAACCGTCTACGAGCGCCGGCTTGCTTGAATCAACGTAGACCATCCGCGGTGAGACCCGCACCTCATCGTAGCCTGCCTGGCGCAGGAGCGGATACAAGGCCCTTCCCACGTTGGCATTGCCTCCCGCGCGTCTTTGAAGCTCCACCTGGCATTGGATGGCCTTTTGCGCAGTGGCGCTGTCAGGATGGAAATACGCTGAGCCGTGATCGCCTTCGATGACCGTGATGGTTCCGCCGGGAGTGATCATGGCCTTCAAAGCGCCAAGCGCCTCCAGGGGCCGTGAAAGGTGCTCGAGCACGAAACAGACAAAAACGTGGTCAAAGGAGGACGGCTTGAACGGCAGCCGGAGAATGTCCGCAAGTGCAAACTGCACGTTCTTCAAGCCCGCCTCGGCTGTCCGGCGCCGCGCTTCTCCGAGGGAGGGCTCGGAAATGTCGATGGACGTGATCAGTGCCCCGGGACTGTTCCGCGAGAGGGTGACCGTCTGGGCACCGACCCCGCACCCGGCTTCCAGCACGCGGCTGCCTGGTGGATACGAGGTATCCGAATGGAGCAGCTCAATCAGGGTGGTAGCCTGGTCCTGCAGACGGATGGCCTCGCTCAGCTCGTAGCCGTGAACGTAGGATTCTTTCATCAGGCCGACAGTCTGGTCGGCGTTGCCTGTTGATGTCCAGAAGATGGTGTCAGAAATCGACTACAACCGTCATTGGTAAAGGGCTGTTTGCGGAACCGAAACTATGTGCATTTTTTTCTCCAGGGGTGTTGACATTTCTATTTAACGATGTTAAAGTAACATCGTTAAATAGAACAGCCATGACACGAGCAGCAAACACCGATCTTCCTGACAGGATCCTCAAAGAAGCCGAAATGGTTGTCGTTGCCTCGGGCTACCAGGGGGTCAACATGCGGGGCCTTGCAAGCAAGGTGGGAGTGAGCGCAACCGCGATCTACCACTACTTTGAGAGCAAGGACGCAATCCTCTGGAAATTGAAGGTCAAGGCGGCAGAAAAGCTCAACGACAGGATCCGCGGAATAGATTCCCGGCTTCCGCCGCATGAGTTTCTCGGGGAGCTGGGGCGGCAGTACCTGGCGTTCGCCCAGGAAAACCCGAACCTGTATCGGCTGCTCTTCGAGGCCCCTTTCAACGAACGCGCCCGGAAAGAGGACCACCCCGTGCTGTACTTCACATACCTCTCGGCCAGGGGCGCGCTGCAGAAAATGGCGGAACAGGGAATGCCCATGCCCGATGCCCGGCATGGCGCGATGATGGGCTGGATGATGCTGCATGGCTTTTGCTCTCTCATGATGTCGGGGAGTCTTCCCCTGGCAGAGGGAATGACCAGGGAATCTCTTCAGGAGCTGTTCATGCACTATTACACCAGCGGGCCGCAAGGTTGAGCCCTTTTTTTGCCACCATAAGGAGGAGAAACATGAAGATCGTGGTCCTGAACGGAAGCCCCAAGGGCGAGGTGAGCGTGACGCGCCAATACGTGCTGTCACTGGAGACGGCATTCCCGGAGCACCAGTTCGTGGTGCTGCACGTGGCACAGCAGTCGAAGAAGCTGGATCGGGACGCCGCAGCCTTTGACCAGGTCATCGAGGAGGTGCGCTCTGCGGACGGTGTGATCTGGGCGTTCCCGCTGTATTTCCTGCTCGTCTGCTCGCAGTACAAGAGGTTCATCGAGCTCATCACCGAGCGCGGCGCGGAATCTGCGTTTCGCGGCAAGCACGCAGTGACTCTTTCCACGTCCATCAACTACTTCGATTCGAACGCCCACGTGTACATGCGGTCGGTCTGCGAAGACCTCGGGATGAGCTTCGTCGGGATCCACTCCGCGGAGATGAATGACATTCTCAAGAAGGAAGAAAGACAGCGGCTGCATCTCTTTGCGGAGGACTTCTTCGCTTCAATAGCGGCAGGGACAGTGCACCCGCGGGTTTCAGCAGCGCTTCCCCGGGACTCAGCACGCGCGTACAGCCAGGTCTCGGGCGCGCGCTCCGTGGACACGAACGGAAAGAAGGTCGTGATTCTCACAGATGCACTGCCCGGGCCAGGAAAGCCTCACAGCGATGACGGCTCGCCTCGGCGCTGCGTGGGGAAGCAGCGCCCGCGTGGTGAACCTGCACGACATCGACATCAAGGGCGGCTGCCAGGGCTGCCTGCGCTGCGGCTCGGAATACAAGTGCGCCTACACGGGAAAGGACGGGTACATCGAATTCTACAATTCCGTCCTCGTGCCGGCGGACATCATTGTCTTTGCGGGAGCAATTTCCTGCCGCCAGCTCTCGTGGAAGTGGAGGGAGTTCCTTGACAGGAGCTTCTTCAACACGCACACCCCGTCCCTGGTGGGCAAGCAGTTCGCGTTCCTCGTCTCGGGGCCGCTGAGTCACCTGCCCGGAGCTGCGCCAGACCTACGAGGGCTGGGCCGAGCTGCAGCGGTCAAACATCGTTGCCTTCCTCTCGGACGAGGCCGGAGATGCCGGCGTCCTGGACGCTGCGCTGGACCAGCTTGCCGAACGGATGGTCCGCTTTGCGGAGACGGGGTACATCAGGCCGCGCACGTTCCTGGGTGTTGGCGGCATGAAGGTCCTCCGTGACGACATCTGGTCCAACCTCCACGTGGTCTTCCGCGCGGACCACAAGGCATACAAGAGACTCGGCCTCTACGACTTCCCCCAGCGGAGAATCGGGCACAGGATCCTCATGGGGCTGGCATGGTTCATCACGGGGCTGCCCGGGATACGGAGCCGGTTCCCTTCAATGATCAGGACGCAGATGATCGTCCCCATGCGCCGCGCGGCGCTGCAGGGTCACCAGACGCAGTACCCGCCGTCAATGATGAGATCGGAGCCGGTCATGTAATCCGAAGCCCCGCTGGCCAGGTAGACGGCCGCCCCCTGCAGGTCGGTTACTTCGGCCATGCGGTGCATCGGGATGAGCGGTATCCAGGCGTCCGCCATCTTTCTGCCCTCGGGAGTGCCGATCAGGTTCTCCACGAGGGCCGTTTTTGTATATCCCGGGCTGATGGAGTTCACGCGGATTCCATAGCGTGCCCATTCCGCCGCGAGGCTCCGCGTCAGGTGGATGACCCCGGCTTTGGAGACGTTGTACGGCGCCTGGTCCTGGGGCGTGTTGACGATGTGGCCGGACATGGAGGCGGTATTGATGATCTTCCCGTACTCCTTCTTCTTCATTTCCCGGGCCTCGGCCTGGGCGCACCAGAGGACGGCATCGAGGTTCAGGCTCATGACTTTCCGCCAGACTTCGGGCGTGACGCTTTCCGCGTCAAGCCATTGCCCGATCCCGGCATTATTGACGCCGATTGTCAGGGTTCCCCAGCGCTTCACCACCGAATCGATCATTCGGTCAACCTCGGCGTGGTCGGTCACATCCGCGCGAATGGCAAGGGCGTCCACGCCCTTTGCATTCAGCTCCTCGGCCACCCGGCGGGCTGCATCTGCGGAGATGTCCACAACGGCAACGGATGCGCCCGCCTCGCCGAGTGCGTGGGCGAACCCCCGCCCGATGCCCTGCCCTCCCCCGGTGACGAGGGAGACTTTCCCTGTCAGCCGGAACCTTTCCAGAATGGGTGCTGCCTGGATGACCTGATCCATGATGACCTCCTTATCCTTTTACTGAGCCTGCGGTGAGACCCTTTACCAGCGAGCGCTGCGCAAACCATCCGAGGATCGACGGGGGAAGAATTACGAGGGTCGAGATTGCGCTCAGCTTTGCCCAGAACAGTCCTTCCTGCGTCATGAAGCTCGCCATATAGACGGGCACGGGAGCCGCGTTCACGTATGTGAGGTTGATGGCAAAAAAGAACTCGTTCCAGACAAAGATGAACACCAGGAGACCAATGGAGATGATGCCCTGCCGGCACAACGGAACAATGGTGCTGAAGAACGAGCGCAGCCGGGACGCCCCGTCGATGTCCGCGGACTCGAGGATCTCCCTCGGCACGTCCATCAGGAAAGCCCGGATCATCCAGATGACGATCGGGATGTTGATCCCGGAGAAGATGAGGATCATCCCGCCAAAGGTGTCCAGCAGTCCGAGCACCCGGAAGAGGAGGAAGACGGGAATGATCATGGCCACGGGCGGGAGCAGCGTGGTCGAAAGAAACCAGAAGAAGAGGTTGTCGGCCCTCTTCAGCCGTCCAAAAACAATGACGTAGGACGTGGGCACTCCGACGGCCAGGCAGAGCGCCACCGTTGTGAGGGAGATGACCGCGGAGTCCGCCAGGTAACGCAGGATCTGCTGCTGCAGGACAATGCCGTAGTTCTGCAGCGTCGGGTGCGCTATCCACAGCATGGGCGGCACTGCATCGGTTTCCGTCTTGAAGCTCGTCAACAGCATGTACAGCAGGGGAAATGCCCAGATCACCGCGGCACACCAGGCCAGCGTTACCAGCAGCCGGCGGCGTCCCCGCCGCGCGCGCGGGATCATGAAGCGGACTCCGCAAAACGCCGGCGGAACCATCGGAACAGCAGGGCAATTGCCGCCAGGGTAATGGCCACGGTCACGACGGCAAGGGCCGCCGCGTGACCGACATCCCATCCCAGGAACGCCACGCGGTACACGTAGAAAGGAAGGTTGGCGGAGGAAAGCCCCGGTCCGCCGCGCGTGGTGACAAAGATGAGCCCGAAGACCTTGAGCACGAAAATGAGCCCCAGCAGGATGGCCACCTCGATGTGGTTCATGATGATGGGCAGGCGGATGAGAACCAGCTCGCGCAGCCACCCCGCGCCGTCCACGCGCGCGCTGTCAACGATTTCCACGGAGATGCTTCGGAAACCCGCCAGCATGATCAGCACGAAGAACGGGGTCCATTGCCACACGATGAGGATGATGATGGTCAGGAGAGAGTAGACGCCGAAAAAATCGATAGGCGCAATGTGGAGAAAGGATGCAATGGATTCATTGAAACCAAAAGACGAGTTCAACATCATTGTGCGCCAGATGATGCCCGCCACGGCATCCATGACGAAGAAGGGAGAGAGAATCAGGGTGCGGACAATGCTCACGCCGGGGAAGTCCTGGTCCAGCATGAGGCCGAACAGGATGCCAAGGAACGTGCAGGCGGCCAGGGAAACAACCGTGATCAGCGCCGTGTTCAGGACCACGCCGTAGAAGTCCCGCGAAAAGAGGATGTCGATATAGTTGTTGAGCCCCACGAAGGTGACGCCCATGTCGGGACGGACGACGATCCACTGCACGAGGGACAGCCCGAGGGTAACGAGGATGGGTGCCTGGGTGACCAGCGCGACAATCGTGATTGCCGGCAGGGTGAAAAGCCGGGACCGCGGGCGGTTCAATTCATGCATAAACCCTACTTGAGATACCCGCCCTCGCGCGCCACATGGAGCGCGGCGGACTGCGATTCGGCAAGCGCATCATCCAGGGTCTTCTGCCCCGCGATGTACGCGGCCAGCTGCTGCGAGACGGTTTCTCCCAGGCTCTGGAACTCCGGGATGGAAACGTACTGCACCCCCACGTAGGGGACGGGCGGAAGCGTGGGGTGCTCGTAGTCGGCAGTCTCCATGGCGGTGAGGACCCGGCGCGCAAAAGGAGCAGCGGCAAGGTAGCTTGAATTCGTGTACGTGGACACTCTTGTTCCCGGGGGCACCCGGGACCAGCCCACCTGGCGCCCGACAAGGGATATGTAGTCTTTGTCCGTTGCCCAGCGCAGGAACCGGAAGGCTTCTTCCGGGTGCCGGGACGAGGATTCGATGCTCAGCGCCCACGCCCAGAGCCAGCCGGTATTGCCCTTCCGCGCGGAGGGAGCCTGGGCATACCCGATCTTTCCGGCAACCTTGGACCCCGCCGCCTCGAGGGCACCTGCGGTCACGGTGGCGTCATACCAGAGAGCCGCCTTGCCGCTCTGCATGATGGCCAGGCACTCGGTGTATCCATTGGTGGTGGGATTGGGCTCTCCCCCATCGGCAAGGATCTTCCTGTAGAACTCCCATGCCTCGCGCATGGCCGGGCTCGTTGAAAGCCGGGTGCCAGCCCTCGTCGAACCACCTTCCACCGAAGGCATTGATCACCGTGTTGAACGGGGCAAGGACTTCTCCCCACCCGGGAAGTCCCCTCAGGACGATTCCATATACTCCCTTCTCGATTCCCTTCAACTTGACGGAATACTCGTAGATCTGGCGCCAGGTGGGAGTCTCCGGCATGGAGAGGCCGGCGCGGGCGAACAAGTCTCTTCTATAGAAGATCATGCTGCTCTCCCCGTAGAACGGAAGAGCAAACTGGGCGTGATTGTACGAGAGGGCCGAGCGGATGGTCGGGAGCAGGTCCTCGCGGTCGTATGCATCCCTGTCCGCAGTCGACAGCCGCGCAAAGAAAGGCTCGAGAGAGACGACCCACTTGTTCTTGCCCCAGAACGGGGCGTCATAGGTGCCGATCGTGACGATGTCGTATTTTCCGGAGCCAAGACCGACATCCTCCGTGACTTTCTGGCGCAGCTCGTTCTCCGGGAGCACGACGAAGTTCAGCTGGACGCCGGTGGTTTTCGTGAACCACCCGGAGAGCTGCTGCATGATCAACATGTCGGGATTGTTCACCGTGGCAATCGTGAGAGTGACAGGGGCCGTCCCTTCCTTCGCGCCGGCCGCAAACAAGGCCGACGCCGCCGCCAGGAGGACGGCACCAAGGAGCGTTCCATATCGGGCACCACGCGCGCTGCACATCATGACAGACCCCGGCTGATCCTAATCCACCCTGCCCGGGCGCGGAAGGTACGAGGGTACCGGTCGGCCTCGGAAAAGTACTAGTACTACTCCAACCCCAGGTGGCCCTTCAGGGTGTTCGCCAGCTTCATTGCCTGCATGCGGTTGTGCACATGCAGCTTGGAGTAGATCACGCTGACGTGGTTTTTCACCGTCTGCTCGGCAATGGACAGCTTTTTGGCGATGAGTACGTTGTCCGCGCCCTGCCCGATGAGACGGAGGATCTCGATCTCGCGCCGGCTGAGGTAGCGCAGAAAAGACTCGCTGGACGCCGGCGTGCGCGTCTCCACGCCCTCCTCGGCCGGAGCATCGCTTTCCCGGTTGCGGAGCATCTTGTTCGCGACCTGCGGCGAAATGATGATGGAGCCGCTGCTGACCGCGCGGAGGGAAACGATCAGGTCCTCCGGTGGGATGTCCTTGAGCATGTACCCCGCCGCGCCGTGGTTCAATGCCTCCACGACATAGACGTCATCGTCGAATGTCGTGAGCATCAGCACGTGGATGTCCGGGTAGGCCTCGTGGATGATCCGGGTTGCCTCCACGCCATCCATGTCCGGCATGCGCACGTCCATGAGGATGATGTCCGGATGCTGCTCGACGACGAGCCGGATTGCCTCGCGGCCGCTCAGGGCCACCCCGACGACCTCGAAATCCGCGGCGCGGGTTTCCAGCACGGTGCGGAGGCTTTCCACGAAAAGCACCTGGTCATCAACCAGCAGCACCCGCACCTTTTTCATAGCGGGATCTCGGCCAGGACATGGAATCCGAAGGTCGTGTTCCCCGCTTTCATGGAGCCGCCGATCTGCGCAATCCGCTCCGTCATGCCCGAGAGGCCGACACCGGGAACGATCTCCTTGGATCCCGTCCCATTGTCGGCAATGCTGATCCGCACCGCGTGCTCCACCGCCCAGAAATGCACGGAGATCTCGGTGGCATTTCCATGCCGAAGCGCGTTTGTCAGGGATTCCTGGACCATGCGGTAGATCACCTCGTCGATTGCGCTTCCGAAGCTCGGGGGTGTGTTGCCGAAATGCACCCGGACGGACACGTTGGTTGCCCGCTGGAAAATCCGCGCCACTTCGGCCACCCGCCGCATCCCGTTGGACTGCACCACCGGGGACTGCCGCAGGTTCCGCATGGCGCGCCGGGTTTCCAGCAGTCCCCGCTGCGCCTGGTTGCGCGATTTCACCAGGAGGTCTTCCAGCCCCTCTTTCCGGCCTTTCACCAGGTCGGTTGCCGCTTCCATCATCATCTGGATGTTCGTCAGAGTATACCCCACGATGTCGTGCACCTCGCGGGCAATCCGCTTTCGCTCCTGTTCCTCGGTTTCCCTCTGCACGCGCGTGGCCAGCTCCTGGAAATCCAGGTTCGCCTCGGAGAGAGCCTCGACCGTGCGGTCGATCCGCAGGATTTCATCCTGCTGGGTTCGTATCAGGTGACCCCGCGAGCCCACAAGCCCCGCCAGCCATGTCAGGAAGACCAGGTAGAGCCCCAGGAGCACCGCGTTTGCAGGCGGCGCCCCCTCGACCTGCGCGCCCCATGCAACGAGGGGCCAGTGGATGGAGGAAAGCGCGAGGGAACAGCCGAGGGAGATCACCACCGAGATCATGCCGGGCACCTCGGTCATCGTCAGCCAGATGAACACCGTCCCCAGCACGGCAGCGGTTTCCAGCGCGGGCCCCTCGGGAATGACGATGACCACCTCGACGATCATCGCGCAGAGCAAAACGACGACCCTGCAGGCGTTGGTGCGGCATCGCAGCACCAGCAGGAGCAGCGCCGTGGCAAGAACGAGGAGGACGGAGAACTGGGGGAGCCAGATCGGACGGAGCGCGGGGTTGTGAAACGTGAAAAAAAACGCGAGCCCGGCCACGCTCTGCCCGGCGAGAATGGTTGCGATGCTGGGCGCTCGGACCTCGATCCATGGTCGTGACCGCATACAACGGGTGTATCAGCGGGCCCCAGCATACCACACGCCCGGTACCTAGTACAATTCTTGCCAACTTCGGTACCCGGGTAACTTCCAGCCGCCTGTCCCCGCGAGTTACCATTCCCCCCGGTTACGTCGTAACCGCGTACATCTCTCAAGGAGGTATTCCATGAAGAGAATATCCGTTTTCCTCGCATGCCTGATGTGCCTGCTTTTCCTCTCCGCGGGCGTCCAGGCATTTGCGGCCCCGGTGACCATCAACATCGCGCTGGCGAACAACCCCATTTCGCAGGCGCTGTCGAGGCTGGCCAGGGACAAGTACAAGGCTGACGGGGTGACCGTGAACATCGCGGTCCTTCCGGAAAATGACCTGCGCCAGAAGCTGACCACTGAGGCTTCCACCGGCGGCACGACCTACGACCTGTTCTTCATCGGACCCTACGAGGCGAGCAACTGGGCAAAGAACGGCTGGCTGGAGAACCTGGAGCCGTACTTCAAGGCGCTGCCTGCCAGCAGGCTGTCCTGGTACGACCGCCCCGACCTGATCCAGGGCATGGTCGGGTCACTGTCGCTCAACGGGCAGGAGTACGCCATTCCCTTCTATGGTGAGAGCTCGTTCATCATGTACAACAAGGAGCTCTTTGCCGCGAAGGGTCTGAAAATGCCGGACCAGCCCACCTGGGACCAGATCTATGATCTTGCCAAGAAGGTCAACGATCCCGCAAAGGGCATCGTCGGCATGACAATGCGCGGAGCACCGGGCTGGGGCATGAGCGGCGCGCCGTTCGTGACCATCGTCAACGCATTCGGCGGCCGGTTCTACGACATGAACTGGAACGCCACCGTGGACACCCCGGAACAGAGGGGCGCCTGGCAGATGTACAAGAAGATCCTCCGCGAGGCCGGGCAGAAGGACATCCTGTCCTACACCTACAACGAGTGCATCGCCCTCATGCAGTCGGGCAAGTGCGGCATCTACTACGATGCAACCTCCATCGCCCCCCCGCTGGAATCCGCCGGCTCCAAGGTGAAGGGAAAAGTCGGATATGCCATGGCGCCGCACCAGAAGATGCAGACAAATACCTCCTGGCTGTGGAACTGGGCAATGGGTATCAATCCCAAGAGCTCCACGGACAAGAAGCAGGCGGTGTTCGATTTCATGCTCTGGGCCACGTCGAAGGACTTCATCAAGATGACGGTTGACCTGGACCCGACGGGCTCCAGCACTCCGCCGGCCTCCCGCTCCTCCACGTACAAGCTGTCCGCCTACCGGAGCGCCCCGTATGCAACGGCCACGTTGAAGACCCTGGAGTCCACGGACTTCACGCACCCGACACTGGAACCTGTTCCGTACGTCGGGCTGCAGTACATCGCGATTCCCGAGTTCGCGGACGCAGGCACGCAGATGACCCAGTACCTCGCCGACTATGTTGTTGACAAGATCACGCTGGATGAAGCAATACAGAAGACGAATGATCTGTTCAACCAGGTCGCGAAGGACGGGGGCTACCAGAAATAGGACCTGCCCCGCAGTGACACGACGCCTGTTCGGATTCCCGCCCGGGATCCGGACAGGTTTTCCTTCCCCCTCATCCACGAAAAATCCGCCGGCGAGAGGAAGCAGCAATGACGAAAAGAAAACACGATTTTGCGTTTATCCTGCCGGCAATGATCATCGTCGCCATCATGACGCAGATTCCCTTCATCCTGACAATCATCTATTCAACGCTGCGGTGGAACCTCGCGCGGCCCGACCTGCCGGTGAGATTCATCGGATTCAACAACTACCTGTTCTTTCTCCGGGTCCCCCACTTTCCCGAGATCCCGGAGTTCTACGCCATCGTCTGGCAGACCATCTTCATCACCGGCGCCACGCTCATCCTCTGCGTGGTCACGGGATTCATGGTGTCCATCCTCCTGGACAACCCGGTCCCGGGGGTGAACATCGCGCGCACGCTGATGCTGGGCCCCTTCTTCGTGATGTCCACCGCCAGCGGCGTGATCTGGAAGTCCACGATCTTCAACACCACCTTCGGCTGGTACGGGGTGGTGGTCAAAGCGCTCGGCATGACCCCGGTGGACCTGCTGAGCTACCGTCCGCTGTTCGTGATCATCCTCCTGTTCTGGTGGCAATGGATGCCCTTCTTCGTGCTGGTGATCCTGGCGGGTCTCCAGGGGATACCCGCTGACCTCGACGATGCCATGAAGATCGACGGCACCAACTGGCTGCAGTCCACGTTCCAGGTGAAGCTGCCCCTGATCACCAACCACATGCGCGTGGCGGTGATGCTGGGCCTGGTCTTTGTCGTGAAGGAGTTCGGCCTCATCCTCGTCACCACGGCCGGCGGCCCGGGCACACGCTCGTACACGCTGCCCTACGCGGTGTACATGCAGGTCTTCAATGCATCCAACGTCGGGAGGGCAGGCGCCCTCGCAACCATCACGGTCATCCTCACGCTGCTCGCGGTCAACCTCCTGTACCGGTCATTGCGGCGGCGTCGGGCAGCCGAGGCCTGAGAAGGGAGGGACAATGAACGCAGAACACGTGCGTCCGGGCTGGGGGAAATCGGCGCGGTTCAGGAAGAACGTGCGCATCGGCCTGCTGGCCATCCTCATCTATGCCATGGCGATCATCTACGTGTCGCCGATCCTGTACATGTTCATTTCCGGGTTCAAGACCGAGTACCAGGCAGTCAGCCCGGGGCTGATCTTCAATCCCACGCTGGAAACCTTTGCCAGGGTCCTGAGCGATTCGAGCATGTACGGGTACCTGAGGAACTCCCTGTTCCAGGTCCTGGCCAGCACCGCGGTCTGCCTGGCCCTCGGGGTACCGGCGGCGTTCGTCCTGGTGTTCGGCACGTTTCGAAAGAAGGATACGCGCAACAAGATCCACGGGTGGTTCATCACCACAATCCTCCTGCCTCCCGTGGCCGTGCTGATCCCGCTGTACACATGGTTCCAGGCCTTCAGCCTGAACAAGACACCCTTGGGGCTTCTCATCGCGTACGTGGGCTTCCACGTGCCAATTGTCGTCTGGATGGTTCACTCGTTCTTCACGGATGTACCGCTGGAGATCATCGAGGCCTCCGGCCTGGACGGGTGCACGCGGTTCCAGCAGCTCGTGTTCGTGGCCATGCCGCTGGTGCGGACGGGCATCATCTCGGCCGGGCTCCTGGTGGCGGTGTTCATCTGGAACGAGTTCTTCCTGGGCTTCAACTTGACGTCGAACACGACGGCAACGCTGCCGGTGTACATGGCGCGTTTCCGCGAGCAGCAGGGGATGTTCATAGCGCAGCTCTCCGCCTCCTCCACCATCGCCATCCTGCCGGCAATCGTGGTGGGGTGGATGACGCAGAAGTCACTCGTGAAGGGCCTCACCCAGGGCGCCGTGAAAGGATAGAAGGCATGAAAGCAGCCATCATCGAGAAACCGGGAGAGATAGTAGTGAAGGACGTCCCCGTGCCCGGCTGTTTCGGACAACGAGCTGCTCATCGAGGTAAAAGCAAGCGGCATCTGCGGCACCGACATCCACATCTTCCGCGGCGAGTACCTCGGCACCTACCCTGTCATCCCGGGCCACGAGTTCTCGGGAGTCGTGAAGTCCGTCGGCGCGCGCGTGACACGGTTCGCTCCGGGGGACCATGTCGCCGTGGAGCCCAACATTTCCTGCGACAACTGCCCCGCCTGCCTCTCCAACCGCCAGAACTTCTGCGAGCACTGGAACGGGGTCGGGGTGACCCTCCCCGGGGGCATGGCGGAGCTTGTTTCCGTCCCCGAGAAAGCCGCGTTCAACATCGGGACGCTGCCGTTCGCCGCCGGCGCCTTTGTTGAGCCCCTGTCCTGTGTCCTGCACGGCGTCCAGCGGACAGGCTTTTCCCTCGCGGACAAGGTACTGATCCTCGGAGCAGGCCCGATCGGCATCCTGCTCTTGAAGTCCATCATCCTGGAAGGGGCCAGCGCCATCACCTCTGTTGACAAGAACCCGGCCCGCCTGGAGCTTGCACGGTTGTCCGGTGCCGCGCTCGTGGAATCGTCCTTCGAAGGCCTGCCGGAGGACGGCTTCGACGTCGTGGTGGATGCCACGGGTGTTCCCCCGGTGATGGAGAAGACCCTTGGCTTTGCCCGCAGCGGGGGCCGCATCCTGCTGTTCGGCGTGCCGCCGCGGGACAGCAAGGTCTCCCTGGACGCATTCACCGTGTTCCGCAAGGGGCTCACCATCCTCTCCTCCTACACCTCGGTGCGAAACTCCATCCAGGCGGTCCGGCTCCTTGAGAGCGGAAAGATCGACGTTTCCTCCCTCGTTTCCCACCAGGTGCCTTTGTCGGACTTTCGCCGCGGCATTGAGCTGATCGAGCAGGGCAGGGAGGGAGCGATGAAAGTGCTGATCCGCCCCGACATGCAAGACGGCCAGCCGCATATCGCTGCATCGACGAGCAGGTAGAGAGGGGGGCTTGATGAAGGGGTCAACGACTGGCTCGCTGACGGGTACGATGACAGGAGCCGTCCTGCCCGGCAACAGCACGGTGGCTTTCAAGGAGTACCGCGTCCCGCAGCCGGGACACGGCCAGGTGCTGATCCGCATGAAGTCCTCCACCATCTGCGGGAGCGACATCCGCGCCATCTACCGCGAACATCTCGGCAAGGGTCCCGAGGGCTACCAGGGCGTCATCGCGGGGCACGAGCCTTCGGGACAAGTCGTTACGTGCGGCCCGGGAATGAAGCGCTTCGCGGAAGGCGCGCGCGTCATCGTCTACCACATCTCGGGCTGTGGGGTGTGCTACGACTGCCGCCGCGGCTTCATGATCAGCTGCACCAGCCCCCTGCGGGCCGCATACGGTTGGCAGCGGGACGGTGGCATGGCGGAGTACCTGCTGGCGGACGAGAAGGACCTCGTGCCGCTGCCGGACGGGCTCTCCTACACGGACGGTGCCCAGGTGGCATGCGGCTTCGGCACGTGCTACGAGGCACTGGAGAAGATCGGCGTCTCAGGGAACGACACCGTCCTGGTGACGGGCCTGGGCCCGGTGGGTCTTGCCACCCTCATGCTTGCAAAGGCGCTCGGAGCCCGGACCCTCATCGGTGTGGACGTGGTGGCGGAGCGGATCGAGCTGGCGCGGAAGATGGGATTGGCGCACCACGTGCTCCCGTTTAACGAGCACACTTTTGAAAAGGTCAGGGAGTTGACGGACGGCAAAGGCTGCGAGCGCGCCATCGACTGCTCGGGAAAGGACGATGCGCGGCGCCTTGCCGTGAAATCAACGCGAAAGTGGGGGAAGATCGCGCTGGTGGGTGAAGGCGGCAGCCTCACGTTCAACCCCAGCCCCGACCTGCTCCACGATCAGAAAACCATTTTCGGTTCATGGGTGACGAGCATCTGGCTCATGGAAGACCTTGTTGAAAGGCTCGTCGAGTGGAAGCTGCACCCCGCGGCCCTGGTGACGGATCGGTTTTCCCTTGAGAAAGCCGACGAGGCGTATCGACTGATGGCTGATGGAAGGTGCGGCAAAGTCGCCGTGGTGTTCGACGAGGAGATGAGTCAGGCCGCGCGGTAACAGCTCCTGGGCCGTCGCCCTCAGAAGTCACCCCACACGCCGTCGAGCGCGTCTGACACTTTCCGGTAGCGCAGGTATTTTCGCGCGTACACGGCTGCATTGCCGGGATTGGGCTCGAGGCGATACTTGATCTTCACCATGTGCTTTGCGGCGTCCTTCAGGTCCGCGTAGACTCCCGAGGCGACGGCCGCTGCCATGGCGCAGCCGAGCGCCCCGAGCTCATTGGCGTCCACGATCTCCACGGGCATTCCGAAGACGTCCGCAAAGATCTGGGCCCAGGTCCGGGATTTCGCCGCGCCTCCGGCCAGGCGGACGGCTCCCGTCCGCTTCCTGTTTTTCAGGAGCTTTTCCACGTGCACCATGTGGCAGAAGACAATCCCCTCCAGCACAGCACGGATGAGCTGTGCTCTGGTCTGGGCGGCATCCAGGCCGACAAAGCACGCCTTTGCCTGGGGATTGTAATTGGAGCCGTAGATCCAGGGCAGGAAGACGATGTCCTGGCCTTCCGCGCCAACCCCCGCGGCAAGCTCTTCCGCAAGCTCGTAGACGCTGATGCCCCGCTCCTTCGCGCGTCGTTTCTCCTCTCCGAGGAAAAGCTCCGTGAACCACTCGTTGTTCCCCGCCGAGGTGGGGCTGCTTTCCTCCACGAGGTAGTACCCGGGAAGGCAGAACAGCGAGTTCATCATGACGGACTTGTCCAGGACCGGAGCCCGGGAAATGTACTCGTTGATGCTCCAGGTGCCGGCGATGACGCACAGGTTCTCTTCGTCGGTTACGTCCATGGCAACGGCGCAGGCGTCTATGTCGAACATGCCGCCGGCCACCGGGGTGCCCTCGCGGAGTCCGGTTGCCCGTGCGGCTGCCGCGGAGATGGACCCGCATCGTTCCGTGGAGTACTTGATCGGCGGGAGCCGGTCGATGAGCTCTTCGAGGCCGAAGTCCGCCAGGAGCTCTTTCTCGAAGCGGACGTCCCTGATGTTCATGAGGCTGGAGCCGGAGTAGTCGGTCACCTCGGCAAAGGCCTCGCCGGTCAACCGGAAACGGATGTAGTCCTTGACCTCGAAGATCCATTTCACTTTTTCCAGGACCCCGGGCCGGTTGTCCTTGAGCCAGCACAGGAGGGACACCGGCTGGCAGGCAAGAACTTTCTGGAAGGTCTTCTGAAAGACCTTCTCCGCGGTGCCGTCCTTTTGCCACTTCTCGGGGTACATCCACGCGCGGCTGTCCGTGGAAACGATGCCGTTGTACGCGGGCTTGTCATCCCGGCCCCAGAGATACAGGCCCTTTCCATGCCCGGTGCAGGCCACGCCCTGGATTTCATCCGCGGGTATGCCGGACCCTGATGTGATCTCCCGGATCACCTCGCAGTTTGCCTGCCAGAGCGTTTCCATATCGCGCTCTGTGAAGCCGGGCTGGGGCAGGGTCATGGGAACCTTGCGCGACGCCTCTGCAATCGTGTCGCCCCGGCTGTCGAACAGGACCGCCTTGCTGAGAGTTCCGCCGTTGTCAATTCCGAGGAAGTAAGGCTTCATGCATTACACTCGCAAGAGGCGGGAGCTCAGGTCAAGCCCGTCGCGGCGCCTCCTGCAGTACCGACACGAAGTTCCCGGCTGGATCCTTGAACCACGCAATGTCGGGGCCCTGGCCGGCCGCAATGCCGCGCACGATGCCTTTCTTGTCGGCGGGCGGGTTCTCGTAGTGCTCGAACTGAACGCCCTTCTTTGCAAGCTCGTCCACCGCTTCGTCAATCCGATCCACGACGAAGTTCAGGACGGTATATGTCGCCGGCTTGTGATCCTGCTTGGAATACACGAACATGGTGCCGCCGTTCGGAAAATGCAGCGTGAGCCCCATGCGTCCCTTTTCCACCTTCAGTCCGAGGGTGCCGGCGATAAAACTTTTCAGCCTTTTCCAGGTCATCAACAGAAAAGCCCCCGAATGCAGCTCGTGGCGTAAACATCTTTGCCCTCCTCTTCCGTACCAGCAAGAAGGTAACTATGGAAGCTTTACGCGTGGGGCGTAAATCGGTTAAAAACTCCGTTGACCATTTCGTATATAATCTATATAATTATATAGTTTCAATACAAGGAACAACCATGGCCTTGAGCATCAGGAACGAAAAAGCCGAAGGGCTTGCGCGCGAGGTAGCGCGCGAAACGGGAGAAACCATCACCCAGGCGATTCTGCGGTCCCTGGAGGAACGGCTGGTACGGTTGAATGGTCGGAGGCTTGGCCGCGACCTGGTCCAGGAGATGCTGAAGATCGGGAGTCGGTGTGCAGCTCTTCCGGACCTCGACACGAGGAATGCCGACGAGATCCTGGGCTACGGCGACGACGGGGCGCCGCGCTGATGGTCGTTGATACCTCCGCCATCCTTGCCGTGCTCTTCGGAGAGCCTGAATCCGAGCGGATTGCTCGATCCATGGCTTCGGACCCTCGTCGGCTTGCCAGCGCCTTCACGGTCCTTGAAGCGGCGATTGTCGTGGAAGCCCGCAAGGGTGAGTCCGGCGGACGCGAGCTTGATCTGCTGATGCATCGCATCAACCTGGAGAGCGTTCCTTTGACGTCATCCCATGTCGAAGTGGCGAGGGAGGCCTGGAGACGGTTTGGAAAGGGAAGACATGCGGCGAATCTCAACATCGGGGACTGCTGCGCATATGCTCTTTCCCGCGTCTCCGGAGAGCCGCTGCTGTTCAAGGGAGACGACTTTGCCCGGACAGATGTTGTCAGGGCGGAGCACTGAAAGAAGGCGCGGAGTATGCGGGGGCTGCACCAGTGAGTACTTTTGGTGACGATGACGAAAAACGAAATTGACCTTGCTCCGGTTCTCTCGTTCCTCAAGCTGCTGGAGAAGAACAACAACAGGACCTGGTTCGAAGAAAACCGTGCGCAGTACGAGGCTGCGTCCAACCGTTTCGAGGACTTTGTCGCAGCCCTCATCATCGAGATTTCCCGCTTCGATGATCTTGGCGGGGTCACGCCGAAGCAGTGCCTGTTCCGCCTGTTTCGAGACGTCCGTTTCTCCAAGGACAAGACCCCGTACAAGACAGCCATGGGTGCGATGATCGGACCGGGTGGACGCCGGTCCACGCGGTTTGCGTATTTCCTCCACGTCGCCCCGGGCAATCACTCCATGCTCGCCGGCGGATGCCACGAAGCCTCCACGGGGCAGCTCCAGAAATGGCGCGCCGCCGTGGACAGGGACGCCTCGGCCGTGAAGGAGATCATCGGCAGGAAGGAGTTCGTTGCGGCTTTCGGACCATTGAAGGGAGAAATGCTGGCAAAGGCGCCCAGGGGCTACCCCGCGGAACACCCCGAGCTCGACCTTCTCCGCCTGAAGGAGGTCACGGTCATGCACACCGTGCCGGACAAGGAGCTACTTTCTGCGGGGGTGGTCCAGGCAAGCGCGGCCGTCTTCAAGATCATGAAGCCGTTCCTGGACTACCTCGGATCCGTCATGCCGGCAATGCCCTGACCCGGGTTAACCGGCGCGTCCAGCTCAAGCTCCATGAAGACCCAGTGCCTCCGGTACTCCTCGGGAATTTCACTGCCCTCGTAGGGGGGAATGTCCTTGAATCCAGCTGATCGATAGAGGGCGTGAGCGTCGGACATGAACCGCGCACTGTCCAGCCTGAGCAGCGAGTGCTTCCCCTGCACGCTCCGGATTGTCGCGCGCACAAGGGCTTTACCGATTCCCCGCTTGCGGAAGCCTGGCCGCACGTACATGCGCTTCAATTCAGCTACACCATTTTCAATGGCGCGAGTGCAGGCACAACCGGCGAGCGCGCCATCATCAAAGGCCAGAAGCAGGATGCCCTCGGGCGGCAGAAAAATGTCGATCTTCTTCATGTCACGCACGATCATTGATTCGGCGTCAAAGACAGCCTTGTATTCGTCGTAGATTTTCGGACATACCCAGCGGAGATATTCCGCAAACAGATCGTGCACGGCGGTCTTGTGCTCAGGCATTTGTGCCTGGACGATGGTCGTCAGGGCAGCATCCTCAAGCGGGGAATTTACTACCCTGCTCGGCACCGGACAAGGTGCTGTGGGTACATGCCCGCCATTCCGCGGGGGCAACACGCGTGAAAGCGCGACGTACGTTTCCGCGGTTTCACGGGATGTGCTCGCCGGGAACGGGGCTCAGAACTTCACAACCACGCCCAGCCCTGCCTGTGCGCTCCATGCGGCACCACTCACGCCGTAGCCGGGTCCATAGCCCGCGCTCCCATTGCCCGCCTGCAGGTAGGCGTTCACGTCGGCGTTCTGCGCCGCGCTGATGGCGGCAATGAGGGTGGCCGTGCCCGCCGCGCTCTGCACGTCTCCCTCTGCCGTGAGCGTTATCCTCAGGAGCTCCGAGGCGGTCCACGTCACCGATCCGTAGATGTTGTGCGTGCCGGGAAACAACAGGTCTGCCGAAGAGCCGCCGCCGTTGTAGTAGTACTCCGCCGCAATGATGAAGTCGCCGAAAGACCAGTCGGCTCCGGCGGCTGCACGAACGGTGCCCCATCCACCGGCGTCGGGCGCTTCGTAGACGACATCCCCGTAGAGCCCCACTACGAGGTCAGCCTTGAAGTCGGCCCCGAAAACCCATCCGTTCCCCGCGCCGTCACGGGCCGCCATCACGGCGGCATCCACGTTACCGACAAGCCCTCCCAGCCGTGCCGCATATCTGCCGCTGCCCGGGAGAGGCGGTCGGCGCCAGGACCGCATCGAGGCCGCCCGTTGTCCCCAGCGGGACCATGACCCGCAGGGCATCCGATCCTCGTCTGACGGGCGAGATTCCAGACAGGTCGAGCTCGGTGAAGATGTCCGTCGGGCTCCACAGCGCCCCGCGGCCGTAGTTCACCACCTGTCGCCCCGCGGTGAAGGATGCCCAGTCGAAGTCAAGCTTTGCGAAAAGAGTACGGATGCGGGCGGCAATCGCGGCATCCTGGCCAGCCGAAGGGCCAGCGGAGGGGAGCAGAAGCTCATCGGCGCGCCCGTACGGGCTGGCGGCAATGGCCCACGCAAGCTGTGCCGATGAGCCGGTCAGAACGGCAGCCTCCAGGGACGCTTCGGCACGGGCCCGCCCGCTTCCCGCCCTGAAGGAGAGTCCCAGTGCAGTCCCGGTCCCGTAAGTGACATCCGAAGCGTACCCGACCGTCGGCAGCACCGAGAGAGTCCCGCCGAGAGTCCACGGGGCCGTCTCCTGCGCGAAAGCCGCGCCGGCTGCCAGTGAAAACACGAAGAGGACCAGCGCGCGCCGGCTCATCGCCCCGCCTACTTCGTCAGCGCCGCCATGGAGAACTGCCGGTCGTCGACGGGCAGGTCCAGCTCGACCTTGCTCATGGTGAACACGGTCCTCGTGTTGTTGCGGAGCTTGGAAACGTACTCGACACTGCGACGGGAACCAGCGCTCCCCGAGCCGGTCCACCTGCAGGGTGGTGCTCACTTTCAGGAGATGCCCCGACTTTGCGTACATTTCCTGCTTCAGCGCAACGAAGCGCTCCGCGTCGATCCACAGCGTGCGGCGGTCATACGCGGCGGTGGTCCACTTTTGCCGCAAGCTCCACCACGAAGCAGCGCCGGTCGCCAACCGTATCCTCGGGTTTCAGGGAGACCGAGTACTTTGCCTGGTAGTCGGAGGACTCCAGCGCATCCTCGTAGGAAACGTCGGAGCCCATCATGCCTTCCTTCAGGAGGTGGCCCGAAATCTTCACCGTATCCTGCTCAGAGGGGAAGTAGATCCACAGGTTCTTGTCCCGCTTCAGGAAGCGCACCCCCCGGTCCTCGGGGTTGGTGAACTCGGCGAAAGACCTGCTGGAGCCCCGCGCCACGGCCTGCATGGTCTTGTACCGGGATCTCACCGCCGATAGTGATCTCCATGCGGCCCGTGTAGCGGATGGTCCCGTAGGAGACGTTCGCGTCCACCTTCGCCAGGATCTCGTCCGCGGACAAGCGCGGGAGCAGCCTGCGCCCAGGCTGTCACCGCTGCGAGCCATCACGCAAGCGCGCATCCGCCCAGGACGACGGCGCCCACTGCCGAGGTAGTCCTTCTCATTTCGCTGCCTCCCCTCATACCGAACGGATTGCCTCGATGGGATCCATCCGCGCCGCGCATGCGCGACGGCAGGAACGAGACGATCACTGCCACGAGGATCCCCACGAGGAACAGCCATGCCACGTTCAGCGGGATGGACCGCGGTGTAGATGATGTTGTCCATGGGGATGCCCGGCTCCCGAGATGGTCCTTGTCAAGTCCATGCCCTTGACCGACAGCCATGCGTTCAGCGACGGTCCCGACGATGACCCCCGCGCCGGAGCCCATGGCTCCCAGCAGCACTCCCTCCACGAGGAAGAGCCAGAGGATCCGCGGCCGCTCCATGCCCATGGACATGAGGATGCCGATCTCGCGCTTCCGCTCCAGGACGACCATCATGAGGATATTGGCGATGATGAATGCCCCGAGGAACGCCACGATGATCTCCCCCCAGAAGTAGATGTTGCGCGTGAGGGTGATCAGCGCGGCAATGTCACCCAGAGAGGTCCAGCTCTGGACGGAGAGCCCGCTCAGGCCCGCCGGCCGCCAGGTGAGAGCGAGATCAGCTTCGCCGCCCGGTCGGCCTCACGGTAGTCCTTCAGCATGACCAGCACCTCTGAGGCGCCGCGGTCCAGGCCCAGGAGCTCGCGCGCATCGGAGAGGCTCACCAGGAAAGTGGAGCCGTCGAAGCGTGTCCAGGCCGGTGTGGAAGAGGCCGGAGATGCGGAACTTCTTGAATCCCATTCCGTAGTCCGCTTTTTCAGCGATCACCTTCAGCGTGTCCCCGATTTTCAGTCCGAGATCATCGGCGAGCTTTTTGCCGATGACGGCAGTGCCCTTCGCATCGAGGTACGAGCTTCCCGGCAGGAGCGCCCGGTTCAGCATGAGCATGCTCTTCTCCGCTGCGGATCACCGGCGATGCACCGGGCAGCCTTCGTGCCTGACACGGAAGACAGGACAACCCCCATCAGCACCCGCGGGGTCACCTGCACCAGCCGATCCGACAGCCCGGGAGTGCTCGCTGATGGCACTCACTACCGCGTCTGAGTCCCGCAGGGCCGCGGAAGCGGGCATGAAGCGCTCCCGCTGGCGGTATTCGGTCGTGGTCACGTTCACCTGGCCGGTCTCGTTTTTGGTGAAGTTGCGGGCCATGGAATCCACAACCCCCGAGATGAGCCCGTCCATGAAAACCACGAGGGTGATGGCGATGAAGACGGAGAGCACGGCGAGAAAGGATCGCCGGCGGTTGCGGCCCAGGTTCCTGGACGGCCATTCTCCAGACGTTCATGCGTGCTCCCCCTTTACTGGAACCGCAAGGCGCTGGTCGGCTCCAGGCGCGCCGCTCGCCGGGCCGGGATGCGCGCGGCAATGACCGACAGGACGACCCCGAAGACAAAGCCGATCACGATCGTCTGCGGGTTCCATTCCCCGCGCAGGACGCCCGCCATCGGGATGTTTCCAAAGCTCGCCGCGTAGGCGCTCATGTCCACGCCATGGGTGACCAGGAAGAAGTTCAGGAGCGCCCCGACCCCGACGCCGAGAAGTGAGCCGAACAGCCCCAGTGCAAGGCCCTCGAGCGTGAACAGCCGCAGGATGTCGCGTGCCGTCATGCCGTAGGCCCGCAGGACGCCGATCTCGCGCACGCGGGAGAAGACGGACATGAGGATGGTGTTGACGATGCCCACCGCCGAGATGATGAGCACGATGAGCACGATGATCATGGAGGCCTTTGACTTGCCGTTGCGAACCGCAGGTAGCCCGCCGCGAGCTGGCCGATCGGGTCCACGCGCTCGCCGGGGAGGGCGGCCCGCAGGCGACGCGGCTGCCTGTTCGCCCTGGGCAAGTGCGGCATTCAGGCTCGGCTTGCGGGGAAGCGCCACGTCAATCTCCGTGACAAGGCCGTCCGGCCCCGCCGGCGCGCCCAGCAGCTCGCGCGCGTCATCCAGGGAGATGAACAGCCCGCCGCGGTTGACCTCGGGAGCGGGGGTGCCCACGAGACCGGCCACGGTGTACTCGTCGGCGTTGGTCGTGTCATTGACCGTCTGCGCGGAGACGAGGACCGTGTCCCCGCGCTTCCACCTTCAGCTCGCGCGCGAGCTGCGCCCCGAGCACCACCGAGTGCGACGCGGCGCCGGTGAGCCACGTGCCGGAGGTGACGGCTGCGGAAAGCTTGAACACCCGCTGCGTCCGCCACCGGGTCCACCGCGTCCGCGAGCACGGGGATCTCGTCAGTGTAGTTGGAGAGCCGGGCGACAAACGCAGCCGCGCCGTGCCCGACAGGCCCTGGGCTGCCACTGCCGCGAGGACCTGCTGCGGGGTGGGGAAGCCCCTTGTCCAGGGGCGTGGCCTCGATGTCATCGACGTACGCCGGCGTGCGGATCTTCAGAGACGAGAGGGTGTAGTCCGTCATGTTGTCGATGGCCATGCGGTCCAGCCCGGCGAGCATCGAGTCGAAGAAGATGAACACGGCGATGCCCACCATCATGACCACCGCCGTGATGATGGTCCGCCGGCCGTGGCGGATGGTGTTGCGAAGGGCGATCTTCCAGAGGGTGCCACATCGCTCCAATTCGGTTCCTTTTCATCCGCCGTCACGCGGCCGTCCTTGATCGTCACGATCCGCCGCGCGTGGTCCATGACCAGCCGGTCATGCGTGGAGAACACGAACGTGCTGCCCCGCGCCGCGTTGATCCCGCGCATGAGCTCGACGATCTCCTGCGCGGTGTGCGAATCGAGGTTGGCCGTGGGCTCGTCGGCAAGGATGACAAGCGGCTGCTTCACCAGAGCCCGGGCAATCGCCACCCTCTGCTCCTGGCCGCCGGAAAGCTCGCGGGGATAACGGTTTTCCTTGCCGGCCAGCCCTACGGCGGCGATCATCTCGTCCGCGCGGCGGCGGATCTCCTGCGCGTCGAGCTTTCGCTCGATCAGGAGCGGAAGCTCCACGTTCTCCCGCACGGTGAGGACCGGGATGAGGTTGTAGGACTGGAAGACAAAGCTGATCCGATCCCGCCGGTACGCCGACATGCCTTTCTCGTCCAGCCCGCCGAGATCCGTCCCGTCATAGACGATGCGGCCGCCGGTGGGGGAGTCGAGGCAGCCGAGGATGTTCAGGAACGTGGTCTTGCCCGAGCCGGAGGGCCCGACGACGGTGAGAAACTCTCCGGCGTCGATGTCCAGGTCGATCCCGTCCAGCGCGCGGACTTCGTTCTCGCCCTTGCGATAGACCTTGGTGACTTTCTCCAGGTGAAGGGCCGTCATGGCGTGTCTCCTGTTGCGCGGCCCGCGCACTTCGTACGCGCGCCGCAGGTAGGCCTGGCTGATCTCATGTGTCTTCACGATACAGCTCGATGACGGACGGGGCGATTGTTCCTCAGCACTTCGTCAGAAGCGGGAAGGCTGAATGCCCTCTCCATCGCTGACTTCCAGCAGGTCGGCTCTTCGCTCCAGCGCGGGTCCCTCGCCGAACGCTTCAAGGAAAACGTCACCCGTGAAGAAGCCGATCGTCACGGCACCGACCGCGTAGATCAGCTCCGCGACGCGGGATGCCGGCCCTGACGAGGCCGTTGTCGATGAGCACCTGGAAGTAGTCGGTGGAGACCGGCGCCCATGGAGCTTCCCGAGGTCGGCGCCGTCTGCTCACAGTGGGCGAGCTTCCGATGATGTCCGGGTCCGCCGCGACGACGCGCCTTGAGGATGGGCCTGCGCATCAGTGGTCAGGTACTTCCAGCCGGACCAACCGGTGCAGCTGGACTTCGCGCGGGTCCCGGTGCAGCGCCGCAAGCTGCTCCTCCACGCGCTGAGCCTGCTCCCGCATGATCACGGAGTAGAACAGCTCTTCGCGCGTCTTCCAGTGCAGGTAGACGGTGCCCTTGCCGATCCCCGCCTGCGGCTGCCACGTCGTCGATCGTGATCCGCTTGTACCCCAAGCGCAGGAGGAGATCCGCGGCAGCATCCAGGATCCGTGCTCGGCCCGAAGCCTTCTGGACTGAACATCCTGGGCTCTCGCCGAAGTCGATCATAGTTTATATTTGACCAAATTTGAAAATTAGTCAACTGAAATGATAAGCGTAAATTTCCTAGCCGCAGATGCGATTCCAATTGCAGTACCTTGTGTGAGGAACAGGAGGATTCGCGCATGTTGAACCTTCGCTACCACGGCCATGACTGCTGGGAAATCGATGACGGCACGCACAAGGTGCTCATCGACCCCTTCCTCGAGGGCAACCCCAAGGCGGCCGCGAAGCCCGATTCGTTCACGAAGCTGGACGCCATCCTGGTCACCCACGGTCACGGGGATCACATTGGGGATGCGGCCGCGATCGCAAAGAAGACCGGGCGCCATGGTCATCTCCAACTACGAGATCGTCGGCTACCTCGGGGCGCAGGGCGCGAAGGGGCATCCCCTGCACATCGGCGGCGGCTGGCAGTTCGCCTTCGGGCACGTGAAGCTCACCATCGCCCACCATGGCTCGACGGGGCCCAACGGGGAAGCGCTGGGCAACCCCGCCGGCATCGTCCTGACGATGGGAGGAAAGAAGGTCTACCACGCCGGTGACACGGGCCTGTTCCTGGACATGCAGCTCATCGGCGAGGCATGGGGCCCGCTGGACGTGGCGCTCCTGCCGATCGGGGACAATTTCACCATGGGCATCGACGATGCGGTCAGGGCCGCCGGCTTCCTGAAGGCAAGGTCTGCATCCCTATGCACTACGACACCTTCGACCTGATCAAGGCGGACCCCGCGGAGTTCGTCAAAAAGGCGGAGGCAAAGGGGTACAAGGCGGTTGCTGGTACCGCCGGGAGGAGCCTACAAGGTCACGTGACCGGCCGCTGCCCTACTTCTACCAGGCAGCAGCAAGAACAACAATCAGGAGCCGCGGCCGTCATAGTCTATCAACCGTTTGGCGACCCGCTGCGGTTCAACTCCCATTGGCACGCCCTCATTCTGGAAGGAGGGTTCGACACTTCGGTTTCAGTGTGAACAACTCGGTACGCATGGCAGGCGACGATCACAAAGCACGCGTTTTGCCTTTCATATTGCGCGAAAAGTGTTTACACACGCGAGGGCTGTTAACACTCTATGTCCCTGCCTTCCCCTTCGCCACTCCCCATTTCCAGCTCGAGGCATCTCCTCGGCCCTTCCAGCCCTGTCAGCTCCGCTCCCTCTGCTGCCTTCGGGGCCGAGCTCCAGTCTGGATTCTCGCGAAGCCCTTGTCGGAGCCATAGTCGTTACTACCATTCGCGGCCCAGGACGACGATCCCTCAGAAATGTAATGTGTCCACGGCCCACCACTCGCGGCACAGTTTGCCAGGCATCTCCCTACCACAGGAGGAGTGGATATGCGACGATCACGGGGGTGTGCCTATCCACTGTGGTCCCGTCCCCCAGCTGTCCGTAGTTGTTGTACCCCCAAGCCCAGACGGTCCCGTCTGTGTTCAGCGCCACCGTGTCATAGTAACCTGCTGCGATCGCACTGACACCCGAAAGCCCTGTGGCCTGCACGGGGCTAGATCTATTCGTTGTAGTTCCGTCCCCCAGCTGTCCGTTGCCGTTGTCTCCCCAAGCCCAGACGGTCCCGTCTGTCCTCAACGCCACCGTGTCATAATAACCTGCTGCGATCGCATTGACACCCGAAAGCCCTGTCACCTGCACGGGGGTGAGTGCACTCGTCGTGGTGCCGTCCCCCAGCTGTCCGTTGACGTTGTCTCCCCAAGCCCAGACGGTCCCGTCTGTCTTCAACGCCACCGTGTGATCGTAACCTGCTGCGATCGCACTGACGCCCGAAAGCCCTGTCACCTGCACGGGGGTGAGTGCACTCGTCGTGGTGCCGTCCCCCAGCTGTCCGTAGCCGTTGTGTCCCCAAGCCCAGACGGTCCCGTCTGTCTTCAGCGCCACCGTGTGATAGCCCCCTGCTGCGATCACACCGACACCCGAAAGCCCTGTGACCTGCACGGGTCTAGATCTATTCGTTGTAGTTCCGTCCCCCAGCTGTCCGTTGCCGTTGTATCCCCAAGCCCAGACGGTCCCGTCTGTCTTCAGCGCCACCGTGTGAGAGCCCCCTGCTGCGATCGCACCGACACCCGAAAGCCCTGTGACCTGCACGGGGCTAGATCTATTCGTTGTAGTTCCGTCCCCCAGCTGTCCGTTGCCGTTGTATCCCCAAGCCCAGACGGTCCCGTCTGTCTTCAGCGCCACCGTGTAAGTATTCCGCGCTGCGATCGCACTGACGCCCGTAAGCCCTGTGACCTGCACGGGGCTGTGTTTATCCACTGAGGTACCATCGCCCAGTTGTCCGCTGCCGTTGTTTCCCCAGGCCCAGACGGTCCCGTCTGTCCTCAGCGCCACCGTGTGAGCATAACCTGCTGCGATCGCACTGACGCCCGAAAGCCCTGTCACCTGCACGGGGCTATATCTATTCGTTTTAGTTCCGTCCCCCAGCTGTGCGAAGAAGTTCCACCCCCAAGCCCAGACAGTACCGTCTGTCTTCAGCGCCACCGTGTGAGAGCCCCCCTGCTGCGATCGCACTGACGCCTGAAGGCGCTGAGACCTGCACGGGGCTGTACTTATCCACTGTTGTGCCGTCCCCCAGCTGTCCCTTGCCGTTGTACCCCCAGGCCCAGACGGTCCCGTCTGGCTTCAGCGCCACCGTGTGAGAGCCCCCCGCTGCGATCGCACTGACACCCGAAAGCCCTGTGACTTGCACGGGGGTGAGTGCACTCGTCGTGGTGCCGTCCCCCAGCTGTCCGTAGATGTTGTTTCCCCAAGCCCAGACGGTCCCGTCCGTCTTCAGCGCCACCGTATGAGAGCCCCCTGCCGTGATCGCACTGATACCCGAAAGACCTGTGACCTGCACGGGGCTGTGTTTATCCAATGTGGTGCCATCCCCCAGCTCTCCATGGTAGTTGTGCCCCCAAGCCCAGACGGTCCCGTCTGTCTTCAGCGCCACCGTGTGAGTATCCCCCGCTGCGATCGCACTGACACCCGAAAGCCCTGTCACCTGCACGGGGTTATTTCTATTCGTTGTAGTTCCGTCCCCCAGCTGTCCGTTGCCGTTGTATCCCCAAGCCCAGACGGTCCCGTCTGTCTTCAGCGCCACCGTGTGATAAATACTTGCTGCGATCGCACTGACACCCGAAAGCCCTGTCACCTGCACAGGGCTATATCTATTCGTTGTAGTTCCGTCCCCCAGCTGTCCATTGCCGTTGTTTCCCAAGCCCAGACGGTCCCGTCTGTCTTCAGCGCCACCGTGTGAGAGCCCCCTGCTGCGATCGCACTGACACCCGAAAGCCCTGTGACCTGCACGGGGGTGAGTGCACTTGTCGTGGTGCCGTCCCCCAGCTGTCCGTTGCTGTTGAGTCCCCAAGCCCAGACGGTCCCGTCTGTCTTCAGCGCCACCGTGTGATAGGAACCTGCTGCAAGCACTACGTGGGAAAGAGGCAATGCGCAGATGCCGATCAATGAAAACGTAAAGGGATTATTGGCCACATCACTATTGGCGATACTGATCGTGGCGTTCATGGTGCCCGGCGCCGTCGGCAGGAAGCGAATCGTGAATGTCGTGATGCCATTTGGCAGTATCGGAGAAGAAGGCTGGACCGTAACTGTGAAGTTTGCGCCACCCGCCCCGCTTATACTTACTTTCGGTGTCCCTGTCAGATCAAGCTGGACAGTTCCTATATTCTTGATCGTGAAGGCCGCATCCGCATACTGCCCAGAGGTCGTGTTCGCAAGATTGCAGCTCCCGCCGTTCTGAATCACGGTCCCTAGAATAACCTGCATTCTTGGCAGCGCTGTGTTGCTCACCGTTATTCCATATGGGTTGTTTTTGGAATCGTCGTTGTAGACATAAATGAGTGCTGTCTTGGTCCCCGGCGAATCCAGGATGAATCGGATCGTGAAATTGCTGCTCCCCTGCGGCTTGATCGTCGTCGCTGATGGAGCTGTCAACACGCTGAAAAGGGCCTTGCTCACACCCGAGAAGTCGATGGGGGTGTTATCACGCAAATGCAAATCGCTGTTTCCGGTATTCGAAATCGTAAATACGACATCCAGCGGAACCCCTTGCACAGCGCCGGCAAAGGCAGAACACACCCCACCATTCGCGATTGTTGCTTCCGCCTGCTGGACCACCATGGTGGGTTGGGGTCCCATCTTCGCCTCGTGAACTTTTTGCTGCAAGTCGGTCAGTAGACCGATTGGAAGGCAGCCCACAAGCAGGGCGGCTGCTATGACGACAATCCCTGCAAAGAGTGATAAGTGACGAGGTGCACGACCGCTACCAGGGGATCGACCAGCGTTGCCCACTTCTCTTCCAATGGACTTTTTTCTCATCGCTTTTTTGCACCTTCCCACGCTCATGGATTCTGCAGAAGCTCCGCTGCCGCCCTCCCCAGATCGCTTTCCCCTGAAATCGCCACAACCTTTGAAAGGCTGGCTTTCTCATTTGATGCATCCCCGATCCCGCGATATCCCACGCCCAGAAGGAACTGGTAGATCGCTCCCCGCTGCGCGTCCCCCGAGAGGTCATTCCCGCTCTGGGTGAGCCAAGCGATGTCCTGTGCAAACGCATTGCTGTCGACGAGCAGCTTGGCTTTCAGGATGATGAAATCCGAGGCCCACTCGTCTGCACTGCTTGGCTGGAGGTCCGCCGCGTATTTCAGCGCTGCCCGCGTGTCACCGTTCAAGGAATACGCATACGCAAGGTAGTACCGCACCTGCGGTGACTCCTGCTCCGTGGCGGCATCAAGTGCCTGGAGGAATTGCTCGATCGCCTCACCATACTGCCCGGACTTCGAGGTACGACTTCCCCGCATCCAGGAACACCTGGGCGCTGCTGGTCATCCACTCCGAATCGTCTGCTTTGCCCTCATTCGCCCCGCGAGCCCAGCGGCGCTGCTCTGGTTTCGAATTGGCCCTGTCTGCCAGAAAGGACAGCGTTGACCAGTAGTGCTCTTCCCACTCCCGCAGAACCCAGGGCGCGAGAAGAGGCCAGGATATCTCGCAAGCGAATAGGTGCCTTTCTGGCTCAAGACGATCTTTGAGTCCGCCCGCTTGATTTCAACGTAGGCGCCCTCACCCATTTGGATCGTGGCCTGCGGAGTCAGACGATCCCCTATCGAGAGTGCAGCCCACGCTGGAACCGTTCTCGAACCTGCACATCCCCATCGACATATGAAACAGACAGCTCCTGAGCTCCCTGCGATACAGACCGCGAACAGCGAAAAGAACCACTCCCGACGATCAGTGCCCTTCTCACTGGTCGGTCTCCCAGATGACTGCTGCCCGCTCGCTCTCCACATCCGCCGCCCTGGCCCCGCTCTCCTTCGCCTCCCCGAGGTAGGCAAACTGGCCGGCAAGAGTAGGATTGAGTTGCCTTCAGCCTCTCGTAGCTGTTCTTCGCATCTGCGTAGTTCTGCAGTTCCTGGTTCACCCGCGCAAGGGCAAGCAGAGTGTGAGGGTTGCTTGGGTCCATCTCGCTGGCCTGCTGGTAGAAGAGCAAGCGCGTTCTTCCAGTCTTTCCTGGAGAAGTACAGATGCCCCAGGTTCAGAATCGCGGGCAGATAGGCTTCTTACGCGCAAGCATCAGCTTGAACTCCTGTCTCCGCCTTGTCGGACTGCCCGTACTTCGCATACAGCACCCCGAGGCTGTTCATCGCTGAAAGGTTGTCCCGTTGCTTGCTCTGCTCCTGCAGACTTCGCCACCAAGGGCGCAAGGGCCGCATCCAGGTACTTCTGAACCTCTGACAGATATGCACGGAGGATGTTGTCTGACTGCGGAACGGAAACCGTGATCTCCGCTCCCGGCAGCCCCACTGGCTGGTACACAGCCCAAGCCTCCTGGATTGGATAGAACCCTGCCTGCCCGCTGGCGTTGTTCTCCGTCCACTCCTTGGCTCCAAGCTGCCAGGCTTTCATGAACCCGTCGTGGATGGCCGTGATCTCCAGCGGAATCCATGCCTTGTCCTTGTATGCAATAAACTGGCTCTCCGGGATCAGTTCCTTCGGCGCCTGCTCAGGGGTGAGGCAGGTGTCCACCGCGATGAATATATGCCCGGGGACGGTGATGAATGCCGCATCGATCCCTACCGCCTGGAACAGCGAGGCATAGAGGATCGAAAGGTCACTGCAGTCCCCCGCTTTGTACTGGAATGTCTCCCGGGGGAACTGAAGGAAGTCGATCACGTCCTTCTGCTTGGAAACCTCTCGAGTAGGGGGTCTTGGGATTGGGGGTGTAGTTCAACCCGTACAGATCCAGTGCCTCGTGAAAAGCGATCGCCGCCTGCAGGTTGTCGCAGATCGAGCGGTTCTCCTTGCTCCTGATGTAGCTGGAAACGCTTCGGGCGAAGTTCAGCACCCCCGGGTCCTTCGAGGTCACATAGGCTGCCGCCTTCCTGTTGTCGTCCCAGGTCATGGCGTTTCTGCCCCACAGGGTGAGGGTCTCGATCTTCCTGTCCTCGTAGGGTTGCCCGTCGACCTTGTAGGACACCGTTATCTCTGCCGCAACCTTCGTCCCTTCGGTGACAGACAGCACCTTGTCCGTGAACAGGGCATACAGATCAACCTTCTTGGTCTCCCCAGGGGCAAGGGTACCCGGCACCTCACCACCTTCGGCGAATCCATGTACTCCTTGATGAACACCTGCGCCTTGATGTCAGTTGCAGGCACCTTCAGGTTGCTCTTGATCTCCATCGTCCCGATCGGATGATCGTCGTAGTGCTTGTAGAACACAGGGAAGCAGGCCGCAACTCCAGCGACGGCATCATCGACGCTGCCCCCGAGATTCCAAGGGCGACATCGATCCCCGCCCCTGCGCTGACCCCCTGGTACAGCCCCAGGTAGTTTTTGTATTGCGCACCCACCTCAAGCCCGAGGTCGGGGCAAGGGCGAATTTCAGTCCCAGACCGCCCGCGACGTAAGGGTCAGAGCCGTTGGCTGAGAAGTCGTTGTAGGTGCCGAAGTAGTAGCCGCCCGCGGCATAGGCAAGCACTGCGATGCCGCTTGTCAGCGGGATCTGAACGCCTCCGCCGACTCGTGCGACTGCCAGGGAGAGGCTTGTGGCGGCAGCTTGGACGGGAGCGTAGGCGTATTCGATGCCGCCCAGCAGCTAGAAGATGGAGCGAGGAATCCGATAGTTCAGGCCCAGATCCATCGACCCCGCCGTAGGAGAACCACTGCGAGCTGTCACCCGAGCGGAAGGTCAAATGTGGGCACGCACCTCCAACGACAGTGGGGAGGGCACTTGGGCGATCGATTGTCTTGAGATGACTACGGTGGAACGCTCCTGCGCAACCGCGGTGGCTGTCGGCAACACCACAAGCGCCAGCAGGAGGAGGCGCAACTTCGGAAGAACATGACGAGCGGAGTCCCTTCTTGCCTTCCACGTCCACCCCATGGCACCTTCTTACTTGCACGCTAACGGCCATCAGCTGGCCTGAGCGCGCTACAATTAAATAGGGCTGTAGATGCGATTCTAGAAGACTGTATTGGACTCAGCCAATAATGACTATATCACACCTTGGCGCAATAATGTGATCGCCCACACTCGAGACACTCGAGTCCCTGACTGGCGAAGTTCGGAGGAACAGCACTGCACATGAAAGCCGACGACATCGCCTCGGCACGCGGTCTGTTTGGTTACGCCGTCTTTCTCCTGGATAAGCGAATCAGTCACGGCAAAACCCGGAGAAATGCGGCCTGGAGGAAGCCCGACGCGGGGAATGGGACTGATGCCGTCAACGGCGGACGAAAACTGCACATTTCTGGCGGTTGAAACTTGCACACTCCGCCTCCTGGGTGATCAAGGCAGACCCCGCGGAGTTCGTCCGCAAGGCGGAGGCAAAGGGGTACCACGCGGTTGCCGTTGCGCCGGGGGGAGCATACAAGGTCACGTAGCCGGCCGCTGCCCTACTTCTCCGTCATCACCCAGACGCCGGTCCACGCTTCCTGCGGCGGCGTGGTTTCCAGGCTGCTGCACTTGCGCGCGTACGAGGCGGCGGCCGGATCCACCGCCGAGACCTCCTCGAAGATCCGCCTCGCTTCGGGAAAGTGCCCCGCGTAGAACTCGCGGAGGCCCCGATCGAAAACTGCCAATTGTGCCGAGCGCGCGGCGTGCTCTTCCGGAAGCATCGGCTCAAAGACGACAACCGGTTCGCTGCGGCCCACGACTCCAACGCGGGAGAGCTCCCGGGCAGGGAAAGCGCCGGCGATCTTCTCCCGCGTTGCCCCGGAGATCATGATGAACGTCCCGAATTGCTTGTTGATGCCTTCCAGCCGGGCGGCAAGGTTGACCTGGTCCCCGAGCATGGTGTAGTCGAACCGCGTCTTGGACCCGAAATTCCCCACCGACGCGGGGCCGCTGTTCATGCCGATGCGGACCAGCATGTCGCGCCCAATGCGTTCCCGGAACTGGGGCCGCAGCTCCGCGAGCCTTGCCTGGCATCGCAGCGCCGCCCGCACACCGCGCACGGCATGGTCCTCCTGCTGGAGGGGAGCATTCCAGAAAGCGATGATGGCATCCCCTTCGTACTTGTCGATGGTCCCGCCTTCCTCCTGGATGATGTCCGTCATCGGCGAGAGATAGTCATTGAGAAGCTTGCTCAGCTCTTCCGCCGGAAGCTTCTCGGAGATCGTCGTGAAGCCCTGGACATCGGAGAAAAACATCGTGATTTCCCGCCGCTCACCGCCGAGGCTCAGCCGCTCGGGATGCGCGATGAGCTGCTCGATGAAGGCAGGGCTCAGGTACTGCCGGAAGGCTCCCTTCAGGTAGCGCTTCTGCTGGCCTTCCGTCGCGTAGCTTGCCAGGCTGGCCCCGACCAGGGAGACCACGACTCCCAGCTCCAGCACCACCATGGGCAGCCAGTACCCCAGCGCGTATGCGGCGATCCCCAGCGCAGGCGCTACGGGAATGAAAAGCACGTAGATGATCGCGCTGACCCCGCCGCCCGACACGGCGGATGCGGCCATGGCCGCGCCAATGCACAACACGAGGAGCAGGAGGACCGTCCCCGCGGCCGGCCAGGAACGCATGAAGTCGCCGCTCAAGATGTTGTCCAGCATCGTGGCGTGGATCTCCACGCCGGGATAGTCACCTCTCATCGGGGAGGGCTTCAGGTCGAAAAGGCCGGGCGCGGAAAACCCGAAGAAAACGTACTTGTCCTTGAGCAGCGCAAGGGGAACCGCAGGCTCCCGGCCTTCGGCGATCTGCAGGTCCGCCTGCACGATTGCCGCCGCCGTAAAGGCCTTGTGCGTCGTGGAAGGCCCGCGGTAGCGCAGGATGGCACGGCCCTCGTCGTCTATCGGGATCCGGGTGCCGTCCAGCGCGAGGGTCCCCGGCGAGATGGAGAACTGGTGCGTCCCGGGATTCCCCGCGACGTACGCGGCAAGCGCCTCGGACGGCACAACCCGGCCTTCGAAGGTGTTGAAAAGGGGCCCGCGGCGGTACACCCGGTCCGCCGCGTCCGGGGCCATGTACGCGTTTGCCAGGATGCTCGCACTCTTGAAGACCTCCGGGATGGGGAACTCCGCAAGGGGGAAGGACAAATGCGAAGGGCGGGCTTCGCGGATCCAGTCCTGCAGGCCTGCCACCTCCAGGCGCGGCCTGTCGTCATCCGCCGGCCACGTCTTGTCCGTGGCCTGCTCCGAGCCGAAGTTCATGGCGGACACGATCCGCCCGTTTTTCGCCGCTGCCGCGGCGAAGGCCTGGTCGTCGGAGACGCCGTAGACCGAGGGCTCCGTGTAGAAGACGTCGAACGCGAGCGCCTTCGCCCCCGCGCGCGCGCAGAAGTCCGCGATGGCCCCGTAGATCTCGCGCGGCCACGGCCACGAGAGACTGTTTTCCTTCTTGCCCCATTCGAGGCTCTTCTGGTCCAGGAGGATTGTGACGACGCTGCCGGTTGCTTTGCCCGGCTTCGCGAACAGGCGCGCGCGCATGTCCCAGGTCCTGGCCTCGAAACTTTCCAGGCCGCCGGGGAGCCAGAAAGCAAGGGCAACCAGCGCGCCAATGGCGCCCATGAAAACGCCCTGGAAGACTTTTCGGAGCCGCGCGGGAAGCGCCTTTCCCGCCACGATCAGACCCGCACCGCCGGGCTCCTAGACTGTCCCCAGCGCAGCCTGGAACCGGGACTGCCGAGCGGCTGCCGCAGCAGGTGCGGTGGTGACCGTCGGCTGGCCTGACAGCGCCTTCTCCACCGCCGCAGACCGGTCCTTCGGTTCCGGGTGGGTCTTCGCGAACCCCGGCCCTCCGGCGTGAGGCGGGTTTCCATCAGCCTCAACATGTCGTCGAATGCACGCGGATCGTACCCCGCACGCCTCATGATCACCAGCGCCATCTGGTCAGCCTGGAACTCCAGGTCACGGGCATAGCCGGAGTTCACGAGGGTGTTGGTGATGTCGTTTACCGAGTCCTTGAAAACGCCGGTCAATTGCCTGGTCTGCTCCGACCCTGCCACCTGGACGCCCGCGTTCACCCCGGCCTGCACGGCAGCGGTCCACCGGGCAGTGCTGATGGCCTTCAAGCCGTGCTTGAGGACGACATGGCTGGTTTCATGGGCAAGGATGGCCGCGGCCATGTCTTCCGTGGTTGCGCATCGCAGGAGACCCCGGCTCACGAGGATCAGGCCCCCGGGGGCTGCAAAAGCGTTGATCTCGTCAGTATCCATGATGAGGAGGTGATAGCCGCCGAAAGTCTCCGGCCTGTCACAGTACAGCGACAGAGTGCGCTCGAGCACGTTCAAGTACTTCGTTGCCCTCGGGTCGTTCCAGACCTTTCTCGTGCTCAGGATGTTCGCCGCGACGGCCCTGCCGATGTAATACTCCTGCTCGGGCGTGATCTCCTGGGAAGCGGTCTGCACCGCTTGAACGGTCTGGACAACAGCGCCGCTCTTGTTCGGGTCCGTTGCGATGTCGAGAATGGAGCCCGCGTTGAAACTTGCGCACCCGGCCAGCAGGACGGTGCAGAAGAGTCCGGGGAAAACGCGAGTCGCAGCTTTCATTGCGCGCCTCCTTCGGGATCGGAAAGCCCGCCGGCCGCGATGAATGCAGACAATTGATCCGTGCTCACCGGGATCTTGTTCGCCATGTAGTCGACCCACGAGTAGTCGAGACTCCCATCCGTCCGGTACTCCTGTTCCACCGTCTCGCTGAACCCCTTGCCGGCAAGGGCGACCTCGCCGCTGGAAGCGCTCTGCTGGACGTTCTCGGAACCGGATGCGAGCACGATCTCCTTGGACTGGAGCGCCGAGGCGCTGACCCATCCCTGGAGCTTTCCATCCGGTCCGGTGACCTTGACCCAGCCCTTCCTGGACTGGTCAAGGACGGTGACCCGGTCCGCGTAGGCCAGGAAGCCGAGCTGTTTTCCAAGGAAGCTGGGCTTGTCCCGCACCGGAGTCTGCTTGACCGTGACGCTCATCTGGTCCGCCGCAAAGGCTGCACCTGCGGCAAGAAGGAGGAGCGCCGCAAGGAAAAACCTCGTTTTCATACCGGGATAGTAATGCACCGGGGGCCGATTGTCACCTTGTTCCGCGTGGCCGGCGCCTTTCCGAGAAGCGACGCACGCGACTCGCCGGGTTTCTTCCTTGACAACGCCGCGTCGAATCGAGAACACTCCCTGCCGTGGTTCCCAGGACAACGTTTCACCGGGCAAAACTCGGCCTGGTGTGTGCCTGCATGGCTGCAGTGCTGCTGGCAAGCTGCTTCCGGTCCACCAGGAGCACGGGGGGCCTGGCCGGGACGACTGCACCGGAGGCCGCCTTCCAGGACACCGGGTCGGACACGCTCGTCAACCTTGCCCTTGCCTGGGCGGAACGGTACATGTCGGAGAATCCCCGGGTGCGGATTTCCGTTACCGGAGGGGGTTCGGGGACGGGCATCGCTTCGCTTATCAATGGAACAGTTCAGATTGCCAACGCTTCCCGCGAGATGTCGGGGGAAGAGATCGCGGAAGCAAAGAAGAACGGGATATCACCGGTGAAGTTCACGGTGGCCCTGGACGCCATTGCCGTTGTCGCCAATCCCGACAACACCGTGCAGGGCCTGACCCTGCAGCAGCTTTCCGACATCTACACCGGGAAGATCATGCGGTGGTCCCAGGTCGGCGGCCGGAACGAGCCCGTGGTGCTTCTTTCCCGGGAATCCAACTCCGGTACCTACGTCTACTTCCTCGAGCAGGTCGTGCGCCTGGGCAACTGGAAAGAGCAAGGAGCTGTTTTCACCGGAGACTCTCCTCATGCCCTCCTCCCAGGGCATCGGCACCGAGGTACAGCAGAATCCCCATGCAATCGGCTATGACGGACTGGGCTATGTCACCGCGGAGCAGAAGATGATCGCCGTGGCGCGCACGGCGGCAGGACCGTACGTGCTTCCCTCCGTCCGTACGGTGCTGGACAAGACCTACCCGGTCTCGCGCCCGCTGTACATGTACACGGCGGGCCAGCCGACGGGCGCCGTGAAGAAATACCTGGACTGGATCGTCGGTGACGGGCAGAAGCTGGTGCGGGACGTCGGGTTCGTTCCGCTGCCGGGAAGCGGCGGATGAGCAGCGTGCCCCCAATGACGCGAACACGCGGTGCTGTCCGGGCGCCCGCGGCGAAGCCGGTTCTCCGAGTTCGCGCTGGAAACGCTCATCCGTGTCCTCGGGTTCTCCACGATCGGCTTCGTCGGCCTGATCTTCCTCTTCCTCCTGCGCGAAGGCGTCCCGGTGTTCTTCGAAGTGCCGCCGGGTGGCCTGTTCTCGGCCCGCACTGGTACCCGACCTTCGGAATATTCGGCACCCTGCCGCTGATCTTCGGCTCGCTCCTCGTCACGCTCCTTGCCATCGTGATCGCCCTCCCCCTGGGCGTGGCCACGGCGGTGTTCGTCCGCGAGGTGGCCCCCCGGTGGGCCCGCGAGATCCTCAAGCCCATCATCGAGGTGCTCGCCGGGATCCCCTCGGTTGTCCTGGGGTTTTTCGGAATGACACTCGTGGCGCCCGCTGGTGCGCGAGGTCCTTGGCGCGCCCACCGGGCTGACGGCATTCTCGGGCGCCTTCATCCTTGCCTACATGGCCCTGCCCACGATCATCAGCGTGGCCGAGGACGCGCTGGACTCGGTCCCGCGGAGCTACCGGGACGCGGGGCTGGCAATGGGGGCCACGCGGTGGCAGACCATCTGGCGCGTGGTGGTGCCCGCCGCGCGCTCGGGAATCCTCACGGCGGTCATGCTCGGCATGGGCAGGGCAATCGGTGAGACGATGGCGGTGATGATGGTCACGGGCAACGCCGCGGTGATGCCCAGCGTCCTGGCCTCGCTCTTCCGCCCGGTGCGGACGATGACCGCCACCATCGCCGCGGAGATGGGCGAGGTGGCGCGCGGCAGCACCCACTACCACGCGCTGTTCGGCATCGGCATCATCCTTTTCGTTCTCACATTCCTCATCAACCTCGCGGCGGCCACGGCCATCTTCCAGAAGAAGCGCAAGGGAGGCTTGCGCTGATGAGCTCGCACATGAACAGGGCAGTGAGCGCAGCGCCTGGGCTTCGTCCTCCTCGGCCTGATCACCCTTGTCGTGGTGGTTCCCATCCTGCTGGTGGTCGGCATCATCATCGCCCGGGGCATCACGGCCATCAGCTGGCAGTTTCTCAGCCACCATGCCCTACGGCGGGATGAAGCAGGGCGGAATACTCCCGGCCATCGTCGGCACGCTGCTTCTCACTCTCGGCACGGCGCTCGTCGCGGTGCCCATCGGTGTGGGCGGGGCGGTGTACCTCTCCGAGTATGCCCGGGATACGCGGCTGACCCGCGCCATCCGTCTGGCCATCGTGAACCTCGCCGGCATCCCCTCCATCGTCTACGGGCTGTTCGGACTCGGCATGTTCGTCCTGTTCCTCCGTTTCGGCACCTCCATCCTGGCCGGCTCTCTCACGCTGGCCATCATGACACTGCCCGGTGATCATCAGCACCGCGGAAGAGGCCCTGCGGGCCGTGCCGCAGGAGTTCCGCACCGTCTCGGCGAGCCTCGGGCGGAACCCGTTGGCAGGGGATCCGCACCATCGTGCTTCCCCAGGCGCTGCCCGGGCATCATCACCGGCGTCATCCTCGGTCTCCTGCGGGCCGCGGGGGAGACTGCGCCGATCCTCTTCACCGTGGCGGCATTCTACCTCCCGCGGCTTCCGCGCTCTCCGCTGGACCAGACCATGGCCCTGCCCTATCACCTCTACGTCATCAGCACGCAGGTGCCGGGGATGCCCCTCTCGGTGCAGTACGGCACCGCGCTGGTCCTGCTCGGACTCGTTCTCTCCCTCAACATCGTGGCTTCCCTCATCAGGCGGTATTTCAGGAGCAAGCGGCAATGGTGACGCCGAACACGCCGGCAGACCCAGGGTGCCATGGAGAGCGCGGCAGCCCGCGGCACGCGGCAGCCTCTCGTGCTCCTCGGAAAACCCGAAGGTGCGCATCGAGGGTCTCAGCTACTGGTACAACGGCCGCCAGTCGCTGAACGGCGTCACCCTGGACATTCCTGACCGCGCCGTCACGGTGCTCTTCGGCCCGGCGGGCGGCGGGAAGACCACCTTCATGCGGCTGGTGAACCGGCTGAACGACATGGTGGACGGCACAAAGATGACGGGCCGCATCCTTCTGGACGGTGAAGACCTGTACGCGCCGGGCGTCGACGTGACGCAGCTGCGCCGGCAGGGTCGGCATGGTCTTCGCCCTGCCCCTGCCGCTCCCCGGGACGGTGCGGGAAAACGTGGTCTACGGCCCGCGCCTGGCCGGGCGAGCGCAACAAGGCGCGGCTCTCGGAGATCACCGAGCGCAGCCTCACCCAGGCCGCGCTGTGGGTCGAGGTGAAGGACCGGCTGGACTCGCCGGCCCTGAGCCTTTCCGGCGGGCCAGCAGCAGCGGCTGTGCATTGCGCGCAGCCTTGCCCTGGAGCCGGAGGTCCTCCTCCTGGACGAGCCGACGTCCGGCCTGGACCCGATCTCCACGGCGAAGGTGGAGGAGTCGCTGTTCGAGCTGAAGACGCAGTACGCGGTGGTCATCGTCCCCCACAGCGTCCAGCAGGCCGCCCGCGTTGCCGACGTGGCGGCGTTCTTCCTGGGCGGCGAGCTGGTCGAGTGCGGCGACGGGCCGCAGGTGTTCACCTCCCCGCGCAGCAAGAAGACGGAAGACTACGTGACCGGAAGGTTCGGCTGACATGGGCGGCATCGTCGTGCAGGGACCTGTGCCTGCGCTACGGCTCGCGCCTTGCGCTGCAGGGAGTGAGCATGGACATCGAAGAGCGGCAGATCACCGCCCTCATCGGCCCCTCGGGCTGCGGCAAGTCCACCTTCCTGCGGTGCCTCAACCGCATGAATGATACGATTCCCGGGGCGCGCGCGCAGGGCACCGTGTGTCTGGACGGCATGGACGTGTACGCCCCGGGAACCGACGTCGTGAAGCTGCGCATGAGGGTGGGAATGGTCTTCCAGCGGCCCAACCCCTTCCCGCAGAGCATCATGGACAACGTGGCCTTCGGCCCGCGGGTGCTGGCTACGCACCGGGGAGGCTCGCTTGCCGAGGTGGTGGAGAAGAGCCTGCGCTCCGCCGACCTGTGGGACGAGGTCAAGGATACGCTGAAGCAGGATGCCCTTGCCCTCTCCCTCGGCCAGCAGCAGCGGCTGTGCATTGCCCGCGTGCTGGCCGTGTCCCCCGAGGTGATCCTGATGGACGAGCCGTGCTCGGCGCTGGATCCCATTGCCACGCTGCGCATCGAGGAGCTGATGCGCGTGCTGACGCAGAAGTATACGATCGTCATCGTGACGCACAACATGCAGCAGGCCGCGCGCGTGTCCGACCGGACCGGCTTCTTCTGGCTGAACGAGCAGAGGGCCGGGATCCTGGCGGAGTTCGGCGCCACCGAGCAGATTTTTACGAGCCCGCGCGACCGGCGAACCGAAGATTATATTACGGGGCGGTTCGGGTGAGCGCCCGGTACAGGCCCGAGGAGGAAGCTATGCCGAGGGAAAAGTTCGAGCACGACCTGCACCGTCTGCAGGACGAGATACTGGAGCTGGGCGCCATGGCCGAGCGTGCCATCGCGGAGTCGGTGCAGACCTTGAAGAACAAGGACATCGACCACGCGCGCAGCATCATCGAGGCGGACCGGCACATCAACGAGAAGCGCTACGCGATCGAGAACGAGGCCCTGACGCTCATCGCCACCCAGCAGCCCATGGCGGGTGACCTGCGGACGCTGGCGGCCATCCTGGAGATCGCCTCGGAGCTGGAGCGCATGGCCGACTACGCCAAGGGAATCGCGAACATCGCCGTGATGATCGGCCCCGAGGGGCTCATCAAGCCCCTGGTCGACGTCCCCCGCATGGCCGCCAAGGCCTGCGACATGCTGCACCGCTCCCTGGAGGCGTTCCTCCGCCAGGACGTCGAGGCGGCCCGTGCCATCCCCAAGGAAGACGCGGAGGTGGACGCGCTGTACGAGCAGATCTACCGTGAGCTGATCACCTACATCATGGCCGATCCCGAAGGCCATCGACCAGGCCACGCGGCTCACCTGGGTGGCCCACAACCTGGAGCGGGTGGCGGACCGGGTCGGAAACATCTGCGAGCGCATCGTGTTCTCCATCACCGGGCACGGCGAGGAGCTGGACACGCCGCCGGCTCTCGGCAGCGACCCGTCCGGGAGACGGTAGCCCGGGAGACCGCGGCCGGAGACTCCGCGCGGCATGACACGGGCGGGAAAAAGGACTACAGTACCCGCCCGTATCTTATGAGCGACTCCAACGACGACAGTTTTCTCGGGACGGCTGAAGAACGTCCTCATCGGCGGCGCGCGCGACATCCGCGACCCCAACCTCTTCCACAAGCTCTCCCTCGTCGCCTTCTTTGCGTGGGTGGGGCTCGGCGCGGACGGCCTGTCTTCCGCCAACTATGGTCCCGAGGAGTCGTTCCTCGCCCTCGGGAGTCCACGGCCACCTGGGCATCTTCGTCGCGCTGGCCACGGCGATCACCATCTTCGTCATCGCCTCCAGCTACTCGCAGATCGTGGAGCTGTTTCCGTCCGGCGGAGGCGGGTACCTGGTGGCCAGCAAGCTGCTGTCCCCGATCCTCGGGATGATCTCGGGGTGCGCCCTGCTCATCGACTACGTGCTCACCATTTCCCTTTCCATCGCCGGCGGCGCGGATGCCATCTTCAGCTTCCTCCCGCTGTCCCTGCAGCCGCATGAAGATCCTGCTCGCCGTTGCCGGTGTCCTGGTCCTGACGCTCCTGAACCTGCGGGGCGTCAAGGAATCCGTCGGCCCCCTGGTGCCCATCTTCCTCCTGTTCCTGGTCACCCATGCCTTCGCCATCCTCTTCGCCTTGGGCGTGCACGCGCCCGAGATCGGCGCCGTGGTGCAGGGCACGGTGCATGACACGCGGGCCGCCACCGCGCAGCTCGGGGCGTTCGGCGTCTTCATCCTCATCATGCGGGCCTACAGCATGGGTGCGGGCACCTACACCGGCATCGAGGCGGTGAGCAACGGCCTTCCCATCCTCCGCGAGCCGCGCGTGCAGACCGCCAAGCGCACGATGCGGTACATGGCCGCCTCCCTGGCCTTCATGGCGGTGGGCCTCATGATCGGCTACCTCCTCTTCGGCGTCACGAAGGTCCCCGGGAAGACGCTGAACGCCGTGCTCATGGAGCGCATCGCCACGGGATGGGGCGTGCCCGGGCTCGTCGTTCGTCCTCGTCGCCCTCATCTCCGAGGCGGTGCTCCTGTTCGTTGCCGCCCAGACCGGTTTCCTCGACGGGCCCCGGGTGCTGTCCAACATGTCCCTGGACAGGTGGCTGCCCAGCCAGTTCAGCCTCCTCAGCGAGCGGCTGGTGATCAAGAACGGGATCCTCCTGATGGGTGGCGCGGCCCTCGTGCTCATGCTCGTCAGCCGCGGCTCGGTGACGCTCCTGATCGTCCTGTACGCCATCAACGTGTTCATCACCTTCTGCCTCTCCCAGGCCGGCATGGTCCGTCACTGGTGGAAGGAGCGGAAGACGGTCTCCACGCTGGAAGCGAAAGATCCTCATCAACGGCTTCGGCCTGCTGCTCACGAGCTTCATCCTCGTGTCCCAGATCGTCCTGAAGTTCCGGGAGGGCGGCTGGATCACGCTCCTGGTCACCGGCTCCCTGGCCCTGGTGGCCATCGTGATCAAGCGCTTCTATTTCACGCACGGGCCGGCGGCTGGCCCGGCTGGATCACCTGATGACGGCGGTGGCAACCGCGGAGACCGCCTCGCCGCCCGAGCTGCCGGAGGCCGCGGGCAGGACCCGCCGGCTGCGCTTCGACCCGAAGGGCAAGACCGCGGTGATCCTGGTGTCGGGATTCAACGGCACGGGCCTGCACACGCTGTTCAGCGTGAAGAAGGTCTTCGGCGAGGTGTTCAGGAACTGGTTCTTCATCCAGGCGGGGATCGTGGACGCGGACCGGTTCAAGGGCGCCGCCGGCATCGATGAGCTGCGCACGCACGTGGAGGAGGGGCTGGACCGCTACGTGAGGTTCCTGAAGGCGGAGGGCATGTTCGCCCAGGGCTTTTCCGCCATCGGCACCGACGTCTCGGACGAGATCTGCGGCCTTGCCCAGTCGCATCTACGAGAAGCATCCTGCCGCCGTTTTCTTCGGCGGCCAGATCGTTTTCGTGGAGGACAGCTTCCTCACCCGCCTGCTTTTCAACCACACCACCTTCGCCGTGCAGCGGCGCCTCCACCAGCAGGGGATTCCCTTTCCTCGTCGATGCCCGGTCCGGCGTGCCAGTAGCCCTTCCCGCGCCGCATCATTACATTGAAAGCGAGGGCGCCATGCGCCCTGCGGGCCGCCCCGGATGGGGGGTCCGATGGCTCGCCCGAAGACGGGGGCCGAACAGCCATGGGGTACTGCGGCCGCAATGCCGCCGAAGGAGGCACATCGATGACCAACAGGGTATTCACGTTCGACCTGGGACGGATCATGGACGAGGCGTTCAAGTTCGCCGAGAGCTTCGGTGAGACGTTCGACCACGACGTCGTGGCCGAGAAGATGCGCCACGCCGCCGAGCAGCTCGGCAGGGGCCCCTTCGGAAACCCCGACTACTATCCCGCCTACATGTACCCGCCCGCCACGATCTGCCTGACGCGGGAAAAGAAGCTCGTGCTGGAGCTCGCCCTTGCCGGGTTCGAGGAGAAGGACATCACCGTCCAGTTCCGCGGCGATCACCTGCTTTTTTCCGCCAAGGCCCCGGTGCCCGCGGAAAGCGAGGAGGGGGTGCAGTACTTCAAGCGCCGCCTGAAGCTGAAGGACATCGAGGAGCAGCGCTACTACGTGCCGGCGGAGAAGTTCGACCAGGCCGGGACGCAGGCGACGCTTCCACAACGGCCTCCTGCGGCTCGTGGTGCCGCCCGCGCGAGCAGGCGGAAACGGGAGAGGAGATCAGGATCCGCATCCGCACGCGGCAGTGACGAGGGCTCCGCGTCGTAGGAGCCGCTTTACACGACGCTGCCCGAACGATATAGTGCCGCGCCACTGGGAGGTTAGTCTGACGCCCCATCGCGGGATCCGCCGTGCTGCAGCCCTGATGTTTCTCGTTGCCCTGAGCCCGGCCGGAGCTCTCTTTGCGGGCCCCCCGGAGACAGTGGCCCGCCTGGACAAGGAGCCCCTCGCCCTGTCCGCGCGTTCCGCTGTCCTCATTGACCAGGTCTCCGGCCGTGTCCTGTACCAGAGAAACGCTGACCAGCCCATGGTGCCGGCATCCATCGCCAAGCTGATGACCCTGCACATCGTCTACCAGAAGCTCGCCGACCGGACCATCTCGCGGGCCGACGTTGTCACGCTTTCCTCGAATGCCTGGGCAGACCACCAGGCGCCGGGCTCCACGCTCATGAACCTTGGTCCCGGTCAGATCGTGACGGTGGAGGAGTTGATGAAGGGGGTGGCCATCGCGTCGGGAAATGACGCGGCCGCCGCGCTTGCCGAGTACGTGGCGGGCGGGTCCGCCGGCGTTCGTACGGATGATGAATGACGAGGCCCGGTTCATGGGATTCCGGTCGCTGCATTTCACCGACCCGGCCGGCGTGAACGAGGACAACCGCGTGACCGCGCGCGAGTTCGCCGAGTTCTGCCGGCAGTACATCGACCTGCATCCCGAGGCCCTGGGGGAGCTGCATTCCCTGCGCGAGTTCGACTACCCGCTCCCGCAGAACATGCCCGGCGTCCGGCGTTCCCGCCTGGAAACCAGGAAGCAGTACAACGGCAACTGGCTGGTATGGGACGGGTTCGGCGTTGACGGCCTGAAGACCGGGCACCTGGACGGCCAGAACTTCACCGCCGCCATCACGGCGCGGCGCGGCGGCATGCGTCTCATCGCCGTGATCCTCGGGGTGCCCGGGCACGTCCCTCAACGACGGTGCGCGGAACAGGACCGAGGATACGATGACCCTGCTCCGCTACGGTTTTCGCAGCTTCACCACTGTGAGCCTGGACGCTCCCGTGCTGCCCGCGGCCCGTGTCTGGAAGGGCGCGTCGGCGGCCATCGCCGTCAAGCCGGCGGGGCCGGTGCGGCTGACGGCGCGCCCCGAAGAGATGGAGAAGCTCACCTACTCGGTCCTTGCCCGCACGCCGCTGGTGGCACCGGTGTACAAGGGACAACAGGTGGGAGACCTGGTGTACTCGGCGGGCACCGAGGAGGTGGGACGGATTCCGCTCCTCGCAACGGCGGACGTGGAATCCGCGGGGCCGCTGCGCTGGGCGCTGGACAGCGTCCTGCTGGGGCTTTCCGCTGCGGCGGAAGACATGTCTGCCACAGCCCACGCCGCGATTGACATGCTTCACCCCACAGCAATCGTCTCTGCCGGGGCGCGCCGGTAGTCCGCTCTCTCCGATTCGTGATACAATGGGCCATCCAGGAAAGGAGAGACAGAAGATGTCCCAGCCCGCCACGGCCTACCCGGTCACGCTTTCGGTGGACTATCCCGACCGAGATCTCAACAGACTGACGACTTTTTTCCGCAGCATCCTGATCATTCCGGCAGGAATCATCCTATGCCTCGTCACCGTTCCGATCTGGGGATGGGGCTCGGGGACGGACGCGTCCGGCATGCCGCAGATCTGGCGCGTGCTTTTTGCCTCGGGCACGTTCCTGTTTCTCCCCACGCTGCTCATGATCCTGTTCCGCCGCAAGTATCCGCGGTGGTGGTTCGACTGGAACGTCAATGTCACGAAGTTCTCCGCCCGGGTGGGCGCCTACGCCGCCCTGGTCACCGACGAATACCCTTCCACCGAGAGAGAGCAGGTGGTGCACATCGGCATCCCCTTCCCCGACGTGAAAAAGGACCTCCTGCCGGGCATGCCCCTGGTGAAGTGGTTCCTCGCCATCCCGCACTGGTTCCTGCTGTTCTTCCTCGGGATTGCCGCGGGGTTCTGCATCTTCATCTCCTGGTTTGCAATCCTCTTCACCGGGCGGTTCCCCCGCGGGCTGTTCGACTTTGTCGTCGGCGTGGGCCGCTGGGGACTGAGGGCAGGCGCGTACGCGTTCCTCCTGGTGACGGACGTGTACCCGCCTTTCTCCCTCGATTAGCTGCCCGGGCCTCAGGAGCCGGCCGACACGACGATCGTCGCCTGCATTGCCGGATGGTTGCCGCAGTGGTAGGCGTACGTTCCCGGTACCTCGAATCGCCTTGTGAAAGTGCCGCCGGCTGCAATGTCGCCTGAGTCCCACAGCCCCGTGTCGCTGGTCACCGTGTGGGGGACCGGGTCGAGGTTCGTCCAGGTTACCGTCTGCCCGGCCTTCACCCGGATGGTGTCGGTGAATGCAAACCCGGAGATTTCCGTGCGCAGCGGGGCCGAGGACGCAGCTCCCGCCGCGGACGCCATTCCCCCCGCAGGCTGCACCACGATCTTGCGGGGAGCATTCCCGACCGGCAAGGTTGCGACAACCGAGAGTGTGTCCAGGTTCACCACCGACAGGTCATTTGAGCCTTCATTCGTCACGTAGGCAAACCTGCCGCCGGGCCCAAGGGCAATCCAATGAGGAAGCGTGCCGACCTTGACGGTTCCCTTTACTGCATTCGTCGAGCCGTCTATCACGGAGAGGACGCCCGGCCCCTGGCTGACCACCAGGGCAGTTCCCCTGCTGGAGTCGAACAGGGGGTGGTGCGGTGAGGCGCCAACCGGCACCTGGCCCGTGATTGTGCCGCTCGCGGTGTCCAGGACCTGCACGGCATCGGCGCCTGCCAGCGTGAAGTAGAGCTTCGTGCCGTCAGGGCTGACGTTCAGCGCCCGCGGCATCTTGTCCAGGGCCACCGAGCCCGTCTTCTTCATGCCGGGAACGTCCACGATGACCAGGGCAAACGCGCCCTTTGCCTGGGAGGCCACGTAGGCCGTGCGGCCGTCCGGGGTCACGGCAATGTTGTGCGGGCTGAAGATTGCCACCTTGCCCAGCACGCGGCTGCTGGATACGTCGATGAAGACCACGCCGTTTGCGCCGAAGACGGCGGCCAGGACCGTGCGCCCATCCGGAGTCATGGCCAGGCCGTGGGGTGACTTACCCACCTCGATGGTCGTCCGGACCGCGTCGGCGGCAGTATCGATCACGCTCACCTTCGAGTCGCCGTCACTGCTTGCAAAGACGGTCCGTCCGTCCGGGGTTACCACCAGCCCGTGCGGCCCCGGCGGAACGGGTATCGTGGTGAGCAGCCGGTTGGAGGACGTGTCCACCACCGCAATGGCGTTGTCCTTGAACAGGCCGATGTATGCCTTGGGCCCCGCGGGTGCCTGGGCGGATGCGGCGGCCGCAGCGAGCATGGCAGCGGACAAGGCTATGACGACGCTCGCCGCGAGCGTGAATCGTGATCTCATGAAATCCTCCTAGTGCCCCGTATAGTGGATGAGAATGGGTCCGCCCGGGGCGGGGCTGCCGCCGTGCGATTCAAGGGTCACTTCGATCTCAACCGGAAGCGCGGTGAACGCCTGCCCTTCGGAGACAAGCACCGCGTTTCCCGCCGAATCGATCTGGGCAATTCCCATGGATGTCCACTCCCCCTGCGTCAGCACCCACGCCTGGTACCACGTTCCCGGGGCGGCCGGCGTGAAGTTGTGCAGGGCCAGCACGCCGATCGGCGTCCCCGGCCTTCCCCGGTAGGATCCGTGCGTAGCCGGGTTTGCCCCCGGTGCTGGCGGAATATGCAGGGTAGTGATATCGCTGGCGGTGACCATGGACAGGGCCCGGTCAGTGCGCATCTGTGCGAACCGCTGGAGCTCGAAGCGGATTCCTCCTCCCACGAGGATGGCCGCTGCAACCGCGGCAACTCCCAGGGGACCGAGCATGAAGCGCAGCTTGTGCACCGCGGCGCGGATGCGCGTCTTTACCGTTCCGACGGGGAGCTTCAGTGCAATCGCGACCTGGTCGTGGGAGAGCTCGTCAAAAAACGCGAGGCTCAGCGCCTGGCGCTGCGCCGGGGGCAGCCGGTCCACCGCGGCGCGCACGGCGTTCCTGCGATAAGAGTGCCAGGCCTCTTCCGCGGGGCCGTCCCGGGTGTCGCGGATCTGCTCGAGGATGTCACCGTCAGCATCTGGATCCAGCCGCGGCCTCCTGCTGCGGGTCCGCAGCTCATTGAGGATCCTGTAGTGCGCAATCTGCATCAGCCAGGGGCGGAAGGCCCCCCGCTTCGGATCGAAGCCCTGGGACTTGCGCCAGACGGACAGGAACACGTCCTGGACGATTTCCTCCGCGGTGCCCGGGTCCAGGCTCTGGGTGGCCATGTGGAACACGAGGGGTGCATACCGGGAGAACAGCGGCTTCAACGCCTCGGGCCTGTTGCGGGCCAGCTCCTGCATGCACTGCTCGTCGCCGGGCGCTCCCGCGGCGTCCACACCCTGCTCTGCCTTTGTCACGCGAATTCCTCTCACGTCAATGTACTACACCGGAGAGGGCGGGTTGGATCTATGAGACCCCGGGCTTTTCGTGGACGGCCTCCACGGTGATCGAGATGCCGCCCCGCGCATTGAATGCGCCGGTCACCTTGCAGGAGAGGGGGTCAAGCGCCTTCACCACGTCGTCCAGGATCCGGTTGGTGACGTGCTCGTGAAACTCGCCTTCCTGGCGGAATGACCAGAGGTAGAGCTTGAGGGACTTGGACTCGAGAATCCGCTTGTCGGGAATGTAGGCAATGGTGATCGTGCCGAAGTCGGGCTGGCCGGTGAGCGGGCAGACGCAGGTAAACTCGGGACACACAAGAGTGACCATGTACGGCCGCCCGGCGTGCCTGTTGGGGAAGGCTTCCAGCTTCCGCACCGGCTTGCTCTTTTTCGGGCGCAGCAGGGTGAGGCCCTCTGCCGCCTTCGCCGCCCGCGCATTCTTTCTCATGTCAGCCTCCGTCAACCCTTCAGCGTGAAGGGATTGAAATTGGTGTCGGTGTCGTAGTAATCCACCCCTTCCTTCCGCTTGAGGAAGCGCACGATTGCATACGTGGCCGGGGTGGCTGCAATCTCGTAGGCGGATTTGAACAGCCACTGCGCCATTGCCACCTGCGCCAGGTTCGCCCACGGAATGACCCCCGCAAAGGCCGCCGTGATGAAGATTGCTGAATCGGCGGCTTCGCCGACAAGGGTGCTGCCGATGGTCCGGGTCCAGAGCCATCGGCCGCGCGTGGCGATCTTCATCTTGGCCAGGACAAGGGAATTGAGAAACTCTCCGACCAGGTACGCGGCGAATGACGCTGCGAGCAGCCGTGGCGTATATCCCAGGATGCGCTCGTAGGCGGGCTGCGCGTTCCAGAAGCCCGCGGGTGCCAGGAGTCCCCCGATCCATATCGCAAGAACGGCGAACGCGTTGCACGCGAACCCGATCCAGATGACCTGCCGCGCGCGGGCGTAGCCGTAGACCTCGGTCAGGATGTCCCCGAAGATGTAGCTGATCGGGAAAATCACCACTGCCGCCGGGCAGTGCGATCCCCCCGATGTCGACGATCTTTACCGCGATGATGTTCGATGTGACAAGGCAGGTCACGAATATTGCGGTGATGAGATTGAAAAATCGGTGCGCGGTGTTTGCCAAGGGGTTGCCAGTATAGGGAAGCGGTCTTTTCGCGTCTATGGCCGTGTTTGACCCGCCGGGGTGCAGGCAGTAGACTCTCAATAAAGGAAAAAGGAGAAAAAAAATGGCATCAAGAAGAGCAGTCACTTTTGACGCGGTCGTGGTGGTCCAGGTTGTGCTCGCGATATTTCTTTTCACCCTCGGGCTCATCGGGATCCTGAACTGGAACTCGAACCTCGGCGAGTTCGGACGGGGCGTGGGCAGGCTCCTGGGGAGAGGGAGCCAGCCCTTCACCATCCTCGTGGCGGTCGTCGAGCTCGTGGCAGGCGTGATCATGTTCGCGGCGCTCTTCATCGGTGAGCTGAGCCGGGTTCTCTACTGGACCACGTGGATCGTAGGCGTGCTCTGGGTCGTTGAGATCATCATTGGCTTCTTTGCCTATGGAGCATTCGAGCCGGATTTCATCGTGTGGCTCAACCGCCTTGCGGCGGACGTTATCATCCTGGGCGTGCTCTGGCTGATCAACCGCAAGTACGAATAACGGGAACCGCGCTGAAGAAGGCCGTCAGACCTCTGCGCTTTCCGAGCTGACGGCGCTTCCCACGCCCTCGGCTTCTTCGTGGCCGTGGGCTTCGGCGCCGTGTGCGCAGCCGCCGCCGCAGCTGCACTCCTTCTCGGGGGCGGGGTTTGGGTTTTCTATTGCGAACCCGCTGTTCTCCGGCTCGTCCACCCAGTTCACCGTGGAACCGTCCATGTAGGACAGGCTCTGCGGGTCGACGACGACGCGGATCCCGTTGGACTCGAATATCTGGTCGCCCTTTTCGGGCTCCTTCTCGTCAATACCCATGCCATAGCGGTAGCCGGAGCAGCCCATGCCCGCGACCCACACCCTGAGGGTGGCGCCGGCCTTGCCCTGTTCCGCAAGGAGCCCGTTCAGCTGTCCCGCTGCCGAGCTTGAGATCGTAATTGCCATACTGGAGATATAGAAAGGAATTGCCCCAAAGTCAAGCGCGGGGCGATGCGGGCAGGTGCAGCCGCTTCCCGCCTTGTTGCCCTGCACGGCGGTCTGCTACACTCCGCTGCATGAGCACAGTCGAGGAGGCGCGCGGCTTCGTCCGGCGGGTAATCCGCGGGATGGACGGGTACGTTCCGGGGCTGCAGCCGGATCCCGGCCAGAAGCTCGTCAAGCTGAACACCAACGAAAACCCCTATCCGCCTTCCCTCCGGGTCCTCGATGCGCTTCATGCCGCGGCTGAGAGCGCGGTACGCTTGTACCCCAATCCGGAGGCCGCCGCTCTGCGGGAACAGGCTGCCCGGGTCTACGGCCTGCAGCCGCCGCAGGTTCTCTGCGGAAACGGCTCCGACGAGATTCTGGCCATTCTCATGAGAACCTTCGTGGGAGAAGGTGAAACAGTCGCGTACTTCCAGCCCTCGTATTCGCTGTATCCCGTGCTCGCGCAGATCGGCCGGGTGCGGATGACCACTGTGCCTCTTCCCCGCGTTGCCCGGTCTTCTGAGATGGCCGGGCATTCCGGTTCCCTCACCAAGGGCGAAAATGTTTCTCCTGACCACGCCCAATTCCCCGTACGGCGTGGCCTTTCCCACCGCCTGGGTGGAGCAGCTCCTGGGCAGGTTCAAGGGCATCGTGGTTGCCGACGAGGCGTACGTCGATTTTGCCGCGGAGTCCAGCCTTCCCCTCCTTGCGGCAAACCCGCGGCTTGTCATCGCGCGCACCCTCTCCAAGGCGTACTCCCTTGCCGGCATGAGGGCCGGGCTTGCTTTCGCCCACGAAGAGCTGATCCGGGAAATGATGAAGGTGAAGGACAGCTACAACGTCAGCCGGTTCGCCCAGGTTGCCGCCTGCGCGGCATTGGAAGACCAGGACCATTTCAGGACCACCCGGGACCGGATCGTGGCCACGCGGGAACGATTTTCAAAGACCCTGGCCGACCGCAGATTCACCGTGCTGCCCTCGCAGGCCAACTTCATCTTCGCCGTTCCGCCCCGGGGGCTTGCCGCGGGAGCGCTGTACGAAGGCCTGCTCTCGCGGGGCTACCTGGTGAGGCACTGGAAAACGGGCGTCGTGTCGGACGGCCTGCGGATCAGCATCGGCACGGATGCCGAGATGGACGGGCTGGCAGGGGCAATCGCGGCGGCAACGGAAGAGGCGCACCATGGCAATCAGTAAGAAGATCGCACGAAGCATGGAAAACTCTTCCTGGATCCGCAGGATGTTCGAAACCGGAAACCTGCTGCGGGCGAAGCACGGCCCGGAGAAGGTGTGCGACCTGAGCCTGGGCAACCCTGACATTGAGCCTCCGGCGGCGTTCCAGCAGGCGCTCCAGGACGTTGTTGCCGCCCGTGTTCCGAAGAAGCACGGGTACATGCCGAATGCGGGCTACCCCGACGTGCGCGCCCGTGTTGCGGCGCAGGCCGGCTCCGAGCAGGGAGTGCGGCTTGAAGGCGACAACGTGGTCATGTCCTGCGGCGCAAGCGGGGCCATGAACGCGGTCCTCAAGACCATCCTGGATCCGGGCGCCGAGGTCATTGCCAGCGTTCCCTGCTTCATGGAGTACGCCGCGTATGTCGACAATCACGGGGGCAGCCTCGTGCCCGCGCCGTCACGGCCCGACTTCGATCTCGACGTGGAGTCGATCGGGAGCCGCATCACGGACCGGACCGCGGCCGTCATCATCAATTCACCGAACAACCCCACGGGAAGGATCTACCCGGAAGAAACCCTTGCGCGTCTGGCAGCCACGCTCATGGCCGCGGGAAAGAAGAGGGGCCGGCCCATCTATCTCATCTCGGACGAGCCGTACCGCAAGCTCGCCTACGACGGCGTGAAGGTTCCCGGCGTCATGCGCCTGTACCCGCATTCGATCGTTGTCACTTCGTACTCGAAGGACCTGTCTCTGCCGGGCGAGCGCATCGGGTTCGCCGCCGTGGGTCCGGACGCGGACCAGGCAAAGATGCTCGTGGACGGGATCATTCTCTGCACGCGGATCCTCGGGTACGTGAACGCTCCCGGTCTCATGCAGCGCGTGATCTGCTCCCTGCAGGGAGTGTCGGTGGACGCGGAAATCTACCGCCGCAAGCGGGACGTCTTCTGCGCGGCTCTCTCCTCCATGGGGTACCAGTTTGCCGTGCCCGAAGGGGCGTTCTACATTTTCCCGAAAGCTCCGGGCGGAGACGACCTTGCCTTCGTGCAGGCGCTCCAGGAAGAGCTGGTCCTCGTGGTGCCCGGGAGAGGGTTCAGCCTGCCCGGGTACTTCCGCATTGCCTACTGCGTGGACACGCCCGTCATCGAGCGGTCCCTCCCCGGGTTCCAGCGTGTCATCCGGGCGCTGGGACCCTGACCGCAGCCTGCACTCTCTTCCAGACAAAGGCAATCAGAAAGAACCCCGTCGCCGTGAGAACAATCGCGGCTCCCGAGACGACGTCCAAATAATAGCTCGCGTACAGCCCGATCACCCCGGACAGCCCGCCGAACAGCGCTGAAAGACCGATCATGCGGGGCAGCCGCCGCGTCAGCAGGGATGCGGTGGCCGCGGGGGTCACCAGCATTGACGTGACAAGGCCAATGCCTACGCTCTGCAGGGAAACAACGACGGTCAGCGCCAGCAGGACAAGGAGCACCATCCGCAGGCGCTCCGTTGGAAGCCTGAGCGTTGCGGCCAGCACGGGGTCGAAGGTCACAACCAGCAGCTCCTTGTACAACAGAAACACAACGAGGAGGACGATGATGACAAGGCCGGCGGTAAGCACCAGGTCGAGGACGCTCACGCCGAGCACGTTGCCGAAGAGGATGTGGCTCAGGTCCAGTGCGTAGGTGCGGATTGAGCTGATGAGGATGACGCCCAGCGAGAAGGCGGCGGCAAAGAGGATCCCGATGGCAGAATCCTCCCTCAGCCTGCCTTGCCGGGAAAAGAACCCTATGCCGAATGCCACGGCCACCGCCGCGGCCAGGGCCCCTATAAGAAGGTTGCCCTTCAACAGGTAGGCCACCGCCACGCCGGGAAGGATGGAGTGCGCCATGGCGTCCCCGATGAAAGCCATTGACCGCAGCACGACGTAGCATCCCACCACCGCGCAGGCAACACCGACCAGGACGGCCACGAGCATCCCGCGCTGCATGAACCCGTATGTGAGCGGCGCAACGAGCCAGGCCATCACTGCGCGCCCCCTGCCAGCGCGCCCACGATGGTCTTCACGTTGTACCGCATCATGTCCAGGTACGTGGGAGCGGGCCCCGACTTGTCGGTGAGGGAGTGTGTGTACAACTCCGTCACAATGGGAATCCCGGCCTCCTGCGCGACTTGCCGGGCGAGCTGCGGGCTTCCTCCCACCTCCAGGAACACGGCGCGCGCGCCGGCCTTTTTCAGCCCGTCCACCAGGCGCGCGAGCTGTCGTGCCGTGGGCGAGGCTTCGGAGCTCACGCTCGGAATGACGGTCCCGACGATGCGAAAACCGTAGCGGTCCGCGAAGTAGCCGAGGCTTTCATGATTGGTAACCAGCGCGCGCTTTACCGGCGCGAGCACCGCCACCTGGCCCGCGATCCAGGCATCCAGCTCCCGCAGCTGCCGGATGTACGCGTCCGCGTTTGCCCCGTACGTCGGCTCCCCCGCGGGGTCCACCCGGCTGAGCGCGTCTCGAATGTTCTGCACGTACCGCACCGTCATGACCGGATCCAGCCAGAAGTGCGGGTCCGGCTCGGATGTCGGTCCGGTGGCTATCACCCCGCCCTCGAGGACCTCCCCCTCGCGGGCGCTGCGGCTTGCAAGACCGGCGGAAGCCTCGACCATCGGCCGATCCCCCCCCGCGTTGGCAATGAGCTTTGCGATGAACGACTCCAGGCCCGCGCCGTTCACGACGATCAGCCGGGCGGTCGCCACGGCCGCAACGTCCTGGGGCGTCGGCTCGTACCCATGCGGGTCCACGCCGAACGGGACCAGGGAACGCACTTCGATGCGCGTGCCCGCCACCTGGCGGGTGATGTCGGCCAGGAAGTTCTCAACGGCAATAACCGGCGCCTGGGCTTTCGAGACGGCGGGGCGCGCGCATCCCGCGGCCAGCAGGGCCAGCAGGGCCAGCGGGACCACGAAAAAGGCGGGACGACGCTTCATTTCTTCCTCCGGCACGAGGGACACAACCCGAAGAGCTCCAGGAAATGGCTTTCCACCCTGTACCCGGTGCGGGCGCTCACCTGGCGCAGGACGCTGTCGATGCTGCACCCTTCGAACTCCACCGCGGCGTGGCAGGTGCGGCAGATCACGTGGTGAGCGTGGCCGGTGGAGGAGGCGGCGTACGAGCTGCACCCGTCGTCCTGATGGAGCTTGCGCACAAGGCCGAGCCGCTCCAGGATTTCCAGGGTGCGGTAGACGGTAACCTGGCCCAGGCCGGCGTGAACGGAGCGGCCCCGAGCCACGAGATCCGCCGGCGTTGCGCCCGTCCGGGCGTCGCACAGCGCGTGGACGACCGCGCGGCGTGCGCGCGTGTCGGAGAAACCGGCCTCGGAAAGCGCGCGCAGCATCGCGTCGGCCCGCGCTTCGGGAAATTGAAATACTTTTTCATTTTTCACGAAGGCAAATATACGTGTGCCGGCAGGGTGCGGTCAATCCCGCGACATGATATAGTCCTTCCCCATGAAGCGGTCAATTCTCCTCATTGCCCTTGCGATGGCGTGCATGCTTTCCATCCCGGCCAGCGCCCAGACCGTCAGTGCCGGCAGCGGTCCCCTGCTGCCCCTCGAGCCGCACCGTTCTGCGATGAGCGCCCCCCAGGGCGCCCTCCTGGGGCTCGTTGAAGGGCTCACCGAGTTTCTTCCGGTCAGCTCGACGGGTCACCTCACCATCGTCCAGGACCTCCTCGGCCTCATGGCGACTCCCCAGGAAAAGGAGGCCTCGGACGCTTTCGCCATCTGCATCCAGTTCGGCGCGATCATTGCGGTGTTCCTGGTCTCATTCGGCCGGATCAGGAAAATCGTCAGCGGCATATTCGGCCGGGACAAGGATGGGCTGCGTCTCCTGGGCAACCTCGCCGTGGCGTTCGTTCCGGCAGCCATTGTCGGCCTGTTCCTCGAAAATCGGATCAAGGAGTACCTCTACGGGATCTGGCCTGTCGCCGGCGCGTGGCTTGTCGGAGGAATCTTCATCCTGGCAGTGTTGAACCGCAGGCGGCAGAAGGAAGGCGCCGCCCTGGAAAGCCTGGGCTGGCAGTCGGCGCTCCTGATAGGCCTGGCGCAGGTGTTGGCGCTGTGGCCGGGAGTCAGCCGAAGCCTTGTCACGATTGCCGGCGGTCTGTTCGTCGGACTCTCCGTGTCCGCGGCCGTGGAGTTCAGCTTCCTCCTGGGGCTGGCGACACTCGGTGCAGCCACTGCGTACGAAGCCGTTCGGCGCGGTCACGAGATCGTGCAGGTCTTCGGATGGGCCGCGCCCGCGGTGGGCATCGTTGTGGCCGCGATTGCCGCTTTCGGGGCGGTGCGCTGGATGATCGAGTACCTGCGCACGCGCAGCCTCGCTGTGTTCGGCTGGTACAGGATTGCAGCGGCAGCGGCAGTGGTGCTCCTCGCAGCGGCTGGTGTGCTCACTTCCTGACGGGAAGCGGGGCCTGTCCTCATCGCGCAGCTTCAAGATCGCCGATTTCCACAATGGTGAAGGGGTGAAGGGGACGTCCGGGAATCCACGGGCCGGGGCGCCAACAAGTCCGAGCGGGGGCACCCCAAGGGGCGGGCCGCGCTGCGTTGTTCAGCCGAAAAGCCTCAGGATTTTTTCCCTGAACGCGATGTAGCCGCAGCAGACGAGGACAAGCGCGGATCCGACGAGCGTGGAGGCGCGCATCTGCTCGCCAAAAACGAGGACCCCGAGCAGGACGTTCAAGACCGGGGTCAGAAAGGCAAGGAGGCTGCCCTCTGTAGCGGGAACGTGCTTATAGGCCCAGGTCATGGTGAGCTGTGCCACGGTTGCTATCAGCCCGATGCCCAGCAGGATCACCCACTCCATGCCGGGAAACGCAAAAGAGCTCGTGGCCGTGGGCCACCCGACGACCAGTAATCCGAACACACACTGCGCCAGGTAGATGATGAACGGGGAGTCGGTCTCCCGCAGCTTCTTGATTGCCACCACGGCGATGCCCGACAGGACCCCGCCGAGCAACGCGAGCATGCCCTCGACGCCGATGGAGGAAAAGCGGCCCGGACTCACGACCAGCCAGATCCCCAGGAATGAGATGAGCCCGGCCGCGATGACGTCCCACGAGAGCCTTTCCTTGATGATCAGCGGCGCAAGCAGGGCGGCAAAGATCGGGTATGTATAGTTGAGAATCGTTCCCTTGCCCAGCCCGAGGTTCATGATGCCGCGGAAAAAGAAGTAGACAGAGGTCGCCCCGATTACACCTCGGGCCACCAGCCACCAACGGTTCACGGCCGTGATCGAGGTGCGACGCAGGAGGGAGATGCCGAGGATGACGGCAATGCCCACCACAAAGCGCGCCGAGGCGATGACGGAAGTGCTCACTGAACGGGTAAAGGGGATCAGGAAAGACATGAGGGAGAACAGGACGGCGGACAGCGCCATCACGGGCATACCGATCGCCCTCGCTGAGGTCTGATCCATTGTCGGGCCGCTATCCGTCAGGTTCTATGGGACACGTCGACGTACGCGCGGCAGGTGCTGCCGGTATAGACCTGGCGCGGCCGCATGATCCTGAAATCTTCGCCGTGATACATCTCGCGCCAGTGCGCCAGCCAGCCCGGCGTGCGGCCTATGGCAAAGAGCACCGTGAACATGTCGTAGGGGATGCCCGCCGCGCGAAGGATGAGCCCTGAGTAGAAGTCGACGTTCGGATACAGGTTGCGGGAGACAAAGTACTCGTCATTCAGCGCAATCTCCTCCAGGCGCAGGGCGATATCGAACAGCGGATCGTTTACTCCCGGTTTTTTCAGGAGCCGGTGGCAGGCCTCCTTGAGGATTTTTGCCCGGGGATCGAAATTCTTGTAAACGCGGTGACCGAACCCCATGAGCCGTTCGGGGCTGTTCCTGTCTTTTGCTCTCTTCACGAACTCGGTGCCGTCCCCGTGGTCGTCGCGGATCCTTTCCAGCATCCGGATGACCTCCTGGTTGGCCCCGCCGTGGCGCGGTCCCCAGAGTGCCGAAACGCCCGCCGAGATTACGGCGTAAACGTTGGCAAGGCTGGAGCCCGTCATGCGGACGGTGGAGGTGCTGCAGTTCTGCTCGTGGTCGGCGTGCAGGATCAGGAACAGGTCGATGGCCCGAACGATGTCATCGTCCAGGATGTTTTCCTTGACGGGGCTGGAGAACATCATCGTCAGGAAGTTCGGCACGTAGCGCAGCTTGTACGACGGATACACGATGGGCTCGCCAATGGACTTCTTGTAGGAAATTGCGGCAATGGTGCGGATCTGGGAGATCAGGTTGGCCAGGATCTGCCGCTCGGCCTTCTCGTCCATCACTTCGGGAACGGGATAGAACGTGGAAAGGGAAGCAACGGTGGTGGCAAGGATTCCCATGGGGTGCGAGCCGCCGGGGAAATCCAACGAAGAAGTGCAGCATGTCCTCGTGGATGAGGGAGGATTCGTTCAGGAACGTGGAGAACTCCTCCAGCTGCGTCCTCGTGGGAAGCTCTCCGTACAGGAGAAGATACGCCACCTCGGTGAAGGTGGATTTCTCGGCCAGCTCGTCGATGGGATAGCCGCGGTAGCGGAGGATCCCCTTTTCCCCGTCAATGAATGTCACCGCGCTCCTGCACGACCCGGTATTCTCGTAGCCCTTGTCCAGGGTGATATAGCCGGTGGTCTTGCGGAGGCTGGAGATGTCGATTGCCATCTCTCCTTCCGTGCCGCGGACGACGGGAAGCTCGTACTCCCTGCCCTCGAGGATGAGCCGGGCGGTCTCGGGCGTGGATTTCATTGTATGCCCCCTTGAGCGTATGACTGACTGAATGCGATGGACCTCAGTTTTCGGGACCTCGGGGGAAGGGCGGCCCGATCGTCATCCTGCACGGACTTTTCGGCTCCGTCGCAGAACTGGGTCGGCATGGGGCGCCGGCTTGCGGCTCTCGGGCGGGTTTTTGCCCTGGACCTGCGGAACCACGGCGATTCTCCGCACGCGCCCTCCCACTCACTTGCCGACTGCGTGCAGGAACCTGTGGACTGGGCTCACCGCCATGGCGCTGAGCCGCGTTCGCCTGATAGGGCACTCCATGGGCGGCCTCGTTGCAATGGGATTTGCCCTTGCCCACCCACGACCGACAGCAGGTGTTGCCTCCATCGACATCGCGCCCCGCCCCTATCCCCCGGAGCACGGCCAGGAGCTTGCGGCCTTGAAGACGGACATCCGCGCCTGCCGTTCCCGCGCTGAAGTCGAACGGCTCCTCCTGCCCCTGCTTCCCGACGCTCGCACGCGCCAGTTCATCATGACGAATGCCGTGAGAGACGGGGACGGGTTTCAGGTGGAGGCTCAACGTCGGCGCTGCTGGAAAAGAGCACCGTGGCTGCCGACTGGGCGCGCGTGACGGGAACCTTCGACGGGGAGGCGCTGCTCGTGGCGGGCGGAAAGTCGGGATACGTGCGGGCCGAAGACCACGCGTCGATGCGGCGATTTCTTCCCCCGCGCGCGGATCGAGACGCTCCCCGCGGCCGACCACTGGCCCCACGTCACCGCCCCGGCAGCGCTGGAAGCGGCGCTGCGGGGATTCCTCCAGCGCTGTGCAATAAACCCGGCCGGATCCCCGTCTTCAATACCGTGAGCGCGGAAACGCAGAAAAAAAGATTCGCGGAGCTCGTTGCGACGGAATGGAACCGGCTGGTAGGGTACGTGCGGTCCCGGATCGAGGACAGCGCGGAGAGGGACGCGGAGGATATCGTCCAGGACGTCATCGAACACCTGTTCGAGAAGGCGGACATGACGGATCCGATTGCCGACCTCTCCGGGTACCTCTTCCGCTCGCTCCGCAACAGGGTGATCGACCTCTACAGGAGCAAACGCGCGCCCGCGGGGGAGCTGACCGGAGAAATCGCCGACCTGCGCTACGAGGCGGAGGAAACGATGGACCGGGAAGAGGCGCAGGAAGCCCTCGCCGAGGCCATCGAGGACCTGCCGCGCGCGCAGCGGGACGTGCTGGTGGCCACCGAGCTGGAAGGCCGAAGCTTCAAGGATCTCGCCGAGGAGTGGCAGACGCCCATCGGGACGCTGCTCGCCCGGAAACACCGGGCAATCGCAGGCCCTGCGGGAATCGCTCACAGGAGGTGTCATATGAACGTGCATCGAATGCACGGCATGTGGCCGGGGGTTTCCCCGGCGGTGAGGGGACTGCGCATCGCGGGCCTCGTCGTGCTGGGCGTCATCGGGGCCGCGCTCTTTGCCCTGGTGTTCGGCTGGCTGGTGATGATCCTGTGGAACTGGCTCATGCCGGCCATTTTCCACCTGGGTGTGATCACCTACTGGCAGGCCTTCGGGATCGTGGTCCTGGGAAAGCTGATCTTCGGGGGCATCGGCGGCGGCACGCGACACGGCGGACGGGGACGGCCGCCGTGGAAGGGAACCCGCTGGGACAAGACCCAGGGACCGGGCGGAGCGCGCGACGAGTGGCGCTGGTACCGGGAGTTCTGGGACGAGGAAGGACGGGCGGCGTTCGACCGGTTCGTGCAGAAAAAGAAGCGCCGAGCCGGGAGGCGAAAGCTCCCCGCCGACCGCCTGAGCGAGGACTGGTCCACGGGGGCCCGCGCCAATCGGGCCCCTGTCTTTTGTCCCGCGCACCGGGTATGGTGGGGAGGCCGTGAAAGAACGCGGACTCGTGGTCGCGGAACAGGCAGCGACCTGGATGGGTATCGCGGGCAACGCGGTGCTGTTCGCCGCAAAGATCCTGGTCGGGTTTTCCTTCAACTCCATCGCCATCATCTCTGACTCGTTCAACTCCCTTACCGACATCGTGGCATCCACCATCGTGCTCATCAGCGTGCGCAGCTCCCACCGCGGGCCCGATGCAGACCACCCCTTCGGCCACGCGCGCGCCCAGCCCCTGGCCGGGCTCGTGGTTGCCATCCTCACCGGCATCGTCGGGTTCGAGATCATCACGCAGTCCTTCGGCAGGCTGTTCGGCGGTCGAGCGCATCCAGCCCGGTCTCCTGCCCATCTTGCTCCTTGCCGGCGTGATGGTCGTGAAGCTGGCGATGTACATCGTGGCCCGGGTGACGGCGACAGAGGGCGCGGAGCACCGCGCTCATGGCCTCGTCGCGTGGACCATCGCAACGACGTGCTCATCTCCGCCGCGGTCATCCTTGGCGTCGGCGCCTCGAACCTGGGATTTCCCGATATTCGATCCCCTTGCGGCCATGGCGGTCGGGCGTCTGGATCATCTGGTCGGGGTTCCGCATCGGCCGGGACAACATGAAATACCTCATGGGAGCGGCGCCGCCGGCCGAGCTCGTGCAGAGGATCAAGGCCATTGCCCATGCCACCGAGGGGGTGCTGGGCCTGAATGACGTGTTTGCCCACTACGTGGGCACGTCCGTTGAGATCGAGGTCCACATCAACGTTGACAGCAGGCTCACCATCGAGCGCGCCCACGACATCGGGAAAAAGGTCCAGCGGGCCATCGAGGACATGGACGAGATCTCGCGCGCCTTCATCCACATCGACCCGCTGGAAGACGGGGGACGCTGCGAGGAAGCCTAGACGGCTCAGAGCGCCGAGGAATCGGTCAGGCGGACGCCCGCCTTCCGCATGTCGGCCAGCGCCTTTTCCACGCTGTCCTTCGGGAAGTCGACTCCGCGGCAGGCGTCGCGGACAACGGTGACGCGGAACCCCAGCCGGGCGGCGTCCAGGGCGGATGCGCGAACGCAGTAGTCGGTGGCCAGGCCGCAGACGAAAAGCTCCTCGCACCCCCATCCCCTGCCAGGTAGTGAGCGAAGACCGGTGTCGGTGCGGTGATCGTTCTCGAAAAAGGCGGAATAGGAATCCAGCTCCCGGCGCATGCCCTTGCGGAGGAGAAGCCCGATGCGTCCCGTGCTCCAGGCCGGGATGAAGCTCGGCGCCGGCGCGTGGCGCGGACGCAGTGGTCGGGCCAGAGGACCTGCTGCGATGCCCCCGGCGTCCACCGACGTCCAGCGGCTTGCGGCCCGGGTGGCTGCTGGCAAAGGAGACGTGGTCCGGCGGATGCCAGTCCTGCGTGGCAACGACGCGGCGAAAAGCCGGGCATGATGCGGTTGATGACGGTCACGACCTCGTCCCCGGATTCCACCGCGAGGCTCCCCCCGGGGCAGAAATCGTTCTGCACGTCGACGACCAGGAGCGCGCGCTCCTGCCCGCGTCTGCCATGGATCCTCCCCTGCGGCATTCTTGATCGCGATGAGCCCGCATCCATACATTAGAGCGAGTCATGGTGTACACGCAATCGATCGATTGGACGGAGTTCTACGCGGAGCTCGACAGGGTCCTGGCGGAGATGCAGGGTGAGCGCTTCGAGGCAATCGTCGCCATCGCCCAGGGCGGGATCCTTCCCGCCGCGCTCCTTCAGCAGGAGTGGGGAATCCCGATGGGGGTCGTGCACATCAACTACCGCGATCACGAGAACAAGCCGCGCTTCGCGGATGCCCGGTTGCTCGATGAAGGCCCCCCGCCGTTTCCCGGCCGAAAGGTCCTTCTTGTCGATGACGTCTCGCGAACGGGCCGCACGCTTGCCCGGGCCCGCGCAGTACCTGGCCGCAGCACGGTCAAGACATTCCTCGTGAACGGAGACGCGGATTTCCGCCTCTACCAGACCGAGGAATGCCTGCGGATGCCCTGGAAGAGGGATTAGTACCCGGCGGCCGCCTTCAGCCGCGCGCGGTTGTCCGCCAGCACATCCAGGAGGCCTTTCGTCCCGTCCGGCCCGGGGAAGTTGATCAGGGACACGTAGCGCGAGTCCTTCATGGTCTCCCGCAGCGGGGCCGCCTGCCTCGTTGTGCCAGTTGTCCACGATGAATCGCGCCCTGGTCGGTGAGAGCCGGGCAATCTGCGCCGCCTCCAGCGGACCCGGGCCGAACACGCCCGCCGACGGAGAACCCCAGCTCCGCGATGAGCGGCTGCTGGAAAGACGTGCACAACAACCGGCGCGCCGCGAAGCCCGGCCGCCGTCAGCTCCGCCTTCCAGGACGACATGAAGCTCTTCCAGCGCCGCCACGCTCTCCTGCGCCTTCTGGCTCGGTGCCCAGCAGGTCGGCAATGGCAAGGATCGAGGACCGCATGGTGGCAAGCGAATAGTCGGCGTCGATCTGCAGCATCCGGATGGACTGGCTGCCGGCCGCATCCGCAAGCTTTTTCGCCATCACCTCGAAGCCCGTGTACACGATCAGGTCCGCGTTCTGCAGCGCCGCGACGTCTGACGGCTTCAGCTCGTACTCGGCCGGATGGCGCAGGTCCGACGGCGCAATGGTCACGATATCCGCGGCACCCGCCGCCGCGGCAAATGCGGCGGTCCACGAATTGGTTGCCATGACGCGCGTATGCTTTGCTGTGCGGACAACGGGGCCGCCGTCCCCATGAGAACCAGGGCAGCCGCAAGGGCGCCCCGGAGCAACGTGGTCATGCAATCCTCCTGGAAAATCGCCTGTAGATGAGACCCGCGCCCAGGAGACAGGCGGCAATGACGGTCACCGCCGAGCTGGCGGGAACGTCCAGGGCGAAGGACGTGAAGAATCCCGCGATGCTGCAGAAAGCGCCGATGATGCACGCCTGGAGAAAGAATCCCCTCGTGCTGCGCGCCGTGAAGGAGGCGATGATGGCGGGCAGCAGCAGGATGGAATCCAGGAGCAGGGCGCCGATGAGCTGCATGAGAAGCGCGACGCTCACGCCGACGAACACCAGGATGACGGTGGTGAGGGCCGCCTCGTGAACGCCGGATGCCCAGGCGATCTCCCGGTGGAAGAGCACGGCGCTCACCCGCGGGAACAGGAGGGTGACGAAGAGCACGATGGCCACCGAGTACAGCGCCGATGAGGGCCAGGTCGATGCGCGTCAGCGAATAGATGCTCCCCCAGAGGATTCCGAAGGCGTCCTTGGCCGGAACACCGGCCTTGTAGATCACGGCGAATGCCAGGCCGATGGTGAGCACCATGAAGAACGTGGACACGTAGCCCAGCGCGAGGCCGGACTCCCGCGCCACGCGCGCAATCGCGGCGATGGCCACGAGGTCCAGCACGAGGCCGGCGAGGAGCGGGTCGATGTGCAGCGCCAGGCCGATGGCGGCGCCCAGGAGCGCCGCGTGCATCAGGGTGAACCGCAGCGTCACGAGGTTGAGGCGGAGGACGAAGACCCCGGCGAGCGGGAAAAAGCATCCGGCGAGCACCAGGGCAATGAACCCGCGGAGGATCGGCGAGTAGGAGAGTGCCTGGATGACGTTCACTTCGTGCGCTCAGGCGAAGGCGCCCGCCTCCATGTGCTCGATCTTCCATTCCGGCTCGGAGAGCACCTGCGCGTCGTGGGAGACCATGACCATGGTGAGCGCGCCGCCGCTCGTTGAGAGCTCGCAGCAGGTCCATCAGCTCCGAGCGGGAGCGCGGATCCAGGGAGGAGGTCGGCTCGTCCAGGAGGAGGAGCTGCGGGTCCTGGCAGAGGCACCGGGCCAGGGAGAGCTTCTGCTTCTCGCCGCCGGACAGCCGCGCGTACATCCTGCCCTGGAGGTGGGCGCAGCCCGCCGCGGCCATTGCCTCCTCGATCCGCCGCCGCTTTTCGGCCCTGTCCAGGCGGAGGCTGCAGGTGCCGATTTCCACGACTTCCCGGCCCGAGACGGGGAAATCCACGTGCACCGATTCCTGGTTCACGTACCCGACGCGGCGGCGGCCGCGCGCCCATTCGCGCGAGCCCACCGTGCTGGCCCAGGACGAGGATGCGCCCGGCGCTCGCCTGCACCATCCCGAGGATCGCCTTCATCAGCGTGGTCTTGCCGGCGCCGTTGGGTCCGGCGACGATCAGCCGCTCGCCGCAGGCCACCGTGAGGGAGAGCCCCCGCAGGATTTCGACTCCTTCCCGCCGGACATGAAGGCCGTCGATGCGGATGCACTCCTCAGCCATGGTGAGAATGAGATACACGGCACGGCGGAGAGAAAGTCAATTCAGGGATCTGCGGGCACCGATGGTCCGCACCGGGATGATCTTGTCTTCGCATTTCGGGGGGAGTACCCTTGTATAATCAACAACCTGCATTTCCAGTTCCTCCTCGGTGAGGAGGGCAGGTCACCAGTTCGTCTTTCGAACGGAGGAATCAGATCAATGAAGTACTTGCAAAGTGGTTCTCCCGATCGTGCTCGCGCTGGTCCTTGGGCGCCTGCGCCAGGCCGCCCCAGCACATCACCCTGGAGCAGAACAAGCCCGAGATCGACGCGGCCCTCAAGGCCTACGCCGATGCCTGGTCGAAGGCCAACAACGTCACCGTCACGGTCAAGTCCGTGGGCGGCAGCTCCGGCATTGACCTCGGCACGCAGCTCAAGGCTGACTTCGCCGCGGGCGACATGCCCGACATCTTCGCCATCAGCGGGCTCGAGGACTACAAGCAGTGGGCGAACCTCACCCTCGACCTCACGGGCGAAAAGTGGATCAACGACACCTCCGTCCCCTTCAAGTCCGACGGCAAGGTCTACGGCTTCCCCGTCGCCGTCGAAGGCTGGGGCCTGGCGTACAACGCCGACATCCTCAAGAAGGCAGGGGTCGATCCCCTGACCCTCAACAACTACGCCGCGTACAAGGCCGCCTTCGAGAAGATCGACGCGAATGAAGGCTTCTCTCGGCCTCAAGTCCGTCGTCTCCATGGCCGCGAGCATCGACATGAGCTGGGTCACTCGAGACCACGACCTCAACGCCCTGCTCTCGAACGGCCTTCCCTACGGAGACATGTCCGTCACGAACGACCTCCTTGCCGGCACGGTGGACGCAAAGCGCCTGTCGGAATACGCCGACTGGGTGGAGCTGATGTTCAAGTACGCCGACAAGGCCGTGCTCACGACCGGGCAACTACGATGCCCAGGTCGGCGCATTTGCCAGCGGCAAGGCCGCATTCCTCCACCAGGGCAACTGGGTCGACCCCAACATGGCCCAGGCCAAGGCGACTTTCGCCATGGCCTTCGCCCCGTACGGTTCGACGGCCCAGCCAACGGACGGCATATTCGTTGCGGCTCCTTCCTTCTACGTGATCAACAAGAACTCGAAGAACATCCCGGCCGCGAAAAAGTTCCTGAACGACCTCGTCTACACGGACGCAGGCAACAAGTACATGGTCGTGGATGCGCTGATGATCCCCGCCTACAAGAACATCACGCTGAGCCCCACCGGCCAGCTCTCCAAGTCGGTCCAGACCTGGGCCGCGGCGGGCAAGATCTACAGCTGGAACCAGTACAACTTCACCCAGGAGTTCCGCGAGAAGACGCTTGCCGCGATCTACAACCAGTTTGCCACGGGGGCAATCAACAAGGCCAAGTTCATCGACCTCATGACAAAGGCCTTCGAGAGCCTGAAGAAGTAGGCACCGTCGGAGGGCCGGCCGCGCGGCCGGCCCTCTTTCGACCCGCCTGCCGGCGCGTGCACGCGGGCGGGCTCGTATCATCCGCACAGGAGCGTCTCTCGATGCGGAAAGCGAAACATCCCGCCATTTTCTGGCTCTTTCTCGCGCCCGTCCTGTTCGCATTCGTCGTCGTCATCGTCATTCCCTTTCTGCTCGGCGCGTACTACTCCTTCACGAACTGGTCCGCAACGGCCAGGGTGGGCGACGCCCTCAAGCTCGTTGGACTTGCGAACTACGCCGGCATCCTGAAGGACCCGAGCTTCACCTACTCCTTCATCATCACCGTCGTGTACACCCTGCTCAACATGATCGCCATCAATGTCGTTTCCTTCGGTCTTGCCATGCTGGTCACGCACGAAGCTCGTCGGGCGCAACGTCTACCGCGCGGGCTTCTTCATCCCGAACCTCATCGGCGGCCTGATCCTCGGTTACGTCTGGCAGTTCATTTTCGACAACGCCATTCCCTCCCTGGGGACATTTCTCGGGTTCGCCTCGTGGGCGGATCCGGCGAACCTCCTGCTGGCAGGAAGCAACACCGCGCTCCTCGCCATGGTCGTCGTGGGAACCTGGCAGTACGCCGGCTACGTCATGGTGATTTACGTTGCGGCCATCGAGACCATCCCCCAGGAGCTCATCGAGGCGGCAAAGATCGACGGCGCCTCGGCGTTCAGGCGGCTGCGTTCCATCACCCTGCCCATGATACGGCAGGCCCTCACGGTCACGCTCTTCATCACCCTGGTGAACTCGTTCAAGCAGTTCGACGTCAACGTTTCCCTCACCGGGGGCGGGCCGTCCGCCATGTTCATGGGGCAGCCGATCTATGGCACCCAGCTCCTGGCCATGAATATCTACAACCAGGGTCTCAAGTCGGACGACATGGCCGGCGGCCAGGCCCGCGCGGTCGTCTTCTTCCTCGTGCTGGTCATCATTTCGGTCATCGAGGTCTCGATCAACAAGAAGAAGGAGGTCGAGCTGTGAAAAAGCGACGCACCAAGATACTCGTCGTCCCCGAGATCCTGGCGCTCGTGCTCTTCCTCCTGTTCCTCTTTCCCTTCTTCATCGTCGTGGTGAACTCGGCCAAGACTCCCTTCGAGATCACGCAGAGTCCGCTCAGCCTTCCCACCGACTGGATGAAGATACTGCCGAACATGTACACGATCTGGACCAGCGCCAATGTGCAGTACTCCTCCTCTTTCCTGAGCTCGGTCATCATCACGGTGTCCTCCCTGGTCCTGCTCAACGTCCTCTCCTCGCAGGCGGCCTGGGTCCTCGTGCGAACCAGGACCAGGCTCTCGACGAGCATCTTCATCACCTTCGTCGCGGCCATGGTCATCCCTTTCCAGATCGTCATGTTTCCCCTGCTCACCTGGTTCCGTGAAATCGCGGCAGTCACGGGGATTCGGCTCCTGCGGTCCTACTCGGGAATCATCCTCGCCTACATCGGCTTCGGCATGTCGCAGTCCATCTTCCTGTTCCACGGCTTCATCAAGAGCATTCCCCTGGAGCTCGAAGAGGCGGCAAGGATCGACGGCTGCAGACCTTCGCAGACCTTCTACCAGATCATCTTTCCCATCCTGAGGCCCATCCACGCCACGGTCCTCGTGTTGAACGGCATCTGGATCTGGAATGACTACCTTCTGCCGCTGCTCATCCTCGGGAAGGGGAACAGCGTGATGACGATCCCCCTCGCTGTCTCCAACTTCGCGGGAGCATACGTCAAGCAGTGGGACCTCATTCTCACGGCCATCCTCATGGCGATGATCCCCATCGTCATCTTCTTCCTCTTCGCGCAGAAGTACATCATCAAGGGAATGATCGCCGGCTCCATCAAGTGAAGCGGACGCATTCTCGCGGCCGCGCCAGCGGCATTCTCCTGCACCCGACGAGCCTCCCCGGCCCGCACGGTATCGGCGAGCTGGGCAGCCGCGGCGTACCGCTTCCTGGACTACCTCGTCTCCGCCGGCCAGTCGCTGTGGCAGGTGCTGCCCCTCGGACCCACTGGGTACGGGGACTCCCCCTATGCGTGCTTCTCCTCCTTTGCCGGCAATCCCCTTCTCGTCAGCCTGGACACGCTTGTCGAACTGGGGAGCGCTGGAACGGCGCGACCTGGCCGGTGCTCCGGAGTTCGCCGGGGACCGGGTCGACTTCGGCGCGCTGATCAGTGGAAAATGCCGCTGCTTCGACAGGCCGCCGCCCGGTGCCTCGATGGCAGGTTCCCGGATTTCAAGGGAGGCGGGAGCCGGAAGGGTTTCGAATCCTTCGTCGCCAGGGAATCCTGGTGGCTGGATGACTACGCCCTGTTCATGGCCATCAAGAACGACAGCTCCGGCGCGGCGCCTGGAACGACACGCTGGGACCGGGACATCGCCCTGAGAAGAGCGGGAGCTGTGACACGCGTGGAAAGAGAAGCTGGCGCGGCAGGTGAAGGAAGAACAGGTCATCCAGTACTTCTTCTTCTCCCAGTGGGATGCCCTGCACGAGGCCGCTTCACGCAAGGGCATCCGCATCATCGGGGACCTGCCGATCTTCGCGGCTCCCGACAGCGCAGACGTCTGGGCCAACCGCGAGCTCTTTCTCCTCGACGCCGATGGGAGGCCGACCGCCGTATCGGGTGTGCCCCCTGACTATTTCGCCGCCACGGGGCAGCTCTGGGGCAACCCGCTGTACGACTGGGATGAGATGGCCCGGCAGGGGTTCCGTTTCTGGATCCAGCGGATCCGCTCGGCCTGCCGGCTGTTCGACCTGGTGCGCATCGATCACTTCCGGGGGTTCGAGTCATGCTGGTCGGTTCCGGCAGGGGAGCGCACGGCGGAGCGGGGACAATGGGTGAAGGTGCCGGGCGTGCGCCTCTTCGAGGAAATGGAAAGGGAGCTGGGAACGCTGCCGATCATCGCGGAGGACCTCGGCGTCATCACGCCGGAAGTCAATGCGCTTGCGGGAGCGCTTCGGCTTTCCCGGGATGCGGATCCTCCAGTTCGCGTTCGACCAGGGAGAGTCGGGCAGGCTCGCGTCCGACAACCGATTCCTCCCGCACAATCACGCGGCGGACTCGGTTGTGTACACGGGAACCCACGACAACGACACCACCCGGGGATGGTGGGCGGCGCGGACGAAGGAAGAGCGGGACTACTTCGAGGCGTACTGCAGCGCCGCGGATCCCGAGATCGAATGGCGGCTCATCAGGATGGCCATGGCATCAGTGTGCGCGACGGCAGTCGTGCCGTTCCAGGATGTGCTGGGGCTGGGAGCGGAAGCGCGGATGAACACGCCCGGCACGTCCAGTGGAAGAAACTGGACCTGGCGGGCCGATGACAGTTGCTTCCGCCCGGCGCCGGCAGGGCGGCTCAGGTCCCTGTCGGAGATCTACGGCCGGCTGCCCTCGAGATAAGGCTGGCTCCGCCGTTCAGAGCTTGCGCGCAACAATCCCGGCCGCGTTGCGGCGGATGAACTCCATGGCCTCGCCTTCCGTCTCGAAGTGCTCGGTGCGCGAGACGTAGGAGAACGCGGGGAAGGATTCCAGCGCGCGTGCAGGGCGCCACTGCGCGTACCAACCCCTCCTGTCCCGGCGGGGGAGCGCACGGTACTCGATTCCGTTGACCCGATCAATCATGATTCCCAGAGTTGCTTCCATATCTCCAGTTTCGGCAGAACCGCTGGGCAGCCTGACGGGGCCCGGTGCAGGTCTGCCTCCCGCGCGCATGCCCCGTAGAATCCCCGCATGGAGAGGATCGCCCAGATGGAGTCTGCCTTCCGAACGGACGGCTTCGAGGTCGTCCGTCACGTACAGAAGGGGGAGCGGCTGGGGATGCTCGCCCGCCATGCGTGGGCGCGCAACACGGTGACAGGGGCGCCGAAGCGGGCCTGCTACGTGGAGGGAGACGGGTACACCATGGGCTGGCTCGTCGGCGCCCTGGCCGAGCCCGACGTGGCGCGCATGGCAGGCGAGTTCGTGGAAAACGTTGCGTTCGCCTTTTTCGGCTCGGGCCCGGCAGCACGGGAGGACACCCTCCGCCTGCTCAAGGACCTGGTCGTGCGCATCATCACTGGGGCCTCGGAGCGCATGCTGCCCGACATTCCCGCTCCCCTGCTGGCGGAAATCGACGGCATCGTGGACGGCTGCCGGGCGGCCAATCCCGCAACCACGGTGCGTCGCGACCGGCTCCTCGCCTTGAACCTCGGGATCGACTGCCTGCTTGCCCACATCTACACCGGTACGCTCTTCGCGGAGCGCGGCGTGCACCCGGGCCTGCTGCGCACGCCCATCGGGTGCAATGCCTTCTCTCTTTCCGGCGATGCCGCCGGCGGACGGCATTTCTTCGGCAGGGATTTCATGTTCCCGACGGCCGACGTCTTCCAGGACACCGCCTGGCTGGTCATCCAGAGGCCCGAGGATTCCGCCGGGCCGGGCACTGCACACGTTCGTGGGCCAGGGGGCGCCGGGCCTCGTCGGCACAATGGTCGGCCATGAACGATGCAGGCGTGGCGCTCGGCGTGAACATGCTGCCCAGCCGCCTGTGTGATCCGCGGCGGCCCGGGCTCAATTCCCTTCTGCTCATCCGGGACTGCATCCAGCACTGCGCATTCCAGCGGGTCCGTTGTGGACCGGATCAGGGAGGCTCCGCGCGGCGTGTCGTGGCTGTATCCCGTGGCGGACGCGGCCGGGCAGGCCTGCGTCGTCGAAGCCGGGCGTCAGGCTCGGCCCCCGGGAGCCGTTTCCCGTACTTCGATCACATCCCCGGTTTCTATCGCCGCCTCCTGCCGGGAATGCCCTACATCATGGCGCATGCGGGCACGGTACAGGACCCCTGCCCCTTCGAATGGGTCTCGTCGTGCGGGGCGGCGACTACCCCTTTCCCGAGCGTTATCTCGCAGGACTGGAACCCGGGCTTGTGGCGGGCATTCGATCGCAGCTGGCTGTCCATCCTGAAGGATCTCCTGGCCGACATCTTCGGCGGGGTCAAGGGAATATTCGGGCGGCGGATGTCGGCGTTGTGGGGGCAATGGAAGGAGGACATCCGGACCCTCGGCGCGGGCGCGCCCTGGTCGAACGACATGTTCGGCGAGACGGGCTTCATCAACCCGACCTGGAAGGACCGCAACTGCCCGGGCCCCTTCTACTATGCACCCCAGCGTGAACGGCGGCCGGATGTCCTCATCGCCACAAATCATTGCATCTCCCCCGAGATGCGCATGACGTCGATGAGCGAATGGATTGCGCTTCTCACCAGCGCGAACGCGAACGAAATCCAGTGGCGGTATGACGAGCTGAACCACGAGATCCTCACGGCGCTTGCGGGCTGCGCCGGGGGGCATCGATGCCGCGGCCGCCTGGGATCTCATCAATTTTCTCCGGCCCGACGGGAAGTTTCCATCTGTTTTACAATCCCGGCGGCGGGAAGGACTGGCGAACTGTCCAGGTCCACGGCAGCGTCACGCTGTGCGAGCTACCGTCGCTCAGCTTCACGAGCCTGTTCGGCTACTATGGAGACGAGCCGGTGACGATCCACCTGGAGACGTACTAAGCCAGTGCTGGATGTGGTGCCCGTGAAGGAAGGCCGTGTGGGTGCACCCGGGGAAGGCGCAGCCGCGGTCACGCAGCATCAGGGCGCGGCGGATGGCGGGGGGAATACTGCGGGCGCGGCGGCCGATGTTCAGTGCCTCCCCATCTCCACCTGTGGCCACGAGGCCGCAATCGCAGGCCACTCGTCGCAACGTTTCCGCGGAAACGCGGGTGCCATCCTCCAGGGTGGCCGCCCAAGCACTGTCTGGCCCAAGCACCTCCTGATCCAGGTGAACCATGACCTGGAAGCGCTCGCCGCCGGTTCCCGTCACGGGATTGCCGGCCAGGAACGACTCGGCGAGCTTCACCGCCCCGTCAGCCCGCGAGGGCCAGCACGTTTCCGCGGAAACGCCGGCGGCTTCGAGCTGCCTCCGCCTCCTCTTGGGCGGCAGGAGCGGCAGGCCCTCCGGAAGCTCCGGGCGCTAGAAGCCTCTGTCTCCAGCGGCTCTGCACGGCGGGCGTGCACCTCCCGGGCGCGCTCGACGGCGCGCAGGATCAAATCCGCCTCGTCCGGCTCAAGCACCAACTCCAGCTTGACCATCCCTCCCGGCAGCAGCCGCTGGCGTACCGAACGCTCCTCCGGCGTCGGCGTCCTTTCGCCGTCCAGCACCCCTCGATAGCCTCGGCACAGCCGCTCAAGCTGCGTCCCGGTTGCGAAAGCGCCATCTCAAGCAGCTTGGCTTCGTTCTAGGGCGTCGCCACTCGAGTGAGCGCACGGACCTTGGCGTACGACAGCCTGGCCGTGCGCAACGATTCGTTGATGGCGGGCAGCACTCCCAGCGCGCGCGCCACCCGTACCTTCTCGCGGGCGGTGGCCGGGTCCCATCCCAGGCGCCATGCCAGCCAGTGCGAGCAGGACACCGCGCCCTGCTCGTGCCAGCCGCAGGCCTCATCGAAGCGTCGGATGCACTCCAGCAGACGGTGGGAGGCTGCATCCAGATGCGCGGACAAGCAGGCAATCTCCTGACCCAGTTCCTCGATGGGGAATTCGCGAGATCAGTCCAGCAGGACCAGTCGCGAGCCTCAGCCAGTCATTGCCCTGCTCGGGAGTGCCCCGGCGGCAGGAGGCCGTCGATCAGGAGCGCGGCCCAGCCATGCACGCTCGCCCAGAGGGAGAGCACCAGTGCCATGCCGTCCTTGTCGGGCCGCCAGCCCGCGGCCTGCGCCGCCTGCACGGCGCGGACAAGGCAGCCAAGCGCCCGTTCGCTGTTGAGACGGCACGCCTCGGAATGCAGCTCGTACCCCAGCCGCGAGATCATCAGCTTGTACAGCACGGGCCTCTCGCGGGCGAACTCGAGATACGCGCGCAAAGAGGCGCGGATCCCCGCCAGCGGGTCGCCGCCGGCCACGGAGAGCGCGGCCTGCGGCACCGCCTCCAGGTTCTCCGCCAGCAGGCCGAAACCCTCGGCGGCGATCGTCACCAGCAGCTCGCGCTTGTCGGCGAAGTGCCGGTACGGGGCTGTCTTGGAAACGCCGGCGCTTTCCGCCAGCCGGCGAAGGCTCAAGCCTTCCAGCCCGTCCGTCTCCAGGTCCTGGAACGCCTGGGCCACGAGGGCTTCCCGCAGCGCCCCGTGGTGGTACGGGTGCTGTGCCACGGGTTTCACGCGGGCCTTCTCCCGCTGTTTCACAGCCATGGCACAACAGTACATTGAAATGTGACCTTTGCCAACATTCATGTTGACACTGCCCACATCAGTCGGTATATTGTTGGTGTTGGCAATGCCAACATAGGAGGAACACATGGCATCACTTCATGTCATCTTCGGCAACGGCCCCGTGGGGCATCGGGGCCGCGCGCTCTCTGCTGCGGAAAGGGCACAACGTGTCAGGATGGTCAGCAGGACGGGCCGCCGCCCGACGGTGGTCTTCGACTGATCTTTCACGGGACGGAGCAGGACGGCTCTGGAGATGCACCCTGCCGATGCGCTGGACCCGCGAGGCAGTCCTCGCGGCAAGCCGCGGGCGCATCGCACCTCTATCACTGCGTGAACGTGCCGTACCAGGACTGGCAGCGCGTCCTTCCCCGCCTGCAGGAGAACCTCGTTGCAGCCGCGCGTGCAGGAAAACGCCGTCCTCGGGGTGGCGGAAAACCTGTACATGTACTCGCGCGGGTGTCCGGTCATCAACGAGGACACTCCCGAGGATCCGCCGACCCGCAAGGGGCTGCTGCGCAAGCAGCTCCACGACAGGCTTGTGGAAACCGCGGAGCGCGACGGGCCTCGCCTGGACCATCCGTGCATGCCTCCGACTACTACGGACCGGGAGCCGTTCTCCAGAGCCTTGTTCGGCACCCAGCTCTTCCTCGATCCCCTTTTCAACGGGAAACGGCCGCGCGTCGTCGGCAGCGTGGATCAGCCCCACACCTACACGTATGTCGAAGACTACGGCAGGGCCTTGGCGGTGGCCGCCCTCGATCCGCGGGCGCACGGCAGGGCATGGATCGTTCCCAACGACAGGACAGTGACGGCCGGCGAGGCAGCGGAATTGTTTTTCAACGAGGCGGCGCGGCAGCATCCAGTACCGCACCAGGCAGGGCGGCGGAAGACTCTCGGGACCATCCCGCGGCCCCTGATCGCGGGCCTCGGCCTGTTCAACCCGCTCCTGCGTGAGCTCGTGGAGATGCTTTACCAGAAGGAAGAGCCATACGTCGTGGACGGCGGCCGGTTCGCGCGGTTGTTCTCCTTCTCCCCGACGCCGCTTGAGGAAGGAGTGCGCCGGACCATCGAGTGGTACCGTGCAGCGCCGCATGCGATGCGCCCCGCGTCCGAAAACCGATCGTCTTGACGCCGCGGCTGGCGCGGAGGATAGATTCGACCGATGAAAAGCCGGGAAAGGGTGCTTCGTGCCATACGTTTTGAGAGCCCTGACCGGCCGCCGATTTCCCACGCCATTCTCCCGGCCGCCCAGATCCGATACGGCAGCGCGCTGGATGAGATCCTCGCCACCGTCCGCGAGGACTTCGGGTGGGAGTCTCTACCTGACCTGGCCCGGCAGGACTACCCGGTGCTCTACCGCAAAGGCCGTCATCAACGACGAGTTCAATACCCTGTGGGAAGTTCACACGGAGGGCGTCTGCGGGATTCCGGTAGAATGGCCCCTTGCAGACTGGGGAGCCTACGCAGGCTACCGCTGGCCCGAAATTCACCGCCGGGCCACCGATCGGACGTCTGTACAGCGGCCACATGGCCGGGAAAAAGCGACGACTACTATGCCCGCGGCGGCTGGATCACGTTCTTCGAGCAGATGCAGCAGCTGCGGGGAATGGAAAATCTCCTGATGGACCTCGCCGACGGGTCACCGGAAGTGATGCGTCTCCGCGATGACCTGCTGGCCTTCAACCTGCGCTGGCTGGACAAGTGGTGCGCCCTTGCCCTACGACGGGATCCACTTTGCCGACGACTGGGGGGACCAGACACGGCTGCTCATATCCCCCGAGCTGTGGAGGAAGATTTTCCGGCCCGCCTACAGGACAATGTTCGAGAAGGTGACATCGGAGCGGGAATGGACGTGCACTTCCACTCGGACGGGAACATCATCGACATCATTCCCGACCTCATTGACATGGGCGTCCGCGTGATCAACTGCCAGGCAAACGTCATCGGCCTGGACCTGCTGAAGAAGCGCTTTGCGGGGGCCATCTGTTTCAGGACTGATCTCGACCGCCAGAAAATCATGCCGTTCGGCACGCCGCTGGAAGTAAAACGTCACGTCGTCGACGTCTTTGAGCCACCTGGGCACGCCGAAGGGCGGCATCATCGCCTGCGGCGAGGTGGGCCCCGAACTGCCCCTGGAGAACATCAGGGCCATGTACGAGGCCTTTGCTTCGTACTGAAAGCTCTTTCGGAGCTGATTTCCCGCTGTTCGCGGCTGAAACTCCCCTTCCCGCCATGGTAAGTGAAAATTTCTTGACGAGCCAAGAAACCGATGATAATCTTCGCTTTATTCGTAATCAATTTGATTAATACAATGACTATAAGGATCAAGGTGCAGAAACATTGGCAAAGGGCCGCTTGCACAGGAACTGAGACATGAACCTCGAAGACGTGCAGGAGATGAATCGTGCCCTCGTGATCAGGCTGCTGCGCAGGCACAAGACCTGGTCGCGGGCGGAGCTGGCGCGCGCCACCGGTCTCAAGCAGGCAACGATGAGCAATATCATCAGCGATTTCATCCGGTGGGGTCTCGTGAAGGAGACCGGGATCCTGGACGGGAAGAAGGGGCGGCGGTCCATCGGCCTGTCCCTGAACAACGAAGAGTTCCGTGTCATCGGCGTGAGGCTGGAGAAGCACTGCATCAAGCTCGGTCTCTTCGACCTGCACGGCGCCGCGGAAAGCGTCGAAAAAGAAGCCCTTGACGTCCCCCTGGATGGCGAGGCCGCCGTGGCCAGGATCATTACCGGGATCCGCGAGATGATGGCCCGGCACACGCGCTACAACTTCCTGAGCGCAGGGGTGGCCATCCCGGGGCCTTACGTGAAAACGGAAGGCCGAATGGCGTGGGTCACCGAGCTTCCCGGCCTCGATGCCGTTCCCCTGGAAAACAGGCTCACTTCCGAGCTGACGATTCCTGTTTTCCTGGAGCATGACGCCAAGGCCGGTGCGCTGGCCAAGTGGTGGCTTGCATCGAAGCACGAGCAGAGCGAGACGGTCATCTACATTTCGGTCGGGCAGGGCGTCGGGGCGGGAATCGTGCTGGACGGCAACCTCCTGCGGGGAGCCACGGGTATCGCCGGGGAAATCGGGCACCTGACAATCGACCACAACGGGCCGCGCTGCGGGTGCGGCAATCGCGGCTGCCTGGAGCTGTACTGCAGCTCCATAGCCCTGCTCCGTGACCTCCGGAATGTCCACCCCGAGGTGACGCTGGAAAGCGTCCGGGATGCATTCCTGGGCGGGGAATCCTGGGCGCAATCCGCCGTGGAGAAATCCGCCTGGCACCTGGGCATCGGGCTGGTGAACGTGGTCAACGCCTACGGGCCGGGCCGGATCATCATCGGGGACGAGATGTCACGATTCGGGGAAAGGTACCTGGACGCGGTGAAAGCGGCCGTGGCTGAGCGCCTGAATCCGCGCGTGAGAAAGTCTCTGCGGATCGAGCTGGAAACCTCCGAAGACGACGAGATACTGTCCGGGGTAGGCGTCCTGGCAGTTGGTCATATACTCCGTCAGGGATTTGTCCCCGCGCGAGGGTTGAAGGGTGGCTTCACTTCAGGAGAAGAAGGAGGTGATGCCGGGTTCGAGACGAGGAGCCACCCGGAAAAATCGGGCGGGGTTGAGCAAGTCGAAGTCATTACACCAGTTTAGGAGGTTTTCATGAAGAAGCTGCTCGTACTTTTCATTCTCCTCTGCGTCGTCGTAGGCGTGTGGGCCGGCGGGAAATGCCGAGGCCGGCAAGAAGATCATCATCGGGTGCGCAATCCGCGAGTTCTCCGACAAGTGGGTGAGCTACTGCGTGGAAGGGATGAAGAAATTCGAGAAGGATCATCCCGACGTCCAGCTCATCTTCGTGGATGCGAAGAGTGACGCGGCGCTGCAGGTCTCCCAGATCGAGACCCTGATCTCCAACGGGGCCAAGGGCATTGTCGTTTCGGCGGTCGACCCCTCGACGTTCAAGGCAATGATCCCCATTGCCAAGAAGGCCGGCGTATTCCTCACGTCCAGCAACGGGCTTCCCGAGCAGTCCATCATGGACCAGCTCGACGGCTTTGTCGGCACGCGGTCCATCGAGGCCGGGCAGATGCAGGCGGACTGGATCAAGAAGAACATCCCCGAGGGCGGCAAGGTGGGGATCATGATGGGAATGCTCGTCCACGAGGCGGCGCAGATGCGGACCAAGGGCGTCAAGGACGGCCTTGCCGGGGATCCGAAGTACCCGATCGTCGCGGAAGCGGAAGGCAGCTGGGACCGCAACAAGGGCCTGCAGATCGCCGAAAACTGGCTGCAGGGGGACTCGGGCATCACGATCTTCGCCTGCAACAACGACGAGATGGCCATTGGCGCCGTCTTGGCGGCGCGGGCCGCCGCGTCGAACAAGAAGCTGTACATCCTCGGCGTCGACGGAACCTCCGACGCGCTGGAGTTCCTCGGCAAGGGCTTGAACATGACCCTGCTGCAGGACCCCAACGTCATCGGGTACGAGGGAGTGAACCAGGTCTACAAGATGATCAAGAAGCAGCCTTTCGAGAAGATGCAGTGGATCAGCCACACGCTCATCACGGAGGCCAACAAGGCACAGTTCGTCAAGTAGACTGTCGCCCATGCAATCATCCCCGCGGGAGGCCCTGTGGCTCCCCGCGGGGTTTGTCATGCGCGCGGGAAGAAAGATGGAAGAACCAATACTGAGCATTCGAGGCATGTCCAAGTCCTTCCCCGGAGTCCAGGCACTGCAGGCCGTGGACCTGGAAGTCCATAAGGGAGTCGTCCATGCCCTCATGGGTGAGAACGGGGCGGGAAAGTCGACGCTGATGAAGATCCTCTACGGGCTGTACCGCCCCGACGAGGGGGAGATCATCTTCAAAGGCGCCCCTTACAGGATCAAGTCTCCTTTCGACGCGTTGAAGGCCGGCGTTGCCATGATCCCCCAGGAGGTCAGCCCCGTTCCCTACCTTTCCGTCGCCGACAACCTGTTCCTCGGCCGCGAAAAGGTCAGGAACCTGGGGATCGGCCTGGTGAAGAAACGGATGACGCAGTCCATGGCGCGGGATCTCCTGTCCGAGTTCGAGATCGACATAGACGTCACGAAGAAAATGAACGAGCTGTCCATCGCGAGCTCCCAGCTGGTGGCAATCGCCACCGCGGTGTCCTACAACGCGGACCTGCTGATCATGGACGAGCCCACCTCGGCGCTGACCGAGAAGGAAGTCCAGCACTTGTTCCGGATCATCCGGGACATCAAGTCCCGGAAAGGCATCTCCGTCATCTACATCTCCCACAAGCTGGACGAGATTTTCGAGATAGCGGATGCGGTCACCGTGCTCCGGGACGGCCGCACGGTCAGCACGCACCCCATCGGGAAAATCACCAAGGATATCCTGATCCATGACATGGTCGGCAGGGAGCTGAAGGACTTCTTCCACAAGGAGAAGGGCACGATCGGCGAAACGCTGCTGAGCGTCCGCAACCTCTCGGTGACCGGGAAATTCGAGGACATTTCCTTCGACCTTCACAAGGGCGAGGTTCTCGGCGTTGCCGGCCTCGTGGGCGCCGGGAGGTCGGAGCTCATGGAGGCGCTTTTCGGGGTTGTTCCCGCGACCTCCGGTGAAATCGCCATCCACGGGAAGACGGTCCGGATCCGAACGCCGGAAGATGCCATCAGGAACAAGATCGGTTTCGTGACGGAGGACAGGAAGCTGACGGGTCTCTTCCTGAAGATGGACGTGAAGGACAACATCATCCTGCCGGATATCGATGCCTACATTTCCCGGGGCATGCTTCAAAACCGGAAGATCAGGAAATGGTGCCTCGAACAGGTGAAGGCGCTTTCAATACGCACGCCTTCCCTGGACCAGACGATCGACAACCTGAGCGGCGGAAACCAGCAGAAGGTTCTCATTGCGCGGTGGCTGCTGATGCAGCCGGACATCCTCATCCTGGATGAGCCGACACGGGGAATCGATGTCGGGACAAAGGCGAACATCCACGAGCTGATCAGCAGGCTGGCAGCACTGGGAAAGGGAATCCTCATGGTGTCCTCCGAGATGCCGGAGATCCTTTCCATGAGCGACCGGATCCTCACGATGTACAAGGGACGCCGCACCGGCGAGCTGACCAGTGACGAGGCGACTCAACAGAAGGTACTGCGCATGGTGACGGGTGAAAGCACGGACAGGGAGGACACACAGCAATGACAAGCATCGCCAGCGGATCTCTGGATTTCAGGGCCGTCCTCAGGAAGTACGGTATCGTGGTCATTTTCCTCGGCTTGTGCCTCGTCCTTGCCCTGGTCTCACCGGCGTTCCGCACGGTCCGCAACCTGACGAACGTGGTGCGGCAGGTTTCGGCAATCGGGTTGATCTCGATCGGCGTGACCTTCTGCATCATCTGCGGAGGGATCGATCTTTCAACCGGCTCAGTGGTCGGGCTGATCAGCGTCATCTGCGCATCCATGGCGCAGGACCAGTTCAACCCCGACCAGCCCATCAGCATCGTCATGCCTCTCGTCTTCGCATTCGGAATTGCGCTGGCAAGCGGAGCGCTGGTCGGGTTCATCAACGGCGCCATCACGGCCTTCGGGGGGATCCCGCCGTTCATCGCCACACTGGGCATGATGACGGTGGCCCGCGGCGTTGCCCAGCTGTACTCGGGGGGCCGGCCGATCGGCAGGCTGAAAGACGGGATCATCTTCCTGGGCAGCGGCTCTTTTGCCGGTATTCCCATCCCCATCCTGATCTACCTGATCATTGCCGTTTTCTCGTGGCTCCTCCTGAGCCAGTCGCGGTTCGGCAAGCACATCACCGCGATCGGCTGCAACATCCAGGCGGCCCGCATCTGCGGCATCAAGATCAACCGGGCCCTGGTGCAGGTGTATGCCTACTGCGGTTTCCTGGTGGCAATTGCCGCCATCATCATCACCGGAAGGACGGCCGGTGGAAATCCTGCCTACGGATTGGGCTACGAGCTGGACGCCATTGCCGCCACCGTCATCGGGGGAACGAGTCTCTCGGGAGGAATCGGGTCCATCCCGCTCTGCGTGGTCGGCGCGCTGATCATCGGCGTGATCAACAATGGAATGGACCTCCTGCGCATCAACCCCTACTGGCAGCAGATCGTGAAGGGAACGATCATCGTCGTCGCCGTTGTGATTGACGCCAAGCGCCAGAAGAAGAGCTGACAGACGGAGCGCCCGGGCCCCTCGATCAGGGGGCCCGGAGGCCCCAGGCCCCCGGCTGCGAGGCCCCCTCCGCTCAGGCGGACGCCTTGGGTCGCTGCAGCGCGCTCAGCAGGACAGCGCCAAGGATGATGACGCCGCGCGCGACGTCCTGCAGATATGGGTTGACCCCCAGAAGCACCATCCCGTTTCCCAGCAGGCCAATGAACAGCACGCCCAGCAGGGTGCCGAAGATGCTCCCTTCGCCGCCGAAGAGGCTCGTCCCGCCGATGATGACCGCCGCGATGCAGTCGAACTCCCATCCTACGCCGACCCCGGCATAGCCGGAGTTCAGCCGCGCGGTGAGGAGCACCCCGCTCATTGCCGCGAGGAACCCCGTGGTGGCGAAAATCGTGATCCGCACACGGTTGACCGGTATTCCCGAGAGACGCGTCGCCTCCGCGTTCCCTCCCACCGCGAACACGGACCGCCCGTACACGGTGCGTGTCGTGATGAACCCGAACAGGCCCATGGTGGCAAGGAAGATGATGGCCGGGAACGGGACTCCGACGATGTAGCCGCTTCCCAGGAATGCAAAGGTGTCGTTCGTGATGGGGATCGGGTAGGCATTGGTGAGCACGAAAGCCACGCCGCGAAGGGAAAGCATCAGCGCAATAGTGACGATCAGGCCGGGGACGTCCCACTTGACCCGGATCCAGCCCGCAAATATCCCCACCAGGGTGGCCTCCACGAGACAGATCAGTATGGCAGGCAGGAGGGGCACGCCGAGCTTGATGCTGAGCACGCCAAGGAGAGACGAGGTGAGCGCCACGACGGAGCCGACGCTGAGGTCCACCTCGGCCCCGATGAGGGCAACGGTCATCCCGCAGGCAATGATGCCGACAAACGACACCTGCCTCAGGACGTTGAACATGTTGCGCGCCGAGAGGAAGTTGGGGGCCACGACGGCCAAAACCACGAACAGGATGATCAACGCCAGCAGGAGACCCGATCTCCCGATGAAGGTGCGGAACCTCCCCACGGAGGCGTCCTTGCGCTCCGCGCCCTCGTCCGCTGCAGTGCCAGCTCCCCTGTTGTCAGTGTTCATGGTGTGGTCAGCGCCCCTTCATCGCTCATGGCCATGGCCAGTACTTTTTCCAGCGTCACCTGCGCCGCGCGCACATCGGCGACGATCCGGCCCGCGTTGAGAACGAGGATCCTGTCGGAAACCTCGAGCACTTCGTCGATCTCGGAGGAGACAAAGATCACGCTGATGCCTTCACCGGCAAGGTTCCGCACCAGCTCATAGACCTGGTTCTTGGCCTCGATGTCGATGCCCCGGGTGGGCTCGTCCATGAGGAGCACTTTCACCTGCGAGTTGAGCCACTTTCCAATGACCAGCTTCTGCTGGTTGCCGCCGCTCAGCGCCCGTGCCTTCACGTTGAGGTTGGGAGTGCGGATGGACAGGGCGGCCACCATCCCGTCCGCCAGCGTGCGCTCCTTCTGCAGGGAGATCACGCGGTTCCTGCTGACCCGGTCCAGGCAGGACAGGGTGAGGTTCTTGGCCACGCTGAGAGCCTGCACCAGCCCCTGTCCCTTGCGGTCCTCCGGCGTCATCCCCACGCCCAGAGACTTCATGCGGATGGGCGTGGGCCGGGCCACCACCGTGCCCTCGACGGAAATGGAGCCTGCCTCCAGGCGGTCCAGTCCGAAGATGGCGCGGAGAAGCTCGGTGCGCCCCGAGCCGAGAAGGCCGGCAATACCGATGACCTCTCCCTCGTGGAGATCAAAGGTGACGTCCCGCAGGTGGTGCCTGCGCGTTGCGTGGCTGACGGAAAGACGGACGACCCCCGAGGACGCGCGCGGGAGCGGAGCTGCTCTTCTTCCACTCGCTTCCGATCATCATCTTCACGATTCGCTGCGGGGAGGCCTCGGCCATGGCAACCGTGCCGACCTGCCGGCCGTCCCGGAAAACCGTCAGGCTGTCCGCAACGCGCGGCAGCTCCTGCAGGCGGTGCGAGACGTAGATGACGGCGACGCCCCGTTCCGCGAGCCGCCGCACCAGGGCAAGGAGGGCGTCCACCTCGTGGGCGGGCAGCGAGCTTGTCGGCTCGTCGAGAATGAGGACCTTCGGCTTGAACGACACGGCCTTGGCGATCTCCACCATCTGCCGCTGGGGCACGCTGAGCCGCCGCACGATCTCCCGCGGGTTCAGCGCGACCCCCATCATGTCCAGCGCTTCCGTTGCCCCGAGATCGTGCCGGCGATGTCGATCATCTCCACCCCGAATCGGCCGCGCCGCGGCCATCGGCCGAGGAGGATGTTCTCCGCCACGGACAGCCCCATGACGAGGCTCATTTCCTGGTAGACCGTGGCAATTCCCGAGGCGAACGCGTCGGCGGGGCTGCGGATGACGGCGGGTTTTCCTTCCAGAGTCAGCGTGCCGCTGTCCGCGTGGGTGGCGCCGCTCAGGATCTTCACGAACGTCGACTTGCCGGCGCCGTTCTTCCCGATGAGCGCCCGCACTTCCCCGGCGGCAAGATGGAAATCCACCCCGTCCAGCGCCTGCACGCCCGGGTAGTGCTTGCGGATCTGTCGGGCCTCCAGGATCGGAACCGCTGTCTTCCCGGGGGATGGCTCTTCTGTGCTCATGTCACACCTCTGTGGGATACTCGTGAAAAAGAGCCTTGCACAGGGACGTGCCCTGCGCAAGGCTCAGCCTGAACTTCGAAACCTAGTTTGCCATTTCCTTCTTGAAAGCGTTGACCGCTGCCGCGTCGGTCCGCGAGAAGAACGCATTGGGGACAACGTGGTAGTACTCCACCTTGCTGCCCTTGATCACCGAGAGAGCCGCGTTGATGGACTGGCTTCCCATCAGGCGGGGTGACTGCCCGGTGACTGCCTGCAGCACGTTGTCCTTGTCCAGGAGAAAGTCGGCAAGCTGCGTGCTCATGTCCGTTCCGAAGACGAACACCTTTCCCTGGAGGTTCATCGTGCGGGTGGCGATTACTTCGCCGATCGTCCCTCCCTCGTTCTCCGACCAGAGGATGTTGATCTTCGGGTTGGCCTGGAGGATGTTCTCGGCAACCGAGGAGCCGACGTCAGGCATGAATCCTTCCTGGTTCGCCGCTTCCACCCATTTCACACCGGCATCGTTCAGCGCCTTGCGGAATCCCTCGCCGCGGCGCTGGCACGCTTCGAAGCGGTCGCACTGCAGGATCCCGACGGTCACCGCGCCCTTGATGTGGGACGGGAGCCACTTGGCAAGAGCCTGGCCCGTCTGGAGCCCGAGAGATGACTGGTCGGTCTCGTAGAACGCCGAGACATACTTCTTCGCGTCATCGGGATTGATGTTCGTGTTGAAGCAGATGATCTTGACCCCGGCATCGAACGCCTTCTTGATTGCCGGCACCGACGCTGTGGAGTTCTCCGGCGTGATCACGATTGCCTGCACGCCACGGGCGACATAGTCCTCGATGAACGTGGTCTCCTTGGCGATGTCATGGTTGTGCACGCTGACCAGAAGCGTGACCCCGGCATCATTCGCAGCCTTCTCCATTCCCGTCTGGATGTTCTGGAAGAAGCTGTCCTGGCCGAAAAGAATCGCGCCAATGGTGATGGGCGCCGCGCTGATGGCGGTTGCCGCTCCGAGCATGCAGACCACGGCGATGAGAACCGCCGCTGTAGTCCTGAAACGTGACATTGCGATACCTCCTTGATACAAGTTCCGTTGACTGAAGACTGGCTGTCACCACGTGACAGCAGGTGCGATCCGGCCCGTTTCTTCCGCCGTTGACCTCCTTTCCCGTTCCCTTCTCACGTTTCTCCACTCGTCGCGCGCGGCGCCGCCGTGGATTGCCGCACCACCAGGTGCGCCTCCAGGACGATCTGCCGGGACGGGAGCGACGCTCCCCCCTCGATGCGCTGGATGAGCAGCTCCACCGCGGAGGCGCCCATCCGCTGGATGGGCTGGGCCACCGTGGTGAGGGGCACGCGGAGCAACGCCGCGATCGGCACGTCGTCGAAACCGACCACCGATATGTCGCGCGGGATGTCGAGGCCCGCGTCGAAGATCGCCCGCATGGCCCCGATGGCAATGACGTCGTTCGTGCAGAAGAGCGCCGTGGGCAGGTTGCCGTGCCTGCAGGAGCTCCCGGGCGGCTTGGAAACCGCCTTCCTCGATCTGGCGCTCGCACGGTGCAAGCAGCTCCGGCTCGCCTTCCACGCCCGCGGGCGGCAAGGGCTTCCCGATACCCGGCGAATTCTCTCCTTGACCGAGTGGCTTGCGGTCACGGAGGCGGTGACGATGCCGATCCGCCGGTGGCCGATCTGCAGCAGGTGGTCCACCGCCTGGAAGGCCGCCTGCCTGTTGTTGACCGTGACATAGCTGCAGTCCTCGCTGCGGTAGAACTTGTCCAGGAACACCACCGGGCAGGATGCGCTGCGTCCAGGCGCGCAAGGTCGTCATGCGAGGGATCGGAAATGGTGGCAAGGATCCCGTCCACCCGTCGGCGGCGGAAGACGCGCAGGTAGGAAAGGTCCTTGCGCGTATCGGCGTCACTGTTCCCGATGATCAGGTCGTAGCCGCGGGAGAAGGCGGCATCCTCCATGCCCCTGACCATCTGGCCGTAGTACGGGTTGGCGATATCGTAGACGACCACGCCGATGGTGCGCGTACGGCTGGTGACAAGGCCGCGCGCAAGGATGTTCGGCTCGTAGTCGAGCGCCTTGATGGCTTCAAGCACCCGCTCGCGCGTTCGCGGCGGCAACCCGGGGAACATTGTTCATGACCCGTGAGACTGTCTGGGTGGAAACCCTTGCGTACGCTGCCACTTCGTGGACCGTCGCCCTCTGCACTCCAACCCCCTCTTTATCAGTCCCCGCCAGGAATGTTAACGCTAACAGTCGACTTTCAGGATATACTGTTTCGGCCGGTTGTCAACATTAATCTGCGGACCATTTCTGAGTTTTCCAGCGATCTTTCGACTCCTGTTTTTCACCACGCTTGACTTTACTGCGCCAACCGCACAGATTCGACCGGATGGAAAATGGACGATGTCTCGCACTGGTCTCTTGCTTCTTCTGCTCGCCGCCGCGCCTCAGCCCGGCGCACGCGGCAGGGTCCTGTTCTGACCTTTTCTCCTGCAGCGTGGGAGTTCGGGACGCTCGCCGCGGGCTCGCGCGCTTTCCTCACGCTCCACGTCTCCAACCAGGGCACCGGGACCTGACGGTCTCCGTTCTCCCGATGTGCGACTGCCTCAGCACCGGGCCTTCACGCCAGGTCATTCCCGCCGGCGGCCAGCGCGGGCTTCAGGTTCAGCATTCTCGCGGAAGACGATGAGAACGGCGAGGTCCGCGAAACCTATCTCGTCCAGACAGACCTGAAGGGCCTGGACCACTTCTACTATCCCGTCCACGGAATCGTGAAGAGCCCGGCGCGGAAACCCGCCTCCTGAAGGCTCATGACACCGCCGGCCGCGGCAGCTCGTAGACGTGCTGGTACGAGGGGTCTGCCTTCTGGCGCCGCGATAATGCTGAAGATCTCCCGCCACGCCGGGATGAGACCGTGAGATATCGGCGGCATCTCGTGCTCAATGGCCTGGTGCAGCCTGGCCAGGTTGTAGCAGGGAACCGCCGCGTACATGTGGTGCTCCGTGTGCCAGTTCATCTGGAAGTAGAGGTAGCGGAGAAACGGATTGACCTGGATGGTGCGGCAGCACAGCCGGAAGTCGGGCACGTTGTCCTGCAGGCCGATGTGCTGCGTGATGTTGCAGATCCACTGGAAACCGCCGCCATACAATCGCGCAAGGCTCGTGACCACGGCAAACAGCCAGTGCCCCGTGGCAATGGAGACCACGATGATGGCCAGGTGGCCCGAGGAGCAGGATGCGCGCCCAGCGGGCCAGGTGACGGCGGGCCACCTTGTCCCGTTCCGGGAAACAGCGTGTGCTCCCACGGCGTGCGCATGTGGCCGATGCTCTGACTGACCGTGTCAGTGACCACCTTGATGAACCCCAGCGGATTCACGATGGCGCACTTCAGCCACGTCATCACCGTCAGGCGGATGGGCAGCACCACCTCTTCGTCGTCCGGCGGGTGCAGAGTGCTGGCATGATGCCGGATGTGGCTGGCCCGAAAACGCACGTGGCTGTTCCAGCTGAGGAATGCGAATATGCGCAGGAAGACGGCGTTCAGGGGCCTGGACTTGAACATGGTGCCGTGCACCAGCTCGTGAAAGCCGTTGAGAAGAAACGCAAAGAACATTCCATGGATGTAAAGGACGATGAAGAACAGCCACAGCGGAAAATGGGCGTACGCGTAGAATGACGCGGCACCGGTGAAAGACCAGCAGAAGGAGGTACGGCACCGTCTGCAGGAAACCCTTTCCGTTGCTGCGCTGCGTGAGCTCCCGCAGTTTCTCCTTTGACAGGGGCACCCGGTACCAGTTGATCTGCCGGGCGGTCTCACCTGATGACGCCGCATTGTCGCTCATCCCATGCCTCCGCTGACTCGTCCAAGATACTTCTCCCGGACTTGAACCGTGAAGCGAATTCACGCGGCAGCGGGCCCTGCTATTTCTGTGTCTTCTCCTGCGTGTCCTTGAGCCGATCCTCGACGACCTTCTTCACCTCTGCGTCGAACTCGGGGTAGCGGGTCCGCAGCGCATCGAAATCCGCCTTGGCCAGCTTGTAGACGTCGCAGTAGGAAAGGGCGCGGATGCTTGCCATCCGCTTCTCTCCCTGGATGAGTGCGGTCTCACCGAATGGCGAACCCTGTCCCAGGGATGCGACGCGGGAGCCGTTGACGAGCACCTCCATCTCGCCGTTGGACAGGAAGTACATGCAGTCCCCGTACTCGCCCTGGCGGATGACGTAGTCGTCGGGCAGGAACACCATGGGCTGCATGAGCTGGACGATTTCCCGGATGAAGATCTCGTTGGCGTTCTTGAAGAGGGCCACCTTTTCCAGGATGGCCCTGTTGAGATAGAGGCTGATCTCCATGGACAGGGTGTGCGGCAGCTCTTCCGTTATGGACACCGGTGAGACGCTTTTCTGCGTCTCCCAGAGGTAGGCGTAGTAGTTGCGGACCCGTGACTGCAGCGGGCCGGGGACCCTCCGCGTGCGGAGGAAATCGTTGATCTCCTCCATCTTGGCCTGGTAGTTGGCCCGGGCCACGTCAAGATTGGCGATGAGGGTGGCCACGTTTCCGATGATGTACCCGTACATGCCGACGCCGAAGATCATCACGACGATGGTGTAGATGATCTGGGTGTTGCTGTCGTGGTTCGGCGTATAGTCACCGTAGCCAATCGTGGCAATGGTGGTGACGCACCAGTAGACCCCGCGCAGGTACTGGTCGAAGTGCGGCCGGAACGACTCGCTGGCGCCGATCAGCACCCACCCGCACGCCATGAGGTGCACCGTGGTCACGAACCAGAATCCGAACGTCACCAGGCGCATCAGGGCCGGGCTGACGCTGAGGGTTTCCTTGATATCGTTGAAGATGGCGCTCACCTTGCTGATCTTCACCATCTTCATGAGCTTCGTGACCATGATGATGTCCAGCACGGCGCCGACTTCCATCGAGGAACTGGGAACCCAGAGGGAGGTGACAGAGAAGAGCCAGGAGAAGGGGATGCAGGCCAGCAGGTCAACGGCGAACCAGCCGCGGAGGTACAGCCGGGCAATGCTCGCGCGGTCGGAGGAGATCTTCAGTCCCTTCTTCACGGACTGGTTGAAGGTGTACGGGATATCGAGAATGTAGACGATCGTGATGATCCAGTAGATCGCGTCGAAATCGTAGAGCTTGAACGTCAGCCGGTAGGAAGTGATGATCGTCCCGGCCAGGGCGGAGAAGATGAGAAAAGCGTTGTAAGCGACCTTCGAGGGTCCCTCAAAGGGGAAGACGGGAATTTTCCGGAAGCAGTTTCCTGAGCTGCGTCATTCGCCCACTAGTATAGTGAGCCGAGCTGACGGTCACAAGAAATTCGCCTGCTCCTTGACAGGCCGGTCCTGCCCGCTAGACTTTCCTTGTGGAGGGAAAGACCATGCTCCTCGCCGTGTCCGTCGGCAATTCCCATATCACCTTCGGAGTCCACGACAGCGGTGCCTGGACAAGGCGCTGGCGCATCCAGACCGTCCACGCCAAGACATCCGACGAATACCTGGTGATCTTCCGCACCCTCCTGGAGGCTGCCGGGATTCCAGGAGAGCGCATCGATTCGGCAATCCTCTCCAGCGTCGTCCCGCCCCTCACCGGCACAATGGTAGAGACGATCCGCGAGCTTACCGGCCGCTCCCCTCTCCTGCTCTCGCCGTCCCTGGACATCGGGCTTCGGATCACGACGGAGAATCCCGCCGAGGTCGGGCGCGGACCTCGTGGCAAATGCGGTGGCGGCCTTCGACCGGTTCAAGGGCAGCTGCATCGTCGTGGATTTCGGCACCGCGCTGAGCTTCACCGCCGTTGCCGCCCCCGGGGAGCTGCGGGGCGTGGCAATCGCGCCGGGCCTCACCTCGGCAGTGGAGTCGCTGGCGCGCAACACGGCTCAGCTTTCCGCGGTGCCCCTGGCGCCGCCGCCCGTGACGTGCGGCCGCAACTCGACGCACTCCATCCAGGCCGGCATCGTGTTCGGCTACGTCGGCCTGGTCGGTGAGATCATCCGCCGCATGCGCGTGGAGCTGGGCGGCAGTGCGAGTGTCGCCGTCACCGGCGGGCAGTCGCAGATCATGGCGCCGCTTCTCGGGGAGAAGCTGCTCCACGAGCAGTGGCTGACCCTGGAGGGCTTGAGGATCATTGCCGGGAGGAACGCGCCCGCCCCGCGGTGAGCCCGCAGGCAGCGAGCCTACGAGCACCACGCATGCCTCGGGAGGGAATCCCACGATGACCTCGGACCCCAGGGGAGGAAGGGCAAGGTGCGGGATTGTTGAACGTGTCCATGAGCAGCTCAGTGGTACCTGTGTTCACGACCAGGCGGACGATCGAGCCGAGAAAGATCACGTTCGCGAGGGTGCCCCGAAGGTGGTTGTTCGATTCCACGCCGTTTTGAAGCGCCAGGGATTCCGGCCGGAGCGTCAGCCGCACTTCCTCGCCCGATGCCCCCGTGAAAGGGATCGAGCTGCCACGATCTCCTGGCCGTCCACGGAGACTCTCCCCCGTGAAGGATCCACAACGGTGGCCCGCAGCACGTTCGATGACCCGATGAACGAGGCGACGAACGCAGTGGCGGGCTGGTTGTAGATCTCGAACGGGCGTGCCCACCTGCTCGATCCTGCCGTCTTTCATCACGACCACTCGATCCGAGATGGAGAGGGCTTCCTCCTGGTCGTGCGTCACGTAGATCGTCGTGATCCCGAGCTTGCGTCTGGATTGCGCGGATCTCCGTGCGCAGCCGCACGCGGATCTTCGCGTCCAGGGCCGAGAGCGGCTCATCGAGGAGGAGAACGCTGGGATGAACGGCCAGGGCCCGGGCAAGGGCCACGCGCTGCTGCTGCCCCCCCGACATCTGGTGCGGGTAGCGGCCGCTGAACTCTTCCATGTGGATGAGAGCGAGCATCTCCTGGACCCGCCGCTGCAATCTCCTGCGGATGCCGCCCCGCGACTTTCAGCCCGAAACCGATGTTCTGGCCCGCCGTCATGTTCGGAAACAGGGCGTAGTTCTGAAATACCATCCCGACGCCCCGCCTGTTCGGGGGGACCTCGACCACGTCCGCGCCCTTGATGAGGATGCGGCCGCCCGTGGGGGTCTCGAACCCGGCGATCATGCGCAGCGTCGTGGTCTTTCCGCAGCCCGAGCCGCCCAGGAAAGTGACGAACTCCCCCTCCTCCACGCGCAAGTGAAAAGGAATCCACCGCCGGGTGCCGCCCGAAGCTTTTCTGGACATCGATCAACTCAACGAATGCCATCAGCTCTCCCCTGCTTCTAATGTACTCCGCCCACCGTGGCTCCCGGGCCCCGGAGGCCCCTGCTCAGCACCTGCATCAGCAGCAGCGAGCCCCAGGTGAGAAGGAAGCTGATGATGGCGAGCGCGGCAGGCTCGTAGGCGAGGTCCCTGCCGACGAGGGCCATGTACGGCCCGAAGGCCGGCCATGCCAGCATGACGGCAAGGGTGAGCTCGCCGACAACTATGGAAAACGTGAGAAACGCCGCGCTGAGGAGCGACACGCGGATGTTCGGCAGCACCACTCGAAAGAGCGTGGTCCCCCAGCGGGCGCCGAGACTCTGCGCCGCCTCCGTGAGCATGCGCAGGTCGATTGCGCGCAGGCCGGCGTCCACGGCCCGGAAGATGTACGGGAAAGACAAGACGACATACCCGCCCACCAGGAGCGCGGGGCTGGTCACCAGGGCAAAGGGAGGCCGGCTGTACATCCTGATCAGCCCGAAAACCAGCACGATGGGCGGGATCACGAAGGGAAGGAGAGCGAAGATCTCGATGAGAGGCCGAGCGCGGGGCAGGCGCAGGTGCACCCAGATGGCCGTGGGGATCATGATGGCCAGCCCCGCCACGATGGTGAGGACCGCCATCTCGAGGGAGAAGGTGAACGTCCGGATGAACTGCGGGATCCCCGAAGACATGGGCGTAGGCCACGAAGCTGAGGACGCCCTTCTTTGCTCGCAGCGAAAAGAGAAACGTGGCGGCAAGGGGCAGAAAGAAATACAGCCGTCCCGAGAGCAAGCCAGAGCCAGGACCAGCCTCTTCGTCGGATCATGCCCGCGCCTTTCTTGCGCCAGCGCACATGCAGGCGCTCATGCCCACCTTCATGCTCGGGTGAACCGCGACGCGCGCCTCTGCAGCGCCGTGTATCCCAGGATGGTCAGGGTCATGATCACCACCATGCCCAGCGCCAGTGCGTAGCCAAGGTTGGGATCGTGCAGGACGTCCCCGCGGATCTGGGCCCCGATCTGGATGGGCACCAGGTTGATGAATCCTCCCGTCAGAGCGTATGCCGTGGCATAGGCGCCGAATGAGTTCCCGAAGAGCAGGATCACCGAGGAGAGGAGGGACGGCAGAAGGATGGGAGCGCCACGTGACGCCAGTACTGCAGCGCGGCTGGCCCCGAGGTTCTCGCAGGCCTCCCGCCACTCTTTCTTCATCCCGTCCAGGGCAGGGGTGATGATGAGGACCATGAGCGGCAGCTGGAAGTACAGGTAGGTGAAGCTGAGCCCCCAGAAGCTGTAGAGGTTGAAGCCCGCGTCATACAGGCTGATCCCGAACATTGTCTTGAGCAGGGTGGTGACCATTCCCACCCGGCCCAGCGTTGCGATGAAGGCAAAGGCCAGCGGAACGCCGGCAAAATTGGACGCCACACCGGAGAAGGTGACCAGGAAGCTCCGGACGCCCCGGGGCAGCCCGCCCATAGTCACGGCATACGCCAGCAGGAACCCGAAGAGCCCGCCGCCCAGCGCCGTGACAAGGCTCACCTCGATGGTCAGCAGGTAGGAGCGGAGGATGTTTGGCCGGAAGAGATGCCCGACGTTTGCGAGCGTGAACCCCCCGCGGGCGTCCTGGAAGCTGCCGATGAGAAGCGTGCCCGCGGGAAGGACCATGAACGCGAGGGCAAACAGGAAGAAGGGAACGAGACCCGCCCACTTTCCGAGAGAAGCGCGGAAGGGAAGGCGCGCGGACCGCGCGCCTTCCAACGAGACGCCAGTGACGGTCATGGCGCCTTACTGTTTTGCCTGCACCTTGACGTTGACGATCGAGTCCCAGTTGTCCGCGATGAACTTCTTGTTCGCCGCCTGCTGGTCGAGAGTGGGGAATACCGCCTTCGCATACGCCGCTGCCGGAGGCATCTTCGCAGCCACGTCGGCGGGGATCGCCCCGCGCGCCGCCAGGTCGGCGTAGCGGACCGGGTGGCCGTAGCCCTTGAGCCAGATGATCTGGCCTTCGTCGGAATAGAGGAACTCCATCCAGAGCCGAGCCGCGTTGGGGTGCGGGGCGTAGGCGCTGATGGCCTGCACGTACACTCCCGCGACGACGCCGGAAGCCGGGATGATGACGCCGATGTTCGGGTTCCCGTCGGTCTTGTCCCTGTTGCTGAGCGCGTTGTAATCCCACCGCATTGTCACGGGGGTCTCGCCCGAGTCCACCGTGCCGGGGACCGCGATCAGCGGAACGAAGTTGCCGGCCTTGTTCAGCTTGTCGAAGAAATCCAGGCCCGGGCTTCGGATTGTCGAAGCTGCCGCCGTTGGCAACCGCCGCGGCGCCAATGGCCATGATGGCCTGGTTGGCCGTCCGCGGGTCACCGGCAAGCGCGACCTGTGCCCTTGAACGCGGGCTGGAGAAGGTCCGCCCAGTCCTGGGGAGGGGTCTTCACGACATCGAGGTTGACTTCGAAGGCCAGCGCGCCGTAGTAGTCGCCGTACCACGCGCCGTCGGCATCCTTCACGCCGTCGGGGATCGTGCTCCAGGTCTTGACCTTGTACGGGGAGAGCAGCCCTGCGGCCTTGGCGTCGGGACCGAAGGAGAGGCCCACGTCGATCACGTCGGGAGCCTGCGGGCCCTTGTTGTCCTTGTTCGCCTTGATGGCCTCGATCTCGTCTCCCGAGCCGCCGTCCGGGTTCAGCTCGTTGATCTTGATGCCGTACTTTTTTGCGAATGTAGTGATGGCCTCGCCGTAGTTCACCCAGTCATGAGGCAGGGCGATGACGGTGAGCTGGCCTTCTTTCTGGGCGGCCTTGACCAGGTCGTCGAAGTTGGCCGGGGCCATCGTCAGGGGAGCCATGGGCTTCGCCGTCTCCTGGTTCCCGCCTGCGAAAGCCGTTCCGACGAATCCTGCCAGCATGAGCAGGGAGACGACAGCAGCGAGCAGTTTCTTCATATCCTCTCCTTCATTGGTAGCGAATGGTCCGCTCGGGCCGGACACTCTACCGGTACAGGGAGAGGGTTAAGATTGGTCGAATGAAGTGTTAGGTTTCCGTGAATTCATCCGACGCGGCCTACCTGCCGAAGATCGTGCGGCCGCCGTCGGCCATGATCTCCTGGCCGCAGATGAAATCCCCCCACGGGCTGGCAAGGAACGCGACGAGGCCCGCGATATCTCCGGGCGTGCCCAGCCGTCCCACCGGCACCTGGGATATGAGGCCGCGCTTGGCAGCCCCGTCGGGGTAGCGCTGTTTCAGCAGCTCGGTCTCGATCACGCAGGGATGAACGATGTTGGTCAGGACGCCCTTCTTCACGTAGTTCCTGCACAGGTAGGTCATCAACCCGGTCATGCCCGCCTTGGCCGCCGCGTAATCGATGGCGCCCCCACCGCCGTCATAGACCGTGGAAGAGCCGATGAGGATGATCCGCCCGTGCCCGCGGGCCGCCATGTGGGGCAGCGCTGCCCGGATGGGATAATAGGCGGAGCCGAGGTTCAGGGAGATTGCCTCTTCCCATTGCTCGTCGGTCTCCGTTTCAGCGGGGCGCGCGCTGTTCATGCCGGCGTTGCACACGAGGATGTCCAGCGCGCCGCGCTCAGAAGCCATGCGGTCGGCAAGGGCGCGCATGTCCGGGCCGCGCCGCGCGTCCGCTGCTTCCGCGCGCGCACCGCCGCCCTCGCGCGCCATCCGGGCGAGCAGGTCCTGGACGCGCCCCGCGTGGGCGGGGTTTCCCGTGTGCGTGAAGACGGTGTGCGCACCGGCCCGGCAGAGATGCTCCACGATGGATGCCCCGATGCCGCGGCTCCCGCCGACAACGAGCGCCGTGCGCCCCGAGAGGTCGATGGCCAGCATGAATCCTCCTATCCGACGGTCCGCGCGAAACGCGTCCAGGCGTCGTCCCAGATCCCGGTCCTGAAGCTGCTCATCCCCCTGCTCCTTCAGACAATGGTGATCTTGATTCCCCGGGCGCGGTACTTCAGCGCGGTTTCCGCCTCGATGCCGGAGTCGGTGATGATCTCGTCAAACGCGTCCAACCTGGCGATGCGGGCAAACGATGTCCTGCCGAACTTGCGGGAGGTCACCAGGCCGATCCTGCGGCGCGCGCAGCCCCCGAGGATGGTGCGCGTGATCTCCGCCTCCGCCATGCTGTCCGCCGTGATTCCCGCGTCCAGGTCCACGGCCGTGGGGGAGATGAAGGCGGCGTCCACGCGGCTTTCCTCGAAGAGGATCCGCGAATGAGGGCCCATCAGGAAGTTCTTGTACACGTTCAGGACCCCGCCGCTGCAGATGATCTCCATGCGAACGCCGGTCTTCTCCGCGAGACTGGCCAGCGCGGTCACGATGCCCGGGGAGACGGTGAGGACGTGGAGATCCTTCTTCTCGGCGAGGCCGGGAATCACCGCGAGGCAGGTGCTCCCGGACTCCAGCACCAGGTAGTCGCCTTCACGGACGCGGCGGGCCGCCTCGCGGCCCATGCGCAACTGCTCGTCGGTGAGCCGGCTGGACTGCTCGGAGGCCCGCGGCGCAACGGCAATGGCTTCCAGCGCCATAGCCCCGCCATGCACGCGTTCGATGAGATGATCCACGGCAAGACGGTCAAGGTCGCGGCGGATGGTGATGGCCGACACCGGGAAAGACTCCGCCAGGTCCAGGACGGTAATGGAGCGGCGCGCGTTGACGATCTCCAGGATCTTGCGCCTGCGCTCAGAGGACATGAGGCTGTCGCCGTCAGCTTCGTTCTGTGGCATTTCTCCTGCACGAGCGCGCCTGCTCCTCGGTCAGTGCCCGGAAGAATCCGGCCATGGGTCTCATCAAAGCCTCTTGGGGTGCCCGCCCTGCCGCTCAGCCTTTGAGGGCCGCGGAGAGCGAAGCGCGGAACAGGTCGAGGATCGTGTCCACCTCGTCCTTCGTCACGATGAGGGGCGGCTTTACTTTCAGGACGTTCTTCGCCGTGCCCCCCATTCCGAAAATGATGCCGTTCTCGAACCCGTGCTTCCGCACGGCGGCAAACAGCCCGGCGTCCGGCTCCCGGCTGACGGGGTCCTTTACCAGCTCCACGCCGATGTGAAGGCCGGCCTGCCGCACATCGCCAATGACGGGGAACTCCTTCTGCATCCCGCGCAGGCCCCGGCCGATCCTTTCCCCCATGACGCGGCAGTTTTCCAGCACGCCGTTCTCCAGGAGGTCGATCAGCTTCATGCCCGCAACCTGGGCCACCGTGCTGTTTGCAAAGGTGTGCAGCTCTTCCGTTTCCGGCGAGAACCCTTCCAGCTTGTCGTGGATGATGATCGCCCCGATGGGAAAGCCTGCGCCCAGACCCTTGCCCAGGACGATGATGTCGGGAGCCACGCCGTAGTACTCGCTTGCGAAAAACGTGCCGATGCGCCCATAGGTCTGGATCTCGTCGTAGATCAGGACGATTCCGAACTCGTCGCACAGCGCGCGAACGCCCTGCAGGTACTCCTTCGGGAAGATCACCTGCCCGCCGCTGGCCTGGAGGGGCTCGACCAGCAGTCCCGCCACCGGTCCGTTCACGCCGCGTTCGATCGTGGTCCGCAGGACTTTCAGGCACATCATCTCGCAGGCCCCCGGCTTCAAGCCCAGCGGGCATCGGTAGCAGTACGGGTTGGGGACACGGATGAACTGCTTCGTGAGCCTGTTGTAGGAAGCGGGGGCCATGAGCCTCCCGCCTGCCATGGTGGATTGCCAGCTTGCCCCCATCGTCCCCAGGGTCGTGCCATGGTAGGAGTCATAGAGACAGAGGAACTCCTGGGCACCCGGCCTGTTCTTGATGGCGATCTTCATAGCCGCCTCGATGGCAGGACCGCCGCCCACGGTGAACGAGACCCTGTCCAGCCCTTCCGGGGCAAGCTCGGCAAGCTTCCGCGCCATGGCAAACCGGGAGAGGGTATCGAAGCCCTGGTGGACGTGAGAGAGGTTTTTCAGGTGATCCGAGACGATGGCGTTGATATCGTCATTGGCATAGCCGAGGTACAGCGCCCAGCTCTGGGACGTGCAGTCGATGTACCGCTTTCCGTCCACGTCCTCGACCCAGCAGCCCTTGCCGCGGGCAAGAACGGGCCCTCCCCTTGTCCCGCCGCCCAGCATCAGGTGACGTGCGTAATCTGGAAACTCGGACTTCTTTATCGAGTAGATCCTTTCAAGAATAGGGTCCATTTGGTCTCCTCATTCCCCCGATAAGATCATTTATGATCTATATTTATCATAAAAGATCAACAGCCTATACGCGCCGCGCCCCGCGGCGCCACAGTGCCCTTCCTCGGTGTATTGTATGCACCAAATTGATGCATTTTTAGCTTGCCGATAGTGCACGATTCCCGTATACTTCAACGCGGAAGGAACGGGCGTGGCAAAAAAACTTCACGTTGAGATCACACCGGCCAACTGGCATCGGCTGAAGGACTACATGGACGGGTACAATGCGGATGCCTCCCGGGTCACCCCCCGCTTCAAACCCGCGGACGTGATCAATCTCGCGCTGCACCAGTACCTGAAAACCAGGAAAAGCGGACGCCCCTGATGGGAAAAAAGCACGACAAGGGAAAGGCGGATTCGCGGAAGATCAATGTCGAAATCGCGCCGGGTAACCAGCGGGCAATGGACATGTATGTGGAATCGTACAACCAGCGGCCGGAGCGCAGCACACCAAAGATCGGGTACACGGACGTCGTGAACGACGCGCTTGATAGATTTCTGAGCAGTCACGGCAAAAAGAAATAGGAGGGAGGCCCATGCCAAAAGGAAAGAAAAAGACAGTCCAGAAACCGCCCAAGGAGAAGAAAGCAAAAAAGGCCGCGCTCTCGGCGGTCACCGCTGTGCTTCTCCCTGCCGGGGAAGCGCCCACGGCGCTGCTTGACGCCTCAACCGGCGCGCTCAGCCTGGGTATTCCTGCCGGCCAGAAGGGTGACAAGGGCGAAAGAGGACCCGCAGGAGCATCGGGAGAGCGCGGCCCCCGGGGAGAAACCGGGCTTGCCGGGCCGCGGGACCGGTCGGTCCCCAGGGTCCCCAGGGAGCGCGAAGCGAACCGGGCCCGCGGGGCGAAGCTGGACCTCGTGGTGAACCGGGGTCCGCAGGAGCAAAGGGGGAACAAGGGATCGGCGTTCGCTACGAGGGAGGGGCGCGGGAGAACGTGTGCTACCTCGTGGTGGCAGCGGATGGCACGCTTCATTACGTGATGAACGGGAAACGATACACGGTTCAGTTGACGCAGGAAGCGTCCTGAGCACACACAGGAGGATCTCACATGGCAAAAGCAACACTCGTGAAGCTGCTCAGCTTCACCCTGCCCAACAAGATCGGCCAGCTTGCCGCGGTGACCGAGCTTCTTGCCCAGGGCGACGTGAACATCATTGCACTCCGCGCGGCGGAGTCGGGAGCGCACGCCGAGTTCGTGCTCGGAATGAAGAACGTCGGAAAGGCAAAGAAGGCGCTCGCACCGCTCGGTGTCGAGATGAAAGAGCTGGAGGCCATCCGAATCGAGGTGCCGAACAAGGCCGGGAGATTCGAAAAAGTTGCCAGGAAGCTGGCTGCCGCTGGAGTGAATATCCAGTCCACGTGGGGGACCGCCTTCACGGGAAAGACGGCAAGCAGCATCATGACGACGTCGGATGACAAGAAAGCGATTGCTGCGCTGAAAAAGTAGAGCCGCGTGCAGCTGACGCGGCGGTCCCGCCGCGTCAGCTCGCCAGCCGAACGACCTGCCCGGCAGCTGCGCCAAGCGCAATGACCATCCACGGCCGGGCGTTCATCCTGGCAAGAAGGACGAATGCTCCCAGGGCAATGCAGAAATCGGGCACCGTCGCAACTGAGCTGGTCCACACCGGGCTGTAGAGTGCCGCCGCCAGGAGTCCGACAACCGACGCGTTGATGCCCGAGAGCGCGGACTGGAAGCCGGGCTGCGCGCGCAGCGAGCTCCAGTACGGCAGCACTCCAACCAGCAGCAGGAATGACGGGAGGAAAATCGCCACGAGCGCAATCAGCGCGCCGGGGACGCCGTTCGGGTACGTCGTCGCCGCTGCTCCAAGGTACGCGGCGAAAGTGAAAAGGGGCCCCGGCACCGCCTGCGCCGCGGCATATCCTGCCATGAACCGGGACTCGCTGACCCATCCCGGCAGCACGACCTCTCCGTGCAGGAGGGGAAGCACTACGTGCCCGCCTCCGAACACCAGGGAGCCGACCCGGTAGAAGCTTTCAAAGAGGGCCAGCCAGTCCAGCCGCATGAAGACTCGAAGCACGGGGAGTCCGGCGAGCAGGACGAGGAACAGGAAAAGTGATGCAATGGATACTGCGCGGGGCACCCGCAGCGGAAGCTCCTGCGGGGACGACGTCCCCCTGCCGGAGAGGAAAAGCCTTCCCACCAGGCCTCCCGCCGCGATGATGATGACCTGGGTCAGGGCCAGGGGAATGAGGAGGCTCACAATCGCGGCAGCGGCCGTCAGCGCCGCCCTTTTTGCGTCTGCCGAGAGCCGCGCAGCCATGGCCCATACCGCCTGCGCAACCACCCCGACGGCGGCGAGCATGATCCCGTGGAGCCAGCCGGATCCGATCACACCGTTCACGCCGAGAAGCAGCGCAAAAGCGGTGAGCGCCGCCGCGGAAGGCAGCGTGAACCCAAGCCATGCGGCCGCGGCGCCTGCAATGCCGGCACGCGACATGCCGATGGACATGTTCACCTGGCTGCTTGCCGGTCCGGGGAGAAACTGGCACAGCGCCACGAGGTCGGCGAAGGCGTCTTCACTGAGCCACTGTCGGCGGACGACGTACTCGCTGCGGAAATAGCCCAGGTGGGCAACGGGTCCGCCGAACGAGGTCAGTCCGAGCTTGAGGGACACCGCCAGCACTTCCAGGACGGCAGGGACCTTCGAAGGTGCGCAGAGCGGCGGCAGTGCACTCATCGCCCTTCAACATATACGAAGCAACGATTATATTCACCGAAGGGATCTTTGGAGATGAAATACCACCTGCTGCACCTGGGGTGCCAGATGAACCAGTCGGACGCGGAGCGCGTTCGCACGGTCATCGAAGACATGGGCTACGAGCGCACGGAATCGGAAGACGACGCCGATCTCCTGGGGCTCGTCGCCTGCTCGGTGCGCCAGAAGGCCATCGACAAGGTGTACGCGCGCATCAAGCTCTGGAACTCGTGGAAGAACCGGAAGAGCCTCCTCACATTCGCCACGGGGTGCATCCTGCCGGCCGACAGGGAAAAGTTTCTCACGATGTTCGATCTCCTCTTCGACATCACCGAGCTGCCCCGGCTGCCGGCCCTGATCGGCCAGTACGGCGTGGTCACTTCGGCCTCCGTTCGGGGCGCAACGCGCGAGCCAGGGGCGGCTTCGGGATCCGGCTCGGCATCGGGAGAAACGGATTTCTGGCGGATCGGTCCGCGGTACACCTCCACGTTCGACGCGTACATCCCGATCCAGAACGGCTGCGACAAGTACTGCACGTTCTGCGCGGTGCCTTACACCCGCGGGGCCGAGGTCTCGCGGTCCTCGGAGGATGTCCTTGGCGAGGTCCGCGGGCTCCTGGCCCGGGGGTACGTCTCTTTCACCCTGCTCGGGCAGAATGTCAACTCCTACGGCAAGGACCAGCCGGGCAGGGAGAGGACTTTCCCCGAGCTGCTCCGCGACGTCGGTGACATGTGCGACGCGTCAGGCCGGGAGTGCCGGGTCTATTTCACCTCCCCGCACCCGCGCGACATGAGCGAGGAATCCCTGCGCGTGATTGCGGACCATCGCAGCCTTGCCCGCCAGATCCACCTGCCGCTGCAGTCCGGCGACGACCGCGTGCTGGTGCGCATGAACCGCAGCTACCAGATGGACGATTACCGCCGGACAGTCCAGCGCGTGCGGAGCATCCTCCCCACGGCCACCCTGTTCACCGACATCATCGTCGGCTTCAGCGGTGAGACCGAGGAGCAGTTCGAGAACACGCGCCGCGCAATGCGCGAGTTCAGGTACAACATGGCATTCGTCGCCATGTATTCGCCCCGGCCCGGCGCAGCCAGCGCCCACTGGGCCGACGATGTGCCGCATGATGAGAAGGCGCGGCGCCTGAAGGTGCTCAGCGAGGAGCTGGCCCTCACCGGCTCCGAGCACAACCAGCGCGTGATCGGCACAACGGTCCGCCTTCTCGTGGAAGGCACGGACCGCAGGAAGGGCTTCCTTGCCGGGCAGGACCGAGGGGCGGATCCCGGTGAGGTTTGCAAGCGACGACTTGTCCCTCGTGGGCAGGTTCGTGAATGTCAGGGTAACCTCTGCCGTTCCCCTTTCAATGGAAGGCCGGCTCGAAGAGCCCGCGGCGCGGGAATTCATTTTCTCCTAACAGAATCCTCATCCTCCGCTAACGCGTCACGCCTACCCTGGGACAGCGTTCTGAACGCAGGAGGAATTACCATGAAGAGGATACTGCTCGTGCTTGCCGTTGCCCTGATGGCGATCGGCTCCATTGCGGCAGCGGACAAGCCGCTGGTCGTTGTCTGGTACCCCAACAACTCCAGCGATGACGTGAAGTCCGCGCGCCAGGCTCTCGACGATCTCATCTCCAAGGCCACCGGACGACAGGTCGTGGACAAGCTGACCACGGACTACGTCATCGCCATCGAGGCCATCGCCACCGGCAACGCGGCGATCTGCTACCCGGGCGCCGTCGGGTACGTACAGGCGGAAATGAAAAACGCCCACGTTGTGCCCCTGGTCACCAACTCCAGCCCCCGCGGCACCCTTGACGACTCGGTGTACTACAGCCGCCTGGCGGTCCGCACGGCGGATGCCCCGAAGTACATGGTGAATGGGAAATACTCCATTGCCAACATCAAGGGCAAGATGATGTCGTACGTGTCTTCCAGCTCCACCTCGGGGTTCATGGTTCCCAGCACCATGATCAAGGCATTCTTCGCAAAGAAGATGGGGTGGACGGCCGACCAGAGAGTGGAGGACCTCTTCCTGCAGGGCGGCTCCGACCAGTTCTTCAGCCAGGTCATCTTCGGCCAGTCCCACCAGGGCTCGATCTACAACGTCCTCAGCAGCAAGGCCGACGTGTGCGCGGTGGATGACACCGACGTCGATCGCTACTTCGACCTGAAGTCGGGAACCGCCAACCAGCCGGGCGCCGTCTATGTCACGCGGTCGGACGCGGCAGCTCCCTTCGACACGGTACCGGGAACCTCGTTCACCGTCATCGCCGGGTACACCGTCAAGCAGGCCCCGATCATCGTCAACACGGAGCTTGTCACCCCCGCGATGTTCAAAGCCCTCCGCGATGCATTCACCTCGGATGCCACCACGAACAACCCGAAGATCTTCGTCCCCAAGGACTACAAGGACGAGAGCGGCAACCTTGTGAAGGGCTTCTTCTCCAAGACCGACAAGGAGCGTTTTCTCCCTGTCGACGCGAAGTGGTACGACTCCATCCGCGCAATGATGGAATAGCGTCGCACCGGCACGCGCACTGAAAATCACTGGCGGCCCCGGGTTCCTGCCCGGGGCCTTTTATCAAAAGGGAAAAACGGATGGCAATTCTCGAAATCAAGCACCTGTCAAAAAACTACAAGGACGTGATTGCCCTGGCCGACGTCAGCCTGAAGGTGCGGGCGGGAGAGTTCGTCACGGTGATCGGCCGCTCGGGCGCGGGGAAGTCCACGCTCCTGCGCTGCGTCAACAGGCTCGTCGAGGCCAACGCCGGCTCGATCGAGTTCGACGGACTGGACGTGAGAGCCCTCAGGAAGGGCGATCTCCGGAGGCTGCGGACCCGCATCGGCATGATCTTTCAGCACTTCAACCTCGTGCCCCGCCAGACCGTGCTTGAAAATGTCCTTCACGGGAGGCTGGGGTACAAGTCCACGCTGGCCGGCGTGCTGGGCTACTACAGCGCCGAGGAGAAGGAAAAGGCGATCGAGATCCTGCACCGCCTGGGACTCGAGGACCAGCTCCACAAGAGGTGCGACCAGCTTTCCGGCGGGCAGAAGCAGCGCGTCGGCATTGCCCGTGCCCTGATCCAGGAGCCGCGCCTGATCCTCTGCGACGAGCCCATTGCGTCACTGGACCCGGGCTCCGCGAAGAAGATCATGGACCGGCTGTACAAGATCTCGCGCGAGATGAACATCACGATCCTGATGAACCTCCACCAGGTGGACGTGGCCATCAAGTACTCCGACCGCATCATCGGCGTGCGCGAAGGAAAGATCGTCTACGACGACGACTCGAAGAGCCTCAAGAAAAAAATGGTGGCTGAGATCTACGGCTCGGAGGCCGACGAGATCCTGTTCGAGGAACAGGCGGGATGACGTCAGCCCTTGCGGTGCGCAGGGTCCTCCATCGCCGCAACCTTGTTTTCCTTGGCGGGCTGGCGGCTGTCGGCATCCTCACCGCCGGCTCATCCATCATCACGCAGTTCAGCTTCGCGGAATGCGCGGCCTCTTTCCCGAAGGCCTTCGGCTGGATGGCGGCCAACTTCGTACCCAACGCGCGGGCGCTGAGGGCGCTGCCGAACATCGGAATCAAGCTCGCCGAGACCGTCCTCGTCGCCGTCATGGCCACCGTGCTTGCGGCAGCCGCCGCGCTCGTGCTCGCCATGCTGGCCTCACGCACCACGCGGCCTCATCCTGCCGCCTCGGCGGCCGTGCGGCTCATCGCATCGGTATGCCGGAACATCCCCGTTGTCGCCTGGGCAATGATCTTCCTCCTGTCGTTCGGCCAGAACGTGCTGACCGGGCTCCTGTCCCTGTTCATCGGCACAGCAGGGTTCCTCGCGCGTGCCTACGCGGAGGTCATCGACGAGACGGCGGAGAGCTCGGTCGAAGCGCTTCACGCATCCGGCGCCTCGTGGCTGCAGACGGTGTCCCAGGCGGTGCTTCCGTCCGCAATGCCCCAGCTCACGAGCTGGATGCTGTACATGGTGGAGACGAACATCCGTGATGCAACTCTCGTGGGCATCCTGACGGGCACGGGGATCGGGTTCCTGTTCGACGTGTACTACAAGAGCATGAACTATTCCGCGGCCGCCCTGTGCGTGATCGGGGTCGTGATCGTCGTCCTTGCCATCGAGACGTCGTCCAATGCCCTCCGCAGGATCATCCTGTGAGCGCGCAGCCCGCGCAGAAGCAAACTCAACAAGCCTCCCGGTCCACCGTGGCGCTCCGGTTGACCATCGGGACGCTCGTTGCGATCACGGTCGCCGGATTCTTCCTCCTCGATACGAAGCACCTCGACGTCGGCCGGGCTTCCGGCAAGCTTCTCGTGGACCTGGGCAGCATGATGACGCACCCCTCCGCGCAGCACTTCAGCCTGCCGGAGGCACTGCAGGCGGTCATGGTCACCCTCGGCCTCGGCCTCCTGACGACGGTCCTGGGCGCAATCCTCGCCCTTGTCTTCGGAGTCTTTGCGGCCCGCAACCTCAGCCGTCCAGGCCTGGTCTCGTTCCTGAAAGCCTTCGTCGCCTTCATCCGCGCGGTGCCCACCGTGCTGTGGGTGCTGATTTTTGCCATTGGAGCGGGCCTGGGGAGCGTCGCCGCCGTGGTGGGCATGACTTTTCACTCCTTTGCATACCTGTTGAAAGCGTACTCAGAGTCCTTCGAAGAGATCGACAACGACGTGATCGAGGCCTTGCGGGCATCAGGTGCAAGCTGGCTGCAGATCGTCGTCCGCGCCGTGATCCCCGCGTCCATGGGTTCCATCATCTCCTGGACTTTCATCCGGTTCGAGATCAATTTCACCAACGCCGTTGCCATGGGTGCGGCCGCGGGTGCCGGCGGAATCGGGTACGACCTGTTCATGGCCGCTGGATTCTACTTCAACATCGGCGAGGTCGGGTACATTTCCTGGCTGATCCTCCTCGTTGCAATCATGCTGGAAATCAGCGCAACCCGCTTGAAACAGACCCAGCACGTCCAGAGATAGAAGTCCCAAATGTATGATACACTTCAGCTGAAGTCAGTTGCTTGGCCGGGGGACACGATGCCGGACCGAATCGGAGATTTCCTGATTACAATCGGCGCCATCACCAGGGAGCAGGTCGATCACGTTCTCCGCCTGCAGGCGGGGGGCGACACGCGGATATTCGGTGAAATCGCACTGGACCTTCACTACCTGGACGATGAGGCGATCAAGAAATACGTTGATCACATGGCACTGCAGAAGCCGAGGCCGGGCGGGGACGAAGCCGTCGAGGAGCTCTGACAGCCGGGGGGCGGCTTTCCCTCACTCGCGCCAGACCCTGTACGCGGTCCATGCGCCCCCCTCGCGGCGGTACAACCCGACATTGTCGCAGGTCCAGGCAAACCCTTCAGGAAGAACGCCTGGGTTCGCATCGAGCCAGTGCGTGACCCTCACGTACCCGTCGAGCTCCAGGTCGTCGAATGCAAGGGTCAGGTGCGGCTCGAAGTGGAGACGATCGCTTGCCCGCCACGTGGTGCAGCGGAGAAGCCGCTCGTTCAGCTCGGCAAGGGGAGCATTCTTCAGGACGCGGTAGCCGACCAGGTACTTCTCCCGGTCCCGGTCCATGTACGAGGTGCGCCACAGGCCGTCCGTGCGGATCGGAAAAGGACTCCAGCGTCCGATGACGGCGTTGAAGGCGTCGATGAACTTCGGGACCAGCGGCCCCGGCACCAGCGCGCCGGTCCGCAATGTCACGTGGGGAGGATACGCAAGTGCCGCGCGGCTGCCGGCAACATGGTTGACAGTCCGCCGGGTATCATCGATCTGCTGAGATATCCCGCCGGGCGGCGTTGATATGATGATGAACCTGACAGGTTCGCTCATCCCTCTGCTTCCCTTCGAACCTGCTCGAAGATGCCCGGCGCGCTGGCGATGATGCGGAACCTCCCGGGAGCGTATTCCCGCACATCCACTACCGCGCCGGCCGCCTTCACAATGACTGCCGCCGCGGCAAAATCCCAGAGGTTCGTGCCCATCTGCACAAACGCCCCGATCCTCCCCGCGGCTACCTGGACCAGGTCCAGCGCGGTGCTGCCGAGGCTGCGCACCTTGCGGGCGGCACGCGTGAAGGCAGGCAGGGCCCGGGCCATGTAGGCAATGCTTTCCTCCCGGGCGCTGAACGAGAGGACGACCACGGCCTCGTCCAGCCGTGTCACTTTCGGGGCGCTCAGGGGCAGGCCGTTCAGCGAGGCGCCGCCGGCCCGCACCGCAGAACAACTCGTCCCTCAGCGGATCGAGAACGATTCCAATGATCGGCGCTCCGACGAACCTGCCGTCGGGAAGCACATGACCGGATCCATGGTCCTTCTCCGAGATCGCCGAGCACGCGATGCTCGTGCAGAAGAACGGGATGCCGTGATGATAGTTGACCGTCCCATCCAGGGGATCGACAATCCAGAGATACGGGTCCGAGCCTGGCTCGTACCCCGACTCTTCGGAAAGAACGGCGTGACCGGGAAAGCCGTCCCGGATGACACCCAGGATCTCCTGCTCGCAGGCGCGGTCAAGCGCCAGCTTCAGGTCATGCGGAAGGGTCCGATCCACCTGCTGCTCCCGGCCAAACCCGCCGCGGATCACCCGGCCGGCTGCGGTGGCCGCCTCCACGGCGGTGCTGCGAAAAGCCGTAATGCACGCGTCACGTTCCGCGTCGTGCAGGCTGTCCAGCGGCCCCTGGCGTTCCATGAAGAGCGTCATGGTGCGTACTTCTCGAGGAATGCATCCAGCGAGCACAGGTCCCGCCACCGCTCTTCCAGCTGCGGCCGGGTCCACTCCCACCACCTGCTCCTGAGGATACGGGCAATCACCTCCCCGCTGAATCGGAAGCGCAGCGGCCGGGCGGGCACGCCTGCAACGACCTGGTACGGCTGGACGTCGTGGGTCACTACTGCCCCTGCCCCGATGACGGCTCCCGTTCCGACGGTGACCCCGGGAAGGACCACCGCGGCATGACCAATCCACACGTCGTGGCCGATGACGCAGGGATGCGCGCGCCTCCAGGCAAAGAACTCCTCGTCGTCCGCGGTGTCCAGGTCGAACTGGACCCGCCGGTAGGTCATGTGATGCTGGGTGACGCGGTCGCGGGGATGGTTGCCGGGATTGATGCGCACACGGTTTGCTATGGAGCAGTAACGGCCCACCTGGGAGAAGGAGATCGACACGTCCCCGTCGTCATAGGTGTAGTCGCCGATGGTTGATTCCACGATGAGGGTGTTCCTGCCGATTTCTGTCCAGGAGCCGATCCTGCTCCTGACCACGCGGGCACCCTCGTGGATGAAGGGCGCTTCCGACAGGCGGGTGGGTCCGCCCTCCTCGTGGCCGTTGCCCGCGTGCCCATCCCGCGTGCCGAGTCCGGGTGTATTGATCTCATGAAGCATGCGGGGCCTCCTGTTCCGTGCGGACCTGTTCCGTCCGGACCGCTTCCGCCGCCCACCGCTTGCCCATGGCATTCGAAAGCCGTCGTGCTTTTCATAGACGCGATGTCCGCCGACCCAGGCCGTGACCACAGAGGGCGTCCCCGATGACTCGTTCACGAGAATCATGTCCGCGCGCTTGCCCACCTCCAGCGAGCCCAGCTCCGAGTCCAGGCCGGCGGCCCGGGCGGGATTTGCGGTGGCCATGCGAACGGCGTCCGGGCAGGGACATGACCTTCTCCCGGGAGAGCCGGAAAACCGCGTGCAGGATTGACGGGGAGTAGTAGTCCGAGCAGAGGATGTCAATCGCGTTGCTGCCGATGGCCTCCAGCGCGCTGAGGTTGCCGTTGGTGGAAAGGCCCCGCAGCACGTTCGGCGCGCCCACGGCAACGTGCATTCCGCACTGGGACGCGGCAAGCGCCGCGGGCATGCTCACGGGAAACTCGCTGATCGTTACTCCCAGCCGCTTCATCCGGGCCACCTTTTCCGGCGAGTCGTCATCGTGGGACGCCAGGGCGAGCCCGGCGGCGCGCGCGTGGCCCGCAAGGCGCTCGAGGGTCTCGTCCACGGCGGGATTGCCCGCTTTCTTTTTCCTTTCTTCGATCATGGCGTCGATCTCGCTGAGCTCCGCGTGGTACTTCCTGACGTAGTAGCTCACCAGCCCCTGGACGTTGAGGTACTGTCCCTGCCCGGGGGTATGGTCCATGAAGGACACCAGGCTCACCTGCCTGTCATCGATCAGGCGCCGCAGGCGCTCGAAGTGATGGGTTTCCACCATCTCGTAGCGCGCGTGGACGAGGTGCCGGATGACACCGGAGCACCGCAGCCTGTTCAGCTCCCGGATGGCCGGCTCCAGGCCCTCGGGGTGAAGCGTTCCTTCCCTCCCGTCCATGAACGAAAAGGAGTGGAAAATCGTGGTGATGCCGTGGCTCACCAGCCTGGTTTCCAGCGACGCAAAGGCAATGGAGAGAGGGAACACGGCGTGCGGCCGCGGCTCGATCTCCTGCTCAATCCCGTCGTTGTGAAGGTCGATGAATCCCGGCAGGAGGAGGCGGCCCTGCCCGTCGATTTCCCTGGTGTCGGGACCGCGGCGCGGCCTCCCCCCGACCAGGGAAGCAATCCGCCCTCCGGTGACCGTGACCGTGCCGCGCTCGATCACCGCGTGGGGTGTCACGATCCGGACGTTGGAAATGACGGTGTCCTTCATGACCTCATCTCCACCATTGAGTCGGACAGGCGCGCCAGGAGGGCCGTGTCGTGGAACACCCCGATCATCGCGGTTCCCTGCTTCTTCAGCTCGAGGATGAGCGCAACCGCTTGGCGGGCGGAGGCGGCGTCCAGGGAGGCTGTCGGCTCGTCCAGGAGGAGGAGGCGGGGCTGCGCGATGACGGCGTGGATGATGTTGATCCGCTGCTTCTCGCCGCCGGAGAAAGTGGAGGGAAACATGTCCCAGAGCGGCCGGGGGATCGACAGCCGGGCCAGGAGATCCCGCGCGCGCTCCTCGCTTTCGCGCCGGGGAAGCCCCCGCGCCACCATGCTGTTGGCAATGGTGTCCAGCGCGGAGACCCGCGGGATGACGGGAAAGAACTGCGAGATGTAGCCGATTTCCAGCCGGCGCAGCCTCAGGATCACGTGCTCATCTTCGACGGCGAGGTTCCGCGTCTCCGCGCCCGAGTCGGTGTACCAGATCGCGCCGGTGGAAGGAAGGTAGGTGCGGTACAGGCATTTCAGCAGGGACGACTTTCCGCTCCCGCTGGGGCCGCTCACACCGAGGAACTCGCCCGCGGCAACGCTGAAGCTCACATCGCGGAAAGCATCGATACGGGCGCCCCCGCGCACATGCATCAGGAAGGTCTTGGAAAGTGCTTCGCTGCGGATCATGGTCGTGGTGCTCACCTCCTGCGGCCTAGAGCGTGGAATGCACGAGAAGCTGGGAGTATGGGTGCTGGGGATCTTCGAGGATCTGGTCGGTCAGCCCGCGCTCGACGACGCACCCGTTCTTCAGCACGAGGGTGCGGTCCGCGAGCAGGCGGATGACTCCCATGTCATGGGACACGACGATCATGGAAATGCCCCTCTCGCGCTGCAGCTCCCGGATGAGGTCGAGCACGCGGGCCTGCACGCTCACGTCGAGCCCCGAGGTGACCTCGTCCAGGAGCACCAGCGGGGGATTGTTCGCCAGTGCCTTTGCAATCTGGATCCGCTGCTGCATTCCCCCGGAGAGGGACCGCGGCAGCGCGTCCATGTAGGCATCGGGGATCTCGGTGCTCGCCAGCAGCTCTGCCGCCCGTGCCCGGATCCGGTGAAAATGAAAGATCTCGGCTTCCAGCAGCTTCTCGGCGACATTTGCGCCGCTGGTGATGTCCATTCGAAGACCGCGGAGAGGGTTCTGGTACACCATCCCCATCAGCCGGCCGCGGATTCTCCGTTTGTGCGCCCGCGGGAGGAGGAGAAGGTTTGCACCGCTTCCCGCCGTCCCGAGGCGGAGGTCCCCCTCGGTGGCTTCCAGGTCGAAGTAGATGCACTGCACGAGGGTGCTCTTGCCCGAGCCGCTCTCGCCGACGATCCCGAGAATCTCCCCTTCGTGCAGGTCAAAGCTGACATCGCGCAGGGCCACCACCGTACCGCATTTCGGGCAGATGTTGACGCCGCGATCCGGTCCCGTGGATTCAGCGCAGGACGCGCAGCCGGCGCCGTACTTCTTGCCCATCCCGCGGGCGCTGAGCAGCACGCCGTTACCCATGGAGTGCCTCCCGCGCGCTCTGCTCGCCCTCTCTCACCAGGTCGCAGTATCCCGAATCCGAGCAGACGCGAGACGAACGGCCGGTCGTCTCGTCGTAGATCTCGTCAAGAAAGGTGTCGGTGGAACCGCAGCGCGCGCAGGACATGCCCGCAAAGTTCTCCACCGTGAAGGGCAGATCGTCGAACTCCAAGGGTCGAACAGACGTGTACGGCGGCACCGCGTACACGCGCTTCTCGCGGCCTGCGCCCAGCAGTGTCAGCTGCCCGGGAATAGTGCAGCTTGTGCAGGTCCCATCGAGGCAGCGGTGAAGGGGACATGATGTAGCTGTCGTTCACCCGGCAGGGGTATCCCCAGGAAAGTGAAACCGAGCCGTTCTGCACGACGTCCTCGTAGAGGGACACCCACATCCGCGCGTAGTCTCCTTCCGCGTGCATGCGCCGGGTTTCCACCTCGCTGGGCTCCACCAGCCGAAGCGGCTCGGGAAGAGGCACCTGCAGGACCGCGATCTGCCCCTCGGCCATCGGTATTTCCGGCATGCGGTGGCGCGATTGCAGGAGGGTGGCCTCGCGGGAATCGAAGGTCGTGCGCACTCCGGTGGTGGCCACCAGGAGCTTGCGGAGGTTCACCGCGTTCACGCTCCCGTCGCAGCCCTGGTCGATGATCTTCAGCACGTCGTCCGGGCCGATAAGGGACATCGTTACCTGCAGACCGCCGGTCCCCCACCCCCGCGCAATCGGGAGCTCAGGCGAGGCGAACGGCACCTGGTGACCGGGGATGGCGACCGCTTTCAGGAGGGCGCGGCGCACCTCGCGCTTCGCTCCCTCGTCCATGAACGCGAAGTTGTACTGGAAATCCGTGCGGGCGGGCAGCAGGTCCTGAAGGGTCATTCCGCGTTCCCCCTCAGGTCGCGCAGCCGGTCCAGGTCCGCCTGGAACGTGACGTAGTGCGGCAGCTTGAAATGGGAGCAGAACCCGGAGGATTCGATGCCGTCGGTGTGCAGGAGCACGAACTCCTGGTCTTCCGCAGGGGCGTGCGGTGAGGCGGACTTCATGGCCCGATCCAGCACCGCCATCGAGATGGCTTTCACCTCGTTGTGTCCGAAGCAGGCGCCGTACCCCAGTGTGAAAGACGGCTTCTCCTCCGCATCGGAGCGCTGCACGGAGGCCACGACCTCGACCTCGGTGAGGAGGATCGAGCCGAGGGTGATCGTTTCCCCGGGGCGGAACGGATGGGGAATCTGCACGCGCACGTGCCCGACGCGCAGCTCCGCGATGGTCGGATGGACGCTGCCGTAGCCCCGCATGCTGCTGTAGGCCAGTGCGAGCACCCCGCCGGTTTCCGCGCGGGCCAGCATCTGCAGCCTTCCGCTGCGGTCCAGCGGGAGCTCGGCAGAGTGCTGGGTGATATCGGTCGGGGCCGCCGGGTCCGCGGCGGGGCCGGGGGGGCGGAACCAGGCCCTGCTCGCGGAGCAGGTCGACGACTTTCCGGAAGGTGCCGGGGTCCAGGGGCGCGGCATCAGACAAAGCGCCGGACGCGAGGGACTGCTCGAACTCCTGGACCACCTCCCGCTGGGTCTCTTCGGTTTCGTGGGCAAGGGAGAAGTCGAGGATCCGCTGCTCGTAGTCGGAGGTTGATCCCAGCACCTGGCCGCCGGGGATGGTTTTGAAAGCGCTGGAAATGCGCCTCAGGATCCTCATGTGGTCCGTGCGAACCGGCAGGGAATCGACCATCCGCCGCAGGGTCGAACGGTAGGCGCGCACGAGGAACGAAGCTTCCATGGGATCTCCGGACGCCTGTTTCAGCGCGAGGGCCGCGTGGAACGGAGAGTACAGCCCGCCCTCGCTCATGACCCTGTCCACCAGCGGCCCCATCTGCTCCATGATCTGGGCAACGGACAGGGGGGCGCTCGACCCGCGCAGCCGCAGGTAGCGGTTGAGCGTCTGCGAGTTCTCGATGGCGGTGATTCCGCCCTGGACCGCGACGTACCCCATCAGGACGATCTCCACGGTGGTCGTGCGGGGAATGCCGGCCACCCTGCCTCCCGGGTCCACGAGGAAGAGATCGATTCCCATCGGGGAAAGGTTGTTCGTCCGCGCGCGTGCTTCGCCGTAGCGGGGATCGAGCCCCGTGACGGTGAGAAATGCTCGTATCCTCCACCCCGGGGCCGGCGCAGGCGGAGTCGGCAGGAAGGCGTATCGGTTTCGAGGGCTCCATCGGCAGAGCCGGGCGACGCAGAGAAGCGCGGTGGCGGAGTTTTCGGGAAACTCGGGGGACCCCCGCTTCAACCGCATGAAACCCTCGTCGAATCACGCACCGTCGAAGATGACATAGTCCGCCTTCTCGACGTCCTGCAGCGGTGTCGCCAGGTTGACCTCGAGGTAGCGGGTCAAGTTCCGGTGTCCGGTTCGCGGACCCCAGGGAAAAAGACACGCGGTGATCGCAGAGGGTTTTCAGGATGGTGAGTGCCGGGGGACAGAAACCGTCGGGGTGCGGCTCCGGTAGACGCGGTCGGGGAGCCGGCAGATCTTCCCCGGCCTGCTCAGCGCATCCAGAAGCGCGCGGAAGGTCGCCTGGCTGTCGAACACCTCGTCGAAACCGACTTCTCGCACCATCATTGTGCCTTCAGCGGACCTCGAAGCTGACGCGGGTCGAGGCAACCGCCCTGCTCTCTGCTTCCCACCGAGCTTCAATGCGAAGCCGCTCAGTTTCCAGCAGGTGCCTGATCTCTGGTCCGATGGGATGGTCGCCGCCGGAGGCGCCGCTGTCGCGTGCCGTCGTGTCTCCGCCCAGGACGGCATCGACCAGCGCCCCGCATAGTGCCCGCTCCTCCCCGGAGCCCAGCACGCAGCCGTACCCGAGCCGTCCATCTACTTCCACTTCGCACTCGGTCACGAATGCCTCTCCAAGGAGGAAGAGGGTGTTTTCCAGGGGATCCGAGTGCCGCACCATGACCATCCCCGGGGAGGGAGGCTTGAGGACCCTCACCTCCAGGCGGTTGACTATGAGGTCGGCAATCTCCTGCAGGGCGTCAGGACACGCCTCGGCGATGATTTCGGAGTAATCCATCATACGGTGGTGAAGAGACCGGCGGACGATTAGTTTCGGATTAGTGGGGCGTTAAGAATCTGTTGTTTTCAGGGATCGAACGGCATCGAGAACCGCATCAACCTCGTCAGTCACCAGGATGCGCGCATGAGGGGCGAGGGCGGCAGTATCCGCGGCGTTGTTCACGGTCCAGAAAAGAAGGGAGAATCCGAGGAGGCGCAGGATCCGAAACAGAAGGACGGCGCGTCGGTGACCGAGAATACCCAGCACGTCCACGGGCAGGTTGACGAATTGCGGCCTGAGCCGGAAGAGGTCAGACGCAAACCCGCCCAGGCCTCGAGCGGCGGTTTCCTCGCCCACGAGCAGCCCCACCGCGAATCCCTTCTTCCGGAAAGGGACGAGGAGCTCGAGGTCAAACGATGAAATCATGAGGCGCTCCCGCTCAATGGTGTCATCGAGGATTCCGGCTATTGCGTCCGCATCTCCCGGCAGGAGAGTTTCCTCTTTCAGCTCGAGGTCGAGATATGCGCCGTGCGGGAGAGCCGAAAGCATTTCCTCAAGGAACGGCAGCCGCTCACCCCTTCCGGCATCCAACGAACGCAGCTCCTTTGAGCTGACATGACCGACCTCGAGGCGGGAACCGGTGACCCGGTCCGTCGAGGGATCGTGAATGATCATGTACCGGCCGTCCGCGCTTTTCTGCAGGTCGCATTCTATCCCGTCCGCGCCCGCCGCAAGCGCTTCACGGAACGAGAGGAGCGTGTTTTCGGGGAAGCGGGCCCGATAGCCACGGTGCCCGAGAACCAGGGGACGGTGGCGGGAAAGATGCATGTCCAATACATACGGGACCCGGGAACACGTGTCAACGCGCCCGTTCTCCGCCGCGGCCTTAGTTCACAAAGAATTGACCATTGCTAACAACCGCTTAACACGGACGCGGCAGTCTTGAGCGCGCAATCATTACTCTTGAAAGGAGCATCATGACATGAAGAGGAACACGGTACTTGTACTCGCGGCACTGCTGGCATTCGGCGCTGCTTCGCTGGCCGGCGCGGCGGGAATCACCCTCCAGGTCGGGGCCACGGCATACGACTTCAACGCCCTTGGCGCAACGCAGGGAAGCGGAGCTGTCACAAACGAGCCGGACTTCTCCCCGGATCCGTTCATCAACGGGTCGTATGCGCTGCAACTGACACCGGACATGAAGCTGAACCTCGGTCTCTTGGCAGAAGACATGATGGGCATTGACTCCCCGGCTTTCATTCAGGTCGGCCGTGTCGAGCCGTACGCTGACTTTTCCATGGGGGCCCTTTCCGCGCGCGTGAGCTTCCCCATGTATCTCCTGGGATATGACAGCACCAACGACTCCAAGTATGCGTTGATCACCTACGTCCTTGACAAGTACTACAAGGGCATCAACCTCAGCACCTACTACAACACCACGAACACCTTCGAGTTCACGAACTTCGAAAATGTCGCCTACCGCGTGAACCTCGACAAGACCACGGCATTCGTGTTCTCTGCCAGCACGGAGATTACCTTCTCCCCGACGGTGTGGCTGAACGACGTGAAGCCGCAGGTTACCTTCATCATTGGCCCGTTCCAGCTCGACATGAAGGAAAGCATCTACTTCAGCGACCAGGAACAGAATCCCTCGATGAACAACGCGAAATACAACCTGAGGGTCTTCACCGACCCCACGCTCACTTTCAACTTCGCGAGCATCGGCCTCACGGGCCTCAAGGCCTCCTTTGCCGCTTCGTTGTACACGTACAACAATTACCCGAACGGGACAACTCCCGGATCGGCGACTTATGGGAATGCTTCCGGATCCGCCAAGGCCCTCGGCTCGAGCATCACTCCGGCCGTCAGCTACTCCATGGGACCGTTCGCTGCGGTAGCCGCCTTCAAGTACTCCAACTATGACGACTCCGTGAGCAATCCCGCAGCCAAAGACCCGACCTTCGATCCTTCGCTGAAGCTTTCGTATACGTTCTCGTTCTAGGCTCCACTCCCATTCCTCTGCGCCCTCGCACCCCCGAGGGCGCTCTTTTTTTCAGACAACCTTGCGCGGGATCAGCGCGTCCCCCCAGGAGACGGAGTCCTTCACGGCGGAAATGAGGGAACGGATGGTCGCGGGCTGCACGTCGCCGATCGTGCCAATTCGAAAAGTGGCGGCCCGGGAGACCTTCCCGGGGTAAATGACGAAGCCGCGCGCCTTCAGGTCGGCATGGAACTGGCTTTCTCGTCGAGAAGACAGGAAAACCCGAGCCCGGTCATCCCGGCAACAAGCTCGCGATGGTTCGCGCAATACCGCGCATACCGGGCCTCCACTCCGCCCTCGGCGTCCAGCTCCTGCAGTGCCTGCGCAAACGCCCTGACGACATGGGTGGGTGACGTGAACCGCCACTTCCCGTTGTCGTTCTCCATTGTCCGCCACTGGTCGTACAGGTCGAGGGACAATGGGAATTGCCCGCGCAGGACTCGAGGGCTCCCGGGCGATCACGAATCCAAAGCCGGGCACGCCCTGGATGCACTTGTTCGCGCTGCTGATGAGGAAGTCGACGTCCAGCTTCCCGATGTCCATGGGAATACCGCCGAAGCTGCTCATGGCGTCCACGATGAAGTCGCGGCCGCTCTCCCGCACAAGGCGGGAGATTTCCGCCAGGGGGTTCAGTATCCCCGTGGTGGTTTCGCAGTGCACCATTGCTACAGCGCTGATGGACGGATCGGCCCGCAGGGCGGCGCGAATCGACGATATCCCGGGCCGTTCGGTCTCGGCGGACCGCAGAACCGTGTGAGCAATCCGCAGGCGCTCCGCGATGACGGCCATGCGGTCCCCGTACGCGCCGTTGGCCAGGATAAGGACCTTTCCGCTTTCAGGGATCGCCGTTCCCAGCGCCGCTTCCACGCAGAAGGTCCCGGAGCCCTGCATCAGCACGCTGGTGTACTCTTTGCGTGAGCCCGCCGTTGCCAGATCGACGAGCTTTCGTCGTATGCCCTGGACGATGTCCCTGTAGTCGGCGTCCCAGGTGCACCAGTCGCGCAGCATGGCCGCCTTTACTGTCGGGGTCGTGCTCAAAGGGCCCGGCGTGAGCAGGACGTAGGGATTCCCGGGAAGCTCACTCATGCCCAATGGGTTCCCGTGAAGGATGCTGGCCCTTGAGTATCCGTTCCTCGATCATCGCGAGGACCGCCCGGCAGCTCCCCACGCTCTCCGTCACGTAGTGAGCGCCCGCCGCGAGCAGGCGGCCCTCGGCTTCCATGGCGTGGGCGAACCGCTCATCGGCTGTCAGCTGCTCGACCTCCGTCTCCGAAAGCCCGACCTCGTTGCCGGAAAGGGTCACCCCCACGGTCCACATTCCCGCGTTCAGGCCCTCGCGCATGTCCGCCGGGGTATCGCCAATTTTTACGACGCGGCGAGGGGGATACGCATCCAGCAGCGCGGCGTTGAGAAAGCACATCCAGGGGAAGGGCCGCCCCGCGGAAACATCCGAGGGGCAGACCACCGCGTCAGCCGTGAATCCCTGCCGGGAAGCCTCCGCAGTCAGGATATCCATCAGGGGCCGCAGGTAGCCCGTCGTGGACCCGATCCTGATCCCCCGCGAGCGCAGCTCTTCTGACAGCTCCCGCGCTCCGGGGACAAGACGGGAATGACGTTTCACGGCCTTCGCAAGGCGCGGCTCCAGCTCCGCGTACAGCGAATCTGCATCCTCGGACCGCGGATCCGCCCCTGTCGCACTTTTCCACTGGCGACCGATGCGTTCGTTGGCCAGCAGGCGGCGGATGTGCTCGCGCTTCTCCAGCCCCATCGGTCCCCGCGCCTCGGCCATGGTAAGCTCAACGCCGCGCAGGGCGAAGGTTTCCACGATGGAGACGGTCGGCGCGAAACAGCCGAAGTCCAAAAGGGTGCCTGCCCAGTCAAAGATGACCGCCGCGATTCCGGACCCGGCTGAGGGGCGCCGTTCAATTCCCGCATGCCTCGCCCGGCGCCGCCAGGTATCCGCTGCCTCCGCAGACGGTGCACTCCCGCCAGGCCTTTCCGCCCCAGTCCCACCAGCGGCCGAGAGTGCGGCACTTGGGACATTCGTAGATGCCGATTTCCGCCTCCGGTACGTGGAGACGGAAACACCTCAGGTGGTAGAGCCGTCCCTCGTCGACCCGGACAACGTCGTGAGATATCTCATCGCCGCAAAGGTCGCAGATATGACCCGCGCGCACTGTCGAAAGAACGCTCTTTCGCGACATGGAATGCCTCCAGGGAAGAGGATGCGCGGCAAGTGTTAGGCCTTGCTTAAGAAACGAGTGAATTCCCGGTGATCGTCGCGCGGAGGTGGACCGCCGCGCAGAATTCATGGAAAAATAATCCAATTCTCAAGGATTCTTCACGCGGCGGCTGTACCTTGCGCGGGAGGGCGCAGCATGGGTGAAGGTTGGTCTCCATCATGGGATTCAATCTGCGAGCAGACATGGGCGCTGCCGCTGCGACGGCGTTTCCTGGGACCGGGGATGGAGATACGGCGTGTGCGGCCCGGCGACGCGGAGTACGAGAAGGTCATCGCGCTGCGATACCGCGGTTTTGTGGAGACCGGTTTCGTCGATCCCGCGCGGACAGGGGAATCGGCGATGCGCCTTGCGCGCGACGAGGATTCGATCATTCTCGGCCTGTTCCGCAGGAAGCGCCTCCTGGCCACGATGACGCTGAACACCATCACGCCGCGGTTTCCCGGCATGGCCATGGAGCTGGACAAGAAGGTTTCGCATCGACCACGCGCACTTCCGCGACCCCGCGGTCCTGGAAATCACAAAGCTGGTCGTGGACCGCGGCATCCGCGGCAGGCGGATGGTGCTGGGGATGCTGTACGTGTCCAGCCTCATCGCGCGGGTCCTGGGAAAGCTTCACCTCTGGCAGGTTTCCCGCGACGTTCCGTCGGACATGAGCTGGAGGGTCGGGCTCGGCTTCGACTACTCCGTCGGCGGCCGGTTCATCGACCCGGACCTGAATGACATGCCGTCCCGCGTGGGATACCTCTACCTCCCCTCGGTCATGGAAAATCCGCGGGTCCCGCCGTTCATCAAGGCGATCTACGGAGAGGCGCTGAACGTTCCGCCTGCAGGACGTGCAGCGCATGACGCAGGAGACGGACGCTCGCGGCCTCATCCCGTTGATCGTGCCGGTCATCCGGCGGCTGCTCCTGCCGTTCCTCGTCCGCCGCTACCGTCTCTCGGCCAGCGGGCTGTCGGCCCTGGAGTCGATGGCGCCCCCGTATGTCGTCGTGGCCAACCACGTGAACTTCTGGGATCCCTTCTGGGTCAACGCATTCATCCGTCACCCCATCCAGTTCGTCGCCTCCGACAACCTTTTCAGGAGCATTCTTTCTCGGACTTCGTCATGAGGCTTCTCGGAGCGATTCCGAAAACCAAGCTCATGAATGACCCGGAAACGGTGCGGCACATATTCGGCGTGCTGCGGCGCCGGTGGCGTTGTGGGGATCTTCCCGGAAGGCTCCCGCAGCGATGACGGGCGCACGTCGTCCCTCATCCCGGCGGTAGCGCGGCTGGTGCGCAAGCTGCGGGTGCCCGTCCTCTGCGCGCGCCTGAGCGGGGGATACCTGTCACGGCCCCGCTGGGCGCGGTACCCGCGGAGGGGCGCCGTGGAGATCGTCTACGAACGGCTCTTCGCCGGAAGCGATGGTGCGCGCTCACGGAACAGGAGGTGCTGGCCGCCCTCGGCAGCCGACTGGCAGATGACGACCTTGCATGGCAGAGGACGCGGATGGTGCGGTTCCATTCCGGCGGCCCGCCGAGTACATGGAACGGCTCCTCTTCATCTGCCCGCACTGCCGCTCGGTTTCACGCCTGATATCGCTTGACGACAGGGTGCGCTGCACCGCCTGCGAGTACGCGGTGCGCGTGAACGAGTTCGGCTTCCTCGAACCGTGCACCGGGCCGCTGTACTTCGAAAGCCCCACGGAGCTGGAACGCCTGGCAGCTTCCCATCCTGGAACGGCATGCTCGCGGCCCGGGGCACATTCGGCGACTTCGTCTTTGAAGAGCGCCGGGCGCGCCTCCTCGACCGGGTACCGGGCACGCCCTCTGCACCGCCGTCAGCACCGGTGCCGCCCGGCTGAGGCGGGAGCAGATCGTCTTCAGCGGGGATTCGGGCAGAACGACGAGCTTCCGCCTTTCCGACGTCCACGGAATGAACGTTCAGAACAGGGAAAAACTGGAGTTCTACCACGAGAGAACTCTCTGTACAGGCTGGATTTCCTCGAGCCCCCGCGCTTCCGCTTACAAGTGGTCCAAGGCCGTGGAAATGCTCTCTGCGTGCGAGCCTGAGGCCAGGAGCCTGATCCGGGTGAACACGTACTGAAGCCGGTCCTGCTTCAGGACGGCGCGGTAGTAGTCCGTCGCGCCCAGCCGCTCGGCCGGCCGCCCGTCCTCGCTCATGTGGCGCTCTCCCCGCGTGCGGTCGAACCAGTGCACGAGGGCGATCTCGCCGTCCGCGATCTCGATGGCGGTCACGCCGCGCTTGCCCACGGCGCATCCCGAGTTGAAAAGGCAGGGGATGCTGATCTGCTCGTTGTAGAGGCTGCTGCGCAGGCCGTTCTCCCGGTCTTTCTCCCACAGCCGCTCCAGCTCCCGGCGGTAGGCGTCGATCGCGGTCTCGATGGCGGCCCGGGCACGCGGAGAAACCGAGGGATAGTCGCGGCAGAGCTGCTCGATGCGGAACCGCAGCGTGTCGATCTTGGAAAGGGACTCGAAGAGGGGCCGATGGGTATGGCCGATGATCGAAACGACCTTCCTGCTGCTGGAGAAGGCGTAGACGCGGTGCTCGGTGAGGTACTTCTTGCGGCTCTCGTACATCACCGGGAAAGCTGCGGACGCGCAGCCTGTTGGCGACGTGGCGCAGGAAGAAGCCCGACAACGGCGTTGAAGCGCTCGAAGAAGATGGTGGCCTGGTGTCCGTGGAAGACGAAGATCGTGTTGCCCTCGAACGAGAAGCGGACGGCATTCCAGGAGCGAGCCGGCGGTCTCGATCGTCCGCAACGGCAGGCAGCGCCTCGTCGTGGTTGCCGATGATCTTGTACAGGGCCGTCCGCCGCCGGAACTCCTCGAAAAGCGCGAGCTGCTTTTCCCAGCTCGCGCGGATGGCGGCGTAGCGGAACCGCTGCAGCTCTTCGATGTCGCCGTTCAGCACAAGCGAATACCCCGCCTCGAGGTAGTAGTCGCGAAGGACGTCGTGCACGAGTGCCGCGTTCTGGCGGAAATCGTCCCGGGGCCCGCCGTCGCCGAGATGGAGGTCGCTGAGGATCACGATGCGGTCCGCGGCCGTCAGGGGAACGCGGGGCGCCGTCATCGAGCAGCCTCTGCAGTGTACCCTCGATGGACGCGGCGTACAGCGGCGCGGAGCGCACGGAGTTCACTCCCTGCTCAGCAGGGCTTCGCTGAGAAACGTGACGAGATCGTGGATCCGCTTGAGGTCCTTTGCTCGGCCCCGCGTATGGCGTTGCGCAAGCGACTTCAGGCGCTTCACCATCTTTGTCACCAGGCGGGGGTCGGGCAGCACATGCCCGGCATCCGGAGCCTCCACGCTCGCAAGGGCGTGCACGATTTCGTCTATGCGCGCCTTCACGCCGAGACTGAACTGCTCCGCGGATTCGTCGACGCGGGTGCGCAGAAGTGGCAGCTCCTGCAGGAGCTCCGGCACGTTCTCCGGGGCCGCGACGCGCTTCGTCTTTCTTCATGACATTCTCCCCGCGTCGGCCCTGACTTCGTCCCAGAGGGCGGCGTACGCGCGGCCGGCTTCGGAACGGGGCCGGTAGAAGGCCGCGGGCCTCCGGGTGAGCGCCATGCCCTCGATGTCCGAGAGCGAAGGGATGGACGCATGGCACACCCTCCCCTCGCGCGCAGTGAAAATATCCATCGTGGTGCGGTGGATGCGCTTGCGGCGTTCGACAAGAGAAAAGAACGGAAGCACGCGCGCCCTCTCCAACCCCTTGCGCTGGTAGAAGACAACAATCTCCTCGAAGGTACGCAGCGAAAGCGGCGTGGGAATAACGGGAACAAGCAGCAGGTCAACGGCCCGGAAGACGTTCTCGGAAAGGAGGGTGATCCCCGGAGGGCAATCCAGGAACACCCAGCTATAGACGCGCGCCAGCGGCTGAAGAAGCCTCAAGAGGACGTTGCGGGGATGCGCCCGTTTCTGCAGGTGAACATCCAGCCTGCGGTAGGAGAACCGGGCGGGCAACGAGGTCGAGCCCGGGGAAACGAGTGGAAACGGAGAGATCCCGCAGGTTTTCCTTTCCCCGGACGAGCCTGCCGCTCCCCTTGCCTTCTTCTCCCGACTGGCCGAGGTAGTACCCTGCCGCGCCCTGCGGGTCCAGGTCCCAGAGAAGCGTTGCCTCGCCGCCCCGTGCGGCCAGGCACGCGAGGTTGACGGCTGTCGTGGACTTGCCGACCCCGCCCTTGATATTGTACACGCCGATCGTGTTCATCCGTTGGCGCCCGACTGCTCACGCAGCCCCTTCCAGAGGGCCGGCAGGCTCGGCCGCGGAGCTCCATTTCCTGGCAAACTTCTGTTTCTGGGCCCGCTGGATGTCCCTCTGGATCTGGAGCATGGCCCCCATGGACAGGAGGAGCTCCTCCGTGCGGTCATCCAGAGGGACTTCCCCGAGCAGCTCTGTCAGATATGCGGACCGCGGTTGCCGCGTCCTGGTGCAGGCCCAGGCAGTCCTGGTATTCCACGAATGCGCCGATCAGGCTCCTCATGTCCTGGCCCGGGAGGGAACGGAAGAAGTCGCAGGTGTACCGCAGCCTCTTGAAGAGAATCCGCACCCGGTGCAGCTCCGTGTCCGAAAGGCCGTCGGCCGGGCGATCGATCCAGGGCGAGAGCTTTCTGAATGCCTTGTCAATCCGCTTTCGCGCAAAGGGAGCTGCCGCATCCCGGCCGAAGGCTTCAAACGGCGACGGAACGCTCTCCCCGATCGATTCGAGGAGCGTGAGCAGTGCGTCAAACCTGCCCGACTCCAGGGCCGGGACCAGCTCGGCAAGGGCTCCGTCCCGTTTTGACTGGAGTCGTTCGCGGAGCAGCCGTGAAAACCCGGTGTCGGAGGCCGTCATCCGTACCTGGGTCTCCAGGCGCGCTGCCAGGACGTCCAGGTCGCGGACGCCGCCCAGCAGGCGCGCAATCCATCGCAGCTCGTCGCGCAGTCTCTGCAGCGTGTCGGGGTCCAGGATGAAGTCAAAAAGCCGTGACGCGCTCCGTGCGCGCCGGGCTGCAACCCGCAGGTCGTGGACAAACTCGGGGTCGAGGTCACGGATGGCGCCGGGGGCGTTCATTCTCATGCGCCACGCCTCGCCGCGGAAGATCCTGTGTCCGGCCTGCGCCACGGAGTCTTCGGGGCCCACGCGGAACTCCTCCGGTGCACCCGCCCCCGGCGCGGAGAGCCCAAGGAGGGCCAGGCCTTTCGCCAGGATCGAACCGCGCGCCGGCAGGAAACCCAGCCGTTCCTGCAGGACGGAGGAAAAATACTCCAGAGTAGAGGGCGGCCCCGAAGCGAGGAGCCTCAGCATGGTGCGGGGTGCAGCGGCCTGGATCGGGGAACGGAACGTCCACTGGCGCCCGCGGATGCGCAGGGAATTGGCAGCGAATCCTGCGAGGCTGCAGTCGGACTGCACCAGCTCGGCTTCGAGGAGAGGAAGCGTCGGGTGCGCTGCGGGAATGTTTCCCAGGGCCCTGCCGAGCGCTCCCTCCAGCGGCAGGGCGGATTGCGGGCCTGCTTCTTCCGCGACCACCTCTCCGTCTTCGCGGACGCGCCAGGTCCCTGCTGTTCGAGAGTAAGTGATCGTGAAGCCCTTGTTCATGTAGGTGCCGTCGTGAGTGTCGTAGAAGGTCACGTGGTCGGTGACCCGGCGCCTCACCTGCGCCTTGTAGCCCATTCCGGCGAGTGCGCCGACGGGAAGCTCGCCGGACATCTCCTCCGGGGCATCAAGAACAACCGACTGGACCGCTGGAGGGCCTCCGAGGCGCCGGCGGACACGCCGCGCTTCCCGGCGCGTCGTCCTCCGGCAAGCTCCAGGGCCCGGTCGAATTTCGAGTCGAGAGCTGGGTTCAGCCCGAGGGTGGCCTTGATCCAGCCGCTCATCGCCAGCAGGTCCGTTTCGGTGCCGTCCGAGGCGAGCTCGACCTCCAGCTCGAACCACTGCCGGGAAGTGCCGCCCGAGACCAGGCTCACGTCGTCGAGGCTGGCCGTGGCCACCAGCCTGTCTCCGTCAACCACGGGCCGGACAAGCCTTTCCTGTCTCAATTGAAACAAGACCTGCAGCTCTCCCTCCCCGGCCAACTCCCGTACCTTGTCCCGGGCAGGAGAGGGCGGCCAGGCGGAAGGGGCACGGGGCGAATCGGCGGGCAGCGTGACCTCCCGCTCTTCCCTCCGATGCACATCGTCCCGCGGCGCGGCCATGGACTTGATTGTCACGACCACTGTTCCCTTGTTTTCCCGCAGCCGACACGCAAATCCTGCCGCAAGCAATGCTCGTCCAGGGGTGTCCAAGTAGTCGTCATGGACATTCTGCACGTTCCCTTCCCGGAGCGAGTAGCTTCCCAGCCGTGTGAGAGCCCGAATCTCGTCGTAGACCCTCTTTCCTCCGACGATGAACTTGGCTTCGATCTCGGTGCTCATGATTGATTCTGTGGATTCGGCGCGAGGACACGCGGCGGGAGCAGCCACACGAGAACGCCCTCCAGGGTATCGATGTCTTCGATATCCACCCGTGCCAGGCCGCCTTTCTTGCATTCTACCCGCCCGCCTCCGACGCAGGCCGATATGACGGAGCTGAAATCCGGCTCATGCCCCACGAGCAGCAGCGCCGTGAGGGCGCGATGTTCACGAAGGATCCTGCCCAGCTCCTCCGTGCCGAACCCGGGAGCAAGCCGGTCGTCATCGGCCAGCGCATCCACCAGGTTCAGCCTTCGCGCCACGATCTCCGCAGTCTGCTGCGCGCGCACCAGGGGGCTGGTGATGATCCGGTCCAGGGGCAGCCGCAGGAGGGCAAGGGTGGAGGCTTCGCGCTCCATCCGCGCGGCCCCCTCGTCGCTCAAGGGCCGGCTCGCGTCGCTGCCTTTCCAGGCTTCGCGCGAACCCGCGTCACCATGGCGAAGGAAGTAGATCTCCATCTCACCTGGGCTGCCCGTCGCCGGATGAAATCCGCCTGCGAATCCACCGGCTCCACGTCCGCCAGGGCCGTGACGCGATGGTATGTTCCGTCCGCCTGCATGACCCTCGCCTTCACGGTGTCCCTGAGGCAGGTTTCGAGAACCGTCGGTCCGGAGGTGGCGAACGAGCCGCTGATCGAGCACCGGGAAGAGGATCTCCACGCGCCGGTCGAGGTTGCGCCCCATGAGGTCGGCGCTGCCCAGGTACACTTCCTCGCGCCCGCCGTTGCTGAACCAGAAGATGCGGCTGTGCTCGAGGAAACGGCCGACGATGCTCCTGCACGTGGATGTTCTCGCTCACGCCCGGGATGCCCGGGCGCAGGCAGCACATGCCGCGCACGATCAGGTCGATGCGCACGCCGGCCCGCGACGCTTCGTAGAGGAGCTGGATCATCGCCTTGTCCACGAGCGGCGTTGATCTTGATGATGATGTGCCCCGTGCCCGCCGGCGCGCTGGTGCTCGATCTCCCGGCGGATCAGCGCCTCCAGCCCGCTTCTCAGGCTGATCGGCGCGACCAGGAACCTCTGGTAGGTGCGCTTGTCGGAATAACCGGTCAGGTAGTTGAAGATGTCGGACGCGTCGGCGCCGATGGCGTCGTCGCAGGTGAAGAGACCCAGGTCCGTGTACTGGTGCGCCGTCACGGCGTTGTAGTTGCCCGTGGACAGGTGCACGTAGCGGCGGATGCGGTCGCTTTCCTGGCGGACCACGAGGGCGATCTTGGAATGGGTCTTCAGACCCAGCAGGCCGTAGACGACATGGACGCCTTCGCTTTCCAGCGCGCGGGCCCACTCGATGTTGCTCTCCTCGTCGAAGCGCGCCTTCAGCTCCACCAGCACGGCAACCTGCTTGCCCGCTGCGCACCGCCTCCAGCAGGGCTGCCACGACGGGAGAGTTCTGGCCGACACGGTACAGGGTCTGCTTGATGGCCAGCACGGCCGGGTCCCGGGCGGCGGCCTCGAGGAAGTCCACCACGGGATCGAAGGAATCGTACGGGTGGTGCAGGAGGATGTCCTGGCGCCGGATCGCCGCAAAGATGTCCCCGTCCGCGTCCTCGAGCCCTGGCGGGAGCGCCGGGACGAACGGGGCATACTTCAAGTCCCGCACGGTCCAGGCCGTGCAGCTGGTCGAGGTCGCTCATTCCCAGGGGCGGCTCCATGGTGTACACGTCGCTGGGCTCGACCTCGAGGTTCTCCGAAAGCAGGTCGCGGATCGGCGGCGGGCATCGCGGTATCCACGGTCAGCCGCACCACCCGTCCGAACCTGCGCTGCGCACGCCCTTTTCGATCGTCTCCAGGAGGTCCTCCGCCTCCAGCTCCTGGATGGAAACCTCGGCATCCCGCGTGACCCGGAAGGGATGGGACTGGACGACCTCCATCCCGGGAAACAGCGAGCCGACATTCGCCGCCACCAGCTGCTCGAGAAGGAGAAAGATGCGCCCGTCCGCGCGGACGGCTTCCGCCGCGGAGCGCAGCTCGAGGAACCGGGGAAGGGTTGCAGGAAGCTTGACCCGGGCAAACCGCTCCGTGCCCGGCGGAGTCGCGGATCACGAGGGCGAGGTTCAGGCTCATGTTGGAGATGTGGGGGAACGGCCTGCCCGGATCCACGGCAAGGGGCGTCAGGACGGGAAAGACGACTTCCTGGAAATAGCGGTCAGCTTCGGCCTGCTGCCCGGCGGCGAGAGAGGCGTAGTCCACGAGCCGGATGCCCGGCCTGCCTCCAGCAGCGGCAGGAGCTCACTTCAGGCACGTGCGCGTCTCATGCATCAGCTCCTGTGACCGGACGCGGACTGCTTCGAGCTGCTGCGGCAGGGCTCGAGCCCGTGGGCGAGTACTCGGCAACACCGGCCTCGATCTGCTGCTTCAGCCCCGCCACACGCACCATGAAGAACTCCGCCAGGTTCGAGCTGACAATGGAGAGGAAGAGTACGCGCTCCAGCAGCGGGTTCTTCGGGTCCTGCGCTTCCTCCAGGACGCGGCTGAAAAACTCCAGGAGAGAGAGCTCGCGGTCGATGAACAGCCGGGGATCGTTCAGGTCCGCGCAGAGTTTCAGCCATCCGTCGCCTTCCCCGTCGCGCAACAGAGTCACCGACACGCCGAAAGCTTCCCGCAGGAGATCGTCCTTCTTCTTCAGCGCCCACTGCTCCAGGAGGATGTCGTCCGCGCCCCGCGCCCGGATCTGCACGTCTGACCCTTTCAGCACCACGGCGACGTCCTGGATCTTCTGCCGATGCTCCTTGTCCAGGGCGTCTGCCACGCGCAGGATCCCGGCGAGCAGCCGCACGCGGTGACGATCCGCAAGGGAGAGCTGGGCAAACTCGCGGTGCTCGGGTGTCGGCGGGGACTTGCGGTGGTAGCGGGCAATGCAGCCCACGACGAACATTTCGCGGGCGGTGAATCCCGGAAGCTCGGAGCGGGCGATGAGGTACAGCGCGTGCTTGTGGTGGCTCTTGAGGCTGACCACTCCGCCAACGTCGTGCAGGAGAGCCGCGGCCACCAGCATGCGCCTCTCCCGGGGACCCATGCCGTGCACGCCGGCCAGCTGATCGTACAGGGAAGCGGCCAGGCGCGCCACGTGCTGGGCGTGCTTCTCGTCGAACATGAACTTCCGCCCGATTGCCACCGCGTCGTCGTGGAGGCTCGTATCGCCTGCTTCCCGCTGGACGCTCCGCCGCGCCAGGAGATCGAACACGATTCCCTCCCGCACCCCGCCGCCGGGCACGACCATCTCCACGGCGGCGAGACGCTCCGCAAGGTGCGCGTACACGATGGCCGCCGGCACGATCACGTCCGCTCGGTCCGCCCGCAGGTCGTATTCCTTCTGTCGTTGTTCAACGGTCATGCGCGGATAGTCTTCCGACAAGCTCGCGCACCTCTGCTACCGCCACGGCAAGAGGTCCGTTTGCGCCCCGGCTTCCCCGGCAAATCCGGGCAATGGACTCGATATTGCCGCCCGTAGCGATGAAGCCCTTCGCCCCTCCTCTCTCGGCAACCTTCACGGGCAGCCGGATGGTTGCCACGTACTCCTGGATGAGACGGGAGAACTCCTCCGGTTCCGAGTTCCCCCGCGTGAACATCTCCATGAGACGGACCGCGCCCATGGCGTGGGTCTCGCTCCAGCTCACCCGCGTTTCGTCGGCAAGGCCGATCTCCACGCTCCCGCCCCCCAGCTCCACCATGGCCCAGGTGTCCGACCCCAGGAGCATGCGCCGCCGCACGGCCGCATGCACGAGGCGCATCTCCTCGGACCCGGAAATAACCTCCAGGCGGAGACCGGATGCCTCGTGCACCCGCCGCACGAATGCCCGGCGGTTCTGGCTCTCCCGCACCGCGCTTGTGGCCACGGCCCGGTAGCGGTCGATGCCAAGCTCTTTCATCCGCGCGCCGGCACGGGCAATGCCCGCGACTGCCTCCGCCGCCGCCGTGTCGTCGATGCGGCCCGTGGAGAAGACTCCGTGTCCGAGGCGCACCGGCACCCGCGTCTCCTCGACAACGCGGAAAGACTGCGCGTCGGATTCGGCCGCAACAAAGCGGATGGCATTCGAGCCGACGTCAATGGCGGCCACACGTTCGGACATTGCGGTTACCGGGCGTCCTCTTCCCGGTGATGCTTGATGACCCGGCCCTCTGTCATGTAGATAACGTCCTCGCCGATGTTCGTGGACAGGTCGGCGATTCGCTCCAGGTTTCCGGCGATCTTCAGGAGCGCGAGCTTCTCCGGCACGCCGGTGGGCGAGCTGGCCAGCGATGCGCTCAGCCCCTCGAGGATGCGCGTTGCCAGGTCGTCCACCGTGTTGTCGGACTCGGCAGACCGTCTCCCCCAGGGCAGGATCTTCGTTGATGAATGAGCGGATGGCTCCGTCGACCATCCGGATGGTTTCCTCGAACATCTTCAGCACGTCGTCGTCCGGCTTCAGCGTGGTGCCGTTGATGTGCTCGACCACGGCCTCAGCGATGTTCACCGAGTGATCCGCGATCCGCTCCAGGTCGTTGGTGATCCCCATGACCATGAGGATGGTGCGCAGCTCCTTTGCCATGGGCTGGTGGCGCGCAATCAGGGACGTGCACTCCGCCTCGAGGTCGATCTCTGTCTTGTTGGCGCGCGGCTCGTCGGCGTCGATGATCTGGTGCGGGAGGTCCGGTTGCCGTGACACGAGGGCCCGCGCGGCTCTTTTCGATCATGTCCTGGACGAACTGGCCGTAGGCGACCAGCTGCGCCTTCAGCTCGTCCATCTGGGGTATGGGCATGGCCCCTCCTATCCGAACTTCCCGGAGAGGTATTCCTCCGTCCGCTTGTCCCTGGGAACGGTGAACACCGTCTTCGTCGGGCCGAACTCGACCAGGTCTCCGAGGTGGATGAAGGCCGTGTAGTCGGAAATGCGCGCGGCCTGCGGGATATTGTGCGTGACCTGGACGATGGTGACGACGCCCTTCAGCGAAACGATGAGCTCCTCGATGGCCGCCGTGGACTTGGGATCCAGCGCGGAGGTCGGCTCGTCCAGGAGGACGATCTCGGGCTTCATGGCCAGGGCGCGGGCAATGCACAGCCTCTGCTGCTGGCCGCCGGAGAGGAAGGTGCCGCGCCGGTAAAGGGAGTCCTTCACCTCGTCCCAGAGGGTCACACGCCGCAGCGTTTCTTCGACGATGCGGTCCCGGTCCACCCGGGCCATGTGCGCGCCGTTGAGGTTGTACCCGGCCACGACATTGTCGTAGATGCTCATGGTCGGGAAGGGGTTCGGCCTCTGGAAGACCATGCCGATACGGCGCCGCAGGAGAATGGGGTTGAGCTTGTACACGTCCTCACCGTCCAGGAGGACCTGGCCTCTCACCTGGGCGTTTGAGGCAAGCTCGTGCATCCTGTTGATGCAGCGCATGAAAGTGGTCTTCCCGCAGCCGGACGGACCCATGATGGCGGTGATCTTGCCGCTGGGAATGGCAATGGAGATGTCCTTCACCACGTCCTTGCCGTCAAACCCGGCAACGAGGTGGCGGGTTTCCAGGATGTTCGTCTCGGGGGTCAGAACTGTATCTTCCATCTTGATGTTACCAGCTTTGTCACGACGTTCAGGGTGAGGATGATGACCAGAAGCACGAACGACGCGCCCCACGCAAGGGCCTGCCATTCCGGGTACGGGCTCGTGGCGTAGTAGAAAATCGTGTGCGGCAGGGCCGCCATGGGCTTGAAGATGTTCGCCGCCATGAACGGGTTGCCGAAAGACGGTGAACAGAAGCGGCGCCGTTTCCCCGGCGCCGCGCGCCACCGCGAGGAGCACCCCTGTGATGATGCCGCTCATCCCCGCGGGAAGGATGACCCGCATGATCGTGCGGGGGTAGGAGACGCCCAGGGCAAGGGAGGCCTCCCGAAGGCTCAGCGGGATCATGAGAAGCGTTTCCTCCGTGGAGAGCGTGATGACTGGAAGCATGATCATGGCAAGGGAGAGCCCGCCGGACAGGGCGGAGAAGTGTCCCATGGGCCGCACGATCCAGACGTACGCGACGATGCCCAGGACGATGGACGGAACCCCCATCAGGGTCTCCACGGAGATGCGGGCAACCGTGCCCGAGCCGGCTCTTCCCCCTCTCCGAGAGGAAGATTCCCGCCATGATGCCCAGGGGGACGGACACAACGGTGGCGATCAGGACCAGGATGAGGGTGCCGACGATGGAGTTGGAGATTCCCCCGCCGGCCTCTCCCATCGGCTTCGGCAGCTCGGTGATGAATTGCCAGTTGATGGAGGAGGCCCCGCGCACGATGATGAACACGAGGATCAGGACCAGCGGGATGGTGGCCAGGAGGGACAGGACGAGCACCAGCCCGCGGAACGCGAAATCGCCGCGCAGCCGCGCGGCAACGCCGGCGTCCAGCTTCGCTCGGGATACGGGCATCTTTTCCATCGGCTTACCCCGCCGCCATTCTGTTCACGACGATCTTTCCCGCCATGTTGATCAACGTACTGATGATGAACAGAAGGAGCGCGATCTCGATGAGGCTTGCCAGGTACACGTTGCTGGATGCCTCAGAGAACTCGTTGGCAATCACGCTTGCCATGGTGTTTCCGGGGGAGAGGACGTTGAACGTGAGCGACGTTGGAGTTGCCGATGACCATGGTGACAGCCATCGTCTCCCCGAGCGCCCGGCCCAGCGAGAGGAGAACTGCCGCCCAGGATGCCCGAGCGCGCGTAGGGAAGGGTCACCTTCCAGATCGTTTCCGACGGGGTGGCACCGAGTGACAGGGCAGCTTCCTTCAGGTCCGATGGGACGAGGCTGATCATCTCCCGGCCGATCGATGCCGAGTACGGGAGGATCATGAATGCAAGGAGAAGGGCCGAGGTGAAGATGCCCACGCCGTATGGCGGCGCGCCCGACGCGCTTCCTGGAGCAGCCGCACGGCCGGGACAAAGAAGAACAACCCGATGAATCCGTAAACCACCGAGGGGATCCCCGCGAGCAGCTCCACGGCCGTGCGCATGATCGAGGCAAACGGACCGGTGCGGAAGTACTCGCCCATGAGCATGGCGAGGGCAAGGGAAAGCACCGTGGCGATGATCAGCGCGATCAGCGAGGTGAGGAGCGTGCCGACCACGAAGGCCAGGGAGTGAAAGGTGTTCGTGACCGGGTCCCACTCCGAACCGGTGAGGAATCGAAAGCCGTTGGCAACAAGTGCGGGCCGTGAGGACAGCAGGAGGGAGAAGAAGATCGCGATGAGCAGGACGCTCACCGCGATTCCTCCGATGACGAGCAGAGTGCGGAAGGCCGAGTCGGAAGTCCGCTCGCTCTTCACTTCAGGACCTACTTCAGGACGGCGTCCGCCGAAGGTGACGGAGCGCAGGATGACCTCCGCCTTGTCCACCACGGCCTTGGGAAGCTTCGCATAGGAAAGAGGCTCGGCGAACTGCTGTCCGTCGTGCGTGACCCACCAGAGCAGCTTCATCATGGCTTCCACCTTCGCCCTGGGGCGGTTGTCGTAGTTCTGCTCCTTGTAGACGAGGATCCAGGTGAACGTGGAGATCGGGTAGCCGTCGGGCGCCTCGGAGTCCGTGAGGTTCACCTTGGTCACGTCCTCGGGGATCATAACATTCGCCGCCTCGCTGGTCGAGGCGAGTGACGCCTTGATGAAGTTCCCGCTCCTGTTCTTCAGGGTGGCGTACGGCATGTTGTTCTGCAGGGCGTAGATGAGCTCGACGTAGCCCACAGCGCCGGGCAGCTGCTTCACCAGTCCGGCAACGCCGGGGTTGCCCTTGCCGCCGACGCCTGCGGGCCAGTTCAGGGACTGTCCCACGCCGACCTTGGACTTCCACTCGTCGGAGATCTTGCCCAGGTAGTCGCTGAAGACCGCGGTGGTCCCGCTGCCGTCGGAGCGGTGCACGACTGTGATGGCCGCGTTCGGAAGCGTCAATCCCGCGTTCAGGGCGACGATGCGGCCGTCATTCCACCGCTTGATCTTGCCGAGGAAGATATCCGCAACGATGTCGGAGGTCATCTTCAGCTCGGGGCTCCCCGGGAGGTTGTAGGTGATGACCACCGAACCGGCAACCATCGGGATTGCGAGGAACGGCGCGGGAAAGGTCCTGGCATTCTCCTCGGTGACGACGACGTCGCTCGCGCCGAAATCCACCGTTTTGTTCTTCAGCTGGGTCTGCCCGCCGCCGGAGCCGATGGCCTGGTAGTTCACCTTCACGCCGAACTGCTTGTTGTACTCGTCGAAGACCTTCGAATAGAACGGGGCGGGGAAGGTCGCCCCCGCGCCGACAAGCTCGATGGCCTGGCCGAAGCCCAGCACGGAGGTGGCAACGCAGAGAATCAGCGCCGCCACGGCGATCCGGGAAATCTTCATGGTTTTTCCTCCTCTGAGAGATCAAGAGAAATGTCTTGTTGCATACAAGGTCGGGGAACGGGGTTACACGGTAGTGAAGGTTGTGTGAGTTTTGTGTTAATTTCGGGGAGTATGGAAATCTATGGGGAGCCGCACCGTGAAGCGGGTGCCCTTGCCCAGGGTGCTCTCCACGTCGATTGTGCCCGCGTGGCTCTGGACGATGTGCTTCACGATAGCCAGGCCCAGCCCCGTCCCCCCAGCTTGCGCGAGCGGGACTTGTCCACGACATAGAAGCGCTCGAATATCCGGGGCAGGCTCTCTTCCGGTATCCCCGTGCCCGTGTCCTCGATCTCAATGCGCACGTGCGCATCCCCGTCCGGAACGCAAAGCACCCGCACCTCGCCCTTTTCCGTGTATTTCAACGCATTGTCGATCAGGTTCACGAGGACCTGCTCCAGCAGGTAGCCGTCAGCGGTGAGCCGGGGAAGGGGCAATGGTATGGCGAGAACCAGCGCGATATCCTGCGTCTCCGCGCGGTGGGCGAACATCCCGGTGACGTCGCGGATGAGGCGTTCAAGGTCCACCTGGTCGGCAGTCGGCTCGGCACCTGCCGCTTCCAGGCCTGAGAGCATCAGCAGGTCCTGCACGATTGCCGTCATCCGCTCGGCGTTGCGCCGGATCGTCTCCACCCAGCGGACCGAGTCCCCGCGGAGGGCGCCTTCCAGCATCTCCAGGGACCCGATGATGGAGGTGAGGGGGGTACGCAGCTCGTGGGATGCGTTCACCACGAAGTCCCGCTTCATCGTCTGCAGGCGCCGCAGGTCTGTCGTATCGTTGAGGACGACGATCAGCTCCTCGCGCTCTCCCATGCGCTCCACCGTGCAGAGAACGGACCGTTCTCCGATCTCGACTTCCTCGGACTGCCGTTTCCCGGTGACGCGCGCCTGCTGCACCAGCTCGGTGAGCCGCGGGGCGCGCATCACCTCCCAGAGGGTCCTGCCCTCCACGGGCAGCGAATCGGCCAGCTTCTCGAATCCCTTGTTGCTTCGCACGATTCGCCCGGCGCTGTCCAGCACGACGATCCCCTGCTGGACGGAGGAGAAGATGCCGTCCAGCTCCTGCATGCGGCGCGCCCGCTCCTGGAACAGGGATTCCACCCGCTCGCCCATGGCGTTGAAGCTGTCGGCGAGGGACTTCACCTCGTCCCCGCGGCGCAGGTGCAGCCGGGCGCCGAAATCCCCGGCCGCGAACCGCCCGACCACCTGGGTCAGATCGTGCAGAGGAGAGGTGATGGTGCGTGAAAAGAGGAGCGCGGAGAGGAGGCACGCGGCAAGCAGAAGGACAGAGAACAGGACAATGCTCCCGAGCTCCTGCCTGCGTCAGGGATTCAAGCTCCCCCGCATCGGTGGAGGCGCGCACGACCCCGGTGACCGCCCCTCCTGTTCCATTGACGGGAACGGCGACATAGATCAGCCATCGTCGGAGCGTGCCGCTGAAGCGAGACGACATCCCGACGTTTCCCGTCATGGCCGTGATGACCTCGGGCCGGTTGGAGTGGTTCTCCATCTTCGCGGGGTCCTGCTCGGAATCGGCGAGCACGACGCCCTGCCGGTCGATGACGGTGAGCCGCACACCGCCCTCCCTGCCCACCGCTGCCGCCAGCCCGTCCAGCGCTGGCGACCGCCCCCGGCCGAAGAAGCGGCGCCACGGACACGAGGGCCGCGCGCGCCGTGCTCTCCAGTCCCCGCGTCAGTGCGTCGTACGAGATCCTGCGCGCAAGACCGCGCGTGTAGAATGCGAAAACCAGGACGGCGAGCAGGCTCACCACGACGTAGCCGGCAAACACCCGCAGGAAGATCCGCCGCTTCATTTTCGATCCGCCGAACTCTGTTCGGGCGCAACCAGCTTGTAGCCGACGCCGCGGACGTTCACGATCATCTTCCCGGCCGGGCCGAGCTTGTCCCGCAGGTGCTTCACGTGCACGTCCACGGACCGGTCGGTGACGTTCTTCTCGTCGCCCCAGAGGTGATCCAGGATCTTCTCCCGGGAAAACACCCAGCCGATGCGGGTGGCCAGGAGGTGGAGAATGCGGAACTCCGCCTGCGTGAGCTCCAGCTTCCGCCCGTGCACGAATGCTTCGTGGGTGTCGAGTGTCGATGAGGAGGCCGTCGGCGACTTCGATGCGGGACCTGCCGACCTCGGGGGACGCGCGGCGCAGCACCGCCTTGACCCGGGCCGCCAGCTCCTTGGGGGAGAACGGCTTCACCACGTAGTCATCCGCGCCCAGCTCGAGGCCGAGCACCCGGTCGGCCTCCTCCGCGCGCGCCGTGAGCATGATGACGGGAATCGAGGAGAGCGCGCGGTCGGCCCGCATGCCGCGGCAGATGGCAAACCCGTCCGTATCGGGAAGCATGACGTCAAGGACCACGAGGTCGGGCTTTTCCAGAGCGCAGGGAGGCGAGGAAACCCCTTGCCGTCCGCGAACTCCCGGACGCGGAAGCGCTCCTTCTTCAGACCGGCGGAGACCAGGGCGCGGATATCGTCCTCATCCTCCACGATGGTGATGAGCTCGTTCATTCACCGCGAATGTAACCCACATCACGGGGTTGAAGCAATGAACCCGGAGGGTGATCCACATGAAATGCCCGCCGAATTCACCAAATCCTAACATGCCGCGACGAAATTCCACGGCATGAAGACGCACATTTGGACGGCGAGGGTATCCCTCGTGATAGTCGTGCCCATGTTCCTGCTGGCGGGCGCCGTGGCCGGGTTTCAGCCAGAGCGCGCTCGGACAAGCTGCGCGCAAAGGTGAAGCACATCATCGTGATCTACCAGGAGAACTGGAGCTTCGACGCGCTGTACGGCCGGTTCCCCGGGGCAAACGGAATATCGCAGGCGGCTCCCGAGTCACTCGCCCAGGTGGACAGGAGCGGCGCCCCGCTGACCGCCGCGCCCGCCCCCCGGAACGGAAAGGACGCCGACCCGCATTTCTCCGCTCTCTCGCTGGCCGATGCGTTGAAGCCCTTCGACCTGAGCAGGTTCATCGGTCCGGAGGCGCAGACCGGCGATATCGTCCACCGCTTCTACACTCAGCAGCTCCAGATCGACGGCGGGAAGATGGACAAGTTCGTGGCGTGGAGCGACAACGGCGGGCTGGTGATGAGCTCCTTCGACGCGACAAACCTTCCCGGAAGGCCGGCTTGCGCAGCAATTCACACTGTGTGACAACTTCTTCCAGGGCGGCATTCGGCGGGTCGTTCCTGAACCACATTTTCCTGGTCGCCGCCGCGCCCCCGGTCTTCCCCAACGCCCCCGCTGCGATGATCGCCGTTCCGCCCGACGCGGCGGGGCTGACCGTTGCCGACAAGGTTGTCACCCGGACGGATACGCGGTGAATACGGCATTCTCCGTCAACCATCCCGTCCCGGCCTTCGTGACTGACGCGACAACCCTCGTGCCGAACCAGGTACTTCCCACCATCGGGGACCGTCTCTCCGAGAAGGGCCTCTCGTGGGCATGGTACTCCGGCGGATGGAACGACGCGCTTGGCCGGAACGCCGGACCCGCTGTTCCAGTACCACCACCAGCCATTCATCTTTTTCAGGAGCTTTGCCGACGGAACGGAGGCAAAACGGGTTCACCTCAAGGACGAGAAGGACTTTCTTGCGGCCGTCGATGCCGGCAGCCCTTCCGGCGGTTTCTTTCGTGAAGCCCCTGGGCCCGGACAACGAGCACCCCGGATACGCGGCGCTGCTCCGCGGCCAGCAGCACGTGGCGGAGCTGGTGGGCCGCATCCAGGCGAGCCCGGCCTGGAAGGACTCGGTGATCATCATCACCTACGATGAGAACGGCGGCCGCTGGGACCACGTTGCGCCCCCGTCATCGACCGGTGGGGTCCGGGGACCCGCGTGCCGACGATCGTGATCTCGCCGTTTGCGCGCAAGGGATACGTCGACCACACGCAGTACGACACGACCTCGATCCTCAAGCTGATCGAGGAGCGCTGGGGCCTGGCGCCTCTGAACGCGCGCGACGCCGGCGCGGGGGACCTGGTGAACGCGCTGGCGTTCTAGCGACCGGCGCCGGCGGCCGGAACCCTTTTGTACTTCCTTCCACCTGAAGCAGCTCACGAGGTGGTCGTTCACCACACCGACGGCCTGCAGGTGGGAGTAGATGATCGTGGATCCGACGAACGAGAACCCGCGCGCCTTCAGGTCTTTCGAGATCGCGTCCGAGAGCTCGGTGCGCGCGGGGATCTGCTTCTGGTCGTCCCACGTATTGACCACGGGCTTGCCGCCGGTCCAGTTCCAGAGCCAGGCATCGAAGCTGCCGAGCTCTTCCTGGATCTCCAGGAAGCAGCGCGCGTTCCTGATCGATGACTCGACCTTCAGCCTGTTGCGGATGATGCCGGGGTCTCCGAGGAGGCGCTCGAACGTCGCGCGCGGTGAATCGGGCAACACGCTGCGGGTCGAACCCGCGGTAGGCCTTCGCGGTAGCCTCCCGCCGCTTGAGGATGGTGAGCCAGCTCAGCCCTGCCTGGGCGGCCTCCAGCACGAGGAACTCGAAGTGCCGGATGTCGTCGTGCACCGGCGCGCCCCATTCCCCGTCATGATAGGGAATGCACCACTCGTTGGCCTGGCCCCAGGGGCAGCGGCTCCTGTCTTTTCCAGCGGCGTCTTCCGGTCATCAGCTCCCCGCCTCGCGCACCTGCGGCAAACCAGTCGATGAGCCTCCGCGCCACGGTGATCGGGTCCGGGAGATGGGGAAGTGCTCCGACCGTGTACCAGCCCGCGTCCACGATCTCTTCCGGATCGACGCGGATCTCTCCGGAGGCGTGCTCCGCGGTGAAGGCGACCATCAGCGAATGCGGAAACGGCCAGGGCTGGCTTGCGAAGTAGCGGAGGTTTTTCACCTCGACTCCCGTCTCCTCCCTGACCTCGCGCACCACGCACTCTTCGAGCGTCTCTCCCGGTTCCACGAAGCCGGCCAGGACGCTGTACATGCCCGGCGGAAACCTGCGTGCCCGGGCCAGGAGGATGCTCTTGTCCCGGACACTGGCCACGATCACCGCGGGGGAGATCCGGGGATAGCTGAGATGCCCGCAGGCCGTGCATTGCAGCGCCCGCTCGCCTGGCTTCAAGGCGGTGGGGCTGCCGCAGGAGCCGCAGAAGCGGTGCGTGCGGTCCCATTCGGATATCTCCAGCGCGCGGGCCGCTGCGGCGAAGAAGCTCTCCGATATCGTGCCGAAGAGGCTCCGGACGCCTTCGAACTCCCATCCCTTCGGCGCCGGGCGTATCGGCGGGCACGCCAAGCGACGCGGCACTGCGTGCCGGCGACCGTGCCGATGAGATGCGCCCGCTCGGCGGAGAACCCGAAGGCCGCGGCCGTGTCCGAATGGAGCGGAAGATCGATCGCGGCCCCGTCCCGGGCAACCAGGAGGTCGCTGCCCCGGAGGATGAACCAGTAGCAGGCTGAGGCATCCTGTGCCTGCCCAGCGCCGCAGGGAAGGAATCCGTCAAAGGAAGGAATTGCCACGTATCAGAGCGTAGCAGGAGAGGATCAATTGATGAAGTGAATCAAAATGATACATAATGTGTCCTAAAATCTTGTCATGAATCAAAAAGATACACAATGTCTTGATATTTCAACTTGACTGCATCGCCAAAAATGTTATTAATTACTTACTATATAATCATTTAACTTATTGTTTCGAGTCTTGGCACGGTTCGTGCATATATAGTAGCGTGAATATGAAAACCAATAGGAGGTACGATATGAACCTTGTTCGGTACAACCCCAATTCCCTGGACCTGCTGGGCAACGTTTCCAGCTGGTTCGACGACTTCTTCGCCGCCCCGACCCTCGGCCGGTACCGCGGTCCCCGCGGTCGACGTCCGGGAGACGGACGCGGAATACCTCATGGAGGTCGAGCTGCCGGGCCTGACGGAGAAGGATGTCGAGGTGAAGCTGGAGAACACCCTGCTCACCATCTCCTCCACGAAGGACGAGAAGAAGGAGGAGAAGAAGAACGGCTACGTCCTGCGCGAGCGCACATCGGCGCGGTTCAGCCGCAGCTTTGTTCTTCCCGAGGGCGTGGACAGGGAGAAGATCGCGGCGGAGTTCAAGAACGGCATCCTGAAGCTGACCTTCCCCAAGGTGCCCGCTGCAAAGCCGAAGACCATCGAAGTGAAAGCAAGCTGAAAGTTGCTCTCCTCCTCAGTGCTGAGGGGCCTCCGGCGACCGCGTTGCGGACCCGTCCGGGGGCCCTTCTTTTCACTTCACCACTCGCGCGGTAGCGCGCGTATGCCCTTTCCCACGTCTCCGCTCTCGTGGGGCGTGAACTCGTGGATGGGGAAGGCGGACTGGATCATGGCCTTTGCTTCGGGCAGCTTCCTGATCACCCCCAGCGCCATGGCCTGCACCATGGCGTTGCCCACGGCGGTGGCCTCCTCGGGCCCGGCAATCACCTTCAGGCCGCACGCATTCGCCGTCAGCTGGTTGAGGAACGCGTTGCGCGAGCCGCCGCCCACGATGTGGATCACCGTGTTCGGCGAGCCGCTGACCTGGGCGATCTGCTCGGAGATGACGCGGTACTTCAGGGCGAGGCTTTCGTAGACACACCTGAGCATCGTCCCCCGGTCCGCCGGCGGCTCCTGCGCCGTGCGCCGGCAGAACTCGACGATTGCCGACTCCATGTTCTGCGGGTTGTAGAACGTCCGGTCGTCGGGATCGATGAATGCCGCGAACGGCCGGCCCGGCCTCGGTGAGCCTGTTCAGCTCTTCCCAGTCCATCTCGCGGCCGTCCCGCGCGCGCCAGGCCGCGTCGCAGCTCCTGCACCAGCCACGTGCCCATGCAGTTCTTCAGGAACCTCACGTTGCCGATGCCGCCCTCGTTGCTCATGTTGGCCGCCATGGCCTCCGGGCTGGTGAGAGGGCGCGGGAGGAGCTTCCCGATCAGCGACCACGTGCCCGAGCTGATGATGAGCGCCGAGGACGCCCGGGAGACCGGCGCCGCGGCAAAGGCGCTGGCCGTGTCGTGCGATCCCACGGCCACGATCCGCGCCTGGTTGATGCCGACGGATTCGGCAAGCCCGGCGCGAAGCTCCCCGACGACGGTGCCGGGCGCAACGATCCGCGGCATGATCCGGCCCGGGATGGAAAGCGCGCGCAGGACCTCCCGGCTCCATTTCTTCTTCTTCGGCGTCCATGAGCTGCGTGACGCTCGCCCAGGAGGAGTCCACCTCGGTCACGCCGCCCAGGTAGTAGCCGAAAAGGGTGGGCGCGGGAAGGTAGCGCACGCCGCGGCGGACGAGATCTCCCCGGTTCTTCATGAACCACAGCAGCTGGTTGGACACGTTGAAGGGCTGGAAATGGATCCCGGTGATCTCGTACAACCGGGACGGGTCGATCCGCGCCTTCACCTGCTCGATCATCCCGTCCAGGCGGTGATCCCGGTAGCAGTACATGGGCCCCAGGAGCACGCCGTCCTCCGTGACGAACACGCCGTCGGCGCCCCAGGTGTCGATGCCGATGGAATCCGCGGTGCCGCCGATCTCCCGGCGGTAGGCGCGCAGTCCCTCCACGATGTTGCTGTAGATGAGAAGGTCGTTCCAGTAGGACCGCTCCTCGATCCTGCCCGGTCCGGTCGGCGACGTGCAGGGTGGCGGGCTCGTGGCTGAAGCGATGGATCTCCGTGAGGGAGAACCCCTTTTCGTCGAACACGCCTGCGAAGCACTTCCCTCCCGACGCCCCGAGGTCCACGGCGATGACTTTTGCGCTTGTTGTCTCCACTGCTCACGGTATTTCTCGGTATCAGCAAGCTTGACCCCCCACAAGGGTGGCGGCTACCTTTCTCAGTATCCCATGAGCACGTTTCTCAACCGGCTCGCAGAATCGACGAGCTCCACGTGGCGGCTCCTCTCCGACACGACCAATTCCTCAGCCGGGTGAAGCTCCTGGAGAACTACGACAAGGAGCTGCGCGACTGGCGCGACCGGCTGTCACGCCGGCGGACAGACCCCCAGGTGGCAAAGGAGGTGCGGGACGACATCGTCGCCCTGCGCCGGCTGCTCCGCGAGCAGGGTCATGACCTGCGCCTTGGCTCGAAGGATGTCGTGCTGGAGGGGTTTCGCCACGACGATGCCATGGGCGAGGGATTCCAGCGCCTGGTCCTGGGCGTGGCGGATGACGACATCTACTACGTTGCCGGTTCGGCAAATCACATCGAGCTCGCCGAGATGCTGGAAAGCCAGTGCCGGCAGAAACGATCGTGCAAACCCTACCGGCTGCACTGCCTGTGGTACCGCTGGAGGAGCGACGTCCTGGTGCTCTCCGGCGCGGCATCGGAGACCGCGGAAATGTTCGAGGAGTTCAAGGCCTGGTTCGGCCCCAACCGGGAGCTGCTGCTGAAAAAGCTCGCGCGGCTGTGACCCTGCCCGCCTGCCCAGCAGTTTTCCCGGCGCAACATTTCGCGAAAATGCGGTAACGTACTTTACCGCGCTTTCGCGCGATGCTCTTCGTCCGCGCCGGGTCTACGGCGTTGTCTTTAGCGCACGCTCCGTCTCATGCCGCTCGATTGCGAGGGCGATCAACCGGTCGACAAGCTGCGAGTACGGGATCCCGCTCGCTTCCCAGAGCTTGGGATACATGCTGATCCGCGTAAACCCGGGAATCGTGTTGATCTCGTTGACGAGAACCTCGCCCGTATCTTTCACGAACATGTCCACCCGGGCCATGCCGTCGCAGCACAGCACGGTAAACGCGCGCAGCGCCAGCGCTCGCACCTTCTCCGCAAGCGCCGCCTCCAGCGGCGCGGGGATGCGCAGCTCGGCGCCCTTTTCATCGATGTATTTTGCCTCGTAGTCGTAGAAGCTGTGGCCGCCGCCGGTAACGATCTCTCCCGGGACGGAAGCCCGGGGATCGGTGTTCCCGAGAATCGCGCACTCGATTTCCCGTCCAACGATGCACTCTTCGACCACAACTTTCGTGTCGTATTCGAAAGCGGCAGCGAGGGCTTTCTCGTATTCCACGGCGCTGCCCACGCGGCTGATTCCCACCGAGGAGCCGAGGTTTGCCGGCTTCACGAACAGGGGAGTGCCCAGGTCCGCCTTCAGCGCGGCGAACGACGGAGCCGGCGCACCGCGGAGTATGGTTGCAAACCGCGCGATGGGAATGCCCGCGTCCCGCAGGAGCCGCTTCATGACGTCCTTGTCCATGCCGACCGCGGAGCCCAGGATGCCGGCGCCCACGCAGGGCATGTTCGCCAGCCGGCACAGGCCCTGCACGGAGCCATCCTCTCCGTAGGGACCGTGGAGAACAGGGAACACGACGTCCATTTTCCCCAGCTCCCTGTCACCGGACAGGTCGAGCAGCCTGCTCTGCTCTCCGCGGGCAACGAGGGCGACTTCCCGGGGGGAATCAGCAGAGAGGCTGCCCAGGGGACGCGCCGACTCGAACAGCGCCTTTGTCTGCTCGTCCAGCCTCCACCGCCCCTCGCGGTCGATCCCGATCAGGACCGGTTCGTATTTCTCTCGATCCAGCGCCTCCAGGACATTCTTCGCGGACTGAAGAGACACCTCGTGCTCGGCAGACCTGCCGCCGAACACGATCCCTACCCGTATTTTCTTCATCGGGAGCGAGTATGCCCGGCCGCCGCCGTGAGTGTCCAGAACTTGCCTGGAGCCGGTCCATTCCGCATATTGAGAGAAAGGGAGTATGCGCATGAAGACGGATTCGATCAGGATGTCGGCGGTTGTCGCCGCCGAGCCGAAAGCAGTCTATTCCGCGTGGATGAGCAGTACGGGCCACGCGGCCATGACCGGCAGCGGCGCAAAGATCACGGCACGGGTCGGAAGCGCCTACAGCGCCTGGGACGGGTACATTTCCGGAAAGACCCTCGAGCTCGAGCCGGGGTCACACATCGTGCAGTCCTGGCGGACCACCGATTTCGAAGCTGACGAGCCGGACTCTCTCCTCGAAGTGCTCCTGGAAAAGGCCAAGGGCGGGACAAGAGTGACCCTGGTGCACACGAATATCCCCGCCGGCCACGGGACGGAATATCGCACCGGCTGGCTCGATTTCTATTTCAAGCCGATGAAGGACTACTTTGCCGGTCAGTGACATCGAAAGCCGTCTGCCTTTGCGGCGCTTCCGAACAGGTCAATGCACCCTGGCCGCGAGGGCCTTCTCTATGGCAAGCACCCCCTCGTTGGCATCCTTGCCGAACAGATCCACGCCGTTTCTCCGGGCGAAGTCCTCCGTGACGGGGGCGCCGCCCACGATCGTGAGAACCTTGTCCCGTATCCCGGCCTTCCTGAGCGCCTCGATCTGCCCCGGCATGCCGCCGAGGGTGGTCGTCAGGAGACCCGAGTAGCCGATCACATCCGGCCCATGCGTCCGGGCGGCCTCGACGAATTTCTCCGGTGCGTTGTCGATCCCGATGTCCACCACCTGGAAGCCGTTGCCCTCCAGGAGGGCCCTGACAATGTTCTTGCCAATGTCATGGAGATCGCCCTTGATCGTTCCCAGGAGAACCGTGCCTTTCCGCGGCTTGTCGCTGCGCCCCGCGAGCAGGGGGGTAAGCACCTTCATGGCCTCCTGCATCGTGTTGGATGCCATGATGAGCTCGGGGAGAAACATGTCGCCGCAGGAGAAGTTCGCCCCCACCGCCTTGATGGCCGGGGTCAACGCGTCCGAGATGATCGACAGCGGGTCGATCTTCGCCTCCAGGGCCGCTTCTATCGAGGCGCGGATGTCCTTCTGCTTTCCCCGGTAAACGCTGGAGAAGACATGCTTCAGAACCGGGGAGGCGATGGCCGCAACGTGGTCAGCTTCCTGAGCCGAGATGGTCTTCCGCTCCGCCTTCTGCGGGGCCGCGCGCGGCACGGCAGCTCCTGTCCAGCTCTTCTCATCGTAGGCGCCGTACGTGTGGATGGCATTGATCATTGCGATGAAGTTCTCGTAGGGCACATAGTTGACAATGCTGTGGCTGGAGCCGCACACGTAGCCGCCGCCCGGCTTCAGTGCTTCCATGTGGGCCTTCACGTCTCTTTCCACGTCTTCGGGCGTGCCGTGCGCAAGCGGGAACTCGATGTCGATGTTGCCGGAAAGACAGAGGCGGTTGCCGAACTTCCTCTTGATTTCCCGGTAGTCTACGCCGTAGGGGTCCAGGGGATTGAGGCAGTCCACTCCCGCATCGAGGAGCATGGGAACCAGCTCGTCGACGTTGCCGTCGGAGTGGAACATGATCGGTTTCCCGGCGGCCAGGGCCGGCGCGTGGATTCGCTGGAGCTTTGGCAGCCACAGCTCGCGCATGAGTGCGGGCGGCAGGAACATGCCCGTCTTGAAAGCCACGTCGTCCGCCGTCCAGACGAAGTCCACGCCGTTTTTCACCGCTGCGGCGCAGAACTTCGCGCACCAGTCCGCGCTGATGTCCAGGAGATGGTCGACGAACTCGCGGTCCTCGTACACCAGCTTCATGGTGTCCTCGAGGCCGATGACGAACTCGTACAGCGTCTGGAAAAAAGCCCCAAAGAGGACGCAGAAGCCGATCTTCGTGCCGGACCGGTCGAGGGCCTGCCGGTACTCCCGGACGAACACCATCTTGGCCTCGATGTCCGCCTCGTCGGGCAGCACGACGTGTTTCTCGAAATCCGCCCGGCTCTTGATACTCCGGTCGGCGATCAGCCCGCCAGCGCTGCCGTCGGGCTTCCGCCGCTTGAACGGGGTCCAGATGGCCTCCACGATCATGGAGTCCTGCCCGATGATCTTGCACACCTCGATATAGTCGTCCGCTTTCATTGGACGCGCGCCTTCGCCCTCCGACACGCCCTTTGCCGGGTCTCCACCGAAGGAAAGGGTATTGCCCGGCGTGCCGGCCCAGCAGCTTCTGCACGTGCTGGTCCTCGATGAGAACCTCGAAGTTGGGCACCCGGTCGACCTTCTTCCGCTTGAAGGCGGCAAGCAGCCGCTGGATGTCCGGTTGTCCCGTGTAGGATGCGAGTTTCATGAGATCCTCCTGATCGTTCAATCGATGTGGAAAACTTCCTCGATCGCCACAACGTCCGCGCCCACCGTGCCCGGGTCCTTTTTCACGAAGAACCTGTCCATGGCCTTCTGCCAGCGCGCGTTCACCTCGGTGCGGCCGAGCAGCTCGAACGACTTCGCAGGGTCGTCGGATTCCAGGTAGGCAAAGAGTGTCCCGTCGGGAAGGAAGTAGATCGAGTAGTTTCGTATCCCGCTGTCCTGGATGGCCCTGGCCATGTCCGGCCAGATCTCGTCATGAGCTTTCCTGTACTCCGCCTTGAGCTCCGGCTTCACCTTCATGACAAACCCGTATCGCTTCATTGCGGCCTCCTGCACCGGACCCGGATCCTATCATCCGCCAGGGTCGCGCGCGATGGAGAAAGTGACATCTGTGATAGGGAATCTGGACGACGGCCCCTCGCCGACGTCCGGCCCGGCGTTCCCATCACGACTCCTTCAACGCCACTCGGAAGGCGGGTGGCCGGTCTTCTTCTTGAAGAGATGCGAAAAGTAGTACGGGTCGTCGAAGGAGAGCATATAGGCGATCTCCTTGACGCTGAACTGGCCCTGGTGCAGAAGCTCCTTCGCGCGTCCGACTTTCAGGTCCAGGAAATACTGGTACGGGGAAAGCCCGGTGTACTTCTTGAATATCTGCCGGAACCGCGAATACCCGAGACCAAGACTGCTGGAGAGCCAGGAGATGTCCAGGTGCATGGCCACGTTGTCGGCAAGGAGGAACTTGGCGCGCTGGACGAGCCGCTCGCTGGCGGAATCAGGGCGGTGCTGCTGCTTGAGGGTGGCGACATGGGCGAGGATGTGGGTGATCAGGGAGCCGAGGACCTGCTGGCAGCCCGGGCCCTCGCTGCGGGCGCAGTCGCAGATCTCGGTGTACATTTCGAGGATGGAATCGTGAAGACCGATCTCCATTACCGGGGTGTCGGGCGAAAAAAACCCGTTCTCCACCAGCCGCGCGGGGTACTCTCCTTTGAAACCCACCCAGTACTCGTCCCATCCCGTTTCGCGGTCCGGCACGTACCAGTGCCACACGTCGGGGAAGAGCATGAAGATGCTGCCCGGGCCCACCCGCCACGAGCGCTCTCCCTCGGTCTTGAACGTTCCCTGTCCACGGGTGATGTATATCAGCGCGTAGTCATCGAAGATCCTCCCCATCTCCCAATTGAAGAGGTACTTCGGGGGGTGCGCGCTGGGATCGGAGGGATAGCGGGGGGCCGTGGGCATTTTTGTGAAGCCCACCGTGGTGCAGTAGATGCCCCACCGTACGTCCCGAGAAGTAACGGGGAGGTACTTCGCGTACTTCGAAAGCTCAACGGCCATTCACCGGCCAGAGTACCCGAGTCAGGAGGTTTTGAACACCTCTCTCCGTGGCTACGAATCGATCAGCTCGTTGAGCCTCTTTCGATAGTAGCTGAACTCTTCCCAGTGGACCTCTGGTGGGATCAGGTGGTCGCCGAACGGCACGTACCCGCCCGTCTTCAGGACCTCGGCAACGGGCTTCAGGATCTGCTCGATCCGTTCCCGTCCCTTGGGAATCTCCGATTTCGGGATCCCGCCCATGAGCTGGAGGGTGGGATGCAGGCGGCGGACCTTCACGATGTCCACGCCGCAGGTGGCCTCCATGGGGTACATGCCCGTGATGCCGCCTTCCATGAACAGGGGAATCAAGTCGGTGCATTCGCCGTCGGTGTCAACGAAGATCGTCTTCACCCCGTGGGCCTTGAGAAAGCCGGTGAGCCGCTTGTAGTAGGGCAGCATGAACTCCCGGATCATGGCAGGGGCCACCATGGAACCCGTGCCCGCGGAGATGTCTTCCCAGATCACGAACAGGTCCACGTCCGTCTGCGAGAGGACCTCTTCGTACACGGCGATCCAGACGTCAGTGAAAGTCTTCTGGATGTCATGGATGAGCTTCGGCTCGTCGGTGTAGTTGTAGAACAGGTGCTCGTAGCCCATGAGATGGGCCAGGGTGCCGAAGTAGCCCTGCGGATACCCGCCCAGGACCAGCGGATAGTCACGGTTGCGGTATTTCTGGAGGAGCCGCGGCCAGTGCGCCGGGAACCGGCCCTTTATGTCCTTGAGGTTCATCCGCTCGTCCTTCAGGCACAGCCAGGACTGCCAGTCGCGGATGGGGTTCTCCAGTGCGCTGGGGATGACGCCGGTGGCCTTTGTGAACACGCGCTTCACGCCGTCGAGGTCGACGTACACGAGGGAGCTCTCCGTCTCCTCGATGATTCGCACGTCGAACTTGGGATGGAAAAGAAGATCCACGTTGACGAGGACCTGGCCCTTGTCCATGCCGAGTGTGGTGCGCACGTCGTCGTCCAGCGCGAAGCCCTGCGTCGGCCAGTACAGCCCCCCTCCCAGGATCGCCATTCCCGCGGCCAGGCGGCCCGGGGGCAAGGTGTTCCAGCAGGGGATGTACAGAGACGAGCTTGCCGTCGTGACTTTTGTCAGGGGACGCGGCGGCTTCTTCTTCGGCAGCCCTTCGTTGTACCAGTTCTCGTAGTTGGCGCCCCAGTACCCGAACTCCCACTTCGGCGGCCGTGCCTTCGTGCCGAAGTTCTCCATCACCTCGCGGAAACGCTCGCGAACGTTCATGGATATGCCCCTCTATTTCTTGGTCAACGCGCCGCTTCGCACGACGTCGATCATCACCGCGACCAGGAGGACCCCGCCCGAGACGACCATCTGCCAGTAGGCGTTGATGCTGAGGAGCGTGAGCCCGTTGTTGATGGTCTGCAGGATCAGGATACCCAGGATCGTGCCCGACAGCTTGCCCTTGCCGCCGCTCAGGCTGATGCCGCCGAGGATGACGGCCGCGATGGCACTCATCTCGGTGCCGGCTCCCGACTGGGGGAGCGCCGCGCCGACCTGGCAGGCAAGGAGGAAACCGGCGATGCCGGCGGTGAGCCCGCTGATCACGAACGAGGCGAACTTCACCCGGTTCACATTGATGCCGGAGAGATAGCTGGCGCGCTCGTTGCCGCCGACCATGTACACCTTGCGGCCGAAGGAGGTGAAGTTCAGGGTATAGTAGACGATGATCAGGATCACCACCGCGATGATCGCGACATACGGGACCACGCCGAAGAGCCGCCCGCGGCCGAGATTGATGAGCACCGGGTCGGTCATCATGACCGTGGCATCCTTGATGAGCCACGCCGTCCCGCGGAAGATCTGCATGGTACCCAGGGTCGTGATGATGGCCGCGATCTTGAACACGGAGATCAGGGTGGCGTTCACGACGCCCATGAGGAGCCCCAGGACAACCACCATGATGAGGATGACCCACCACGGGGCGCCCATGACGCTGAAAAGCGCGCAGAGAAGACCCGTCACCGCGCCCACCGCGTTCTGCGAGATATCCATCCCCCCGAGGATCATGGAGACCGTCAGGCCGGACGCCTTGATGCCGAGGATGGAGGCGAACATCAGGACGTTCATGATGTTCTGGAGCGTCAGGAAGTAGGGCGAGAGGAAGGCCCATACGCTGGCGAGGAGGAACAGCGCAATGGCCAGGCTCAACGTGCTGCCCAAGGCCTTCACCTTGTTGAAGAACGTCGTCTGTCCGCCCAGAGCAGGTGTCGTGCTAAGCATTCACGTTCCCCTTTACCGCCGTGTGAAGTATCGTGTTCTGATCGTACTCTGCCCGCCGGTATTCCCCGACGATGGCGCCCTGGGCAAGGACGATCATCCTGTCGGTGATGCCGATTGCCTCCAGCAATTCGGCGGTGACCATGATGATGGAAATGCCGCCCGCGCACAACTGTTCCATCAGCTTGTAGATCTCCACCTTTGCCCCGACGTCGACGCCGCGGGTCGGGTCGTTCATGATGAGGACCTTCGGGTCGGTGAGCAGCCACTTGGCCACGACCACCTTCTGCTGGTTGCCGCCGCTCAAGGACTCCGCGACGGCGTTCCGTGACGGCGTGCGGATCTGAAGCTTGCCGATCCAGGTGTCGGCGTATTCCTTCATCCTGCCGTTGTTCAGCTTGAAGCCCCGGCCCAGCTCATCCAGCCTGGTAATTGCGATGTTGTCCTTCAACGTGGCAATGAGAACCAGGCCCTCCTGCTTGCGATCCGCGGGCACGTAGGCGATCCCGTGCTTCTTCGCGACGAGAGGAGTCTCGATCTGCACTTCCTCGCCTTCCAGGAAGATTCTCCCGGTGGTTTTCGCCCTGATCCCCAGGAGGCCCTCCACCGTCTCGACGCAGCCGGACCCCACCAGGCCGTAGAGCCCGAGGATTTCCCCTTTGTGCACGGCGAGGGAAATGTTGCGGGCGAAGCCGCAGCTCAGGTTCTCGATCCGCAGTATTTCGCCGCCGATGGGCGCCTCGGCCTTCGGATACATCTCGGTGATCTTTCTCCCGACCATCATCTCGACGAGCAGGCCCGATGTCGCCTCGGCGATCGGCACCACGCCGACCCGCTTGCCGTCGCGCATCACGAGCACGCGGTCGGCGAGGCGGAGCACTTCTTCCAGCTTGTGGGTGATGTAGATGATCGTGACGCCGCGCGCCTTCAGGTCAGCGATGACGCGGAACAGCCGCTCGGTCTCCACCTCGTTCAGCGACGAGGTGGGCTCGTCCATGATGAGGACCTTCACTTCCTTGGACACGGCGCGCAATATCTCGACGATCTGCTTCTCCGCGACACTCAGGTCCCTGACCATGGTGAAGGGGTGATAGTGCAGGCTGAAGACTTCCATCAGCTCCTGGGAGGCCTTCTTCATGGCTTGATAGTCCACCCTCTTGAAGGGGCCCTTGAGCGGCACTCTCCCCATGAAGAAGTTCTCCGCAATCGTCATGTCATTGAGATAGTTCAGCTCCTGGTAGATGATCCCGAGGCCCATGGCCATGCGCTCTTTCGGGTTGCTTTCCGGCGGCAGCACCTTCCCGTCCAGGATGACCTCCCCCGAATCCAGCAGGTACGCCCCGGACAGGATCTTCATCAGCGTCGACTTTCCGGCGCCGTTCTCCCCGATGACGGCGAGAACTTCTGCGCCGCGCGCCTCGAGGTCCACGTTGTCCAGGGCGACGACCCCCGGAAACCGTTTTGTCACGTGCCGGACCTGAAGCAGATAGCCGTCGCCCGCGCTCGCCATGGTATCCACCGCCAATCCTCCGGTTCTCATCGTCGTCGCAGCATGGATGGGTCGAGAAGAGGGCCCGGCGCGCGTGGCGCGCCGGGCCCGTTCGAATACGTCGGGATCTACTGGTTCTCCGCCCTGACCTTGTCGATCTCGTCGCGAGTGAGGAACTCGTGCTGCATCGTCTGGATCTTCGCGGGGTTTTTCCCGTTGAGGATGTCGATGCACAGGGGGATGATGTAGTCACCGTACTTGGTGGGGTAGTACGCGGTGCCGCCGAGCCAGCAGTTCTTGCCCAGCGCCCAGGCGGCGAGGGTCTGCTTGCCGTTGTTGTTCGTGGCGAGGAGGACATCCTTGTCCCTGTTCGCCGACTGGACCGCGGAGAAAACGCCCTGCCCCGTTTCCGTGTTGACCGTTCCGACCGCGATGTGGTGGAGCGTCGGGTGGGCCGTGAGCCAGTCCGTCATCTTCTGGTTGCCGACGAGCGTGGTGTCCGATCCGCCGCCGCCCATGTCGATGAGCTCGACCTTGCTTGCAGGAAGGTTGATGCCCGCGGCCCTCATGCCGTCTGCCATCCCGGTGAGTCTCTTCTTCACAAGGTCGCCGTTTTCCGAGTTGAAGAACAGCACGAGCGCGTCCACCTGGCCGCCCCACTGGGCCTTGATGGCCTTCGCGAGGCCCTTGCCGGCGACTTCACCCGCCATCGGGTTGTTTGCGCCGAAGAACCACGCCTGCTCGCCCTTTGCTCCCGTGTAGGCCACGTCGATGCCGATGACCTTGATGCCCTTGGGGGAGAGGTAATCCACCAGGCTTCCGCCCACCTGGGCGTTGACGTTGAAGTCGACGATGATCTGCGCGCCCTGGAGCACCAGGTTGTCGACGTTCGGGAGGATCTTCTCTGCGTCGAAGTTGGACTCCGCGACGAGGAGCTTCACCCCCGCCTTGTCCGCCGCCCGCTTCATGCTCTCACCGACCTGGCGGAGGAAATCCACCGTCGTGGACCCGTTGTTGAACCCGATGATGATCTGCTTCTTGGCCTGGCCGAACAGAGCACCTGTCGCCGCCACCAAGACAACCAGTGCCAAAACCAGTGCTTTCTTCACATCCAACCTCCTGTAGGCTTGCCCGTATTTGTCCCTACCCTAAGGGCCCGGAGCGGGAGTATATCAGATCCGGGCTCTGAAAGGTGAATGGAGAAAAGGGGCGGGTTGATGTCTTTTTACGCGGGCCCCGGGGCCGCTATATTCCGAATACGGACCGCGTCATCCGCACCCATTCCGCCAGGCGGCCGCGGTCGTGGTTGATCGTATACACGTCCCGCAGGAGGATCTCGAGGCAGGAGCCTTTTGTCGCCCGGAAGGTCTTCTCCATGTCGTCCCGCGCGAGGTTCCACGGCGGGTTGGCGCCGCTCAGGAGCGCGGGGGTGGGCTTCCGGGAGTAGACGTACCTGTTCCCCAGCATCTCCGCCACCTTTTCCAGGTTGGACCAGCCCGAGACCGAGACGGAACGAAGGTTGGGAATGGCTTCCATGATGAGCCCCAAGCGATCATGCACCGGCTCGCAGCAGCCGTAGTAGATCAGGCCGAACCTGCTCGAAAGCTCGGCGAGCCCCGGGAGGACGAATTCCCTGTACATCGTCGGGGAGATGTTGATGGTCTCCTGGGACTCGGCCCAGCCCCACAGATTCTTCAGGGTGAGCGGTCCCGTGTGCGACGGCCCGGGAAGCTCCGACACGTAGCCGTAGGCGCGGGGGCCCGCCATCTGGGTGTCCGCGTTCGGCGTCAGGAGCCGTTCGCGCTCCATGAAATTGAAGAGCGCCAGCTTGTCGTCCGTCAGGTATCGCATTAGCCACCTGATGGTCTCCGGCGAGTCATATACCCAGTAGAGAAGGCCGTCGTTGCCGATGAAACGGTAGGCCTGCCACGTCAGGCCGAAGAAGAAATTGCCGCAGAATCCCTCGTCCCCGGACTCCGCCAGGAAAGGGTCGTAATTGCCCACGCGAACGGGAAGGATGTCGCCGAACACGTCCTCCAGCAGGGCCTTGTACCCAGCGGTCTTTTCACGGTCCACCTCGAACGCGCGCTTTCTCAGCAGGGAAATGTCCGCGGGGGTCTTCACGGGGAAGTTGAACGAATACCCCAGGGAGGTTTCGTTGTTCCCCATGAGCGCGGCCTTCTGCTCCACTTCCACGCCGAAGCTGGGGAGCACCATCTGCCACCCGAGCCGGAACCACGGTTCCACCACGATGTCGTCACCCACTTCGTCAGCGTGGCGCACCGTGTCGCGCATGTTGCGCTCGACGGCGCGGAGGAACGGGTCGGCGCACTGGAGCTCGGCCGGCTCGACGAACCCGTCAACCGAGGAGGTTTCCACCAGGATGACGGGACGGACGGGCTTCAGGTCGTGCACCGCCGTCCAGAGCTTCTTCCGCTCCCTCATCGCGGGGTTCGAGGCATGCGCCATCCACCGGACAGCAAGCTCGCGCAGCACACTTTTCTCGATCGAGGATACCGTGTTCCCGCTCATGGCCCGATCTTACACCTCCCGCGAGAAACCGGGAATGGAGAAAACGCGAAGAGACATGTCTTACCCGCCAGCAATTGCCCGCGTCTCCCTCTCAACCGAAGAGGCCGCGATACCGGACGTAGGCCTCATCCCACGCCGCGGAATCCCGCGGCACGTAGGCGCGCGTCTCGGATGAGCGGGCAACGATCTCCCGCCCTTCCTCCAGGCCTGCGATCTCCCCGGCGCCCTTGAGCTGCATGATGAGGTTCCCGGCCACGGTTGTTTCGACCGGCCCGGCGATCACCGGAATTCCCGTAGCATCCGCGGTCCACTGGCAAAGCGCGGCATTCTGCGTGCCCCCTCCAACCACGTGCAGGAGACCGATGCCCTCGCCCGAGAACGCCTGCAGCTGCTCAAGGCGCCGGCGGAATTTCAGGGCGAGGCTCTCGTAGACGCATCGGGCGGTCTCTCCCCGGCCGGAAGGCGGGGTCATGCCCTTGCGCACGCAGTATTCGGCGATGACGGCGGGCATGCCGGGCTGCACAGCGGCGAACCGGGGGTCGTCCACGTCAATGAGGGACTGGAAGCGGGGGGCCTCCACACAGCCGCGGACCACGGCGTCCCACGGCAGGTCTCCGCCGTCCTCTTTCATCCATTTCTCGCGGCACTGCTGCACGATCCACAGCCCGGTAATGTTGTTGGCCAGAAAGTTCCTTCCCTCCGCCCCGCCCTCGTTGCCGTATCCCGCGTCGAAAACCTCGTCGCTCAACACCGGCGCCTGGGTCTCCCGCCCCGCCACCGCCCAGGTGCCGAGGCTGAGGAACGCCCAGCTTCGCTTATGATCGGTGACGGGGAGCCCCGCAACCGCGGAGGCCGTGTCGTGGGTGGCCGGCGCGATCACGGGGATCGCACCTGCTTCCAGCTCCCGACGCACGGCCGCCTGCAGGCACCCGATCTGCGTGCCGGGCATCACCACCGGGGAGAAGAGCGTCTCAGGAATGCCGAGCCTGCCAAGGATCCCGGAGTCCCACCGCTTCGCCGTCTGGTCGAAGGCCATGGTGGTCGTGGCGATGGCAAACTCGTTGGACATTTCCCCGGTGAGAAGGTAATTGAAGAGATCGGGCATCATGAGCAGCCGGCCGGCCGCCCCGAGCTCCGACGCCCCGTCCTGCTTCATGGCGTACAGGCTGCAGATGCTCGCGATGGACAGTACGAACAACCCGGTGCGACGGAACATCTCACGCTCGGGAATGACGCGGAAGAGGTCCGAGGCAGCGGCGTGTCTCCTCTCGTCCCGGTAGTGCACAGGGTTGCAGAGGAGCTTTCCCTTTCCGTCGATCAGCCCGAAGTCCACGCCCCACGTATCAACCCCAATGGAACGAACGTTCGGTGAGACCTTGAGAGACTTCTGGATTCCGATTCCCAGCTCCGAATACAGGCGCAGGATGTCCCAGTAGAGGGTACCTGCAACGCGCACCGGCCGGTTGTCGAAGCGGTGGGTCACCTCCAGGGTAAACCGCTCCCCGTCGAACCGCGCAAGCACGGCGCGGCCGTTGCTCGCTCCGAAATCCAGGATCAGGTAGTCCCTGGTGGCCATGGGGCCCCTCCCTTCCCGCCGGCCAGGATTGTTGTCACTTCGCGGGCAACCGCTTCTCCGAGTGTTCGGTGCGCCGCACGCTCGAAATGGACGCCGTCCAGATCGCTGGACTTTATGATCGTGCCCGCATCAAGAAATGCACAGCCGCGCGCATGCGCAAGCTCGGCGTACAGCTTCCCCAGCTGGAGTGATTTTTCGCTGCCGCCTTCCAGCATTCCGGCATACGCGGTAAGCTTTGCCAGCGGGGGAGGCGCAAGCAGGAGGACGGGCGGCGCCTTCCCGGTCCTGCCGGCGGTGCTCCTGCCGATGATGTCCAGAAGCACGCCGACTCCCGCGGCAATATCGCCGGCCGGGGCTGAGTAACGCTTTTTCAAGTCGTTGGTTCCCAGCATGAGCACGACGAGGTCGAGGGGCGCCTGGCTTTCAAGACAGGTCACGAGATGCCTCCTGCCCATCTTGTCGCCTTCCACAGGGTCCTCCCAGACCGTGGTGCGCCCGTTCAGACCCTCCTCGATGACCCGGTAGCCCTGGCCGAGCGCCGCCTGCAGGACGCCGGTCCAGCGCACCTCCCTGGGATACCGCTCACCGGCTGCGGGGTCGTACCCCCAGGTGTTCGAATCACCGAAGCACATGACCTCGAACATGGAAAGCCTCCCTGGCGATCCTCGCGCCGGCCAGCAAAGCTGTCAAGGAAAAGTCAGCCCGGGGATGCCGCACACCCCACCGTGGGCGGGGCGGCCGCTTGACAGGTGGATGTAACAAAATTACAGTAGCGCTCGACGGTTTGTAAAACTCATACCTGCACGGAGCACTCATGGCGCGGAAGCTTCCGGGGCGGCTGGTCGATCTCAGCCATTCCCTCCAGCCGGGCAAAGAGGAATACCACCTCGACCTGGCCACCCATTTCACCGACGAGCTGTACCCGCAGTACAAGCGCAGCCCCGACACCTGGTACATCCTGCAAGACATCAGCATGTCGTCGCACTGCGGAACCCACATCGAGTTCCCCTACCACCACAACCGAAACGGCATGGATGCGGCGACTTTCCCCCTGGAGCGACTGATCGGGGACTGCGTCCTGCTGGACTTCCGGCACAAGCAGCCGGGCGACATGGTGAGCAGGGAGGACCTGGCGCCGCACGCAGGCAAGATCCATGCCGGGGACATGCTCCTGTTCAACTTCAACTGCGCGCGCTTCTACCGCACGCCGCGCTCGCACGATCGCCCCCAGATCGCCCTGGACGCCATCCAGTGGCTCATCTCCGACAGGAAGATTTCCCTGATCGGTTCGGACGCCTCGGGCATCGAGCTGAAAGGCGTGCCGGACCAGCCCAATCACCAGCTCCTCATGGACAACGGCATCCCCATCATCGAGTTCGCTGCCAACCTCGACGGCCTTCGGACGGAGCGATTCACCCTTTTCGTGCTCGCGCTCAGCGTGCAGGGACTGGACTCGTGCCCGGTGCGGCTGCTCGCTCTGGAGGATGATTCGGGGGTCGGGCATGGATAAGGCAACCGCGCTCGGGCTTTACCGGAAGATGGTGGAGATCCGCAGGTTCGAGGAGAAGCTGTACTACCTCTTCTCCACGCGGGACATGCCGGGGAGCATGCACCAGTACAACGGAGAGGAGGCGGTGGCAGTCGGCGTGTGCGCGCATTTGTCCCCCGCGGACTACATCACGAGCACCCACCGGGGCCACGGCCATTGCATCGCCAAGGGCGCGGACATCCGCGCCGTCATGGCGGAAATGTTCGCGAAGAGCACAGGCTGCTGCCGCGGCATGGGCGGCTCCATGCACATCGCCGATTTCAGCGTGGGCATGCTCGGCGCAAACGGCATCGTCGCCGCCGGGCATCCCCATCGCGGCCGGCGCGGGGCTGACCTGCCAGGTGCAGGCACAGGGGCACGTGGCCGTGGCATTTTTCGGCGACGGCGCCGTCAACGAGGGCGCGTTCCACGAGGCGGTGAACCTCGCCGCGGTGTGGCGGCTGCCAGTTGTGTTTGTGTGCGAGAACAACGTGTACGGGTTCTCTACTCACTACCGCCGGACAATGCTGTTGTCGGATATCGCCGACAGGTCCGCCGCTTACGGGATCCCGGGGGTAGTGGTCGACGGAATGGATCTTCGCCTCGTGCACGCTGCCGCGGGAGAGGCGGTCAGGAGAGCGCGCGAGGGCGGCGGCCCGACGCTATTGGAGGCCAAGACGTATCGCTTCATGGGCCATTCACGGTTCGAGCCGTCGAGCTATCGCACCAGGGAGGAGCTGGCGGAGTGGAAGAAGAGGGACCCGATCCTGCTTTTCCGCTCGGTGCTCCTGGCGGAAGCGGTGGCATCCGAGGCCGAGATCGCGCAGGTGGAACACACCGTGGACGAAGTCATCGAAGAGGCGGTGCACTTTGCGGAGCAGAGCCCCGACCCGGCGCCGGGTGACTGGCGGCGCTACATCTTCGCCGGGGAGGGCAGCCTGATGGAATTGCGCACGATCGTTCAGGCGCTCCGGCAGGCCCTGGTGGAGGAGATGGATCGGGATGCGTCGGTGATCCTCCTGGGGGAGGACATCGCTGTGTTCGGCGGAGCGTACAGGGTCACCGAGGGACTGCTGGCCCGCTACGGAGAGTCACGCGTGCGCGACACGCCCATCTCGGAAGCCGGCATCGTCGGCGCGGGGGTGGGAGCAGCCATGACCGGCCTGCGTCCCGTGCTGGAGATCCAGTTCAACGATTTCCTCGCCTGCGCCATGGACCAGATCTGCAACCAGGCCGCCAAGATGCGGTTCATGATGGGCGGCCAGGTGAAGGTGCCGCTGGTGATCCGGGCGCCCGTCGGCGCCACCGGCAGGGCCGCCCAGCACTCGCAGTCCCTGGAGGCGTGGTTCATGCACACCCCGGGGCTGAAGGTGGTCTTTCCCTGCACTCCCTTCGACGCCAAGGGCCTGCTCGCCAGCGCGATCAGGGACGACAACCCGGTGATGTTCTTCGAGCACAAGCTCCTCTACGGAGGAAGCTCTCCCGGCGGCAAGGCGAAGACCGCGGTGGACGGGCTGGGAGAAGCGTTCCGCCCCGCGCCCGAGGGTGAATACCTGGTGCCCCTCGGAGTGGCCGATATCAAGCGCGCGGGCAGGGACGTGACGATCGTTGCCACCGGCCTGACCCTGCACAAGTCCCTCGCCGCCGCGGACATCCTGGCGCGTGAAGGCATCGAGGCCGAAGTCATCGATCCGCGCACACTCGTGCCATTGGACAGGGAGACGATCCTGGCCTCCGTCCGGCGCACCGGCAGGCTGGTCGTCGCCAGCGAGGACCCGCTTACTTGTGGAGTGGCCTCCGAAATCGCGGCCATTGTCGCGGAGGAGGCCCTCTGGCACCTCGACGCCCCTATCCGGAGGGTATCGGTGCCTGACACGCCCATTCCCTTCGCGCCGGGGTTGGAGCAGGAGGTTCTCCCGCAGACGCAGAGCATCGTCGAGGCGGTGCGCTCGACCATGGCGGGGCCTTCTGGCGGCCCCGGGCGGAGGCGTGTCATGACCGGGGGCGCGTCGTGAGCGCCGCGTGGATCTTCGACTTCGACGGCGTCCTCGTGAACACCATGGAGACGCACTTCGCCTGCTACAGCCAGGCGCTCGCCGAGGCGGGCGTCCCCGTCGACAAGGCGCAGTTTTTTTCCCAGGCCGGCATGACGGGCAGGGAGCAGATTTCCTGGTTTGCCCGGAAAGCGGGCATCAGCGTGGACGCCGATGCTGTCTACCGGCGCAAAGGGGAGATCTTCCGGGAGCGCAAGCCGGAGGCGAAGAAGATCGACTGCATGGTCGAGCTGCTGCACCTGCTGCGCTCGGCAGGACATCGTATTGCAATCGCAACGGGCAGCTCCCGCCCTTCCGTCCAGCCGGTGATCGACCTGTTCGACCTGGCCCCCGATGCGCTCGTCACTTCGGAGGACGTGCAGCGTGGCAAGCCCCATCCCGACCTGTTCCTTCTTGCCGCCGAGAGGCTGGGCGCCCTGCCGGAGGAATGCGTGGTCGTTGAGGATTCGGACGTCGGCATCGAGTGCGCGAAGCGGGCGCAGATGCGGGCTTTGAGGTTTTTCGACAGAGCCTGAGTTTTCGCTTCGCAGCGCCGTCAGCCCGACCTGAACGGTGACGTCATTCATGCCCATGATTATCGCCGAGGCCACGATGATCCGGTCGGCCGGGTCGCGGTGCAACGTTTCCGGCAGGCCCGCGACCGCTGCGGCAACAGCCGCCGAGATGCCGATTCGGCGAACCAGCGGAGGGGCGGCGGCCCGCTCGAGCCACTCTCGCAACGGACGGTCCAGAGCCAAACGACCAAGGCTCACGAGCGTCGCGACCTCCCACAGGCTGATGTCGGATACCATCACTGGCGCGGTGCCGCTTACGGCGTCGAGAACGTGACGCTGAGCCGGCGACAGCCCGTCGGGCAACGCGACCCACTTCACGCGTGGAACTCACCTGATCGAGGATTGCGAGGCACTTCGCCTTGAATTCCGATGCACTGTACCAAGATCTAACCCGGACTACTCCACCTCGGTGAAAGGCGTGTTCGCAGCGGGAGACGCAAATACCGGCGCCTCCGGCACGGAACATCGACGAGTACCTGATGGGGTGATCGGGTGCGGCCGCTCCCCCATGAAGGTGTTGCCCGTCCCGGCTTGGAGGCCTCCTCGCTGAACTGGCCAGCCTCTCCCCGCTGCCCTCCGTGGGGCAGATCCAGGGGAGGTCTCCTTCCGATGAGGAGAAGAATAATTCCTGCTTCGCACGGCCAGGGACCACGGCAGCACCCCAGCAGGTATCAGGACCGATGCTCAGGGCGCCTGGAAGCCCTCCAGGCGCCCCGACACATCGCAATGGGATGTCCTGCTGAGCCTGCTTCAGATCCCCTTGTCCGCGAACTTCGGGTGGAACTGTTCCCCGGAGAAGCCCCAGCGCGTCACGGGCCTCTTGCGCAGGCCCCACGTCTTCAGCGCCGCCAGGAGCTCGGGCTTGTCCTTGGCAGCCACGTCCAGGGCCACGCCTGCCATGGCCGCGTCGATGGCCTGGCGGAATGCCATGGCCCCGGCGGTGTAGCCCATCGGGTGACCCAGCATGCCCCCGCCGGCCATGAAGATCATGTCGGGCCCGTTCTCCTCCAGCATCGGCGGCACGGCGCCCGGGTAGATCCCCGCGCCGGGCATCGGGAAGATCGGCTTGATGTGGTAGAAGGGCGCGTGCAGTGTCTGGGAGACGCGCAGGCACTCCTCGGGCGAAGCGACCGGGATGCTCGACCAGATGCTCGGCGTGAGTATCATGTCGGCGCCGCACAGCCGGCAGATCTTGGACAGCACCGGGAAGTTGATCGCGGGCAGCAGCGCGAGCATATGGGACACGTGCAGGAGAATGGGGGCGGTAATCTTGGGATCCTCGGCCAGTACGCGCAGCACCGATGGCCCCGCGGAGTACGCCAGGAGCAGGCCGGTGGCGCCCATTTCGCAGGCCTTGCGCGCCTTTTCCTGGACGCGGTCCACCTCGTCCGTGATGCTGACCATGTAGAGGGTCTTGTGCCCGGTCTTGTCCTCCGCCTTTTTCAGGGCCTTGAGCACCGCCTCCAGCCTCTTCTCGAAGGAGCAGTTGGCGAGCTCGGTGCACATCTCGTCGTCCTTGCACAGGTCCACGCCTCCGAGAGCGCTCTGGTAGACCTGGTTGGCCGTCTCCTCCGGGGTCATGCCCATCTTGGGCTTGATGATCTGGAGAGTGAGCGGCCGCTTGTCCACGCCGAGGATCTTGCGCACTCCCGGGACGCCGAACTTGGGCCCCTTGAACTTCTTCGCTAGCTTCTCGGGGATGTAGATGTCGAGGAGCCGCATCTTCGTGGGGAAGGCGTGACAATTGCCCGCGATGGAAAGCAGCAGCATCGGCACGTTGACGTTCGCGTCCCACGCGGCGGTGGGGAAACCGAGCTGGATGACGGCCTTCTTGGTTCCCTTGGGCGCGGGGACCTCGTAGTAGCCCAGCACCTTGCTCATCAGCCTGTCGCGGACCTCGGGGGTCAGCTCCTTGACGTCCATCCAGCTCGAGGTCGAGCCCTCGGCCGCCAGGCGCTCCACCTGGCCCAGGTGGTCGATGAAGTCCTGGCCTTCAACGACGTCCTCGATGTAGTAGGTGCCAACGATCATGTCGTCGTGCTCGATCACGCTCTCCCACATGAAGTCGAACATGTGGGGGTCGTATAGGTCTTTCACTGCGGCTCCTCCATGGTGAGATTTCTTGCTTGTATACACAAGCAGACATTCGAACCGTAGATGGGAAACAGAATTCTGTCAAGTGACTCTTTCCATCTGTATTTGGCGCTTGACACCACTAAATCGCCTAAATACACTGACCAACCTTGTACACTTGTATAAACAAGTTGGTGACGGGGGAGAGATGAACGAAACGATGAAGGTGGGTGAGCGGCGCATAGACAGGGCGCTGCCTATCCCCTACTACTACCAGATCGCTGAAATCCTGCGGGGCATGATCGCCGACTCCGGGGATCGGCCCCGACGCCGAGGTCGCGCTCCCGTCGGAGAACGAATTGTGCAGCCTGTACTCCGTGACCCGCGCCACGGTTCGGCACGCGCTGGACCTGCTGGAGCGCGAGGGGTTGGTCTACCGGAGGAAGGGCAGGGGCACATTTCTGCGTCGCCGCGTGCAGCTCGACCTGGCGCGCCTGTGCTCAACCACCAAGGACATGCAGGCCCGCGGCTGGGTCCCCGGGACGCGCCTCCTCGCCGCACGCCTGGTCACCGCGACGGCGCACATCCAGCACCGGCTGAGGATCCCGGAGGCTCCCCAGGTGTGGGAGATCCACCGCCTGCGCCTGGCCGACGGGGAGCCCATCAGCCTGCAGTGGTCCTACGTTTCCGGCCTACGGGCGCCCCGCCTGGACGAGCACAACCTTACCGGCTCACTGTACGACACGCTGCACGCCGCTTACGGCATCGAACTGCGAACGGCGGAGCAGGTTATCCGAACGCGTATGGCGACGGATGAGGAGGCGCTCATTCTGGAGATCCCTTCGGGGGCCCCTGTGTTCGTGATCGACCGCACCAGCTGCGACCAGAACGAGAAACCGGTGGAGTATCTCCATGCCCTGTGGCGCGGCGACCGCTACGACCTTCAGATACGGCTTTCGGCATGATCGCGCGCAACGCCCCGGATCCCGCCTCGTTGTGGTGGATGAAGCATAAGCCCCAGGGCGGAACGAACTGTTTTCTATTGACACATGACTGTAAGAACCTTACCCTGAGATCGCTCTGGACTGTAAATAAATACCGCATGAGGTCCCCGTGCCAGGAGTTCTCGTAAAGATCCGCTCTTTGTACAGCTCGCTTCCGAAGGCGGAGCGGAATGTCGCGGATTTCATCCAGCAGAACCCCGAGCGCGCCCCGCACCGCTCCGTGCACGAGTTTGCCCGCGCGGGCGGCGTGAGCGTGGCCTCGGTGAGCCGGTTCGTTCGCAAGCTGGGGTTCGCGGATTTCAAGGAGTTCAAGCTGGACCTGGCGCGGGAGACGATCGGCGCCGTGCAGAGCCTGTTCAAGGAGATCACCCCGGAGGATTCGGACGAGGAGATCACGCGCAAGGTGTTCCTGGGCAACATCAAGAGCCTGGAGGACACGCTGAAGATGCTCTCGTTCGCGGACATGACTGAGGCGGCCCGGGCCATCTGCGCGGGCAGGCGGCTGGTGTTCTTCGGCATCGGCGGCTCGGCTCACGTGTCACACGACGCAGCCCTGCGCTTTTCGTACCTGGACTTTCAGGCCGAGGCGTACGAGGATGCGTCGCAGATCCTCCTCCAGGCCCTGCGCGTGTCGGCCGCCGACGTGGTGATCGGCATTTCCCACTCCGGCAGGACCTCCATAACGGTGGAGGGACTGCGCATCGCGCGGGAGAAAGGGGCGCTCACCATCGGGATCTCCAACTACCCCCGTTCGCCCTTGAAGGACGCGTGCGGGATTTTTATCTGTACCTCCTTCCCCGAAAACCGGGTGAAGGTTGCCGCCATCTCTTCCAAGGTGGCGCAGCAGTGCGTTCTCGACGCCCTCTACCTCCTGGTGGCGCGCCACAAGGAAGGGCTGTGGGACGTGGAGCGGGTCAACTCCCTGACGGAGAGGATGATCCGCCTCAAGCCAAGGCGATAAACAGCCGTGGGCCGCATACACTAGAGACAAGGAGAAGCGCATGGATCGTTATTACCTGCCGGAGATTTTCACCCACACGATGGACGGCCTTGATCTTTCGAACCACATCGTGGCCACCTACTACATGAAGGACAGGCTGGAGGGAGAGAAGTTCATCGAGCACTTCTCGGGGTGTACCCTGGGCTGGCCCCCATCCTCGTCGGCGAATACGGACCTGACATCGTGATCCCGGCGGGAGGCGGCATGCTCGGGCACCCCGACGGCTACACGGCCGGGACGAAGTGGCTGCGCGTGGCGCCGCAGTTCCACCCGCACAAGATGAAGTTCGACGCATAGCCATGGATGGCGAGCTCGGCCGAGCACAGGGATGTGCGGAAGGCCGAGACTTCTGAAGAGGAGGGACGGTCATGTACGAGGGATTCAAGCTGGGCGCGTGCCTTCCCACGTTCGCCTCCTGCGCGGACCGCTATTGTTTGAGCGGGTACGGCAGGGGCGGGACAACAATGGAAGAGATGCTCTCCATGGCGAAAAAGGTGGACGGCCTGGACGGCCTGGAATTGGTGGGCAACTGGCACATCAATGACAAGAATATCGCCACGGTGATGAAGCTGTTCCGTGATCACGGCTTTTCCATTCCCATGATCGTTCCCGATCTCTGGACCCAGGCGAAGTGGGGACGAGGCAGTCTGGCCGCCGCCGATCAGGCGACGCGCCGCGAGGCGGTGGCCGAAGTCAAAAAATGCATGGACTGGGCGGCGGAGGCCGGTCTGCCCCTTCGTGGACGTCTGGCCCGGCCAGGACGGCGTTCGACTATGCTTTCCAGGCCGACTTCAGCGACGCCTGGAAATGGCTGCGCGAGGGCGTGGCCGAGTGCGCCGCCCACTCGAAAAAGGTGAAGGTCCTGGTGGAGTACAAGCTGCGGGAGCCGCGCAACCATTGCTTCCTCAGCTCCGCGGCAAAGACCATCCTGCTCATCCAGGGTATCCCCAACACGGGCTGCCTCCTGGACATCGGCCACAGCCTGGCAGCCGGGGAGAACATGGCGGAAGCAGCCGCACTCCTGGCGGATCACGGCATGCTGGATTACCTGCACCTCAATGACAACTACAGGAGCTGGGACGATGACATGATCCCGGCCTCCGTGCACGTGCCGGAAACCCTCGAGCTGGTGTACTGGCTGCTGCGCACGGGATACAAGGGATGGCTCACTCTGGATATCTTCCCCTACCGCGAGGAGAAGATCCCCGCGGCAGAGGAGTCATTCGCCTGGGTGCGCACGCTCATCGAGTCAATCAAGCACCGCGGCCTGGATTCCATCACCGAGATCGTGCGCCGCGGCGAGGGCACCGACAGCGTTCGCCTTGTGCGCGAGCTCTTGCGGGGATCGGCCCCCGTGCGAGCTCGCTGATGGCAACACCGCTGCGCATGCCTGACCTGGGCACGGTTGAGGGCGACGTCACCCTTGTGCGCTGGTTGAAGGCCGAGGGAGACACCGTGGCTCTCGGCGAGCCGCTCTTCGAGGTAGAAACCGACAAGGGTGTGAGCGAGGTGGAAGCAGCCATCGCCGGCGTGCTCCTCCGGAAAGTGGCGGCGGAAGGGGCAAGAGCCGGCCCTGGTGAGACGATCGCTCTCATCCTCCGCCCCGGGCGAGCCGGAGGAATCGACTGAAGCCGCGGATACGGGGGCCGCAAAAATGCCACGGGATGTGGTGGCCGTGGAGGCCCCCAGAATGCCACCGGGCGCGGTAGAAATGCCACGGGGTACCGTGGCCCCTGTCGATCCGGGCGCTTGCGGAGAAGTGGGGCGTGGACCTGGCCGCCATCAGCGCCACGGGGCCGGGCGGCCGCGTCACGAGGGAAGACGTTCTTCGCGCAAAAGTCGGAGGTGCGCCCGCGGCCTCTGCACCCCGTGGCCCGGCCGCGTCCGTTGCCGCCGTACCCGGTGGCGTTGCCGCAGGCGCCGCTCCACTTTCCCTCTCGCACGGGCAGGCCATAGTGGCGCGCAAGGTGAGCCAGAGCTACCGGGAGAAACCCGTCTACCGGGTCAACACCCTGGTGGACATGAGCAAAGCGATTGCCATCCGGGAGAAAGGAAAGACGGGCGGGACCGCGATCGGCTGGGATGCTCTTTTCGTCAAGGCAGCATCCATTGCAATCACGGAAATGCCCCTTTTCCGGAGATATTTCAAGGGAGAGATGAAGCACCACGGGGCGCCGTGGCCGCTGAAATGCCACGAGTACGTGGCCGGTGCCGGGCCGCCCTTTCCGAGCATGCCGCGGCGGATGTAGCGGTTGCGGTGGGGATCGAGGACGAACTGTACATTCCGGCGGTACGCGGCGCGGCAGGCAAGAGCGTCGCGGCTGTTTCACGGGAAATCGAGGCGCTTGCGAAAAAGGCGGAGTCACGCGCGCTGCAACCGGTGGACGTGGAGGGAAGCTGCTTCCTGGTGAGCAACCTCGGGATGTTCCCCATCGACTCGTTTGACGCCATTGTCTACCCGGACCACTCCGCGGCCCTGGCGGTGGGAGCAACGACCCCCACTCCCGTGTCGGACGGCAGAAACATCTGGATCGCGCCCATGGCGCGGTTGTCCCTTTCGGTGGACCATCGCCTGATCAATGGAAAAACCGCGGCCCGCTTTTGCGCGCGCGTGAAACAGATATTGGAGAACGGAGATCTTTGATGAAAGAGCTCGCAAAGAAAGGGACCCCGCCGCAAAAGCCCGCCCTGGCGCCGCAGTCAGCCGCGACGTCGTATGACACGCAATGGCTCCTCGGCCTGTACCGCAGGATGGTGCTCATCCGGCAGTTCGAGGAACGGGTGAAGTTCCTTTTCCTGGAGGGCGTGATGCCCGGCACCATCCACCAGTACCAGGGGCAGGAGGCGTGCGGCGTGGGGGTATGCGCGGCGCTTCACGCCGACGATGTGATCACCACCACCCACCGGCCTCACGGCCATTGCATCGCCAAGGGCATGGACGTCAACAGCGCGATGGCGGAGCTGTTCGGAAAGGTCACCGGATGCTGCAAGGGCAAGGGCGGGTCCATGCACATGGGAGACCTGTCGCTCGGGATCGTGCCGGCCGTTGCCATCGTGGGCGGCGGGCTTCCCCTCACCACGGGGATGGCGCTGGCCTTCAAGATGAGAAAACAGCCGAGGGTGGCCGTGGGATTCATGGGGGACGGGGCCACCAACGAGGGCGCCTTCCACGAAGGCGGTGAACATGGCGGCCATCTGGGACCTGCCCGTGCTGTGCGTGGTGGAGAACAACCTCTATGGGGCCTCCACGCCGGTGTCGATGGTGGTAAAGACAAAGCACATTTCGGACCGGGCGTGCGCGTACGGGATCCCCGGGCATCACCATCGACGGCAACGACGTGCTGGCGGTGTACGAGGCGGCGACGGAGGCGGTGGATCGAGCGCGCGCCGGCAAGGGCCCCACGCTGCTGGAGCTGCTGACCTACCGGATCACCGGCCACTCGCGGCGCGACCCGTGCCTGTACCAGCCGGAAGAGGAGAGAAAGAAAGCCCTGGCAGAATGAGCCAATCGGGAGGTTTGCCCGGCACCTCCTTGCGAAGGGCATCGCCGACCAGAAGGCGCTGGATGGGATAGTCGGAAAGCGTGAAGGCGGAGATCGAGACCGCCGTGAGCAGGGCGATGTCGGACCCCGAACCCCGGCCCGAGGATGCGCTGGAGGACATGTTCGTATGAGCACCCGAAGACTGGGAATAGTTGAGGCGCTGCGCGAGGCGCTGGTGGAAGAGCTGCGAAGGGACCCGCGCGTGTTCCTCATCGGCGAGGACATCGGCATTCCCGGGGGCTGGGGCGGGGCATTCACCGTGACCCTCGGCCTGGAGAAGGAGTTCGCCGACCGGATGGTGAACACCCCCATCTCAGAAGCCGGGTTGACAGGGGCGGCGCTGGGCGCAGCGATGATGGGGATGCGTCCCATCGCGGACGTGCAATACTCGGACTTCCTGTTCTGTGCAATGGACCAGATGGCCAACCAGGTGGCGAAGATGCGCTACATGTCCGGCGGCAAGCTGGAGGTGCCCATGGTCATGCGGGCGCCGGTCGGCGTGACCGGACGCGGCGCGCAGCACGCGCAGATGATGGAACCCTATTTCCTGCCCCTCCCGGGGATCAAGATCGTTTGCCCCGCCACCGCCTATGACGCCAAGGGGCTGCTGAAGGCGGCGGTGCGGGACGACAACCCGGTGCTCGTGTTCGAGCACAAGCTCCTGTACGGCTCCAAGGGCCCGCGCTCGGAGACCGGATCCGTCGACGCATCCAGCGACATCCCCGACGGCGACTACACGGTGCCCATCGGCAAGGGCATCGTGCGGCGGGAAGGCACGGACGTGACCATCATCGCCACGCTCCTGATGATGCATCGCGCCGTCGAGGCCGCGGGCATCCTGGCGGAGGAGGGGGTAAGCGCCGAGGTGATCGATCCGCGCTCCCTGGTGCCCTTCGACTGGGATCTCGTCAAGGAGTCCGTGGCAAAGACGGGGCGCGTGATCACCGTTGAGGAGAGTCCCAAGCGAGGCGGGCTGGGCGCAGAGATCGCCGCCACGCTGGCCGAGGAGATGATCGACTTCCTCGTTGCTCCGGTGAAGAGGGTGGCGGCGCCCTGCACGCCCGCACCCTTCTCTCCTCCCATGGAGAAGTTCTACGTGCCGGACGCGAAGCGCATTGCGCAGGCCGCGCGAGACCTTATCGCCATTTCCTGAGGAGAACGCTTATGACCTCCCGCGAGCGGTTCCTGAAGACTCTCAGCTTCGAGCCCGTGGACGTTCCCTGGTTCCGCGCGTACGCCTTCGTGTGGCCGGAGACCGAGGCGGAGTGGCGGTCCCAGGGATACACGGGACCCGAGCTGGGGTGGCACGGGGAAGGGCTCCCGGCCCGGTTCGGCCTGGATGAGCTCCTGCGCGTGGACCCCTGGTACGGCCCCGTTCCCGAGTTCGAGAACAAGGTAATCGAAGAGGACGAAAAGACCCGGCTGTACGTCAACCACGAAGGCATCCTCATGCGCGAGCTCAAGGAGCACACGGACACGAGCATGCCCCAGTTCGTCAAGTTTCCCGTGGAGAGCAGGGAGGAGTTCGAAGCCTTTGCCGCCGAGCGCCTTCAGCTTTGCGCCGAGAAGCGTTTCTCCGCGGACTGGCGTGAACGCGTGGCTACGGGGCAGCTTCACGCGGTTGCCGGCGGGGCCAATGTAAAGGCGGTTGGCGGCCCTTCCGCAGCCGGCGGAGCGCCCTCGGCCGGCGCTGCGCCCGCGGCGGCATCCGCCGCCGATGACCACCCGCGCCTGTGCTGGGCGGACAGGTGGGGCGGGTTCTTCGGCTCGCTGCGGAACATGCTGGGTCTCGAGAACCTCTGCTGCGCTTTCTATGACACTCCCGCGCTCGTGGAGCGCATGATGGAGGAGCGCGCCGACTCGATCATCCAGGTTACCGAGGAAGTGCTGAAACACACGCGGGTTGACGTTTTCTGGTACTGGGAGGATATGGCCTACAATCACGCCGCGCTCATCGACCCGAAGATGTATCGTAATTTCGCATTCAAGCACTACCGGCGCGTGAACGACTGGCTGAAGAGCAAGGGCATCCGGCACATCGGACTGGACAGCGACGGCCAGATCACCGAGCTCATCCCCATCTGGGTCGATTCGGGAATCACGCACCTGTGGCCCTTCGAGGTGCAGTCCGGCATGGATGTCCTCGAGGTGAGAAAGACCTACGGCCGGAGCCTGGCGCTCGTCGGCGGCATCGACAAGCGCGCGTGCACGCGCGGGTTTCCGGAGATCCACCGCGAGGTGGACCGGGTCATGCCGCTGGTGGAGCAGGGGGGCTACATCCCCGAGCTCGACCACAGCGTGCCCCCGAATCTTTCCTGGCCGAACTTCATCGAATATGTCCGCTACGTGAACGAGCGGCTGGGACGGGGATAACGGCCGAGGATGACCTCGCGCCGGAAGGAGGACCGGATGAAAAAGCTGAAAATCGGGTTTGCAGCGGGTTTCATGGACGGGTTCTCGAAGGCGGGGCTGGAAACCTTCGCGCTGTACGCGAAAGAGCTGGAGAAGGCCGGTCCTGGGATGGGCTTCGAGGTCGTGCACTACCCGAAGGCAATGATGACGGTGAACGACGCCCGGGCCATCCGCGAGGACCTCGATGCGAAAGAAGTCGATTTCCTTCTCCTGTTTCACCCCGCGTACATCATCGGGGATAACGTCTACGAAATCATGAAGACGCGGGCGCACATCGGCCTGTGGGCCATCGAAGAGCCGCGTGAGGATGGACCCATGCCCCTGGCGTCCTTCGTGAACCTCGGGCAGAACATGGGCATTGCCCACCAGATGTTCAAGGGCGGCCCGAAGAAAGTGAAGTGGTTCTTCGGCCCGATCGACGGACCGATGTTCATGCCGCGATTCCAGATAACGGTAAAGGCCCTGCTGGCCGCCAAGAACCTGAAAAACGCGCGCGTCGCGCAGATCGGGAAGCTGGCCGACGGCCACATCAACCACACCCTGGACAACCGCGACGTCTACGCGCGTCTGGGCATCGACGTGAACAGGGACTTCGAAGTGGAGGACGTGATTGCCCTCGCGGAGAAGATGCCGGACGCGGAAGCCGCCGCGGAGCTGGAGACCATCGACCGCACGTGCGCACGGCAGCGCATCGGCAATGACAAGATCAGGACCTCCGTGAAGATGGCCCTAGCCGTGAAGAAGCTCTCCGCGGAGCACGACTGGGCTGCCGTGGCCTTCTCATGCTGGCCCAAGCTGATGCCCCTGAAGGGCATGTCCGGCTGCCTGGTGAACGCCATCCTCAACAACGCGATGATCCCCGGCGGGTGCGAGGCGGATGTCGGCGGCACCGTGTCGATGCTCATCCTGAAGCTCCTCACGGACCAGACCACGGTGCTGATGGACCTGCCCCGGTTCGACACGGCGGACAACTCGCTCATGATCTGGCACTGCGGGACCGCCCCCTTCGACATGGCCAACGACCGCGGCGTTCTCCTGGAGCGGCACTACTTCGCCGACTACTCCGACGATCCGGGCATGAAGGACTGCGGCCCCATCGTCGACGTCGTCTTCAAACCGGGCGACATGACGGTGTTCCGGGTTGTCGGGGAGGCGGACTCCTTCTACTACTTCACCGGCACTTTCTTCGAGGAAGGAAAGAAGTCTTACAGCGGGAGCAGGGGCTGGGTGAAGAACCTCAAGCTGTACCGGGAGCCGGTGAAGGTTCTCGACCTCATGAACACCGTCATGACCCGCGCCTGGACGCACCACTACCCCATGGTGATGAAGGATGTCAGCGCGCCGCTGGAAGAGCTGGCGTACTGGCTGGACCTGAAACGAGTGAAGAAGGCCGAGTACCGGGACTACCTTTCAGTGGAGTGAGGGCCTCTTCATGAGCGCCTCGCCAATGGATGTCGAACGGGAAATCGCCCGCCTGGCGGACGACCGACGTCAGGCCATGCATCGACTCGCCTTCTTCGACGCAGAGGTGTGGCTGGGAAAGCCCGTCGGCTTTCCCCTTGCCCTGGAGATGTCCCGGGGAGGGCTCGCGAGCTCCTTGGCGGCGCTGGGGATAACGGGGTGCTGCCACTCGCACTGGTCGGGACATTCCGTCTCTGCCCAGGAGGGAAACCGGGCGCTCCTCGCGGAGGCGCGGGACGCCGGTCCCGGCTTTCACGCGATCTGGACCGGCCTCCCGCTGTTTCCGGCAGAGGACGGTCTCCTTCCCGGCAGCGGGGACCCGCCTCGGTCGGTGTGCGGCGTCCGCCTTTTTCCGAAGACCCACAACTACCCGCTCTCCGACTGGGTCGTGGGCGGGATGTGCGAGTGGCTCATCAGCCATCGGCTTCCGCTCCTGGTCTGGCACGAGGAGACCGGGTGGGACAGCCTGCGCGCGCTGGCGGTCACGTTCCCCGGCCTTGCCATCGTGGTGGAAACCCAGGTTCGAAAGGTGTTCTACCACCTGCGGCCCCTGTTCGCCCTTATGCGCGAGTGTCCCAACGTGCTGCTGGAGACCTCCAACCTCACGGGCATCGACTCCGTCGCGTTCGCCGTGCGCTCCTTCGGAGCCGAACGGCTCCTGTTCGGCTCTTTCCTGCCCGCCAACGACCCGCTCGCGGCGATGGGAATGATCGTTGACGCCGACATGACGGAAGAGGAGAAGCGTCTCGTGGCCGGCGGCAACCTGCGGCGGCTCATCGATGAGAGGGCGCCGTGAGCGGCGCGTTCATCATCGACGCCCACCTGCACACCGGCGAGCACGGTCCCTTCTTTGCGCCCGAGAACGGCGGCAAACGGCTCCGCTCCCTCATGGACCGCCTCTCCATCGAGTGTGCAATCCTCGCGGGGAGTTGGGCCGCGCTCACCCGGGGCGGCGAGGCAGCTCTCGCCGAGATGCGCCGTGAGCACGAGGAGTCGGGCGGGAGGATCCGCTACCTGGGTGTTTTCGATCCACGGGAGGCGGTGGAGTCCCTGAGGCTACTGGAGAAGGCGAAGAGCTGGCCAGGCTTCCAGGGAATAAAGATCCACCCGTCCTTCCACAAGACCCCCGCCGAAGACCCCTCCTACGAGAGGGTGTGGAGCTTCGCCGCGGACAATGACCTTACCATCCTCGCGCACAGCTGGAGCCCGTCCGATTACAATCCCGTGCAGGTCCTGTCTCTGCCTTCGCGCTACGAAAGACACGTGCGCTCGCACCCCGAGGTGCGTTTTGTGATTGCGCACTGCGGGGGCCGGGGAAGCGGGCGGGCGCCGGCTCTCCGCATGGCGAACGCGTATCCCCGGGTGTTCCTCGATCTCGCGGGCGACATCTTCTGCTTTCACCTGCTGGAGACGCTGCGGATGGAGGTTCCCGAGGACCGGATCATTTTCGGATCGGACTATCCCTGGCTGCGACCCCCGGGCCAACATCAGCCGCGTGCTCCTTGCGGATGTCCCGGACTCCTGGAAGAAGAAGGTGCTGCGGGACAACGCCATCCGCGCGTACGCACTGGAGGAGAGACACTCATGACGCTGAACCTCGACTCCCACATCTGGTGCCTCGGCACGTACGCCGAGCGGTATGTCCCCGGCGGCTACTTCGACCCGCTCACCCTCGATCAGCAGCTGGAGATCATGTCGAAGATCGAAGGGCTGACGGGGCTGTTCGTCTTCTACCCTGCGCCGCCGATGCCCTCGGACCCGGATGCCCTGGTTCGAAAGCTGGCGGGCTTCAACCTGAAAGTATCCAACCTGATGGTGGACTGCTGGGGCGACCGAAAATGGAAGCAGGGAGGTTTTGCCACAACAGACGCACGCATCAGGAAGGAGACCGTGAAGCTGTTCAAGGACGCCATCGACTTCTCCCGGGCCATCAAGGCGGAAAGCGTCCTCCTGTGGCCGGCCCACGACGGTTTCGACTACCCATTCCAATGCAACTACAACCGGTGCTGGGAGCACCTCGTGGAGACGATCCGCGAGGTGGGCGAGTACGACCGGTCGGTGAAGATCGCCGTGGAGTACAAAGCGAAGGATCCCCGCCAGAGACAATACGTGAGCAACGTGGGCAGGCTGATGATGCTCCTGAACGATGTCGGGCTTGACAACGTGACCGGGGTCGTCGACGTGGGCCACGCGTTCCTGTGCCAGGAGAACCCTGCGGAGTCCCTCGCAATCCTCGATTCCCACGGCAAGCTCGGGCAGGTCCATCTCAACGAGAACTACCGGGACGCGGATCCCGACATGATCTTCGGCACGGTCAACTTCTGGGAAAATCTCGAGTTCTTTTATTACCTGAACAAGACAAGCTTCGCGGGCTGGGCGACGATCGATGCGGTCATCGCCCGCGACGACCGCGCGCGGTCGCTTGCACTGGCCGTTTCGCTGGCATGGAAGTACAAGAGGATGGCGGACATCCTGACCGCGCGGTCCGCGGAGATCGAAAGCAACCTGGCCGGCTGCAGGTTTGCCGAGCAATGCGGCGCTGATTACCGAGCTGCTTCTGAAAGGGTGAGCCGGCCGGCGCGGCGCGCCAAAGAAGCCGCGGCGCTATGCGCCGAGGGAGCCTGGGCTTACCCCTTCCAGCGGATCACGATGCCTAGAGAGCTTGTGGCGGGGTCGAGGAGCATTTCGTAGGCGCGCGGCGCTTCCGAGAGCGCAAACTCATGGGTCACCAGCTCTTCCACCTTCAGGGCGCCCCCCGCGATCAGGGCGAGAGTCGCCTCCAGGCGCTCGCGGGTGCGCGAGTTGGGGCAGTGGAGGGTCAGCTCCTTCGTGCGCAGCCAGTGCCAGTCCACCGCGCTTTCTGACGGCGGGTAGAATCCGTTCATGACGAGGTGGCCGCCCCAGGCCAGCAGGTCCGCGCACGCGCGCACGGTGCGAGCGGTGCTGGCGGTGTCCAGGGCAATCGCCACGCCTTTCGGAAAGCGTTCCCGCACAAACAGGGCGAGGTCGCCGCGCGAAGCGTCGAACACCTCGTCGGCGCTGTGCCGGGCCGCCGCGGCCAGGCGGTCGGAGGCGAGGCCGGACACGATCACCCGGGCCCCGCGGTGTCGGAGCACCTGGGCGGCATACTGCCCGACCAGGCCCTCGCCGATCACCACCGCTGCCTCGCCTGCACGCAGCGGCGGCTTGCTGGCCCCGTTGTACCCCACCTGGGCCAGCAGGAGGCCCGAAGCCTCGCGCGTGGAGACCGAGTCGGGAAGAGGTATCACCGCGGCCCGGGCCGCCACGTGCATGCCGACGTGACCGCCCCACCACGATCCTTTCCAGCCTTCAGGTGAACGGCAGTTCCTGCTGAAAACCCTGTCGCCGGGCTTCAGGTCCCTGGCGCCCGGGCCGACCCCACGGACGACTCCCGCCGCCTGGTAGCCGGGCACGTGGGGGAAAGCCATGGGCAGCTCGCCGGGGATGGTGAGCGTTCCCGTCAGGCACCATCGCTCTGTGCCCGGGCTCACCGCCGTGTACTCGACCTCGATGAGGACATCGTCGACGTGCATCTCGGGGAGGGGGACCTCGTCAATGACCGCGCGTCCCTTCTCGGGGAAAACGATTGCCCTGGTCTTCATGCGCCTGCCTTGTATGTGCGGAGAGAACAAAAGGGCAGGCCGGGTGGCCTGCCCGGGAAGGCCGTTCGGCCTCCTACTTCTTCATCTTGGCTTCGTAGTCCTTCTGGAACTTGTCGATCGTGTCAGGCGTGAGAAGCGCGACATCGACCGGGACCACCGCGTCTTCGAATTTCTCGCCGGCCCAGATCCTCTTGAGGAGCTGCACGCTCGCGTAGCCGATGTTGTACGGCTGCTGGGCGATGTCGGCGGCCATGATGCCGTCGCGCATGGCCTGGATCTCCTCGGGATCGCCGTTGTAGCCGACCACGATGATGGGCTTGTCCGCCGCCTTGATGGCGTTCGCCGCACCGGTGGCTTCACGGCCGCTGCAATAGAACACCGCCGCGATGTCGGGCACCGCTGACAGCATCTGCTGCATGGTGTCGTAGCCGCCCTGGGCGGTGGCGTCCTGCACGATCAGCTCGGATGCCACGGTGTAGCCCAGCTTCTTGGCCTCGGCGATGAACCCGTCGCCCCGACCACGGGCGTAGGTCCACTGCGGCTGCACGGTTCCGACGCCGACCTTCTTCGACGTCACGCCCTTGGCCTTCAGCGCCTTGTCGATGAAATCCATCGCCATCTGGCCGCCCTTGTAGTTGTTGGAGATCAGGAGGGCGTTGACCGGCCCGGACTTGCCGATGTCGGCGCACACGACGGGGATCCCGGCATCGCGCGCCTTCTGGACCGCGGGCCCGATGGCGCCCGGGTCCACCGGGGTGATCACGAGGCCGTCCACTTTCTGCCCGACAAGGGAGTTGATGTCGTTCACCATCTTGTCGGCCTTCTGGTTCTGGTCGATCATGATGTACTTGTAGCCCAGGTCCTTGCACGCGTCCCGGACGCCCTTCTCGATGGCCTGGAAGAACGTGTACTCCATGGTCCACAGGGAAAACCCGACGGTTTTCTGCGCGGACGCCGTCTGGACCCCTCCCACGAGGAACGCGGCTGCCATTGCAACCGTCAGGAGAACAAAAAACATCTTCTTCATGCGCTCGCCTCCTTGTAAGAATCTCGATTCGCAGTTGCCACGCGGGAATGGTCCCTTCCTCCTCCTCTCGTCCGCTCTCAGGTCTCCCGCTGACCCAGGATGGCGGACTTCAGTCTGTTGATGCCGACAGCAAATATGAGCACCAGCCCGGTTGCCACGTACTGCCAGTAGGAGTTGACCTGCAGCATGCCCAGGCCGGTCTCCATGTACGTGATGAACAGGGCGGCGAAAAACGCCCCCAGGAGGTTTCCGTTCCCGCCGGTGAGCGCCGTTCCCCCGAGAACGACAATGGTGATCACCCGGAACTCGTAGCCCTGCCCGGTCATGCCGGGGTTGACGCTGCCCAGGTACGACGCCGTCACCACGGTGGCAATCCCGACGAAGAACCCCACGAGCGTGAAGACAGCGGTTTTGACGAAATCGACGTTGACGCCCGACAGCATCGCCGCGTTCCTGTTCGTCCCGACCGCGATGACGTACCGTCCGAAAGGGGTCTTCCGCAGCACGTAAACAGCGGCGCCGAAGCAGAGCGCCATGAGGAGAATGGGAAAGGGAATTCCCAGGACGCCCCCGCTCCCGATGGACAGCCAGAACTTGTCCTTGATGTAGACCGGCGTGTTGGTCGTGTAGATGTACGCCGCCGCCCGATAGACGAACTGCATCCCGAGAGTGGTGATGAAGGCCGGGATCCGCAGCTTGGTGACGAAAACGCCGTTGATGAACCCGCAGATGGACGCTATGGCGATTGTCAGGAGGATGGCTGCCGGGCTGCCGATCCGCGTGACCATCGATGCCCCGATGACACCGGCCAGGGCGGACATGGAACCGATGGAGATGTCGAAATCGCCGCTCATGATGCAGAACACCATGCCGATCGAGCCGATGCCCACCAGGGAGGAGAAGGAGAGGTTGCTCACCAGGTTGTACGAGCTGCGGAATGGGGAGGAGAGCAGGGAAAACACGAGGAGCAGGATCGCGACGAGAAACGGCAGCCCGAAGTTCTCCCACCGGTTGGCCGCCCACACCAGTGCCCCGCCCTTGTTCATACGGTGATTCCCTTCGCCTTCGCCGCCTTCAGGTAGCGGAGTCTCAGGCCTTCAATGAAAAGCGCCAGCATGAGGACCATTCCGACGGACAGCATCTGGTAGAAGATCTGCAGGTTGATCAGGTTCAGCCCGTAGTAGATCATCGAGATGAAAACGGCGGCAAGAAGAGTCCCCCACAGGTTGGCCCGGCCTCCGGCCAGGCTGGTGCCGCCAAGGATGGTGACGGTGAGGACCACCAGCACGAAGCCCGGCGCCATGGAGGGCATCCCGATGAGGGCCTGGGAGGTGCGCACAACGCTCGCCAGCCCGGAGCAGAGTGCCACCAGCGCGTACACCCCGATCTTCACCGCGTCCACGTTCACGCCCGAGATCTTGACCGCGCTTTCATTGGAGCCCACCGCGGCCACGTGCCGGCCGAAGGAACTGCGGTACACGATGAGGAAGAATATCGCAAAGAAGGCGACCATGACGTAGATCGGGTTCGGCACGCCGAGGAGCTTGCCCGTGCCGATTCTCATGAACTGTTTCTGCAGAATGACGATCATCTTCCCGCCGGCCACCAGGAGGGCGACGCCCTTGATGATGGTCATCATGCCCAGGGTCGTGATCAGGGGGTTCACCTTCAGCTTGGCGATGATGAGGCCGTTCACAACCCCCACGCACGCCGCCACCATCAGGGAGACGACGATGGCCAGCGGGATCCCGATGACGGGGATGAGGATGGCGAGGAACACGCTGGTGAGGGCCATGACGGATTCCACCGACAGGTCGAATCCCCCGCTGGTGACCGCCAGCGTCATGCCGTACCCAACCACGGCAGCGTAACTTCCCTGGGCAACGATGTTGAGGATCGTGTCCAGCTTCAGGAAGTTCGGTGTGGCGAACGCCAGAAAGACGGCGCCCGCGAAGATGAAGATGAATATTCCGAACTTCTCATAGAGTTTCAGGAAGCGGATCATGGACGCGCTCCGGCCTCGACGGCCGAGTGGCCGATCTGGGCGGCCACGAGCTTTTCGCTGTCCATCGTCTGGCGGGTGAACTCGGCCGCCATCCGTCCCTTGTACAGCACGATGCACCGGTCGGGCAGGTTCACCAGCTCCGGCAGCTCCGAGGAGGTGAGGATCACCGCGAGCCCCTTGTCCGCGAGCGTCCTCAGCATCCTGTGGATCTCCGCCTTGGCCCCCACGTCGATACCCCGGGTCGGCTCCAGGAGGATCAGGGCTTTGCAGTCGGTGAGGAGAGTCCGCCCGATGAGCACCTTCTGCTGGTTGCCTCCGCTGAGGTAGATGATCCGCTGGCCGGGGCCTGCCATTTTGATATCCAGCGTCGTGCGGATCCCCTCGAAGCGCCGCGTCTCCTCCCGGTCCCTGATGAACAGCCCGCGGAGGAAAGTGAGGGCCCGGATGATGATGATCGTGAGGTTGTGGAGCACCGACATGGCCGGCAGGAGACCCGCGTTCTTGCGGTCCTCGGTCACATACCCGATCCCGAGCCTGATGGCGTCGCGGGGACGATCGATGCGCACCTTCCGGCCTTCGAAGAAGATCTCCCCGCTTTTTTTCGGGATGACGCCGAAAAGGGACTGCAGCATGCGGTGCACGCCGGACCCGAGAATCCCTGCGAGGGCGAGGATCTCGCCCTTGTACAAAGTGAAGCTGATATCCTCAACGGCGTCGGCCACGGAGTAGTTTCTGACCTCGAGGAGAGGCAGCCGGCTGTCCGTGCCCGTCCCGGCCTGCGCGAAGTAGTCTTTGACCACCTTGCCGACCATCATCTCGATGATCTCGTTCTTGTTCGTTTGGGCTATCAGTTTTGTGCCGACCTTGCGGCCGTCCCGCATCACCGTGATGCGGTCCGCCAGCTCAAAGGCCTCTTCCAGCCGGTGTGAGATATAGATGATGGAGACTCCCCGCGCGCGGAGGTTCTTCACGATTTCGAAGATCTTGCGGACCTCCTTCTCCGTGAGGGTGGCCGTGGGCTCGTCCATGATGATCAGGCGCGACTCGTGGGACAGCGCCTTGGCGATCTCCACCATCTGGCGCTCGGCCACCGAGATGTCAGCCACGAAGCTCTTCACGTTGAGGGGCATGTCGAGGGTGGCGAGGATCTCCGCGGCCCGCGCGTTCAGGCGGCGGAAGTCGATCAGCGACCCGAACGCGGTCTTCGGCTCGCGGCCGATGAAGATGTTCTCAGCAACGGTGAGATCCGGTACGAGGTTGAACTCCTGGTAGATGACCGCGATCCTGCTTTCCTGAGACTGGTGGGTGGAGGAGAAGGCGACCTCCTTCCCGTCCAGGAGGATCTTTCCCCTGTCGGGGAAGTACACCCCGCCGAGGATCTTGATGAGGGTGCTCTTGCCGGCGCCGTTTTCCCCGACGAGCGCGTGAATCTCCCCCACGCGGACATCGAAATCCACGCCGTCGACGGCAACAACCCCCGGGAATACCTTTGTCAGCCCCTCCGTGCGAAGCAGCTCTCCGGTTGCGCTCATGGTTGTACAACCTGCGCGTTCGACATCATTTCTCATCCTCTGCCCGGACAGCACCAGGCGCACGACGGGATTGAAGAAAAGAATTTACAGAGCTTAGATCACAGCATTATATATTATTCCAGCTGGCTGTCAAGTTTTTCTGAAGCCTGATGCGGAAACGTCGAGTCGATAAGGGCGTTCAGCTTCTCCCGGTAGAGCTTGAAGTTCTTCCAGCAGGAATCGTCCGGCACGTGATGGTCGATGTGGGGGATGTATCCTCCCTGTGCGAGGACCCGGCCCACGGTCACAAGCTCCCGATCGATGTCCTCTTCCTCCTTTCCAGGTGCAAGGATGCGCTTGTCCACGCCGCCCAGCATCTGCAGGCGCGGGAATCTCCGGCGTATGCGAAGAAGGTCATTCCCGGCCTTCCGTTCCATGGGGAAAAGCCCGGTGACGCCCAGCTCCACCCAGAGGGGGATGAGCTCCTCGATGTATCCGTCCGAGTCGACATGGATGTTTTCCACCCCGTGCTGCTTCAGGAAGTCCACCATGCGCACGTAGAAAGGGGAGAGAAACTCCCTGAAAGCTTCCCTGCTGATCATGGAGCCGGTGCTGGAGGCCATGTCCTCCCAGATCATCACGCAGTCGGGCCGCAGCGCCTCGATGATGGGGGACCAGTAGTCCATGACGAACCGCAGGAAGAAGTCGTTGATGTCCTTCACCAGCTGCGGGTCGTCATACATCATGAAGAAGAGGCCTTCCGTTCCCAGCAGATGCCGGGGCAACCCGAGGAAGCCGTAGGGGAAGCCGCCGAGCCGGATCGGGAAATCGCGCGTCGGCAGCGACTGGCAGAGCTGCTTCCAGTCCCGGGGGAGCCGTGTGCTGAAATCCCGGGTGTAATGCTCGGTGTATGCCTGGAAATCCTTCCTGGACGCGATGGGAAATCGAATGTCCAGCGGAGCCGATGTCCCGGTTTTCCTCTCCCTTTTTGTGATGCCGTACTGATCGATAAATGTCCTGCTCTCCGTGTCTTCTTCCAGGACCTTCACGGGGAACAGGGGACTGTAGTTTACGGGAAACTTCGCCGGGTAGGATTGCAGGCGGAAGAAGGAGCGCACATTCACGTCGGCGAACTCCACCCCCGCAGGATCAGCCTTCTCGGCCCCGCTGATCGTGGCGTTGTTCGAAAGGGTGCCGGGGATTTCCTGCACGCGAGGCATGCCTTCACGCAGGAACCGCTTGACGGTCGTGGTCCAGTACCCGAACTCGGCCTTCAGGCTCTGCGACCCTTTTTCAAACCGCATGGTTCGCAGGAAAGTGTCGCGGGCGGTCATGACGCCGTCTTCCTTGTGACAAGGGCTCTGCGAGGCGTCTCCCCTTCCATTTCACATCCCTGCCTTTTCTGCTGAACCGAAGATCAGCATCATCCTCACAACCTCGGCTGCGACATCGGCGCGCGCGGCCGCCATCATGTCCTGCTCGCCTCCCATGCTGGTCACCTGGCCGGGATCGAGGAGGTCTGCATTGTGCTTTTCAAACCAGGACTTCAACGAGTTGATGAACGTGCGGCGCAGTGCCGTGCCGACATTCACTTTGCAGATCCCCGCGGCGATCGCCGCCTTCAGGTCGTCCTGGTCGATGCCGGTGCCGCCATGGAGAACCAGGGGGATCCGGATTCTCGTTCGCAGCTGGGCGAGCAGGCCGAGGTCGAGCTTCGATTTCCTCCCCTCCAGGATGTGGACATTTCCCACCGCCACGGCCAGGGCATCCACGCCGGTCAGTTCAACAAATCGTTCGGCTTCCTTCGGCTCGGTGGCCATGCCCGCGGTCAAGGTGTTCTGGCCGATCTGCCAGGCGGGCAGCTCGCCGAGCTCCGCTTCGACCTCGGCGCCGACCGAATGGGCGGCACGTACGAGCGAGGCATTGATCTGGATCGATTGCTCGAGGCTGCAGCCTTCATGATCATGCATGACCACGTTGAACCCGGCATCGAGCGCCGATTGAAGAAGCGCGGGCTCGCTGGCCTCGTTGAGGATGAGGGCCATGGGGACCCGCGCGGTTTCCGCGACGGACCGTCCAAGACTGCCGTAGTGATTGATGTTTTCCTGCACCCTCCGATGCCTGTTTCCGAGGAATCTCCCGTTGAAACCGATGATCACGGGAGATTCAGCCTGTTCAGCGGCATCCTTCACGGCAAGCAGGGACTCCAGGTTCCAGGCCTCGAAGTATCCGACGGCATATCCGCGATCCAAAGCATGCCGCAGGAGACTTGTCATCGAAACCAAGGGCAACGGATTCCACCTTTCGTTTTCGGAGAAGATTCGGCCGCTTTCATCAACAAGCGGCACCTGTGCGCTCGCACTATTATGATAAATAGACCTGAAAGGTTATAAACTACCGCAGCCCTCTCTGTCGATCGCTCGCATGAGGCGGACGCGCAGCGAAGGCGCGGACCTGGTGAGTCAGCGTTCAGGCTCCCCCGGCCCGAACGGGAAACCGCACTTCGATGCACGCCCCGCCCCGCTGCGGCTCCAGGACGGCCGCTGACCCGCCGTGACTCTCCGCGATCGCCTTGACGATCGAAAGCCCGAGGCCGGCGTGCGCGCCCTTCTTTTCATTCGGACGGAAGCTGAAAAACCGGTCGAATATCCGGTCCCGATGCTCCCGCAGGATGCCGGGACCATCGTCGGCCACCCGAAGCACGGCCCACCCTGCTTCCTTTCCGACCGAGATCCGAACCACGCCACCGGGCGGTGAGAAACCAGCCGCGTTGTCCACGAGGTTTTCCACCACCTGCTCCAGCCGCCCCGGTGGAAGCCATGCGGATGCCCCCTCCCCGTCGACGATGAAGGTGACATCTCTGGCGGGGGAACGCCGACGCGCCACGGCCACGATGCGCGCGGCAATCTCCTTCACGTCCACCGATTCGTCCCCCTGCCCGTCGGCTGCGCCGCTGTCGATCCTCGAGATCTCCCGCACCCCGGTGAGCAGGCGCTCCAGGCGGCTGACGTCTTCCAGGACCATGGTGAGCATGGCCCGGCGTTCGGCAGGGTCTTCGCTGGAATTGGCAAGCTCCGCCGCGCTCCTGATCGAGGCGAGGGGATTCTTGAACTCGTGCGAGACGTCCGAGGCGAATGATTCCATCTGCTGCACGTGCCGCTGCAGGCGCGCTGTGAGCTCTCCCAGGCTGCGGGAAAGCTCGCCCACCTCGTCTCGCGCGCGTGAAGCAGCGAATCGCCCGAGGAGGCGTCCGCGGGGGTCCAGGATGGCGTGCGCCTGGTCGCGCAGCCTGCGGATGGGAACTGTTATGGTCGCAGACACGAGCAGGCTCAGGACCACGGCGGTGGCAACGGACCAGAGGAAGAGCCGGAAGATATCCAGCCGAAGCGCGTACAGGTCGCTCAGCATGCGGAACGTGGACTGCGACACCAGGACCGCGCCCGCTACGCTGCCGTGGTTCGGAACGGGAATCGCGCTGTACAGGGTCAGCGACTGCTGTCCCGATGTGACACGGATGGACGCGCCGTATGCGCCGGCAAGCGCGTCCCTGATCTCGGGGCCGTCGAGGACTTTCGCCCCGGCGTAGTACTCGTCGGATTCCGCCGGTGGCAGGGGCGGGCGGAAGTACTTCCGCCAGAGACGAATGGGAAAAGAGGCCAGCCTGTACAGGAAAGTTTCCTGCGCGGTGCGCACGGCCACTGGCTCGGCGGCCGCGCCCTCACCCGAAGCGGCGCCGGCCGGCCCGATGCTCGCGGAGTCAGCCAGCAGGACCCCGGCGGCGTTGACAACGCGAAGCCGCGCATCGTGGCGCTGGCGCATGTGCCGCAGGACCTGCAGCGCGTTTTCCCGGAGACGGGGTCCCGAGTCCTCCAGCGCGGCCGCCAGCACCCGTCCCTGCTGGACGAGGGAGCGCTCGACAGCCCGCAGGAGCTGCCGCTCGTAGGTGCCCAGGGACAGCACTCCGGCAATCGGCAGGAAAACGATCAGCACGTTGAATGCCAGGACCCGGACCCACATCCGGGAGAGGAAGGTCCGCGCCATGCCATTGCGGTGCAAGCGGTTATTCCCCGCGCAGCCGATAACCCAGCCCGTAGAGGGTCTCGATCCCGTCGAACTCCTCGTCCAGCGTCCTCCAGCTTGCCGCGGATGCGGCGGATATGGCAGTCGATGGTGCGGTCGCTCATGTACGAATCGTGGGGAAAGGCTTCCGCCAGGAGCTGCTCCCGCGTACGCACGTATCCCGGCTGCCGCGCCAGTGAATGCAGGATGCGGAACTCGGTCACCGTGAGCCGGACCGGCGCGTCGTTCCATGCGGCGGTGAACCGGCGGGTGTCCAGGGAAAGAGGTCCCACGTTCACGATGTCACCCCCGCCGGCTCCCTCCCGGGTTCCGCGGTCCGCGGACCGGCGCGCCGGAACAGGACTTTCACGCGTGCGGCCAGCTCGCGCAGCGAGAACGGTTTGCACAGGTAATCATCCGCGCCAAGCTCCAGGCCGAGCACGCGGTCGAACTCTTCATCACGGGAAGTGAGAAACATGACCGGCACCGAATCCGACAACGCGCGCAAGCGCCGGCACAACTCCAGCCCGTCCATGCGGGGCATGATGATGTCCAGGATCGCGAGGTCCGGCATCGCCGTGGAGAAGGACTCCCAGGCCTCGGCGCCGTCAGAAAACACCGCCGTGCGGTAGCCTTCCCCGCGGAGTGCGCGGGAGACCGTTTCGCGGAGGTGCTCCTCGTCATCGACAATCGCCACGAGGGGCGGCAGTGGCTCATTCACGCACTGAGTGTAGCACGAAAAAAAAGGCGCACCGGGAGCCGGACGCCGGCAATAATTCCGCAACAATGTTCGCAGAAGAAGAAACAATTCCGCCACCCTGCCGGAGCCGCCGTTTCCTACTGTTGACCCTGGAGAGGACAGCTCATGCATCCTTCAGAAGGCCTTCGGGGCGGACCGCGGCGCCGCCCCCGGGTATGGACAATCCTTCTCGTCTCTCTGCTGGTCGGCGTCGTCGTCGAACCGATCATCATGTACTGGACGCTTGTCCGGGAGAAAGAACAGCGGCGCGCCGCGGCCGAGCTCACCATCCGCGCCACGGCGGATCGCGCGCCCGACCTTCCGTGAAATCACTCGCATGATTCCCTGGCTCGGGGAGATGCTCCTCCCGTTGTATGGCCCGTTCCGGCTCCTCGGCTCCCGGGTCTTTCTCATCGGACTCGGAGCCAGCGCGGCGGCCGTCCTCACCTGGCTCCTGCTCCCTCGCTTGTGGCACATGCTCCCGTCCGACCAGGTGCGGGCCCACGCCGTGGGTGCGCAGGAGTCTGCAGGAAAGCCGGTAGGTGCCGGCCTCATCTTCACCTCGCTGTATGTCGTGGTCTGCCTGTTGTCGATCCCTTTCAGCCTTCGCACTGGGGAGGTCCTGGGGTGCATGGTCCTGGCAATGCTCGAGGGCTTCCTCGACGACAGGTCGAAAGGCGGCTGGCCGGAGTACAGGCTTGCCGCGGCGGACTTCTGCATCTCCCTGCTCGGCGCCCTTGCCCTTTCCCAGCTCCGGCCCGTCGAGGTGTGGCTTCCCGTGGTGAAGGCGCCGTTCATGGTATCTCCCTGGGTCTGGATCCCCGCCGCTGCCGCGCTGATATGGCTCGCGATCAACGCAACGAACTGTACGGACGGGGTGGACGGGCTCTCGGGAAGCCTCTCCCTTATCGCGTTGTTCTACCTCGGGGTCATCCTCTACGCCATCGTCGGGCAACCCGACGTCGCGCGCTATCTCCAGGTCCCTCACTCCTCGAATGCCGTCATCTTCGCAATGCTCGCCTTTCCCATGGCCGGCTGCCTGGCCGGGTACCTCTGGTACAACGCCCACCCCAGCACCGTGCTCATGGGCGATGCAGGCTCGCGGCCGATCGGTTTCCTGCTCGGCATCCTGGTCCTGGCTACGGGCAACCCCGTGCTCATCCTTGTCGTCGCAGGCGTTGTCCTGGCCAATGGCGCCACGGGCCTGCTGAAGGTGAGCCTCATGCGGTTCTTCCGGATCGGGATCTTCACCGGTGTCCGGTACCCGCTCCATGACCACGCGAGGCAGAACCTCGGATGGTCCAACAGCCAGGTGCTCCTGCGTTTCGTGCTTCTGCAGGCCATCGGCACGCCGCTCCTCCTGCTCCTGGTGCTGAAGATCCGCTGAACCCTGGCGCCGTCTTCGACGGGCCGCTCCCTCATTGACTTTTCCCCCGGGTGGTGTACAAAGGACCCAATGCCCATCACACGGCCTTTCCTGCTCTACCTGCGCTCGAGGTTTCATCTCGCCCTTGCGCTTTCAGCGGCAGGGCTCGCGGTCCTCTCCCTCGTCTTCCTGCGGCCGCACGCCGCCCTTCCGGTCGTCCTGGTGGTGGCCGTGTACGCGGTGCTCACGGGGGCCATGTTCTTCACGCGACGCGGGGCACGGGAAGTGGTGGCCGAGAACGAGGAAGACAGGCTGAAGGCGGTCCGGCAGAAGGTCGCGCGGTACGCATCCCTGCGGGAGCGGATCTCGGTGCTGCGGCTCGGGAATGAGCGCATGACGCGCGCGGTCGAGCTGTTCCTCCAGGAGTCAGGATCGTACCTGGAGAAATGCCGGGAGCTCTCCGCGTACTCCCCGCTTGCGAATGAGCGGATAGAGAGAGTCCTGGAGATCTGCCAGGTTTTCCTCGGCGAGCTGGACGACAGCGCCACCGGCCGAAGGTACGGGCTCCCCGGGGAAACGGGGAAAGAGGCCGCCCCGGCAGAGAAGTTTGCCGGGGACATCATCGAGTGCGCGAAGGTCATCCAGCAGCGCACCACCGAGGACCTGCTCGGCATGAGCGGCGAAGAACGCCTGTCCATCATGAAGGAACTGGAAGCAAAGAAATGAAAAAAGCACACCCCGGACGTGCCGGCGGCATTCTCGTGATCGCACTGGTGTTCCTCTGCGCCGCGGCGGTGGGATCCTTCGCCACGTCCGTCACCCTCGGGTCCGTGGAGATGGATGTCGTGGTGCGCACCGACGGGAAGGCGGTCTTCTACGAGAGCATGGACTGGCAGGCTTCGGGCGGGGAGATGCACGGGTTCTACTTCGCAGGCGCCGCGGTGCAGCCGGTATTCAACATGGACCAGTGCTATGCGGACCTTGCAGGGAAGGTGCGCGTTGGCTTGAGCATCCGCGACATGGGCAGCGGGAAGTACGACGTGGTCCTTGCCAACGGCCGCGGCTTCTCGGGACGCGCAATGTACTTTCTGAGCTACGGCGGGGATCTGGTCGGCCCGGGGCGCATTGGATGGACGAAGTCCACGCAGTTCGGAGAGCTGTTCTATTTCGACTGGGCCGCCGAGCAGTGGGACTATCCCATGGAACACCGCACCATAAGGGTCGTCCTGCCGATTGTCGTTGCCGGTGAAAAGGTCGGCCCGGAAATCCTCACGCAGGATGGCTTCCGCACGGAGCCGTACGTGAACAAGGAAAACAGCATCGACGCGTTCGGGACAAAGGGTTCCGACGGGAAGTACTACCTCACGCTTCGATTCAGCCAGGAAAACCTGCCCGCTTTCCAGACCCAGAGGCTGCAGTTCTACCTCAACCGGGCCGCGGTCCCGATGGCCGCCGGAGTGCTGGCGGAAAGCACAAGCGCGGGGTCCGGCGCCGCAGGAACCGCAAGCGGCACACGGGTGGAGAAACACGACAGCCCGAAGAGGAGTCTGCGGCTGCTCCCCGGGTCCAGGCCGGACCCGTGGCCACCGCGGTGACCCTCCTCGTGCTTCTGGCGATCGTTGTTCTCCTGTACGTCCTGAAAAACCGGGGATACGGCCGGACCATGGAGAAGGTGGAAGGCATAAAGTGGGCGGGAGACAACTGGATCCCTCCGAAACTCTTCGCTGGAACGCACGCCGTGAAGGGGAAGGTCGTCGAGGACCTGCACCCCGTGGAAGCCGCCCTGCTCCTCGAAGTGCCGCTGCAGAAGGTGGTGGCCATCATGCTCGAAGGACTGAAGCGCCAGGGCATCATTCGACGTCGTGAAGGAAGACCCACTGCAGATCACGATCCTCACGGCGCGCAAGGCCGACCAGGAGTACGAAGAAATGTTCCTCCAGTCATTCGACACGAAAGGTCTTGTCCTGTCCGGATTGCTTGCGGATTTCTTCGAGAAAGTGCTCGCAAAGCTCCAGGAGAAAATCTGGGACTGCGACATCGACGCAACCCGTGAGTATTATAGAAAGAAGCTGGAACAGAAAGAGGAGAGCCCGCAGGCCCGCTCGGCTCCCTACTATTACTACTGGTCGTCGTACTACTGGATCTACTGGAACACGGCTGCATACTCGCACGTTCACCTGCCGCACGATTTCACCGCGGGATACCAGCAGTTCATGTCGTCCGCTTCGTGCTTCAAGGGGTGCTTCGCCCCCGCGCAGGCAACGACCGGCGGAGTGGGTGCCTGTTACTCGGCGTGCCACAACGCGTGTCACTCGGCCTGCCATCACGCCTGTCATTCGGCGTGCCACTCCGCGTGCCACTCCGCGTGCCATTCCGCGTGTGTTTCCGGGAGCGCACACTAGGCATGCTGTTCCGCGGGCGCGCCGCTCGATCGCCGTCAGTGGACCTGGCGTGGATCGACGATTTCTTTCGAAACGCCGGCAGCCATCTCTTTGCCCGGGCGGAAGACGGGGTGGTGATCCTTCCGCCCAACCAGGTCTACAAGGCCAACCAAACGGGCATCTCCGTGGTTCTCCACATGCTGAAGGGAGGCAGGGCCGCACAGATCCCCGGGATCGAACAGGGAGACCGGGCGCAGCAGGTGGCCGCCTTCGTCTCGGACCTCAGGTCCCTGTATCTCGGTGAGCCTGCGGCCGACGGCCGGGCGCCGTATGAAACCGTGCCCTACACTTTCCAGTACACATCACTTCCCATACTCGGTGAGATCGCCGTGACCTACCGGTGCAACAACGCCTGTGTCTTCTGCTACGCCGGCTGCGGCACCACCGGCTGCACCAGCGCCCCGCGCTCGGTCACGGGCAGCAGGGAAATGAGCCTTGCCGAGGTGAAGCAGGTGATCCGCATATTCCGGGACCACGCGAAACTGCCTTTCTTCTCATTCACCGGCGGGGAGCCCCTGCTCCGCGATGACCTGGAGGACATGATCCGGTTTGCCCGCGGCCAGGGGCTGCAGGTCAATCTCATCACCAATGGAACCCTGGCCAACCCGGCACGCGCGAAACGCCTGTTCAAGGCGGGTCTTCGTACGGCACAGGTCAGCGTGGAAAGCCACGAGGCCGCCGTCCATGACGCCCTCACGGCCCGGCCCGGTTCATTCGAGCGAACCCTTTCGGGAATTCCGAGTCTTCAGCGGGCAGGGGTCTCGGTGCAGACAAACACGACTGTTTCCTCGGCAAATGCAGCGGCGGCAGACCGGATGCCCCGGTTCCTCCGCTCCCTTGGCGTGGCCAGGTTCGCGATGAACCTGTACCTGCCTTCCGGCGGGACTCCCTCCGGTCGCAGTCAGCCAGCCGACCCCCTCCTGGTCCCGTATTCCCGCGCCGGGGCGATCATCGAGGCGGTTCGGGCTGCCGCACGGTCGGAGGGCATGACCTTCTACTGGTACTCGCCCATCCCGCATTGCCACTACAACACCATTGCGAAGGGACTGGGAAACAAGTCCTGCGCCGCCATGGACGGCCTCCTCTCGGTCTCCCCATCCGGGGACGTGCTGCCCTGCTCGTCCTATCCAGAGCCGATGGGGAACCTGCTCACAACGGAGTTCCGGGAAATATGGTTTTCAGCCCGTGCCGGGCACTTCAAGTCCAAGAAATACGCCCCCGAGGAATGCGCCGGGTGCGGGAGCTTCGTCGCCTGCCAGGCAGCCTGCCCGCTGTACTGGCGCAGCGTGGGAACGGGAGAAATCCGCAATCCCCGGGTCGCGGCGGTTTGAACGGAGGAATGAACCACATGGAAATGAGATACGTTGTTTCGAAGATGGATTTTCCCGCCCGGCTGGTGATGCTTGCCGGCTGCGGCGCCATGGGGCTGGCCCTGCAGGTCCTCGTTCCGGGGGGCTACGGGTTTCTCCCGGGAATCATCGTCATGGTGCCCGGCCTCCTGTTCATGTTTCGGAGGAACTTCCGGAACAAGCCGATGGATCTAGGGCAGGAAGACTGGCAGCCTGCATCGGTCCGCGAATTCGACCGCATCCGGAGCAACCTCCAGCTGACACGGGAGAAGCGCTACTCGGTGATCTACCGGGGCGGATTCGGGTGGTTCATCGCGGTGGTGCTGTTCGTCATCGCCCTCATCCTCTCTGCCTCCGAACGCCGTCTCGGGGCGCTGGTGTGCGCCGATGCCCTGGTCCTCCTGGTCCCCTTCCTGTTTTCGGGCAACGTGTCCCTCTGGACACCGCAGGAGCTGGCTTTCCGGATGCGCGTCTTCGAGCCGATCCTCTCCTCCGAACAGGCAGAGGGCGGAGACATCATCATTACCCCCTACCTGCGCCTGGACAAGGACAAGGAGAACCACCAGGTGCCCGAGGACATCCGGCTCATGGTGGAGCCGCGGCGCAAGCCGGCGGATTTCCTGGGCGTGCAGATGCAGGTGGCGGTGAACAAGGGCCCCAACGGAAGCGTGCCGTATATGTACAGCGTTTTCCTCTGCAAGGGAAAAGGCGACACCTACCAGGCCCTCAGCAGGGAGAGGTTCGGGGACTATGAACGGGAGCCCGGCGGAGACAAGGAGTACGGCTGGGTGGTGGTGCGCCAGAAGACCTCCGGCACCGGGTACCACACGACGGACGCGGATGTGCGCCGCTTGTACGCCATGGTGAAGGAAAAGCTCCTGGCGATGAAAGGCTGAACAGCTGCCCGGGCGGTTCTTGCCCATCACGGTCCGTGCAGAGTACGGTGAGGACGGGAGAAAAGCATGTCAGCAGCGATTCTTGTCGGCTATGCAACGCGGAACGGCTCTACGCAGGAAGTTGCCGAGTCAGTCACGACGACCCTTCGGGAAGCGGGTGTCGAAGTCGACATCCAGAGCCTGTTGAAGGTTCGATCCGTCGCCGGGTACCGCCTGGTGGTCATTGGCGCGCCGCTGTACATGTTCCGTTGGCACAGGGATGCGCGGGCGTTCATTTCGCGGCACCAGGAGAAACTCAAGAAGCTCGTGGTGGCGGCATTCGCCATGGGTCCGTTTCACGATGAAGAGAAAGAGTGGCAGTCGGCGCGCGCCCAGTTTGAAAAGGAGCTCGCTTCGTTTCCCTCTTTTACCCCGGTGTCTCACGAGGTATTTGGCGGAAAGTTCGACCCTGCAAAGCTCCGTTTCCCATGGAGCTGGATTCCGGCCTTGAAAAAAATGCCGGAGAGTGACATCCGGGACTGGGCTCGGATACGCGAATGGGCGGCGGCCCTGGCAAAAAAGGTATAGTCCGGCAAACCATCCTCGAGATATGGCAGACCGATTTGACTGCGTGATCGTCGGCACGGGCCCTGCCGGACTGGGTGCCGCATTCACGCTCACGGATCAGCGCCCCGGAATGAGCATTCTCCTCATCGACAGCTCGGGGAGAAGCACGGGCGGACTCTGCAATGACTGCAAGATGAACTTCACCTGGCCGATCGGCTTCCCCGCCGACTGCTGGGAGGAGAGCGGGGCGGCACGGCATCTCGAGTCTGTTGCCGCGCACCTCCAACCGCGGATCCTGCCGAAGCACAATATCGGCGTGTACGAGCGCCGGGCGGAAAAGCTGGGCGTCCAGCTCATCGAGGTGCGCCAGTCCCATCTCGGCACCGATGGGGGAGTAACCCTCGCGCAGAAGCTGATTGAAGACCTGAAAGAACGCGGCGTGGAAGTCTCGGGGAGGGAAACCATGACCGGCGCGCGCGAAAAGGATGCCGTGGTCGTGACGGACCGGCGCGAAATCGGCTACGGTTCGCTGGTGGTCGCGCCGGGGCGAAAGGGTTTCGCCTTCATGCAGGACCTCATGGACTCACTCGGCGTGCCCTACATCGACAACATCGTGGACATCGGCCTGCGCGTAGAGACCCGCGAGGCCAACTATCCCATCGTGCGCGACTACTATGATCCGAAGTTCCTGTTCCCGGAGAAGGTGCGGACATTCTGCACCAACAGCGGCAGGGCATTCGTGGTGAAGGAGAAATACACCACGCGGGGAGGCCGTGATTACTTCAGCGTGAACGGCCACGCCTTCTCGCAGCGGGGCCAGGCGAACGGGCTCGTGAACTTCGCCCTCCTGAAGACAGTGCGGTTCACTGCCCCGCTTGCAAGCGGCCACGAGTTTGCCGAGATGCTGGGACAGCAGGCAATGCTCATGGGTGGAGGCCAGCCCCTGATGCAGCGCGTCGGGGACTTCCGCCTGGGCAAGCGCTCGAAGAGCGAAAGCTTTACCGGAGACCTGTATGACTTCGAGCCGACGCTGGGCTCGTGCACGCCGGGCGATATCTCGCTGGCCATGCCGGCAAAGGTGCTGCGGGCCATCTGGAAATCAATGAAGGCCCTGGACACCATCATCCCCGGTGTCCTTCACCCTTCCACCGTCATGTACTATCCCGAGATCAAGCTCTACGGGAACAAGCCCCGGTTTCTTGACGACCACTTCCAGGCCCGGCCCGGCATCTATCTGGCCGGTGACGGGGCGGGAACCAGCCGGGGAATCACGGCCGCGTGGGCCAGCGGGATCCGGGTAGCCGAGGGGATACTGGAACGCTGAAAGCCTGGGTTGCGCTCCCGCTCATTGAGCCTGCCCCTGGCCTACCTCCTGTATTCGTGCGCCGTCTCGACTGCAATGCGCAGATTTTCCCAGGGCGTATCCGGGAGGAACCGTGCAGTCCGCTCCGAGGATGAAGCGCTCCGGCGCATCTTCCAGGGCCGCGCGCACCGCCGCCCTGATCTCTTCCGGTGACCCGCCGGCAATGACCCCCTTGCGGTCCAGGCCGCCCATGAACGGACGGTCGAACATGCGCGCCACCTCTCGCGCGCTGAGATGTCCCTCGGTGAGGTGGAGGCTCGTGTTCACGACGTGACCGGGATAATCCCGGAAAGGCGCCAGCTCAGCGTAGGGCAGGTGATAGTCGCACACGTGGAGGATGTTGAAGGGACACCGGCTGTTGATCTCCGTCATGATGGCAAGGTCATAGGGGCGAACACACTCGGTGAAAGCGCGCGGTTGATCGAAACGCCCCTTCTCACCGCCCTGCGTTGAAGTGTAGAAGCCGTCGAGGCCCCGGCGGACGCACTCCTTCACGAAACCCAGGAGCCCCTCCGTGATGGCGGCGATGCCCCGCTTGAACGCCTCAGGATTTTCCTGCGCGTGACGGACGACGGTTTCCGGTCCGCCCATCTGGCCGGCCAGCATGAAGGGAGAATACAGCGTCAGGAGAACGAGGGCGTCCTTCCTGACCGCCTTCACGAGGCCCTCCACGACCCGGAGCGGGGCGTCGTAAAAATCAAGGCCATACAGCGGCACCTTGCCCCAGTCTTCGGGCCGCTTGATTTCAAGGCGCGGCATGGGATGCTCGAACTGGATCTTTACGAAATCCATCCCGGTGGCGTGAAAAAAGTCCAGGTGCTTGTCCACCGCTGCCTGCCCCCGGTGGAAGGCCGGATCGAAATGAAGGAAGAATGCCGCAGGAATGGTCTGCGGTGTGCGGGAAGAATCGAGCAGGCCCAGCATTGTCTCGCGTTTGTTCATGCCTTCTCCTTTGCGTCCTTCAGCCCTTCACCGCCCCCAGCGTAAGGCCGGAGACCTGGAAGCGCTGCAGAACGAAGTATACGAAGATGAGGGGGACGACTGCGATGGTGGTCCCGGCCATGATGACGGGCCAGGGGGTGGAAAGCCCCTCGCTGACGGGCAGGACGGAGATGGAGACCATAAGGGTGTACATCTCGCGGGAACGCATGAGCAGGAGGGGCCACATGAAATCGTTCCAGCGGGCGATGAAGGAAATGGTGGCCCACGCCGCCAGCGCCGGCGAGACCGAGGGCAGAACGAGCTGCCAGTAGATGCGGAACTCCCGGCATCCGTCCAGGCGTCCCTGCTCCAGGATCTCTCCGGGGAAGCCCGCAATGTACTGGCGCATGTAGAATATGCCGATGGCCGTTGCGGCCCGGGGCACGATCAGCGCCCAGTAAGTATTGATCCAGTGCAGCTTCTTCATGATGAGGAACGTGGGGACAATGCCAACCTCGGGCGGCACCAGCATTGTTGCCAGGAGGAACAGGAACAGGAAATCCCGGCCGGGAAAGACGTACTTGGCGAAGGCGAACCCGGCGAGGGAACACAACAGGACGGTTGCCGCGGTTCCTGCCGTGGCCACGATGAAGCTGTTCAGCGTGTTGCGCGCGAGGGGAAGCAGGGCTGCAACCCGCGCATAGTTTTCGGCCGTGGGCGAGCGGGGGATCATGGAACCGATTCCCCCGATTCCCTCGGAGGTCGGCTTGAGGGACGTGCCGACCATCCACAGGAGGGGGAACACGGACAGCGCGCACCAGCAGACGAGAAGGATATGGAAATGCGGCGGGGTTCCGCTGCGTTCACTCACCGCGCCTCCCCCGACAACGCTGCCGCGCCTGCGCAGGGAGAACACCTGGGCGGCAGAGATGACCAGCAGCATGAGGGTGAGAACGTAGCCGATAGCGGCCGAGTAGCCCAGCTTGAATACCGTGAATCCGCTCTCATAGAGATACTGCACGATGGAAAGTGAGGAGGCGCCGGGGCCCCCGCCGGTCATGACGTACGGCTCGGTGAAGATCCTGAACGAGTCGATGGTTTCCGTGAGAAAACAGAAGAAGAGCACCGTGGCGAGGCTCGGAATAGTAATGCGGAACAGTTTCTGGACGGGCCCGGCGCCGTCCACTGTTGCCGCCTGGTACAGCTCGGGATTGATGGCCTGCAGCCCCGACAGGAGGATCAGCATGTACCATGGCGTGACACGCCACACGTTGAGCACCATGACGGGGATCTTCGACAAGCCCGTGCTGTTCAACCACGGCAGGCGGTGGATCCCGAAAGACTGGAGGATGCCGTTGATGAGGCCGCTGTTGAAATCGAAGAGCATGGTGAACACGAGGCCAACCGCGACCGTCGCCGTGACATTCGGAAGGAACAGCACCACCCTGTAGAAGCGCCTCCCGCCGAGCCGGTTCCCCTGGAGCAGGATGCCCATGAACAGCGCGAGGGTGAGGATGAAGATGATGTCGATGACCCAGTACAGCACCGTGTTGCCCACGGCGTCGAGGAAGCGCTGGTCGCGAAGGAGCTGCGCGAAGTTGCGCAGCCCCACGGCCTTCATGGACCGAAGCCCGTCCCAGTCCTGGAAACTGAGGAACAGGGACCATGCCAGGGGAAATGCGCCGAAGACGAGAAACAGGAGGTAGAACGGGGCGATGAAAGCATATGCATGCCGCATCGCCCACGCGCGCCGCCACGATTTTCCGGAGGCCACCCTTCCACCCGGCCGGTCGGAGGAGGCTACTTCCTGTCGGCGTTGGCCGGGGCCGTGCCGATCTTGTCGCGCAGAACCGCTCCCATGTTGGCAATGGCCTGGTCCATGGTCTGCGCGTTGGCGATGAACTTCTCCAGCTCCGAGGAAATGATCGTATCCGCCTCCGCGTCAGCGGTCGTCACGCGCATGTTCTGCGTGACGTTTCCCAGCCCCATCCCTTCCATCAGCTTGAACGACTCCCCGCCGTAATAGGGATCGGGCTGCTTCCAGAACGGCTCTTCCAGCATCGCCTTTGAGATCGGGTTCTGCACGGGGCCGTTCTGCTTCAGCACTTCCAGAGTGTACGCCTGCCGCGCCGGGCTGTTGAAGTTGTAGTCGTACCAGATCCTCTTGTACAACTCCGCGTAGGGGGCGTTCGGCTTGGCCGTGATTGCCACGATGTCAACAACGGGAGCCACGCCGATGTTCAACCCCTTGAAAACGGGTGCGATCATCACGCGCCACTTTCCCGCCATGTCCTGGTCATTTGCCTTGAGGAACTCGTCGTAGAAGGCGCCGATGTAGAAGGTTGCAACCTTGCCCTCACGGGTGGCCTGGTAGAGAGGCGGCTGGAGGATGATGGAGTTGTAGAGGAGGCCCTCCTTGTGGAGGGTCTCGAAATATCGCAGCGCCTTCTGGGCGCCAGGGTCCTTGTCGATGACGACGTTGCCGTCATCGTCCCAGATCTCGCGCTCCCGCCTGGGGCATGAGCCCGCGCCTGCCCCAGTACCTCCACGTACGGGAGCCCGGGTCCTCGTAGGACAGGAATACCTGGCCGTTGCTGGCGGCTTTCAGCTTTCGTCCGACCTCGAGGTACCCTTCGAACGTCGACATCTGCTTGGGGTCGATGCCGTACTTGTCGAAGATCTGCTTGTTGTAGAAGAGAAGCTGCGGCCGCAGCGATCGGGGAAGGGCCCACAGCTTGCCCTTGAAGAAGGCCTGGTCATAAGCGCCCGCAACGAACTTGTCCCGGAACGGTTCAAGGTACGAGGTCACGTCCATGAGCACGCCCGCTTCTGCCATGGCCTGCATGCTGACGGGGAATGTCGAGATCACGTCGGCCATATCGCCCCAGGTCCCCGAGGCAAAGGCAAGCATCGTCTTCTGCCTGACCTCTTCCTCGCCCTTGGTCGCAACCACTTCGGCAGTCACGCCCTGGACTTCCCCGGGATTCCGCGCGAAATAGTCGTCCATCTGCAGCTGGAGGAACTTCGGCTGGCCGAAGGCCCAGATGACCATCTTTCCCGGCGGTGCTTTGAATGCTTTTCCCCCGGACTGCGCCGCGGCGGTTCCCGCGACAAGCGCACAAATAGTCAAGGCAATGAGAACAGAACGAGTCTTCGAGAGAATCATGGAGGGCCTCCTGGTAGAATATGGCCCAGCGGGTGTGCGCGGTCAAGCGGAGGTCGGCCGGCGGCAGGGTGGGCCAGGCATTGTGAAAAACGACATTTCCTGCAGGCCGCGGCGTGGACGTCAGGGAAAAAGAGAACGGATGCTCTGGGTGTACGGCGCGCGGATGACTCCCTTCTCCGTGACAATCGCGGTGATGAGCGACTTGTCGGTGACGTCGAAGGCGGGGTTGTACGCCTTCACGCCGGCCGGGGTCATGCGCCGGGCATACCACATTTCCGCGATCTCCTCCGGCGCGCGCTCCTCGATGGGGATGTCCCGGCCCGTCGGGCAGGCCCGGTCAATCGACGAAAGCGGCGCGTGCACGTAGAAAGGAATTCCGTAGTGCTTCGCCAGAATCGCAACGCCCGAGGTGCCGATCTTGTTTGCGGCGTCCCCGTTTGCCGCCACCCGGTCGCATCCCACGAGCACGGCCTGGACCAGTCCCCTGCTCATCACCATTGAGGCCATGTTGTCGCAGATCACGGTGACGTCGATGCCCGCCTGGTCCAGCTCCCACGCGGTCAGGCGCGCTCCCTGCAGGAGAGGCCGGGTCTCATCGGCATAGACGCGGAACCCGTAGCCCTTGTGCGCCCCCAGGTAGATCGGCGCCGTTGCCGTGCCATACCGGGAGGTTGCCAGCGCGCCGGCGTTGCAATGGGTCAGGAGTCCCCACCCGCGCTGGAGAAGGGCAAGCCCGTTTTCCCCGATGCGCCGGCAGACCTCCTCGTCCTCAGCGCGGATGGCGTCGGCCTCCTGCTTCAGGGCTGCGCGGAGCCCGGCCGGAGGAAGATGCGCGCTCGCGTCAAACGCCGCGGCCATCCGCTCCAGAGCCCAGGCGAGATTCACTGCCGTGGGCCGGGCCGCTTTCAGAAGGCTGCTTGCCGCCTGGAAATCGCGGCTGATGCCGGGCACATCGGCGGACGCCGACCGGCAGGCGCCGAGGTACGCGCCGTATGCGGCGGCCACGCCGATGGCCGGGGCCCCGCGGACCCTCAGGTTGTAGATCGCTTCCCGCACCTGCTCCGGGTCGGTGAGCCTCAGGTAGCGGACTTCGCCCGGCAGAGCGGTCTGATCAAGAAGGACCAGCTCGCCGGACTCCCCGTCGAATCTGACTGTGAGAGCGGGATCTTCCGCCACTACTGCCCCAGTGACGCCTGCAGGATGTCCACGATCTGCTTGATGACCTCGCGGGGGATGGAGGAAATCCGCGCCTCGGCCCTCTGGGCAACGCCCTGCAGATCCTGGATGGCCTTCTGAGACTGGTTCACCTGGTCGATCGCCGCCTGCGCCTGTGCCTTGATGGACTGGTAGTCGGCGAGCTGGGCCTTCAGAGAGGCAATCTCCGCCGCCTGCTCCTTGTTCTGCCTGTCCACATAGTCGGTCGTCGCCAGGAAGCCAAGGAACTTTCCGCTCGCGCACCCCGACAACCCCATGATGGCGATGACGGCAAGCACGATCATCTTCTTCACGGTGATTTCCTCCTGTGCGCATTCTACCGACGGGGCAGGCGGTCGTCCACACGCGCCGGCTTGTGGACGGAAGGTTTCGGGCGTACGATGGCCCCGATGGAGGACCACGCAATGCCCGAAAACCATGAGCCCCTGCAACAGGTTCGAAAGAGCTTCCAGGTCAACTGGTATCGATGTCCGATCGAGCCGGCGAAGCTTCGAGAGCTTACGCGCCGGAGCGACCTGCAGGGATTCGCCCAGACCCTGGGCTTCCTCCTTCTCCTCTCGGCCACGGGCCTCTGCACCTGGCTTTTCTTTGACCATGGGATCTGGATCGGCTTTGCCCTGGCGCTGTTCGCCCATGGGACGGTTGACTCGTTCATTGCAAGCGGCACCCACGAGCTTTCTCACGGCACCGTTTTCAAAACCAAATGGTTGAACACTTTCTTCCTTTACGCCCTGGCCCTCATTTCCTGGTTCAATCCCCGGGATTTCAAACTCAGCCACACCTACCATCATCTCTATACGCTCCATCCCCGTGCAGATCGGGAGGTCGTGCTGCCAACCAAGCCTTCGCTGCATGCACTCCATGTGCTGCAGCTGCTCACCCTCAACGTGGTCGGCGGACGGAAGGAGCCCTATTCCTTTCCAATTGCCCAGAATGTCTGGGGCGTGGTGAGACTGGCTTTTACCGGGAGGCAGGGCAAGGAGTGGCTGAAGGCGGTGTACGAAGGCCACGAGGAGGAGCTGAAGAAGGCGGCCAACTGGGCCCGGGTGATCCTCTTGTTCAACGCTGCCGTGATCGCCGTCTCCATCGCATTCAAGCTCTGGCCCCTTGCTCTCATCGTCACTTTCGCGCCTTTCACTGCCAACTGGTTGCGGTACATCGTGTTCGTTCCGATGCACACGGGATTGAAGGACGACGTCGACGACTTCAGGCTTTGCGTCAGGTCCATCACCCTCGACCCTGTCACCCACTTCCTCTACTGGCGGATGAACTGGCATATGGAACACCACATGTTCGCTGCCGTCCCCTGCTACAATCTCAGGAAGCTCCACAGGACGGTTGCGGCCGACATGCCCAAGCCGCGCAGCTTCTGGGGGTCATGGCGGGAGATGCGGCAGATCTGGAAGAAACAGAAGGCAGACCCTGGGTATCAATATGAAACGCCGCTTCCAGGGCACAAGGACGCGAAGACAGGAAAGAGGGATTCCCTGGAGTCCGCGATCGGAGACCTGGCCCCGAAGAGCTTCGAGTAGATACCGGCATAGACGCTGGGCCCCTTCCATGACGATACTCTCTTTAAGCATGAAATCGACGAGGCCGGACTCTTCACGCGCAGAGCGCCTGGCTGCGCGGCTGCACTTTCCGAAGCTCCTGAACGCGCGGGACCTGGGCGGGTACGCTGTTCGGGGCGGCGCGCGCACACGATCGCGGTCAATCCTGCGCACGGACGACCTGTGGAGGCTCACGGCAGGGGGCGCACAGAGTCTCGTGGACTACGGCGTGCGCTCTGTCATCGACCTGCGCTGGCCGCGGGAGCGCCAGACCAGGCCAAGCGTCTTTCAGCACGGCGCGCACGGCGTGCGCTACACGCACGTCTCGCTTCTCGATGGAAGCGAGGAAGCGTGGAACGCGAAGAGCCCGGGCGTGCCGAAGGAAAAGTGGAACTGCGCGGTGCTTGATCATGCAGGGGACGAGATGGCCCGGGTGCTGGGCGCCGTGGCCGAGGCGCCGCGGGGCGTCGTGCTCTTTCATTGCGCAGCCGGCAAGGACCGGACTGGCATCATCGCGGCAATGCTCCTGGCCGCGGTGGACGTCGAGCCTGACGAGATTGCGGAAGACTACTCCATCAGCACCGACTACATCCGGGACATCTACCTTGCCAGCCATCCGCCGGAAGCCCGGGAGGCGGTCCTCGAGGACGTGAGGTGCCCGCCGGAGCAGATCTACAACATGCTCGCGCACCTCGAAAAACATTATGGCGGGACGACGAGCTACCTTCGCCACATTGGCCTGGACAACGCCGACATACAGCAGATCAGGAGCCGCCTGCTGCCGGGATCCAATTCGTAGCACCCTTGACGTTTCGCCGTCCGCGCGATAACGTCTTTTCGAACTGGGAAAACTGCTCAAGGTCTCTTCCATAAGAAAGCCATGGCAAAAGCAAAAGTCATCTATGACGAAAAGGCCATCCAGACACTGGATGCGCTGGAGCACATCCGTCTGCGCACCGGGCATGTACATCGGGCGGCTCGGTGACGGGTCAAACCCCATGGACGGGATCTACATCCTCCTGAAGGAAGTCGTCGACAACAGCGTGGACGAGTTCATCATGGGGCATGGGAAGGTCATCGAGATCGTCAAGAAGAAGGACGGGATGGTCGTCCGTGACTACGGCCGCGGGATACCGCTGGGCAAGGTGATAGACTGCGTCAGCAAGGTCAACACGGGCGGCAAGTTCAACGACGACGTGTTCCAGTTCTCGGTGGGCCTCAACGGCATCGGCACCAAGGCAGTCAACGCTCTTTCTGCCGAGTTCGAGGTGGTGAGCTACCGCGAGGGAAAGTTCGCGCAGGGGCTGTTCCGCGAAGGCAAGCTGCTCGGCCAGAAGGACGGGAAGGACCCGAAGGCAAGGACCGGGCACGCTGGTGCGGTTCACGCCGGACCCGAAGATCTTCTCCACCTACACGTGGAACGACGAGTTCATCCTCAAGAGGCTGCGCTACTACTCCTACCTGAACAGCGGCCTGAAGTTCCAGTACAACGGGGAGTCAGTGGTCAGCCAGGGCGGGCTCCTCGATCTCCTGGCGGAGGAGATCGGCGAGGAGTCCATGCACTACGAGATCGCCCATTACCGGGGATCGCACCTGGAGTTCGCCTTCACGCACACGGCGAACTACGGGGAGAACTACTTCAGCTTCGTCAACGGGCAGTTCACGATAGACGGCGGCACACACCAGACCGCCTTCCGCCTGGGGGTCCTGAAGGCCATCGACGAGTACGCGGGAAACAACTTTGCCGCGGAGGACGTGCGGGAAGGAATGATCGGGGCGGTTGCCATCAAGATCAAGGACCCCGTGTTCGAGAGCCAGACAAAGCACAAGCTGGGCAACAACGAGATCCGCGCGTGGGTAGCGGAAGAAGTGAAGCAGCAGACCCTCACCTGGCTGCACAAGAACGAGTCCGAGGCGAAAAAGCTCGTGGAGAAGATCCGGTCCAACGAGCGCATCCGCAAGGAGCTGTCCACCATCAAGAAACAGGCGCGGGAGATGGCGCGCAAGGTGGAGATCCACATCCCCAAGCTCACCGACAGCAAGATCCACTATGACGACGTGAAGGACACGCGGCGCGAGGAGACAAGCATCTTCCTCACGGAAGGAGATTCAGCCGGCGGCCCCATGATCCAGTCACGGGACGTGTACACCCAGGCGATTTTCTCCCTCCGCGGCAAGCCCTTGAACGTGTACGGCCTCAAACGGGACACGGTCTACAAGAACGAGGAGCTGTACAACATCATGCGCGCCCTGGGCATCGAGGATGGGCTGGAGGGGCTGCGCTACAACAAGGTGATCATCGCCACGGACGCTGACGTGGACGGGATGCACATCAGGAACCTCCTTCTCACCTACTTCCTGCACTACTTCGAGGAGCTGGTCCTGAAGGGGCACGTCTTTCTCCTGGAGACCCCCCTCTTCCGGGTGCGGGACAGGAAAGAGACGGCGTACTGCTACAGCGAGCCGGAGCGTGATGCGGCAATGGCGCGGCTGAAGGGCGCCGAGATCACCCGGTTCAAGGGATTGGGCGAGATCAGCCCGCACGAGTTCAAGCAGTTCATGGGCAGCACCATGAGGCTCACGGAGGTGCAGATCCAGTCCATGGGCGGCGTGCACAAGACGCTGGAGTTCCTGATGGGCAAGAACACGCCGGAGAGAAAGAAGTTCATCGTGAACAACCTCGTGGCTGACGTCCTGCAGGGAGCCTGACGTGGGACTGCTGAAGCCCCTCATGGAAAAGAACTTCCTCGAGTACGCAAGCTACGTGATCCTGGACCGCGCCATCCCCGACCTGCGGGATGGGTGCAAGCCCGTGCAGCGCCGCATCCTGCACACGCTTTCAGAGATGCACGACGGGAAGTTCCACAAGGTTGCCAACGTCATCGGGGAATGCATGAAGCTGCACCCCCACGGGGACGCCTCCATCGGGGACGCCCTGGTGGTCCTTGCAAACAAGGAATACTTCATCGAGAAGCAGGGCAACTTCGGCAACATCCTCACCGGGCACTCCGCCGCGGCGTCCCGCTACACGGAATGCCGGCTCACGCCGCTGGCGGTGGAGACACTGTTCAACAAGGCCCTTACCGAGAACACGCCCAGCTACGACGGGAGGCGGCTGGAGCCGAAAGAGCTCCCGGCCAAGGTGCCGGTGCTCCTCATGCTCGGCGCGGAAGGCATCGCCGTCGGCATGTCCACGACCATCCTCCCTCACAACTTCATCGAGCTCCTCGAAGCGCAGATCAACATCCTCAAGGACCAGGCGTATACGCTGGCGCCGGATTTCCTCCAGGGCGGGCAGATCGACGTCTCCGAATACGACGACGGCAGGGGAAAGATCCGCGTGCGCGCACGGATAGAAAAAGTGTCCGGCGCGCAGAAGCTCGTCATTCGCGACGTTCCGTACTCCACCACCACCAGCAGCCTCATCTCTTCCATAGAAGCCGCCGTGCAGAAGGGGAAGGTGAGCGCGAGCACGATCAGCGACTTCACCGCGGACAAGGTGGAGATCGAGCTTCACCTCTCCCGGGGAGCCACGGCAGAAGCCGTCATAGACCAGCTCTACGCCCACACCGACTGCGAAGTGTCCATCAGTTCCAACATCGTGGTGATCAGGGGCAACCGTCCCATCGAGATCACGGTGTCCGACTACCTCAAGGAGTTCACGGGCATCCTCAAGAAACAGATCAAGGCGGAGCTGGAGCACGAGCTGTCGAACCTCGAGAACCGGCCGGCACTGGCTGACGCTGGAGCAGATTTTCATCGAGAACAGGGTCTACAAGAACATCGAGAAGGCAACCACGGAAGAGGCGGTGAAGAGACAGGTCTTCGAGGGCATGAAGCCGTTCAAGAAGCTTTTCGTCCGGGCCATGACGGATGAGGACGTTTCACGCCTGCTTGACCTGAGGATCCGCCGGATCTCCGCGTACGACATCAGGAAAAACCGCGGCGAGATCGACGATATCGTAGCCGCCATCCGGCAGTGCAGCGTGAAATTGAAGAACCTCACCAAGACAACCATCGCGTGGCTCTCGGGCCTGATCACGAAATACCGTGATCAGTATCCCCGCCGGACCGAGATCGAGACATTCCACACGGTGGACAAGGTTGCGGTGGCAAAGGCCAACATCCGGCTGAGCTACGATCGTGACGCCGGCTACTTCGGCTCCTCCATGCGCGGCTCGGAGCTGGTCATGAACGTGACCGAGTACGACCGGATCCTCGTGGTCACCGCGGACGGCACCTACCGGATCATGGCGCCCCCCGAGAAGGCGTGGATGCCCGGCCCGATCCTGCACGCGTCCGTCTGGGACGCGAAGAAAGGCGAGCATTTCGTGCTGGTGTATCGCGACGGTGCAAAGGTGGCCTGGGGCAAACGGGTGCACATCGAGCGGTTCATCACGAACAAGACCTACCCACTGGTGAAGGAAGGGGCAATCGGAATCGATTTCCTTTCCGAGAAGAAGAATCCCGGGATGCTCCAGCTCAGGATGGTTCCCGCAAAGCGCCAGAAAGTGAAGGCCGTCACTGTGGACCTGGGGAAGGTGCCGGCATGCGGCCTGACCGCCCGCGGCTTGAAGCTGTCCCAGAAGCCGGTCCAGAGCGTCGAGCTCCTCCCCGAGAAGCAGGCGGGAAGCAGTGGACTTTTGAACAAGGCATCGCGGCTGGCTCCCCGGGCTCCGACACCACGAAAGAAAACCCGGTAGCCGGCGGAAAGCACCACCTCGGGGCCATCGAATCGGCGCGGATCAGGCCAGGTCAAAGCTCCCATCGAAGCAGCCCGTCAATTTCGGCAAATCGAGCATCGAAAGTGAGCAGCTTCGCGCCGTGTTCCATGCAGCTCGCTGCGATCCAGACATCGTTCAAGGGTATCGGGCTGTCCTTTCGTCGCAGCACGCGCTTGACTTCTGCATACGCAGGGGAACCACCGGTTCCCATCTCGAACACGGAAGTTAAGCCCTGCCCCGCATCTCATCAACGTCGATGATTTCCTGCTCGACGCCTGTGCCCGTTTCACCGATTTCCCGCGCCAGCGCGCGTAGCGCATCCGGCCCATGTGGATCGACCTGCGCCAAACGGGCACGCTGGGTCGGGTCCAGCCGATAGCCGTACTTCACGTACTTTCTGTGAACATCAACCGTCATGAAGCGCGGGGTGACGGGCACCGCCAACGCAGAGCCTATCTCCTGGAAGATCAGAATGCCGTCAGGATCCAGATCGCCATAGTGCAGGAGCTCAGCGCCGGCTGCCGCAAAGAACCGCAGAAGAGCCACGACCGCAGGGTTGGGGTGGCCGGAGCTGCAGACGACGGCTCCCAGGGAGAAATCTGCCATCCGACCCGCAAAGACATGAAAGGTCTCCTTGTTTTCGATCGATAGCACGGCCACGTGATTGCCCGCAGCCGGCTCAACCGTTTTGATCGACTTCACGGTCTCGAGGGGAAGCGTAAGGATCTGCCCGCCGCATGGCCAGGCTGCATTTTCACTGAACGTAATTGCGCCCCGCAACGCGAATGTCACCTCGGGAAATGAACGGCCAAGCCCCAGTTGCTCCGAAACCGGGACGCCCCACACCGCGCGTGAGAGTCGGTCCGCGCCGTGCAGAAGCCGTTCAAGCCGCTTGCTCTCTCCAAAGAGCCGGATGCTCAGCGCTCGAATGGGGAGCGCTCCAGCCTCCTCTCGCGACAGGGCGAACACGCGGGAAAGGTCGGCAAGCTCGGCGGCGGAGCCCGCCGAAACGGGCTGCCCAGCTTCCAGCCTGGGTACGAGGTAGGCGGCGATCTCTGCAAGGCGTCCGCCCGCCCATTCCGGCTTCGCAAGAAGCGATAGCATCTGCCTTGTTCCTTCTTCGGGGGACTGGACACCCAGCGCGTCGAACATCGCGCGCGGGTCCTCCAGATAGAGCGCTTCCAGGTCATCCCCCTCGCGGAAGCGTTTCCATCGCACCGAGACGATCCCGGCGTGAACAAGCTCCTCCGCTGCCTCGAGAAAATCGTTCCTGGCGGCCAGGTCAGATGTGATGCCGGGAAACAGCTCGGCCCAGCCGGATTTGCGCAGCCTGCGGCCGCCCCTGAAGGACGCGCTGGTGGGATAGGATTCCGCGAACACTCTCAAAATGCGAATTGCCAGCTCGGTCATTTCCGTGGGGCGTGATCGACGAAGAGGAGCTCAACGTCGTATTTCCTGATCAAAGGGTCCGAGGTCACAAACGCCAGGTGCTCGATCTGGGCCTGGGCAATCAGGATCCTGTCGAAAGGATCGCGATGATGAAGGGGCAACTCAGCGACGCGAAGTGCGTGTACGTGCTCAATCGGAAGTGACAGGAATCCGTCGCGGGCCAGACGCGACGGCACAAACTCCGATGGCCGTTTCGGAAGGGACAGCTTCTTGATGGCCCACTTTATGGAGATCTCCCAGGAGCTTGCCGCGGACAGATACACCTCGTTTTCGGCGGCGCGGATCGCTTCCAGAGCCCCACCGCTGAGCAGATCGGGATCTGTCAGCCACCAGAGCCAGCACTGGGTGTCGAGCAGCAGCTTCACCGTTCGAAGCTCTCCTCGATATCCGTGGGCAATGGCGCGTTGAAGTCGGCCGGGACAACGAAAAGGCCACGGTCGAGGCCGGGCACACGCGGCGAGTCGGGCTTGCGATAGGGAACGAGGCGTGCAATCGGCTTTCCCGATTTGGAAATCAGCACCTCTTCCCCGCCTGAAACCCGTGCAAGGAGTTTTGAGAGATGGGTCTTTGCCTCATGGATATTGACCTGAACCATGAAAGAAATGTAGACTAAGTCATGGACTAAGTCAAGATTCAGAAGCCCCTAGGATGTCCTGCAGAATGGCGTAGTCGCGGACAAAAGCCTGGTAGTTCCGCCGCAGCACCAGGTTGGTTCTGTCCATATGAGGAGCTATGGACTCGATCTTTTCGGTGGGCACGGCTGTGACCACCTGCATGGCGAGCTTTCGGAAAAAGTCGACCATGTTGCCAATGCGCTCGTCGTCCATCTTGTTGAAGGCTTCGTCGAAGAGCACCAGACGGATGGCGTTTGGCGAGTCCTTGTAGAATCGGAAGAAGCTGGCAGCAATGGCCACGTAGTAAGGGGTCTGGGTTTCTCCACCGGATTTCTCCCGCAGCACCCGGGAGAGATACGATTCCAATGCCTTGCCCGTCTTTGCATCCAGCGTGTCCATGTGGCGGATGCGGATATCGTACAGGAAATACTGGCGGTAGTCGCAGATCTCGCGCACGGCCGGGTCGTCGAGGTCGTGGGTGAGCACCTCACTGAACAGGCGCTCGATGCTCTCCCGTTCCTCGTCGCTCTTGAGCGCGGAAAACAGGGTGCCATCCATCTCCCGAATCTCCGCGGCGGTGGAGATGGCGGAGAGCAGGTTGCGCTTCTCAGGATTTCGGACGATGGAAAACCGGTAGTGGTCCTTGCCGAAGCGGATCGTCTCCAGAATGTGGTTGATCTCCTTGAAGCTCTCCTCTGCCTCCACCAGGTACTCGTTCAGCCGCGACACGAAGTGTTCGCGGAACTGCCGTTCCGCCTCCTCCCGCGCGTGGCTGATCCGGTCCCGGTACTCCGGCAGCTCGGTTTCGCGGTACCGCGAGAGCCTCTCCAGATAGTCGAGGGACTGGTCGTCTTCCAGCCCGAGGAGCTCGTTCCAATCGTGGTTGTAGCGCTGCTTCGCGGCCCGAAGATCGGTCTGCGCCTTTTCCAGCCGCGTGAGCAACCCGGCGTAGGAGGACTGGTAGCGCCGCAGCATGTCCGCAAAGTCGATACGACCGCCGGTCTGGCGGCGTTCGTTTCGCATCCGCTCCTCGAAGTACGCGGTCAGGTCCGCCTCTTCAGCCTGGTTTGCTGCAAGAAAGCCCGCAAGCTCTGCATTGCGCCGCTCCTTGTCGGCCTCCTCGCTTTCCAGCCGCACTGCCAGATTCTGCGCCCGTTCCCTGGCGGAGCCGATCTTCTCCCGCAGCTCCCCGATTGTCTTCTCCGCGGTCCGTACGCTGTCCGAGACGGCAGACATCTGGGCTTTGATCGCTTCGAACGAGCTTGTGTCAATGGAAGCAAGCTGACTCTGCACTTCCTCGCGCTGGGCACGGAGCGCGTCCAGCCTGGTCTGGGCGGATGCCAGCTCTTCGATGGCCGGAAGTTGACGCAGCACTCGGGACAGCACGTCGATTCGCTCCTCCGCCTCTCTTTGTGCCGCCAGAAGCGCCTCGATCTGTCTTCCCAGCCTGTCGATCACCTCTCGAACTTCCTTCAGCCGGCGCTCCCGCGCCTCCTTGCCGATGTACCAGCGCTCGTAGATCTCCTTGCGGATGCGGGTGGCAGTGTGCGCCGAGTAGCGCATGCACCCCGCCGTTATGGAGCGATCGAACCGCTTCAGGTTGGCGATGTCGGTCCGGATGACGTTCCCCATGAGGTGAGCGGCATACCTGCGGGCGGCGGGGGTCTTTGCCTCCACCACCTCGGCAAGGGATCCGGGGCGCACCTCCTCGTCATGGATTGCGGCCATGTTGGGAAGCCCGACGCCTGCGGTCTTTGCCGGCAGGCCGTTGTAGATGTCGAGTGCCTTCTGGAAGTCCGCCTCCGGCACCAGCACGTTGAAGCGCTGCGTGCTCAGCCAGCCTTCCACGGCGTTGTGCCATTCCACATCGGTCACCTCGAGCAGGTCAGCGAAGACCGCTGCTGGAATGGCCGCTTTTTCCACGGCCTGCTTCAGCTCCGTGGTAGGGTCGGGGAAGCGAAGGATTCCTGCCGCGAGCTCCTTCTCTTCCGCCCACAGGCCGGCGAGCTCCTCCTTTGCTTTTCGAATGTCGTATTCTGCTTCAACCGCGGTGCGCGTGGCGCTCTGCTGTTCCACTGAGAGCGTCTCCGTCTCCGCGGCGAGGTCCGTGGCCAGCGGGCGACCAAGGATAGCCTGGCACTGGGAAAGCAAGAGCGCGCGGCGCTGGATGCGGGAATCCTCCTCGGCGATGCGTCGCTCCAGGTCGTCACCGTCCCGTCGCAGGCGCTCGTAGAGGCGGTGCTGCTCGTTCTCGGCAAGGGCAAATTGCAGCTCCTGGCGCAACGCGTCCAGCCGTTCCTTTCTCTCCCCCTCCATGGAGAAGGCTTCCTCGGCGTTTGTCATTTCCAGGCGCGTCGAGCTCAGAGCCTGCAGGGTTTCGGCGACACGCGCCGACTGCTCCTCTGCCTGGAGGCGGACGCGCAGATACTCCTGGCGCAGGATCTGGCGAGCTGCCAGGGCAACGTCTCCCGTAAGGGAGGCAATCTCCGCCAGCCGTTCAATCCTCTTCTCAACCTCCATTGCCTCGCGCTCCGCGGTCCGATAATTCTGGAGGTTTTCCTTCATTGCGCCCACGTCCACGTTGTGCTCTTCCAGGATGTAGTTGCACACGAAATCGTGGACCGACGTGAAAGGGGTGAAGCTGACCGATCTGACCACGGCCTCCAGGTACGGATTGAACTCCGCGCTCCGCCGGTGGACCCCCAGGAGGTGCGTGAGGCGGCTGTTGTACTCTTTCTTGGTTGCACATACCCAGCCGCCGCTCTGCTTGATGGCGTCCCGGAAAACACGCGCAGTCTGGAAACGGTCACCGTCGTACACCTTCACGTCGTCTATCCGTCCGCCCTCCAGGATCCATTCATGCTCCCGGGCGTCGCCCTCGGTGAAGGCTTCCACCATGATGCCCGCGCAAAAGCTTCTTTCGCCGTCCGCGAACTCCAGGATCACGTGGCTGATGCAGTCCTGGCGCACGTAGTCCAGCGCGTCGGCGCCGATCTTGCACCTGCAGTAGCTTTCCAGCGTCCGCGCTGCGCGGCGGTCACTGGCTGCCGCGTTGAAACGGATCCTGCTGACCTGCGCCACCAGCGCGTATTGGATGGCATCTATGATCGTTGACTTGCCGCTCCCGTTGTCGCCGCCAAGACATGTTGCCGGACCCAGCTCTATGGTCGAGTCCGTGAAGTAGTGCCAATTCACCAGGCGCGCGCGCCGCAGGATGAGCATCAATCCTCCTCCCGTTCCGCCGGGCCCTCCGCCTCCGCGCCGGCGGTTTCCTTTATGCGGGCTGCGGCCTCTTCCACCGCCATCCCGTCCAGCGCAAATGGAATGCTTGGATAAAGGATGATGGTTGCTTCCGGATCCGATTCGACTCCCACCACGCGGATGAGCCTCAAGACCTGAAACCTGCGCAGCATCTCCAGGTAGCGCGTCTTCTTCCAGGTTCCCTCCGTCAGAACGCGGAACTTCTCCCGTATGTCCTGCTGGCGCACCGTGCGTTCGCCGTGCAGAGCAATCTCGCCGGCTTTTTCTTCGAACAGCAGTCGGAGAATCAGAAGCAGCAGCGTCTCGTCCTTGGACAGGGTGAAGCGGGCGGACGGCGGCCCCTGAAAGGCAACGACGCCCAGAATCTCATCACGCCTCACCCCCCAGCCGGCGACTGCCAGATATTTCTCCACGAGCTCGAAGTTGGACACGACGAAACGGTACGAGGCAGCATGGTGCTCTATGCTTCGCACAAGGAAGCTCTCCGTGAAGAGAGTGTTCAGGGCGATGCGAAGCCGGTCCCGCTCGGGGTCGGTCAGTCTGCTGAGCTCATCCATTGGGATACTTTCTCACAAATCGGTGCGCCCGGAAGCTGAACTTTCCGACTGTTACCTCCTGGTCCCGCCAGTCCACGCTGAAGGGGAAGGTGCCGTCCCGGGCCTCCGCGTAGTTGGCGGCGTAGATCAACCGAACGAAATTGTCCACCCCATCGACAATCTCCTCGGCCTCTTTCACTGCCCCGGGCGACGGACAGAATCGAGAAAGGAAATCGGCTATTTTCGCCGGGTTCAACTGGTGGGTGATGCGCAGGCGCAGCTCCGCCGCCGCGATCTCCGCTTCCACGCCGTCCGCACTCTGCCGCGCGAGCGCGCTCAGCGCTACGTCGCGGTTTCTGCGCGCGTAGAGTGAATCGCGCACCAGGTGGCGCAGGCGAAAGATGTGGTGGTCAAGCTCGTCCGCGGCCGCCATCAGCGGCTCGCGCGTCAGAGCGCGAATGATGCGGGCAATCTTGCCTTGCAGGGAAGAATCCGCGTGAAGGCGGGTACGAATCCGTTCGGTGGAAATGCGGGAGTAGCGGCGGTTCTTGTCGTCGATTCCTTCGAGGATCGGATCTATGCTTTTCAGCTCATCCCGAATCTCCACCAGCATCTCCCTGACCTTCTCCCTGCTGGCGGCAACCGTTTCGCGCTGAATGGTGGCCAGCTTCTCCGCCGTGCGTGACATCCATGGCTCGTTCTTGAGAAAGCCATTCACAGCGCGGGATATGCGCGGCCGGTAGCGGGAGAGGTTGTCCGACGTCTTGAGGCGTGTGTATGCGCGATCCACCACTTCATGCATGTACACGTCGTAGTGAGCGTGAAGGATCTCTGGAATGGCTGCATCCAGCTTGAACATGTCCTGGACGTAGGTCTTGATGTTCTGTTCAAGCACTTTCAGCGACTCGATCAGAAGCCGCGTATGCCAGTGGGCGTTGAGAACCGCGTGCTCGCCATTGTCCTTTACCGCGTCGCCACACAGCGAAGAATAGATCGCCACGATGTGGCTTTCGTATTCCACCGACGCGCCGCGTTCCGTTGCGTCCAGGGCTTCGAAGAAAGGGCGTGCGTGGAGGCAGAGGGTGATGACTCGCGAAAAATCGAGCTGTTCCTCCTCCGCCATCCATCCGTAGCCAATGAGCTTGCGCAGGAACAAGCCCGCCAGGACGCGCGGCTCTGGTCCGTCCGCGGACGCCGTGCGGTCCGCCGCAGCCGCTGCGGCCCCGCCTTCCTCTTCTTCATCCACTATTTTGTCCGAAGCGTCCAACCCGGCAAAGTACTCGGCAAACCGGCTCACCACCAGCTCGCGTTCCGCACTGGACCGGTATTCCGCGAAAAGCCGGTAGTACACGAGTAGAAGCGCGGCATAGTGGTGTCGATTGGGCGAAGCAAGCGGGATGAAAAAGGACTCCGGCAAATGCGTGAACACGGACTCCATGATGAAACTCTATACCATATCAAGGGCGGAATTGTGAGGTCGATTGCGAAGGTCCCCATGCGATAGACTGTTCGTTGAGAAAGAGAATCCAACAGTCTTGCTTGTTCCGGCCACAACAGCGGCGATGCGCGGAAAGGGGTGGCCCGCTCGGACCGGTTACCGTTCGTTTGCCGCAAGCAGGTCGAAGAGGGATGTCGCGCAACGTGCACATGCATTTTTCACAACGCCCCAGTCACGCCATCGAGGAATGAGCCGCCGGTATTCTCCCAGCCGCGTCTCTTCAAGATCATAGGGCATCGGATCGGCGAGTTGGACGATCAGTTGCTGCAGGGGCGATTCCTTGTTGGACTGGGGATACAGCCGATCGAAAGGGCGCAGCGCGTCGGCGGCAGCGGCCGCGCCGAGTTTGTCTTCCAGCGCGATGAAATCGAGGTAGTCGCGCGTTGCATTGCGCCGAAGGATGAGGATCGCCTTGATCCTCAGCATTTCGGCGGTCGTAGGCATCTCGATTGATTGCCCCCGCCATCGGAGGGTTTGGGTTTCCAGGGGACCCTTCCGGATGAGTTGACGGACTCCGGTGAGGATGCCGTCGAGGCTGCCGAGGATCTGGACGGGGCGCTGCACCCTGGAAGTCTGCCACCCTGCAACGGACTCAAGCTGCGCCAGAACAACCTCGAACCGACGCGACAGGTCCGTCAGGACATGATCAGCATCGAGAGAGATGCGATGTTTCGCGTGCAGCGCCGAGGCCGTGCCTCCAACAAGCACGGCGTCAGGGAGTATCCGCTGCAGGTGCGCGGCTGCGAAGAGGACCTTCTCCCAATCAGGGAGCGGCTGAGGCGTCCTGGGCATACTGCTTCCAGAAGCGGTGCCGCTGGGCGGAAGGCTCGTGCACACGGGCATCGCAGACCTTCAGGATCTTTTCCCTGATGCCCGGTTGCACGTACAGAGCGCGCCGAAGCCGTACCCAGGCGTCCCACCGGCCGTTGCTGACGATGTCGTCGATGGAGGCCAGCGTAAAGCCCCCGTGGTTGAGATGACGATGCCGCATCCCGGTCTCGGCACTCGCGCGATCCGTGCGTCGGGCCGCCAAGCGTCGATAGTACTCGGAATCGCCGCGCCGTTTGGACGCCCCTGACCCGGCGCGGCCGCCGCGGGATCCCAGGGCAGCGGCAGAAGCACGGAGTGAGCCTGCCATGGTTTGCAGTATACGCAAGCGCTTGCGCCTAGTCAAGCCTGGAGGCTGTGACAGGTAGGGGTCAATTCTTCCGGCGCTCCATGATCGTGTCGAACATTGCCAGAACGTTTTCCAGCGGGGTTTCCTCGAGGATGTAGTCATGGCTGGCTCCCGCCACGTAGCCGCCGCCCGGTGCCATGATGTCCAGGGTTGCGCGCGTCTGCTCGCAAACGTAGTCGGGGGTCCCTTCGATCAGGACGCTCTGGGAATCGATTGCACCGTTCAAGACGATTTGTCCGCCGAAGTCCCGCTTCAGGCCGGCGGGCTCCATCCCGGCGCAGAACGGCTGCAATGCGTGCACGCCGTCCAAACCTGCCCGGATCATCGCGGGCAGGAGGGGCCGAAAGCCGCCGCAGCAATGGAGCATGACCTTCAAGCCGTGGCGATGACCAAGATCGATGAGGCGCGCGAGGGAGGGAAGCGCGAAGCGCTCGAAGAGATCGGTCCCGAGCAGCGGCCCGGTCTGGGAGCCGAAATCGTTGCCGATGAAGAAGATGTCAATCGAGGCGGCCGCCGCTTGGAAGATGTTCGCGCTCACCTGGAAGTAGAAGTCAGTCACCTTCTGGAAGAGAAGGAAGGCCACGTCGGGGTGGTCATACATCAGGAAGTACAGCTTCTCCATCCCGACGAGGTCTATCACGTCGTGCCAGAACGGCGACCAGTCACCGCCCAGGATTGCATATTCCCCCGACCACGCATCCGCTTCCGCCTTGACCCGGGACACGTCAACCCATGCCGGGTCGGGCCAGGGATACTGCAGCACGTCCGTGATGGATTCCGCGTGCGCAAGGGGATGGCTGAGCGGCTGGCCGTAGCCGATTCCGATTCTCTCCACGCCGAACGGGCTGCGCCAGGTAGCCCCGCCTTCGAGTGCGTACTGGGGGCCCTTGTAGAGGCCGTAGACCCGGCGGAAGTCATCGCCCAGCCGCACCCGCAGACCCTCGTCGTCAAGGCCGAGTGAGTGCTTGGCCTTGGCCCAGAACTCGGGCGAGGAGCCGCACCAGCAGGGCACCCGGTCGGGCTCACGGTGGGCAAATGCGGCGAGCACCCTCTCCTTCGAGGTCATGTGTGGTCCAGGCCGAGGTCGGGCAGGTCGAACTCTTCGAGCTTCAGCGGGAAGGTCCCGTGCTTCCTCACGAGGTTGATCACGTACTCGTAGCGCTCGGCGGAAATGTTGCTGGGCACCGAGTGATCGGACTGGAAGATGTACCCGCCCCCCTTGGCAGCGTTCAGCTTCCTCAGCACCTGGCCGCGGACCTCGGGAAGCGGAGAGTTGGCCCATGCAAGGACGTCCATGTTCCCGCAGAATCCCATCTTGTGGCCGTAGCGGCGGCGCAGCTCAACGACGTCCAGCCCCGACTTGGCCTCAAGCGGATTGTAGGTGTCGAGGCCAAGATTGATGAAGTCGGGATAGATCGCCGTGGCATTGCCGCACCCGTGATAGATCACGGGCAGCCCTGCATCGTGGCAGATCCTGATCTGCTCGGCGACGATTGCCTTGAAATGCGCCCGCCAGAAGTCCGGTGAGAAAAGCATGCCGTTCACATAGGCGACGTCTCCCCAGATGATCATCCCGTCCAGCATGCCGTCGGCAGCCTTGATCTGCGCCCTGGTCATCTCGGTGACAAACGCTCCGATGCGCTTTATGAACCGTCCCAGCTCGTCCGGGTACAGGCCGATCCAGAGCATCACGTTCTCCGTGCCAATGATGCGCCACAGCTGCTCGTGGCCTTCGCAGATGCTGCCGTAGACCGGAAAGTCAGGGTAGATGGATTTTACCGTGTCCACCCACGCGGGCAGGTTGCGGGAGAATCCGTCTCCCACACCGCCCACCTGGTTGTCGCCGGCGCGGAAAAGACGCCTCTCGTCCCACGGGTCGTCAAAGTGGAAGGCCTCCATCTTTTCCAGCGTGTCGGTCTCGAAGGAGACGTACTCGGGCATGGGCGCGGCGAAAGTCTTTCGGATCACCGCCTCGTAGCCTGTCCGCACGACGACCTCGTCCTGGTTCTCGCGGAGGATCTGGAAGTTTTTGATGTGCGGGTCCATGTTGGGAACCGTGGACACCCAGTCCAGGTCGTAGTGGCGGTAGATATCCGTGTCGGCGGGCAGGCCGAGCTCCTTTTTCCACCGGGCAAGGAACGAGCCCCAGAAGAAATCGCTCACGGGCACGCGGTCGCCCTCGCGGTGATGAAGTGCTGCGTCCATGCGGGCAAGCTTGGCCTTGCAGTTCGCGGATCTGGTCACGGTGGAATCCTCCTGGAGAAATGGAGTGCGCCCTACGGGGCGGCCCCGGCGAGCGCGCCAAGAAAAAGCCGTCCCCCCGGAAGAGGGACGGCCATGATCAGTCGAGACGGACACTTACCACTGGGGCGGGTAGAACTTCTCCACGTCGGCCTTGGTGATGACGTGCTGCGCGAGGTTCTGGCGCAGGGCCATCTTCTTGCCATCGAACCAGTCGGCCGCGTACTTCACCGCGAGGGCGCCGTCGCCTTCAGCCGTCTGGTAGGTGATACCGAAGAGCTTGCCGTCCTTCACGAGGTCCATGCCCTGCTTGGAGTTGCCGGCGGCCACGACGACGACGTCGGTCCGCCCGGCCTTCTCGAGGGCCTGGAAGATGCCGAGGGACTGCGCGGAGTCATCCGAGGCGCAGATGCCCTTCAGGTCCTTGCCGTACTTGGTAAGCCAGTCGGAGACCAGCTGCATGGTGGTGTTGGCATCGAAGGTCGCGGGGGTCGGGGACGCCTTCTCCAGGGTCTTGATCCGGGGCGCGTAGGTGGCCAGCTCGGAGATGGGGCCGAAGGAGCGGGCGAAGTAGGGCGATCCGCCCGGCGCGTGCTGGACGTAGGCAACGCCGATGGGGCCGCTGCCCGGGTTCTTCTTCTGCAGCTCATCCGCCCAGGCGCGGGCGAGGAGGCGGAACTGGCCGAAATCGTCCGGACCGGTCGAGCCCAGGGAGTAATTCAGGGCCGCCGCGTCGGGCAGCGTGTTGAACATGTGCAGGGGGATTCCGGCGGCGTTGATCTTGCGTGCCTGCTGGACAGCGCCCTTCGCATCCAGGGGGATGAGAAGGATCATGTCAGGCTTCTCGTTGATGGCCTGGTCGATCAGCTGGTCCTGCTTATCCTTATCCCAGTTCGGGGAGCGGGCAACGAAGCTCATCTTGTAGAGGTCGGCAACCTTCTTGCCGCCCAGGATGCAGGCGGTGGTCCAGGGATGGTCGCCGTGCACGATCATGATGATCTTCTTGCCGATGGCGCCGTCCGCGGGGGACTGCGGAAGATTGGTCGGGGTGACGTTCCAGCCCGCCCACTCCATGTCGTACCAGTGCAGGGGATTGGTCTCGGGGAGAGCGTCCGGGTTGGACGGCCTCATCGGGACCTTGCGGTTGTCGGTGGACGGCGCCAGGAGAAGCTGGCCATCGGCCGACTTGAGAACCTTCGTGTCGATGGCGAGCGACGCAGCCAGGTTATCCGCGAAAACCGGCGCGGCGATGAACGCCACCAGTGCCAGTGCTGACAGTATCAGTACTGCTCTCTTCATCAGAATCCCTCCTTGACGGAAACGTATTCTCCCGGTGGCCCCCGAAAAGGAGGCTCCGGAAAAAGACCATTGAAAGCCGCCCGCCTCAGCTGCCCGAGGCGGTTTTTCTTTTCCCGACCTCCTTCAGGAGATCGGGTCTTTGCCCGAGTGACTTTTCATGCTTATAGGACGCGTAGGCCTCGTAGAGTACCACGTAGGCCAGCAGAAGTCCAGCAAAGAATATCTTCACCTCGTTGCCCAGGCCGAAGAGGATGATGCCGGTGTACAGCATTTCCAGGGTGAAAATCGCGATGACACTTCGGAGGACGCCCCCCTTGCCGCCCGACATGGCCGTGCCGCCGATGATCGTCGCGGAAATGACATACATGAGGGAGTTTTCGCCGAGCTTGAGCGTGGCCGCCGTGGAGACGAGCACCGAGACCACCCCGCCGATGGCCGCCGTGACCCCCGAGATCACGAAGGCCAGGATCAGGTACTTGTCCGTGTGGATGCCCGCCAGCCAGGCAGTGTTTCTGTTGCCGCCCACGATGTAGAAGTTGCGCCCCGCGCGGGTGCGCCGCAGGAAGAACTCCACGGCCGCGACCAGCAGGATGACCAGCAGGACTCGCGGCGTGACCAGGGGGATCAGGCTCTTGCCGAGAAAATCCGATATCGCGAAGGCCTGGGGCGTCGTGATGCCGATCGAGTTGCCCCCCGAGAACTGGTAGATGGATCCCTGCAGGATGGTCATCGTGCCCAGCGTCACGATGAACGAGTTGATCTTGGCCTTGGCCACCAGCAGGCCGTTGAGCAGGCCGACGAAGGCGCCCCCGAGGATGGCCACGGCGATTGCCCCGGGAAAGCCGAGCAGCGGCTCGAGGCCCATGGTGAGGACGCCGGCAAAGGTGATCACGGTGCCGATGGAGAGATCCAGCTGGCCGCAGATCATCACGACGGTGAAGCCGATTGCCACGGTGGCGTTCATCGCGATGGCGTTCAGGATGGACGTCATGTTCTGCAGGGCGAAGAACCTCGGCGCCAGGAGAGACATGAAGGCAAACACGACGACGAAGAGAAGGTAGATGCGGTACTTGTCGCCGAAGGCCAGGAGCCTGTTTCTTCCGATATTACGCATCGTCACGCCCCAGGCTGCGCAGTGACAGGGCGTTGATGCCGACGACGATGATGAAGATCGCGCCGCGGACCATGTCCTGCGAGAATGTGCCGACCCCCAGGAGGGTCATGATGTTGTTCAGGATCCCGATGATGAGCGAGCCTCCGAGCACCCCGAGGATGCTCCCGCGGCCCCCGGCAAGCGTCATGCCGCCGATGACGATGGCGGTAACCGCCTTGAAGTCATAGCCCGTTCCGTTGTACCAGGCGCCGACGCGGGATAGCGATGTGACCGCCAGGCCCCCGATGGTGGCCGTGAATGCCGCCAGGATGAAGGAGATCATGATCATGCGCTCCACGTTGATCCCGGAGAACTTCGCGGCGCGCAGCGCGGAGCCCGTCAGCTTCAGCTTCACCCCGAAGGAGGTCCGCGTCAGGACGAACTGCCCCACGATCACGAGGACGATCAGGATGACCAGCGGAAGACCGATCAGGTTGAAGAAACGAAGGCGGTAGATCCCGTCGAAAAGCCCCACCGCCTTCTGCCCGGAACCCGCCAGGTCCGGGTAGATCTGCTTGTTGACCCAGACAAGGCGGATGATGCCCAGGGTCACGTAGTTCACCGCGAGGGTCCAGATGATGGGGTTGGCCTTGAACCTGCCGACCACGAAGCCGTTCAGGAGCCCGATCAGGAGCCCGACGACCAGCGCGCCGATGAGCGCCGGGATGAAGCCGTAGCGGAGCAGCTCGATGCAGATGTACCCCGTGAAGCCCATGGTGGTGGGGACCGACATGTCCGCGAAGTTTCCCGAGTAGGTTACGAACGACATCCCGACGGCGACGATTCCCACGAGGGCCACGGCGTCCACGATATTGAGCATGTTCTGCACGGACATGAAGTTGCCGATTGCGCCCGTCACCTGCAGGAGCAGACCCAGGACGAGGAAAAGGATGGCGATGCCGTAGACACCGGCCGTGTTGACCAGCCGTGAGAACGTGTTGGCCCGGACGGCCCTCAGGTCGCGCACGTCACCCATCACACACTCCCCTCGCCGTTTGCCGCCAGGAGGAGACTCTCCTCGCTGCATTCGCTGTAGTTCATCTCCCCGGTGAAATGCCCCTTGCGCATGATCATCACCCGGTCGCAGAGACCCACCAGCTCGGGCAGGTCGGAGGATATCAGGAGCACCGTGCATCCCTCCCGCGCGAGCTTCTCTATGGAAGCATGGATGGTCATCTTCGCGCCGATGTCCACGCCCCGCGTCGGCTCGTCCAGGATGAGCACGCGCGGCTCGCTTGCAAGCCACTTGGCCAGGAGCACTTTCTGCTGGTTTCCGCCGGAGAGGTTGCCGACCGTCCTCGACGGATCGGGCGGATAGATGGACAACTCCCCGATGAGGCGCTCAACGACGGGCGCGCCCCGCGCCTTGGAAAATATCGATGCCGACGACAGCCGGTCCACGATAGCGGACAGGATGTTGTCGTCCACGGCAAGACGCACCGAGAGTCCCTCGATCTTGCGGTCCTCCGTGAGGTACGCGATGCCCTGCTCCAGGAACGCGGCCATGCTCGAGCCCTTCACCCGCTTCCCGTCCAGCTCGATGACGCCCTCGTCCGCCTTGTCCAGGCCCACGAGCACGCGCGCAAGCTCCGTCCGCCCTGCGCCCGACAGGCCGCAGATGCCCAGGATCTCGCAGCGGCGGGCCTGGAAGCTGACGTCGTGGAAGAACCCCAGCCGGCTCGAGATCCCTCACGGTGAACCGTACCTCGCCGAGGGTGCGTTCGCTTCTCTTGTAGAACTCCTTGACGGAGCGTCCCACCATCATCTGCACGATCTCTTCCCGGGTGACCTCGGAGATCGCTTTCGTGCCGATCTTCTTCGCGTCCCGCATAACCGTCACGCGGTCCGCGATCCTGAAGATCTCGGGCAGGTGGTGCGAGATGTATACGATGGCAATGCGCTGCTTCTTGAGGCTCTCGATGATGGCGAACAGCCTGTCCACTTCCTCGCGGGAGAGGGCGCTGGTGGGCTCGTCCATCACGAGGATGGAAGGGTTGTTGCCCAGGACCTTGGCGATCTCCACGAGCTGGGCCTCGTGCTGGCTGATGTCCTCTATGGGAAGGTCGGGATCCAGGTCGAGACCGACATGCTGGAGGAGCTCCCGTGCCTGCTGCCGCGCCCGCGCCTTGTCCAGGAACGGCCCCCTGCGCGGGAGACGGCCCGCCAGGAGGTTCTCCGTGATGCTGATGGGGCGCGCCAGGCTCAGCTCCTGGTAGATCATGCCGATGCCGCACTTCTTGGCAGTCGTGGGCGAGTGCAGCGTCTCCACGCGTCCGTTCACGGTTATCGTGCCGGTGTAGTCGTCGAATGAACCGGCGAGCATCTTCATCAGCGTGGACTTGCCCGCGCCGTTTTCGCCGACCAGGGCGTGGACTTCCCCGGGGAAGACCTCGAAGCTCACGTCATCCACTGCAATGGTGCCGGGAAAACGCTTGCTCACGTTCGTCATCTCGAGGGCCGGTCCGGTCTCAGGTTGATTCAAAATTCCGCTCCTCCAGAAGATCAGCAGACGATCTTCGGTGAAAAGCCTGGCGCTTTCCCTGCCTGTTTCTTGTTTACAAAATTATAGCGCGGAATGCCGATGGCTGGCTACAGCCTTTCGGAAAGGTATTTCTACGCTGAAGCTGCCGTCCTTGCGGCCCGCCATGTGTACGTGTCGTCGTACCTGACGCGAGACGGCAATCTTGATACACTCCGGTCAGGCCATATGCTGATTCGAAGCCCAGGAGCTTTCCCGTACGGATATTCGGCAATCACGGAAGTCCACGGCCGTCACTCCGAGTCGCTGATGGACTTCGGCATCCTCCGCCTGCGGGCCGGCGAAACCCACAATTCAACGAGCGGCAGAGAGCGGGCTTTCCTCCTCCTGGCCGGAACACTGGAAATTTCCTGTGGGGCGATAAAGACCCGCATCACCCGTGCATCTTTGTTCGACGAGCCGCCCTGGTGTCTCAGTCTCCCTGCCGGCGCAGAGGCAGCGCTCACCGCGGTCGGCGACGACGCTGAAATATCATTCCACGCGACGGAGAATCCTCACGGCTTTCCGGCTCGGCTCTATACACCCGGGGAATGCAGAAGCGAGGAACGCGGAAAGGGCACGATGCGGGAGACATCGACCCGGATCGTACGGACTATCATGGAGGACCCCCGGGCGCCGTGGTCGAACCTGGTGCTGGGCGAGGTGATCACGTTTCCCGGCAAATGGTCCAGCTACCCCCCGCACCATCACCCGCAGCCGGAGATCTACCATTACAGGTTCCTGCCGGCGGCAGGCTTCGGCCTGGCGGCCATCGGCGAGGAGGGTCTTGTCCTCCGGGACGGTGACACCGTGACCATCCCCGCCGGTGCAGTGCACCCGCATGCAGCTGCGCCGGGCTACGCGATGTTCTACGTGTGGGTCATCCGGCACCTGGACGGGAACCGTTACGGAGTGCCCACCTTCGTTTCCGAGCACACATGGGTTACGGACCCGAAGGCGCGCATATGGCCTTGATGACGCAGAAAAGTTGTATGATCCATGCAGTTGAGGGGAGGACGCAATGCTGGACAGGAACCGCTTCGCTCTGAACCGGATAACATGCCCGTCGCTGGGGCTGGAGGATTTCTTCAAGTTCACCAGGGACCTCGGCCTTTCGCAAGTGGAAATACGCAACGACCTGCCGGGAGGCGCGGTCATCGACGGGATGCCCGCCGCATCCGCTGCCGATCTGGCCCGGAAGCACGGCATTACCATCATCAGCGTCAACGCACTGCAGAAGTTCAACCTGAAGGCGGCGGAGGCGAAGAACCTGGCGGACCTGGACAAGCTCCTGGACGTTGCCGCCGCGCTGAGCTGCAAGGCCATCGTGATGTGCCCCAACAACGATACCAACGATCACCGCGACGCCCGCAGCAGGGTGGAAGAGACGGTTTCCGCCCTGAAAGCCTATGGCCCGTCGTTCACGAAGCGCGGAATCCTCGGCCTTGTGGAGCCCCTGGGATTCCCCGAGTCATCACTTTCATCCATTGTGGTTGCGGCGGAGGCGATCAAGAAGTCCGGATTCGACTGCTACAAGATCGTCTATGACACCTTCCACTTCTTCCTGGGACCGGACAACGAAAACGACGTGGACGCGCCCATTGTTTCACGGGTGGGACTCATCCACGTGTCGGGAGTGGAGGCCTCGATCCCGAAGGAGAAGTGGCGGGACGGGGAGCGCGTGCTCGTCACGGACGCGGACAAGATGGCAAGCAGGGACCAGATCGATCAGATCGTGGCCCTTGGCTACGAGGGAGCCGTCTCTTTCGAGCCGTTCTCCGTCCAGGTGCAGAAGATGAGCCGGGATGCGCTCGCGGCGGCCCTGAGGAAGAGCATGGAGTTCCTGAGCTGACAGGATTCCATCTGCCGTACCGCCACGTCTGGCACCGCCGGCCGCAGGCTTAGACAGCCGCGCGGCGCTGGCTCTAGCTCCTCCGCGCGTTCTTCCGCACGTCGATGGTCACTGCCACGACGATGATAAGGGCGCGGGCAATCTGCTGAAAATCGGCGGACACGTTCAGGATGTCCAGGCCGTTCTTCATGACGCCGATGATGAGGGCGCCAATGAGCGTGCCCCCCGCGCTTCCCAATCCTCCCGCAAGGCTCGTTCCCCCGATGACCGACGCGGCGATTGCGTCCAGCTCGTAGCCCAGCCCGAGACCGGGCTGGCCCGAGCCGATGCGGGCCGTGAGGACGATGGCTGCCACGGCGGCGAGGAAGCCTGCAAACGTGTACACCAGGATGAGGTAGCGGTTGATCTTGATGCCGGATACCACTGCGGCCTGGAGGTTGCTCCCCAGGGCGTAGGTGTAGCGCCCCCACAGCGTGTGCTGCAGGATCAGGTAGGTCAGCGCCACGCAGACGATCAGGATGATGGCGGGGTTCGGGATGCCCAGGATGTTCCCCTGCCCGATGACCTGGAACGAGTCGAGGAGGCTTCCGCGGGGCCGCCCGCTTGAAAAGATGAACGCCCACCCGCGCGCGAAGGTCATCATGCCCAGCGTGGCGATGAACGGCGGGATCTTCAGCCACGCGATCATCGCCCCGTTCATGAAGCCGCCAATGACCCCTACGAGGAGCCCGATGAGCAGCACGGGGATGACAGGCCAGGGGTGTCCGCCCGCGAACAGCCGGTCCATCGCGTCAGCGCTCTGCAGGAGGCTCGCCACGCCGACGGAGACCACCGCGACGATGGCGCCGGAAGAAAGGTCGATCCCCGCGGTGATGATGCACATCGTCACGCCAAGGGCGATGATCCCGATGACGCTGATCTGGCGCAGCACGTTCAGGAGGTTGTTGATCCTCAGGAAAAGCCCGCCGGAAAGGATGGCGATGAGAGCCGACAGCCCGATGAGGATGAGCAGGATGCTGTACTTGCTCATCAGGGCAAGGACGGGAGATTCCCTCTTGGGTGTTCCTTTCGTGGTTTCCAGCACTGTACCTGCCTCCGGTCCTTAGTAGTAGCGCACTTCCTTGAAGGTGCTGAGAGGCTCGCCCGTGGCCATGTGAAGGATCTTCTCCTGGGTGGCCTCGGCGCGGCCGACCTCCCCGACCTTTCTTCCCTCGTGCATGACCATGATCCGGTCCGACATGGCCAGGATCTCCGGCATCTCGGACGAGATAAGGATGATCGCCTTCCCTTCGCGGGCCAGGCTGGACATGATCTTGTAAATCTCGCTCTTGGTGGCGACGTCGATCCCCCGCGTGGGTTCGTCCAGGATCAGGATGGACGGCACGGTTGCCAGCCATCTCGAGACGAGCACCTTCTGCTGGTTTCCCCCGCTCAGGTACATCACCAGCTGGTCAAGGCTGGGCGTCTTGATACTCAGCATCCCGACGGCGTCCATGCAGAGCTTTCGAAGGGCACGGTGCCGCAGGAAGAGCGCGTTGAGATTGTTCCGCAGGCTGGGCATGATGATGTTGTCCCGCACCGAGAGATTCAGGTACAGCCCGCTGCGCTTGCGGTCCTCCGTGAGGAACGCCATTCCGTGCCGGATGGCGTCCGTCGGGCTGCCGATTCTTACCATCTTTCCGCGGATCTTCACGGTGCCGCCCTGACGGGGAGTGACCCCGAAGAGCGCCTCCATGACCTCGGTCCGGCCGGCGCCGATCAGGCCGGCAACGCCCAGGATCTCGCCCTCCCGGATTGAAAAGCTGACGTCACGGAAATATCCGTGGCGCGTGAGGCCCTCCACCTCGAGGACGGGGCCGCCGAACTGGGCGTTCTCCTTCTGGAAAAACTGGTCGATGGTGCGCCCCACCATCATCTTGATGAGCTTCTCCCGGGTCAGGTCGGCTGTCTGCTCGTGGCCGACCAGCTCCCCGTCGCGGTACACGCTCACCTCGTCCGTAATGGCGAACACCTCGTCCATCTTGTGCGTGATGTAGATCACCGCGACGCCGCGCTCCTTCAGGCCCTTGATGATGGTGAACAGGTGAGCGACCTCTTTCTCCGTGAGGGCGGAGGTGGGCTCGTCCATGATGATGAGATCCGCCTTGCGCGAGACGGCCGCGGCGAGCTCCACGAGCTGCATCTGCGCCACGCTGAGCTGCCCCATGACCTGGCGGGGCTTCAGGTTGATCTTCAGCTCCGTCAGGATCACGGCCGCTTCCCGGTCCAGGGCGCGGTGATCGATCAGGCCGAGACGGTTTTTCATTTCGCGTCCAAGGAAGATGTTCTGGGCCACGGTCATGTACGGGAGAGGGCTGAGCTCCTGGTGGATCATTGCAATGCCCTGGGTGAGAGCATCATGGACGCTCTCGAAGGTCACCGCCTTTCCGCGCAGCCGGATGGTTCCCGCGTCGGGCCGGTAGAGGCCGATTGCCACCTTCATGAGCGTGGATTTGCCCGCCCCGTTTTCCCCCATGACGCCGTGGACGGTGCCTGGCCGGACAGAAAGCTCCACGCCGCTCAACGCGTGAACGCCGGGGAAGCTCTTGTGGATGCCGGCCATCTGGAGGATGTAGTCGCTCACGGCAGCTCCTCGGGAGAATGATACGCGGGGGCCGGGGCACACGCCCCGGCCCCAGACAGGTCCCCGGGACCTATTTCATGTACTTCTTGTAATTGTCGTACGTCACCGGCTCGAACGGGATCGGGGTGAACGTGGGCACCATCTGGTGCTTGACCAGCTTGATGCCGATCTGTACCGCGCCGCGGCCCTGGGCAGCACCGTTCTGGAACACCGTCATGTCCAGCCTCTTGTCCGCGATGTACTTCAGCGCGTCGGAGGTCGCGTCAACGCCGGTGACCAGCACCTTGTCCTTCATGTGCTTGGCTTCAAGGGCCAGGACCGCGCCGAGAGCCATCTCGTCGTTGTTTGCGACAATGGCATCGATCTTCACGTCGCTGTTCAGCCAGTCCTCGGTTACCGACAGCCCGGTGGCCCGGTCAAAGTTACCAGTCTGCTCGCGCACGACCTTCATGCCGGGATACTTGGCAATGACGTCCTTGGTCCCCTGCGTGCGGCCGATCTGGGGTGCGGTGCCCATGGTCCCCATCAGGATGGCCACGTTGCCCTTGCCGCCCAGCTTCTTGGCCACGAACTCGCCTTCGAGGTTGCCTGCAACTACCTCGGGAGAGGCAACGGCAACGACCTTGTTCGCGGACAGCGCGGAGTCGTCGGGTTTCCGGTTGAAATAGACCAGCGGGATGTTGGCCGCGAGGCATTCCTTGGTGATGGTCGGAGCAATGGTCTGGTCCACGACGTGGATGAGGATCGCGTCCACGCCCTGGGTGATGAAGTTCTCGACGATCTTCAGCTGCTCGTTCGGGTCGCCCTTGGCGTCCCCTGTGACGACGTCAATGCCGTTCTTTGTCGCCTCGTCGGTGAGCTGATCGAGAGCATACCGCATGAAGACGTCGTTGAACTTCTCGATCGTTACGCCGAACTTGAGTTTCGGCGCCGCAGATACCATCAGCGGTACTGCAATCAGCGCGATGAGCGCAATGAGAAGAAACTTCCGCATAGGTGCCTCCTTGGGAAATTCTCAGCGTCTGCTATGCAAACGCTTGCATTCAAGGTCCAGAAAACAACAACACTTTCTCATTGTGACCATATAATTACGCTCTCCAACAAACGGTTGTCAAGTGTATTTTCACTCCTTGTCTGGATCCGGCATCATCTGGTCCCGGACCATCGCGGCCAGGTCATCCACTGCCTTGCAGAACTGGCGAAGGGTCCTGCGGGTGGCACCGTAGCCGTCGAACTCCTGCGGCGTCATCCCCTTCTCGTCGAATGCGCGGCGGAAATCCTCGAACTTCCCCTGCAGCTCTTCGAGGATCTTCGGATCCACGGGCCCGTTCATGCGGTCTTCCACCGTCACGTCGGAATCATTGAACCGCTTCTGCCATTCGAAGGGGGGGGAGATCACCACGTCGCCGCCGATGAACTGGCTCCAGTGCAGGTGATTGCGGAACGCCGCGGAGAGAAGCCGCAGCCGGTATCCCCGCTCCTGGTAGATGCGATATGCCTTCTTCATCACGGCCACTCCGGCCCAGTCCAGGATCCGGGGGTCCACGATGATGCCCTTCTTTTCCGCCACGACTTTCAGCCAATCGTCGAGCCTGCCGACCATGAGCGTGCACACGGGGCCCATGCGGCTGATGTCCTTCTTCTCCTTTTCCCGCCGTGAAAGCCCCCGCTCCACGGCTTCTGCCACGGCGATTGCCTGGGGGAGGGTGAAGCTCACCGTCGCGTTGATGCTGATCCCTCGCCAGGTCGCCTCTTCCACGGCGTCCATTCCCGCCCGTGTGGCCGGTATCTTCACGATGACATTCGGTGCCAGCGCGTTGAACCGCACCGCCTGCTCGACGATTGCCTCGGAATTGCGATACAGGCCCGGGTCTGTCTGGATGGAGAGACGGCCATTTCTGCCTTTTTCCCGTTCGAAGGCCGGCGCCAGCAGGGCAGCCGCCTTGACCGACATCTCCTCGACCACGCGCCAGGCGATGTCCCGGTCGGCAGCTCCAGGCATCTCGCGGATAAGTGCCGCAATGCGATCTTTCCAGAGCCCCCACTCCTTTTTCAGCACGGAAAGCACAATGACGGGATTGCAGGTGGCCCCCACGGTCCCGTTCTGCTCAATGGAATCTCCAAGCTCCTGGAGGGAGCAGGAGTCGTTCCACAGGACCGTCGGCGTGGTCCTGGTCATCAAGCGGAGGGTTGTCTCGGATGTTGCGCTCTTCATCACAGTCCCGCCTTTTCCCGGATATATGCGCGCGCTTTTACCGCGTACTCGAACGGGTTGGCCCGGGCAGGGTCCTGCTCGGCTTCCACGACGTACCACCCCGTGTACCCGTTTTTCTCGAGGAGCCGGAACAGCGGCTCGAAGCTCACCCCGCCGTCTCCCGGGACGGTGAAGACGCCTTCTTTCACCGCGGACAGGAAGCTGAGCTTTTCACGTTTCACCCGTTCCAGGACGCTCAAGCGGACGTCCTTGAGGTGCACATGGCGCACCCGGGCGACGTGCTTCTTGAGGATGCTCTCGGGATCTTCCCCCGAGAACGTGAGGTGACCGGTATCGTACAAAAGGAAAAGCAGCGAGGGATCCGTGCTGGAGAGCAGCCGGTCCATCTTCCTCTGCCGTCTGAACGCCGGTCCCCATGTGGTGGTGGTACGTGAGGGTCATGCCCTTCTCCTGGGCCCGCCGGCCCAGCAGGTTCAGCCCTTCTGCCAGCCGCTTCCATTCATCATCGGTAAAGCGCGGCTTCCCATCGAACACCGGCACGTCCTGCTTTCCCTGGACGGAATGGCCCTGCTCCGCTGCGCCGATGACCCTGGCGCCCACTGCGTGCAGGAAGTCGCGATGGGCAATGAAAGCCTTCTCCACTTCCGCGTATGGCCGGGTTGTCAGGAACGAGCTGAACCAGGCGTTGCAGATCTGAAGCCCGCGCAGGTCCAGCGCGCGTTTCAGAACCGCCGGATCCTTCGGGTACTTGTTGCCCACTTCGCTGCCCTCGAACCCCGCAAGGGCCATTTCGGAAATGCACTGCTCGAACGTGTTCTCCCTGCCGAGGTCGGGCAGGTCGTCGTTTGTCCACGCAATGGGCGCGATGGCCAATCGAACGCGTTTTTCTGCGGTCACCGCAGGTGACATTCTTGCCATGTCAGAACTTCCTTGCCGATTCGACTTCCCGGGCGATCCTGCGGGCTGCATCCTCCACCTTCGGATTTTCCGAGACCTGCGCCGTGCCCACGCGCCACCAGGATTCGTAATCGTGCGTCATTGACTTCGGCGTCACCTTCACATCGATCACGGTGGAAACCGATCCTGCAAGCGCGCTTTTCACCGCGGCGCGGAACTGCTCCAGCGTCGCTGCCGAATATCCTTTGGCCCCGTAGCTCTCGCCGTTTTTTGCGAAGTCCAGCTTCATCAGGCTGCCGGTGAGCCGCCCCGTAGCCGGGTCCCGCTTGCGCAGGTCATTTCCGAACTTCACGATGCCCTGGCTCTGCTGGAGATTATCAATGCACTGGTAGCCGGCATTGTCAAAGACGATGACGTGGATCTTGATGTCCTCCTGGATCGCCGTCAGGAGCTCGGAGTGCAGCATCACGTACGAGCCGTCTCCCACCAGCGCGAACACCTCGCGGTCCGGGGAGGCCATCCGCGCGCCCAGGGCGCCTGCGATCTCATACCCCATGCACGAGAAACCGTACTCCATGTGGTAGGAGTCCTCAGCCCGGGTCCGCCAGACGCGCTGCAGGTCGCCGGGGAGGCTCCCTGATGCGCCCACCACGATTGCGTTCTTCGGGAGAAGCTTCTCGTTCAGCTCCCCGAGGAGCCTGACTTGCGAGAGCCCGGCAGGATCGTCCTCCGTGTACAGTCGGTCCTCTTCCCTGCGCCACTCATCGCGCGCCTTCTCCACTTCTCCGTGGTATCCGGACTTCCATCCCGCTGCGGACAGTGCCTCCGTGAGCGCCTTCAGGCTCTCTCGCGCATCGGCCACCACGGACAGGGCGTCCATCTTGTGCGAGTCGAAGCTGTTGACGTTGATGGTGAGCACCTTTGCCCGGGGGTTGCGGAAGAGATTTCGTGACCCGGTGGTGAAATCGCCCAAACGCGTCCCGACGCCGATGACCAGGTCCGCATCCCGGGCAATCCTGTTGGCCGCAAGGCCGCCGGTTACACCGATGCCTCCCATGTTGAGCGGGTCGTCCCAGGGCACGACACCCTTCCCTGCCTGGGTCTCCCCCAGGGGGATTGCAAACCGTGCGCAGAATGCGGCTAGCTCCGAGCCCGCAGCGGAATAACGCACCCCTCCCCCGCAGATGACCAGGGGTTTGGAGCACGAGCGGATCAACGCCACGGCCCGGCGGATATCACCAGGGGTGGGCAGCCGGCGCTCCACGTGGTGCACGCGCCGGGCAAGAAACTCCGCCGGGTAGTCGTATGCCTCACCCTGCACATCCTGCGGGAGTGCGAGGGTCACGGGCCCGGTTTCTGCGGGATCCGTGAGAACCCGCATGGCGCTGATGCAGGCAGCCATGAGCTGCTCGGGTCTGTTGATCCTGTCCCAGTAGCGCGAAACGGCGCGAAATGCATCATTTGCGGTAGCAGTGTAGTCGTCCCACTGCTCGACCTGCTGGAGCACCGGGTCCGGCTGACGGCAGGCAAAGGCATCGCCGGGAAGGAAGAGGACCGGGATTCTATTGACCAGGGCGACTCCTGCCGCGGTCACCATGTTCAACGCCCCGGGCCCGATGGAGCTGGTCACGGCGAAAATCTGGCGGCGGTTGCACTGCTTGGCGTAGCCAATGGCCATGTGCGCCGCCCCCTGCTCATTGTGGCCCTGGAAGTAGGTGAGGCTGTGTCCGCCTCCCGCAAGCGATTCCCCAAGACCGACCACGTTGCCGTGACCGAAGATCCCGCACACCCCCTTGACGAACTTCGTCTCGACACCGTCGAAGTCGACGTACTGGGCATCGAGAAAGCGAACGAGTGCCTGCGCCATCGTCAGGCGGACAGTCGTCACCGCAGGCACGGTACCCCGCGCCGAAGGTGACTTTCCCATCGTCATACGTCCACCTCCGAGATCTTCACCGGCCGGCCCTCTGCCACCGACTTCTTCGCGGCGAACCCCATCAGCAGCGGCTTCAGCCCGTCGATGTCTCCAACCGGGCTGGGCTTTCCGTCGATCACCACGTCGAAAAATGCGTTCATCTCGTCGATGAATGCCTGGCGGTAGCGCTCCAGGAAGAAATACAGGGGTTTGTCCCCGGCAACGCCCGACTCGTTGGACAGGGTGACGGATGATGGTGTGTCGTTCCCGCAGGCAAGCGCGCCTTTCGAGCCGAAGACCTCCACCCGCTGATCGTAGCCGTAGGTGGCCTTCCTGGAATTGTCGATCACTCCGAGGCAGCCGTTTGCGAATGTCAGCGTCACCACCGCGGTGTCGATGTCTCCCGCCTTGCCTATTGACGGATCAACAAGAACCGCGCCCTTTGCGTACACCTCCACCGCGTCCGAGCCGGCAAGGTAGCGCGCCATGTCGAAGTCGTGGATGGTCATGTCCAGGAAGATCCCGCCGGAGACCTTCACGTATTCCGGAGACGGCGGTGCCGGGTCGCGCGAGGTGATGCGCACGATGTGCGGGTCCCCGATGGCTCCCTGCTGGACCAGGTCGCGGATGCGGCGGAAGTTGTGGTCGAACCTGCGGTTGAACCCGACCTGGATCTTCACTCCTGCTTTCTTCACGTCGGCCAGCGCCTTCTTGACCCGGGCCACGGTAAGGTCCACGGGCTTCTCGCAGAAGACGTGTTTCCCCCGCGCCGCCGCGGCGCTCACCATGTCCGCGTGCGTGTCGGTGGAGCTGCACACGATGACTGCCTCGATCTCGCGGTCCTCCAGCACGTCCTTCGCGTCCGCGCTCACCTGCGTGATACCCAGGCCGCGCGCCCAGTCCCTCGCCTTGTCCGCAGCAATGTCGGCAATGCGGGTGATCGTCACCCGCGGCATGGCGCCGATAATGTTCTCCGCGTGGATCCTTCCGATTCTCCCTGCCCCGATCAAGCCGACTTTCATGTGCCCCTCCTCTGCGATAATCGCACCGGTGTTATAATCGCACCAGCTCGTCCGAGCGGAACGAGCGCATGGCGGCAAAAGCCACCTCGGTTGCGCGCGTCCCGTCCTGAACGGTGACCAGGGGCTTCCGCCCCTGCCGTATGCAGTCCACGAACTCCTGCGCCTCGGCGAGGTATGCCGATTCGAAACGTTCGAGGAAGCTCTGTGAGCATTCGCGCACCACCCCTCGCGAGTCGAGGATCTCCACGTGGTCCTTCTGGGGAACCGCGGCGATCCGCAGCGTGCCCTCCGTCCCGATGATCTCAGTCTCCACGACGTAGCCGTGGGCGGCGGTCCGCCCGGCCAGGAAGAACGCCATCGCGCCGGTATCAAACCGGGCAAAAGCCGCGAGGTTGTCCCCGTCTCCCGAGGCGGCGAACTCGGGATGCGCGTAACAGCCGCCGGCGGCAAAGATCGTCGTTGCCTCTCCCCCCAGCATCCAGCGGGCCAGGTCAATGTCGTGCACCGACATGTCGAGAAACTGTCCTCCGGAAGAGGGGGCAAACCGGATGGCCCCCTTTATGGCGGACTCGGGATCTACGGAGTAGCCCCGAAAGAGGATGGGCTTTCCGATCTCACCGCTGTCGATCAGGTCCTTGGCGCGGCGGTACGAGGGGTCATAGCGCCGCATGAAACCAAGCATGAAGACCTTTCCCGGATGACGCGCCACGGCCCCCTCTGCCTTTCGACACTCGTCCAGGGAGATCCCCAGTGGCTTCTCCGAGAAGACGTGAAACCCGGCATCGAGTGCCGCCTCGATCTGCCGGCAGTGCTCTGCAGAGCTCGACGCGATGAAAATCGCATCCAGCTCCCGGTCAGCAAGCATGTCCTCGAAGCGCCCGTATCCCCGCGGAACTCCCCACTCGCGGCGCACCCGCTCGACACGGTCCGGCTCCAGTGCGCAGGCAGCTTGCAGGCGGGCACCGCCCACACGGAAGGCAAGGTTCTCTGCGTGCTTCATCCCCAGGCGGCCCAGCCCCACGATTCCAACGCGAACTTCCCTCATTGTGCTGTTGTCTCTCTCACAACGAGCTTCGGCATGAGCACGATCCTCCGCGCTGATCCGGATGCACGCGCCCCGCGGCCGGCCCGAACCGTTCGGCCGGCGTGGTTCGTGCGGATGAGCTCGAGAAGTCTTTCGCAGGTGACCAGGGACAGCTCCTCGCGCGGCTGGTGGACGGTGGTGAGGGTCGGTCTCATGCACGAAGCGAGGTCCGTGTCGTCGTAGCCGACAACGGCGATATCCTGGGGAATCCGGAGACCGATCTCCGCGGATGGCCAGGATCGCGCCAATGGCCATCAGGTCATTCAGCGCGACGATCCCGTCATACTCGCGGAGAGAGCCGCGCACGCTCATCACCAGGTCGTACCCGGACTCCATGGTCATGTCCCCGCGGAGAAGGTCCTGTTCGCGCAGGCTCGAGCCCGACTTCGGAGAGTCCGCGCCGCACACCGTCGAGCCTGAGGTCCCACTCCCGCTCGCGCGTCGGGTTGCCCCCGGAGGCAATGCACAGGATCCGTTTCCTCCCGAGTCCGGCGAGGTGCCGCCCCGCGAGGAATCCGCCCTGCTCGTTGTCGGGATAGATCACGTCGATGTCGTCCGGGCAATCCTCGGGGGGAGGATAGTGGGAGAAGACGAACGGCATCTCCTTCGAGCGCAGGAACTCTATCAGGTCCCCTTCGAAGACGGGCTGGACGAAGATCAGGCCGTCCACCTTCTTGCGGCTGACGAGCTTGCGGACGTTGTTGCCTCCCGTGAAGTGATTGGTGAGAAATGCCACGATGAGGTCGATGTCGTTGCATTCCAGGACGCTGCGCAGCGCGTTGTGCAGGGTCCCGTGATAGTGGTTCACCCCGAAGCGGTCGAAGTCGGGGGGAAGGATGATCCCGATCGTGCCCACCTTCCGGGTGATGAGGCTCCGGGCGTGGGCATTGAACTCGAATCCGAGCTGGTCGGCTATGCCGCGGACGCGTTTGCGCGTGCTCTCGGGGATCAGGGTGGAACCGTTCAGGCTGCGGGAGACGGTTGCCATGCTCACTCCGGCCGCCTTTGCAACATCGCGGAGCGTCATTTCCTTGCAAACGTTTGCATTCACTTTCGGTACTATGAATCCGGCATTGCGGAATTGTCAAGGCGGCCTGCGGGACTTCAATTCCACAGACCACCTTCCCACAATGGCGAATGTAGTCGATTTCTGACAACAGGTTGCATGTGCGATTTGTATGTGCGATCACTGCGGCCGTGGCCAGGCTCGCTGTGCCTTGCTCATTAGCTGTGCCTTGCTCATTGCGTGACCGTGAGGGGCAGCCGCAGTGAAAACGTTGTGCCCCGGGCAGGCTCGCTCTGCACGTTGATGGCGCCCCCGTTGAGGACGGCAAGCTCCTTGCAGAGGATGAGGCCCATGCCGTGGCCGCGTTCCAATTCCGTGCCGGGGCAGGAGAAGTGGACGTCGATCCGGAAAAGCTTCATCAGCTCATCGGGGCCCATCCCCACGCCCGTGTCCGAAACGGAGAGGTACTGCCAGGCCTCCTCGGTTCGCGCCGACAGCACGACCTCGCCTCCGCGCGGGGTGAACTTCACGGCATTGGAGACGAGGTTGCGGAGCACGGTGGCCACCATGTTCTCATCGGCGTATGCCGTTGCATCCGGGGGTACGTTCGCTGCTATGCGGATCTCCTTGCCGGCCGCCGCGGGACCCTGCAGCTCGACAATGCCTTCGCACAGCTCCGAGAGCTGTATGAGCGAAGGATGAACCTCGAGCCGCCCCGTCTGCGCGCGGGCCCACTGGAGGATGCATTCCAGCAGCTCCGCCCCCTGCGTCGCCCCGTCGTACAGGAGCCGGCAGAGCTCCCTGATCCTGGCCGGTTCCAGCTGGTCGTACCGCTTTGCAAGCAGCTCTGAGACCGACACCAGGCCGCCGATGGGGTTGCGCAGGTCATGCGCGAGGATGGAGAAGAACTTGTCCTTGGAAAGGTTGGCCCTGAGCAGCCCGGTCTCACTGGCTTCAAGGCGCGTCTTGGCGCGCTCCAGCTCATCCACCAGTGCAAGGCGGCCCCGGATCTTGCCGGCAAAGAGGGCCTGGTATGCCAGGAAGAATGCCGCGATCTTCAGGTAGTGGCCGATGAGATTCTGCGCGCCGTAGGCGCTGACGTACAGGGTCAGGACCAGCTCGCTGGCAATGGTGAGAGCGAAGGAAGTGCAGAGCAGCAGCCGTTCCCGCCTGTCCATTGTGTCCGATTTCAGCGCCAGCAGGACGATCGAAACTGCGAACACTCCCGATATCGCGTACTCGCAGGCCTTCTTGAATGGAGTGACCCCCACACCCTGAATGAAGCAGAGGGGAAACACGTCCCACCAGAACACCGAAAGAAGGGCAAGGACCGTCGCGGATCCAAGGACGCCAAAGGCCAGCGATGAGGGGATGGTCCTTTTCATGCGCGCAAGCAGCACGAACGCGAACGTCGTTGCCGCCTGCAGCGCGCGGGCGGCGACCCAGAGCCTCGTTGCATCGTCGCGGGTGTTGGAGAGAACACCCATGCCCTGGTAGGAGAGCAGGTGAAACACGTCCACGACGGCAACGCAGACGTAGCCGATTCCCAGCAGGACAAAGGGTTTCGCTTCCAGGTAGCCTCGTGAGCTCCAGGAAATCATGAATACCGCACAGGCAACGGCAATACTGAAGATCTCCGCGATGCTGTGGAAAAGGAGGTAACTTGACTGGGCACAGAGCCACAGGGCAAATGCGATGGCAGCGGTGAGCGCCGCTGCCCGCAGGACTCTCTTGCGGCGCCGTGGACTCCATACCCGGAATTGTACCGGTGCGCCCCGAGACCTGTAAAGCGGCCGAAAAACCCGGCCGGCGAGCGGCGTGACCCGATGGCGCATGGCGCGGTCAGGCTTGCCGCGCTTACGGCCAGTGAAGTAGCATCGCCCGGCATGGAAGTCCACGAGTACCGCCGGGACGGCTACCTCATCAGCACCGACAAATCAAGGCTGGATTTGGACGCCATCCACGGGTATCTCAGCAGAGCCTCCTACTGGGCGGCGGGGAGGCCAAAGGAAACCGTTGAGCGGTCCGTGGACAACTCCCTCTGCTTCGGTCTGTATGACCCCGCGGGACGCCAGGCAGGTTTCGCCCGGGTAATCACGGACTTCGCGACATTCGGCTGGGTGTGCGACGTGTTCGTCCTGGACGAGCACAAGGGCAGGGGCCTGGGCAAATGGCTCATGCAGACGATCGTTGCCTTCCCCGCCCTCTCGGGCGTGAAACGTTTGCAGCTTGCCACGCGCGATGCTCACGAGCTGTACAGGAAATACGCGGGCTTCACGCCGCTTGCCAACCCCGGCATGTGGATGGAACGGGTCCAGGAGAACAAATGAAAAGTTATCTCGATGCGATGGTGCGCGCAGCGCGGCGGGCAGGTTCCATTGCAAAGCGGCACTATCTTTCAAAGACGCTGGAAGTGAAGCAGAAGACCGTCCAGGGTGACCTCGTCTCCAGCGCGGACCTGGAGGCGGAGCGCGAGATTCTTTCGGTGCTTCGCCGGGCGTTTCCCGGCGCTTCCATGGTTGCGGAGGAAAGCGGCGGGTCGCACGAGTCGGGGGCCGCGTTCTACATCGATCCCGTTGACGGCACGCTGAACTTCGTCCACGGCGTCCCTATTTTTGCCGTGTCCATTGGCTGCTGGGTGGATGGCGTGCCGGAGGCTGGAGTCGTTCTCAGCCCGCTGAATGGGGATATGTATACCGCGGTTCGCGGAGAAGGTGCAGCGAAAAACGGAAGGCGGGTCCGGGTATCCACGGCACCGACACTCAAGGATTCGCTGATCGCAACCGGATGGCCGTACGACCGCGCCGACCGGGTCCGTCTATTCTCCGAGATGGACCGCCTGTATATGGGCTCCCAGGAGCTTCGCGCCCTGGGATGTGCGAGCCTCGCGTTCTGCCTCGTGGCAGCGGGAGCCTTTGACGGGTACTGGGAATGGGACCTGAAGCCCTGGGACATGGCAGCAGGAGCCTTGATCGTCACAGAGGCGGGAGGCACCGTCACGTCGCTTTCAGGCGGTCCGCTGGATCTTGCCTCGGGACGGGTGGCCGTGTCCAACGGGATCATTCACACGGAGCTTGTCCGCGCCGTCGGGGGATAGCGGGCGGATTCGACAGGGAGGGTGCGCAGCCAGGGGTCGCTGCCAGCGACCTTCTCGGATCAGTGCCCCTTGGTGATCCTCCCGACCAGAAGCTGGGGATACGTCATGGCGGGATCCGCGTACCGGTTGATCCCGTGATCCTTTCCGCGGGCGTGATAGACCTGCTGTTTTGCCGGGTTGTCCGGGTTCAGCCGTGTCGTGGAGGCGATGTACCGCATGGTGTAGCCCATACGGCGCCTCCTGCTCGTGTTTGCCGGGCTGCCGTGGATGAGCTTGGCGTGGTGAAGGCTGGCCTCGCCCTCCGCCAGGGTCAGAGGAACCGCCTTGCTCTCGTCGAACTGCCCCTTGCGGATCTCCGTCATGAAAAGGTTCTTGTCCGGATCCACCTTGTAGTACTCCGAGAACCCCTTGCCGTGAGAGCGAGGGACGACATACATGCACCCGTTTTCCTCGTCCGAGCTGTCCAGCGCAAGCCAGACTGTGACGACCTCCATGGGGTCGATCCAGTCGCGCCAGTAGGAGGAATCCTCGTGCCACGGGACCCGCATGCTTCCGCCAGCGGGCTTCGCGATGAGGTGCGTGGAGAACAGGTCGATGTCGGGACCGATCACGTCTTCCACGATGTCCAGGACCTCGTCGGCGAAGATCCATTCGAACAGGCGGGTGTCGACGAAGTGGGGGACATCCATCTGCTCGGGCCGCTCACCCGGCTTGAGGTTCGTGATTTTCTCTTCGAAGAGAGACCGCAGCTTGAGCAGCTTTGGCCGCTCAAACACCTGGCGATGATGGAGAAGGTATCCCTCGGTCCGATAGTGACCGACTTCCTCCGGGGTGAGCTTCTTGAATGTCGTCTGCATTTCGGCCTCCCGATCGAATGTAATCGTCCGGGCGGCCAAAGGGAAAGATTGGTCACTCAGTAGGCGCAGGCACGCGCAGCCCTGGCGTAGTGACACAGGTTTTCGCGCGGGACGTGGAAAAAGTGATCACTCGCGCTCATGACGTAGCCGCCGTTCCTGCCGAGGGTGGAGAACAGGTGCTGGACCTCGGCGGTGATCGTCTCCTTCGAGCCGCGGCCAAGGATGTTGTTCTGGTCCAGCCCGCCGATGAGGGCCAGCCTCGCGCCGAGTGCCGCCTTGACCGCAGCACGATCCGCGGGGGCGATGTCCCCGCCCATCCCCGGGGGTGAAAGTGTCTCCGAAGCGTCGCAGCCATTGCGAAGGATCTGTGGAATGATGGCCTTCATTCCCCCGCAGGTGTGATACACCACCCGGTGGCCCGCCGCATGCAGCGCATCGTGGAGCCTCCGGTCGTAGGGAAGACAGAAAGTCTCATGAATGGCCGGGGAGATGACGGTCGAGGAAGCGGCCCCGCCGCCGGTCTCCACCAGGTCGACGGCCGCTCCTCTCAGGTTGTCGTGGATGAACGCGAGCTTCTGTTCCAGCAGGACACCCAGGAAGTGGTGGACCCAGTCCGGCTTGTCGAACGTCGCCATGATGAGCTGCTCGGTTCCGTACAGCTCGCACGCATCCTGCCAGCAGCCGCCCTGGTGCCCGATGAGGAACATGCGCAGGATGCCCTCGTCCTCGAGGTCATCGTAGTCTTTCCGCAGCAGGTCCCGGTCCAGGCCGAGGCGCGGGAAGTGAGCAGCGAGGAGGTCCACGTCATCGTCGTTCTTGATGAGGTGCTCGCTGACCCAGCTCGTGTACTCGTTGGACTCGGATTCCCAGGACAGGAACCCGCCCGGTGTCTCGATCTTGTATCGCCTGCGATTCGGCGCCGGGACGGACTCTCTCACCCTCCACGACGGCGTCTGCGGAGTCACGAACGGGTAACGGGTGATCGCCGCGTCCAGTCCCACGTCCTTGAACGCCTCAACGTCGGTCATGCCGCCCATGAAGGTCCGCAGGTGGTAGTCCTGCCATTGGTGGATCGTGGCGGGAACCCGGTCCGGCACGCCTCCGTCCAGGGCGACCATCAGCCGCTCCTTCGACGTCACGAGACTTCCTCCAGTGCGCCCCCGACGATGCGGTAAGTGCTGCCCGCCACAACGAGGTCTCCGATCCTGGCTGATGGCACGAGGTCCCACGCAGCGCGCGAGACGGAAACGGGACCGGCGGCAGGATCGTCCTCAAAGAGGGCATGCATCCAGGAGCCTCCCGGCGGGATGCGGACGGGAAGCCCGAACCCCGCGTAGACGCTCGGGCTCTTCACCTTGTTGGACATGATGCCACGCATGTCGCCGTCCGACACCCATTCCGCCACGGAGTAGGCGGGTGAGTCACTCACGATCTCAGATCTCGTGCAGGAGGGTGAGGTAGTCGGCTTCATTCTCGAAGTAATGGACGTTCTGGCGCAGGACGACTTCCAGGCGGGTGTGGATGATGGTCTGGCGCGGCGGCCTCTTCTCTGCCAGGTGCTGGTGCAGGATCTTCATGGTGTAGTACCCCTGGTCGAACGGTTCCTGGCAAATGACCGCGTCCACCACCCGGTCCCGGATCAGCGCCGCGATTTCGCCCGACAGGTCGAATCCGACCAGGTGGATGCGGCCGGCCATGCCTTCGTCCCGCACGGCCCCGGCCACCGTTTGCAATATTCCGTAGCTGACGAACAGCCCCTGGAGCCCGGGCTCTTCCCGGATGTAGCTTCGCACAAAGTCGTAGGCGTCTTCACCGGTGCGGGAGAGCGTGAACGGACCCCGCAGCTCGATGTGCGGGTGCTCGGCCATGGCCTGGCGGAACCCGATAATCCTCTGCTGGATGGGAAGTACGGGGTCCCGGAAGGTGATGATGCCCACCGTGCCCCCCCCGTGGATGAAGGTCCCCATGAGCTGCGCCGCGATGCGTCCGGAATCGATATAGTCGCACCCGACGTGGCAGATGCGCCGGCTGGGCCGGGATGTCGGACCCGATGGTCACCACGGGGATCCCGTCCATCGTCAGAGAGTCCACGGTCTCCAGCAGTGCGGCCGGGTCCACCGGGGAAATCGCCAGCCCGTCCACGTGCTCATTTCGCAGGGATGCGATCATCTGGATCTGCTGCTCGGGATGACGGAGGTCCGCCGAGCGCAGCTCGACGTGTACGTTGTAGTCTCGAAGCTCACGCGCGGCCCGCCGGACCCCCGCGGCCACCTCGTCCCAGAAGTAGCGCGGCTCGGAGAACACCACGACCCCCAGGCGCAGCGTGCGATTGCGCCGCAGGGAGCGGGCGGCGCGGTTGGGCAGGAATCCCATCGCCCGCGCCTTTTCCCGGACGAGGGCCTTGGTCCGGGTGTTCACCAGCCGGTGATCGTTGAGTGCCCTGCTCACGGTGCTGCGGGAAATGTTGAGCGCGCGGGCGATGTCCGCCGTGGTGACGATGCCGCGCCCCGGGCTCCCGGTGGCGTCACTCACTTCAGGCTCCCCAGCGTGAGCCCTTCCACGTAGTACTTCTTGGTGAAGAAGTAGATGACCACGATGGGAAGCGTGGCGACGAACAGCCCCGCGAATCCCTGCCCCAGGGATGTGGCGTGCGTCACCATCGGCCCCGAACCGAAGATGTTCATGATCTTCGGCATGATGGTCATCAGCTTGTCCTGCTGCAGGAACAGCAGCCCGATGAGGTAATCGGTCCAGACGGCGGAGAAATTGAACAGGAGCACGGTGATGACCACCCCGCGCGACAGCGGAAAGACGATGCTGGCGAAGATCCGCAGGTCACTCACGCCGTCCATCTTGGCCGCCTCGATGAGCTCCGGGGAAAACTCGTCGAAGTAGCTCTTGAAGAGGTACACGGAGAATGGCAGGCGCAGGCCGAGGAAGATCAGCAGCGCCCCGAGGAGGTTGTTCACCAGGTGCAGGTCCCGGTACTGGAGGAACAGGGGCAGCGCGATCAGCATCGTGGACACGTAGATGCACGCGTTCATGAAGGACGCCAATCCCCTGCGGAAGCGGAACTTCATGAAGGAAATGGCGTAGCCGGCGATCCCCCCCAGGAAAATGGTGAGGGCGCAGGTGGAGGCGCCCAGGATGAAACTGTTGCGCACCCCGTCGCCGAGGCCGGCGTCGAAGGCGTCACGGAAATTGCCCAGCCCGAACCCGGTCGGTTTGACCAGCAGTCCGCGCGCAAGGTCGTTTCCGGATCGGAAGGGCGTCACGATGAGGATGATGACCATGGCGACGATCGTGAGGCTGTAGAGGACGAACGGCACCTGGACCAGGACCGAGCCCGCTGTGGTTGTTCTCACCCTAGCCATTGGCCCTCCTCCCGGTTTTCTGCTCCGCCCGGGATGCCCGGGACGCCCGGAAGACATAGTAGTAGATGAAGATGGTGGTGAGCATGATGAGGATGACCCCTGCCGCACTTCCTCTCCCGATCTCCTGGAGCCGGAAGATGTTCAGGTAGATGAAGTACTCCAGCACCGTGGAGGAATACCCGGGCCCGCCGGCCGTCATCACGTGGATATAGTTGAAGAGGAACGCCATGAGCCCGATCACCTGCAGGACGATGTAGATGTTGATCGTCGAGGACAGCAGGGGAAGGGTGATGGAAAAATACTTCTGTGAGGAGCTTGCGCCGTCGATCTCCGCGGCCTCGTAGATGCCGATGTCGATGGTCGTCAGGCGGGCGAGGAAGAGAATGAGGGCAAAGCCGATGTTCTTCCAGACGAGGGACACGATGATGGAAAAAAGCGAGAGACCGGGCGCGCCGAGCCAGTCCCGCGAGAGAATGCCGAGCCCGATCGCGGAGAAGAAGGCGTTCAACGGTCCAACCTTGTTCAGGACTTCGGTAAGCACCCGGGCAATGACCACGTCCGGAAGCACGACCGGGATGAAGAAGAGGAACGTGTAGATCCTGTAGCCGGGGATCCGGGAGAAGAGGGCCTGGCCGAAGGCCAGGGCGATGATTGCCGTGGCCGGGACAACGCCCAGGATGATGATGACGTTGTTGAACATCGTGGAGTAGAAATGCGGGTCATGCAGCAGGACCGAGTAGTTGCGAAAATTGTTGAACCCCTGCGGCCGGAGATAGCTCCATCCCTCCAGGCTGAAGAGGAACATGCGGAAGATCGGGTTGAGGTAGATGAACGCGATCAGCGCGAGGGCGGGGAGGACGAAGAGGTAGCCCCTGGCCGAGAATCCAAGTCGTGAGCGCGTGATCGTCCTCCCCTGCGGTGCCCTTCTTACTCTGGCAGAATTGCCTCGAGCTCGGCGGCGTACTGCTGCGCCGGGATCTGCCCCTCCAGCCAGGAGTTGCTGAACTTCTCCGCGGCAGAGCTGAACGGCCGGCTCCAGAACGCATGCCCCTCCGGATACGTCGGGATGGTCTGGTGAACCGACGCGAACCGCTTCAGCTCGGCGCCGGGGATGTTGAAATCCGTCAGCTTCATCCGCTTGTCCACCGGGAAGAGCCCCTGGGCAACGAACTGGGCCACGATGGACTTGTCGAACACGAGCTCCTTGATGAACGCGGCCGCTTCTTTGGGGTGCTTCGTCCAGTTGGTGATCCCTATGGCGTCCCCGAAGATCGGATCCTGCATTTCGAGCTTCCCGTGTCCTCCCATGCTCGGCCATTCCATGATCCCCACGTTCGCCTCTCCGAGGGCCTTCACGTAGATGGAGTACAGCGCGGGAAACAGCGGGATGATGGCGCACTTCTTCGCGGTGAACTGCCCCCAGAGGTCATTGATGGAGATGGTGTTCCCGCCCTCCAGGTAGTAGCCGGCGTCCCGAAACGCCTTCCACTTGTTCATGACGTCCGCGAACACGTCGTTGTAGAGCGGCTTTGTGTTGTAGTAGGGGATGACGTCGGTGATCTTGTCCACGTAGGTGGGGAAGGAGAAGCTGAACCACCAGTCGGCAAAGATTCCTTCCTTGTTGGCATATCCGAAGGGGGCGATGCCGGCGTCCTTCAGCTGCTTGCAGACGGCGAGGAACTGGTCATAGGTCCACTTGGGCGGGAACTTCTTCCAGTCGATGCCTGCCTGGGTCATCATCTGCTTGTTGTAAGCGATGGCGATGTAGTTGTTGCCGTACGCGGTGCCGTAGACGTCACCCGTGTTCGGGTCGGTGCAGCTGTCCAGAAGCAGCAGGTTGGAAAGCTCATCCTTGCTGAAGAGGTTGTCCTTGTTCAGCGGGTAGTGCAGGCCCTGGCGCCCGCCGGTGACGATGTCGCTGAGGCCCGTCCAGTTGAAGACGACGTCCGGTCCCGACTGCGACATGGCCGAGGCGGTCAGCAGCTCGCGGAACCCGCTGTCTCCCTTGTTGACGATGGTCACCGTGATGTTGGCTGAAGTCTTCAGCTTTGCCGCGGCCGCTTCCATCACCTTGTTCAGCGCGCTGTCCTTCTCGTAGACCGTCCAGTACTCCAGTGATACCGCCGGTGCCGCGAAGGCCACGATAGACACCGCGCACAGGATTACGCCCAGAACAACGAGTTTTTTCATTCCCGCGCTCCTTTCCGAGCTATAGCTTGCCAGGACCATCCGGCGGCGCAACGCGCCCCTTGTGACGGTTCCCGGAGAAATCCACATCCAGCGTCACGATCTTCCAGGGCGGGAACTCCACGGCAAAGACGCCGTTCCGTCCCTCTATCCTCTCCTGGCGCCTCTCGGCGAGGTCGGTCCGGTGCATTGATTTCACTGGCACAGCAAAACGCAGGGAGGCGGCCACGGTGTCCCCCGATGCGTTCCAAAGCCTCAGGATGCAGCCATTCCCCTTCTCCGCCTTCTTCAGTGCGCTCAGCGCGATTTCCCCGCGGTCCACCTGCACCAGCGAGTGTGCGTCTCCGGCGGGGCGGATGCCTTGACCAAGGCTGAACACCAGCGGGGGCACCGCGAACTGGTGCGCCAGGTCCAGCACGCCCGCCTCCTTCCACGATCCGGTGTGCGGGATGATGGAATACTCGAAGACATGCGTTCCCGGACACTGCCCTCCGGGGGTCGGCAGCGTCCACCCGCCGTTTCCCTTGCGGGCCAGGAGGTCGGGACGCGATAGCCACCCGACGCAGCGCAAAAGGGTCAGGGCGATGACCGCGTTGCCCTGCCCGTCCAGGATCACCTCGTGGTCCGGCAGCCCCCGGTTGGCGATGGCCAGCCCGCGCTCCCCCGAGACCACGCTCACGAAGGTCTTTTGCGGGTTGGTGGACGGCGGCTCCACCCAGTCCGCGAACGCGGAGGTGTCCCGCGGCGTGACGGGCCGGTCGTCCACCGAGAAGATGCCCTCCGCGCTGGCGAGCCCTACCGGCGCACTCAGCGGGAACAGGACGCGCAGCCGGTGGTCTTCCGCCGTATTCGTCACTGTAGTCCTCACGTCGATGCGCGGGACCCCGGGGCAGAGAGAGATCCTGGACTCGATGGCGATCTCGGCGAGATCGGCGGACCTGCTCTGCCGGTCTGGCGCCAGGCGCGCCGGCGCCTTCAACACCCCCCGCATGACCATTGCAGGGAACGACGGCGTGCCTTCCATGGTGACCGACACGCTTGACGGCTCCAGGGAGGCCGCGCGGTCATGAGCCGGCCACGAATACGTGTACTCGTCTCCCGCGTCGCCGCAGTCCTGGAAAACGTGCAGACCCTGGTACGTCCGGCCCGTCCTCTTGTCCTTCACGCGCAGTGAAGCAGTCAGCCGGCTCGAAGGTGACCAGGAACAGCTCGTTCTCCAACTGCCGGGTCGGCGGCGGCGCGGGCTGAGTGGCGTCCTGCGGCCCGAAAGTGAACCGGAAGCTGAAGAACGAAAGGCCGACAGGAGGCAGCTCGCGGGGGGAGAAGGAGAACTCCACGCGCCTCCCGCGGAACATCTCGGGCTGTGTCTGGAGGCTGAGATGCATGGTGTCCTCGGCCTGCACCGCATGGATCGTGCCCTGCTCCTCGTTGCCCGCCTGGTCGCGCACGATGATGCCGCTGGGCGCGCGCGACTCCTCCTCCGGGTTGAACTCTTCCAGCACCCCTGTCTCGAAGTTGACCTTCCTTAGTAGTTGCTCCCCGCAGACGATGCTTACCCGGACCGGATCCTTTCGGGAATGCAGCAGCGGGTTGAAAACGGCGAAGCTTCCGTCAGCATCGTCCCCGGCCCCCGCGTCCTTGATCACGCCCGTCGATTCCCGGATGACCCCAGCCGCTGCATCAAGGATGGAGCCGCCCAGGTCGTCCAGGTGCCGGTAGCGCTGCATCATCTCTTCGTGGATGGCATCCACCCCGCAGCCGCAGATGGAGTCATGGGGGAGGTTGGAGAGAAGGATCCGCCATGCCTGGCGAAGCTCCGCCTGTGGGTACGCGCCCTCGTAGAGAGCCCATGCGAGGGTGGACAGCGGCTCGGCGTACTTCTCCAGCAGGAGCTCGGCCCGGTAGTTCGCCTGCTTGAGGTACATGCGAGTGGAGATGGTGCCGCCCAGGAGGTACGCGCGGAAGCCCGAGCGCAGCTCGCCCTCGACCCTCTGCAGGTGAAGGTTCTCGGCTCTCACGGCGTCGAGGTACTGCGCGAGGCTGCTGTACAGGAGCTCCCAGCCCGGCAGCTTCTGCTGCGCGTAACGCAGGTTGGCCGGGAAGCTCCGCTGCGGCTCCACGTGATCCACCCCGTTCATCAGCAGGATGGCGTCCCCGTCCGTGAGCGGCTGAAGCAGGCCGAGCTTCAGCTTCAGCCTCTGCACGAACGGCTCAGGCTCATCCGGCATGCACGCTGCCACGCCATAACTGAACGGCAGGTTGACGCCCAGGATCTCTGTTCCGTCCTTCCCCGCCCATGTGAGCTCGGTGCGGGTGACCTCCGGCCCCAGCCCGCGCCAGAACACGATCTCGTTCATGCCAAGGCCGGCGAGGATCTGCGGAAGCTGCGAGGGATGCCCGAAGGAATCGGGCAGGTAGCCGAGGTTCATGGACGTGCCCAGCTCAGCGCACTGACGCTGCCCCTCGAGATAGTTGCGGATGTGCGACTCGCCGGAAATCAAGAGCTCGTCCGGGAGGACGTACCAGGGACCAACGGAGATGCGTCCGGAGGCGACGTGGGACCGGAGCAAGCCCTTGCGGTCAGGCCGGACTTCCAAGTAGTCCTGGATGGCGATGGTCTGGCCGTCCAGCATGAAGGTGTACGCCGGGTCTTCATCCAGCAGGGAGAACAGTTGCTCCATGAGCCCAAGGAGCATGTACCTGCTCTTCTCACGGGTCATGTACCATTCGCGATCCCAGTGGGTGTGAGAAACGAAGAATGCTCGCACGAATTTCCCCATTTCTCCCATTGCAATCGTGTATCAATTGACAATGGCACAGTTTCGAGGGGTTGGCAAGAAAATCTTTCACGATCAATACCGGCCGTAGAGCTCGGCTGCCTCCATCATCGCGTTGATATGTTCGGTAGGGGTTCCCGGGGGGATGTTCGCGCCGTCCTGGACGATGTACCCCTTGAGTGGTGCGAGCTTCTCTATGCACAGCCGGGTTGCCTCCCGGATCCGCTCGCGGAGGTCCCTGCAGCACGAGGAAAGGGTTCACATTCCCCAGGAGCACGACCTTGCCGCCCATGACCGCCGCCACCCTGTCCAGCTCCACCTGGTAGCCGAATCCCTGGTACTCGTCTATGGCAAGATCGTCGCGGAAGATTTCCAGCAGGTGATCCGTTCTGCCGCACATGTGCAGCGAGGCACGGCCGTCGAAATGGAACCGCAGCCTCTTCTCCTGGGGCAGCACGAGCTGTCGGTAGCTCTCAGCGGAAAGCCCCGCGGCCAGGTCGTCTGTCCACGACAGGTCCCGCGCGGTGAGGCTTTCCTCTGTCCAGCAGAAATCAAGGTACGTGATCAACTTGTCCGTCACGATGCGCAGCAGCTCCGAAACGAACGCCGGGTTCTCGTGGACCGCGGTGAAAAGCTCCGTCTGGCCCATCAGGTCTCCGGCCACACCGAAGGGACCGTCGGAAGTATGGGTGAGCGACGGGTTTCGGCCGGGGTAAAACACTGGTCCGCCGAGGAACCGCACCGGGTATCGTTCCGCCGCTGACATCATCGCCCTGCGATAGCGTACCTGGCGTTCATTCAATTCGCCATGGATGAAGTCCATCCCCTCCAGCGTTCGAAGGTCTTCCTCCGTCCGGACCCAGCCCGGCCCGACCCAGGGAATGTCGTTCTCCGGGAAACTCCACGGCGCAGCCGAGGCTGCCGGCCTCAAAGGTATTCTCGAAATCGGTCCACGCGCCGGTCCAGGCACCGGTGATGCTGTGCGCGTCGGTGCGGATGTTTTCCATGAGCCACTTCTGGGCGAGGATCTGCGATTGCAGCATGACCTCCGGGTCGGCGAAGTATCGGGGGAAGGCCACGCCGATCTGCGGAAGGAGGTAGCGGTAGCCTATGGCGGGAAGCACGGGAACCCGGTCGGGCTTCTGGAAACGGCGTGCTGCCTGCACCCGTTCCTGGCGGGAAAGGATGTCTTCGTACGGGACACCGATTTCGATGACAGCAGTCATCGAAAGTCTCCTGAATGGGCTTTTGAAACCTGAAAGGGCCGCATGTTTGCTTCAAACCTTGCGCTGCAATCGTGTGCCAATTAGGATGGCACTCGATGACGAAAAAGGAAAGGGTGAGCGTCGCCCTTGCCCATCGCGAGCCGGACCGCGTCCCTGCCGGGGAGATAAGCATCGAAGCCGGCTTCGCCAACCGCCTCCTGGGCACATCGTACCCGGGAGACTACCAGCACTACGAGCGTGACCAAGCGGTCAGGGAGCGCCTCGACATCGACTACGTGAACATGGGGGACTGGCCCTCGTACGACCTGGGCGTGAACGAGCATGGCTACCGCGTGTTCCGCTCGGCCTACGGCGACCAGTACGCGGTGACCGGCCGTTCACGGCACATGGTGCGTCCCCTTGTTCCGTCAATGGATGCAGCCCGCGGCTACCGGCCGCCGGATCCCCGGCAGGTCACCGGAGAGCTGGTCCGCGCCTTCGCGGCGGACGGGGACATGTTCGTCTTCGGACAGGTCGGCGGCCCGGTGACGATTCTCGACGAGTGCCTCGGCATGGAAGATTTCATGATCGCCGCCCTGGAAAACACGGATGAGATCCAGTTCCTGGCCGAGGCGGTGATGAGCTTCGAGGCAGAGAAGGCCAAGGTGCTGCTCGACGCCGGTGCGGACGCGATCCTCGTCGGGGACGACATCGCCTTCAACTCCGGGCCGTTCCTCCCGCCACGGGTGATGCAGCAGGTGGTCTATCCCTTGTATCGCTGGCTCATCGCCGAGATCAAGCGTCACCGGAACGTCCGGGTGTTCCTCCACTCGGACGGCCAGCTCACTCCCGTCATGGACCAGATCGTGGCCTGTGGGTTCGAGGGGCTGCACTCTCTGCAGCCGTCCGCGGGAATGGACATCGCTGAAATCAAGCGCAGATACGGCGGCGTCCTCACGCTGATGGGCAACATCGACCTGGACTATGTCATGACGATGGCCTCCCCGAGCCAGGTGGAGGACGTTGTGAAAAAGACGATAGACGTTGCTGCCCCCGGCGGGGGCTTCATCCTTGGCACGTGCAATGCCCTCATCGAATCCGTGCCGCCCGCCAATGCCCTCGCCATGTACGGGATCGCGCTTCGCTGCGACATGTATGCGCGCCGGCCATCGCCGGAGCGGCAGGATCCTCCGCAACCGACATGAGTGGCTTGACCCTCCCGGAAGCGGGCCCCTCCGGCATCAGCACGACTACCTGACGACCTCCCTGCCATCCGCGAATGTGGCGAACCTGCCGCGCGACCGTGGATGCACGGGGTCGTGCCGAGGCCACGGCCAGCCGCCGAACTGGTCTCTTCGATAATCGTTGTACGCGGCGACGATTTCGTCCTGCGTGTTCATCACGAACGGACCGTACTGGTAGACGGGCTCGCCAATCGGCCGAGCCTGGAGCAGAAGCAGATGGCATTCGTCGGCCCCTGCCTCGATTGCTGTTTCATGCTCAGGTCGAAGCCGCACGGAATGGCCTGCCGGAATCTCCGCGCCGTCGATCTTCACGCGTGAACCCCGGTAGAAGAAGAGCGTCCGATTTACGCCAGGGGACGCCGCGGGCATCTTCCATGACCCGTGCGGCTGCATCCGGATGACCCAGATCGCCAGCTCGTTGGCCGGATCCGCTGCCCAGGAGTCCGGCGCCGGCGGCAGGGCAGCTATTCCGTCGATCGTTCCGGCAATGATATCCGCTTCTACTGAATTCTTTCTGAACCGGGGAACATCTTCAGCCCACAGCATGCTGTAGAACGGCGAGGCGAACTTCCTGGCCGCGGGGAGGTTCAGCCATATCTGGAAAAGCTCAAGCGGATTCCCGGCCTCGGTATTGAGCAGAGGGAACATCTCCGCGTGCTGGATACCTGCTCCCGCCGTCAACCATTGCACGTCGCCATTTCCGTATCGGCCCGCTGAGCCCTGGGAATCGGAGTGATCGATCAGGCCCTTGAGCACCGCCGTGACTGTCTCGAATCCGCGGTGAGGATGGGAAGGGAAGCCCGGCACCACCTGGCCATGGTACATACGCCATTCTTCCCGGGGATCGAAGTCCTGTCCCATGTCCCTGCCGGAAAGCGATGCCGCGGGACCGAGTTCCGCGTTCCCCGCGGGGTAGTCGTCAAGGTGGTGAACGCAGAAGAGGAAGGGATCCTCGGTCTGCCACGGAAGCCCGAGCTTCTTGACGGCGATCACTGCTTTGTCCATGCAAGGAATATATATGACTGGACACACAGCGGCTTCATCATTCGGGCGTCTATTATCGACCTTCCGACCTGGAGGGCAGCAGCAGCTATTTCTCGGCTTGAATTGCGTACACTGAGGTTGCCGGCCGGTGTGGATCGCGGGTACAGTTGAGCCAGGGGGCATCCAATGAGCCAGGACCACGTTCTCTTCTACAAGATTCCAGATGCGCCGGCTTCGGTCGGTGCGGGCGCCATCCTGGGTCGTCTCGTGGACGCCATCGGCTTCCGGTTCCGCTGGGCGGTGGAAGGGATGGCGGACGCCGACCTTGCGTACAAGCCCGCGCCGGACTGCATGACCCACGCCGAGCTGATCCTTCACATCCATGATCTGCTTGTGTCGGCGGCGCGCAACGCGGCGGTACCCCCGGGCGAGACACTCTCGGAGACCTCCTCCTGCGGCCAGATGATCTCAGGCGTGCTGGATCTCTCCTCGCGCCTGTCACTCCGGTACAAGACGACGTCCGAAACGGACCTTGCCGCGTGCACGCCGGGGCTCTGGACCATGGTCAACGGACCCCTCGCGGACTGCCTTACGCATATCGGCCAGATCCTTTCGTGGCGCCGTCTCGCAGGTGCTCCCCCAGCGCCCGCGGACCTCTTCCGCGGCCTGCCGCCGAAGGGCGCCTGAGGCCGGAACGCGATGGATCCCAGCCGCGCCCCCGACCACTTATCCCAAAAGGAACAGCATCCGGCTACCCCATGGGTAGGCGGCTGCTGATATATTTGAACGGGAGGTTGAAATGACAAGGAACATGCTTGTCGTGCTTTACATTGTGGTGATGATTGCCGTTGTCGTTGGTGTAGATTTACTGTTCTTTCGGCATCGATTCTGGGAACGGCTGATAGTGAACATCGGCATTGTCTTGGTGTTTGCAGCCTTCTATTTGAGATTCCTAAAGAACCCGTAAGCTGTACGCCGCGGCACCAGCTGGTTGCCTGACACCCACATCGAGTCCGACTGCTTGACCTGCGGCTCTTGTGCTTTTAGTTGGGTCGGTCCTTCGGCCGCGTTTCGATAGCCAACAATGAAACTTCTTGGAACGGCGAGCGGCGGCGGGAATTCGGTCGCTGCTATCTTATGCGGCGACGCAGCTGAACTCTGTGTTGGGCGGCACCGAGAGTGTCATGCGTATGCTCTTGCGAACAAGGAGCCTTTCGGCGAGGGTCAGCGTGGCGGATGCAGACAGGTGCGAGCCCTGACTGGATGGAACCTTTCGGCCCGGACGATCAACGCGGCAAAGAAGTACGTCGTGTCGACCACCCTGGACCGGGTCGATTGGAACGCGGAGCTCGTGCGCGGGGATCTGGGGAAGGCCGTTCAGCAGCTCAAGCAAGAGTCGGGTAAGGGACTGTTCGTGGGAGGCGTGAAGCTCCCTCTTGCGTTGGCGGAGCTGGGATTGAATCAAGGCGGCAGCGAGCAAAGCCGGCGGCACAGCGCAACTTCACCGACCCCGAGAGCAGCATCATGGTCAAGGACGGGGCGTACATCCAAGCCTGCAACCGACATCGAATGAGAGGAAGCCCAGCGACGGCCGCAATGGTTCTTTGAAACAAAAGTATAGAGGCGGACATTCAATTTGTAGTCAGAAATTGACAACCGAATCGTAGGAGATCCGGTATGTGATATCGACGTAGCTCCAGCGAATTGGTTGTCCAGGATGAAATGGATCTCCCGTCCAGCGTCGGCGGAGGGCGGAAGTCAATATCGTGCAAGCGCTTGACGGAACGGCTGGCTACACATAGTATGTGTATGGAGACTGATATGAAGAACATCACCCTTGCCCTGGACGAGAAGATCATCCAGAAAGGACGAAAGTACGCCAGCAAGCACAACCTGACGCTGAATTCACTCGTCCGCAAGCTGCTCGAACAAACAGTCGAGGAGGACTCCCAGAACTGGCTTGAAGCCTGTTACCAGCTGATGGACCAGGTAAAGCTGCCCAGGAGCATTCGGAAGTGGAAGCGAGCGGACTTGTACCGTGCCTAAGTCCTTTCTTGATACCAACATCCTTATCTATCAAATGGACAGCCGTGACGTCGTGAAACAACAGAAGTGTCGAGAACTGGTGAGGGCGTTGGTCTTGAAACATGAGGCCGTTATCTCTACGCAAATTTTGCAGGAATTCTACGTTGCATGCACAGCCAGGCTGAAGGTCAAGCCAATAATGGTGAAGGGAATGATGCATGGATTCCAAAACATGGAGGTAGTGACCGTCGGAGCTGACCTCATTAGCGAAGCAATTGATACCAGCGTCCAATACCAGATTTCATTCTGGGATTCACTCGTTGTGGTCTCCGCTGAAAGCGCCAAGTGCCAGTACCTGATAACCGAAGATCTGAATGGAGGACAGGTAATTAGAAACGTCAAGATTCAGAACCCAATGAAATCGAATTGATAAAGAAGCCGGCACTCATGCCAGCAGACGGAATGGCCACTACTGGATTGTCTGATAAACCGTGGACAAAGAGGGGGATCATTGATGCCGTCTGAACCTGGTTCCATGACGCCGTATCAGAACCTATGCGAAAGGCTCCTGCTAGAAATGCTGAATGGCTATGATTCAGAGACTTTGTCTCAGACCGGCGTTCAAAGTGACTGCGAAAAGTCTGATTAGGTTTTATCCAGAATTTGACATGGAGAACGAGAATCCTTACAAAGTGTTCGATCTCTACAAAAAGTGTTTTCGGTTCAGCAAGAGAGGTTGGGAGCAATATCAAAAAGATCCTGGAAAAGTTGCGTACGAACACATTCAACCGATTGAGGGAACATACAACGAGCTTCTGAGAGCAAAGGCCGCCGGTGCGGTTTCAGCAGAAACTATCCATGCGATCATGAAGAAGACTGAAATCGTGATACTTTCCGAAGATGAAGCGACTTTGCTGAACGGAGTCAGCAGCAATACATACAACTTCAACGGCCAAAAGAGAAAGGGTCTTGATCTAAGAGAACCGGTACCGCGGCAGAACGTCTTTCAGCGGTTAGAGCGCAAATAGAACCGGCTACTGAAGGGAATAGTATCCTCACGAAATCTGAATGAAGTTCAAAAAGGCGGATGCATTACAAATCGTTGCAGCAGTCCCCGGGGCGCCCCTCATGGTGCTTCTCGTTACCCTTTGCCGCTTTAGCGCCTCAATCCGTCGCTTGGAATTGACACTGGCAGTTGCCTTGGTTATACTACTGGTATGAAGACTGCAATCTCGCTCCCTGACAAGGTTTTCCGCGAGGCCGAGCGCTTTGCTCGTCGCCTCCGCAAGACCCGCAGCCGGTTGTACGCTGAGGCCATTTCCGAGTATCTCGCCCGGCACGCCCCAGATGACGTCACGGAATCGATGAATAGTGTCTTGGATCGAATCGACCCGGCAGGAGAGACATTCCACACAAAGGCGGCTCACCGCCTATTGGCTCAAGACTCATGGTAGGGGTCGCCCGCGGAGACATCTGGTGGGCGGATCTGTCTGAGCCCGCCGGATCCGCACCAGGCTTCCGTCGCCCAGTTCTGGTGGTTCAAGGAGACCCATTCAACCGAAGTCGCATCACGACGGTGGTGGTTGTTCCCTTGACCAGCAATCTCAATTGGGCGGACGCTCCAGGAAATGTTCTGCTCTCGGCTCAGCTTACCGGTCTAGCGAAGGACTCCGTAGCGAACGTCTCGCAGATTGTGACCATCGACAAGCGAACCTTAACGAAAAGAGTGTCAAAGATCCCACAGAACAAGGTTGAGCTGGTGTATGCAGGAATCGACATCGTTCTCGACCGATAGACCGCTCTCACATATCCCACAACCCAAACGTACTTTCTAAAACGAATTGCGAAAGCTTCTTGTCCTTCACGAGATGGGCTCTCAATCACGAAGCCGTCCACGAACACGGCAGGCCTCGTGCGAATCTTTTCTCAGCCTTCCAGAAAAGCCTTCAACTCCGGCACGGTCTTGACAGCTTCTGTGGCGACCCTCTGGTTCGGAGGCAACTGGCTCCTGAGCCAGCTGTACACTTCTGAATCGGCCCAGACCAGGCTCTTCAGCCCGCCGTCCCCCCGGAGAAAATTTGGTGATGCGATGTACTGGTTGGAGACACCCATGATGCCGTCGCTCTGCTTTCCCCCCGCGTAATTGGCGAGCATCTCCCAGGTACGGCCGTCAGGAGTGACAGCGGAGCTTCCCCGCTTCATGATGCCGATGCCGCCTTGACCCCTGATCCGGAAAGCGAGGTTCTGGAAGCAGCCGCACGATGTGTGGGGCACCTCGTCCAGAGAATGGAGCCGGACACGGGTGAGCGCACCGGCTGTCATGGCACGGTAGACTTCGTTCACTCCCTCATATTCGCCGCGCGCCAGGTCGATGACCTTTCCCCTTTTGAACAGATGCCGGAGCGGGACGGCGGTTTCCGAGCGGCGCTTGTAGGGTTTCTGATCCGACCCGAAGTACGCGGAGGCCTTGACCGAAAAATAGCTTCGCGACGCGCACATGGGAGTCCTGTCCGGGGTGATGATGCAGGTATGGACGAGCGAAAAGGGGCGGCATTCTGTGCAGACGCAGAATTGATCGGTATTCTCCTCTGTCATGGAATCGATGATGAGCGTGCGTTCCCGTTTGAAGCGCGCAATAACCGGAGCAAGAGTTGCGAGGCGTTCCTTCTCCCGGATTATCGAGATGTCAAAGTCTTCGAGCGCCGGAAACTGCATCCGGATTCCGGCCCGCAGAGCCTCCTCGAGCCTTTTCAACGCTGAAGGGAGCGATGTCCGCCCACTCAATGACAAAACCCTCCGCGCTGTCCCGGGCGCGCCAGTTGTCCACGAAGTTCAGGGCGCGATAGGCGGCGCGTTCCATGTTTGCGGAAATATCAATTGAGAAGTCCTTTTCGCGCACTTCGATCAGGATCCCGATGTCATGACAGTCTTCCCGCCCGCGAAAGTCTTTTGAAACGCCCTCTTCCGTTCCAGCCGGCCGCATGCACAGAAAGGAGATGGGTCCGCCCAGGCGTCCTGCAACCGGAAACTCCTGGTGTGCGTAGGCGGTATTAGCGTACTCGGGAAGAGAGATAGTCTCATCGCCGTACCTCCTGGTTCGCAGGTTCTCGAACCCGTTGATTCGTTCCAGGATTTCCCGATCCGTGTCTGCAATGACCCGGTTACCGTAGGGAAAAGGAAAGGTGGAAGGAACGAGCGCGGGCGCGCCCAGCTTCATGAGGCCCAGGGTGACAAGGTACTTCAGCGGCGAGAGGTCTTCCCGGATGATTACCACGCCCGGCATGTCCTTTTCCAGGTAATGGCCAAGCTGGTGATCGTCGCCTGGCTTGATGCGGCCCCAGGTAAGGCCGTAGCGCACCATCATCTGGAGGAAGTAAACGGGCGATGTCTCCCGGGAGCCGATGTCCCACGTGTCGGGAAGCCCCGGCAGATCCGTGAAGACCATGAACTCCCGCTCCTGCAGATCCTCGATGAGCTGCTCGGAACCATTTCCACCCAGCACGAGTGCCCAGCCCGCCCTCCATTTGCTGCCCATGAAAACGTAATCCTGCACCTTGCGGTCCGGAATGAAGTATTTCCCCCGGTCTGGCTGGGCAGACTCTACGGCCTCCGCACAGATAAGAATCGGATCAACAAGCGGTTTGACGTCCGTTCCGGAGAAAGCAGACAGCCTCCCGGACAGGGCTGTCATGTCCGAAGGCACATCCGCCAGGTACGCGGCGTGAACCGGCAGCGGGTATTCGCTGCCGGAAAAAGGCTCCGCCTTTTCGGGCAACGCTGATAGAAGTGCCTTGATTGCTGTCTGAACCGGGAACATGGGAAACCTCCTGAAAACCGTCGCCGGTGCCTTTGGCGCGTCTGCCCTGTCTAGTGGAGCGCCGCCTTCGCCAACTCTCGACCGAGAGCCTGGCACGCCGCGATGCGCGCAGCCGGCCTTGAGAGCCGGGCCGCCTTGGTCGCGATACGATGTCCTTGCAGAACCGGTCCACGGCCATGTTCGTTCCAAGGGCAAACTCACCGACCACGCTCGCGCCCGGATCCGTGGCAAGGACGCGCGTGAACCTTGCCCGTGACGCGCACGCGGCTTCCCCGGCTCTCTGATTCAGGGACAGGCGATCAGATGAAATGTCGTCGTGCGCGTGACGCTGCTCAGGCGTGCCGTGCTTCAGGAGCTGGTCTTCACGCGGTTGACATCCACGTCATTCCTGATGCGGCAGCTCATGGTACTCTCCTTCGGTGTGCTTCCACCGTAGCCTCGGCGGAGGGCGGAAGTCAATATAACTTTCGGAATTCTCTCCAGTAACCTAGAATGCTTTCGTCGTCGGGGAGCTCGTTTTGGCGGCTTCGGATACCCAAAAAGTTGACTCGTGATCGAGCTTCCTGAGGGGTGCACGTGCCCCGCGGGGGAAGCGGCGGACAGTGTTGTGCGGGCGTGGCTCCGCTATCTTGATTCATCACTTTCCGGTAACTATTATGTAATTACTGAATGGAGTGTCCACATGAGGGCGAAACTTGTACAGATCGGCAATTCCCGTGGCGTAAGGTTGCCTAAGCCAATGATTGAAGAGGCTGGGCTGAACGACGACGTTGATATCCACGTAGTTGAAGGTTCCATTATCATCACTTCAAACTTGAAGCCGAGAAGCAGTTGGGCTGATTCGGCTAAGCTGCTCCATGACCGGAATGGAGATGTGCTATTGGATCAAGCCAATTCAACTGCATTCGATGAAACCGAATGGAAATGGTAGAATCTACAGAAATCAAACGAGGGGATATTGTACTTGTCAGTTTGGATCCTACTCAGGGACAAGAGATCCGGAAGACAAGACCCTGCGTTGTGGTCTCTCCGAATGAGCTGAACAAGCACTTGCGCACCTACATCGTTGCGCCGATGACGACAGGCAGCTATTCCTATCCATTCCGTGTTGAATGTCGGTTCAAAGGGAAGTCGGGTCATATAGTTCTTGATCAGATTCGGACCGTGGACAGAAATAGACTCGTAAGGCCTTTGGGCAGCCTGCCTACTACAGTTATCGAAAAGACGCTAAGCGTTCTCCAGGAGATGTTTGCCCTTTGACCAATTGAAAAAAGGGCAAGCTGTGCCGCAACGTTGTCCAAGCGCACCCCAGTGTTCGCAAAGACCATGGTTTCAGGAACGGTTTCCTTCACCTGCCTGAGAACATCGGTGGAGGTGGAAACGCCCGCCACGAGACCAGAGACGCACAAGGCGTCTGGGCGATGGTTGAACACCATGGACTTGGCGATGTCTGCCGGCGTGCGGCCGCCCAGGTACGAAGCCGCCTCGGGGACGATATTAGATAGAAGCTTCACTTTCTCCCCGTGCACGTGGTGCTGGTGGCGGATGGTCTCTCCCCGTGTTGGTGTTCCACAGACCGAAGTCGAGCGAGAACAATCTTCTCTTTGTCGACATCCATTCCGACGTAGTGTACGCTGTTCATGTTCTGTGCCCCCTTCGTGTTGTATGTGGCGCTTACGCACGCGCCCAACCGCACTGTGCGTGACCGATTCACGATTGTGCAACCCCTGGGGGCACTTCATATCGTCTCTCTATGTTGAGCCGCTTCAGGGCTTGCTTCTGGGCGTGAAGTGAGGCAAAGCGATCGAGAAGATACCAGCACCGATACGGAAGAAGCTCGTCGCTCTTGTTGAGCAACTGCAGGAAGACGGGCCTATCCAGTCGAATTAGCCGAACTACGGAAGGGTCGTCAAAACGCCCCGTACTAGCATGATGAGCTGGTGGATGTTTTTCAGACTGATTGGCATAAGAACACAAAGAGGACGATGACTCCTGGAACGTACATGAAGATATACCGCGAGAATCGGAAAATGACCCAAACTGAACTAGGCAAGGTGCTTGGAGGACTACCCCGACAGCATGTTTCAAATATGGAGAATGGCGTACGGCCGATCAGCAAGAAGATCGCAATGAAACTTGCCAAGGCTTTTGATGTCTCGGTTGAGAAGTTCATAGGATAGAGACTGTACTTTTTCGATCAATTGCAATCGCTGTCGGAGAACTCGGTTTCCGGAACGGGTCTGCCCAGTTGCGTTTGACTGAAAGAAAGTGGAATATGACAACATGAATCCAAAGATCATTATCAGGAACGAGTCGCGTGACGATATTTGCGCGATAACTGAGGTGACTATCGCAGCATTCAAGACCTTGGAGATCAGCAACCACACGGAGCATTTCATAGTCGAGGCGCTACGCGCCGCCGGAGCTCTCGCCGTATCTCTGGTCGCAGAAATGGATGGCCGAGTGATAGGGCATATTGCTTTCTCACCAGTGACCATTTCCGATGGCACACCCAACTGGTATGGACTCGGACCGGTTTCCGTTTTGCCGGAGCACCAACGGAAGGGCATCGGCAAAGCACTTATTAAAGAAGGGTTGTCGCGTCTAAGAGATATGAATGCCCGCGGATGTTGTCTCGTCGGACATCCCGACTACTACAGAAAATTCGGTTTCAAGAACACCTCTGAACTTGGGCATGAGGGAGTGCCACCGGAGGTCTTCTTCGCTCTGTCTTTCGACGGGCATACTCCGTGGGGCACTGTTGTTTTCCACGAAGGATTCAAAGCGGACCGCCAACAAGAGGATGCAAGCGACACTTTGCAGCGAGCCTGATTTCCGGTGTTCCGTACTGAAAAAGGAGTACGGGAAGGGCGTGCGACTTGTCGACGACACGGAAACCGATGAAGAGCTAATTGATATTGACCGATTGGTACCCCGGACGAAGGCCAGGCTGACTCCTGGCAAGAATCTCAGGATCTACCGGCAGAACTCCAAGATGACGCAGGCGCAGCTTGGAAAGATGATGCCCTCCCGAAGCAGTATGTTTCGGACATGGATAATGACATTCGGCCTATCAGCAAGAACATGGCAATGAAGCTCGCTGGGATCTTCAAGACCTCGGTTGCCCGGTTTATTGGATAGACTTCCATTACGAAGGACTGGCTACCGCGACACCTTAGGAGCCAAAAGCGATACGGCCTCTGCCGTCTCGGCGAGCGTTCGGAAGATGACAGGCTTCCCGTTCACTTCTGCATCCGCGCGGAGGCCCTTCGAGAGAACGACTGCCCCGGGCGCCTCGGGATACACTCTGAGGAATTTGATGATGGCTTTGGGAACCTCGGGTCGGTTGAGCGTGGACTTCACCTCGATGGGAAGCGGCCTCCGGTCGGTGAGGAGGACGAAGTCCACCTCATCTCCCGCTTTCGTGCGCCAGAGTTTCAGCTCTCGGTTTGGCTTCAAGAGCTTGCGGAGCTCCAGGTAGACAAAGGTTTCGTGGACAGCCCCGCTGTCCCGCCGTGAGTCGCCATGGCTGAAGTCCCGCAGGAGCGCGTTGCGGATGCCCAGATCGTACAGGTAGATCTTGCGCGACTTCTTGAGCTCGTTCCCGAGAGCACGAGCGTAGCTGAAGAGTGAATGAGCGACGTACGTGTTTTCCAGTATGTCGAGGTGACGGGTGACCGCAGCGGCGGTCAACCCGATCTCCGCTGCGAGGCTGTTCACGGAGATCATGGACCCCTGCCTCTCCGCCAGGAGATAGAGAAGAGTGTTGAAGGCACGCACGTTCTCCTCGCGGATGAAGGATTTGACATCCTTCTGTATATAGGTGGCGAGCAACTCCTCGAGGACACGCATCTTCTCATCAGCGGAGTGTATGTTGATCAGGCCGGGAAGGGCGCCGAAGGTGACGAAGTCGCCGTAGAGTCTGGAAGCGGCGGCGGCCGCATCGATCTGCCGGTACTCAACAAAACTCAACGGGGCGATTGTTGTCACGAGACGTCTCCCCGCGAGGCTCTCCCGCAGATGCTTGTGCATCTCGATGGAGGAGGACCCTGAGCAGACGATCTTGCGGCGCTTCCCGCTGTCGAAGACTGCCTTGAAGACTCTTGAGGCGTTCTTCAGGTAGTGGAACTCGTCGATAAAGGTGACGTCACCGGAGTTGGTAAGCATCTGGAACAATTCCTCGTCTGTCTTATTGAAGAGTCGAAGGTCATGCGGCTGCTCCAGATCAAAGTAGGAGGTGGTCATTCCCTGGATCCTAGCTGCCGCTTCCAGTTTCCTGAGGAGGAAAGACTTGCCAACTTGCCGGGGTCCGAGGAGGATGGAGATCTCGCGCCTTTTGAGCTCTTCAACGAGTCTCGGAAGGACCGCCCGTTCGATCTCCATGGAACTATTTTATAGTACCACTATAGGAAAGTAAAGGAGCGCAGCGGTCGCTATTTCTCGGTTTGAGCTGCCCTGGTTACATCTGCGCGATGGCGCCTGACTTCTTCATTGAATCTTTTGTCTGCTCGTAGAGCTCGCGGTACAGTCCGTACCCCGCATCATAGACGGCGCGGTTCTTCCCGTTCGGCCGGATGGTTGCACCCGGACGGACCCACCGCTGGGCATCGGCGGTCCCGCTGAAAAGACCAACGCCGATCCCGGCAAGGAACGCGTCCCCGTAACTTGCGCCGATCTGCCGGGCCGGCACCACCTGCTCGATCCCCGCGATGTCACTCACGATCTGCATCCAGGCCGGGTTCCGCGTGCCTCCGCCAACCGCAAGGATGCGGGAGGCGCGGCAGTCCTCCGCCCGCAGCGCCTCGATGTTGTGCCTGATGCTGTATCCCACAGATTCCAGGACCGCTCGGTAGATGTCGGCCCGCGTGTGGCCAAGTGAAAGCCCGAAAATCACCCCGCGGGCACGCGGGATCATTCAGCGGCGTGCGCTCTCCGGAGAAGTACGGAAGCACAACGACTCCGCGTGAGCCCGGGACCGATTCAGAGGCAAGCCGCGACAAGCGACGCGTATGCGTTGGCTCCCCCTGCCCTTTCCTCCGCAAGCTCAGCGGCGACAGAAGTTGTCCCTGAACCACCGAGTGAGACTGCCCGCGGTGGAGGTCCCGCCTGCAACAACGAAGGTGCCCTCTTCCAGGAATCGCGACGCCCAGAATCCGCGCGGTGACCGCAGCCCCTCGGTCCGCAGGATGAAGAAGGTGCTGCTGCCGTACATGACCATCATGTCGCCAGGACCTGAAAGCCCGGCGGCCACAGCCTCTGCCGCAGCATCCGCGGTGCCGGTAATGACTGGCGTGCCGCTTGCAAGACCAGTCTCACGGGCGGCCTCCGCGGTGACATGACCCATGACCCGGCTGGTCCAGGTGGGCTGGGGCATCATCTCCAACGGGGCCACGCAGCGGAGCAATCTCCTTTGACCAACCGCCGCTGATCGCATCGTAATAAGGATGGAAAATGGATGCGTCGTAGATGTCGATGGTGCGCTCACCCGTGAGGCGCAGGTTCAGCCAGCCGCTGCCGTTGAGGATCCAGCGGGTGCGCGCCCACACCTCGGGCTCGTGGCGGCGGATCCACATCACCTTGGGAGACGCGGACTGGGAGTCCAGGTTCGCGCCCGTGGCGCGCGAGAGCTCGGCGATCTCCTCCGTGGCGCGGGTGTCGATGCCGTACAGGATGGCCGGCCGCAGGGCGCGGCCGCCTGCGTCAACGGCAACCACCGCGGGGGAGATCGTGCTGATGCCGATGGCCGCGATGGACGCGGGCTTCACGCCGGAGGCTGCAAGGAGGTCGGCGCAGATGCAGGTGAAATCGCCCCACCAGACTTTTTCAGGATCGTGCTCGGCGCGGCCGGCCGAGGGGATGTCCAGGGAGTGCTCCACCATGCGCTCCGCGGCGACCTCCCCGTCCTCGCGCACCAGCACGCCCTTGGAGGAGAAGGTGCCGATGTCGATGCCCAGGAGGAAGCGGCCGCTCCTGGGCGGCGCTCTTGGCGGGCCTGCGCCGGCGACTCATGCCAGCAGGAACTCTCCGTTCGTCAAGACAGGGCGGTCGTCGACGAACACCGTGCCGTCGCGGCGGATGTCCTTCACGATGTCCCAGTGGATGGCGGAGGTGTTCTTCCCGCCGCACTCGGGATAGGAGCGGCCCATGGCCATGTGCATGGTGCCGCCGATTTTTTCATCTATTAAGATGTCCTTGCAGAACCGGTCCACGGCCATGTTCGTTCCAAGGGCAAACTCGCCCACCACGCTCGCGCCCGGATCCGTTGCAAGGACGCGGGTGAGAAAATCCTGGTTCGTGGACGAGGTGGCCTCCACGAGCCGTCCCGCCTTGAACTTCAGCCTGATGTCATGCACCAGCCGCCCGCTTAAGACGCCGGGGAACTCGAAGTAGATCTCCCCGTCCATGCTGTCCTCAACGGGGGCGGTCATGATCTCGCCGTCCGGCATGTTGATCCTGCCGTCCGCCGCCATGCCAGGTGCGGCCCTTCACGGAGAAGCGCAGGTCCGTGTCCTTGCCCGTGACGCGCACGCGGCTTCCCGCGTTGAGCTGCCCGGCCCAGCGGCGCCACTTCTCCGCCTCCGCCTTCCAGTCCAGGAGACAGGAGTTGAAGAACATCTCCGTGATGGTTTCCTCATCCGTCTCCGCCTGCTGGGCGAATGCCGCGTTGGGCACCCGCACCAGGCACCAGCGGGTCTTCTCCCATCGCATGGTGGAGACTTTCCCCATGGCTCTCTGGTTCAGGGACAGGCGATCAGATGAAATGTCGTCGTGCTCGTGCAGGTTGGAGGCACCGCGCAGGCCGATGTACACATCCGCCCATTCCATGCCGTGCGCCTCGATCTCGGGGACCCAGGAGAGCTGCTCGGTGGTGCCGTGCTTCAGGAGCTGGTGGCGCAGGCCCTCGCTCAGGAACTGCACCTGCGGGAAGGCGCCGGCCTTGATGGCAGCCTCGTACACGCCGCGGACGAGGGGATACGATTCCACCTCGCCCATTGCAATCATGACCTTCTCCCCCGGTTTGACCTCCGTGGACCAGTTGACCAGGAGATCGCCGAGCCGGCGCCAGCGTGGATCCATTACAAGCCCGCACCGCGCGCAGCGCGGTATGTAAGCCCGTGTCTCCCTGTTTCAGCCGGGCAGCTCATGGTACTCTCCTTCGGTGTGCTTCCACCGTAGCCTCGGCGGAGGGCGGAAGTCAATATCGTGGGAGCAGCGTCGAGGCATAGAAGCCGCCACGGCGGTTCCCACGCGATTTGACTAGTTCGCCGTGGGTATGCTTGACATTACAGAAAGTATGATGTAATATCATACCGAGGTGAGCACGGTGGGTAAGGCAAAGATCGCGATCACAATCGATGAAGAAATCGTGGGACGCATTGATCGTCTCGTTAAGCAAAGGGCCTTCTCGAACCGTAGCCAGGCTATTGAAACTGCAATGCACGAAAAGCTCGCACGGCTCGATAGGTCACGATTGGCTCTGGAATCATCAAAGCTGGATCCAAAATCAGAAAAGGCACTTGCAGAAGAAGGTATCCAAGAGGATCAACAATCGTGGCCGGAATTCTGAGAGGTTCAATCTACTGGGCAGACTTGAATCCTGTCCGTGGACATGAACAAGCCGGCAGACGACCGGTGGTAGTGTTGAGTCATGACGTCTTCAAATGATAGATCAGGCACCGTGATCGCGATGGCAATCACGAGTCAAGCACAAAAAGCTGGATTCCCCTTGACGCATGAACTGAAGAACCCAATTCAAGGGAAGAAAGCCTGGATCAAAATAAGTCAGATAAGAACTCTATCAATTGATAGGATAGGAAAAAGAATTGGGCAGGTATCTCCTGAGGAGCTCATCGGCGTCACTGAAGGGCTCATTGAAATAATAGGGGATTGAAGCCCGAACCGCTACGGCGGGCCTCGTGCGAATCTTTTCTCAGCCTTCCAGAAAAGCCTTCAGCTCCGGCACGGTTTTGACATCTTCTGTGGCGACCCTCTGGTTCGGAGGCAACTGGCTCCTGAGCCAGCTGTACACTTCTGAATCGGCCCAGACCAGGCTCTTCAGCCCGCCGTCCCCCCGGAGAAAATTGGGTGATGCGATGTACTGGTTGGAGACACCCATGATGCCGTCGCTCTGCTTTCCCCCCGCGTAATTGGCGAGCATCTCCCAGGTACGGCCGTCAGGAGTGACAGCGGAGCTTCCCCGCTTCATGATGCCGATGCCGCCCTGACCCCTGATCCGGAAAGCGAGGTTCTGGAAACAGCCGCACGATGTGTGGGGCACCTCGTCCAGGGAATGAAGCCGGACACGGGTGAGCGCACCGGCTGTCATGGCACGGTAGACTTCGTTCACTCCCTCATATTCGCCGCGAGCCAGGTCGATGACCTTTCCCCTTTTGAACAGATGCCGGAGGGGGACGGTCGTTTCCGAGCGGCGCTTGTAGGGTTTCTGATCCGACCCGAAGTACGCGGAGGCCTTGACCGAAAAATAGCTTCGCGCCGCGCACATGGGAGTCCTGTCCGGGGTGATGATGCAGGTATGGACGAGCGAAAAGGGGCGGCATTCTGTGCAGACGCAGAATTGTTCGGTATTCTCCTCTGTCATGGAATCGATGATGAGCGTGCGTTCCCGTTTGAAGCGCGCAATAACCGGAGCAAGAGTTGCGAGGCGTTCCTTCTCCCGGATTATCGAGATGTCGAAGTCTTCGAGCGCCGGAAACTGCATCCGGATTCCGGCCCGCAGAGCCTCCTCCGCCTTTTCAACGCTGAAGGGAGCGGTGTCCGCCCACTCAATGACAAAACCCTCCGTGCTGTCCCGGGCGCGCCAGTTGTCCACGAAGTTCAGGGCACGATAGGCGGCGCGTTCCATGTGGGCGGAAATATCAATTGAGAAGTCCTTTTCGCGTACTTCGATCAGGATCCCGATGTCATGACAGTCTTCCCGCCCGCGAAAGTCTCTTGAAACGCGCTCTTCCGTTCCAGCCGGCCGCATGCACAGAAAGGAGATGGGTCCGCCCAGGCGTCCTGCAACCGGAAACTCCTGGTGTGCGTAGGCGGTATTGGCGTACTCGGGAAGAGAGATAGTCTCATCGCCGTACCTCCTGGTCCGCAGGTTCTCGAACCCGTTGATTCGCTCCAGGATTTCCCGATCCGTGTCCGCAACGACCCGGTTACCGTAGGGAAAGGGAAAGGTGGAAGGAACGAGCGCGGGCGCGCCCAGCTTCATGAGGCCCAGGGTGACAAGGTACTTCAGCGGCGTGAGGTCTTCCCGGATGATTACCACGCCCGGCATGTCCTTTTCCAGGTAATGGCCAAGCTGGTGATCGTCGCCTGGCTTGATGCGGCCCCAGGTAAGGCCGTAGCGCACCATCATCTGGAGGAAGTAAACGGGCGATGTCTCCCGGGAGCCGATGTCCCACGTGTCGGGAAGCCCCGGCAGATCCGTGAAAACCATGAACTCCCGCTCCTGCAGATCCTGGATGAGCTGCTCGGAACCATTTCCACCCAGCACGAGTGCCCAGCCCGCCCTCCATTTGCTGCCCATGAAAACGTAATCCTGCACCTTGCGGTCCGGAATAAAGTATTTCCCCCGGTCTGGCTGGGCAGACTCTACGGCCTCCGCACAGATAAGAATCGGATCAACAAGCGGTTTGACGTCCGTTCCGGAGAAAGCAGACAGCCTTCCGGACAGGGCAGCCATGTCCGACGGCACATCTGCCAGGTACGCGGCGTGAACCGGCAGCGGGTATTCGCTGCCGGAAAAAGGCTCCGCCTTTTCGGGCAACGCTGAGAGAAGTGCCTTGATTGCTGTCTGAACCGGGAACATGGGAAACCTCCTGAAAACCGTCGCCGGTGCCTTTGGCGCGCCTGCCCCGCCTAGTGGAGCGCCGCCTTCGCCAGCTCTCGACCGAGAGCCTGGCACGCTTCAAGCTCCTTCGGTCCAGGCGTCTTAACGGCCGTCACGCCTTCGGACAGCTTTCTCAGCTTGTAGAACGTGAAGAACTTCTCGATCTCCTGCCGAGCCGAGATAACATCGGCATTCTCCGAGCTGAACGCAACCGCGGGCCTCCCGGCCACGGCTTCGTGCACGCTCCAGGCCCGATCGAAGAAGTCTCGAAGCCCACCCGACATGCCGCCGAACGTGTTTGGGGCACCGAAGGCGACCGCAGAGGCAGAGCCCAGATCCTCCGATCCCGCCTCCGAGACCCTCTTCAAGACCACCTCGACACCGCGGACCTCCCTGGCGCCGGCCGCGACGGCTTCCGCCATCTTCTGCGTACTGCCCCCGAAACTCTGGTAGATTACCAAGACCTTGTTCATTCTGACGCCTCCTATCCCTCAACCGCCTCGGTCAGGTAGGTCCTGTCCCGTAGGCTTGATTCCAAAACGGGTCCAGGTATCCAGTACCCGGCACCCGGCACAATCGCCGGCCGTACACGGTACGCACGTCTCGTTCTGCTTCAACGCGTTATGCAACGCTTCTTCCATTTCCTGTAGTTCGCGCCTGCGCTCGTGGATCCTCTCGGTGACACTACTGAGCAACCGAAGGTGAGCTTGCTGACGTGCCTTGTGCTCGGTCTGGTGCTGCGACAGGGCCTGCAACGTCCGCCGGATTTCCTCCACGCTCATTCCGGCCTCCTTGAGAAGCCTCGCTTTCGCCAGCGTGAGTAGTGCGGCCTGGTCGTAACGCTTCTGTCCCCCCGGGGTCCGCGCAACGGCGCCTACGATGCCCTTCTCCTCATAGAAGCGGATCGTGCGTATGGAAACGCGGGCCTCTCTCGCAAGCTGGGTCACTGTCATCATTCAGGAGGAGAGAGTATCATAAAACGTTACGTTACGTCAATAACAATGGGAACTTCGCTGGACGATCTGCAACACGAAGATCCAGCGATTCTATGGTCAGTGGAATCCGCCCCTTGCCAAACCTCACCGCCTGAGAGGCAGTCTTAATGACCTCTCCCCCTCCGCGGTGATGACCTGGGCGCCACGGAGGCGATCCGAGCTCTTGTCGGCGACCGCTTCTTTACAACGCGCGAACTTGGAGAGCAGTTGGATGCAGCTATCGGTGGAAAACGGCAAGCATCCGACGAGCGCAAAAAAACACTTGACTGATAGCTATACATATGTATAGTACATGTATGGACACCGTCGAGGAACTGGGTCAGGAGATTGCCTCCTTGTCCGCCCACATGGATGCTGCCTCCCACCGCCTGCTGGAATGCATCCGAGGCTTCGATGAGGCCTGTGGCTGGCACGAGCAGGGCGCACTGTCCTGTGCCCACTGGCTGGCCTGGCGCCTGGGATGGGACCCGGCCACCGCCCGCGAGAAGGTACGGGTGGCACGCGCGCTGGGAACGCTGCCCGCCATCAACGAATCGTTGCGCACGGCCAGGCTGTCGTACGCCAAGGTCCGCGCCCTTACGCGGGTGGCCACACCCGAGAACGAAGCAAAGCTGCTTGAGATGGCCCTTATGGCAACCGGGGCGCAGCTTGAGAGGCTGTGCCGAGGCTATCGAGGGGTACTGGACGGGGAAAGGGCGCCGACGCCCGAGGAGCGTTCGGTACGCCAGCGGGTGCTGCCGGGGGGGATGGTGAAGCTGGAGTTGGTGCTCGAGCCCGACGAGGCGGATCTGGTACTGCGCGCCATCGAGCGGGCCCGGGAGGTGCAGGCCCGCCGGGCAGAGCCGCTGGAGACAGTGGCTCCCGGGCGACTGCGGTGGCGGCCAAGCCTGCCGCTCTTGCCGTGCCTGCCGCGCAGGGGGAGGCGGAGGCAGCTGAAGCCGCCGACGTTTCCGCGGAAGCGTGCTGGCCCACGCGGGCTGATGGGGCGGTGAAGCTCGCCGAGTCGTTCCTGGCCGGCAATCCCGTGACGGGAACTGGCGGGGAGCGCTTCCAGGTCATGGTTCACCTGGATCAGGAGGTGCTGGGGCCGGACGGCACCTGGGCGGCCACTTTGGAGGACGGAACGCGAGTTTCCGCGGAAACATTGCGCAGAGTGGCATGCGATTGCGGCCTTGTGGCCATAGGTGCAGATGGGGAGGCACTGAATATCGGCCGCCGCACGCGCAGTATTCCCCCCGCCATACGCCGCGCCCTGATGCTGCGTGACCGCGGCTGCGCCTTTCCCGGGTGCACCCACACGGCCTTCCTTCACGGGCACCACATCCAGCACTGGCTGCACGGCGGGGAAACCAGCCTGCAAAACCTTGCAATGCTGTGCAGCGTGCACCACCACCTGGTTCACGAAGGCGGGTGGACTGTGACCGCCGAAGCCGACGGCGCTTTTGCCTTCCACTCGCCAGCCGGCAAGCTGCTCGCGCCCCAGCCGCCACATGAGCGGGTTGACGACACGCATGACTGGCTGCGCGAGTGGGCGGATGAGCAGAAGCTGGACCTTGGCCCTGAGGTCAATCTGCCACAGTGGGATGGGAAGACACCTGACTACAACAGTGCGGTGGGATGGCTGCTGGCAGCTGGCCAGTAGCCGCTGGCGCCCGCGGCGATTGTCAAGCTATTTCTGTAACACCACACTAGTTCTACTGTGTCATAAATTGACTTTGGCCGTAAAGTATGGCATTATTGGCCCATGGGCAGAAAAAGTACTTCCGGCGCGTCGCGCTTCGATGACTATGTGAGGCGCCTTGGGGAGGAGCTATGCCATGCCGATCGCCTTGAGCCGCTCAAAGCATATCTGACTGGGCTGTTGCTCCCCGGGGAACGCAAGAGCGTAGAGCCGATGGCCGCCAAGATTGACCCACGACGGGTGTCTTCGCGTCATCAATCAATGCATCACTTCGTCGCGAGCGCTCCTTGGGATTGGAACCCAGTGCTGGCGGTGGCGCGCGATTATGCGCTGGAGCAAATTGAGCGTCATGCACCGGTGGCCACATGGGTAGTCGATGATACAGGAATGCCCAAGAAAGGCTCGCATTCGGTGGGCGTTGCACGGCAATACTGTGGCCGCCTGGGAAAGCAGGACAACTGTCAGGTGGTGGTGACGCTGTCCATGGCCAACACCATCATGAGTGTCCCTTGCGCCTACCGACTGTATCTGCCTGAGGCCTGGACGCAGGACCGCAAGCGTTGTCGAGAGGCGGGAATACCTGATGAAGTCCTCTTCGCAACCAAGTGGGAAATCGCTCTAGCGGCAATGGACGATCTGTTGGCGGAGAGTCTTCCTCCAGCACCGGTGACTGCGGATGCCGGCTATGGGATGGTGACTGCATTCCGTGACGCCTTGACGCGACGGGGGCTCTCCTATGCTTTGGCAATTCCCAGCGAAACAAGCCTGTGGCCACCAGGTTCGCTGCCTTTTGCTCCAAAACGCTGGAGCGGGCGAGGACGACCAGCGACACGCGTTCGACGCACGCCTCGTCATCACCCCCTCTCTGCTCGTGAACTGGCCCAAAGACTTCCGGCGGCGAGCTGGAAGACAGTGCGCTGGCGGGAAGGAACGCGAGGAACGATGCAGTCCCGCTTCGCCGCGGTTCGAGCGCGCCCTGCCCACCGCGACGGGAACCTTCACGAACCCAGGCCAGAAGAGTGGCTGTTGGTGGACTGGCCCCAAGGGGAGAAAGAGCCGAGAAAGTACTGGCTGTCCACGGTCCCCGAAGATACTTCCCTGGAGGATCTGGTGCATTTGGCGGAGATCCGTTGGCGTATTGACCGCGACTACCAGGAAATGAAAAGTGAACTCGGGCTGGGCCAATATGAAGGACGGAGCTGGCGGGGCTTTCATCATCATGGCGCCCTCTGTATCGCGGCATACGCGTTCCTCGCAGCCGAGCGCGCTCGGCTTTCCCCCCCAGAGCCTCTTGCCTTCCTCAAGCCCGCTCGACTACCCAAGGACTTCCGGCCGCGGGGCGCCTCCGCTGCGAGCTGAACGTCATGTGGCATCATCGATTACCACCCTGCGGCTTGGACACGCCCGACGGCTTCTACAGGCTCTCGCATACTGCCCATGGTGTGGCACAGATCACCCATGAATCAATTTATGACACAGTAGAACTAGTCGTTCGGGGCTATTGAGCTCCTGAGAGTCGTGATGATCTGTTCTCTTGAATAGGGGGAAGATCCAACCAACTCTCCGGCATCCTCCATGATTCTGCTCAGGCTGCCCCACTGCTTATACTTCTTGAATTTGTCTTCGCGTTCCATGCCCAACGCGGCTGCAATGACAGATACATAGCTCATGATCCGGTACGGGTACCTCGGCTCTTCAGCGGCGAATATGTTATGACACGTCTGGCAGATATCAACCAGGATGTCTGCGCCGGTTTGCGCAGCTTCCTGAAGGCGTTCATCCCGCATGGCTTCCATGCTGCCCGGAAAGAAATCCATGGCCGAGCTGCCGCAGCACGCCGTACCAGTCCCATGACGAGTCATTTCTACCAGCGTGACACCTGGTATGCCCTGCAGGAGCCTTCGCGGAGAGGTGCAATCGTTGCCTGCAAACGCCATCTTGCACGCTTCGTGCAGAGTAAGGGTCTTGTTCATCTTGCCCTTGAATGGAAGCTTTTCGATATTCTGCGCAAGGTACTGGGGAAAGGAGACAAACTGGAATGGCACCTCCATCGTCTCCGCGATGGTCGTCAGGAACCTGCAGTAGCAGGTGGGACACCACAGGATCACCGCCTCCGGCCTGTATGAGCTGATCGTTGCAACAAGTTCCTGGGCTGCCCGATAGCCCTTGTCCACGTCTCCTGCCTCGATGGAAGCGTTCCCGCAGCAATTGTCCATTCCCGGCAGGAAGACATAGTCGTCCGTGATCAAGCTCATGATATCCAGAGCGCTGAGAATCTTTTCCGGCTGAAGGTAGACATTGCACCCGGGAAAGAAGACATATCGTGCCGCCGTTTTCTCAGGCGGAGCGAAGATCCTCGCGTAATCCTTGCCGGAAACCTGGATGCTGGAGAGAACGCGTTGCTTGGCCAAGGGGTCCCGGGGATCGGTGTAAGGAATTGGGGCAAGGTTCCGGCGCCGGTAGTCATACTTGATAATTTCGTTGATCGTCAGGGGATTGAGACCCTTCGGGACACCGTCCGCGAACGCACTGATAGCATTCCATGCAGGCAAACGCCTTCGTATAGACTGCGTTGTCACCAGCTCCTTCGTTCAGGAAACTGATGACTTTCTCCTGAATTTCCCGCGGGGGCGTGTCCTTCAGATCCGTATGCCTGACGACGGGACACTCCTCGATGCATGTTCCGCACTGCGTACACCGGCTCACGACTCTCTTTCTTTCATTCTCAAAATAGGTTGCCAGAGTCTGTGCCATCGCGGGATCCTTTCCGCCTCATCGTAACTGACGGGGAAGCACTTCTCAGCGGCGCATGGTGGAGACTTTCCCCATGGCTCTCTGGTTCAGGGACAGGCGATCAGATGAAATGTCGTCGTGCTCGTGCAAGTTGGAGGCACCACGCAGGCCGATGTATACATCCGCCCATTCCACGCCGTGCGCCTCGATCCTGGCTGGAAGGCTGCCGGCGCTTGATGACAGCCTTCAGGAACTGCACCTGCGGAACCGCGAGCCCTCGTACGCGCCGCAGACGAGGGGATACGATTCCAGTTCGCCCATGCAATCATGACCTTCTCACCAGGCTTGACCTCCGTGGACCAGTTGACCAGGAGATCGCCCAGCCGGCGCCAGCGGGGTCCATGCTGTTATCGCCCCCGAACCTCTTTCACCTTCTTCATGAACTCCTTCACGCGGTTCACGTCAACGTCGTTCCAGATGTACCCGTCCTTCTTGAACGTCGTCCCCACCACTGCCCCGTCCGCAATCGCCAGCTGCTGAGCAACGTTGTCCACGCGCACGCCCGTGTTTGCAAAGACCATAGTCTCAGGAACGGTTTCCTTCACCTGCTTCAGCACCTCCGTGTTCGTGGAAACGCCGGCGATGATCCCCGAGACGCAAAGAGCGTCAGGGCGATGGTTGAAGACCGTGGACTTGGCGATGTCTGCCGGCGTGCGGCCGCCCAGGTACGAGGCTGCCTCGGGGACGATGTTATATAGAAGCTTTACTTTCTCCCCGTGCACGTGGTGCTGGTGGCGGATGACCTCCCCCGTGTTGGTGTTCCACAGGCCGAAATCGCTGGCGTATACGCCGCTGAAGATCTCGCGGACGAACAGGCCCCCGACGGCCACGGCCAGGTCTATGGATGCCGTGGGATCCCAGAGCACGTTCACGCCGAAGGGAAGCTTTATCTCGCGGCGAATCTCCCCAATGATGCGGGCCATCGTGACGTAGGTGATGGGCTCCACCTTCGTCAGGTAGGGCAGGCTCTGCTCATTCGAGAACATGATCGCGTCCACCCCACCATCCTGGAGCGCTGCAAGGTTCTTCCGCGCGCACTCAACGATGTACTCCACGCCCTTTTCGTGCTTGTACCCGGGGTCTCCGGGCAGGGGTTCGAGGTGACACATGGCGATGATCGGCTTCTGAACGCCGAACATGTCCTTCAACCAGCTCATAGTACTCTCCTTCGGTGTGGCTCCACGGTAGCCTCGGCGGAGGGCGGAAGTCAATAACGCGATCAGCCTTCCATTCTCGGTGAAGAACTCACTTTTAGAATTTCTCTCCAATAGTGTAGAGTACGGCCGTCGTCGAAGAGCACGTTTCGGCGGCCTTCGATACCGAAAAGTTGCCTCATTATGACGGTGCCGCGCCGACGGAGGTGGCAAACGCAGGCCCCGTGCGTCAGATCGGTCCCAAAGCAGCGTCTTCCCGAGCAGGGCCCAGCCGGACTGCTCATCGCGCCAAACGTGTGTCAGTCGATGAAGCTGGGTGACATCACAACTGGCAGTCTTGCCTGTTCCGGCACGAGCCGCATAACAACGCGAACGAAACAGTTTCACTGCTCGACAGTAGCAGGACACATGGTGCTTCACGAACAGGCGTTCTGCGATGTTTACGACAAAACAAGTTAATAAATATTGTTAGGCATATCCGGGTTTGGGGAATGGAATGTCTTTGGTCAAAGAATGCGGCAGCAGTGTCGTTAGTTTATCCTCAAGAGGTATGACCAAGGGGCGGTCGCATCGTGATGGTGTGTGGCGTCAACCCGTAGCCTCAGCAGCCCATCGGACGAGAAAGAAACTACGTGTACCCGTGTTTGCAGTTGCGGATGATTCGGTGGATGTGACAAATGGGTCGTGCCGCACAAGAGGAAGAGGGTTTGGGGGAGCGCGGCGCGCGCTGAGACCGTAAGGAAGAATCCAGGGAAGAACGGGTATGGTCCGTGAGTCGGTCTGGCTGAACTCTTTCAGAAAGAGTGTTTTAGTCATCATTCGGCTTGGCAAGACGACTACGTCTTCTGTAACTGTCGGCCGAAGGCACTGCCTGATGAGCTTCGTTGCAAAAACGTGCCGCGCCGGGTGGTTGGAGAAAGCGGAACGGCATCACCTGAAAATGGCCTCGCCTAACAAATCGTTGGAGCTGTCGCCTTGGGTGCATCCTGGTTCGTAGGGATCTCGTTGCTGTGGTTCTACGGATCTGATGCGGCGGCGCAGCTCAACTCCATGTTATGCAGATCCGGGTTTGGGGAATGGAATCTCTTTTGGTCAAAGAGTGCGGCAGCAGCGTCGTTAGTTTATCCTCAAGAGATATGACCAAGGGGCGGTTGTATCGTGATGGCGTGTGGCGTCAACCCGCAGCTTCAGTAGCCCATCGAGCGAGAAAGAAACTACGTGTACCCGTGTTTGCGGTTGCGGATGATTCGGTGGATGTGACAAATGGTTCGTGCCTCACAAGAGGAAGAGGGTTTGGGGGAGCGCGGCGCGCGCTGAGACCGTAAGGAAGAATCCAGGGAAGAACGGGTGTGGTCCGTGAGTCGGTCTGGCTGAACTCTTTCAGGGAAAGTGTTAGCCATTTATTCGGGTTGGCAAAACGATTACGTATTCGGTAACCGCAGGGTGAGCGCGATGCATAATGAGCCTCGTTGCAAAAACGCGCCGCGCCAGGTGGTGGGAGAAGGCGGGAGGGCATCCCTGGAAATGGCCCCGCCTAACAAATCGTTGGAGCTGTCGCCTTGGGCGCATCCTGGTTCGTGGAAATCTCGTTGCTGTGGTTCTATGGATCTGATGCGGCGGCGCAGCTCAACTCTATGTTATGCTTTCCTTGGGTCACCTCCGGGATGGGAGTTGAACAGCCCTCCATGGTGTGAGTTCTAGTTGAGACGGACATGTTGCGGCAACATAGAGCCGAAGCAGTTTTCGCGGTCGGACCGTGGTGACAAGAGGTCTGCACTGCCCAGTTAGAAAGGAGCGCCAGTGGACACCAGAAGATTTCATGACGACTTCGTTCTGAGCAACCAGTCACTTATAATGCGGCTGCATTTCGACGAAGCTAGATATCCCCAGCTTATGACCATCACTTCAACAATGTACGACCTCGAGTTGGCGCACGATTTGTCCGTGATACTTGCATACCCTGAGTACCAGGATCGCAAGTTCGACCCCTACTTCTGGTATCGCAACGGCCGGCGCATAAATGAAAACCATCGGTTGCGCGCCGGGACTATCATCCGGGAGTCCCCACTTTTGCTCGAGCTCATTGTGACCGCGGTTGGAGCTGCCTGGGTACTCGTGCAAATACTCGACAGAGTGAGCAACTGGCACCTGAACCGCGAGAAGGTTCGGGTCGAAATCGACAACATGCGAAAGGATGGCCAGCTGAAAGACCTCGAAATCCTGGAAAGAACCCGAAAGCAGCTTCCATTTTCCGACAGGCCGGGTGCCCAAGAGATGATGGACCGCCTAATACGAAGATTCGAGCACAACGACATCGACCTGCTGGACATCGATTTCGACGTTCCCAGAAATGACGAGAAGAGGTAGGTTTCGGAAGCTCTCGGGGAGTACGCAATCTGACGTCTAACAAATCGTTGCAGCAAAC